>NZ_CP130559.1:0-1968676 GCF_036327715.1 Weissella paramesenteroides
ATGGATCCTATCCAACTTTGGAACGCTATTAAAGAAGAACTGCGAAATTCAATCTCGCAAGGCTTTTCTTATACAAATTACGTTGACACACTCAAACCATTGCAACTGGTTGAAAACGAAAATAATACGGTAACCTTACAGTTGACAACTGCTTATGAACAAGTTGCATCAGAATGGTTAAACGCCAATAGTTCTTACTATCAAGCCTTTATGCAAGCTGCCATGACGGCTACATTAAAATTAACGGGACAACCAACGTTCATCATTCCTTCAGTAACGTATGTCTCACCAACACCAACAACATTATTTGATTTACCAGAAGATGAAGAAAAGGTGCAACAACAAAACAATGCCAGCCTTGCATCTGAATTCGTCACACAATCTATTTTGAATCCAGAATTCCGCTTCGAAACATTTGTTTCTTCAGATGAAAATCGTGAAGCCTACGCTGTTGCACAAGCTGTTGCTGATAAACCCGGTACACAATGGAATCCTTTACTTATCTATGGTGGTGTTGGTCTAGGTAAAACCCACTTAATGCAAGCAATTGGTAACAAAGTTTTAGAACGGACACCAAATGCGAACGTTAAATTTATTACGACTGAGGACTTCATCAATGACTTTACTGAAGCCTTGCGTCGCGGACAAAAAGAAACTGAAGCTTTCAAACGTGAATATCGGTCAACTGATTTACTAATGGTCGATGATGTACAATTCCTAGCTGGTAAAGAAAAAATCCAAGAAGAATTTTTCAACACATTTAATGCCATTACACGTGAAAATCATCAAATTGTACTGACATCTGATAAATTGCCAAAAGAAATCCCAGGTCTAGAAATGCGTTTAGTCACACGCTTTGGTCAAGGATACTCGGCAAACATTACAAAGCCTGATTTACCAACACGTGTCGCTATCTTAAGAAACAAATCCGATCTTGAAAATCTCAGCATTCCAAATGATGTCATCGACGAAATTGCTGCTGCTGTAGATACCAATGTTCGTGATCTAGAAGGGGTTTTCAATCAAGTTGTCGGCAAAATGCGTTTTTCAAACGTACCCGTCACTGTTGAAACTGCTCGTACAATATTAGAAACAATGAACTTCAAAAGACAGCGAGCAATTACGATTCCCATCATCCAAGAAGCGGTCGCTAACTTCTTTAACGTCACTGTCCAAGATTTAAATGGTAAAAAGCGTAATAAAGAAATCGTGGTTCCACGACAAATTGCAATGTACATTGCCCGCGAATTAACACAAGATTCTTTGCCTCAAATTGGTCGTGCATTTGGTGGTAAAGATCATACAACAGTCATGCATTCAACTGAAAAAATTGAAAATGCCATCGAAAATGATAGTATTTTAGCTGAACAAGTGCAAAACATTCGTGAAGAATTGAGCAATTGATAAAAATGTCATTGTGAATAATTCACTAACTATACAAAAGTTATCCACAGGTTTGTATACATAGACCAATTCTTGGTGTAATGGTATAGATTCTAGTTATCCACAATTTACACACCCCTTATTACTATTATTATCTTTTTTATTTATAATTAAGTAAGGCATTACGCACTTCATAATTATGTTTTTGTGCATTGAGGAGATCTTATGGAATTTACAATTAATCGAGCAGCTTTTATAAAAGCAATGAATAATGTTAATCGTGCGATTTCATCACGAACATCAATGACGATCTTAAAAGGGATCAAATTAGTTCTTGATGAAACCGGATTAATCTTAACTGGATCAAATACAGATATTTCAATTGAAATTTTAATTCCAGCTAATGATGATGAAGCTAAATTACAAATTATGGAGTCAGGTGCCATTGTTCTGCCAGCCACTTTCTTTTCAAATATTGTTAAGCGATTGCCTGGTGAAACATTTAAGTTAACCAATGCTTCTGGTTTACAAACGAAAATCACATCTGAAAATGCCGAATTTGATATTAATGGGCAAGATGCAAATAATTACCCACATCTACCTGAAGTTGAGGTACGTAATGATTTGACATTATCTGCTGACACATTGAATGAAGTTATTGGTCAAACCGTAATTGCGGTTTCAAAACAATTAAGTCAACCCATTTTGACAGGTGTTCACTTTATTTTGGCAAGTGGTAATTTAACAGCAGTTGCGACTGATCGCCATCGCTTAGCGCAACGTTCTGTTGCATTCGATGATTCAGATGTTAATGCAGATATTATTGTGCCAGGAACTTCATTGACACAGTTGCAAGCTATGTTAGATGAGGTTGAGAGTGTTGATGTTCGTGTTGCTGAAAATCAAGTTATTTTCCAATTAGGAGAAAATACAACTTTTTACTCACGATTATTAGAAGGAAATTATCCAGATGCGTCACGGTTAATTCCTACTGAAAAGCGAACGACTTTGACGATTAATGCTCGTGATTTGTTACAAACAATTGAACGTGCAGCTTTGTTAAGTCATGAAGGCCGTTCAAATGTTATCCAATTTGCAATCACAAGTGAAAAATCTTTAATTTCATCAAATTCACCAGAAGTTGGTCGTGTTGAGGAACAGATTTTTGCTGCTGAGACAGCCGGCGATGATTTAACCATTTCATTTAACCCAGACTATATGCGCGAAGCATTACGTTCATTTGGGGATGAACAGATTCAAATTGGTTTTAAAACAGCCCTGGACCCATTCACATTAGTACCAACAAATAATGAGACTAACTTTATTCAATTGATTACACCAGTTAGAACTTACTAAAAACATTTAAAAAGCCGAAAATTGCTATTTTACGATGAAAAAGCAATTTTCGACTTTTTTATTTAAACGTTATTAAACAACCTGAGAGACGCTATGAAGCCGTAATTAGATTGTGAAAAGCTACAAAAAAGCGTATAATATAAATAATATGGAACCGTGTAAATGCCATTTTAATTAATGGTAGGAAGGATGGAAAATTGGCAACAGAAGTGCAAATTCAAGCACCCTTTATTACATTAGGGCAATTGTTAAAAGAAGAAAGTATTATTGCAACTGGTGGTCAGGCAAAATGGTTCTTACGAGAGAATACTGTTTTAGTGAATGAAGAGCCTGATGATCGACGTGGTCGTAAACTATATCCAGGAGACGTGATTGCAGTCCCATCTGGTGAGCGTTTTGTTATTAATGGGACAGGTGCTAGTACGGACTAATGGAACTAATGTCGTTAAAACTAAACAACTTTCGAAATTATGAATCATTAGATGTTTCATTTTCATCGGGCGTTAATGTCTTTTTGGGTCCAAATGCACAAGGTAAGACCAATTTATTAGAAGCCATTTATGTTTTAGCTTTAACTCGTTCACATCGTACGTCAACTGATAAAGAATTAATTAGTTGGCAAGCAAAAGAAGCCCAAGTTGCTGGTACAGTGGCGCGTCAGTATAGTGATGTCCCATTATCGTTAAAATTTACAAATAAAGGTAAAAAGGCACGTATTAATCATTTAGATCAAGCAAAATTAGCTAATTATATTGGTCAATTAAATGTCATTTTATTTGCACCAGAAGATTTAGACTTAGTAAAAGGTGCACCAAGTGTGCGACGCAATTTTATTGATCGAGAATTTAGTCAGATGAGTGCAAAATACTTATATACTGCAAATCAGTATAAAGAGGTATTAAAGCAACGCAATCGTTATTTAAAACAGTTACAAAGCAAACAAGCCTCAGATAAATTATATTTGGATGTTTTAACCGAACAATTGGTCAATTTTGCGAGCGAATTAATTACTCGTCGTGTCACATTAATTAAAAAGTTGGATGCTGCAGCCCAACCAATTCAAGCGGCAATTACACAAAACAATGAACAGTTACACATCCAGTATGTTTCACAGCTTAATACTGAATCATTAGCTAATATTGAATCGGTTAAACAAGCAATGTTAACAAGATTTAAACAATTACGTGAACGTGAAATTATAATGGGGACGACACTGTTAGGACCACATCGTGATGATTTGCGTTTTGATGTGAATGAACATGATGTGGCTAATTTTGGCTCACAGGGCCAACAAAGAACGACTGCTTTAGCAGTTAAGTTAGCTGAAATTGATTTGATGAAAGAAGAGACAGGTGAATATCCAGTCCTATTATTGGATGATGTTCTTTCTGAGTTAGATAGTGATCGGCAAACACATTTATTAGCTGCAATGCAAGACAAAGTGCAGACATTTATTACCACACCTTCGCTAAGTGATGTGGCACGTCAGTTAATACATGAACCAAAGATATTTCATGTGGATTCAGGGCATTTAGTAGAAACTGAAGATGTTAAGGTAGACGATACTAGCGAAAATAACTAGTTGTTGAGTTTAAGGAGGGAAGCATGGCTGAAGAAGATGTATCACAAATGCATACACAGGCAGATGATTATGATGCCAGTCAAATTCAAGTTTTGGAAGGATTGGAAGCAGTTCGTAAGCGTCCAGGTATGTATATTGGATCGACATCAAGTCAAGGACTACACCATTTAGTGTGGGAAATTGTCGATAATGGTATTGATGAGGCCCTAGCAGGGTTTGCAAACCATATCACAGTAACGATTGAAAAAGATAATTCAATTACTGTTATTGATAATGGTCGTGGTATCCCGGTAGATATTCAAGTTAAGACTGGTAAACCAGCTCTTGAAACCGTGTTTACGATTTTACATGCTGGAGGAAAATTCGGCGGTGGCGGTTACAAGGTTTCAGGTGGGTTACATGGTGTTGGTGCTTCAGTTGTTAATGCGCTATCAACGAACCTAGATGTACTGGTTGTGCGTGATGGTAAAGGCTTTGCCATGGACTTTGAACGCGGTCATGTAAAGACAGAAATGCATGAGATTTCCGTTGATGATAAACCTGTTTCACGTGGAACAATTGTTCATTTTGCGCCAGATCCAGATATTTTCCGTGAAACAACTGTATTTGATTATAAGACATTGATGAATCGTGTTCGCGAACTAGCTTTCTTAAATAAGGGACTACGTATTTCAATTACTGATATGCGTCCTGAAGAGCCAGTTGTTGAATCATTTCACTATGAAGGTGGTATTAAGGAATACGTTGATTTCTTGAACGTTAACAAAGATGTCATTTTTAATGAGCCAATTTATGTTGAAGGCATGGAAAATGATATCGATGTTGAAGTATCACTACAATATACAGATGATTTCCACAGCAATTTGCTATCATTTACAAACAATATTCATACGTATGAAGGTGGAACGCACGAAACTGGGTTCAAGTCAGCTTTGACTCGTGTGATTAACGATTACGCTCGTAAAAATAAAATACTAAAAGATAATGATGACCCACTTTCTGGCGATGATGTTCGCGAAGGATTGACAGCCATCGTATCTGTGAAACATCCAGATCCACAATTTGAGGGTCAGACAAAAACAAAATTAGGTAATTCAGACGCACGAACAGCTGTTGATCGCATGTTCTCAGAAACATTTGCTCGTTTTATGATGGAAAATCCAACAACGGCTAAGCAAATAGTTGAAAAGGGAATTTTAGCTGGTAAGGCGCGTATGGCGGCAAAACGTGCACGTGAGGCAACACGTAAGAAGTCAGGATTGGAAATTGCTAACTTACCTGGAAAACTTGCTGATAATACATCAAAAGACCCAGAAATTTCTGAACTATTTATCGTTGAGGGTGATTCAGCCGGTGGTTCTGCTAAGCAAGGACGTGAGCGTTTAACCCAAGCCATTTTGCCAATTCGTGGAAAAATTTTGAATGTTGAAAAGGCATCAATGGAAAAGATTTTGGGTAATGATGAAATTCGTTCATTATTTACGGCGATGGGAACTGGCTTTGGAACAGACTTTGATGTGACAAAGGCAAAATATCATAAATTAATTATCATGACTGATGCCGATGTCGATGGTGCCCACATTCGTACATTGTTATTAACGTTAATTTATCGTTATATGCGACCACTATTGGAAGCAGGATACGTTTATATCGCACAGCCACCACTTTACCAAGTACGTCAGGGTAAATTTATTAAATATTTGGATGCTGATTCTGAACTTGAAGCACTGGTGCCAACATTACCAGCATCTCCCAAGCCAATTATTCAACGATACAAGGGTCTTGGAGAAATGGACGCTAGCCAATTGTGGGAAACAACCATGGATCCATCAGTTCGCCGTTTATTGCGTGTGGAAATGGATGATGCAATTGAAGCAGATATGATTTTTTCAATGCTTATGGGTGATAAGGTTGAACCTCGTCGTAAATTCATTGAAGAAAATGCACAGTATGCTGAATTAGACGTCTAAACAGGCACACAATTACAGTAAGAGAAAGGAAGTCAAATGGCTGAAGAAGAACAAACAAACAGCCGCATTAAACCTGCTAAACTTGGCGAGCAAATGCGAACATCTTTCTTGGATTATGCCATGTCAGTTATTGTGGCACGTGCACTACCAGATGTACGAGATGGGTTAAAACCAGTTCATCGTCGTATTTTGTATGGCATGAATGAGTTGGGTGTGACCCCTGATAAGCAACACAAGAAGTCAGCCCGTATTGTTGGGGATGTTATGGGAAAGTATCATCCACACGGAGACTCAGCGATTTATGAATCAATGGTCCGTATGGCGCAAGACTTTTCATATCGTTACATGTTAGTTGATGGTCATGGTAACTTTGGGTCTGTCGATGGTGATCCAGCTGCCGCCATGCGTTATACTGAGGCCCGATTGAGCAAAATTGCGACTGAAATGTTACGTGATATCAACAAAGATACGATTGATTTCCAAGAAAACTATGATGGTACTGATCGTGAACCGGTTGTTTTACCGGCTCGTTTTCCTAACTTACTAGTTAATGGGGCAAATGGTATCGCTGTTGGAATGGCAACGAATATTCCACCTCATAATTTGGGTGAAGTTATTTCGGGACTTCATATGTTGATGAAGAATCCAGATGTGACGACAGCTGAATTAATGGAAGCTATTCCAGGACCTGATTTTCCAACGGGTGCAATCGTCATGGGAAAATCGGGTATTCGTAAGGCTTACGAAACTGGAAAAGGTGTGGTTACCGTCCGTGCAAAAACGGAAATCGAGACTGAAAAATCAGGTAAAGAACACATCATCGTGACTGAGTTACCTTATATGGTTAACAAAGCCAAGTTGATTGAGCGCATTGCTGAATTGGGTCGTGATAAGCGTATTGAGGGTATCACTGGCGTTAATGATGAATCTGACCAAGAAGGTAATCGAATTGCAATTGAAATTCGTCGTGATGTGTCAGCATCTGTTGTACTGAACAATTTGTACAAAAATACGTTGATGCAAACAGGATTTAGTTTCAATATGCTTGCAGTACAAGATGGTCGACCAAAGTTACTTAGTTTGAAGGATATGTTGGTCGCTTATCTTGATCATCAGCAAAAAGTTGTTCGTCGTCGAACAGAATTCGAATTACGTAAAGCGCAGGCACGTGCACACATTCTTGAAGGGTTGCGCATTGCTTTAGATCATATTGATGCCATTATTAATATTATTCGGCATTCAGAGACATCAGAAATTGCTAAGCAAAAGTTGATGGTTGATTATGCCTTATCTGATAAGCAATCACAAGCTATCTTGGACATGCGTTTGGTTCGTTTAACTGGCTTGGAACGTGACAAGATAGAAAAAGAATATCAAGGATTGTTAACAGCAATTGCTGATTTCCAGGATATTTTAGCTAAACCTGAACGTATTGATGAAATTATCTATACTGAATTACTTGAAGTGCAATCAAAGTATGGTGATGAACGTCGTACTGAATTGCAAATTGGTGATGTCACAAGCATTGAAGATGAAGACTTAATTGAAGAAGAAGATATTATTGTTTCATTGACACATGCTGGCTATATCAAGCGCATGCTACAATCTGAATTCCGTGCGCAAAACCGTGGTGGTCGTGGTATTCAAGGTATGGGTGTCAATGATGATGACTTTATCGATGAATTGATTGGTACGTCAACCCATGATACGTTATTGTTCTTTACAAATTCAGGTAAAGTTTACAAAATGAAGGGATATGAGATACCAGAATATGGTCGTACAGCCAAGGGTATCCCAGTCGTCAATTTGCTCGGCATTGAATCTGGTGAGAGCATTCAAACGGTTATTAATGTCCGTGGTGATGCTAGCGAGAGTAGTGATTATCTCTTCTTCACAACCCGTCAAGGTGTGGTAAAGCGTACACCAGTTAATGAATTTGGTAATATTCGTGCGCATGGTTTGAAGGCAATTAACCTGCATGATGGTGATGAATTAATTAACGTCCTTGTTACCGATGGTGATCAAAATATCATTATTGGAACACATGGTGGTTATGCAGTATCCTTCAACAGTGAAGCAGTTCGTTCAATGGGGCGTTCTGCTGCCGGTGTTCGTGGTATTACCTTACGTCCTGATGATTATGTTGTGGGTGCCCAAGTATTAATTGATAACGGACATGTCCTCATTATTACTGAAAAGGGTTATGGTAAGCAAACGCCAGTAGACCAATATCCAATTAAGGGACGTGGTGGTAAAGGTATTAAAACTGCACAAGTCACTGAAAAGAACGGTCCATTGGCTGGTCTAAAGGTTGTAGATGGTAGTGAAGACATCATGTTGACAACTAACAAGGGTGTCATGATTCGCTTTACAGTTGATTCTATCTCAGAAACCGGTCGTGCCACACAAGGTGTGCGTGTTATCCGATTGGATGATGACTCAGCTGTGGCAACTTTTGCCAAAGTAGAGCACGTCGTTGCCGAAGAGGTTGATGATGAAGATACTGATTTATCTGAAGCATCTTCTGACTTACCAACGGCACCTACTGAAGGTGAACAGCCAGCGGAAGTAACTGAATTATTGCATCGTGCTGAAAACGATGATCAAGAGTAGTATTATTTTAATTGAATTTTGGAGGTTGGAACAAAAAATTTGTTCCAACCTTTTTGTGCTAAAATGTATTAATTATAAGCATGTCGGTTTTATAGCATAAACGCGCTCCAAAACGACTTTTGTCACGCGCTCTTTTTCAAAATAAATTGGGGGTACAATAATGAACAAAGCAGGATATCAAGCACATCAAAAAACTTGTACAACTATTCTAGTTGGCAAAAATGCAACAATTGATGGTTCGACCATGATTGCACGTAACGAAGATGGTGGTGATCAGCCTAATCCACAAAAGTTTGTTGTCTATCCAGCTAATGCTGCCAGTACAACTTATGAATCTGGAGCTAATCATGTCAAAATTCCGTTGCCTGGTAATAGTTTGCGGTATACTGCGACACCAGATGCAGATGATTCATTTGGTGTTTGGGCAGGAGCCGGCATTAACAGTGAAAATGTTGCAATGACCGCAACTGAAACAAGCACAACGAATACACACGTGCTAGCTGCCGATCCTTTGACTGATGATGGCATTGGTGAAGCCGATATCACGACGTTAGTGTTGCCGTATATCAAGTCTGCACGTGAAGGTGTTGTCCGTTTGGGAGAATTACTAACAGAATATGGTACTTATGAATCTAATGGTATTGCCTTTTCTGATCATGATGAGGTTTGGTATTTTGAATCAATAGGTGGTCATCATTGGGCAGCTATCCGAATTCCAGATGATGCGTTTGTTGTGGCACCAAACCGTTTTAATATCGATTATTTTGATTTTAATTCAAATGATACGATGTCATCAGCAGATTTAGAACAATTTATCGCTGACCATCACCTTAATCCAGATATTGATGAGACAACCGTCAATCTTTGTCATATTTTTGGTAGTGCAACTGATAAAGATCGCATTTATAACAATCCACGTGCTTGGTATGTGAATCAATTATTTGCCAAGGATAGTGAGAATGAGCAACCTGAAGATCAAAATTTACCATTTATCGTTTATCCAAAGAAAAAATTGTCAATTGATGATGTGAAATTTGCCTTAAGTTCACATTACCAAGGCACAGCCTTTGATCCATATGATCATGTAGAGAAACCAATAAAGTATCGACCAATCGGAATTAATCGTAATCAGGAATCACATATTCTACAAATTAGACCAAATGTTCCGGCTGATATTGCAGGCGTTCATTGGTTAGGATATGGTCCAAATACCTTTAACGCATTTGTGCCTTTTTATGTCAGTGTGTCAGCTACGCCAGCCAGTTTTGAAAAAACAACCCCAACATTTGATGTATCAACGAGCTACTGGCTGACACGAGTAATTGCAGTCATTGCGGATAAGGATTTTTCAACCTATCAAGATATGCAAGCCAGGTTTGAACAACAAATTGTCGCAGATAATGTACGATTACAACAACAGACGGATAAAGCTATCCAATTAGGCCAAACAGTTGATTTAGAAGCGGTCAATCAAAAAATGGCTGATAATTATATGCAGGCAGCCAATACGTTACTTGGCCAAATGACTATTTTGGGAACAAAGAGGATGCATCTACGTTTTTCAGTAGCAGATTAGAAGGTAGATGTTTAGTTATCTTAAAAAAATAAACTGAAATATATCATATATTGAACCTTGACAGTAACAGTTAATGAGTTTAAAATTCATATCAGATTAAAATAAGATTAAAAAGCAATGAAAAGATGAGTAAGTGCGTAATGTTTTCAGAGAACTTGTGGTGGGTGTGAGCAAGTAACTAAGCGAACTGAAGATGGTCTTTGAGCGAAAGATAGTGAGCTTTAGTAAGCTATCAATGGTTGACTGCCAATATCAAGTTAATTATGGCAACATGATAAGCTGGTTTTTACCAGGAATTAAGGTGGTACCGCGTACAAAACGCCCTTAGGAAAGATATATTTCTTGAGGGTGTTTTTTTAATCTGTCTATCAAGTTAAATAATGTGAGTCGGAAAGTAGTTGCAAAACAAATTTACAGAAAAACGATAAATGATGAGAGTCGTGATTTAGTTTGTAAACGAAAAATGGCCGATGATTAGGCAGTGTGAGCAATCATGTCAGCACTGTTCGGGTTGTCTCCGTTATTGGACAGACCGAAATATAGGTAAAGTATCTACATTTTGGTTAATGAGGTTTGTCAGAGTAATCGACAAACGAATCAGAATGGTAACGTGGTGCCCTCACTTCTGTTGTTACAAGCAGAAGTGAGGGTTTTTAATTTGTTATGAAAATGGCATTGAAAAGGGGATATAAACATGGGAAAAACAGCAATTATTACTGGTGCGGGTCAAGGGATCGGCGAAGCTGCGGCGTATCGTTTAGCTAAAGACGGCTTTAGTATTGCGGCAGCGGATATTAATCAACAAACGGTCACCAAAGTTGTTCAAAATTTACGTGATCAAGGATTCCAGGCAAAGGCTTACGTATTAGATGTTGCTGATCGGCAGGCTGTATTTGATTTAGTTGATGAGGCTGTTAGTGACTTGGGTGAATTAGCAGTATTTATCAATAATGCGGGAATTGCTTTTATTGATTCAGTGATTGATTCAGATCCAGAAAAAATATCTAGACTGTTTGATGTTAATTTGAAAGGAACTTATTGGGGAATTCAGGCTGCTGCAGCTAAATTTAAACACCAAGGTCATGGTGGTCGTATTATTAATGCAGCTTCGCTTGCTGGTATTGAAGCATCGGCTTTGCAAAGTGCTTATTCGGCTTCAAAATTTGGTATCCGTGGTTTAACGCAATCTGCGGCAAAGGAACTTGCACCAGATCAAATTACTGTGAATGCATATTGTCCTGGGATTGTTCGAACGCCATTACGTGACGCAATCGATGAGAAGACATCGCAAATTAAAGGTATCTCTGTTGCACAACAACAGGCGAATTGCTTAACAGAAATTGGTTTAGGTCGTGAAGCTACCTCAGAAGATGTGGCTGAAATTATTGCTTGGTTTGCATCGCCAAGCGCGGCCTACATTACCGGTCAATCGCTATTGGTTGATGGTGGTATGCATTTTAGCTGATTAATAGTCTTTATTGTTAGCAACAAAGAAAATAAAGGGGGACCATGCAATGGGTGTAGCAGATATTGCAATTGATCTGCAAGATATTAATGTTACTTTTAAGCGAAAAAATGAAACAGTAACCGCTGTCGATAATGTCTCATTACAAGTAAAAAAAGGGAGTATCTATGGCATTATTGGTTATTCAGGTGCTGGTAAAAGTACCTTGGTGCGCGTGATTAATTTATTACAACGACCTACCAGTGGTAAAGTGACAGTATCTGGCAAAGATTTACAGCAATTAACTGATAAAAAATTACGGGGTGTCCGACAAAAAGTGGGGATGATTTTTCAACACTTTAATTTATTACGTTCACGAACAGTTTTGAATAACGTTGAATATCCATTACTCAGTCGGAAAATACCACGTAAACAACGGCAGGATAAAGCCCTTGAATTACTGAAATTGGTTGGACTAGCAGAATATGCCCAGTCATATCCAGAAGAACTGTCAGGTGGGCAAAAACAACGTGTTGCAATCGCTCGTGCTTTAGCAAATGATCCTGACATATTAATTAGCGATGAAGCCACCAGTGCGTTAGACCCACAAACGACAGAATCTATTCTGAAGTTATTAAAAAAATTGAATGATGAGTTGGGTCTGACAATTGTGTTGATTACTCATGAAATGCAAGTGATTAAATCAGTTTGTCAGGAAGTAGCGGTAATGGAAAATGGCCAAATTATCGAGCGAGGTCCCGTTGGTGACCTATTCACCGAACCAAAACAACCATTAACAAAGAAGTTTGTTGAGTCAGCAGCAAATGTAACGGAAATGCGGCAACAGATCGTAGAAGATGAATTAGTAGAGAAATTGCAACCAAATGAACGGTTGCTCTATCTAAGGTTTTCAAGTAAGTCAACGAGTGAATCAGTTATTTCAGAATTGGCGATTCAGTATGACGTGAAGGCCAATATTATCTTTGCGAACGTACAAAAAGTAGCCCAATTATCTTTGGGTTACATGTTAGTTATTTTATCTACAGCAGATGGTCAATTTGATCAAACGTTCCATTATTTAGAGACAGCTGATGTGAAGGTCACTGATTTTTCTAATGATGTCAGAAAGAAAGGGGCAGCATATGTTAGCTAATTGGTTTCCAAATGTTGCTAGTATCTGGCCACAATTTGTCCAGGCTACTTGGGAAACATTGTATATGACATTTTGGTCAGCAGTAATTGCTGGTGTATTGGGTCTTGGTACTGGTATTTTTCTTGTGGTTACCCAACCAGGTGGCATCAATGCCGATCCACCATTTTATAGTTTTCTAGATAAAGTCGTTAATTTATTGCGATCGGTGCCATTTATTATCCTGCTAGCAGTGATGGCACCAGTTACAAAGTATATCGTTGGTACAACAGTTGGTACACCAGCAGCTTTAGTGCCATTAATTGTTGGTATCTTTCCATTTTATGCACGCCAGGTTCAAAATGCGTTACTAAATATTGAACCATCAGTCATTGAAGCTGCGCAAGCAATGGGATCAAGTACAACTGAAATTATTTTTCGTATTTATTTACGGGAGTGTTTACCAGATATTATTCGCGTTTCAGTCGTTACGATCATTAGTTTACTTGGTCTGACAACAATGGCGGGTGCTATTGGATCCGGCGGACTTGGTGATATTGCAATTAGTGTTGGCTATGCTCGTTTTGAAAATGATGTGACAATTGCGGCACTATTGGTCATTTTAGTTTTGGTATTTATGACACAAATTATTGGTGATTGGGTCGCTCGTCGAGTTGAACGACTATAGTATCAAACAATTCATATCTAGTCATCATAGTAAGGAGGGGCAGAAAGTGAAGATAAAAAATTGGTTGATATTAATTGGTAGTTTGGTGATACTTGGTGTTATTTCAGTTGGCTTGCATACGTTTAATACTTATAAAATAGTAAATGCACCTGACCAAATTACAGTTGGTTCAATGGGGAGTGATTATGAAGTCTGGCAGTACATTGCTAAAAGCAAAGAGGCTAAGGCACTTAATTTAAAAATTCGTGTGAAGCAAATCAATGATGGGGTGCAGCTGAATAATGCGACTTCAGAGCATAATGTCAATGTGAATGCTTTTCAATCATATTCATATTATGAGGCTTACAATCACGAGAATCCAAAGCATCAATTAACGGCGTTAGGAACCATATACTTAGAGCCAATGGGTATCTATTCAGATAAGTATCAATCAATTAAAGATATTGGTACTGGGGCAACCATTGCGATTGCAGATAATCCAGCAAATACAGCACGAGGATTGTTGCTATTACAAGATGCTGGACTAATTAAATTGAAGGCAGGCTTTAATTCATTAGGAAATGTGGGTGACATTGTATCAAATCCACGTCATTTACAGTTCAAGAAGATTGATGATACAACGGGTCCACGTGTATTAAAAAGTGTTGGTGCGGCTTTGATCTCGAATACAGTTGCGCTGGAAGGACATCTTAATGTATTGAAAGATTCACTGTATCATGAAAAAATTAATCAAAGTACACGCCAAAATATTAATATTTTAGCAACAGCAGCTGATATTTCTAATAAAGACAAGAAAGTGTATCAGAAATTAGTTAAGCTTTATCATGAGCCAGCTATCCAAAAGCATGTGAAAGATAAATATCAAGGTACAAAGATTGACGTACAAAAACCAGTTTCTTACTTGAAGTAGCATTGGTATAAAAAAGCAGGTAGATTGCTTATTAGTTGCGATTTACCTGCTTTTTTGATTAAATTAATTAATTTCTGGAAATTCTTCTGTTTGGTAAATACTGTCTAATATTTGATAATCATTAAACATATCATATTTATTTTCATGCATTTCATTCCAAAGTAAAATACCAACCATTTTACCAATATCCCAAAAAATCTTATCGTCTTTTTGCGTTGTAATTAACAATTCAATAAAATTACTTTGGATGGTTTTATTAAAGTCATGATCATTTTGTTGCTGGGTGATGATTTGTTCTAAAGCAGAAAAATAGACATCATGGATACTTTTAAATGGTTGTTGCTTGAAATGTTTAAGATTGATCGACTGATTTTCAAATAGGAAAGTTACCCCTTGTGATAATAAATCATATTTATCATTAAAGTACTTGTAAACGGTATTACGATGAACTAATGCTTTTGCAGCAATTTCAGTCATTGTGATTTCAGAAAATCTTTTTATAGCTAATAATTCACCAAAACTTTCCAAAATTATTCTTTTAATACGTTGTTGGCTTAAATTACTCATACAATTATCCTCCATTGCCTATTTTGTGTGCACTTCACATTAATTGTACATGGAATCTTTTTGTGAAATCAATTAAATTAAGTAAATGATAATATAGTCATGTATTGTTAGAAGGAGAGAGCGTATGAAAAATGGTTTAGCCAAGTTTGGAAAATGGGTTTATAACAATAAGTTTAAATCCATCCTTGCTTGGATTGTTATATTAATTGTTTTTGTAGGTAGTTTGGCCACAATGGGCTCAAACTTTAATACAAATTTGAAGATTTCAGGTGTACCATCAACTGATATACAGAGCGTTTTAAAGAAAGAATTTAATCAGTCTGTTGATGCTGGGACAATGAATATTGTTGTTCAGAATAAAGATGATGATAGTATTAAATCATCTGCTGATAAGCAACGTATTAACGCAGCAGTTGCCAAAATAAAGTCAGAACATAAGGATGATATCAAAACAATTACGAGTCCTTATGATTCACAAACAATCAGTTCAGATAACACGACTGGTATTATTAGTGTGACTTTTAAAAAAGAAGCGAATAATGTTTCAAAAAGTGTCGTTCATGACATTGAAAAAATTGGTAACGATAAAATTAAGTCACAAAATCTAAAGGTTGCTTACTCGGGAAATACGGTCGCTAGTTATGACATCGGTGGTACTTCTGAAATTATTGGTATTGCGATTGCCTTTGTTTTGCTATTAGTTTTGTTCCGTTCTTTTGTCACAGCTGGTCTGCCAATTATTTCAGCGCTTGTCGGTCTAGTAAGTGGGCTAGTGCTAGTTATGATTGGTACGAATTTCTTCTCAATAGCTAGTGTGGCACAAACATTATCAATTATGATCAGTTTGGCTGTTGGTATTGATTACGCGTTATTCATTATTCATCGTTTTATTGGGGAGTTGCGCACAAGTCGCCAGCATGAAATGGATAACTCAGGAAAAGTACTTGCGCCAGATGAAGCTATGGGAGTAACTTTAGCTAGTGCAGGAAGTTCAGTATTATTTGCTGGAATTACGGTTATTATTGCTTTAGTTGGGTTGTCATTAGTACGAATTAGTTTCCTAACTCAAATGGGAATTGCGGCAGCTGTGGGGGTCGTGTTTGCTGTCCTTTCAGCGATGACCTTATTACCAGCACTGATTTCACTACTGCACAAGTTTGTTAAACCATCAGAAAAGTCAGTCAAAGTAGCTAAGAATAAGAAGGATGGCTGGTTTACAAAGTCAATTATTCAGCATCCAATTATTATGAGCCTGTTGAGTGT
This sequence comes from Weissella paramesenteroides, assembly GCF_036327715.1. Classification (NCBI taxonomy): domain Bacteria; kingdom Bacillati; phylum Bacillota; class Bacilli; order Lactobacillales; family Lactobacillaceae; genus Weissella; species Weissella paramesenteroides. Next base: position 16,482 of record NZ_CP130559.1, read on the forward strand.
CGTTGTCTTGGTTGCCTTTATGGTACCGGCAGGTCATATGCGCTTAGGGATGCCGTTTGATGGTGTATTACCTAAGAATAATACACAACGTCAAGCTTATGATATGACTGCAGACAAGTTTGGGGATGGTTATAATGCGACATTGGTTGGTGTCGTTAAGTTAGACACCTCCAATACTGATGCACAAAATAATAAAATTTTAGAGAAGGTCACAAACCACATCAAGAACATGGACAATGTGAAGATGTTGGCGCCAGTGGTTAATGAAGCAGCAGTCGCTAAGTTTAAGACACCAGAAATGCAACAAAAGTTGAAGGCAGAAGGTCAACAATATGTCCAAACTAAGGTGATGGACTATATGAAGGCTAATCCAACAGCTAGTCAAGCAGAACAACAAAGTGTTACAAAAAAGTATACCAGTGAATATCAGGCAAAAGTAAAAGCTGATATGAAAAAGGCAGCTATGTCAGGCGTACCAGCCAAAATTAGTAAGGATAAAAAATATGCTTTGATTGTCGTAATGCCTAAAACAAATACGGCGTCAGCTAAAACAGAAAATCTAGCGAAGAAGATAAATAGTTATTCTGATTCGCTAAAAAAGAGTGATCATACAAAGATTACATTGACAGGAACCAATGCGGTTAATATTGATATTACTGAAAAACTAAATAATGCGATTCCAATGTTTATGGGAATTGTTATGCTACTCGCATTTGTTTTGTTGATGTTCATGTTTAAGTCATTTATCATTCCACTAATGGCAATCATCGGCTTTGGTTTATCATTGATTGCATCATTAGGATTGACGACATTGATTATGCAAGATGGTGTTTTCCATATTAGTGAAGGATCACCAATTATTGCATTTTTGCCGGTTATTATGATTGGAATTGTCTTCGGCCTGGCGATGGATTACGAAGTGTTTATGGTTTCACGGATTAGGGAGACATACATTGCCACTGGAGATACAAATCGGGCTGTTAAAACGGGATTGCAAGAAAGTGGTCCAGTCATTATTACAGCCGCTTTGATTATGATCGCCGTCTTTGGTAGCTTTGCCTTAGTTGATGATCCAACAATTAAGTCAATTGGTATTTCATTAGCCAGTGGGGTCCTATTTGATGCCTTCTTGGTTCGTCTGATTATTATTCCAGCGACAATCAAGATATTTGGTCGCGCTAACTGGGTATTCCCAGGAGCAAATTACTATAATAAGTTTAAGGATGATGCCGAGTAATTAGGTATTTTGAAATTAAAAATATTTTTTAAGGAGTGATGTTGTTCACTCCTTTTTTTATATGTTTATGTTGCACTTTTGATGGTTTTACTATTTATAAAGCAATGCGAATAATTTTATTTTTAGGGTAATAAGATATAAAATAATACTAACTTGGCATTTGATATTTATAAAAGTTATGGGGGAGTAGCTGTGATAAAAACCAAAAAAACCAGCCTTTTCATTGGATTGATTTTGGGGGCAAGTTTAGGAATATATGGCAATATTGATGATGATGTTATGGCTGCAAAAACTGACAGTCAAACAACTAAGGCGGTAAAGCAGGCAAAATCATTAAGTCAACAGTACCAATATAAAGAAGCAAAATCAGTGTTATCTGGGCACAAAGGGTCAACGGTTAATCATCTAAAGAAGAGTATTAATAATCAACAGTCAAAGTTGGTCACATGGAATGATCCGACAAAAATTTCACATCTTTTTTATCATTCACTAATTGTTGATCCTGGTAAGGCTTTCTCATCTAAGCAGGCACAGGGATACAAAGATTATATGGTGACCATCGACGAATTTATGCCGATGCTGAATCAGTTATATGATAATGGCTATGTATTAATTAACTTTAAAGATATTATTTCGATTGATAAACAAGGGAAGGTGACTTTCAAACCAGTCAAATTACCTGAAGGCAAGAAACCTTTAATTATCTCACAGGATGATGTTAACTATTATGAGTATATGAAGAACTCGGGATTTGCAGATAAATTAGTCGTCAATAAGCAAGGTGATGTTAAAAATCAATATACCAATAATGGTCAGAAGAAAATTGGTGATTATGACATGGTACCAATTATTGATACCTTCATCAAAAAACATCCAGATTTCTCATACGGTGGCTCAAAGGGTGTGATTGCCGAAACGGGTTATAATGGGGCGCTAGGTTATCGTTCATCAGAGAGTCAATATGGTGATACAAAAAAGACACATCGTGAAGCTAAGAAGGCGAAAAAGGTTGCTAATGCCATGAAAAAGGAAGGTTGGCAGTTTGCATCGCATTCATGGGGTCATATAAATATGACTACGGCCAGTGTTGATGATATCAAAAAAGACACTGCGCTTTGGCAAAAGGAAGTACAACCAATTGTTGGTAAAACACCAGTATTGATTTTCCCATTTGGAGCAGATATTGGCTCATTTACAAATTATACAAATGATAATGCAAAGTACACTTATCTTAAGAGTAGCGGTTTCAGCATTTTCGATAATGTTGATGCGTCACAGACATCATGGGGTCAATTAACAAATGATTATTATCGTAATGCGCGGATAAATGTCGATGGTATTCGTTTACATGAAACAATGACTGGTGAGAACACGGTTCTAAATGACTTCTTTAATACAAAAGATTTTTATCATCGTGATAAATAATGAAGAGCGCGAGACAAAAGTCGTTTATGATTATTTAACGACTTAGGACTCAGTTATTAAATTAATAGAAAAATAGTTAAGATTCACTATTGATTTGTAAATTCGCGGTATAATGGTACGCAAGAGCAATATGTAGTGGAGGAAAGATTTATCATGGGAAAAAATCGCGTACCTGCTGAGGCAGTTCGGAATGCGTTAATACATTTTATTAAGAAACGTAATATTTCCATTCCGATTATTTTAAAGTCTGTTGATATCTCTAGATCGCGTTTGTATGACTATTTAAATGGTAATGGTCGAGTTAGCGCAACGACGTTTGTGAATTTGTTGAGCACAATTGGTGTATCTTACGATGAGCTTTTACTACATATTTATTTGAATCAGCCCGAATTGGTTGATTCAACGATTAAAGAATTGGGATTAGACCCAAATTCTTATACGCAAACACCAAATGAAGATATGGTGTATCAGGTCTTGGCGTTATTTGAAGAAACACAAGATACCCGATTATTGCTAAATGTAGTACGCGCAATTAATGCGCAAGTGGTTGATTTTGGGCAACGTTACCGCTTAGTTGAAATCGCTCGTCCTGCAATTGTGAAATTGTTAGGTCACCGTGATTCATATTCTTCGACAGATATGCTGTTGTTTGCGAATATCATTCGTCATGAACCATACGAAACGGTCAAGGTCATGGTAAAAAAGATGTCTGATCAAGTGCAACAAATTGCAACATTAGAAGGCTATGGTCTAGTGGAGATGGATAACTTTTTGCCAGCAGCTGTTTGGAATGTTGGTCTCTTAAACTTCCAGATGTTATTAATAGCTTTAGAAAATGGTGATCAGGAAACTGTTGAGGGGACATTGACCTTTATTAAAGAATGTCAATTACCAGACTTTGGTAGTTACTTTACATTCGTTAAGAAATTATCAGAAGTGGTTAAGTTAACCTTGGATGATCAGCAAGATGAAGCAGAAAAACTTTGGCAATCAACAGTTCATGCTTTAAAGTTTATGGTTGATGATCGTTTCTGGCCAAGTTTCACATACTTGTCACAGCAATCGTATCATGAATTTATCAAACCAGTTATCGATTATCGTCGTGTGATCGATGCAAAATAAAACAATATGAAAAAGAGAGCAAGACAAAATCATTTCGTTGACTTTTGTCTTGCTCTTTTTTTAGCTTTTATCTACTTTATAAAGTTAGAATCATATGGCGGTGATCAATGTTGGCATCTTTGAAAACAGGACCTTCAGCAATGAACCCAAGTTTTTCATAAAAACCAATTGCCGTTACTTGAGCACCTAAGTCAAGTGTTTGTACCTGTGCTTGCTGGGCATCAGCAATAATTTGTTTTAGCAGGGTCGCAGCATAACCTTTTCCACGAGCGTCACGTAACGTGGCAACACGCTGAATGTGCCAATTTTTGGTAGCTTCATTAATAGCCACTCGAGCAGTTGTTACTGGCATGTGTGATAGAAAACCAACATAGTGATTGGTTTGGTGATCAAGATTATCTATTTCAATAGTTGTTGGGACACCTTGTTCTTCGATGAAGACACGTTTGCGAATAGTTAGGGCAGCGTCATTGATGGCACCAAGACCTTGCGCATGTTTAATTTCTAATTTATTTTCTGACATAATGTGATCCCCACTTAATGATGTTTTTATTATTTTAACGCATATTTCTTAATTTAGAAAAAGTCTAAGGTGTATCAATCAAAATTACGCTATAATGGAAAAGATTATTATTTTTGGAAGTAATGAAACAAGATTTAGAAAGAAGAGAACAGACAACTATGATGCATAAGGGTCGTTTTTCTTGGATCAATACACGATTTGGTTTTGTTATGGTATTGATTGTATTGGTCTGGGCAAAAACACAACTAGCAAATATAATGGATTTTCATCTCTATTCAGGTGCATCTATTATTCAGGTAATTACCTTGTTGCTCAATCCAATACCGATTGCTGCGTTATTAATCGGAATAGCTTTTTATTTTCGGAAATCTAAGTTATTTTACCCCGTAGCAATTATTATGTATCTCATCAATACATTGTTGATACATTTAAATGTTATTTATTATCGTGAATTTACAGATTTTATGTCTGTGGCAACGATGTTGGGATACAACAAGGTCAATCAAGGATTAGGCGCATCTGGATTTGCGTTAACTAACATTCATGACCTACTGTACTGGATTGATGTACCTATTTTTATTGTATTGTTCTTATTAAAGAAGATGCATTTTGATAAGCAAGCAACAACGAAATTCATGGGCTTTGCATTTTCAACTTTTGCAATTTTTGGCGCCATGACGGTACTAGTACTAGGCGAGGCTGATCGTCCACAACTAATTACGCGCCAATTCGATAGTAAGATGTTAGTGAAATATCTAGGGATCGATACTTATACTGTGTTAGACGGTATTAAAACACACGGTGTAACAGAGATGCGTAAATCAGCTAAAAAGTCTGACATCGATAATGTATTATCATATGTTAATAATCATTATGCAGATGCCAATGCAAAATATGCTGGGATGGCTAAAGGAAAGAACGTTTTTGTGATTCATCTAGAATCATTCCAACAGTTTTCGCTTGATTTGAAAGTTAATAATCAAGCGGTCACACCAAATCTGAATAATATTTATCATTCGGATTCAACCATTGCCTTTGATAATTTCTTCCACCAGGTTGGACAGGGTAAGACCTCTGATGCTGAAAATATGCTAGAAACTTCAACGTTTGGCTTACCACAGGGATCGCTATTTGCTACCCAGGGGAATAATCAAACATTTGAAGCAATGCCTAATATTTTGAAACAAAATGGTGGTTACTCATCAGCAGTGTTCCACGGTAATAATGCTAGCTTCTGGAATCGTAGTAATGTGTACAAGAATATGGGTTACCAATATTTCTTTGATGCCAGTTATTATGATACTTCTGGTGATAAGGCGACTGGATATGGTTTGAAGGATAAATTGTTATTCTATGATTCAATTCCATATTTGGAAAAATTGCAGCAGCCGTTCTATGCAAAGTACATTACGGTAACGAACCATTTCCCTTACAGTCTTGATAACGAGGATAAGGATCCTAATTTTACAACAACGAATACAGATTCAGACGTTGTTAACGGATATTTTGAAACAAATCATTATCTAGATCAGTCAATTGGTGAATTCTATAACTATCTGAAGAAATCGGGATTATATAATAAATCAATTATTGTGCTGTATGGTGACCATTATGGTATTTCAAATTCTGAAAATAAGCAGTTAGCATCAGTATTAGGAAAAGATCCTAGTGATTGGAATGATTTTGATAATGCCCAATTACAACGTGTGCCATTTATGATTAATATTCCTGGTTGGCATGGGGGTGGTATTAATCACACATACGGTGGTGAGATCGATGTTATGCCAACATTGCTACATCTTCTAGGTGTTAATACTAAGAAGTATGTACAGTTAGGACAAGACTTACTAAGTACTAAGCGTCAACAGGTTGTTGCTTTCCGTGATAAGGACTTTGTCACACCGAAGTACACGTATACTAATCACGTGTTGTATGATAATGCTACAGGTGAAGCAATTAAAAATCCTTCTAAGAAGGTAAAAGCGCAAGTTGCTAAGTATAAACAAGAAGTTCGACAACAATTAAGCGTTTCAGATAATTTGAATCAAAAAGATTTGTTACGTTTTTATAAACCAAAAGGCTATAAATCAGTTAATGCTTCGGACTACAACTATTCAAATGGACTTGCTAAACTACAAAGGCTTGATAAACAGTTAGGAACCGGTTCAACTTCACTATGGCATGAACGTGGTGACAAGAAATCACAGTCGCTATATGAAACAGATGCACCAGAAAAGGACAAGCCAAAGTCTGATACGTCACGTATTCAACAGGTCAATCCAGATGGTGGTGATGATACTGATGGTGGCGATGATACACCAAATCCTTAGTAGTAAGAGAGCGAGACAAAAGTCGTTTTGAAGACGGTGTGTAACGTGATTTATGCTATCAAACTAACATGCTTTTAATTAATAACTTTTAGCACAAAAATTAGAGGTTGAGACAACATCCGTCTCAGCCTCTTTTTTTGATTTAAATTAAATTGTGCTATTTTTAACGAAGTTGACAAATTTGTTAGATAACCTGACAATAAAGGCGATGATATTTGAAGGAGAGAGATGATGGCATTTTCAGGAGAACATCACTTACGAATGAAAGCTTTAGCATCTGAATTGTTTCAATTCCGTATTGGTGAATTAGCGACAATGACTGGTGTGTCAACTCGCCAATTACGGTATTGGGAGAGTAAGGGCATTATTTCCTCATTAGAACGTGAGGGAGAACAAGATGCACGTGTCTATAATTATACGGCTTACGTCACTGTTGCTGCGATTAAGGAATTTTTAGATGATGGCTACACATTAAAAGGTGCTGTCAAAAAAACAAAAGAGCATCAAGAGAACTGGCAGGTCTTGCATGATGTGATGCATAATGCGGTGAAAGGCGTTGTTTTGTTAGACAATAAACCCGTTGTTGATCTAGGATTTTTTAATGAGGATGAAACCCAACGTTTGTATGCAACTATAGATAAAAATAACCAGGTAAAGTATTTAGTCCAATCTTGGCCAAGTGATGCAGAGAGCATTGAGTAGATAGAGGTTTCAGGTTTTTTGGAACGTGTTTATACTGTAAAACTAACATACTTTTAATTACTACTTTTTAGCACAAAAATTAGAGGCTGAGACAACATCTGTCTCAGTCTCTCTTTATATAAAACGCAAAATCTTGTTAAGAACTGTTAAACTAATAATAGATTAAATAAAGAGGGATAATGTATGACAAATTGGCATAGTTTTTATAAACGACCATGGTCAGAACGTCTAACTATTTTGACCGATAATCAAAATTTAACGATTGATGAACAGCAATTAATGCAGGACCAATATGATGATATCGGTGCGCAACAAGTTGAAAATTATATTTATAATTTTGGTGCACCGACAGGTCTATTATTACAATTACCAGTAGACGGTCAAGAATTTATTGTACCTATGACAACTGAAGAGCCTAGTGTCATTGCAGCTGCTAACAATGGCGCTCGTATGATGCGACAAGGTTCTGGCGTGAAGACGAAACGGCGAGAACATCTCATGCGTGGTCAAATTATGCTTGTTAACCTATCAGACATGGCGAAACTGCAGCAATTCATCCAGAATCAGGAGTTGCAATTGTTGCAAATTGCAAATGATGCTCATCCATCAATGGCAGCTCGTGGCGGTGGTGCAAAGCAGTTGACCATCGATGTGCTAGATGAAAAAACTGCGGCGGTTAATGTGTTGGTAGATACTAAAGAAGCTATGGGTGCAAATACAGTAAACACAATGGCGGAGGCTGTAGCAACACAATTACGTCAGCAAGGCTATCAGGTTTTGATGGCTATTTTGTCTAATTATGGCACAGAGGCATTGGTGGAAGCAGAAGTAGCTATCCCGGTGACAGCATTAGCAACGAAACAAGGGGTGTCAGGACAGACGATTGCAGAAAAAATTGCCTTGGCAAGTCATTTAGAAGAATTATCCCCACATCGGGCAGTCACATCCAATAAGGGTATTTTGAATGGTATTGAAGCAGTTGTATTAGCAAGTGGTAATGATACAAGGGCTGTTAATGCTGCTTTGCACGCATATGCCGCACATACTGGTCAATACAGTGGTTTGATCTCATGGCAAGTAGAACATGATCAATTAGTTGGTCGTACTGTCATGCCAATGTCAATTGGTGTTGTTGGCGGATCGATTGGTATCGTGCCAGCAGTGAAATTGAACCACCACATTATGGGTAATCCAAGTGCAGAACAATTAGCAGGTATTATCATTGCCACCGGTTTAGCACAGAATTTAGCAGCTTTGCGAGCCCTTGTTTCAACTGGTATTCAGGCAGGTCATATGGCTTTGCAGGCTAAATCACTAGCTATACAAGTCGGTGCGATGAGTGATGAAGTTGAACAATTAGTGGCGCAGCTAAATCAAACTAATCAGATCAACGCAGCGATGGCGCGTCAATTATTACAGAAGATGCGTGATTCACACGCAGAGAACTAAAGATAGGACAGAAAAAATGAAATTTGCGAAAGAAACAATTACATTGTTAGACCAGGTCAATGCACTATATCCTGGCTCAGTTGTCTTACGAGGTAACGAAGACGCTAGTGGCATAATTACTCACGATCAAGTATCAACATCAATGTTAGGTACACGACTAATGGTTGAAGTCAATGATGGGACTGCACCTGATTTTTTGGCAACATCAGAATTATTGCTGATGCTTTTGACATTGAACGGGTACCCACAGGTTTATTTCCAATTGAAAGATGATGATGTGGAATTAACGAACCAATTAATGGTTATGGCAACCTATCTTTATCAACCAGCATTACGTGCCATTGTTTATCGTGAGCAGGCAGCGCATGGGCTACTTACGGATGATGTTGTGGAAGGCGTGGTTGCTGGCGTACAGCAGACGATTTCAAAAGAGATTGCGGATGATAATGGTGAAGCAGCATTACGATTATTGACGTTATTAGATTTCCAAGTATTTTTGCATGCTGTGCCAAATGACACGACAGCAATCGTTGAAAAAATGGTGGCACTTTATCCAAAAGCTTGGTCAGCAGCTGAAAAAATAGCAATTGCTATGAAGATTGATGATATTAAAGATCCATTCAGTGTCCATCGTGCGGTTGTGACAGCTTTTTCAATGTTTGATGAGCAAATGGTTGCTTGGGACTTGCCAGAAATTTATGCTAGCGAATTTGCAACATTGACACCAGTTCTATCGGAACGTCAATTGCGGTTACCTCTTGCGCAAGTATTTGATATTAAACACATGACGATGAAAGATCGCCATACGGATAAAGATGCTTATGCAGGGTTATTAAAGGCTTCAGGTCAAAATAGTTTTGTACTTGCTGCACCAGAAGATAAGTTGGCTGACTTTTTTAAGGAACTCTATCAAACGCCAGTTAAAGAGGTGCTGACTAAACTTGGACAACCATTCGCAATACGATAGGAGGAAATGATGGCATTGGTAACATCAGACATACAACAACTATTTGATGATGCAAAGAATATCGTTTTTTTGACGGGTGCAGGTGTATCCACGGCTTCAGGTATTCCTGATTACCGATCAAAAGGTGGTATCTATGATGGTATGACATTACGTCCCGAGTATTTATTGAGTACGGAGGCATTAGCAAAAGAACCAGAAAAAATGTATGAATTTGCTAAGGAAAACATGTATTTTCCAGATGCACGACCAAATATTATTCATCAAAAAATGGCTGAATTGACGCAAAAAAATCGTGCACGTATCATTACGCAAAATGTTGATAGCTTGCATTTAAAGGCTGGGGCTAAGAATGTTATTGAATTTCACGGATCACTTTATAACATTTACGCAACAAAGGATGGTAAACCTAGTGATGTGAATACCTATTTACATTCACTTTATCGTGAAGATGGTGCGCTATTACGACCAGCAATTACATTGTATGGCGAGATTCCATTTAGAGTAGATGAGGCAGCCCAATGGATGTCGCAAGCAGATTTGGTTGTAATCGTTGGGACTAGCTTTGTGGTTTATCCATTTGCTGGGTTGCTACAGTATGCTCGTCCAAATGTACCGATACTAGCAGTTAATTTGGAGAAAATTCCTGCACCAGCTCATGTTGAGCAAATTGTTGGGGATGCACGCGAGTTTTTCTCAGAGTTGCAAGTATAGGGTGTGTTTGTCAGCTTAGCAATTATACTAATTTTTGTTACATTGAGGCTTCAGACTTTTGGAACGCGTTTATGCTATCAAACTGACACGCTTTTAATTAAGATATTTTTAGCAAAAAAAGTTGGAACATTTTCTGTTGTTCCGACTTTTTTGTTATATATCCGCGACTTATTTTTTTAGACTCGTTCTGTTTAATGAATTGTAATGTTCGTAAAAAAATAAAAACGATAATCTATTGACGAACATTATGATTGCTGGTATGATATTTAAGTGGTCGCGTGAGACAACTTAGTTACTAAAATTATTGATTAATAATTACATTAATTAATAGTTGACAATCATTTGATTGTACTGTAATATTAATTAAGTTGTCAGCGAGACAACAAAGATGTAGATCATTGAAAACTGAATATCGTTTCGATGAAACAAATGTGTAGGGTCATCAAGTATTTTACTTGATACAAAAACATTTGCGAAGTCAATTCGCTAGTAAATTCGTTTAACTTCTGTTAAACAACAAATAACAAATGAGTTATACTCAAGCTTTTAAAATGAGAGTTTGATCCTGGCTCAGGATGAACGCTGGCGGCGTGCCTAATACATGCAAGTCGAACGCTTTGTCTTTAACTGATATGAAGAGCTTGCTCTGATTTGATTTTATCTGACAAAGAGTGGCGAACGGGTGAGTAACACGTGGGTAACCTACCTCTTAGCAGGGGATAACATTTGGAAACAAGTGCTAATACCGTATAATACCAACAACCGCATGGTTGTTGGTTGAAAGATGGTTCTGCTATCACTAAGAGATGGACCCGCGGTGCATTAGCTAGTTGGTAAGGTAAAGGCTTACCAAGGCGATGATGCATAGCCGAGTTGAGAGACTGATCGGCCACAATGGGACTGAGACACGGCCCATACTCCTACGGGAGGCAGCAGTAGGGAATCTTCCACAATGGGCGCAAGCCTGATGGAGCAACGCCGCGTGTGTGATGAAGGGTTTCGGCTCGTAAAACACTGTTATAAGAGAAGAACGGCACTGAGAGTAACTGTTCAGTGTGTGACGGTATCTTACCAGAAAGGAACGGCTAAATACGTGCCAGCAGCCGCGGTAATACGTATGTTCCAAGCGTTATCCGGATTTATTGGGCGTAAAGCGAGCGCAGACGGTTATTTAAGTCTGAAGTGAAAGCCCTCAGCTCAACTGAGGAATGGCTTTGGAAACTGGATGACTTGAGTGCAGTAGAGGAAAGTGGAACTCCATGTGTAGCGGTGAAATGCGTAGATATATGGAAGAACACCAGTGGCGAAGGCGGCTTTCTGGACTGTAACTGACGTTGAGGCTCGAAAGTGTGGGTAGCAAACAGGATTAGATACCCTGGTAGTCCACACCGTAAACGATGAGTGCTAGATGTTCGAGGGTTTCCGCCCTTGAGTGTCGCAGCTAACGCATTAAGCACTCCGCCTGGGGAGTACGACCGCAAGGTTGAAACTCAAAGGAATTGACGGGGACCCGCACAAGCGGTGGAGCATGTGGTTTAATTCGAAGCAACGCGAAGAACCTTACCAGGTCTTGACATCCCTTGCTAATCCTAGAAATAGGACGTTCCCTTCGGGGACAAGGTGACAGGTGGTGCATGGTTGTCGTCAGCTCGTGTCGTGAGATGTTGGGTTAAGTCCCGCAACGAGCGCAACCCTTATTATTAGTTGCCAGCATTCAGTTGGGCACTCTAGTGAGACTGCCGGTGACAAACCGGAGGAAGGTGGGGATGACGTCAAATCATCATGCCCCTTATGACCTGGGCTACACACGTGCTACAATGGCATATACAACGAGTCGCCAACCCGCGAGGGTGCGCTAATCTCTTAAAGTATGTCTCAGTTCGGATTGTAGGCTGCAACTCGCCTACATGAAGTCGGAATCGCTAGTAATCGCGGATCAGCACGCCGCGGTGAATACGTTCCCGGGTCTTGTACACACCGCCCGTCACACCATGAGAGTTTGTAACACCCAAAGCCGGTGGGGTAACCTTTTAGGAGCCAGCCGTCTAAGGTGGGACAGATGATTAGGGTGAAGTCGTAACAAGGTAGCCGTAGGAGAACCTGCGGCTGGATCACCTCCTTTCTAAGGAAAATCGGAAACCTACACATTCAACGAAACGATATTTAGTTTTGAGTGGTTTACACTCAATGAAGACAGAGAGTCGAATCTCTGGGACTGTAGCTCAGCTGGTTAGAGCGCACCCCTGATAAGGGTGAGGTCGGAGGTTCGAGTCCTCTCAGTCCCATGATATGGGGAATTAGCTCAGCTGGGAGAGCACCTGCTTTGCAAGCAGGGGGTCATCGGTTCGAACCCGATATTCTCCATAACAACCATCTGGTTGTTAATTAGTTCTTTGAAAACTGAATCATAATTGTAAATTTTTAAATTCATTATAATTGATCATATCAATTAAATTGAGCCGAAAAAATACACCGCGTAATTTTTTGAGTTTTTTAAATAAGTTTAAAATCGCTTGTGACCATCGAGTCACAATACTCAAACGAAATCATCAACGACAGTTGATCGGTTAAGTTATTAAGGGCGCATGGTGAATGCCTTGGCACTAGGAGCCGATGAAGGACGGGACTAACACCGATATGCCTCGGGGAGCTGTAAGTAAGCTGTGATCCGGGGATTTCCGAATGGGGGAACCCAACTTGTGATGCAAGTTATCGTTTAATGAATACATAGTTAAACGAAGGTAGACGTTGTGAACTGAAACATCTCATTAGCAACAGGAGAAGAAAGAAAAATCGATTCCGTCAGTAGCGGCGAGCGAACGCGGAGGAGCCCAAACCAGAGTGCTTGCACTCTGGGGTTGTAGGACTACCGTTGTGGAGTTACAAATTTGTTTATTAGCAGAATCAGCTGGGAAGCTGAGCGAAACAGGGTGATAGCCCCGTATGCGAAAGTAAGCAAACTCCCGTGTAGGATCCTGAGTACGGCCGGACACGTGAAATCCGGTCGGAAACTGCGAGGACCATCTCGTAAGGCTAAATACTCCCTAGTGACCGATAGTGAACCAGTACCGTGAGGGAAAGGTGAAAAGCACCCCGGAAGGGGAGTGAAAAAGTTCCTGAAACCATGTGCCTACAACAAGTTAGAGCCCGTTAATGGGTGATAGCGTGCCTTTTGTAGAATGAACCGGCGAGTTACGATAGCATGCAAGGTTAAGGTGGAAAGACCGGAGCCGTAGCGAAAGCGAGTCTGAAATGGGCGTTTTAGTATGTTGTTGTAGACCCGAAACCAGGTGACCTACCCATGTCCAGGGTGAAGGTGCGGTAAAACGCACTGGAGGCCCGAACCCGTACATGTTGAAAAATGTTGGGATGAGGTGTGGGTAGCGGTGAAATTCCAATCGAACTTGGAGATAGCTGGTTCTCTCCGAAATAGCTTTAGGGCTAGCCTCGGAAGATAGCGTGTTGGAGGTAGAGCACTGTTTTGGTGCGGGGCCCATCTCGGGTTACTAAATTAAGATAAACTCCGAATGCCAATCACGTATGTCCGGGAGTCAGACAGTGAGTGATAAGATCCATTGTCGAAAGGGGAACAGCCCAGATCGTCAGTTAAGGTCCCTAAGTGTGTGTTAAGTGGAAAAGGATGTGAAGTTGCATAGACAACTAGGATGTTGGCTCAGAAGCAGCCACCATTTAAAGAGTGCGTAATAGCTCACTAGTCGAGTGATTCTGCGCCGAAAATGTACCGGGGCTAAACACACCACCGAAACTACGGGTGCCACATCAGTGGCGCGATAGGAGAGCGTTCTAAGGGCAATGAAGTCAGACCGTGAGGACTGGTGGAGCGCTTAGAAGTGAGAATGCCGGTATGAGTAGCGAAAGACAGGTGAGAATCCTGTCCACCGTATGACTAAGGTTTCCTGGGGAAGGCTCGTCCTCCCAGGGTTAGTCGGGACCTAAGGCGAGGCCGAAAGGCGTAGTCGATGGCTAACAGGTTGAGATTCCTGTACCAGGTGAACATGTTTGAACGATGGAGGGACGCAGAAGGCTAACAGAACCCAGCGGCTGGAAATGCTGGGCCAAGCAATAAGTCTTAGTGTGAGTCAAATGCTTGCACTTATACGGACAAGTTGTGATGGGGACCGAAATAAAGTAGGGAAGTCTGTGATGTCACGCTGCCGAGAAAAGCTTCTAGTTAGTGTTTACCTGCCCGTACCGCAAACCGACACAGGTAGTCGAGGAGAGCATCCTAAGGTGAGCGAGTGAACTCTCGTTAAGGAACTCGGCAAAATGACCCCGTAACTTCGGGAGAAGGGGTGCTCAGCGCAAGCTGAGCCGCAGTGAATAGGCCCAGGCGACTGTTTATCAAAAACACAGGTTTCTGCAAAATCGTAAGATGACGTATAGGGGCTGACGCCTGCCCGGTGCTGGAAGGTTAAAAGGAGTGCTTAGCTTCGGCGAAGGTACGAATTGAAGCCCCAGTAAACGGCGGCCGTAACTATAACGGTCCTAAGGTAGCGAAATTCCTTGTCGGGTAAGTTCCGACCCGCACGAAAGGCGTAACGATCTGGGCGCTGTCTCAACGAGAGACTCGGTGAAATTTAAAGACCCGTGAAGATGCGGGTTACCCGCGACAGGACGGAAAGACCCCATGGAGCTTTACTGTAGCTTGATATTGAGTGTTTGTGCAGCTTGTACAGCATAGGTAGGAGCCGTAGAAATCGGGACGCTAGTTTCGATGGAGGCAAACGTGGGATACTACCCTCGTTGTATGAACACTCTAACTCACACCACTCAGCGTGGTGGAAGACAGTGTCTGGCAGGCAGTTTGACTGGGGCGGTCGCCTCCTAAAAGGTAACGGAGGCGCCCAAAGGTTCCCTCAGAATGGTTGGAAATCATTCGCAGAGTGTAAAGGCACAAGGGAGCTTGACTGTGAGACTTACCAGTCGAGCAGGTACGAAAGTAGGGCTTAGTGATCCGGTGGTTCCGCATGGAAGGGCCATCGCTCAACGGACAAAAGCTACCCTGGGGATAACAGGCTTATCTCCCCCAAGAGTCCACATCGACGGGGAGGTTTGGCACCTCGATGTCGGCTCATCGCATCCTGGGGCTGTAGTCGGTCCCAAGGGTTGGGCTGTTCGCCCATTAAAGCGGTACGCGAGCTGGGTTCAGAACGTCGTGAGACAGTTCGGTCCCTATCCGTCGCGGGCGTAGGAAATTTGAGAGGAGCTGCCCTTAGTACGAGAGGACCGGGGTGGACGTACCACTGGTGTATCAGTTGTTCCGCCAGGAGCATCGCTGAGTAGCTATGTACGGATGAGATAAACGCTGAAAGCATCTAAGTGTGAAACTCGCCTCGAGATGAGATTTCCCATTCAGCAATGAAGTAAGACCCCTCAGAGATGATGAGGTAGATAGGCTAGAGGTGGACGTGCGGTGACGCATGGAGCGGACTAGTACTAATGGTTCGAGGACTTAACCAAGTAGCAAGTGGTGTAAGGCAAAAAATCGCAATTATGATTCAGTTTTGAGGGAACTAAGTTCACTCAATAAAAAAACGTGTCGTGATGATGGCACTGAGGTCACACCTGTTCCCATACCGAACACAGTAGTTAAGCTCAGTAGCGCCAAAAGTAGTTGGAGGATCGCCTCCTGCGAGGATAGGACATTGCGATGCAAATGAAAGTAGCTCACAGTAAAATGTGAGCTGCTTTTTTTGTATGAATTAATACGTTTTTAGCACAAAAATTAGAGGCTGAGACAACATCCGTCCCAGCCTCTTCTCGTAAATTTATATTAATAGACTAACATTAAAAATGTGGTCGTTGGCCATCACCAAATCCACCATGAAAATGATGTGGATGTCCATGACGGTGGGCATGTTCTGCATCCAACATACGTGAACGCTCACGTTCAAAACGAGCGCTCATTCTATCGAAGTGATTCCAACGTTCATCATCACTAAATACATCATGTAGTTGCTTTTTAAAGTCGTCATTTGAAATATTATCTATTAATCTTGTAAGATAATTATCAAAATTCGTCAGTTCATCATCAGTGAAGTCTTTAAACAAGGCATCTTGCAATGATTGTCCAGTTGCATCACTTTCGATTAAGCTTTCACGTCCTTTATCAGTTAGTTTTAAATAATTGATTCGGGAATCCGTGCCAGATTTTTCACGCGTAACCATACCACTGTCCTCCAATTTCTTAACGATCTGTGAGACACTTGAGGGTTTGATATCAAATTTTTCTGATAGGTAACTTGCAGTTACGTTCTCAGTAGTTGATAAAATTTTTAATGTTTCGATTGACTTATCATTCTGTGTATCTATTTTTGTAGAAAAGACAACATATGGTTGATGAGCAATAGTCAAAATATTTTTGATAATAGTTTCTTTTTTCATAATATCCTCCATTGAGTGTGTTTTATTATTTAGTTCGCTAATATATTAACTAACTAAATAATAAAACAATTTAGTTAGATTGTCAAATATTAAACTAACTATTAACAGGAAATTTAATTTCGAATTTGATTTTTCAGCGAGAAGTTCTAAACTTTGCTATAATTATTGTCAGACAAACAATATAGATACTAAATTAACACCTTACTCATTTGTAAGGTGGGAGGTAAAACGGAACATGGCAGAAGAGAAAAAAACTTTTTACATTACGACACCAATCTACTATCCATCTGGTAAATTGCATATTGGTAATACATACACGACAGTACTTGCTGATGCAGCAGCACGTTACCACCGCTTGTTAAATGAAGATGTATATTTCCTAACAGGAACTGATGAACATGGGCTAAAGATTGAGCAAAAAGCAGAAAAGCTAAATATTTCACCAAAAGAATATGTAGATCAGATGGCCGCAGATATTCAAAAATTATGGTCTGATTTGGAAATCAGTAACGATGGATTTATCCGAACAACTGATGATTATCATGAAAAAGCAGTTCAAAAGATTTTCCAGAAGTTTTTGGATCAAGGTGACATCTACAAAGGTCAATATGAAGGTTGGTACTCAGTTGATGATGAAGAGTATTTTACAGAGTCACAATTAGCTGAAGTATATCGTGATGATGATGGTAATGTGATTGGTGGGAAAGCACCTTCTGGTCATGAAGTTGAGTTAGTAAAGGAAGAATCGTACTTCTTCAATATGAGCAAGTATG
Organism: Weissella paramesenteroides; assembly: GCF_036327715.1. Taxonomy (NCBI): domain Bacteria; kingdom Bacillati; phylum Bacillota; class Bacilli; order Lactobacillales; family Lactobacillaceae; genus Weissella; species Weissella paramesenteroides. The sequence goes on from NZ_CP130559.1 coordinate 34,126, forward strand.
CTGATTGGCTACTTGATTACTACAAGACACATCCTAATTTTATTCAACCTTCTGCTCGTATGAATGAAATGATCAAGAACTTTATTGAACCCGGTTTGGAAGACCTAGCTGTGACACGTACAGCATTTAAGTGGGGTGTTCCAGTAGCATCAGATCCAGATCATGTGGTTTATGTGTGGATTGATGCACTATCTAACTACATTACTAAGTTAGGTTATATGTCTGACGACACCACTATGTTTGATAAGTATTGGCCAGCTAATGTGCATCTAGTTGGTAAAGAAATCGTTCGTTTCCACACAATTTACTGGCCAATTATGCTACATGCATTAGGCTTAGAATTACCAGAAACCATCGTGGGTCACGGTTGGTTGACGATGCGTGATGGTAAGATGTCAAAGTCTAAGGGAAATGTGGTTTATCCAGATACATTGGCTGACCGCTATGGTATTGATGCTGTTCGTTACTATTTGCTCCGTGCAATGCCGTTTGGAAATGATGGTATCTTTACACCAGAAGACTTTGTCTCAAAGTTAAACTATGACTTAGCAAATGATTTGGGTAATTTGCTAAATCGTACGGTTGCGATGATTAATAAATATGAAGATGGTGTCATTCCTGAGCTAAATACAGGATTGACTGATTTTGATCGTGAATTAGTACAAACAGCCCAAGACACGATTGCAACGTATAATGCTAACATGCAATCAATGCATACTGCAGACGCTTTGGCAGCAATCTGGCAACTTATTTCACGTGCTAATAAGTACATTGATGAAACAACACCATGGACCTTAGCCAAGGATGACAGCCAAGCAGATGTTTTGGCATCAGTTATGGCACACTTAGCCGCTGCGCTTCGTGTTGTTGCTATCCTATTACAACCAATTTTGACACAGGCACCACAAAAGATTTTCCAACAATTAGGTTTGCAAGATTCTAATGTACAGATTTCTGAATTACAATTTGAAGATTTGCCTACAGGTGGCAAGGTTGTTGAAAAAGGTCAACCTATTTTCCCACGTGTTGATGTTGAGGCTGAAGTTGAATACATCCGTAACAACATGACAGGTAACGGTGGCAAGCAAACACGCTCAAGTACTAATCCAAAGGCACCAAAGAAGATAACAACCAAGGACGAGATTGTATTTGATGACTTTGATAAGGTTGAGTTACGTGTTGCTGAAATCAAAGAAGTATCAGAAGTTGAAAAATCTAACAAGCTATTACGCTTTAAGTTGGATGATGGTTCAGCTGATGGGCGAACAATCCTATCTGGAATTAAAAAATTCTATCCAGAATATGGGGAATTAGTTGGTAAGAAAGTTGCTTATGTTGCTAACCTAAAACCACGTAAGATGATGGGTGAGTTATCTGAAGGAATGTTACTTTCCGCAGAAAAAGATGGTAAGGTAACCTTATCAATTTTGCCGGATGAGATTGCAGCTGGTTCAGAATTAGGATAATTATTTATATCTATTGAATGGTTTAAAGGATTGGGGAATTTTCTCAATCCTTTTTTATTAAAACGGTCTACCAAATCCGAGGAGGAGATTGTTATGGCGACATTTTATGCATTAGCCTATGTATGTTTAACGATTATTATCGCTAATTTTTTAACACAAGCATTTCCAAAAATGCCCCAAGCTCTCTGGCAAATTATTGGCGGTATTTTATTAGCTAGTTTACCAGTGATCAATAAATTTGTGATTATGTTAGATCCTGAGTGGTTTATGATGTTAGTCATTGCACCATTATTGTTTTATGAAGGACAGCGAACACAAGCAAAGTTAATTTCGAAGCATTTTCGTTCGATTATTGAATTAGCAGGTGTCTTGGCGGTCTTAACGGTTGTGGTTTTAATGACTTTTGGTCATTTTGCAATTGGTTGGGCTTTGCCGTTTGCGTTAGCGTTGGCAGCAATCGTTACACCAACTGATGCAACCGCCCTTGAATCAGTTACAAACGGATTGGACATGCCAAAGAATATTAAAAGATCGCTAAGTTTGGAATCTTTGTTTAATGATGCCACTGGTTTGGTTATTTTAGAGTTAGCTATTTTGTGGATGAATACAGGAAAATTTTCTTTCGTACACGGATTTGGTCAATTCTTGATTGTTGCAATAGGTGGTGTTGTTGCGGGTGGCGTTGCTGGATTTATTTATATATATCTTCGTCAACACTTATTAAAAGGTGAGTTTGACGATACAGTTGCACATGTTTTAATATACTTTATTGCACCAATCATCGTTTTTGGGATTTCAGAACATGTTTTGGGCGTCTCAGGAATTATTGCTGTTGTTGTGATGGGTGTGATGTCTAATATTGAACAGCAACAAACACAGTTTATGGCGCCAAAATTAAATCATTTAACGCTGCAACTAACAGATATTATTGCACAACTCTTAAACGGCTTAGTGTTCGTATTGCTTGGTACATCATTGGTTAAGGTTGCAAAAGAGTATATTCTACAACCAGTTAGAACATGGCTGACACTGATTGGTATGGGGTTAGCGTTATATATCGTTATGACGGTGTTTAGATACCTTGCGCGACGTTATAGTGATCGTCGTAGTAATGATCCAAATACAAAAATGGATAGTTTTGTATTTGCTATTGGTGGCGTCCATGGAGCGGTTACAATGTCAATGGCGTTCTCATTACCATTTACATTAAGTCATGGTGTTGCTTTTACGGAAAGAAACGACTTGTTATTGGTTGCATCGACTGTCATCATTTTGAGTTTACTAGTGCCAGTAATTCTGTTACCTAAATTACTAAAACGATCAGCACCTTCTTTTGAAGAATCAGCATATGTTCAAGTGCATACAAGCATGGTGAATGCGGCCATTGCCTATGTTAGTGATGTTGAGACGTCTCAAAACACAAAGCATGAAGTTATGAAACAATTGCAAGATCAGCTTGGCTATAGCGACTTACAAATAAGTAAATCTGAACGTAAGCAAGCGTACCGTACGTTGTTTGAAGTTGCAGATAATGCAATGGCAAAAGCCACTGAAAATAGTGCGGTTTCAGATCAGGCACTCATGTTGTATAACCGTATGCAATCATTACAGAATGGATTTGGAAAAGTTGGTAAGCATCGGTTCAAAATTTGGCAAGGGCTTATTAAACGATTGTTTATCCATAAATCAATCAATAATCAAAAACTAAGAGCGTATAGCCATAGTCAAGCTGTGGAAGAAGTAATCAACATTATGAATACCGCAATGACGGATTATATACAGCAGCTACCAAAGGAGACAGATAATCCACGACAATTGATTGCTTTACGAAATGCTTATACACAACAACAAGCAATGCTACAAAATCAAAAATCAAATTCATCAGACCAACAACGTATTCTATTGGAAGCCTTTCAAGTTGAATTAACTTATATCCAAGAACAACGTGCAAGTGGCGATAGTAATCCAAGTTTGCTAAAAACATTGTACGATGAAGTGATTAATGCGGAAGCAATTACATTGGCAAATAGTGTCGAAGAATAGATGGATAAAAACCGAAATTACTATGTTGTGGGATTGGCTGTCGTGTTATGCTTAATACACTGGTATGAGTGAGTTTTTTGGTATTTTTAAAAGACATTTGCTAGAATAATAAAGGTCTAGCATTAAAAAAATGAAGAAAAAATAAGTAATGATATAGAGGAGTCAAAATGGCAATTTATAATTCTGGTAATCAGCCAGCAGATGGCTATGATACACATACACATTTGAATGATGATACATTCTGGCACGATGTTGCTGCTTACTGGGCACGTGCACGTGAATTCCGAATTGTCGAAATGAATATTGTGGGCTATGATATGCAATCAAATGAACGTGCGCTTCAATTAGCTCGTGAATTTAAGGGTATGCATGCAATTATTGGATGGCAACCTGAAGATATTTCAGAAATTAATGATGACACATTAGCTATTTATCGCGAACAATTACAAGATGATCAAGTTATTGGTGTTGGTGAAACGGGCTTGGATTACTATTGGGATGAAAATCCATCAGCAGCTAGTCAAAAAGAAGCTTTCCGTCAACAATTAGCCTTGGCACGTGAATTTAAACTACCAGTGACGGTTCATACACGTAGCGCAATGAATGATACGTACAACTTATTAACAGAGGCGCATGTTGAAGAATTTGGTGGCGTTATGCATTCATTTACGGGAACACCAGAGGAAGCAAAACAGTTTATTGATTTAGGCATGTATATTTCATTCTCGGGGATTGCAACATTTAAGAATGCTAAGGATGTCCAAGAGACAGTTAAATCAGTACCCTTGGATAGATTATTAGTAGAAACAGATGCGCCATATTTGGCACCAACGCCTATGCGTGGTAAACCTAATGAACCAATGTATGTACATTATACAATTGCATATATTGCTGAGCTATTAGGCAAAAGTTACGATGAAATTGCTGAAATTACGACAAATAATGCCCATCGCTTATGGCATTTAGATCAAAAGTAGATGAAAATTAGAGAAGTTATTGTCGTAGAAGGACGTGCAGATACGGAAGCACTTCGACGGGCCGTTGTTGCTGATACGATTGAGACGAATGGGTCTGCATTAAATGAGCAGACGGTGGCAGCAATCAAGCAAGCAGCAGCGACGAGAGGCGTAATTATATTTACTGATCCCGATTTTAATGGGGAGCGTTTAAGAAAATTAATTAGTAAATCTGTTCCTGAAGCAAAACATGCTTTTTTGACCAAAGATGAAGCAGGACGCTTGATTAAGCACCATAGTCTTGGCATTGAATATGCCACACCCGAGACTTTACGCACAGCACTAAAATCGGTTTATACTGCTGAGACTGCTGCTGTAACATCTGACATTACGTTATCGGACTTACGCCATTTGGGCTTGATTGCCGGTCGTGAATCTGCCAAGCGACGTGAGCATGTAGCTGAGAAAATGGGGCTAGGATACGTTAATGGTAAACAATTAATGAATCGATTAACAATGTTTGGTATTAAAAAGCAAACGTTGTTAGAGGTTCTGAAAGAATTAGATGAGGAAGATTAATGACAGATGTACCAGATATTGCGACGCCAATGCGAACGCAAGCCATTATGAATAGTTTTGGTATTAATACCAAAAAGTCTTTAGGTCAAAATTTTTTGACAGACATTAATATACTAAAAAACATTGTTGCAGCTGGGGATGTACAACCAACGGACAATGTTATTGAAATTGGACCAGGAATTGGGGCTTTAACGGAACAATTAGCGCGGGCAGCTAAACAAGTTGTCGCATTTGAAATTGATGATCGTTTAATTCCGGTTTTGGAACATACAATGGCACCATATGATAACGTGACAGTGGTCAACCAAGATATTTTAACGGTTGATTTAGAACAAGCGATCAAAGAACATTTTACTGATCCTGAGTCACCATTAAAGCTTGTTGCGAACTTACCTTATTACATTACAACACCAATTTTGATGCAGGTACTACAATCAGATGTAAAGTTTGCAAATATTGTGGTGATGATGCAAAAGGAAGTGGCTAGTCGATTGTCGGCCGAAGTCGGAACAAAGGACTATGGTGCGCTAACTTTGGCGGTGCAATATCGTATGAATGCAACACTAGCATTTACGGTCTCACGAACGGCATTTGTCCCTAATCCAAATGTAGATTCCGCAATTATCTCTTTGACACCACGTGAACCATTAAAAGTCTTGCCACATAATGAAAAGCAACTATTTAATTTGTTCAAAATTGGATTTACAATGCGCCGAAAGACACTGTGGAATAATTTGATTACAGCTTTTGGTAAGGATGATGCGATGAAGGCGAAATTAACAGCAGCACTAGCTGATATTGATTTAGATCCAAGAATTAGGGCCGAAAAATTGTCATTAGAAAAATTTATTGATTTACACAATGCTTTAGTAAAAACAGGTGTGTACAGCAAGTAGCGCTGTTTGGTATAATCATAACTAGAACTAATTTTGAAAGAAGGTATATCATGGATTCCGGTCCGTCTATTATCACTAACTTAGTGATTATTATAATTATTTTGCTGTTAGCTGTTTTGTTCACTTTAACGGAGTATTCTTTAGTTAAAGTGCGTCCAAGTTCTTTGCGTGCGATGCAAGAAGCACGTGAGAAACCTTCAGGTAAGATTTCTCATGCATTGAACATGTTGGATCATTTATCAGAGTATCTATCAACTGCTCAGGTCGGCATTACATTGACGTCATTGATTTTAGGTTGGTTGGGTGAAGATTTTATTGCCACACTTATTATTAATGCAGAAATATTGCCAGCTGCGATTGCCCACAGTGTGTCATCTGTGGCTGCCATTTTGATTTTTACGTTCATACACGCGGTGTTTACGGATTTGGTTCCCAAGAACATTGCGATTGATCAACCAGTCAAGATGTTGCTAGCAATTGTACGTCCTGTGATGTTTTTCCACGTTATTCTATATCCATTAATTTGGTTATTTGATCGTGCAGCTGCATTTTTTACCAAGATTTTGGGATTCAGTGCACATCCTGATGAAGACATTTATTCAGAAGCCGAGATTCTATCATTATCAAGAGATGCTGCCGACGCAGGTGAACTTGATGAAGAAGACTTGACTTTCATGAAGCGTGCCTTTGCGATGAATGATAAAGAAGCAATTGATATTATGATTGATCGAACACAATTAACGGTTGTTAATGTGACGGATTCTATTTCAGATGCTTTGAATTTGTATTTGGAAGAAAAGTTTTCGAGAATGCCGGTAGTTGCTGACAATGATAAGGATAAGATTCTTGGCTATGTCTTTTCATATGATTTAGTACGTCAAGGACGTATTAGTCCAGAAGCTTCTATTAGAACTGTTTTGCGTAATTTACCGGTTGTCTCTGAAACGCAACCAATCACAGAAGTTTTACAAGAAATGATTGAACATCGTGCACCTATCGTCGTTGTAAAGGATGAGTTTGGTGGTACGTCAGGAATTGTTACTGATAAAGATATTTATGAAGAACTGTTTGGTTCTGTTCGTGATGAGGTGGATGATGTTGCCGATGACTTGGTTGAAAAATTAGGGTCTGATGCGGCAGGTAACATGCATTACAAAGTATCTGGTAAAATGACGCTATACGATTTTGAGCGTTTCTTTAAAACAGAAATTCAATCTTTCGAAAACTCAGAAAAAGTTACTTTGACAGGATATGTGTTAGATGAACATCCAAACTTCCAAGTTGGTCAAGGTATTCGCATTGCAAACTTTGAGATAACGGCACTAGATTTTAAAGATGCTTATATCGAAGAATTCGAAGTTGTGGCACTGCCAATTGAGCAAGAGGAAGATGCAGAAGAAGTCAATGAAAAGTCAGTACGTGCTTAATTGACTAATTCATGAAACGCTCGATAAATGTCGGGTGTTTTTTGCTATAATTTGCCTTATAAACAACTATATTCGAAAGTAGGAAATTAATTTGAGTGAAGGAAGATTAATCCTATCAATTATTGTGATAATCTTAGTGTTAATGTTCGCAGCATTATGTGTTTCGGCAGAATTTGCTTTAGTAAAAGTTCGGCGTAGCGCATTAGTGGAGTTACAAGAGGCACGTGAAAGACCATCGCGTAAAATTGCAGCTACGATTCACATGATTGATAATTTAAATGAGTATTTGTCAACAACCCAGGTTGGTATTACGGTTACTGGTTTGGTATTAGGTTGGATGGGTGAAGAAACCATTGCCCACTTATTACTTATCGGTGGTGTGTTAAAAGAAATGACCGGGCCTAGTGCAGCAGCGATTGCATCAATTGTCGCATTGATTTTGTTAACCTACATCGAAGTGGTGTTGACTGAATTAGTACCAAAGAATGTATCAATTGAATTTCCTGTCAAGGTTGCATTATTTGTTTCCGGACCCTTACGTTTTTTCCATGTGATTTTCTATCCATTTGTTTGGTTATTAAATAAATCAGCAACTGGTGTCACTCACTTGATGGGACTACGTACGGCTTCTGAAGAAAACGAAGTCTATTCAGAAGCGGAAATTCTGAGCTTGTCACGTAATGCAGCACGGCTTGGACAGTTACAAGATGAAGACTATGTCTTTATGGAACGTGCCTTTGAAATGAATGATAAAGTGGTCAATGATATTATGATTGATCGTACCCAATTATTCGTTGTAGATGTTCAAGATAATATTGATGATGCTTTGCATGCATATTTTGAAACGAAACATTCACGTTTCCCAGTCGTAGCGGATGGTGATAAAGACAAGATTTTAGGCTATGTTTTTAATTATGACATTATGCGTCAGGCAGAAGTTGACCGTCAGGCGCCTGTTCGTAAAATTATCCGTAATATGCCGAATGTACCTGAAAATATGCCAATTCAAGATGTTTTGAAGTTGATGATTTCAAAGCGAACACCGATGATTGTCGTTAAGGATGAGTACGGTGGTACATCGGGAATTGTGACTGATAAGGATATCTATGAAGAGTTGTTTGGCTCAGTTCGTGATGAAGTTGATTGGGTTGTTGATGATTTAGTTGAAAAGCTAGGATCTGATGATAAACAACAAATGCATTATAAAGTATCTGGAAAAATGACAGTTTATGATTTTGAACGTTATTTTAAAACGGATATTCGGGCCTTTGATAAATCAGATATGGTAACATTGACAGGATTTATCATTGAACAATTCCCAGAGACTAGAGCTGGGGATACAGTGCGACTAGAAAACTTTGAGATTACACCGCTGGATTATGAAGCAGCATATATTAACGAATTTGAAATTGTTCGTTTAGCTAAAAAAGATACTGAATTAACAGAATAAATAAAAAAGCGTTAACCATAATGATGATTTCAGTATGGTTAACGCTTTTTCAATATTATGCAAAAGCAATTTCAATGTTTTCAGTTAAAATATCAGTGTAACTAAATGAAGCGCGATCAAATTCGTGACCGTCTTGCTCTAAATCAAGGACGAAAACTGAACGGAAGGTATCTCGAACGATTGCTTGGTGTTCAATGGTGCGGTGACGACTTTCATGGGTTGTCAAAGTAATTTGTTCACCGATGTGTGCATCTAATTGTTGCTTAATTTCTGCTAATGCTGCAGGCATAAGAACTCCTCTCATGGGGCACCCCCATAGCCAGCGACAAATGAAATCGCTGCGTGAATATTATCTAAAATTAGATAAACCAAAGTTAATCTAATTTTAACATAAATTAAATTTAAAATCAATCAGGTCTATGTTAGACATTTGGAACAATGAAATTCTGTAAATTTATAGACTTAGGTAAGAAAGTTTGATAAAAATTAATTTCAGGTTGTGGGCATGATTGTGTAGAGGTTTTTTACTTACTTGAAAAATTTTAGGACTTTTATTTCAGTTCTATCCTTGCTAAGATTAGGAACAACTAAGACAAACAAGAAGGTTCTTTAAAATGGCGGATGAACGAATAGCTTGGGAAAAATATTTTATGCTACAGGCCATTATGCTGGCGGCACGCAGTACCTGTACACGTCTACATGTTGGTGCTGTCGTAGTGAGAGATGGTCGGATAATTGCCAGTGGCTATAATGGATCAGTATCAGGGACACCACACTGTACAGAAGTTGGCGATTTGGTTGTTGACGGGCATTGTATTCGCGCGGTACATGCCGAGCAAAATGCATTGATGCAACTTGCCAAAATGGGAATAAGTGCTGATGGTGCACAAGTTTTTGTGACAGATTTTCCATGTGTACATTGCACAAAACTTTTGTTGCAAGCAGGTATTAAAAAAATTAATTACTTACGAAACTATCATAATGATGATTTTGTAACAGAATTACTACAAACTAAAAATGTGGCAATTGAACAAATTAACGTGACATCAGCAGATTTACAAAAAATTGATTTTGATGCTTATCTATAAGAAAGGTTGTATAAACTAATATGAGTAAAAACGAACAAGGATATTTAGATTTGGCACAAGATATACTCGATAATGGTGCTGTTAAAGGAGATCGTACAGGGACCGGTACACGATCAGTTTTTGGTCGCCAATTGCGTTTTGATATGAGTGAAGGTTTTCCGTTATTAACAACAAAACGCGTACCATTTGGATTGATTAAAAGTGAGTTATTGTGGTTCTTACGGGGTGATACGAATATCAAGTTTTTATTGGAGCATAAGAATCATATTTGGGATGAGTGGGCTTTTAAAAATTGGATTGAATCAGCAGAGTATGATGGTCCGGATATGACTGATTTTGGTCGTCGTTCCCTAGTAGATGATGCATTTAAAGCACAATATGATGAACAACATGCAATATTTGTCGATCGTATTCTAAATGATGATGAATTCGCACAAAAGTATGGCGAGTTGGGAGATGTTTACGGTGCGCAATGGCGGCATTGGCGACGTGTTCAAGGTGGTTTTATCGACCAAATTAAAGATGTGATCGACCAAATAAAGACGAATCCAAATTCACGTCGTTTAATCGTAACAGCCTGGAATCCGGAAGATGTGCCAACACAAGCCCTACCACCATGCCACACGTTATTTCAATTTTATGTGGCGGATGGTAAGTTAAGTCTACAATTGTATCAACGTTCAGCCGATGTTTTCTTAGGTGTGCCATTTAACATTGCTTCATATTCATTGTTATTACACATGGTTGCCGCTCAGACTGGTTTAGAGCCAGGCGAATTTGTGCATACCTTTGGAGATACTCATATTTATTCAAACCATATTGAGCAAGTGACAGAACAATTACAACGTGAAATGCGTGAATTGCCTACCATCACGTTAAATCCAGATGTTAAGGACATTGCAGAGTATACAATGGCTGATATTAAGATTAATAATTATGATCCGCATGCTAGTATTAAGGCACCCGTAGCCGTTTAGTGGTATAAATTATCACAAACTGCTTAATTTTGATTAACGATTATACATGTTAGATTTCAAATTATGGTAAGATATATAAGTTACTATAAGCTTTTTCAAAGAAATCTTTTATAAAATCAAAAAGATTAATTCTTGAACAAAGTCATTGTGTGAATAATCAATTATTGAAGTTAAGAGAGGAGATGCTCATGGATAATGAGCCACAAACTCGATCGGCTCGTCGTGAAGCTGAAAATAAACAGAATAGGCGTAAAAAACGTGAAGGTGGACCACGCGAGCATAAAGATTCGCTGCCAGGCGGTGGCGGAAAAGGTCCGCGGAAACACCACACCATTCGTAATGCTATTCTGTTTGTAATCGCATTAATTGTTCTGGCAGTCGGTGCAATGTTTGGTATCGCTTATAATAATACAAAAAATGCGGTTGATAACTCCTTTCAAGGGACTGGCCTAACTAAAGAACGAAATGTCTCAAATGTTATTAAAAATGGTAAGCCATTTTCAATTCTATTATTAGGGACTGATACTGGAGAATTAGATCGAACTTATAAAGGGCGTACTGACTCATTAATGTTAGTTACCGTTAATCCGAAAAAAGAAAAGGTGACAATTATGTCACTACCTCGTGATTCGGTGGTTGCGCCAGTAGGATATGAAGATCAATTCCCACAAAAACTAAATTCAGCATATGAATTTGGATCAGCTAAAACAACAATCCAAACGATTCAAAAGTGGTTAAATGTTCCTATTGATTATTATGCGTTAGTTAATATGAATGGATTAGAGAAGGTTATTGATCAATTAGGTGGTGTACAAGTAAAGTCACCATTAACGTTCGGTTATAACCCATATACTGCTCATGATAATGGTGATGTCATTTATAACTTTACCAAGGGTTCATCTACTTATACGTTAAATAAGAATGGTTCTACAAAAACATACACGAAAATGGATGGGGCTGCTGCACTAGCATTTTCTCGTATGCGTTATGATGATCCACAAGGTGATTATGGACGTCAAGCTCGGCAACGTTTGGTTTTGCAAGCGATTGTTGATAAGGCAAAGAGTAATCCAACTAAGTTAATTAATCAAAAGTTTTTGAGTACAATTTCTGACTCTACAAAGACTGATTTGACCTTTGGTGATATGTTGACGGCTGCTTCAAAGTACTTGGGTGCTGCGAAAACAATTAAGACAGATCATGCGCAAGGAACATCAGTGTCATTAACTTCTGGTTCTTCAGAGTTAATTACGCAAAGTGAGAAACAACGCGTAACGAATGTTTTGCGTTCTTCGTTAGGGTTGAAACATAAGAAAACGGGAACACTTTACGGTGGTAACGTTTCTGAATCAACATTAGCAGCTAATGGATTGCCATCAGATAGTAATTCTTCATCAACGTCAACAACGTCAACTGATAGCACGTATGGTACGACATCGACAGATAGTACTTACGGGACAACAGATAGTACGTATGGTGGTACTGGGACAACTGGTACAGGTACTGATTATTATGGTGGCGGCGGAGCTGGTGCCGGTGCAGGTTATTAGAATTTTAAAATTATTGAAAGTAGTAAACGAATGTCGTTTACTGCTTTTTTTGTATAATTTTTGCATAAAAATGCGAACAATAAATTGGTACTATCCAATTTTTACTTTTATTTTTAAATATAACTGAACAATTTAAGTGTTGACGTTTTTATCGTTCGTTGTTATTATTTAAGTAACCTTTAAGAAATCGTATACGCGGGTATACAAGACAAAAATTTAAGGAGCACATAGGGCATGTTTAAGAGACTTGTTGCGGGAGCCACTGTTGCAATGTTGGCAACGACAGTAGTATCAGCTGTACCAGCACTATCAGCAGATGCAGCATCAAAGAAGGTTGATTTGAAAGAGTTGAATGTACAATTCGTACCATCATCTCAAGCAGACACAATTCAAGCAAAGGCAAAGCCATTGGAGAAATTGTTAAAGAAGCAACTGGGTATTCCAGTACACGTAACAATTTCAACTGATTACAACACAGTTGTTGAGGCAATGGGTTCAGGAAAGGTGGATATGGGATTCTTACCACCTGACCCATACGTACAAGCCCACAAGCAATATGGTGCTAAAGTTATCTTACAATCACAACGTTATGGTATTAACGATAAGAAGAATGATGGTTCTAATACAGATAAGCTAGTTGATTACTACCGTGCATTGGTTGTTGTTAAGAAGGATTCAGGTATTAAGAACGTTAAGGATTTGAAGGGTAAGAAGATTGCTGTTCAAAACCCAACTTCTGATGCTGGATATATCTTCCCAGTTGTTGATTTGAACAAGAAGGGCATGAATGTTATCAAAAATTCTAAGCTTGTGACTGTTAAGGGTCATGATCAAGGAGTTATTTCAGTTGTCAACGGTGACACGGATGCTGCTTTCATCTTTGATGACGCCCGTAACCTAGTTAAGAAGGATAATCCTGATGTCTTTAAGGATACACGTGTTCTAAAGTACACGGCTAAGATTCCTAACGATACAATTACTTTGCGTAAGGGTATCTCAAAGGCTGATGCAAAGACTATCCAAAATGCTATGATCAAGGTTTCAAAGACTGAAAAGGGTAAGAAGGTCTTGAACGATGTTTATAGCTGGGCTGGTGTAACAAAGTCAAAGGATTCAAACTTTGATACTGTTCGTAAGTACCAAAACAAGGTTGAAGATATTAAGTAATCTTTTATAACAGCATTTCTGAAAGTGAGGCTTGTCATACAATAATGCTATGGCGAGTCTCGCTTTGTACATATTTGAAAAATATATTATTTGTAGAGCTATATAGGATTGGATGGCAGAAGTATGAGCAATGGTGTAGGCACCATAAAAGTTAATGATGTTTCAAAGATTTATCCTAATGGAACGATTGGTTTAGATCATATCAACTTAGATATACAATCAGGCGAGTTTGTGGTGATTGTTGGTTTATCTGGTGCGGGTAAAAGTACCTTATTAAGAGCAATTAATCGTTTACATGATGTAAGCGAAGGGGAAATTTTACTTGATGGTGTGGATATTACTAAGGCAAAGGGTAAAGAATTACGTCAACAACGACGTAATATTGCGATGATATTCCAAAACTTCAATTTGGTGAAACGTGCAACAGTTGCTCGTAATGTTTTGGCTGGTCGAGTTGGTTATTATTCAACGTTTAGAAGTACATTTGGTTTATTTTCAAAAGAAGACAAAGAAAAGGCTGCTGCTAATTTGGATCGTGTGAATATGTTAGACAAATATTACACACGTGCTGATGAATTATCAGGTGGACAACAACAACGTGTGGCAATTGCTCGTTCAATGATGCAATCACCAAACATTGTTTTGGCCGATGAACCCATTGCTTCACTTGATCCAAAAACAACCAAGATGGTTATGGATGACTTGCAACATTTGAACGACATGGGGATGACCGTGGTTGTTAATTTGCACAGTGTGGAGTTAGCAATGGCATATGCAACACGTATTGTTGGATTGCGTGGCGGTAAATTAGTTTACGATAAACCCATTGCTGAAGTGAATGCCGACGATTTTGATGGTATTTATGCTGAAACTGGAGATGAGGAGTAGGATATGAACGCAACTTTACCTGAACGCCAATTCAGTGAAAAGTGGCATGTTAAGGGCATTTTGTCTGTCCTCCTATTTGTCTTAATTTTTATTGGATCGGGTTATAATACTGGTGCGACTGCAAACTTTAGTTGGGATCAATTCTGGGATTTATTGTTGCGGATGATGCACCCAGATTGGACATTTGTTTCGGCAATTATTACCCCTATTGCTGAAACCATTCAAATGGCGCTAGTTGGTACATTGTTGGGAACAATCATTGCAGTACCTTTTAGCTTGTTAGCAGCACGAAACATTGTAAAAAACACATATTTACGTGGTATTATTCGTTTCTTTTTGAATTTAGTACGTGCATTACCAGATTTACTGTTGGCAGCGGTCTTCGTAGCTATCGTCGGTATTGGTCCGATGGCCGGAGTTGGCGCGTTAACTATTTTTAGTTTTGGTATGATCTCTAAGTTGTTCTATGAAGCAATTGAAACAATTGATGATGGACCGATTGAAGCATTAACATCTGTTGGTGCGAATGGTATTCAGAAAATTGTTTTTGCGGTGATTCCACAAGTTATGAATCAATTCTTAAGTTACTTCCTGTACACATTGGAAATCAATGTGCGAGCATCAACTGTATTAGGTTACCTGGGAGCTGGTGGTGTTGGTTTGTACCTAGATCAGACACTGTCACTATTCCGTTACGATCGAACAGCTGTGGTTATTTTGGCTATTCTGGTTGTTGTTATTATCGTCGACGGTATTTCTAATCGATTACGGGAGGCGTTGGCATAATGCAAAAAATTCAACGAAATCCGTGGCAAAAATATGGCCCATGGATCATAGCAACCTTGGTGGTATTACTATTTATTTGGGCTTTCTCAGGTATTCCTTTGTCAACGGTGAAGCCTCAAGCAATGCAGGTAACGAAATCTATTATTCACGGACTATTCCATCCAGATTGGTCATACGTTTATTCGGGTGATGGTGAAGATTTGATTAGTGCCTTGATTGAAACATTGGCGATTGCTTTCCTAGGAACGTTTATCTCAGCCGTGTTGACGTTACCATTTGCATTTTTGGCAGCACGTACAAAGAAGGGATTCTTTACACCACGTTCAACGATTGGTAAGCTAATTTTGACGATTATTCGTGTCTTCCCAGAAATCGTTCTGGCAATTATGTTTATTAAGGCAGTTGGTCCTGGTGCTTATGCGGGTGTTTTGGCCGTGTCAATCCACTCGATTGGTATGCTGGGAAAGCTATTCTCAGAAGCTATTGAAAATATTGATCGTGGACCGAATGAAGCGATTGTTGCTGCGGGTGGATCAGCCCTTGATGGCTTAACTTTGGCAACTATTCCTGCAGTGATGCCAGAGTTTATGAACTATACACTTTACCGATTTGAGATTGCAGTTCGTTCTGCAGCTATTTTAGGAATTGTTGGTGCTGGTGGTATTGGAGCACCATTGATTTTCGCTTTGCAAACACGTCAGTGGTCAAAGGTTGGTATTATTCTTTTGGGAATTATCGTGATGGTCACAGTGATAGATTTCTTATCTGGACAATTACGTAAGCGTTTGGTTTAATTAGTAACGATACGAGATGATGAAGGCTGGCACACGATGTGGTACCAGCCTTTTTATTATTTATAAATAAGGAGAACAAAATGCAACTATCTATTTTGTCAACGTCAGATGTTCATGGCTATATACGAGCAGATGATTTTCGTCGCCCTTTATTAAACGATGGACTGGGACTATCACGTGCGGCGACAGTTATTTCAGATTATCAACAACAGGCGCAACAATCAGAAAATATTACGTTAATCATTGAAAATGGTGATTTTATCCAAGGGTCGCCATTAACCAACTATATTGAAAAAGTTGCAACTGATCAGACGGACGTCTATCAAAAATTAGCCGATACGGTGAAATACGATGTACGGATTCTGGGAAATCATGAATTTAATTTTGGACGTGAGTATATTGAAAAGGTCTTTTCAGAGACGCCTAATTTATTAAATGCCAATATTTTGGATGAAACAACACAACAACCGTTTGTGGGCGAGCCATATAAAATTTTTGAACGTCAAGGTGTAAACATTGGTGTCATTGGGTTAACAACCCAATTCATTCCCCATTGGGAACAACCAGCACATATTAAGGGACTAGTTTTTGAAGATCCAGTCGCAGTTGCTAAAAAGTATATTGCAGAAGTACGACCACACGTTGATGTGTTAGTGTTAGCTTATCATGGTGGTTTTGCCGAAGATTTAAAAACTGGTCAGCCTTTAGAGCGGGTAACTTCAGAAAACCAAGGTTATCAATTGTTACAACTAGCAGGAGTTGATGCACTTGTAACAGGTCATCAACACCGTGAAATTGCGGAGGTTGTTCATGGTGTGCCAACGACTCAACCAGGCTATCGGGGTGATCATGTTGGCTTGATGACCCTAACACTTAATGAATCAAATCAATGTGTTTCAGCAACAGCAGAATTATTGGCGACAGGCAATGCTCCAGAACGTGAGGATATTGTTGCTATCATCGAACCTTTGCAAGAAAAGGTGGATCAATGGTTAGACACGCCTGTTGGTCATGTTGGTGATAATATGCAGGTGGTTGATCACTTTGCAGCACGTGCACATAATCATCCATTTATTGAATTAGTCAATCAGGTGCAAATGGCTGCAACGGATACGGATATTTCCAATACGGCATTGTTCAATGATGAAGTTCGCGGTCTAGGAAATGCTGTGTCACAACGTGATATCATGACGAACTATATTTTTCCTAATACACTAGTTGTTGAAAAGCTGACGGGGCAAGATATTAAAGATGCTTTAGAAGTAAATGCCCGATACTTTAAGGTTGCAGATGATGGACAGCTAACTATTAATCCACTATTCACAACGCCTAAAGTCCAGCATTATAATTACGATATTTGGAGTGGGATAGATTATACCTTTGATATTAGTCAACCCATGGGACAACGAGTAGTTGCTATTGAAAAGGATGGTCAACCATTGGACATGATGGCCACTTATGAAGTTGCTATGAATAATTATCGTGCTGGTGGTGCTGGCAACTTCCCAATGTTTTCGACAGATAAAGTCGTTCGTGAGGTACAGCGCGAAACGGCAGATTTAATTGGTGAGTATATTATGGCTCATCCTGAAATTCATATTGAACAACCAACGAATTTAACTGTTATCTTCTAAATTGCTTTTTTTAAGGGAGTTTGTTAAACTAAGACGACCTTAGGAGGTGATAAGATGATACGTTTAGTATCTTCTAGTGACGCGGTTAACAATTGTTAACTGAATCACTAGAAACTTTCTTTCTAATGATTCTGATCGGAAGAAAAGAAAGGAAATAAAAAATGACATTAACTATGCAACCCTATCAATACATGAAAATCAATGAAATTGTGTACAATTTAGTGCATCAATATCAATCGGTAAATGATTTAAGTACTGTTGCTGCTTTGCAAGAATTAGCAGCAGAGGAAATTCATGAAACAGTACCAGGCGATTATCCAGAAATTGATCAATTATTGACAAATATTATGGATCGTCGTTTGCGTCATCGTGCAACCGAGAAGATGGTGCAGGAACTGAAACCATTTGTTACACCATTTGTTGCGCCTAACAAGAAGCAAATTGCACAGGTCTTTCGTAAAACGAAAAAATTAACGTTACCTGATTTGACGGTGGTTGATTGGCGTGATTATACATTCTTTGCTTGGAATGATATTGCAACGCAACGTAAGTATATCTTGTATTACGAGGATGAACAGTTATTGGGACTTGTTGGTGATGTTTCAAGTCCAGTTGTTAAAGGGTATTGCGCTATTTGTCATCATGAAGAAAATGTGTCGATGTTCTTGGCGTTAAATAAACGACGAGGAGATGGTCGGTATACAAAGAAGGGCAATTATATTTGTGTGGATAGCTTACAGTGTAACCGTAATTTACATGAACGAGCTTACTTTGATGAATTTGTGACGACAATTAAAAAACAGTAAAAGTGATATTTTATAGGAGAGCCATGAATCTACTCAGAAAATGGGTAGATTCATGGCTCTATTTTTATGAAGAAGCTAATTTCAAAATACTTAAATTCACGGTTTCAATGAAAACTTTACACAACGCTTACGTAAAATCGGTTAATTCGTTACCTTAAAATTTTACGATTGACTTGTACAGGTGGTTTTCTTGAATGTGAAAGGAGTATGTTGTATGTCAGTTGCTAGACAAAAGCAATTTTTTGGAATCAGTGTCATCGTTTGTTTTGTTCTTTTATTTATTGCAGCATTTGCAGACTTACAGATTAGCAATACTTTTATCAATTATAATAGTGTATTTGGTACCATGTTTCAGAGTTTTGGTGAATTTCCACAGTATTTAATTTTTGTTGTTAGTGGACAAATAGCAGTTGCTTATGCATTAAAAGTACAAGAGACAACTCTTTTTAAAGGCCTTTTGGCATTTAGTGGACTAGCACTATCGGGTTGGCAATTAAAACAGTATCTTAACGAAGTTGAAAGTTATCTTTTGTCGGTACAGTCGAACAGTGATCATCATAAAGCAATTGGTCTTGCAAATAGTGATGGTGCGACAACGGCGCTCAGTGTTGGTAAGGCTTATGGTATCTGGATTATTATTTTTATTATTTTGACCTTGGCTTTGCAATATTGGTTTAATCGTCTTGAGTTAGTGCGAATCAAACAATTATTAGTGATTGCTATTTTTGCCTCATTAACTGTTTGGTTTTCTTTGCAAGTCAATCTGGGGCTAAAAGAAATATGGGGGCGGGTACGTCCGTATGAGTTGAATAAAAGTCAAAGTAACTATACTAATTGGTTAACTATTAATGGTGTTAATGGTCATATGTCATTTCCTTCAGGACATACCCAGGCGGCAACATTGTTGATTATTCTTTCTTGGTTCTTTCAAGGTAAGACACAAAAAACTTGGTGGGTTATTGGTATTGTTTATGGTGCGCTGATGGGAATTGCGCGTGTAATCATTGGCGCCCACTTTATGGGGGATGTCGTCGCTTCGTTCTTCATTACAGCAACGATTATTTATATCTTCCGGATTCTTTATTATCAGTATGTGATTAAGGGACAAACGTTAGGAGAGCGAGACAAAAGTCGTCTTGAAGCTGGTGTGTAACGTGAATTGCGCTATTTTTTCCTAAACTTTGTGCTCACAAAAATTTTCATGTTTAACATACGTTAACTCAGACAAATAACAGAAATTGCGTTACAATCAACATCAAAGTTGAAGTAGAATCGCAATCAGATATGGGTGATAGTATGCTTAGACAAGATCTCAGACAATATTTATTAAAATTTGTGGTTAAACATCCAAAATTAACTGTTGATGAAGGGTATATAATTAGTGAGGCAACTAATCGTTTACAACGTCAAAAACGCTCGCAAGAAAAAGAGATGATTGATATAATCAGAGCTTTACGACAATTATCTTATCAGCAACATTTATCACAGGATGGGTGGCAGCTTCTAACAAAATTGCAACGTAAACAATGGATTTGGGGAGTTGTTAATACCTTTCAGTTATTTGGGCATTAACAGTTTTTGTTGTAAAGCAATCCTGCTACTGAGTTCATATTATAAAATTAAGTTTTAGTGGGTTGGAATAGTTTATACTGTTCTAACCCTTTTTGTTTGCGTAGTTATTCAGAAAATAAAACTAGGTATAAAATACGATTTCTATGTGATATTATTTATTTACTAAATGGGTTTGTGGGGAAACAAATATGATTGAGAAGCGTGTGAATAATATCATTGATGTTTGTGGTTTGGTTGCAAAAATATTGCTTGAAAGTGGTGCAGAGACGACACGAGTAGAGTCGACAATTGCGTATATTGGTCAAGCAGCAGGCATCAATCTTAACTGTCATGCCACAATGACAGCAATATTTATCAGTACTGAAAGTGGCTCAACAACCCATCTTGTTAAGCCGAATGTCTCAAGTTTTAATCTGCAAAAGGTGGATGAAATAAATACGCTATCCCGACAATTTTCTGCTCATGAGATTGACTTTAATGAGTTAGAACGTAAGGTGCATATTATTGATCATAAGGTGATTGATTTCACATGGACTCAGAAAATTATTGGCGCCGGTTTTGTGTCAGTTGCGCCAATGTTGTTATTCAAAGCTTCTTGGACGGATCTTGCATTGGCATTCTTCGTTGGTATTTTAGGATATCTTGCTTCACAGTGGGGAAATGCACACTCAACAGCACCTTATCTAAGTGCCATTGTTGGTGGCTTGGTTATTAGTTTATTAGCAACTTTATTACAATATTTTGGTATTGCAGATAGTGCAGCCAATATTATGATTAGTTCGCTGATGCCATTAGTGCCTGGTGTACCATTAACAAATTCATTACGAGAAATTATTGATCGTGACATTTTATCTGGTCTTGTTCGTGGTGTGGATGCAATTATGATTGCTGGTTCAATTGGAATTGGTGCCATTGTTGGCAGCTTTATTGCCCATATAATGACGGGAGGCCTATAAGTGGAACTTGTCTTAGGATTTATTTTCAGTTTTTTATCAACAGTCGGTTTCGGAATTATTACTAATGTGCCCCGACGTGTCTTGTTTCTAGCTGGTGTGACTGGTGCATGTGGTTGGACAGTTTATTTGCTGACTGTTCAAGTAACTGGCAATATCATTCTACAAAATTTTTTGGCGGCTCTAACCATTGGTTTACTGGGTAACGTATCCGCCATTCTGATCAAAGCACCTGTTAATATGATGTATGTTCCGGGACTCGTTTCACTGGTACCAGGAATCATTATTTACACCAGTCTAAAAGAATTTACGTTAGGTCATTATCTTAATGCCGGACGAAGCTTGATTAAAACGTTGGTGATTGCCATGGCAATTGATATTGGCTTCGCAATTGCGGAGGCAATTTTTAGACGTATTCGCCGGGGTATTACCCAGCATAACAGGAAGAGAAACTTTTGAAGCCCTTGATTTATTTTATATGGTTCGATATACTTACTTATAGTAAGTAATAAGGAGAAGCATATGAATATTTTTTTGTGGGTAGTACAAGCTTTAATTGCAATTATTTTCTTAAACTCAGGGTTTCAAAAAACTTTTAAATTCAGTACTAAAGGTGAAGAATTGAAAAAAATGGATCACCTTGATTCAGAAGCATTTATAAAATTTATTGGAACAGCTGAGCTTTTAGGTGCGCTTGGTCTTATTTTACCTTTAGCACTTAACATTTTGCCATTTTTAACACCACTAGCAGCTATTGGGTTAGCCATTATTATGGTTGGAGCAGCATTTACGCACGGTCGTTACAAGGAATGGTCAGGGGTAGGATTTGTTAGTTTATTAACAATTTTGCTAATTATTATTGCTGTTTTCCGTTTTTAATAAACAACTACTAAAAGAAGCTAAGCCAGAAAAATTTTGGCTTAGCTTTTTCGTTAAAATTATTCAACTTATAATCAAATAAAGTGCATGATGGCTAACACCACTGGTGGCACCAACAACGCAGGTAGTAGATTCAGTGTATTGATTTTTTTGATTTCTAGTACGCTTAAACCGGAAGCTAAAATCAATATACCACCGATAATTGTAAGTTCATTTAATAGGGTAGTGCTCAATGCTGTTTGGAAGAGTAGCGCTAAGAGATACAGTCCACCTTGCCAGCAAAATAAAACGACAGCAGCCCACATGATACCAAGACCAAAAGTTGCACTTAAGACAATTGAAGTAATAAAGTCTAAGCCACCATTGGTCAACAGGAAAGTATAGTCATGCTGCAAGGCAGCTTTGATTGGACCTAAAATAGAGAGTGATCCAAAACAATAAAGTAAAATGGCGGTTGCTAGTCCAGTAGATAGATCACTATTTGTAAATTTTTGAATTGTTTGGTCAAATCGATCCTGAATATTAATGGCTGTCCCGATAATACCACCAATCGCCAAACTGATAATAAAAAGTACGGGTAAGGTACTTTGATCTAACGGTTTAATGACTGCATGAATACCAATCACAATAGCAGCTAGCCCAATGGATTGCATTAACACAGTATGATAGACAGGTTTAATATATTTTTTGGTTAAACTACCGATTAGGCTCCCCAGGATAATCATGGTCACATTAAAAAAAGTACCAAACATAGATTTGCTCCTTGATGTAAAAATTATTAACACATTTTAAGCATAAAGGGGATGGAACGCTCATTGTTCCATCCCTTTAAAACGCTATTATTTAATTTAACTGAAGTAAGTTTGCTTTAGATTTGGTCATCTTCGTCAGGAGTAACGTCACGGCGCTTTTCTTCAGCATCTTCATCAAATCGATACTTATACTGGTGGGTATTTGGTGAATCGGGCATAATTACGACGGCAACAATGTAAATGAACACAAATGGGAAGAACCCAGTGAAAATTGTTGCTGCGGCGAAAATTAAACGGACTAGCGAAGCATCCAAGTCAAAGTATTCTGACACTCCTCCAAGCACGCCACTTAGCACACGGTCATTTGATTTTGTTAATTTCTTATCTTTAGCCATAATGTTTCTCACTTTCTCATAGAATATCGTGGGAATTAAAACACTTTACAGACAAGTTTCGATTCCCTATACTTGTATTATATTATATGACTTATAGTATTGTAAAGGAAGTTGAATTATGACAATGCAATTATCAAGTGACCTCATGGACGGGTTGGTATTGGCGCTACTTTCTAAAGAAGATTTATATGGTTACTCACTGACAAAACAAGTTCAGGAGCGCTTTGCAGTGTCAGAGTCAACAATGTATCCTGTTTTGCGTCGCTTAAAAAAACGTGATTGGGTAACAACATATGATGAACCTTTTGAAGGTCGTAATCGTCGATATTACAGTATCTCCGACTTGGGTTATAAAGAAATGACACGTATTCAAGATGAGTGGCGTGACTTTAGTCGTAAAATTAATGATTTGATGTTAGAGGGAGACACTAATGGAAAATAGTATTTATTTTACGCAGGTTAAAGTCTATTTAAACCAATTGACAGTGGATGAACAGGAAGATGTTATTCGTTTTTATCAGGAATATGCTGCAGATGCCCAGTTATCTGGAGAGCGTTTAATTTCAGAGTTAGGAACACCAAAACAGCTGGCACGTCGTATTTTGGTTGACTATTCATTGCGCCTTGAAGAGGACGATATACATAATACATATGAGCATGAAAGTACTCATCAAGATCGCCAAAACTGGATCAAACAAGAATTTAACTTAATTAGCATTGTTTTGGAGGGATTACTGACATCAATTGTTTGGGTGCCGGCTATGCTGTTAATTTTAATTTGTTTGTTTGCGACAATTGGTATTGCCGCAATTGTGATTGTGGCGCTAATTTATTATCTACTGACAGGCTTATTTCAAATCGTTGGCGGCTTGGCAATTATGCCTAGTAATTGGGCCACCGGTTTATATCAAGGTGGTATCGGATTAATTATTGTCGGGCTACAGTTTGTTGCCTGGCCTGTTGGAGTGACCATTATTCGCACAGTCTTTAGAGCATTGATGCGTTTTGTTAAATATGTTGGGCGTCGATTCTCACATAAGGGTAAAGAGGTAATACATCATGCATAAAGGTTTTCGATTTGTTTTAACTGGATTCATTGTGATTTCTTTTGGTGTCATCATTATGATTGTTGGTCTAGCGCATGGTGGTCAAAATAACTTGGGCTGGCATAATGGCCATTTTGAGGTTTCACAAATTAAATCTGTGCATCATTACGTAAAATCAGTGACTAAGATTGATGTGGAAACAGCGAATGTGCCGGTTACTTTTCAAACAGGAACGCAACAAAGTATTGAAATTAAAGGGCGCATCACTAACCCTAATTTTCTACATGTCAAACAAAATGGTAAGCAACTAAAAATTCGCTATGTGCCTAATCAAGAAAAGGGTTATGAAGTGGGCTTTGGTAAGCATGAGCCAGAAAAATTGATTATTAGTGTGCCAAAGAATAAAAAATTAACTGAATATCGACAATCATCTATGTATGGTGCCATGAATATTGCAAACCTACGTGCAAATCGTGTGACACTAACTGCAACGGCTGCTGATATTCAAATGAATAACACACAATTACAAAATTTGTCAGTTGCTGCTCATGATTCAAAGATGTCATTAAATAATTTACAAGCTAGTCAGACAACGGTAAACAGTAGTGATAGTGATATCAATACAAATAATTCAAAACTTGGTCGTCTGATGTTATCGGCGGATAGTAGTAAAACGATTTTACAAAAAACGATGATTGATGCCAGCGCCATTCAGGTAAATAAGGGAAGTGTTAAGCTAGTTAATAGTCAACTTACAGGTCATAATATTATGACGATTATGGATGGTTCATTAAAAGCATTAGGATTAACTAACATTGGTCTACAGATGCAGGCATCGGCTGGACGAGTCAAAGTTTATGGTACCAATTACGGTAATAGTTATCTGAATAGCAGTCAATCATTTGATAATCAATTTAATGTTGATGTTTCGGATGGTAATATAACGATTAAATAGTGTTGTGGGGGATTTTATGATGACATCAAAACGTTGCCAATGGGTTGATGAAAAAGATGCGTTGATGGTTCAATATCATGATACCGAATGGGGACAGCCAGAGCATCGAGACCAGATGCTATTTGAATTGTTAAGCTTAGAAACTTATCAAGCGGGTTTGAGCTGGCGAACCGTTTTACATAAACGGCAGGCTTTCAGGCAGGCATTTGCAAATTATGATTTAGAACAGGTTGCACAGTATACGGAAGCAAATATTGAACAATTAATGCAAGATGCAACAATTATTCGCAATCGCTTAAAACTCCAAGCAACTATTAATAATGCGCAAGCGATTTTAGCACTGCAACAGACAGGGCAGACTTTCGATCAATGGTTATGGTCATTTGTCGACAATCAGACCATTGACCACCACGTTATCAACTATCAAGATGTACCAGCAAAAGATGATTTAGCAATATCCGTGTCTAAGGCAATGAAAAAAATAGGACTTAAATTTGTGGGTCCAGTTACTAGCTATTCTTTTCTACAGGCAGCTGGCTTAATTAATGATCATGAGATGACATGTCCATATCACAAAAAATAAGACAAATAAAAAGCACCAGCAACGTGGGATTACTGGTGCTTTTCTAATGCCATTACCTAAAGGGTATACAATAG
The DNA here is from genome assembly GCF_036327715.1 of Weissella paramesenteroides. NCBI lineage: Bacteria > Bacillati > Bacillota > Bacilli > Lactobacillales > Lactobacillaceae > Weissella > Weissella paramesenteroides. The sequence continues at coordinate 59,842 of NZ_CP130559.1, forward strand.
CATTGACCATAAACACAAGAGTAAGAAATGTCTATGGATATATTTTAAGGAGTAGGTTGTAGGTCAGTTAGTCCTACGGCTAAGCCGGTTGACTTAGTGTTATGAGTCTGTTGTACATATAGTCAAAGGGAATGCGATTCCTATTAACTGTTATTAATATAACTCATATTGTCCGACAATACAACTATTTTTTTGTGTTTTTTCCTGAATTGCGGAAAAATAATTTTAAAATGTACCAATTGCTGGCTCTGTCACTTGATCGTGGTGGAAATAGTTCCTCTAAAATGGCTGTAATTATTGTCCCAATCAATGATGCTAGGGCGATAAAATTGATCCATAGTAACAAAATAATTGCTGAGCTTAAAGCTTGGTAAAAAGTAAAGGCTTGTGCAGCAATGTTAACATACCATCCAAATGCTTTGGCAAGCCAAATAACAAGTGTGATTTGAATGATTGTACCAATTGAAATCCAAATAATTCGAGGTTTCTTGATGGGTAAAAGGGTATTGAATAAAAACGCGCCAATAAATAATCCTAGAATAACAACTAAACGTTTTGCTGATTCAATTTGATAAACAATGTTGCCACTAATCGGTAAGGCTTCTAAAATATTTGAGCCAACTGATGCAATAATTAATAAGACACCAATAATGGCCAAAATAATAATTAGCCAAAACATTGATATGAAACGGTCAAAAATAGCGACACTGTTTGCTTGTACATTGTAAATACCATTTTGGGCAATACGAATTGAAGAGACAACACGAGATAGTGACCAAAGCGTGATAATAATAGAAGCTGATAGAACGCCAACGCCATTTTGACTTAGAATTGATCGAATAATTGGTTCAATAAAAGTAAAGACAGATTCGGGAACAGCAGTCTGGGCATATTTTAATGCGGTATCAATTTTTAATCCTAAATAAGGTAGTAAAGTTCCCAATATAACGATTGCAGGGAATATTGATAGTAGTCCGAAGTAGGCAATCGATGAACTAGCTGTAATAATATCAACCCGAGAGGTCACGTCGATAATTGTCGCTACCAGTTTGTTATTCATAAGATTTTTAAAAAATTGTTTCACGACTTCAATTCTCCTGATAAAATTGACAATAATCATTTTATTTTAGCAAATAAATGGCTAGTTCGTACAATTAATTATTTTTAACTATCGTATAAGTCAAAAATTATAAAATGTGTGCAAAATATCCATAGACATGTTACGCTATTCACAATAATTAACAAAGGTGAGAAAATATGAAATCAAGACGTCCTTCACGATTGAAATTTTGGACATTTATCTTTATCGGTTATGTGGTGTTGTTTGCTATTGGTTTTACCGTGCCAGTTGCTTATGGTGCACTAACGAATAAAGATACCCAACAAACAGCCGCTTCAACTAGTTCTAGCAGTAGTGGTGAATCAAGTTCAACAACTGAAGCTGCATCATCATCAGATAGTGCTGTAGACAGTTCTACAAGTAGTAAAGCAACAACTTCTTCTAAAAAGAAGGTTACTGTACAACAAGGGGAAACGGGTTATGCAATTGCTACAAAATATGGGTTAACTGTTACGCAATTACAGAATTTAAACCCATCAGTTGATTTGGACAATCTAGAAGCTGGACAGACCCTGAAGGTAAAAAGTTCTTCATAAATTTAATTACTTGCTGGAGATTGGGACAAAAGAAAATGTTCCAATTTTTTTGGCTAAAATTGTCTTAATTATGGATATGAAAGTTTGATAGCATAAACGCGCGCCAAAAGTCTGAAGCCTCAATGTAACGTAATTTACGCAATCCCTGTCCTTCGCTTTGCTACTGACAAAAATTGCGCAAATCACGTTACACACCGGCTTCAAAGCGACTTTTGTCGCGCTCTTTTTTTTGTAACATAAATGATACTTACACGCTACAAAAAAATGTGCTTAAATGGAAATCAGGCACTTTTAGATAAGTAGGAGGAGTTATGAACGAAGAAAAAGTTTCATCTAGAGTTATTTGGTCGATTGTTGCATCAGCAATCTTGGGCTTTTCAGGTATTTTAACGGAAACGTCAATGAACGTGACCTTTCCAGAATTAATTCAACAATTTCACCAGTCAATGGGAACTGTCCAATGGTTAACAACAGCATATCTTTTGGTCGTTGCTCTATTGATGTTAACATCAGCACATTTTAACGCCATTTTAAGTAAACGACAAACCTACATAATTGGCTGGATTGCCTTTGTAGTGGGCGATATTATTGCAATTATTGCACCAAGTTTTTGGTTATTACTATTCGGTCGATTGGTTATGGCAGTCGGAACCGGCTTTGCCTTACCACTGGTCTTTAATGTTATATTTACCAGTGTCCCAATGTCGCAACTTGGTAAATATATGGGCTTTGGAACATTGATTATTTCTTTGGCCCCAGCTTTAGGACCAGTTTATGGAGGAGTTGTCACTTATACATTGGGTTGGCGGGCTATTTTTATGATTATTCTACCCGTGACAATTATTTCATTGTTAATTGGCTGGTTTAATTTAGATAATCAAAAGCCAACATCAAAAAATAAATTTGCTTATGGTCAATTTATATTAATCGGTATTTCTCTAGTATCAGCGATATTAGCTTTAGGGCAACTAGAGTCTGGTAGACTCACTGCAGCGATTATCATTTTGGCATTAGTAGCCGTTGTTGCGATGATTGGATTTATCCAAGCTGCAAAACGCTCAACTAATCAATTAATTGATATCAGTGTTTTCCGTAGCAAGGCTCTGGTTATGGCATTATTAATTTATGCAACATCCCAAGCCATTAACTTGGCCGTTAATTTTGCTTTACCACAGTATAGTCAATTAACATTGGGGACAACAACAATGGTTGCAGGATTTATTCTAATGCCAGGGTCATTATTAGGTTCAGCAGTTGCACCAGTTTATGGGTCAATGTATGATCGTTTAGGAGCTAATAAGCCATTGACATGGGGATCACTTGGATTCCTGGTTGTCATGATTATTTTCTCAGTGATGGCACCTAATATTGCGACGATTGGCTTAACAGTTGTGTATGCTGTATTCACTTTGGCACGAAACTTAACGTTTAGTGTGGCAATGACTGCCGGAGTGGCTGAAGTTAAACCCCAACAATCTGGGGATGTTAATGCCATTTTTAATACGGTGCAACAATTCATCGGAGCTGTTGGGACAACTGTTGCGGCATTGTTTATCCAAACATCAGGAACAACCAAAGCAGCAATCGCAACTCAGACAGCAACTGGCTTTAGTCATTTGATCTGGTTTAGCACAGTCATTGTTGCTATCAGTTTGATTTGGTTAGTAATTTATATGAAGACAAAGACAGCAAAATAGTTATAGTTGAGCGACTAGTATGGTTTACATATTGGTCACTTTTTTGATATCGTACAAATGGATAAAAGAGGGAGGAAAATCATGATTAACTATAAAGTACTAAAGCAATCAAATATTGCTCCTAATATTTGGGACAACTATCAACAGCAAGTCAATCACTTTGAATGGTCGGGAGCAAAATTTATTGCTAAGAAAATGGCCAAGCAAATGGGCAATAACGAAAGAGTAGTTATTGCATTGGATGAAGATCAAGTTGTGGGTGTTGGTGCGTTAGTTGATCAGGATATTGCCAATATCCCTGAATCCCCTTATTTTAGTACATTGTATGTACTACCAGACTATCGTAGTCAAAATATTGCTAGTCATATTGTTAAAATGGTGCTTAATGAAGCGCGGATACTTGGTTATCAAGAAATTTATGTCATGACACAATTGAAAGATTTTTATGAGAAGCTAGGGTTTCAATATCAAAAAATGATAACAGACTTTATGGATAGACAGATGAAATTGTATAGGCAAACATTAGCTTAAATGCATAATTTTTGATATTTACTAGTTGTACCAGAGAAGGGGGAAGACGATGACTCTATCTACATACGAAGAAGCAATTGATTTTCTGCAACAAAATGATATTTCATATCACGAAGTCAAGCATGAGGCTGTTTGGACAATGGCAGAAGCCAATAAATTAGATTTGCCAAATGATGTCGTGATAAAAAATCTTTTCCTTAAAAAAAGAAAAACAAATGAATTCTTTCTCTGTATCGTTGTTGGACAGAAGAAAGTTGACTTTAAGACATTGGCACCACAATTACAATTGAGTCGGAGTAAATTGGGCTTTGCAAACGAAATGGATTTGGCGGATGTTTTAGGTTTAAAACCAGGCTTTGTTACACCACTTGGCTTACCACATGACGTCCAAAATCAAGTGACGGTGTTGTTGGATAAAGAGTTACAAAAAGTTGATAGTATTGGTATTCATCCTAATAGTAATACAGCAACTGTTTTTGTAACGTATGAGAATTTATTAAAAATTATAAAATGTTCACATCATCAAATAATGATTGTTGATTTAGATTAGGGGGGACAGGATGGTTGAATTACGTATCATGACTGAAGATGAATTTCAGACATATCTAGAGCAAGGTATGCAATCGTATGTTACAGAAAAGGTGAAGGCAGAAAAAATCTCTCTATCTAAGGCGACTACATTGGCCCACAATGAATATCAAACATTACTACCAAATGGTCTAGAAACAGAGAAAAATTATTTTTATATGGTTGAAGAGGATGGTCAGGTTAAAGGATATATTTGGTTAGCAGCTTATCGTGGAAATGATGAGATTGCATTTGTTTATGACATTAATATTTATCCTGACTTCCAAAATCAAGGATTAGGGACGCAAACATTAGAATTAGCGACCGAAAAAATGAAGCAATACGGTTATAAATATTTGCGGTTACATGTATTTGGACACAATAAAAGAGCAATCCATGTTTATGAAAAACTAGGATTGCATGCAACAGATATTGTGATGGAGAAAGAAATTTAACTATGAATGATCACTTATTGGTCTTTTGGCAGATAATGCCTGTAGGAATGTGACACCAATAATTAATACACCGCCGAGTATTTGAACCAGACTAAAGGGCGTACCTAAGAATACCACTGCAAGAAAAGTGGCCGTTAGCGGTTCAAAAGCACTTAGCATACTCGTTGTCGTGGGTTTTAAATAATTTAGACTGGATAGATAAAAGAGATAAGCAATGGCTGTTCCAAACACAATGATGAAGATAATTTCAAGCCAAGAATTAAGCGAAAATGTTGGCATTGCATGAGACGTTAACAGTGGTAGGAAAGGGATGCTCCCTAACAGCATTGCCCAACCAGTTATTAATTCTGTCGCATAGCTTTTCAATAATTTACCGGGCAGAAGTGTATAAAATGCTTGGCTTAGCCCTGATAAAATTCCCCAAACAATAGCACTGATTGAAAGCGCTAGTTGGGTAACATTACCTTGTGTTACCAGCAGGAAAGTGCCTAAAAATGCTAGTAAGACAGATAGAATATCTGTACGAGAAGGCTTTAGGCGCCAACGTATAATTAAAAATAGTAAAATAAAAATTGGCCCTAAGAATTGTAGAATTGTCCCAGTAGCAGCGTTACCATATTTAATAGCCATAAAATAAGCTAGCTGTGAGGGAAGCATGCCAATAAAAGAAAAAATGAGTAATTGAATGGCCATTTTAGGTGACCGCCAAATGGTGAAAATACTTTGATGTGTATGTAAATAACTGTAAATTAATAATAAAATACCCGCACATAGTAGTCGCATGCCAGTTAACCAGTATGTCGAAAGACCAGTGTCATGTAAAAGTATTTGAGCGCAAGTTCCGGATGCACCCCATAGTATGCCGCCAACGATGATAAAAAATAACCCTTTATTTTTTGCCATAATCTGCCCCAATCATTCAAATTAAGGTTAGTATACTACAAAAAAATTGGAAAAATTAGAGAATTTCACATTAATTACAATGTAGATAAATGTATATCATTTTAAATGGCATCATATCAATAAATGCTGATATGATGTCTTTTTATATGCGCTAAATACGAACAATTTATTGATAAATTACAATAAGATTAGAATAAAATTAAAAAACAACTTGAAGTATCAAAGTCAGTTTATTATAATATTAAAAAATTATGATAAATTTAAGCAGGGGATGTTAAGTCGTAATGATTTGAGGTGAGTAGATTGGTTGAAGACAATGTGTTGCTAGAATTAAATGATGTTTCGACATCTTTTAAAATTAGTGGGAAGTACTATGATGCGGTGTCGCACGTAAATTTAGAAGTAAAAAAGGATGAAATATTAGCAATTGTCGGTGAGTCTGGGTGTGGAAAGAGTACATTGGCGACGACTATCATGGGGTTGCATAATCCAGATGCAACCCATATTACAGGGCAAGTCTTATTTGAAGGGCAGGATTTATTACAATTTGACGAAAAAGGTTTAAATGAAGTACGTGGCGCTAAGATTGGGATGATTTTTCAAGATCCGCTATCAGCTTTAAATCCTTTGAAGCGAATTGCGGATCAGATTAAGGAAGTATTGGATTATCATACGAAAATGACAGCCAAAGAGAAACATGATCGTGTCATTGAATTATTAGAGCAAGTAGGCATTGTTAATCCAGAACGAACGGCGAATCAATTCCCGCATGAACTTTCTGGTGGTATGCGACAGCGAGTAATTATTGCCATTGCGATTGCTTGTAAACCAGATATCATCATTGCAGATGAACCAACGACAGCTTTAGATGTCACGATTCAAGCACAGATATTAGATGTTTTGCGGGGAATTCAACGCGAAAATCATGCGGGAATTATTCTGATTACTCATGATTTAGGGGTTGTAGCCGAAACAGCGGATGAAGTTGCGGTGATGTATGCCGGTGAAATTGTTGAACGTGGCACAACAGAACAAGTATTTGGTGACCCACGTCATCCATATACAAGGTCGCTGCTACGTTCGATGCCACAAGGTAATCAAGATGTCGATAATGACGACTTGTACGTTATTCAAGGAAGTGTGCCATCTATTGAACGCATGCCTCAGACAGGTGATCGTTTTGCGGCACGAATTCCTTGGATTTCAGCAGAGGCTCATGAAGAGAATCCAACGATGCATGAAATTGTACCCGGGCATCAGGTTAGATGCACGTGTTATAAAGAATTTTATTTTAAAAACTTGGGGGAGAGTCGGGTATGAGTTTAATTGAAATCAAAAATTTAAAAGTCCATTACCCAATTCGTTCAGGTTTTTTGAATCGAGTGACCGATCAGGTTAAGGCTGTAGATGGCATCAATTTTAATATTGAGGCTGGTGAAACCTACGGATTAGTTGGTGAGTCTGGTTCAGGAAAATCAACAACGGGTAAGTCAGTTGTGGGTCTAGAAAATGTAACATCAGGATCGATTCTTTATGAAGGAGTCGATATTACGAAAGGTAGCGCCCGCCGCAATATAAAATATAACCAGAATGTTCAGATGATTTTCCAAGATTCGTTATCTAGTTTAAATCCCCGAAAAAGAGTGTTAGATATTATTGCCGAACCACTAAGAAATTTTCAACACTTATCGGCTGAGGATGAGAAAATCCGTGTTTTGCAACTACTAAATACAGTTGGTTTAAATCCAGAGTCATTGTATAAGTATCCACATCAATTTTCAGGTGGACAACGGCAACGTATTGGCATTGCACGTGCAGTAGCAACTAACCCAAAACTAATTATTGCGGATGAGCCAGTATCTGCGTTGGATTTATCCGTACAAGCACAAGTTTTGAATTTTATGAAAAAAATTCAACGTGAATTTGGCATTTCTTATTTATTTATCTCACACGACTTAGGTGTCGTTCGTCATATGTGTCAGAATATTGCCATTATGAATAAAGGACGTTTGGTTGAAGTTGGGACGCGTGAAGATATCTATGAACATCCGATGCACATTTATACCAAGAGGTTATTAGCAGCAATTCCAGAAGTTGATGTGGCACATCGTCAAGAAAGACAGCAGCAACGAAAAGAAATTGAGAAAATCTATCAAGAGCAATCAAACCAATATTATGATAAAGATGGCTTAGCGTATCCACTAATTCAAGTGTCACCAACGCACTTTGTCGCATTGCCAGAAGAAAAGCTAGCAAAGGGGTGATGATTAATGTGGAAAACAATTTTTCGAAGAATTTTAATCATGATTCCCGAAGTCATTTTGTTAAGTATATTGGTATTTTTGTTAGCTAAGGCAATGCCAGGTGATCCATTTACAGGTTCAATCAATCCGCGATCAAGTGCAACTCAAATTGAACATTTGAAACAAATTAATGGTCTCTATGACCCATGGTATCAACAGTATTGGAATTGGGTGGTTCATTTATTCCATGGTGATTTGGGGCAAAGTTATCAGTATCATGAGGCAGTTTCTAATTTGATTGGTGAACGAGCCATCAACACGTTGTGGTTATCATTGTTTACCATGATATTAACCTATTTAATTGCTCTGCCACTTGGTTTATATGCAGGAAAACATGAAGGTAAGTTACCAGACACAATTATTCGAGTGTATACCTACGTGACTTACTGTATTCCATTTTTCGTTATTTTAGTCATTGGATTGTGGATTTTCGGTTACGTCTTAAATTGGTTTCCAACAACGGGATCGGTTTCCGCAAATGCTGAAGGGTTTGGTACCTTAGGCTCACGCTTCTTCCACATTTTATTGCCAGGATTATTAGGAGCATTATTTGGAACCGTGAATATTGTGCAGTATATGCGTTCTGAGGTTATTGATGCTAAGCATTCTGATTATGTTAGAACGGCACGGTCAAAGGGGGTGCCAAGTAAAGCGATTTATCGGCACCATATTTTCCGCAATTCCCTCTTACCGATTGCTGCATTTGGTGGCTATTCAATTACCGGATTATTGAATGGATCAATTTTTACTGAAACAATCTTCTCTTATCCAGGTATGGGCATGTTATTTATTGATTCAATTAGTTACCGTGATTACACCGTTATTACGGCACTGGTATTGTTGTTTGGTATTTTGAACTTACTAGGAACATTATTATCAGATATTATTTTGAGCATTGTGGATCCACGGATTCGAATCAGTTAGAAAGGGGGCATATGAAATGGCATCAACGAGTAGAGTGGCTGAAATATCACCTCAAGAATTGCAACGTTTGACTGCTGAAGCCAAGCAAGAGGCGGCCCCTTCATCAACGAAGATTTTGTGGAACGAATTTAAGGCGGATCGGCCAGCGTTAATCGCGTTGATTATTGTGGTTGGGTTCATATTATTTGTCATGATTGCACCACTATTTATTAATAGTGACAAGATGATGACAACTAACATCATGGCGTACTTAACGCCACCTGGACATGATGGTTTTTTACTAGGTGCAGATGCTAATGGACGATCAATTGCGATGCAATTAATTGTTGGGTCGCGTAATTCGATTGGTATCGCGATTGGGTTGACGGTTATATCATCAACTTTTGGTATTGCTTGGGGACTAATTTCTGGATATTTTGGTGGCTATATTGATTGGGGGATGCAGCGTGTTTATGACTTCATGATGATGCTTCCTATGACCATGATGATTATTGTACTTGTCACCATTATTGATAACTATAATTCAGTCACATTGACATTAATATTCTCATTATTTTATTGGATGGGAACATCACGATTGATTCGATCTCGCACGTTGGCGGAAAGCAAGAAAGATTATGTATCTGCCTCAATTACCTCTGGAACTAGTGCTTGGAAAATCATTTTTAGAGAAATCATGCCAAATATTTCTTCATTGATTATTGTTGATACGACTTTGTCATTTGCTGAAAATATTGGTGTTGAGACCGGGCTGTCATATTTGGGATTTGGGTTGCCAACAAATATTCCATCATTAGGTACTTTGATTGCGAATGCCAATGATCCCAACAATATTACGCAATACTGGTGGACATGGTTACCAGCAGCAATCGAAATCATTATCTTGTGTCTATCAATTAGTTATATCGGTCAAGTGATGAGCCGAGCTGCAAATGCATCACAACGTCGAGCAGCTAAATAACATATTATCTGGATTTTTAAATATTTAGGGTGGTGGTGCATCAGGTGATAAATATTAATTAAATTTGTCGTTATATTAGGTGATTTCATGAGTTGAAAGGAAATGGGGAAAGCGTATGAACAAGACCAGTAAAAAATGGGCTGTATCATCAGCGGCTGTTTTGGCCGCCGTATCGTTAGCTACTTTCAGTATCGATAATACAACCACAGTTTCAGCGGCTACGAAAAGGGCGAAACTATCCGACACATTTAAGAATAGTGCTAAGGAAAGTACGAAGGCAAATAATGACAGTACTTTAAAGGTGGCTGAGCCAAATGATTCACCCTTTAAGGGAATTACAGAGCCAACACTAGCAGATAACCAAGAAGATTCTAACGTATTCAGTCCGGGTGGAAACAGTACTTTGTTCAATGTGGATGATAATTTCAAAATAATTGATGGTGGGTTAGCTAATCAAAAACTAGATCGACAGAATAATACAGTTACGATTACTATTCGTGATAATGCCAAGTGGTCTGATGGACAACCAGTTGTTGCCCGTGATGTTGAGTACCCATATGAAATTATTGCTAATCCTAAGTCAACATCATCACAATATTCAGCTGATTTTGAGCGAATTGAAGGCATGGCTGATTATCATTCAGGAAAGGCTTCAACGATTTCTGGTTTCAGTTATCCTGATGGTGAAAATGGTAAGACGGTTGTCATTAAGTACAATTCATTGTCACCAAGTATGAAATTTGCTGGTAACTCCTTTGTTTGGGGGACTGTCGCACCGTACCATCTATATAAGGGTGTCGCTATTGATAAACTAGCAGCTTCTGACCAGGTTCGAAAGAATCCAGTCTTTGTTGGTCCATATAAGTTGGATAAGGTCGTTGAAGGAGAGTCGACCAGTTGGTCTCCAAATAAGTACTATTGGGGCAAGGCACCAAAGATTAAGCACATCACGATCAATGTTGTTTCATCTAATAGTATTGATAAAGCCATCCAAACCAAAAAGTATGACTTTACCACACCAGCAGGTGTTATGCGTGGTACCAGCTATAAGAATCTGAAAAATCTCAAGAATTACAAGATTGTTGGTCATCCTGATTTAGGATACAACTATTTTGGATTTAACGTTGGTGAATATGACACAAAGAAACAAGTTAACGTGATGGATCCTAAGTCTAAGATGGCAAATAAGAATCTACGGCAAGCAATGATGTACGCGATTAATGAAGATGCCATAAATGAGAAATTCGGAAATGGTGTTAGATGGCGTGCCAAGACTTTGATTCCACCAATCTTTGATAAGTATTCTGACCAATCGGCTAAGGGATTCCCATACAGTCCAAAGAAAGCAGCTAAGTTACTTGATAAGGCTGGCTATAAGAAAGATGGTAAGTGGCGTACACAACCAAATGGTAAGAAGTTGGTTATTTACTTTGGTGCTATGAAGGGTAGTTCTACAAGTCACGCAACTTATCAAGATTACTTGCAACGTTGGCGTAAGATCGGTTTGAACGTCAAGATGGCTACTGGTAAGGAAATGGAAATGAACAGTTTCTATGATACTTTGCAAAAGCCAAAGCAAAACAAAATTGATATCTTTGCTGCTGCTTGGAGTTTGTCTTCTGAACCAACACCAACACAACTATATGGCGCAGATGCACCATTTAACATGGGTCACTTTGTTACGAAGAAAAATACGCAGTTGATTAATGACTTGAACAGTGAGAAGGCTTGGAATGATAAATATCGTACCGATAAGTTCAAGGAGTGGCAAGACTATATGAATGATCAAGCTGCTTACGTTGCTTCAGATAATAGTTACCAATGGGTACCTGTTAACAAGCGTGTGAAAGGCTTTGATTTGAGTAATGGAAACAATTATTTCTGGAATAATTTGACATTGACTTCTTCAAAATTGAAGTAGAATAAATGAGCTAGAGATAGATATAAAAAAATAAAAAGTAAAGGAAGGACTTTGAAATTGTTTCAGGTTCTTCCTTGTTTTATTTAATGGCAAATCATATAACCTTATGTGTTAACTGCATTTAAGTATAATTAGTATACTGATGTTAGGATAGTGACTTTAAAGAAACGCCTGAGAAATTTATAGAGGAATTGATCAAAACTGTTCAGGATATACCTGATAAATATTTTGGTTAGTACTAAGGGGAGGTTTAAATGCACAATATGTTAATTGACAAAAAAATAAAAACAGTATTAGGAACATATAAAGTGTCTATCCGTAATGGGGAAAAGATGATTGTTTTTTTAAGTGGGGCAGCTAGTTTTGATACTGAACAAACATTTCGACCGATTATTAATTTATTACCAGAGAATATTGGTGTTTTTGCGATAGATTACATTAATTCTGGACTTAGTTCAACTGAAGTCCAGCCGTTTGATCTGGTTCAAGAAGCAACAGTAATTGCAAATCTAATTAAGAAGCAGCAAGCAAAACAAATTATTCTTGTGGGACATAGTTTGGGAGGCCTATATGCATTACATATAGTGAAGCAGCTTGATAATGTTATCGGGTTTATAGGAATAGAGCCGTTAAATCGTGAATCTGTATTGAATCCACCACATGGACCTGCATACCGAAAGGTTGAGATGGAGGCCGCTAAATTGAGTGAAGAAGGTAAGATACAATTAGTTAAAGATAGAGTATATGAAAACTTTCCTAAATCCCTAGCTGATGAAATTTGGCAGACACATATATTAGATGAGGCAAGGGAAGATGGAGTAGTAGAAGAAAAACATAGAGATAATTGGATAGAGACGATAAAACAATATTCTGAAATAATGTTACCCAAAACATTACCAAGTATACTAATTTCGCAATCATTTCGTGCTAACGAATACCGACGTTCAGAATATTATACAGATAACTCTGTCGTAGTATCAGCAGGAGACTTTCATCAAATTCACTGGGAACATCCAGATATTGTTGCAAGGGCAATAAAAACAATACTTGGAGATGAAGTTCTATAATAACATCAAAGGTAGTATGATGATTCGTTATTAAAGGGGGATGTCATGAAAGAAAATATGAAACCAATTTTTGATGTTTTTGATGCTAATCTAAAAAAGATTGATGCTGGTGAAAAGTTCTCGTTGCCAAGTTTGTATGGTGAGTCAGATTGGGACCAATTGTATATCGGGGACAAAGTGATGGCTGGTAATCAGTTTTTGCGGCAAGTCCGGCAGGGGCGTTATCCAGATGTTAAAGAATTAACAAAAGATAAGCAACACGGACGACGTCAGTACCAGAAAAAATAATGATTCATGCATATTTGAATGTTAGCTAGTTAAAAGTATTGTTATAATTAATCAATATTAAGGGTAGTTGCAGGCGAAACCCATATCAAATTGCCGGTGACACTTTTTTGGTGTGGAAAGGTTTTTATGCGAATAAATATATTGCAACATACGCCTAATGAAGGTCCTGGTTCGATTTTGGACTGGGCACAAGCAAATGGTCATCAAACATTTATTTATCATCCTTATCAATTTGGCTATTTACCAACGGTTGATGAAACCAATTTGTTAGTTATTTTGGGCGGACCAATGAGTCCAAATGATGATTTGTTATGGATCAAACAAGAACGCGAACTCATTCAGGAGTTGTTAGACAAAGACATACCGATGTTTGGTGCCTGCTATGGCGCTCAACAAATCGCTAAGACGCTAGGCTGTGAAATTTCAAAGGCACCAGCTAAGGAAGTTGGTTGGGCGCCAGTGTATCGGCAAAGTCAAATTATCCCTGACATCCCCGAAGAATTAGTGGCATTACATTGGCATGAAGAAATGTTCGAAGTGCCTAAAGAGGCTGAATTACTGTTTTCTAGTGATGCAGTGACAAACCAAGGATTTGTGATGAACCATCGGGTAGTTGGACTACAGTTTCATTTTGAACCACTAGCTGATAATGTTCGTGAGATGGTGGTTAATGACTTTCCGTATATTCAGGGATCAATTTTTAACCAGACAGCAGATGATATCTTAGCAACACCGGTTCCTGATATCAATAAAGCGGTCATGTTTAAAATTTTAGATTTTATTACGGCTGATAAGTGAGTATCTAGTTATTGGGGAAAGTATGATTTATTGAAAAGGGGTTTTCAAATGGGGGAAAAAGAAGCAGTAGCACAATTACAGCAGCGGGAAATGGACGTTTTAAGGAAATATGTCAAAGCAAATAAATCGGCATTGCCAGACCAAATTGTCTTTGCAGGTTCTTCGCTAATGGAGATGTTTCCGATCGAAAAAATGCAACAAAACTTAGAGCTAAAACAAACAATTTATAATCGTGGTGTTAGTGGGACGACAACACAGTTTTTATTACAACACATTGATGAATTAGTACTTGATTTACAACCTGCCAAAATTTTTATTAATATAGGTAGTAATGATATTGATTTCGGTATTTCAGAAAAAACGTTCATTAGTAATTATGAAAGCATCTTACAAACCTTTAAGCAAAAACTGCCACAAACAATAGTTTATACCATGGCTTATTATCCTATGAACCCAACAATTCAAGCAGCTAAGAATAATAATCAAAACAGTGCTAGAAGTAATGAGCGTTTAGCGCAAGCAAGTCAGCAGGTCGCACAACTTGTTGATAAATTTGATTATGAATTTATCAATGTCAATGATGGGTTGGCTGACGAAAATGGTGATTTGTTACCAAAATTAACCTTTGATGGTGTGCATATGTTTCCAGCTGGTTATGAAGTCGTCTTAAAGAATATGTATCGATATTTGTGAAAGAAAATGCCATGTAAATGGAAAAGGTGTGAATAAAATAGAGTGAGGTCGGGACAACAATAGCATGTCCCGACCTCTTTTTATGCTAATACACCATTTTTTAAGTAATACAAAGTGACTTTTGCCATTTCATCGGGGGATTCTTTAGCCCCAGACAACAGCCATTCTGAAAGGATACTAAACACAGTACCAATGACTACATATAAGCGATAGCGTTCAGTTGAGTTAGCTGGCATATCACCAGCAGCACTTATAATGCGATCAGAAAGCAGCTGGTAAAAATAATCTGATAAACCATTTTCTAATAATAGTGTAATACGCTCCCGCTCAGCATAAATTAATTCAAAACTTTCTTGCACACCAGGTAAATCATCTTGTTTGTCTTGCAGGGGGTTACCCTGCAATGGATATCGACGATCACGTTGCAGATCTTGGAAATAATAGATAAGGATATCTTCTATCTTATCAAAATTGCGATAGTAACTAGCGCGAGCAACCTTGGCTGATTGGATAAGATCCGTAATTTTAATGCTTGAAAAAGATTTCACTTTTAGAAGTGAAAAAAGGCCATTGACAATTTGATCTTTAACACGTAAATTTTCTTGTTGGCTATGATTCATTATCTTCTCCTATGAGACATGTTTTGTGATTTTGTGTCACTGATACATATTGTATCATAGTTGTTTGAGTGTTATTCTGTTAAACATTGATTGATACATTATGTCTCAATGAAAAATAGGATGAGATTGAGGAGAGAAGAGATGAAAGTAGATCAACATGGTAGATCATACAATCGTACAGTTGTACTGATTGTGATGATGATTGCTGCTATGTCAGGTGGACTAATGCAAACTTCATTAGGAACAGCATTACCAACTTTAATGAAGGCATTTGATATTGACTTAGCAACAGCACAACAGGCAACGACTTGGTTTTTACTAATGAATGGGATTATGGTGCCATTATCAGCGTATTTTGCTAATCGTTTTTCAACAAAGTATTTGCATATTATTTCATATAGCTTATTGACTGTTGGGGTGCTAATGAGTATGTTTACCCCAGAAGATGCAAACTATTGGTGGTTATTTGTAGCTGGTCGAATCGTTACAGCAATCGCTGTTGGCGTGATGTTGCCCTTGTTACAAGTGGTTATTATCAATATGTATGAACCACAAGAACGTGGTGTTGCAATGGGGTTGATGGGACTTGTTGTTGGAATGGCACCAGCATTTGGGCCAACGTTAACTGGATTAATCTTGAATAAAGATCATACCTTTTTAGGGTTAACAATAACAAATGACTGGCGCTCAATTTTTATTTTGCCATTAATTTTGATTATTATTGCGACAGTATTATCACCATTCTTCATTAGGGATGTTTTAAAAAATCGACCAGTGAAGTTGGATTTGTTTTCAATTATTACTTCGACCATTGGATTTGGCTTATTCTTGTGGGGCTTTACCAATGTCAGCTCAGATGGTTGGGGAGATTTAGGAAGCGTTATTACACCAATCGTCGTTGGTATTATCATTCTAATTGTTTTTGGAATGCGTCAATTAAAGTTATCTGAACCATTCTTGGACATACGTGTTTTCTTGAACAAAAACTTCACGATTCCAACAATTGGTTTGTTGTTAGTTTCAATGGCGATGTATGGTGTTGAAATGATGTTACCAACGTATCTGCAAAATGTGCGTGGTCTTACACCATTAGACTCAGGATTAACACTTTTGTGGGGAGCATTGTTTATGGGATTTGTGAGTCCTATTGCGGGTGCGCTCTATAATCGAGTAGGTATTAAACGATTATCTTTTGTTGGTTTCTTTATCTTACTATTAGGGACACTACCATTTGTTTTCTTATCTGAACAAACACCAACCATTATTATTACTGTGCTATATGCCTTACGAATGGTGGGAATCGCTTTGCTCATGATGCCATTAACAACGGCAGCGATGAGTGCTTTGCCTGATGAGAAAGCAGCTGATGCAACGGCAGCCAATAATACGTTGCGTCAAGTATCAAGTTCAGTCGTGGTTGCTCTGATGACGTCAGTTGTTCAAAGTGTTATTAATAACAACACACCAAATGACAGTATGAAGAAGACAGCACCATTACAGTATGCAAAGAAAGTATTAGATGCATCTTTGGACGGCTTCCAATGGGCATTTATTATCAGTCTAGCATTTGCAGTCATTGGGCTAATATTTGTCATCTTTATGCAAAGCGAAAAGGAGGATTAATAATGATTCTTTGGATTATTGTAATATTGATGGTGTTAACAATTGTTAGCTTGTTATTAATTAAAAATAAGAGGTTACGCTATGGGTTGGGTGGTCTGTTTGCCATTTTACTAATTGCTTCTGTCGCTGCCCTGTCTGCCAATATGTCTAATCATTTTGGTATGGAAAAAGTAACACAAACCAAAACGAAAGCAATCTATTCGGCAGCGCCAGCTAATGTGCCGGTTGGGATGCTAATGGCAAAAAAGATTGAACAGCACCATTACGTTCTGGTCTATAAAGATGCAGCGACTGATAAAAAAGCAACCGCACATTTTGCACCAGATAAAGATGACATGCTAAATAGTCTTAAAAAGACAGCATCATTTAAAAAAGTAGATATTAAGCAGGCACAGCTAACAACAAGGACAACCAAGTGGCAGTATTCATCTGATTTTACAAAATGGTTATTTAAAATGAAAGAAGACAATCATTTAGTTCATGTCAAATATACAGCTAAAGTGCCATTAAATTGGCAAGTTATTGAGAAATAAATTCGATATTCGTTAAATAATACGAATAAATTAAAGAGGTGGTAGAAAAATCCATGGATTTTTCTACCACCTCTGTTTTATTTAATAACGATGATTACCGACCTTGATCATCTACACGTAAAGTTGGTACTTCAGTCCAGTGATCAATGGCATCGCCAATAAATCCTTCATGATAAGAAACAACTTGAGCCATCAGTCTTTGACCTTCTTTGTTGTCGTCACCATGAGAAGCCTTATAAAGAGATTGAATATAATCGTCGTAGTCTTCAAACTTATCTACGAACATCCAGTATTCTTTTTCAGGATCTTCCTTATCAGGCATGGTATAGGTGCGTGTTGAAGAATAATGATAAATTTCTGGATGAGCACTTTCATAATCATAAAATTCACGCATTGTACGTTCAATTGCTTCATGATCTGACTTTTTAGCTCTAAAACGACCAATTCCAAGATTTTCAACTGCCATAATAGTCCCCTCGTTTCTTAAATATAGTTTTAGTTAGTAATTAGTAAATTTCTTTGATTTGTGGATCACCGACAATTTCGCCACAACCACGACCAGTTACTTCTTCACCGTTGTAGGTTCCTTGAATATGAGTGACACTTTCAATTCGATGGAATCCTTCGAAAGTTTCTTGTCCTTGGAAATCAATAGTAATCTTCAACTTTGCATTCACGCTAGGAATAGTTACATTCCATCCAGATGGCCAATTGATGCTACTCTTTGAACTCGTCCAGATACCAAACATATTCTCTGAGATAGGATCAACATCCGCAATCGTGTGACTACCATCAGCGTGCAAGATATCAGCCCAACTGTGTTCTTGTTTACCGGTAGCACTCCAAACGGCTACTACCTCACCATTAGAAAGAGGCATTGATATCCAGATCCAGCGTGTATCACCAGATGCTAGGGTTGAAGCGTCCGCTACGGGGAACCATTGTCGATCAAACCAGCCATTACCAGTCACTGGATAATTTTTACCATTGACAGTAACGCTACCTGTAATGTCCATTCTTGGGAATCCATATTCATAGGTGGTTAGTTTATTGTCAATCAATGGGAAACTTCCGGTACCGTTATAAGCAATAGTTGGTCCCTGGCGCTTTAATTTCAAATCAAATGAATCGCCAGCATCTGTTTTTCCTTGGGCTGCCATTGTCGTTGCATCTGCAGACCACTGTAGATTATCACTTGAAACTTTAAAACCTTGGCCGACAGTTTCGTAATCAGCTTCTTTTGCTTCATCAAGTAAATAGCGACTAGTTGAAATGTCAGCAATTGCAATTGTACTTGTACCAGATAGAGTAGGCTTTTTAATGTAGTGGACGAGCACACCGAATTCTCGATCTTCAGCTTCAAGAGTGGCACAAATGAACCATGAATCTCCCATCATGCCGACTTGAGGTTGTAAATCTCCAATTGGATCAATAAACATTGGTCGATTTGGACGTTCGTTGTTATCTGGTTTTGCTTGAAAATTTGTTCCCATTATATATTTCCCCCTTAATTCAAAAGAACTAATAGATATTGTCATTTTATTTGTGTCATCAGATGCTTTTTTACTTTAATGTCACACCTAATGTACTGTTATAATATCATTAGAGATTTTTTAAAAAACCAGCAATTTTGCTAATCTGTTGGAGGGGATGTAATGGTCAGACCTAAAAAAAGTGAAAATGAGAATCCAGTCCGTAGTCGTATTGGACAAGAGTTCTGGAAACTATTGCGAAACAAACCTTTAGCACAGATTACAGTAAGTGAACTGGTAAAAAAAGCTGAATGTAATCGAGCAACTTTTTATTACTATTTCGATAATGTGGATGATTTAGCTTGGAAGATGCTTAAGGAAAGCATACCTGTTGAACTAACTAAAATAGCCCAGGCTTATTTTACTGGTGAAATTGAAAATGTCACCATAGATCCAGAAACAATGCATGTCATTGAACGCTTAAGTGTCTTAATTGGTAAGGACGGGTCATCGGAACTTGCTAATCTTGCTGCGGATGCACTAAAGAAAGTGTGGAGCAAAGAATTCTTAACAGAAGAAAATAAAAATGATGAAGAACTTTCGTATATGTTTGATTTTATGGCAAGTGGGATTATTGGCATAATTAGTCGATATGGTAGATCATTAGATACGGTGCGACTGAAAGAAAGCCTATTACTGATTAATACGCTCTTTTCAAAAACATCATTGGATTTTATTGCATCTAAAAAATAAATCAAAAACGACTGAGCTCATTGTGAATCCAGTCGTTTTTTGATAACGATATAATTAATTAATCAATAGTTTGTGTCCAGTTGTATGGATCAGGACGGTCACCATATTGGATACCAACTAATTCGTTGTACAATTTTGTTGTTGCAGGTCCAGCCTCAGTTTCACTGTAGAAAACATGCTTCTTACCATCATAAGTTAATGAACCAACAGGTGAAATAACTGCAGCTGTTCCCATAGCACCAGCTTCAGTAAATTGATCAATCTCATCAAAAGGTACTGGGCGTTCAACCGGATCTAATCCTTGATCTTTTGCCAATTGTAGTAGAGAACGCTTGGTAATAGAAGGTAAAATCGATTCTGACTTAGGGGTTACAAATTGACCTTCTTTAGTGATACCAAAGAAGTTAGCACCACCAAATTCATCAACATACTTGTGTTCACGAGGGTCTAAGAATAGGCAATCAGCATAACCTTCTTGATGAGCCTTTGCTGAAGAGAATAAGCTACTTGCATAGTTTCCTGAGGTCTTTGCTTGACCGGTACCAGCGTGTGAAGCACGGTCATACTCACTCACAGTATATGGGGCAGGATTTAGACCATTTACATAAGCACCAACTGGTGTTGCATAAATATGGAAAGTGTATTCAGTTGCTGGTGATACACCAACTACGCTACTTGTTCCGATCATAAATGGCCGTAGGTAGAGAGATCCACCTGTACCATATGGTGGAATAAATTCTTCATTAGCCTTAACAACTTGCTTAACGGCATCGACAAAAGCATCGACTGGATAAGGAACCATCATCATACGTTCAGCAGAATCAACCATACGTTCAGCATTCAATTCAGGACGGAATAGATTGATCTTACCATCCTTACGACGATAAGCTTTTAAACCTTCAAAAACTTCTTGGCCATAGTGGAGCACTTCGGCAGCAACTGATAATTCGACGGTTGAACGAGTCGTTAATTCACCTTGTTGCCACTCACCATCTTTGTACTTTGCCTCAAAGTCATAGGGCAAATCGTGATATTCAAATCCTAAATTGTTCCAATCCAAGTTTTCAACTTTTTCTTTCATGATATATTCTCCTCGTGATAATAAATTGATTGATTAAATTGTAATATGTTTACTGTGAAACGGCAGTAACTTTTTGCTCGCTAGCTTTATCATCTTCAATGACCTGATTAATAAAACCATTGACATCGAACTTATCTGTAAACTCGGTGAGATGAACCAGATGACGTAAGAAATTGTGAGTAGATGCTTCGTAGTTATACTTTTTGCCTAAATCATAGATATAGCCATTGATATAATCCACTTCGGTTTCACGACCATTTGATAGATCCTGATACATCGAAGGGAAGTGCAGGGGGTTACCGGTCTGACTAACAGTGACCACTTGCTGCCATTCTTCTTGGCGTGAGGTTAATAATTTAATACCAGCACGTTCACAAACATCATAAGCTTCGTTAATTAACTGGACAGATAAAGCACGTGTTGTTGGTGCCTGGATGAATTCACCCATACGGACCTTAAACATTGTGCAAAGCGTGTTTACCACTGAGTTGAAAACAACTTTCGCCATTAACGTACCATTGAAATTGGTTGTTAACGTTGGATTCATACCAGCTGTCTTAAAATCAGCGACCACTTGCTGGGTCACATCATCTGGTTGTTCAGTTTGATTCGCAAAGTTAACTGATCCAGCACCTTTTTGACCAATGAAATCCACATCGCCTGCTTTGTTTAGCACGGTACCAATCATGGCTGTGCCGCCAATGACATGCTCAGCAGAGAAGTACTGGTTCAATTTTTCAATATGTCCCATGCCGTTCATGCAAGTCAGTGCATAATGCTTGTCATTAAAGAAATGTGCACAGCGATCCAAAAGTTCAGCTAGCATATACTGCTTGGTAAAGACAATCAGAATGTCTGCGCGTCCGTCATATTCTTCGGGAGAGTATACGTTGATTGGTACGAGGTGTTTATTTTGCCCGTCACGGGAGACATAAACGCCATGCTGTGACCGAATGGTACTGACTTGTTTATCCCATGTATCTACAAAATCCACTTCAAAACCGGCTTCTTGTAGTAAGACACCAAACCGCAATCCCATTGCACCTGATCCTAATACTGCATATTTCATTCTGATTGCCTTCTTTCTGCGACTGGTTAGCCATAAAAGTTGGACAAATTATCCATACGAGGCGTCTGTCTTATTATTATGGCTAAATAGATGATTGATTGTCGGATTATTATTTATTAAATGACTAATATCGGATTCTATAAGACATCACCTCCCAAAATTTACAAATTATTATGAAAAAAGCCCTTAACTTTGACCAAATTTCTGGTCAAAGTTAAGGGCGCATTAGCACGGTACCACCTTAATTGTTTTAAAAACATCTCACGTACAGCAAAAACACTATACGTTCACACGATAATGGGTGTCCCCAATGCTGTTTAATAATCAATTGATGTTCACAACATAGCTGAGAGATGATCATTATCAATTTTTGTGTATCACTTTTCACCAAACAGCGACTCTCTAAACACAGCGAAAGATAAAATTCTCCTTATTGCTTTTTAATCATAATTTAATTTAATAAGAGATTAACGCGTTAGGGGATACTTTGTCAACTACATTTGAGAAATAAGTTTATTTTATTTGTTATTTGATGTATGTTCTGATTTTCGGCGGTTGATAATCCGCAATAAACTTAAAAATTTCGTCTAGGGAGTCAGAAAAAAGCAATTTTTCACGATCTTCAACTGTTAGGAAACCTTTTTCAGTCATATTATCAAACATTGTTCGCAAAGGATCATAATAGCCATTGACATTGAAAAAAATGCAAGGGTTGTCATTATCTCCGATGCGTGCCCATGAAAAAGCTTCAGAAATTTCTTCGAGTGTACCTGGACCACCTGGTAGTGCAATGCAAGCATCAGATAATGATAGCATCATTGCCTTACGGGTTGCCATATCATCTACAATCTTCAGATTCGTTAATCTAGAGAATGCAGCACTACGTTCATAGAGTTCTTTTGGCATAATACCTTGCACTGTGCCACCAGCATCTAAAACCTCGTTGGCTAATAAGCCCATCAAACCAACACCGCCGCCACCATATACGAGTTCAAGATTGTGACCGGCTAAGTAATGGGCCAGTGTAACAGTGGCCATTTGATAAGCTTGATCATTTCCTGTGGCAGCACCACAGTATACCGCAATTCGTTTCATTTTTAGCGACCATCCTTGTTCATTATTCTATAGTTGTCAAACCTTTGCTAATAAGTTGCCATAATAACTCGAAACGTGGCTGATAGTCTGGTAAATGCCAGGTTTCTTTAAAATTAGGTAAGGTAAAAACGGAAAAAGCAGATAGAATAGCTTCAGCTTTTTCAAAATTAGAATCATTATACCCCATGATTTGGTTAATCATCTTATAGGCACTCGTTAGGACTTCATGTAATGCAAGCGGGTTGTTGTCGACATAATAAGTGTTGAGCAGGAACATTTGTGGATCATTATTGTAGGCATTCTTTTTAGCGTTAACAAATGCCCAAAGCCAATCATGTAATTCCGCCTGTTTGTTTTGCTGCTTGTTGGGAGTGAAGTGTACATTGTTAATAATCGTTTGTTCAAACCAATCAGCTGCAACTGCCTCCCATAAAGCTTGTTTGTTTTTAAAATGTTTGTAAATGGCTGCATGAGTGATACCAAGTTCATTAGCAATTTTAGATAGCGGTACTTCAGCAGTGTTTGTTTCTTTAATCAGACGCCTAGCGGTGGTAATGATTATTTTATTAGTTATTCGTTCCACGGAATTGTCCTCCAATCATTTGTTTTTCATAAAATCTTCTTTATTTTAGCACGCAAAATTTTTAGTTACAATATTTGACTAATGTAACTTTGTGCATTACACTGTGGGTGTTGGTTACAAAAATATAAAAAAGTAACCACGATGACCTAAACATAGTAAGGAGGGTAACGTATGAAGGCAGCACAATTGTCAAAATATGATAAAAATTTCAAGTTAGACGTGAATAACGTTGCCATACCAACAATAAAACCAAATGAAGTATTAGTAAGAGTCAAAATGGCAGCAGTTAATCCACTTGAAACATTAATTGGCACTGGTAGCGTTAAGCTCATTCAAGATTATGACATGCCCGTGACCATGGGAAATGAATTAACAGGGATTGTTGAGAATGTTGGCCAGCAGGTTGCTAATTTTAAGAAGGGGGATGCAATTTACACACGGTTGCCCTCAAATAAAATCGGGGCTTTTGCAGAATATGTCGCCATTGACAGTGCGGCAGTTGCACGGTTACCAGAAAATCTGGATTTTAGTACCGGAGCAGCGGCTGCCTTGACTGGCTTAACAGCATATCAAGGCCTTCATGAAGAATTAGATGCAAAACCTGGAGAGACAGTATTTATTCCTGGTGGGTCTGGCTCGTTTGGTCAAATGGCAATACCAATCGCTAAGGATCTGGGATTAACAGTCATTGTTAGTGGAAATGAAGCAGCAAAAAATCGCACTTTAGCTATAGGAGAAGACCAATACTTAGATTTTCGTACTGAGAACTATTGGGAAATGCTAGCCAATGTTGATTATGTCATTGATACGCTAGGGCCAAGTGAGTTTGACCATGAATTGTCAATCATTAAACCAGGTGGTCGATTATTGTCATTAAGGACAGGTCCTAATAAACGTTTTGCAACTGATCATGGTATTACGGGTGTTAAGAAGGGATTGTTCACCTTAGCAGGTGCAAATTTTGATCGAAAAGCTAAGGTCGCGAATGTGCAGTATCATTTTATTTTTGTTAGAAGTGATGGTGCGCAATTAACAAAAATTACAAAGATTATTGAAAAAAATAATATTGTGCCAGCGATTGATTCTCGAAGTTTTTCATTGAATGAAATCAATAAAGCACTTGACTTAGTTAATCATGGAAAAACAACTGGAAAAGTTCTAATTAAATTTTAAAAGGAGATAATATTCATGGGAAATCGTTTAGCAAATAAAGTAGCAATTGTGACAGGTGGTATTTCAGGAATTGGTAAAGCCATCGCAACAGATTTTTTAGCTGAAGGGGCAACAGTGGTTATTACTGGCCGGAGAGAAAAGGTTGGTCAACAAGTTGCTGAAGAGTTAAGTCAACAAGGTGAAATTATTTATTTAAAGCAAGATGTTAGTCGAGAAGCGGATTGGGAAAAAGTTGTTGAGACAACGCTGGCTACTTTTGGTCATTGGGATATCTTAGTGAACAACGCAGGGATTGGTGGCGCTAATAAGCTCATTGCTGATACTAGTCTGGCAGAGTGGCAACAGGTCATGGACATTAATTTAACAGGAAACTTCATTGGTGTTCGTGAAGCATTAAATAAAATGACTAGTGGTAGTATTATCAACGTGTCTTCCGTCTTAGGGATTATTACACCAATGCCAGGTGTTGGTAGTTACGCTGCCTCTAAAGCAGGAACTCGGTTATTGACAAAAGCAGCTGCTGTTGAGGCAGTGAAAACAGGAAAACCAATCCGTGTAAACTCTGTCCATCCTGGACTGGTCAGCACAGACATTGTTTCTGATGATATTAAAACGGCACTACAAGCATCTGATGATGTTATTCCGGCCATTGGAAAGCCCGCAGATATTGCAAAGGCGGTCACATACCTTGCGTCGGATGAATCAGCGTATACAACTGGTTCGGAGATTGTATTGGATGGTGGGACTTTAGCCGGTCGATAATAGCAAAGGAGATAGAAGCAATGAGAGATTTATGGACATCAGCTCGGATTGGTGACATGACTTTGAAAAATCGTTTGGTTATGGCACCAATGACAAGAAGTCGGGCGTTAAATAATGGGGTACCTGGACCGTTTGCACCTGAGTATTATGCCCAGCGTGCGACCATGGGATTAATTATTTCGGAAGGAACACAACCTTCTCCTGAAGGCCAAGGGTATACGAATACACCAGGCATTTACACACGCGAACAAGTAGATGGTTGGAAAAAAGTAACGCAAGCTGTCCACGATCAAGGCGGGAAAATATTTATTCAATTGATGCACGTGGGTCGTATTGCGCATCCAGATAATTTGCCAAATCATGAACAGGCAGTTGCTCCTTCGGCAATTGCACCAGGTGAGCAAATTTTTACAAAACAGGGGATGCAAGATATTCCTGTGCCACATGAATTGACAAAAAGTGAGATTGATAAAACAATTGATGATTATCGTCAGGCAGCTGCTGCAGCGATTGCAGCCGGCGCGGATGGTGTAGAGATTCATGGCGCTAACGGATATTTAATCCATCAGTTCTTGGGCGAAAATTCAAACCAGCGTACAGATGAGTATGGTGGTTCAGTAGAAAATCGGATTCGTTTCGCGATTGAGGTGACAAAGGCTGTTATCCAAGAAATTGGTTCTGAACGTACAGGATTTCGTATTTCACCATTAAATCTATTAGGTGGTGTTAATGAAGGTGAACAAACCGCTGAGCTGTATCATGAGCTAGTTAGCCAATTGAATGCATTTGATTTAGCATATTTGCATATGATGCATGTGGGACATGAAGATATTTTAAAGCAAGTTCGGGCTGATTGGCATGGACCATTAATGGTTAATCGTGCTAATCGACCACTAGAAAAATTAACCATTGATTTGGATAATCGGATTGCAGATCTTGTTTCAGTTGGTAATTATGCATTGGCTAATCCAGATTTGGTGAAAAGACTAAAGGAGGGTCTACCTCTCAATCAACCTAATCCGGAGACGATTTATGTGAATAATGGTGCCGTTGGTTATACGGATTATCCAACTGTTGAATAGTGGGTTGTATGACGTAAGTAAAGATAAAAAAGTTGGGACAAAATAATTTGTTCCAACTTTTTTTGCTAAAAATGTATTAATTATTTTTCAACGTGGTACTTTTCTAAAAAGTGACTAATGGGGGTCAAACCAGCTGCATGATACTTTTCAATGAAGGCGTCAACATAAGCCTGATCAAAGTTTTCATTAGGTTCTAGAGCCAATTGCTCAACTGGTAATGGCCGTAAATTAGAAATCTTAACATCAATCACGACGGGGCCTTGTGTTGATTTTGCTTCATCAAAGGCGTGTTTTAATTCTGATAATGTACGCACTTCATAACCTTTGGCACCTAAAGCAGTCGCAGCGTCCCCAAAGTTTGCATCAATTAAATCGACGCCGGAATGAGGTTGCTGACTATCATCTTGTTCACCTTCAATAAATCCTAATGATTCATTAGTTAGAACAACATTGATAATTGATTGGTTGTACTTTACCTGTGTGAGGATGTCTTGCATATTCATTGTAAAGCCACCGTCACCATTAATTGAAAAGACTTGGCGATCTGGGTATGAGGCTTTTGCGCCAATGGCAGTTGGCAATGCGTAGCCCATTGTGGCATACCAAGCCGACGTGGTAATTTTTTGTGTGGGCTTCATCTTTAATAGTCGATAACTATCGATGGTTACATTTCCAACATCGACTGAAAAGATAGCATCATCATCGGCAATGCGATTGATTTGTGCAAATACAGTATCCACCGCTAATGGTGTTTCATTTTGGTCCTCAAATTGGGTTAACCAATTATTCCAATTCTGTTTATCAGCAACTAGTGCATCATAATATGGTCGTGACGTTACAGTATCACTAGCCTTGATTAAGGATTGCAAGGTTGTTTTTGCATCCGCTAAGATACCAACGTCTACTTTATGACGCTTGCCCATATTTGATGGCTTGATATCAACTTGAATAAATTTTGCATTTGGATCAGCAAAGAATGATAGGTAAGGCATGTTGGTTCCAATGAACAAAATTGCATCTGCGTTTGAAATTGCATCAACACCGGGTTTTGTTGCGACACGACCAGCGCTCAACATATAAGCCTTGTGTGAATTATCAATGACTCCCTTAGCCAGAGCTGATGACATTAATGGAATCTGCAACTTTTCCGAAAATTCTTGCAATTCAGCACGGGCATCTTTAGCACCCAATCCAAAGTAGATCAATGGCCGTTTTGCATTGGTTAGAATATCAACAGCCTGCGCAACAGCTGTTTCATCAGGCAATGGATAGTTGCCTGTAAATGTAAAAGTATCAGCAGTCGATTCAAAGCTATCATCAATTTCAGTCCAACCAAGATCTTTTGGAATTGTTACCATTGCAACACCTGAATTTTCATAAGCTTTACGAATTGCTTGATCAACAACAGCTGGTAGTTGTTCCGCTGTCATGACGGTCCGATTATAAACAGAAACATCCGCAAAAATTGGATTTTCATTTAATTCTTGAAAGTAGTCGGTATTCATTGTGGCTGTCGGCACTTGGCCAATGAGCGCTAGCACTGGTGCATGATCATGCTTAGCATCATATAATCCATTGAGTAGGTGGACAGCACCAGGTCCAGCTGAGCCAAATGTCACACCAATTTTACCAGTTAATTTTGCTTCTCCAGATGCAGCAATGGCACCAGTCTCTTCATGTCGTACTTGGATGTACTTAATTGTATCTTGACGATTATGAATCGCATTCATTGTTGAATCAAATGAACCACCTGGTAGACCAAATAGATGGTCAACGTGCCAGTCTTCTAAAACTTTTAACATGGCGTCTGCTGCATTAATCTTTTTGCTCATTTAACATAACCTCCTATGATTCTATGAAAACAACATAACTTCACCATCACTATAGTCCGCTTACTAAAAAGAAACAAATAAAAGCGTCTACACTTGATATAAAGTACAGTAGCACCTGCATAATATCGTAAGCTTAATATTTGTTTCAGTGATTAAGGCATATTTTGTTAGTCATTTAGAATCATGACTGAGATCAGAATCATAGTTACATACATTTATAAAAATTCAGCAACAAATTCTTTGTTCATCGGATTTTTGGCTAGTTCTGCTTGACTAATTTTTTGTAGCACACTGCTTAAAAAAATGTGTTTCATTTTTTCTTCTACAACTTGCTGTAACAAGAGATACTCGTCAGACAGTACATCTTGGATATTACCGCCGACAATACATTTTGGTTCCGTATTGGCATCTATCTGGAAAAGCTGAGTATGATCCAAACTCTGATAAATATCAAAGAATGAAATATCATGTGGATCTTTAACTAGGTATGGCTTCGGAATACCATTAGTTGTTTTGATGAGGTCAGCATCACGTAACTGACACATTATTTTACGCACGTTACTTGGATTAGTTTGGATACTTGCAGCTATATCAGTACTTGATAATTGATTTGATTCCCGAAAAATAGCGATATAAGCAAGAATGTGGACGGCATCACTAAATTGTACAGAATGTTTCATGTGAATTACCTCGGTATTAGTTAGTTTTAGAAAAGAAGATTGACCAACTTCACTCAATGCTTTATTATAAACCTGTATAAAATAAAAATACAGGTATTGCTTATCAAGATTAGAAAGGGTGTATTGTCATGACTATTTTAGTAACTGGTGCAACAGGGAACTATGGCTCTGTTGCCTTAGATGAATTAAAAACATTGGTACCACAAGAAGATATTTTTGCTTTAGCAAGAAGTGAGGAAAAAGCAGCTACTCTGCGTGACAAAGGTTTCCAGGTTAGAATTGCAACTTATGATGATCCTGAGTCATTAGAGAAGGCTTTTTCAGGTATTGATAGGTTGTTATTTGTTTCAAGTAGTGAAGTTGGATCACGTAAGTTGCAACATCAACATGTTGTTGATGCAGCAAAAAATGCAGGTGTATCATACATTGCCTATACCAGTTTTAACAAGGCTGACACATCAACGAGTCCATTAGCTGAAGAACATGCTTATACTGAACAAGCTATTCTTGCATCAGGCATTGCACATACGTTTTTACGTAATAACTGGTACATTGAAAATGATTTGCCAGTTATTGAAGCAGCATTGAAGACTGGTAAGCTTGTACATGCAGGTGGTGATGGCAAAGCAGGTTGGGTGCTACGTAGTGAGCTAGCTAAGTTAGGTGCTCGTGCAGTATCTGGTAAGTTCGATTTCCCAAGCATTTTAGAAGCTGGCAACCCATTGATTACCTATAAGCAACTAGCAGAAGTGGTTGAATCTGTTACAGGGACTAAACTAGACGTTGTTGATGCTGATGTGGATACAGCTTCACAATTTTTGCAAGATAATGCCGGTATGCCACAAAACTTTGCTGACATGATGGCTGGATCACAGTCGGTTGTGAAAAGTGGTAGTTTAGCTGTTGAACCTGATGATATTGAACAATATCTTGGTCGACCATTCCTTACGGTAAAAGAATCATTACAACAATTATTAGGTAAATAATTATTGGGCATCAAGCCACCGACAACAAATCGATGACTTGATGCTTTTTTTAATCATTATGGTATGCAAAAGCAAAAAAATGAATCAAATTCTGCGAATTATTTGCAAATTAAGATAAATGCGTTAGAGTAATTAGCAAATAAGTTTCATAGCTGTAATATCAGCTGGACTTTTTAAGGTTATATTGACCTTTTTTCGATCGTAATGATTATTTTTGTTTGATTCAAAGGGGGATTGTTCATGCAACTTAATTTAGATCCTAAAGTGACAGATTTAGGTGTCGTTATCGATGGTGTAGAGATTTCAGGCGTTGATAATTCGCATTATCCAACAGAACTCTCAGATTATATTAACGAGGAAGTGACAAAGGTTTTAGCAGACTTAGATGCTGATAAGATAAAAAGTAGTCCAATTATTCAAGGTTTTTTCGATCTTCATAAGCGTATTCACCTACCTAAACGGAATAACCGACCTTCACCAGAAACATTGTTGAAATTAATTTTAAAAAGAGGTGAACTTTTCCCAATTAATCCAGTTGTTGATTTATATAATGTCATTTCAATTAAGAGTCAGCTTGCACTCGGGGCACACGATATTGATCATATTGTCGGGGATGTTAACTTACGTATAACTACTGGCGATGAAAAATTTGTGCCAATTGGTGCTAACAATGAACCACAAGCTATTAAGGCAGGCGAGTATGGTTATATTGACGATGATAATGAAGTTATTTGTCATCTAGAGACACGCCAAGTTGAGAAAACGAAAATAACGCCAGCAACAAACCATATTTTTTACATTGTACAAGGCAATACAGCAACATCCCAAGAATATGTCGATCGAGTTGCTAATGAGTTACTAGTAGCAACGACAAAATATTTAGGTGGTCAAGGAAAGTTATTGACCATTCAGCCATTGCAATAGTTTAGAGGGGCATTAGTCTACCAGTTTCATATTGGTGAATTAATGTCCTTTTTTGTATGCAATTTATTCCTTTAATAGTTAATCAAAATGTTTGCCTAATATTGCTAAGTCTAAATGGCGACCATCAATTTCGGCAACTTCAGGTAATAGTCCCCATTGTTCAAAACCTTGTTTTTTAAATAGTGTCATACTAGGAATATTTTGTCTGAAAACGTAGGCGACAATATTTTGTAAATCATGTTGTTTGAGTTGCGTTGCTAAAAATTGAATGGTTTGAGTACCAACATGTTTACCACGGGTAGTCTCGTCAATATAAATACTGATTTCAGCAGTATGTTGATAAGCAGCACGACCATAAAATGCTTCAAGGCTACACCAACCGACTACCTGATCATCGTCAGTGATAATCCAAATTGGGTATTTTTCATGTGATGATGCATCAAACCATTTTTCACGATCTGATACTGAAATCGGTGCTAAATCAGCAGTCACATTTTTGAGTTTGATCACTTGATTATAAATAGTTACTATTTTTGGCAAATCGTCCTTCGTCGCAAATCTAAAATTGATGGTCATCGTCTATTCCCTCGTTGTTTTTAAGATATATTCTAGTATAGAGTGTTGCTAAAAATAATAAAGCATGATGTGATGAATCATTTCAGGATTGTAAATAATAAGATAGTTTTGTTGCTTTTTAACATGAAGATGATTTTATAAGTTAAAATAAATGCAAGAATTAAACAAATCTGGGGGGATAAGTTGAATGATTAAACAAATTTTTTTGGATATGGATGGGACTTTACTGGATGCTCAGGGGTTGCTTACAAAAAATACAATTACCGCAATCAAAAATTCACAAATACCAGTTACATTGGTGTCAGCACGGGCACCACAAGAAATGATCTTTGCAATTCATGACTTGGCATTAGATGAACCACAAGTGGCATTTAATGGCGGGTTGATTTATCAAATGAATGGTACGGATATGCAAGTATTACAAGCGTATCCGATTGAACGGATGGTCAGCATTAAACTAATTAATTGGTTAGCAAGTACGTATCCGGAGGTTAGTCTAAGTTACTATACGCAGGACAGTTGGTTAGTTAATCATGCTTCAGCAGCGATAGAACGGGAAATATTATTTACGGGAATGAAACCGCAATACTCAGATTTGTCAGAGGTTACACAGAATAGTCAGACTGGTATTTTTAAAATTATGTTGATTGATTTGAGCGAGACGCAATTAGATTTTATTCAACAAGCAATTCTGAATTTGGAGTTACCAGGTATTAACGTGCAACAATCAGATGCTAGTCACTTGGAAATTACCAGTGATATCGCAGAAAAAGCATTTGGCGTCTCATATATTATTGCTCGTGAACAATTATCACAGGTAGAAACAGCTGCATTTGGGGATGGACAAAACGATTTGTCAATGTTCTATGAAGTTGGGACATCAATTGCGATGGGAAACGCACCGACGAACGTCAAGCAATCTGCAAATTATGTGACGAAAACTAATACAGCTGATGGTGTTGCCTATGGCATTGAAAAGTTCTTATTAAATCAACCGTAATTGATGTGTGAGGGGGAGAGTATGGCTAATATTAAAGATATTGCACGATTGTCAGGGTATTCCGTGGCAACCGTCTCACGATACATAAACAAAAATGGCTATGTTTCAGAGAAGGCCGCAAAAGCAATCCAACGAGTGGTTGAAAGCACGGATTATGTGCCAAACACGATTGCTCGTGATTTAAGTACTGGGCAAACAAAAACAATTGGTGTTGTTGTGCCTTTTTTGGAATATTCTTATTTCTCACAACTATTTGCGAGCATTGCCAAAGCTGCATTTAATGCAGGATACAGTGTGATTGCCCTAAAATCAAATTATGATTCTGAATTAGAAAGACAGTATTTAGAACAACTGCATCAAAAAAAATATGATGGACTGATATTTACATCGCATACATTATCGCTCAAAACGATGCTGTTGTATAAAAAATATGGTCCGATTGTATGCTGCCGCAATCTTGGTGATGTGCCAATTGCCTCGACATATGCAGTTCGTAATAAAACATATTTAGAAGTGTTTGATCTCATAAAAAAAGAAAATTTTCAGCGTGTGGCCATGACTTTGAATCGGGCCTATGGTTTTAGTCCAACAACGCGAGCCACAATTGATTGTTACGAACAAGTATTCCATCAGAAGCCAAAATCAGAATATATAGTAACTGGTATTTTAGGATTTACAGATGGCTATCACGCCGCAGAACATTATCTATCATTACCTGAACCACCAGATTTTATTTTTGCGAATGGTGACAATATTGCAGCTGGTATTTACCAATGTTATCGTGACCACCACCAACCAGTACCGGCAATGATTGGTCAAGAAGATGAGGTCGCCAGTCGTTTAATGAACATATCAACGATTGACCATCATTATGCAGAAGTTGGTGAAAATGCAGTGAATTTGGTCATTAGTAAAAGAATTGAACATATACCAGTAGCATCTGAATTGATTTTGCGAACAGGTCAGACAATTTAAGTGAGAGCTTTTTATTTTACTAATTAGTCCATGTGTTCTAAACTAGCTGAATATTTGAAGGTAAGGGGATGATTGTGTGTCTTTTGAAAGTGTTAGTCAATATTTTGAGCAAGTCGGCTTAGGGAATCGGGTAAAGCATTTTGATGAATCTAGTGCAACAGTACTAGAGGCAGCACATGCTTTGGCTTGTGAACCGGAACATATTGCTAAAACAATGTCGTTTTTGGTGAATGATGAACCGATACTAATCGTGATGGCAGGGGATGCCAAAGTAGATAATCAAAAATTTAAGCAAGAGTTTCATAAGCGTCCTAAAATGATTCATAGTGATGAGGTTGAAAGTTATATTGGACATGCCCCAGGGGGTGTATGTCCGTTTATGACAAACGATGGCGTTGGTATATTTTTAGATAACTCATTAAAACGTTTTGAAATTGTGTATCCTGCTGCAGGGGATGACCATAGTGCGGTTGAATTATCATTATCAGAGTTGAACAACTACACACATGCTGATCATTGGGTAGATGTCTGTAAGGGGTGGCAAAATGAAACGGTTTAAAACGAAATTATTTTAGCTATTGGAGAAACATAGATGATAACGATTCGACCCATTCAAAAAAGCGATGATTCATATTTGAAAAAGTTGGTTCAGGATTCTTTAAAGGCTTATCAATTAGATATACCAGGTACAGCTTATTTTGATCCGGAGCTGGCACATCTCAGTGATTTTTATAAGCTGAAAGCTGGTCGTCAGTACTTTGTTGCCATTAATAGCTTTCAAGAAGTAGTAGGCGGCGCTGGGATTGCTGAGTATGATGTGCAGAATAAGGTTGCTGAATTACAAAAATTGTACATTGATAAAAAGGCACAAGGCCATCATCTAAGCTATCAGTT
This sequence comes from Weissella paramesenteroides, assembly GCF_036327715.1. Classification (NCBI taxonomy): domain Bacteria; kingdom Bacillati; phylum Bacillota; class Bacilli; order Lactobacillales; family Lactobacillaceae; genus Weissella; species Weissella paramesenteroides. Next base: position 94,319 of record NZ_CP130559.1, read on the forward strand.
ATTGGATCAAGCGCTTCGATTTGCCAAAGAATTTGGTTATCAGCAGGTTTATCTTGAGACGCATCATAACCTTGAAACAGCAATTCATGTCTATAAAACGTATGGATTTACAGAGCTGACTAAGCCTTTAAAAGAAGCTGAACATTCAGAAATGGATCATTTCTTTGTTATGTCAGTATAAAATGAATATGTTTAAAGCCACTAATCGACCGATTGCAGATGGAAGATTGGTGGCTTTAATTGTAGCTATACATTGTTGATAATTAATAGATTATATAATTGCTCTGCAATTTGTTCTGGCGAATATTTGCGAACAGATCGTTGAAAAGTATAATATTCATGGCTTAGGGCAGTAATTAACAAATCAGCGCAGAAAACCGCATCGACTTTAGTGGCTGGTCCATATAAGTCGTCAAGTAGTGGTACCAAAATATCATGTAGACGACCAAAAATAGGACCATTAAGTTTAGTTTCTAGTGAATTAATCTTTGGTGTTCCTTCGACACCAGTTAATAACTGTGCTTTTCTTTCACGAAACTGGATAAATAAAGATAGTACGTGCTTTAATTGTTCTGCAGTTTTATCAGAATGATTAGTGGTTAAATAATTATCAATATCTTCAAACAATTTTTTTATATTATCGTGTATTAGTGCCCAGCATAAATCACTTTTATTTTGAAACCGCCGATAGAGTGTACCCACACCAACTTTAGCTGCTGTAGCTATTTGATTCATACTAGTTTTTTCAACACCATATTGATCAAATAGGGTTACTGCAGCGGATAAAATACGCGCACGATTTTCAGCAGCATCTTTACGCTCGCTGACTGGGTGATTGACTGTTTTATCTGACATGAACTAACTCCTATTTTTATTTGGTAATCTAATTTTACTTGACATCATCCAATTTAAGATTACAATTTCAATTATAAGCGGAATGCATTCCACTTAACAAGAAGATTGGAAGTGAATAAATTTAATGGTAAACAAAGATAACAAAACAGCTTTGTTGGTCATGGATGTTCAAAAATGGAACATTACAGAGAAGCACAAAGATGTCGTACGTCACATGCAACAAGCGATTCAACATGCGCGTGAACTTGGTCAGACAATTATTTGGGTTCAGCTAGCCTTTGGTGCAAATTATCCAGAATTAAATCCGCAAAATAAATTCTTTTCAATGATTACACCTGAAAGTCATATGACTAAGTTGGATGAGGCAACCCAACCACACCCAGAATTGGTGCCCCAGGCTAATGACTATATCGTCAATAAGTACCGTGTAAGTGCTTTTGCAGGTAGTAATCTAGAAAGCATTTTAAAAGCACAGTCGATTAATCATCTTATTTTATGCGGCATTTCTACCAGTGGGGTAGTTTTGTCAACATTGACTGAGGCCTCAGATAAGGATTATCAATTGTCAGTATTGCATGACGCCTGTTTTGATAGAAATGCATCCGTTCATGATGTTCTAGTTCATAATGTATTTCCAAGACATGCTGATGTTTTGTCAGTGGGTGAATGGGTAGCGCAATCTACCAAACAACCTTAATCATATTATTGAATTAAAAGAATACTTGGTCAACCATTGATATCAATAATATGTATGAGAAGGTGAAAGTTATTTTAAAAAAAGAATCAAAAATATTTAGTTGGCAATTTTTGATGCCTTTAATGTTGGCATCTTCACTGAATCCATTGAATAGTTCGATGATTGCGACTGCATTACCTAAAATTTCAGTGTCTTTGGGTATCTCTGCAGGAACTGCCGCAGTACTAGTCAGTGCTTTGTATGTTGTTAGTGCAGTTGCACAACCAACTTTTGGTAAATTAGCAGAAATACTTGGACCACGTAAGGTTTTACTGACAGGTGTCTGTTTTGCAGCTATTGGTGGTTTGATAGGTGGTGCAATTGCTACTTTTCCAAGTCTATTAGTTGCTAGAGTTTTGATCGGTTTAGGAACATCGGCAGGTTATCCATCCGCCATGTTTATGATTACACAACGTGCAAATCATGAGAATATAACAGTACCAGGAAGTGTTTTGGGAGGTCTGCAAATTGCTTCCATGGCAACTTCTACTTTAGGATTACCATTAGGTGGACTTTTAGTTGGTTGGTTAGGTTGGACATCAATTTTTTATATTAACTTGCCGGCCGTATTGATCATTTTAGTTTCTGCTTATTTCTGGTTACCTAAAGACAAACAAGCTCATATTCATGATAAGAAACAATTAATGCAAGAAATTGATGTCATTGGTATTATTTTGTTTGCCTTAACGATTGTCAGCTGGCTAATGTGGTTGTTTGTTTTGCCACAAATTAATTTCTGGTTGCTAATTTTTGCAGTTATTTTTACTGTTATTTTAGTCATTTGGGAACGTAAAGCTGCAACGCCATTCTTTGACGTTAAGTTCTTACAAAATCATACCAATGTCGTTCTTACGCTAGTCAGAATATTGATACTGGCAATGTGTGTTTATACCGTTATGTATGGTGTAAGTCAGTGGCTAGAGGCAGTACACGCCTTTTCTTCAGAGTTGACCGGATTGCTTTTGTTGCCAATGAGCGCAGTGTCAGCATTGGTCGTATTGCCATTAGCCGCACGTAATCTTGTGCGAACATCATTGGTTATTTCGGTTTCTGCCGCAATCGTTGGCGCTGTTGGATTATTGATTTTTAATGCAGCGACACCGATTTGGGTAATTATTTTGATAACTAGTATTTTTGGAATTGTTATGGGGACGATGTCACAAGGTAATCAAATGGCATTATACCTGCAAGTACCACCAAGAATGATGGGGACAGCATCTGGTCTATTACGTACGTTTACTTATATTGGATCGATTATCTCGTCTTCACTAATTAATATTGGCTTTCATGATGGGGCGACAACAGCCGGATTACATCTTATCGCTATACTAATGGTCGTCGTTAGTTTAATCGCGACATTTATAACCATCGCAGATAAATCTTTGCGAACCATTGATAATTAAATACTACTTTAATGCATCATGTTGGCGTTTAGTCACTAATTATGATGCATTTTTTAGTGTAGAATGAAATAAATAGTATGCCGTAGGTTTCTGGGTGAAAAGTAATCATAAGGAGTGGGAAATGACATTTTATACTTATCAGTATTTATTAGATCATCAAACAAAATTTCCATATTTAAGAATCGCAATTATTGTGATTTTGGCCACAACATTCATTGTTCTATTGACACGTTATTTTTCAAATAAGGGTGATATTAAATATAAGGACTTGGCTGTTATTGTTGGGACGTTAATGGTACTAACTGTTGCTATCCAATTTAATGACTACACAAATTTTAAAACAACTAGTCAACAAAGCGGCCAAGAAGTGTCACTTGTCAAAAGCGTGGCTAAGAAACTACAAGTAAAACCACAAAAACTAAGTGTCAACAATCTACAAACGGGGTCAGGCGACGTTCTTGTACGTAGTTCCAAAGGATATTATCGAATTATTTTTAATAATGATAATTCAGAATATGTATTAGAAAAAATTAGGCTCAAAGCAGGCGATATCAACGTTAAAGGGGATTAAATATGTTTTCATATTCAGATATTTTTTTGAAGCTAGTCATTGGATTCGTTTTTATCACATTATTGATTAAATTTAGTGGTAAAGGTAGTTTAGCACCAACATCACCATTGGATCAGTTACAAAATTATGTTCTAGGTGGCATTATTGGTGGTATATTATATAACCAAGCAATTTCGGTTGCACAATTTGTAGTTGTTTTGTCAATATGGGCATTATTGATGTTGACTACACGTTATTTGAAAATACACATCCATGCTGTCGGTAAGTTTATCGATGGTGAACCCATGACGATTATCTATAACGGCGAACTCTTAGTTAAAAATTGTATTCAAGCAAATTTATCAGCAAAAGAAATTGATTTTAAATTACGATCAGCAGGTGTATTAGACATCAGTCAGGTTAAACGAGCAATTTTAGAACAAAATGGTAGTATTACGATTCTTAGTAAATACGATGAAGATGTTCGTTTTTCAGTAATTATTGATGGCAAAGTTGATACGGATGTTTTACAAGTTATGGATAAAGATCAACAATGGTTAGACCATGAATTAGATGGTCAAGGTATTGTTGATATTAAGGATGTTTATATGGCAAAATACCGTCATCATAAATGGGAAATTGCTACGTATGGTAGTCAGGATAAAGTATAGTTATTTAGAATATATCTTTTGAGAGTTTTGAAGAATAAAATCAGGATAAGAAGCATGTAGATAATTATGCCAACCATCATTTTCAATATAAAATGCCAAATTGAAAATGATAAAAGTTGGTTAACATATAATAAGGTCATGAACATGATTATTACTGCAATTAGGATTTTTGAGCTATCAAGAAGCATTTGCTGAATGTCTAAATGCTTTCTGACAGTATAAAATTGATAACTTGTTACAGCGACTTCAGCCATAATCGTGGCGTAGACAACACCGATATCATGGAATATGAGTATAAAAGGATAGACTAGTAGCAAGTTAACAAATGCACCAATAGTAACTGAGTAAAAATATTGTTTCATTCTTTGGGTTGGAATTAGAAATTGAATACCTATTACATTACTCCAACTGATAATAATAATTAGTATTGTATCGATGGAAATAAAGCAGTCTATACCAGAGAACCTATTAGAAAAGAATAACAGAGAGAAATCTTTTGAAAGTGCAAGCATACCTAGAGATATTGGCAAACATAGGAAGTTGGTTATTAAAAAGCTGGTGTTTATTATCTTTTTAATTTGCTCAAACTTTTGATGTGCGTATAGATAATTTATTCTTGGAATTAATACAGCGCCCGAAGCTGTTATAAAAGTAATTAATACTTTTGTAATTCGATCTGCATTTTCAAAATAAGCAACAGCAGAAATGTTGTTTGTTATTCCCAATATTGTCTTATTAATAGAAACATACAGAGGAATAACCATTTCAGGTAATAACAATAAAATGGCTGGTTTAATATGTCTTAAAAAATTACTTTTTTGTATGTGGGGTTTTTCCAGTTCATTTTTTAAAGATGGAAAGAGTAATAGATTGCAAATAAGAGCTGTCAAAGAAATAATGTAAATGTATGCTAATAGATCCGTTGTATCTTTTACTAAGACGAATATGCAAACTGCTGAGACAATGCGAATCAGAAAATTACGCATGATAATTAATTTAAATTTTTCTAATCCCTGAAAGAACCAAGACGTATCAAGGGTGATTGCAATAATTTGAAGTGACTGTGCAAAGTAGTAAATTCTATATATGTTCTTGGTGTACGTAGTAAAAATAAAAAACAAAATGATAACAAATGCTGAAATTAGTAATCTTAACAATAACAGCTCCCAAAAAATCTGGGATTTTAGATACTTATTTTGTCTATTTGCAGATATTTGTTGGCAGCCATAGGTTATGCCAATGCTAGCGACTAAAATAAAATATTGTGTATTAGCAGCCGTATAAGAATGTATACCAAGTGATGAGGGTCCCAAAACACGTGCAATATAGGGCATTGTTAATAGTGGGAGGAACAGTGAAAAAAGTTGATAACTGGCATTATAAAAGTAACTACGCTTTAAACCATTCACGCATTTCACCTGCTTATCTCTGTAAATTTGTTTTAATACTATATCATCAAACAGCGACTAAATTACTATGAAAAATTGAGTGTAGAAAAAACATAAGTAATCGTAATGTGTTATTTTGACAGAAGTAGTTATTACATATTAAAAGGACCATCAGTCTATCGACTTGATAGATTAATGGTCCTTTTAACGTGTTTTGAAATCATATTTTAAACTTTTAGGCAAATAGCATAATGATAACGACAGCAAACGGAAAGATAAAGATACTTTCTGTCAAAACACGGGTTGAAAATTCAACATCCATGTTATTTTGTTCAGCTAGCATTGGTAGGACCGTTAACATAGGTGTGACTGACTGAATTAATAATGTTTTGATAAATAAATCGGGTAAATTGACCCAACCAAGCAACTGATTGATCCATAAAACAAGAGACATCATTAATGGTGCCATGATAAACTTTCCAAATTGTGCAATAAGATCGATTTTTTCTATTTTCATAGCGGCCATTTTTGTTCGTGCTAGTTGTAACCCAAGGAAAATTAATGAAAGTGGCGTCACAATGTTAGCAATATAGCTGAATGACTGATACAAAAAACCGTGTATGGGTAATTTTATATTAATGAAGAAACAGATAATACCAATGATAAATCCCCACATTGGTGGTGTGAATAAACTTAGGATACGTCGCCAGGTGGTTTGATAATTAGCGATTGATTCGGGATTATCCTTGTAGATCAATTTGACGCCGATTCCCCATGTTGTAATCGTGTTCGCCACAAAATAGGCTAAAAAGTATGGCAAGCTTTTATTACCAAATAGCGCAATGTTCAAAGGAAGACCAACAAACAAAGTGTTTGCATTAACAAAAGCATTGGTGAATAAGCTTTTTCGATCCTTTTGTAAATGCAGTGAACGACCAATAGGGATAGCAATCAAAAAGCAGAGGCCAATTGATATCATTGATAGGATGAAACCAATCAACAGCGTATTGAAATTTTGTTTAGTGATATAGTTTTGTGAAGAAATAAATACTGAAATAGGTAGCGCTACATTCACAACAATTGTTGAGACATCGTTAATGAAGTACTGACTGACGATTCTTGATTTGCCAATTAAGAAGCCGATAATAATAACAGTAATAATAATCAAGACACTATTTAGTGAAATGAAAAAAGTTGACAACATATAGATTGAGCTCCTTAATAATTAGTTTTTGATAATTAATAGCCGCAAAACCATCTTACACCCATTTATCCTGTATTTCAGATAAAGTAGTTATGTGACATAACTAATTGGATAAATAAACGATTATATAGTAAAAGTGGATGATTTATTTAAAAATCAGTCTGCTTTTTTATTTGCGCTCGCTTTATATGTTATTCATTGTAGGTCTGATATATAATGAGGTGAATTAATGAGGACGTTGGGAGGGAATCGATGGCTATTTTAGGTTTGCAAAAAGTCGGGTTTGAGACAGATGGTAAGGAATTATTAAAAGACATTACATTGCAAGTACAAGCAGGTGATTGGTTGACGATTGAAGGACCTTCAGGATCTGGGAAAAGCCTACTACTAAAATTAATCGCTAGTTTATTAACGCCAACGGCAGGAAACATCTATTTTAATGGCCAGAACCAAACCACATTTAATAAAGTTGATTACCGAAAGCAAATATCGTATTGTTTTCAGCAACCTAGTTTATTTGGTCAAACAGTGAAGGATAACCTGTTATTTCCATTTGCTATCAGAAATATTGCGTTTGATGAGCAACGGGCGATAGCAGCTTTAGATAATGTCGATTTGCCCAAAGAATTTTTAGAGAAAGAAATCAAAACCTTATCAGGTGGTCAAAAACAACGGGTAGCGCTCATTCGTAATTTGTTATTTCCACCAAAGGTTTTGTTACTTGATGAAATAACAACGGGATTAGATGCACAAACAAAAGATATTGTGAATCACTTACTTGTTGGATATCAGAATGAAGGAATGACAATGTTATCTGTTACGCATGATGAGCGTGAAATTTCAGAAGCAGATCATCTTATTCGAATTGTGTCAGGAAGGATGGCGGAGAGTCATGAATAGTGATTTACTAGTGAGTCCGACGGCGCTGATGTTTGCGGTCATTTTGGTAGTTATTGCGTTACTTATTAACTTACGTGAAAAAATTGGTCTTGAAAAGGATATGTTGATTGGCGTATTCCGAGCCGTTGTGCAATTAGTCGTTGTGGGCTATGTCTTAACTTATGTGATTAAAATTAATCAATATTGGCTAACCTTATTGATGATTTTAATCATTATATTTAATGCGGCCGCCAATGCTCGCAAGCGTGCGCATAACATGCCATACGGTTTCTGGATCAGCTTATTTGCCATCAGTATTTCAACAGGTGTGACTTTGGCATTACTTATTCTAACTGGGGTCATTAAATTCATTCCAAGTCAAATGGTACCTATTTCAGGCATGATTGCAAGTAACGTGATGATAGCTATCGGATTAGCCTACCGAAGTATGTATGAAAATTTTAATGATCAGCGGCAGGCGGTTTTAGAGAAATTAGCATTGGGTGCAACTGCCAAACAGGCGTCGATTGAAATTGTGCGTCGCGCAATCAGAACGAGCTTATCACCAACAATTGATTCAGCAAAAACTGTTGGACTTGTTAGTCTACCAGGGATGATGTCAGGATTGATTTTTGCTGGTGTTGACCCCACAAAAGCAATTATGTACCAAATTATGGTAACGTTTATGCTTTTAGCTTCGACAAGTATTGGTAGTGTTATTGCTTGTTATTTAATGTATCCACAATACTATAATAAAGATTTACAATTATTATAAAAGAATATTTCTAATTTTTTTTGCTAAAAATATCTTAATTAAAAGCATGTCAGTTTGATAGCATAAACGCGTTCCAAAAGTCTGAAGCCTCAATGTAACGCAATTTACGCCATTCCTGGCCTCCGCTTTGCTACGGCCAAAAATGGCGCAACTCACGTTACAAGCCGGCTTCAAAACAACTTTTGTCTCGCTCTCTTCTCACTTACAATTAATAAACAATTTTATATTTAATGATATAAAAATAAAGTGCAAATATTCACAATATTTGCATGTTTGATATATAATAATATTAGGCAATAATTATACTGTGGAACATATGCGCAAGAGGGAGGCCATGTGATGAGACATCTTGGGAAACTGATTAGTATATTTGTGATTGCAGCTATTGCGGTACTTTTTCAGTTTGGTCTGCAACAACCGCAGTGGGCCCAATTATTGATTTCATTAACCGGGCTAGTGCTTGCCATTTCAATGTTTATCGAGATGGTTAAAACATTAATGTCTGGGAAATACGGCGTTGATTTACTGGCGATTACAGCAATTATTGCGACCCTAGCTGTTGGTGAGTATTGGGCAGCAATGATTATTTTATTGATGTTAGTTGGTGGTGATACGCTTGAAGATTACGCTGCCAAAAAGGCAAATTCAGAACTAAAAGCCTTATTAGAAAATTCACCACAATCTGCCCACCGAATCGAGAACGGTCATCCGGTTGAGATAGGTGTTGACGATGTGAATATCGGCGATAAGCTATTAGTAAAACCCAAAGAACAAGTACCGGTTGATGGTCATATTTTACATGGTAGTACGATGTTTGATGAATCCTCATTGACAGGAGAATCTGTGCCAGTTCAAAAAGATGTTGGTGATGAAATATTATCAGGATCGATTAACGGGGATGACGCCATTACAATGTATGCTGATAAGTCGAGTAATGATAGTCAGTACCAACGTTTGATTGCGTTAGTGCGAGAGTCAGAAGCGCAACCAGCCCATTTTGTTCGTTTGGCTGATCGTTATGCAGTCCCCTTTACCTTGATTGCTTATGTTATTGCGGGTATTGCATGGTACGTGGCACAAGACCCAATCCGTTTTGCTGAAGTGTTGGTTGTTGCTTCACCATGTCCATTGATTTTAGCAGCACCAGTTGCGATGGTATCAGGAATGAGTCGCTCATCCCGTAATGGAATTGTTGTTAAGACCGGGGATGTTCTAGAGAAATTGGCGCAGGCGAAGACCTTTGCCTTTGATAAAACAGGGACGATTACGCAAGGCGTCTTGCAAGTCAACCAAGTTTTAGTGGCAGAGGGTAATGATAAAGATGAATTACTTCGTTTGGCAGCGAGTTTGGAACAGAATTCTAGTCACATTTTAGCCAGGTCACTAGTTAATTATGTACGTTCACAAGGGTTGACACTTGAAATGTTGGATGAAGTACAGGAAGTGACTGGGAACGGGTTAATCGCTAAGTATCAGGCACATACTGTAAAAGTTGGTAAGCGAAGTTTTGTTGCCGAAGATGTACCAACGAAAGTGCAGGGGCAAACAGCTATCTACGTTAGTGTTGACGATCATTATTTTGGGCACATCACTTTTAAAGATCAAATTCGTCCAGAAGCGGCCAAAACTATGCAGGATTTGTTAAAGCGGCAGGCACATATTTTGATGTTGACTGGTGATAAAAAAGAGACGGCACAGAAAATAGCATCTCAAGCATGTATTAAAGATGTGCATGCAGAATTGTTACCTGACGAAAAAATTCAATTTATTCATGATACACCAGAAAATGAAAAACCAATTATTATGGTTGGTGACGGTGTTAATGATGCACCAGCATTAGCGACGGCAGATGTTGGGATTGCGATGGGCGCCCATGGTGCGACAGCAGCGAGTGAGACGGCCACAGTTGTTATTTTAAAGGATGATCTATCACGAGTTGCAAAGTCAGTAGAAGTTGCTGCTGATACAATGAAAGTTGCTCGACAGGCAGTATTAATTGGTATTGTTATTTGCACAGTACTCATGTTAATTGCTAGTTTTGGTTTCTTGCCACCATTGTTTGGGGCGTTACTGCAAGAAGTTGTAGATACAGTGTCTATCTTATGGGCATTGAAGGCACGTTAAGTACATTTTAAAAACATAGAATGTTTGAAAATCGGTAATTCTCCATTTTTTGATTGGGAATTGCCGATTTTTTTATATGAATTATAGACTACTTTAAAACATGAGTGTGATAATAATAAAGACCCTAATTTTCTCATTTAATGTGAATTTTAGGTTACGATTACCAGAAAACAGTGCAGTAGTAAAGGTTTCGTGGTATTATAATTAGATTAGAAACTAAGGATAGGAGTTGTCTAAATGCTAGCGACATTGGTAAAATCTCGAGATGTGTTAACAACACTCAGTGAAAATGCAACACTTCAAGATGCATTAGATATCTTTGATCATTCCGGATTTCGGGCTATTCCTATTTTGGATGAAAGTGGACAATTGTTTCGCGGGGCTATTTATAAGCTACATATATATCACCACATTATTGAAGGTGGTACTTTGGATGTGCCGGTTACTAGTTATATGCGGAATATGACAAAGTTTGTACGTGTGGAAGCAACCTTTTATGAAGCATTTTTTACGCTAAAAGATTTGCCATTCGTTTCAGTATTGGATAAAGATAACCATTTTATGGGCATTCTGACACATAGTCGTATGATGAGATTACTAGCGGATTCTTGGGCAACGAATAAGGGCCGGTATAGTTTAACGTTAGTATCAGACGGTGAGCGTGGTAGCCTGGAAAAGGCAGCCCATATCATTTCACGATATACAACGATTTCATCAGCAATGACTTTGGATCCAGATAGAAATCCACGGACAACCCGGCTTTTGTTTACACTGCCAGATACGGTTAGTGAAGGATCGTTATCAAAAATCATCAAAATTTTATCTAGAAAAGGCTACCACTTGGAGTCATTAGAGGATCTATCACAGTCATCATATATGTGATGAGTTACGAATATAGCGGTCGGCGAATTTGCCTGACCGCTTTTTTTATAGAGGGGAATATATGTTAATTGACATGCATAGTCATAGTGATGGTGACGTTACTTTTATTGAAGAACAGCAACGGGCACACATTGCCACTATTTTAAATGCAACGACGAGTGCGGAATTTCATTTTAATGAAAAATATGCGGGTAGCCACCAGTTACTAAGCTATGACGTTCATCCATGGGAAACACAACGACAGCGGATGGATGAGCAGTTATTGTCAAAAGTGGCAATTATTGGTGAAATTGGATTGGACACTGTGTGGACGGATGTCCCATTATCAGTGCAACGCCCAGTTTTTTTGCAACAACTGCATATTGCGAATGACCTGCAACGCCCAGTTATTTTACATACAAAAGGTTGTGAATCAGAAATTTTAAATGATATCAATGAATTGCCTGATTTGACAGTATTAGTACACTGGTATTCATCCGCGAAGTTACAATCAGCATACATTGTGCGTCCGAACAGTTATTTTTCAATTGGACCAGATGTTCTAACTGATGAAGTCGTACAAAATTTTGCGCAGAAAGTGCCACTATCGCAGTTGTTTATTGAATCAGATGGGCTGGAGAGTTTTCAGTGGGTTTTAAAAAGAGATGTTCATATTAATGAATATGCAGGATTGCTAAAACAGGTTTATCAGAAAGTAGCCGATTTGCGAGCAATGTCAGTGACACAGCTAGAAGCGCAAATCGAAAAAAATTGGCAACATTTGTTTAGTTAGTTACTATGGTTGTCTAGACGCTGAGGAATAACTAGCCGTTATAAACTGAAAGAAGTTGGGACAAAATAAAATGTTCCAACTTCTTTTTGCTAAAAATATCTTAATTAAGAGCATGTCAGTTTGATAGCATAAACGCGTTCCAAAAGTCTGAAGCCATACTGTAACACTCTCTAGTTAAAAGGTGTTGACACAGGAGAGTAGAGCTTTTCTAGGGCGCCATCACCATTTAATGAATTAAAGTATGTTTCAAAGGCTGCCCAACGATGTGGATACATGGTTTGGATAGCTTGAATATCGTATGGGTTACCCAAACTAGAAAAGACTAACTGCGTAAATTCTGCAAATCCTTCATCATTGTTAGAAGAACCATAATCAGAGACAGCATCGGCATCGGCCTTAACAGCATCTGTCCATGCTTGCGTGTGTGAATAATCATCTGAATTGGTATCATTAAATGATAAACTATGGCCAAATTCATGGGCACCAGTCATCGCAATTTGACCATTTTGAGGTAAGAAGTTCATGCGAATGGCCATCATGTCTTTGCCGGTATTAAAAGTATTTGCACTATTATTCGTTTGGAAAATATTGGTAATATATTGCCTAAATTCATATGGAATAACGGCATAAGCTTTTGCGACTTGTTCGGCTTCATCAGCTTGTGTCGTATAAACATTGATTGTTTGTTGTGGCTGTCTTGTGAGTGAATTATTTAACGTTACAGCTGTCCGGTACCCTTTTACACTGCCGTCTGTAGAATATTCAGAATAAGTTGTTTTTTTAGATTTAGATAATTTATAGGTTGTGGAATAACCAGTTGCATCGGCATTAACGCCACGATTGACTTCCGGTGAACCACCATTACTTAATACTTTGCGCAATGCAGCTGCTTGATCGCTAGCAGACTCACTAAAGAATTCATCAGTAGCAATTCCTTTCAATACACCACGCATGTGTGCTGAGCGAGAAGAAGTTGCAGATGTATAGTTGAATAGGCCAGTCTGTTCATCCTGGCTTAATGACTTAAAACCATCAGTTGTAAATACTCTGGCAACATTATCCATTGTTTGAGGATCTAGTTCCCAATAAGCTGACTTATTATGATTGATGGAAGAGATAACTGAAGTTTGACTACCATCTTGAGCTAAATAGTGATCAGTATCAGCATTTTTGATTAAGTAGACGTTTTTTTGACCATTAACTTCGCTAGCAGGAACGGATTGTAATTCCCATTGACTATCTGTAACGGTTTTATCGTTCGTTGTTTCAGAGAAACCAATTTTGCTATAACCATTACCAGTCAACAACTGTTGGTTATTGTTATTAGTCAATTGATAATGTCCTGAAGTGATGTAGTTTCCTGTCCATAAAGATTGTGAATCTGCACTAGGTTGATTGGTAAGGGCAGGGGAATTTGATTCATTGCTTAGGTAGTGATTGGATTGATAGTTTTTTAAATAGAAATTTGAAGCTAGTAAATGTGTATTGGCTAATCCTGTTGGATCGAGTAAATTCACTAATTGTGAGTTAGTGTTTGAATCTGCTTGTACCGTGGCGGCGTTTAAATATGTCAGTCCTGAATTAAGCACGATACCTCCAGATATCAAACTTAATGTAATCCCTGAATATATGAATATTTTTTTGCTAAATAAATGCATGAAAAATTCGCCTTTTTATATCATTTGAACTCAATGGGTTTTATTGTAAAATATTTTATTCACAAACGCTAATTATGAAAGATGTTAAATCGTTACTTTTTTAGGGTATTGTAAGTTGCAAAAACCGTGACAATGCGATTTCAAAGTTACAAAAAAATTACAAAAATAATTTGTGGATTTGCCAAAATAAGTAAATATATTCTTGAAAGGCGTAATATTAGCGGGCTAATTAATTAGAGAATATAATATTAGATAAGGAGGAGAACGAGAAAAAGGAGGAAATTAAAATGGGACGTTTAGCTGGCAAAGTTGCGATAATTACAGGTGCTGCACGTGGACAAGGTGCGTCTGAAGCAGAATTATTTGTGAAGGAAGGCGCAAAAGTTGTCATTACTGATATGCTTGAAGATGAAGTCAAGCAAGTAGCAGACACATTAAACGCACAATTTGGGGATGTCGCACTAGGATTTAAACAGAATGTTGCCGAAGAAACAGAGTGGCAGGAAACGATTTCAAAAACGGTTGCAAAGTTTGGCAAAGTAGATGTATTAGTCAATAATGCCGGGATTACAGGCAATACACCTAAAAAACCGGAAGGCTACGCATTGTCTGAGTATGAAAAGGTTATGGCTGTTAATGCAACAAGTAATTTCTTGGGTATAAAATATGTTGTGCCTGAGATGAAGAAAATTGGTGGTGGTTCAATTATCAATATTTCTTCACTTGCCGGTATTGTTGGTATGGGTGGCTTTAGTGGCTACTCTGCTTCCAAAGGCGCAACTCGTTTACTAACCAAGGGAGCTGCTATTAGTCTGGGTGCAGATCATATTCGGGTAAATTCTGTACACCCTGGTTTTATCGAAACACCAATGATTAGCGATTACACAGATAATGCTGATATCAAAAAAGGGATTGAAGCTAAAATTCCATTAGGTTATATGGGTAAGCCAGAAGATGTTGCTTACGCTGTGGTATTCTTAGCTTCAGATGAAGCACGGTTCGTTGATGGTGCAGAATTAATTATTGATGGCGCCCAGTCACAGAATGTTTAAAATTAAAAACTTAGGACATATGAAATAAGGTGTGTTTCAAGAGGAACATAGTTAAAGGCCGCCAATCTAACAAAATGATCAGATTGGCGGCCTTGTTATGTATCCAATGAGTAGTTATGGGTTTAACGACTTCCCATGATTAATCAAATGAAATCAAATCATGGGGTGCCATAAAACGGCTACGCATTAAAATGTCAGCTAGTTCTTCAGGTGATTCTGGATTTTCTTTGTCGATCCAGTGCCGAACGATATTTAAAATGCTGTTAATTGCAATTTCCTTAGTGTAATCGATGGGGATTGCAGCGGAAAAATGGCCAGCATTTTTTTCAAGTTGCATAGTAAAAAGATGATCAACAACGTCTTTTATCTGTGAAAAAAATTGGGGATCACCATTTGCTGAAAATAATGCATGCATGGTTTCACGTTCACCATCTACATATTCAAGTGCTTGATTAAATACACGATAAGTTGCCCCAGACCTATCATGAGTTGAATCATTACTTAATGGTTCTTTGAGATTATCTTTCAAAGCATTTGTAATGTTCATGATCAATTCGTCTTCTATTTTCGACAGTAATTCATATTTATCCGTATAATGTACGTAAAATGTCCCACGACTAACCTGGGCATCACGTGTGATGTCAGATACCGTGATATTGGTAAAACCCTTTGTTTCAATCAACTGGATAAACGACTTTTTGATATTTTGTTGCGTTCTTGCGTTACGTTCTGCTTGTCTCATAATTTATGCTCCATTTATTAAACAACGTGTTAAAAATTGTCTATTGCACTAACTCCCTAATAGCATTAATATAATGCACATAGATAAATTATTCAACAAGTTGTTCAATAATTTTTTCAGGAGGAGAGTGTACAATGCTAAAATCAGAGTGGCAGTGGCTAAAAGGTCATAAATTTTATATGTTAGTCATTTTTGTATTGTTTTTTGTACCATCTATATATGCAGTTACCTTTTTAGGATCATTGTGGAATCCTTATGGTGAGGTGAGTAAGTTACCAGTAGCAGTGGTTAACAAGGATCAGGCAGTTACTTACCAGGGTAAGAAGCTAAGGGTTGGTCATGATTTAAAAAATGAATTAGAGAAATCTGATGCGATGAATTTTAAATTCCCATCACAAAAGGCTGCTAAAAAAGGTTTGGCGGACGGCAAATACTATACCGTCATTACGATTCCAAAGAATTTTTCAGCAAATGCAACGACATTGTTAGACAAAAAGCCCAAGCAAATGAAGCTAAAGTATGAAACAAGTTCGGGTCATAGCTTCATTGCGGGTAAATTATCTGAATCAGGTGCAAAACAAATTGGTAATCAAATTTCTGGGAAAGTCACTAAGATATATACCAAGACGATTTTTAAAGAAATGCAACAAGCAGGTGCTGGTATGACGAAGGCAGGTGCAGCCAATAAAAAACTGGCGGATGGTGCTGATACCCTAAAATCAGGTAGCGATCAAGTCACTACTAATCTTGAAAAATTAGCAGCTAGTTCGTTGACTTTTGAAGATGGTGCCCAAACATTAACTCAGGGATTAGGACAATATACGACTGCCGTTGGTACAGCTAGTGATGGCAGTGCACAATTAGCCAGCGGATTGAATCGGATGAATCAGCAAGCACCGACACTGATTAATGGTATTGATCAATTACGTCAGGGTACGCAACAATACACTGCTGCCGTTGGTACAGCAGCAAATGGTAGCCAGACATTGTCAACAGGATTAAATCAGTTAAATCAGCAAATACCGACTTTTGCTAATGGTGTCACGAAGCTTAATGATGGCTTATCACAGTTGAATAAAGAAATGGTTGATAATGATGTGAAGGGCAACCTGACGAAAGTACAAAAAGAGGTTGCGGCATTATCTAGTGTCGTGGATGACACGAAAACAGCATTACCAGACAATCAAACCATTAACAATCAATTCAACACACTACAATCAGATTTAAAGGCTTTGGCGAAGGCTAATGCAGCTGATAAGGATGCACTTTCTAATAATGTGAATGCCGCTATGCAAGAAGCCGGGATCAACATTACTGCAGCACAAAAGGCAAAATTTGTTCAAGCATTGGCAAGCAAACAAAGTGACACCCAAACTGCCCAAGTATTGGCAACAATGACTGAACATGCAGCAGCGCTACAGTCAAATGTGACGCAATTGGAACAGGTTGCGCAGAAACATCAAGCAACTTTGACAGAATTAGCACAAACGGCCAATAATACAGATTTGCATCAGGTTAATAATCAATTAATTGAAATGGAAAAGTTACCTGACGCAGTTTCGCAGTTAGCAGCTGGTTCACAACAACTCAATGACAAAGTGCCCACTGTGCAAAAAGCAGTTGGACAGTTAGCGGGTGGTGCCCAAACATTAAGTAGTGGTTTGCAAACGCTGCAGGGAAAGTCAGCAACGTTAAATAATGGTGTTGCAACTTTGCAATCTGGTGCTCAGACATTAAGTGGTGGTGTTAGCCAACTTTCTAACGGGGCGCAAACACTAAATAATGGGTTGCAGACCTTATCTGGTATGAGTGGTCAGTTAAATAGTGGCGCTAATCAACTTGCTAGTGGTGCTGGACAAATTAGCAATGGCTCTGGGCAATTAGCTAGCGCAGCCAAACAAATGGGACCAGCATTATCAGAAATGAATGCTGGTAATACCACACTTGCTACACAATTAAGCAAGGCTGGTGCACAGGCTGATCAATTAAAGGGTACAAAGGGTACACTCAAGCAGATGGCAACACCAACGACGGTATCTCATACAGAAAAGGATCGAGTACCTAATAACGGGACTGGTATGATTCCATATATGTTCTCTGTTGGTATGTTTGTTGGGATGATGGCACTTAACCTTATGCTGGATATGGTTTCACCACGAGGGAAAGTATCGTCACTTGGTGCCTGGTTTGGATCAAAGATGTTCATTCTCTTTGCTATTGCTACGATGACAGCATTGACACTTTATGCGTTAAGCGACTGGGTCCTCGGCATGAATCCTGTTAATCCGGGACAGACATTACTATTTATGCTGTTGACCAGCTATGTTGATGCAGCATTAGTTACAGCAATTTACATGTGGTTTGGCAAAGCGGGGGCTTTTGTTTCGATGGTGCTACTCGTCTTACAACTTAGTGTCGCAGCTGGAACCTATCCAATAGAACTTTCAAATAAGTTCTATCAGTGGTTGCACCCGCTTGTACCTATGACTTATTCAGTGAGTGGGTTGCGTGAGACAATCATGATTGGTGGTTCAATAGCAACAGAAGTGGTGGTGTTAGCCAGTGTGGGTATTGTGTCGATTTTGGCAATGTTTATCTACTTTGTTGTTCATCTGCACAATTTTCGTGTCCTTAAAGGCATGCAAGCAGATTAATTAGGATAAAGACTTTTAGTTAGATTTTAGAGCCGGTCAGAAAAGTTTATGTACTTTTCTGACCGGCTTTATTTTTTAATAAAAATAGCACAGTTAATAAGCTTGTTATATAAATCACATTAATATAAAAAACCAGTATATTTGCATAATAATAGATTGACAGTATAATTAATTGTATAGATTTATATAATCTATATTTTGGTTGACAGATGAATTATGAATGGGGGAAATAATGACCAATAAATTAACAACACAAGCAGGACAGCCATGGGCTACTAATCAACACAGTTTAACAGCAGGAGAACGGGGTCCTGTCCTGATGCAGGACTACCAATTATTGGAAAAGTTAGCGCACTTTGATCGCGAACGTATTCCTGAGCGTGTCGTTCACGCAAAAGGTGCTGGAGCTAAAGGTGTATTTAAATTGACCCATGATATGAGTCAATTTACTAAAGCCAATTTGTTCAATGGGGAGAACAAAGAGACACCACTTGCTGTTCGATTTTCATCAGTAGCAGGCGAATCTGGATATCCAGATACTATTCGTGATGTGCATGGGTTCTCAGTGAAATTTTATACAGAAGAAGGTAATTACGATATTGTTGGTAACAACACACCAGTCTTTTTTATCAATGACCCATTAAAGTTTCCGGATTTTATCCATTCACAAAAACGTGATCCGCGAACTCACAAACGTGATGTCAACATGCAGTTTGACTTCTGGGCACATTCACCAGAATCAATTCACCAAGTGACCTATTTAATGGGTGATCGTGGTAATCCAACCAGTTTTCGTACGATGAATGGTTATGGGAGTCACACATACAAATGGGTGAATGCTGAGGGTGAACAATTTTGGGTAAAATATCACTTTATTAGCAACCAAGGTGTGTCAAATATGTCTAATGAGCTTGCTGCTAAATTAGCGAGTGAAGATACCGACTATCTACAGAATGAAATGTTTAATGCCATTGAGGATGGTGACTACCCTTCATGGACACTTTCGGTACAGATTATTCCTTATCAAGAAGGTCTTGATTATAAGTATGATATTTTTGATGTAACGAAAACAGTGTCGCACAAGGATTACCCACTTCACGAAGTTGGTGTCATGACATTGAATGCTAATCCTGACAATTACTTTGAAGACGTTGAGGAAATTGCGTTTTCACCTGCTAACTTAGTACCAGGTATTGAACCTTCAATGGATAAATTATTACAAGGACGTTTGTTCTCATACAAGAATGCGGCTCGTTATCGTTTAGGTGCTAATTTTGAACAATTAAAAGCTAATCGCCCTCGTCACGAGGTTCATAATTATGCACGTGACGGATTTATGGCGCAAAACCAAGATGGTAGTGTTAATTATGAACCAAATAATCAAGGTGGTCCGGTTGAGAATCCACATGCAGCAATAACAGGTGATATGTTCCAGGGTATGACGGGAGCCTTTAAACCTTATGATACAGATTATTATTCAGCTGCTGGCCGTTTGTATAACATTATGTCCGAAGATGAGAAACAACGTTTAGTAGAGACATTTAAGAGTAACTTGGGTACGATTGATAGTCTTGAAAATAAGCAGTTGATGGTACAACAAATGGCTCGCGCTGATATAGATTATGGTAAACGTGTGGCCGAAGCCATTGGCGTCAACATTGATGATATAGATATTTAATTTATTTTAACCATGAGTCCGGTTCTAATCTTTTAGAATACGTTTAAGGGCATTAATCCTAAATTTGGTGGATTGATGCCTTTTTTAAGCTTAATTAGTCTATGAATGGACAACATACGAACAATCCTGATACAATTGTCTGCTAGGATGGTCTGGTAGGTAGTTGTATTGATATAAAAAAAGGAAGCGTACTTAATGGAAGTTAGTATATGGGTTTGGATTGGATTTTTTCTATTTGTTATTGCAATGTTGGCGTTAGATCTAGGGGTTTTGAATAAAAAAGAAGAAGTGCCAACATTTAAGAAATCTCTTTTGCAGACAGCAATGTGGATTGTGTTAGCTTTTATTTTTGCGGCAGGTATTTGGTATTTCGAGGGAAGTGGCCATGCCATCGATTTTGTTACTGGTTATTTGCTAGAGGAATCGCTAAGTATGGATAATTTATTTATCTTTATCTTAGTTTTTGGATTCTTTGGTATTGAGGCACGTTACCAGCATAGAGTGTTGTTCTGGGGAATATTTGGGGCAATTGTGATGCGAGTGCTTTTTATTCTGGGGGGTGCAGCATTGTTGCACAAGTTCGAATGGTTAATGTACCTCTTTGGTATTTTCCTAGTTTATACCGGAATAAATATGTTATTCGATAAAGGCAAGGATAAAGATTTAAATGATAGCAAAATGATCCAAGGTTTGCGAAAAATCTTGCCAGTTAAGGATGATGTTAGCAAACCACATTTTATGGTGAAAGAAAATGGTAAATGGTTTGTGACGCCTTTTCTAATTGCTTTAATTTTTATTGAATTTTCGGATATTTTATTCGCAGTTGATTCAATTCCCGCTGTGCTAGCAGTTACGCAAGATACGTTTATTGTTGTGACTTCAAACATTTTTGCAGTTTTGGGACTAAGATCGTTATTCTTTGCTTTATCAAAGCTATTACCAATGTTTCGGTACATCAAATATGCTTTGGCACTCATCTTAGCCTTTATTGGTGCGAAAATGTTGATTAATGAAGCAGGCAAGATGATGGACTGGCAGTTTGAGATAACAAATATTGCTTCACTCATTGTGATTATTAGTTTGCTTGCGATTGCCATTATTGCATCAATTGCACGAACCCGTTGGGAAGATGCACATGGGACACAAATGAAATAACTGATGAAAAGCGTATCTTTCTAGGTACGCTTTTTATAATTTCTCATTGATAGAATATATATGACAGGTAGCGTAAAATAATAGTAGATATCGTTGTTAAAAATCCAGTAATCATGTGTCATGTGCATGATAAAAGCTTGAGCTTTGGGGGGCGTAAAGTGAATCGGGAACAGAAGATAAAAATTGGGGCTGCTTTAGCATTACTAGCAGGGGGAATTGGCTACTTTTCGCGGCAATTAATTGTCCACGCAAATGGGAAGACGTTACAGCATAAGCATGCAAAAGACTATGGAATGACATATTTTGAATACCAGCATGCTTCTGCAAGTGATTTAGCACAATTAATTCGTAGTGGTCAGGTAACCAGTCAACAACTAATTAAGCATGCAGTCGCACGAATCAAAGCAGACAATCCACAGTTAAATGCAGTCATTAGTTTACGTGAATCCGCTGCTTTGCGAGAAGCGGATAAGTTGACAGATACTGGTCAGCCTTTCTATGGGGTGCCTATTTTAATAAAGGGATTAGGACAACAACTTAAGGGAGAATTTAATACTAGAGGTCTAAAGAACTTAAAGAAGCAGAAAGCGATAGAAACGAGTGATTTTGTAAAGCAACTACAAGCACTTGGATTCATTATTATTGGTCAAACAAACTATCCAGAATTAGGTTTGATTAATATCACCGTTTCAAAGTTAAATGGTGTGGCACATAATCCTTGGCGATTAAATCGTAATACTGGTGGTTCATCAGGAGGAGCAGTAGCTAGTGTCGCTGCAGATTTTGTACCCATAGCGACAGGAAATGATGCAGGGGGTTCTTTGCGTATTCCAGCATCATTTACCGGTGTGATTGGTTTAAAGCCCACGCAAGGTGCTATTACTGGGGATGATACGATTCCTTCATCGGTTAACTTTGCTAATGCACGATATATTTCTGATTTACAGACTTATTTTATGGGGATGAAGAATATAGAACACCCTGATCTGATAAAAGATGCACCAGCTGACTTGAAACAGATGACAATTGCTTATTCTGTAAAGTCCCCAGTAGGAACTAAAGTTAGTAAAGATGCTATCAGAGCAGTTAAACAAGTAGTTAAGTTCTTACGGAATCAGGGTTATACCGTAGTAAAGAAAGACGCACCGGTTGATGGTGAAAAGTTGATGAAAATGTACTATACAGCATCAACCGCAACGGGCACTGACGCAAATAAAAAAATTGAAGCTGAAACTGGGAAACTAATGAAGTTTCGTGATGTTTCGCCAATGACATGGGCCCTCTATCAGGCGGATAAAAAACAGACAAAAGAGAGTGATCAATTTGTTGCTGATGAGATGGCTGAAGTTGATCGACAGATGACGGCATTCCATAAAGACTATCCAATTTATTTAACACCAACGACTGCGACAGTGGCACCTAAGAATAGTGATCCAGCTTATTTACCAAAATATGTTAAGCGACTAAAGCATATTCAAAAATTAAGCCATGAGGATCAGATTCAATTAATTTACGATGCGTGGCTACATGGTCTATCGAAAACACCATTCACACAATTAGCCAATATATCTGGCGAACCGGCGCTAAGCTTACCAACATATGTTACAAAGCGTGGCTTGCCAATAGGTGTGCAATTGCAGGCGGCTAAAGGACAAGATCAAATGTTGTTACAATTAGGAAAAGTATTCCAAGATAGTGGTCAGTTGCAATCACTTGATGACTATCAGGCTAAAAAATAAAAGACTTAGGACTATTAAATCAGGATAATTTGGTTTAGAATTTATAATCATTAAGAGAATTAATACAAGTAAATAATGCACAAGGGTGGGGGCTAATCGGTCTCGACCCATTTCGTGCGTTAATGACATAAAAAGTGAGGCAGAAGAAAAATGAAAATGATTGTTGGCTTGGGAAATATTGGTAAAGAATATGATCAAACTCGCCACAATGTTGGGTTTATGACAGTGGATGCATTAGCAGATAAGTACCAAGCCACATTTAAACAAGACGGCGCCCATCATGCTTTTGTAGCTGATGTACGCATCAATAATGAAAAAGTCTTGTTAGTTAAACCAACAACTTATATGAATGATTCAGGGCAAGCAGTGCGCCCACTAGTTGATTATTACAAGCTAGACCTAGCAGACTTACTCGTTGTGCAGGATGATATGGATATGGATCTTGGCCGACTACGTTTACGACAGAAAGGTTCTGCTGGCGGTCATAATGGTATTAAAAGCATTGCTAATCAATTAGGCACACAAAAGTTTAATCGTTTGAAATTTGGTATTGGCCATCCAGCACATGTTCATCAAGCAGTTGTCGATTATGTATTAGGACGATTTGGAAAGGACGAACAACCTGACTTACTGGCGGGATTAGATAAAGCAGTCGAAATTTTCGAAGACTTTGCTGCCGGTAAAGACATGCCAATGCTGATGAATCAGTTTAATTAAAGGGATAAAAATATATTATGCAACTAACTGAACTTTTACAACAGGATAAAGCTTTACAGGAGTTAGCTACTGGGTTGACTAAGGGCGGTCGTCATTTGATGACGGGAATTTCTGGCACTGCCCGTACGGTTTATTTAGCAGCGTTACAGCAACGAACTCAGCAACCAATGGTGATTGTGTCAGATAGTCAATTTCATGCCGATCAATTAGCGGAAGATTTACAAGCTTTGTTGGGTAACGAACACGTTGCGGTTTTTCCTGCTGAAGAAAGTTTAGCAGCTGAAATGGCAGTGACATCGTTAGACACTCGTTTGGCGCGTGTTAGTGCTTTGCACCTATTATTAACGGATCCACAAGCTGTTGTAGTAACTGGTATTGCGGGGGCACAACGTTATTTGCCACCTGTTAAAAAGTTTCAGCAAGCACAATTGACGATTGATTTTGATCATGAGTATGAGTTAAAAGACTTAGAAATAAAATTACATCAAATGGGTTATCACCGAAATACCACGGTCGAACAACCTGGTGAATTTGCAATTCGTGGCTCAATTGTTGATGTATACCCATTGGATGCAGACTATCCGGTTAGATTAGATTTTTTTGATACTGAACTGGATTCAATGCGGTCATTTGATGCGGAAAATCAGCGTAGTATTGAAAATATTGATTCATTGACCATTTTGCCAGCAACTGACTTAGTTTTGAGTGACGATGATCGTCAAAAAGCAAAAACACAACTTGAGTTGGCAATGACGAAACAACGCGACCAATTGGCTGGTGCAGAGAAACGGCATTTGACTGAAGCAATAACACCATTACTGACAACACTAGCAGATGGACAAATTTTGCCAGAAATGCGGGCATATTTACATATGCTGTATCCAGATGCTGCCAGTCTTTTTGACTATTTGCCAGTAAATGGCATTGTGGTATTCGATGATTATCCACGTGCCATTGAAAATGCTGCGCAAATGCGATTAGATGACACAAACTGGTGGGCTGAGAAACTTGATAAGCAACAAGTTTTGACAACGGCAGATTTTGGCTGGTCTTTGACTGATCA
Source organism: Weissella paramesenteroides (assembly GCF_036327715.1). Lineage (NCBI taxonomy): Bacteria > Bacillati > Bacillota > Bacilli > Lactobacillales > Lactobacillaceae > Weissella > Weissella paramesenteroides. The sequence continues at coordinate 119,016 of NZ_CP130559.1, forward strand.
AGCACGTGATATCCAACAAGCAAGCTTAATTTTCTCGCCACTACAACGAGGAATTGGGCAATTACGGCAAACTAGCTTAACTAATGTGACATTACGTCCAACACAACAATTTTTTGGTCAGATGCCTTTGCTGAAAGGTGAAGTGACACGTTGGCAAAAACAAAATATGACCGTAATCTTTTTGACTAATTCAGATGATCGACAAGTTAAATTGGTTCAAACCTTAAATGACTTTGGTATTAAAGTAAACCAAGTGCCTGTTGACGGGTTAGCAACTGGTCGTACGCAGTCAGCAACACTACCATTAAGTGCGGGATTTGAGTTGCCAATGCAAAAATTAGTGGTGTTAACCGAAAAAGAGTTGTTTCAACAAGTTCGTAAACGGGCACCAAAACGTCAAACACTGTCAAATGCGGAGCGTATTAAGAGCTATAATGAGCTGAAACCTGGCGATTACGTTGTGCATGTCAATCATGGGATTGGTATCTATGAAGGCATGCAAACAATTGAAAATCGGGGTGTTAAGCAAGACTATATTACGATAGCTTATCAAAAGGGAGATAAGTTATTTATTCCAGTAACACAGCTTGATTTGGTACAAAAATACGTCGGTGCGGCTGAAAAAGCTCCCAGAATCAATAAAATGGGGGGCACTGAATGGCAACGCGCAAAGGCAAAAGTTGCCAAGAAGGTTGAGGACATTGCAGATGATCTCTTGGCTTTGTATGCGGAACGTGAAATTAAACAAGGCTACGCTTTTGCACCAGATGATGAGGAAATGCGTCATTTTGAAGAGGCGTTTCCTTACCCTGAAACACCAGACCAAATTCGTTCGGTTAAAGAAATTAAGGCTGACATGGAAAAGCCCCGCCCAATGGATCGATTACTGGTGGGTGATGTTGGTTTTGGTAAAACTGAAGTTGCCATGCGGGCGGCGTTTAAAGCAGCTCATGAGGGTAAACAAGTGGCTATGCTGGTACCGACAACTATTTTGGCACAGCAACATTACGACTCATTCCTTAACCGTTTTGAAGGAACCAATTTAAAGATTGCTTGGATGTCGCGTTTTCAAACAAAGAAACAAATGACAGAAATCAAGACTGGTTTAAAGAATCATACAATCGATATTATTATTGGTACACACAGCTTATTAGCTAAAGATGTGGCGTTCGGTGATTTAGGTTTATTGATCATTGATGAAGAACAACGTTTTGGGGTAAAGCATAAGGAACGGCTAAAAAGCTTGCAAACAAATGTGGATGTATTAACGCTGACGGCGACGCCAATTCCACGTACGCTGAATATGGCAATGGTTGGTGTACGTGATCTATCAGTGATTGAAACGCCGCCAGCTAATCGTTATCCAATTCAAACGTATGTAATGGAACAAAACGGACGTGTCATTGCCAATGCGATTGAGCGTGAAATGGCACGTGGCGGTCAAACTTTCTATCTACATAATCGCGTGGCTGATATTGAAAAAGTTGCGGGGATGATTCAAGGTTTAGTTCCTGAAGCACAGGTTGCCTATATCCATGGCCAAATGACTGAAACACAAATGGAAGGAATTTTAGTTGACTTTATCAATGGCGAATATGATGTTTTAGTTACCACAACAATTATTGAAACTGGGGTAGACATTCCAAATGCTAATACATTGTTTGTTGAAAATGCAGACTATATGGGATTAGCGCAATTGTACCAGTTACGAGGTCGCGTGGGTCGTTCAAATAACGTCGCTTATGCATACTTTACCTATCCAGGTACGCGTTCGCTTAATGAAGAAAGTGAAAAGCGATTAACGGCTATTCGTGATTTTACTGAGCTAGGTTCTGGCTTTAAAATTGCCATGAGAGATTTGTCGATTCGTGGTGCAGGAGACTTGCTGGGTCAATCACAGCATGGATTTATTAATGCTGTTGGGTATGATTTATATACTCAAATGTTACAAGAGGCAGTTGCTGCTAAACAGGGTAAAAAACAAAAACGTTTTGATTCAGAATTAGACTTACAGGTCGAAGCCTACTTGCCAGCTGACTACGTGGCAGATGGTCCACAAAAAATTGACTTATATCAACGTATTCGTAAAGCAACTAAGGCTGAGCAATTTGCTGAAATTACAGATGATTTAGTTGACCGATTTGGTGATATACCAGCAGCTACCAATCGTTTATTAACAGTCTCACAGTTAAAAGCAATTGCTGATCAAGTGGGGGTTGCCCAGATTAAGCGAACAGTTAATCAACCGACGATTATAACCATTCGTTTTGATAAGCAAGCTAAGATAACCCGTGAGCAAGTCCAACAAGCGATGGCTGACACGAAAACTCGTGGTCAGATTAAAGTGAATGATCCTGTACTATTTGCGATGGCTATTCAGCCAAAGCAAACGGATGATGAGTGGCTGCAAAATTTGATAAAGTTTTTGTCAGCATTATTGCCAAAAAAGGACTAGGAATATGAGTAAAAGTAGTCAAAATTTAATGGCCGGTGCTGGTATTCTGACATTGGCAGGTATTATTGCCAAAATTCTTAGTGCGGTTTATCGCATTCCTTTTCAAAATCTAGTTGGTAATACAGGTTTTTATGTATACCAACAAGTTTATCCGATATATGGCATTGGCGTGGTATTAGCTTTAAGCGGGTGGCCATTATTTATTTCAAAAATCATTACGGAACAGACTGATAACGAACGTAAGCAGTTGGTTGCGCGACGCTTGTTTTGGTTGCTCTTTATCATCAGTTTCTTTTTATTCATATTTGTTTATGGTGGTGCTCCTTTGATAGCAACTGGGATGGGAAATGATTTGAAACTGATTCCTGTGATCAGAGCGGTTGCTTGGATGTTTTGGTTCATGCCATTTTTGGCAGTTGGTCGTGGTTTTGCGCAAGGTCAATTGAATATGGTACCGACGGCTATTTCGCAGGTGATTGAACAAATAGTTCGTGTTGGCATTATTATTGGTGTTGCTTGGTGGGGTGTTCATGCAGGGTGGTCTGTTTATAAGATTGGTTCTTGGGCGACTGCAGCAGCTGCATTTGCAGCAATGCTAGCTACTTTATACATTAGTCGTACGATTAAATTAGTCTGGCAAACACCAATTACTAAGCCTGTAAAAAAAGAGCGTGCACTCGGATGGATCCGCATTTTTCAGCGCCTATGGTCGGAGGGTAATCTTTTGGCCATGCTAACCGGTCTGCTAGTTTTGTTACAGTTGGTTGATTCATTTTCGACAAAAGGGCTACTAGAAGTCAACGGCATGAGCTCACAGGCTGCCGAGTATGCGAAAGGTGTATACGATCGCGGGCAACCATTGGTTCAATTGGGGATGGTTCTAGCGACAGCAGTTAGTACCTCTTTACTACCAGTATTGCGTTCTCATGCCGTTCGAAAAGAAGACGGGGCCTTTATACATGACTTTCAAATGATGCTGCGGCTATCATTGATCCTATCAAGTGTCGCTACAGTTGGTTTAATAGCGGTTATGCCAGCAGCTAACCAAGTGCTGTTTAGCACGCGAGAGGGTAGTCAGGCGTTAATGATTTTTGTTCTAACGATTATTCCAGCAACCTTAATTTTGATTATCACGAGTGTTTTACAGAGTTTAGATTATACACGTGGTGTTAGCTGGTTTGTATTGTTGACGATGATTGTTAAGTATATTTTGAATATGATTTTTATTCCACAATGGGGCATTGTGGGTGCATCTCTGGCAACTTTATTAGGCTTAGTACCAATGTTATATTTTGTCTTACATCGTTTACCGAAAAAATTACGACGCCAATGGCACAGCCAAAATTGGTGGTACAAGTTAGTGACAACATTGCTGGTCGTTTTACTAACCGCTGGATTATGGGGTTGGGCAAGTGATAAATTAATTGGATCATCTCGACTAGCTAGTTTATTTTCGCTGATTACTTCAGCGTTAATTGGTATAATTATGTTTATAGTGATGATTTGGCGTTTACGTCTATTGTCAAAAGAAGAGTGGTATGCACTACCAAAAGGGTACAAGCTCTACCACTTCTTAGAACGGAAGGAAAATTCATGCGATTAGATAAATATTTAAAGGTATCACGCTTGATTAAGCGACGCTCAGTAGCAAAAGATATTTCAGACCAGGGGCGTATTGATATTAATGGTAAAACTGCAAAATCATCTAGTGATGTTAAAACCGGTGACGAATTAACAATTCGTTTTGGTAATAAAACATCAGTTATTGCAGTGGAACGCATTGTTGAGACAACAAAAAAGAACGAAGCTGAGCACATGTACAGTATTGTTTCAGAGTCGTATGCACAAGATTTTGATGCTGACGTAAAATAAAATAACGCTCTGTTATTTTTTTATATGAAAATGTTAAGAAATGATAATGAGAGTTAGAAAAATTTAATTCCTGCGGTAAAGTTAAGGTAATTAGACTACAAGTAGATTTAGGTGAACGACCGGAGAGGTGATTAGTGATGCGTAGAACAACTGAACAATCAAATATACGGCCACTAAATGCTGCCGGTAAGCATCATATAGCGATTGAAGCACAACAAGCAAAATATGCGCGCTATATTCATTTACGTCGCCGTTTTCTTTTAGGTGTTTTTATGATCATCGTAGCGGTTGTGGCTATGGTAAATTTTCATAAACAATATGTAAAATATACCACTACCTCAGCCGGGTTAACTGAGACTAGCAAGACATTATCAACTGCAAAGGCATCACATTCAGACTTAAAACAAGAAGTAAAAGATTTGGGTGATAATAGCTATTTGGAAAAATTGGTTCGTGAGAAATACATGTATACAAAAAATGGTGAAACTGTTTTTAATATTCCAGATTAGCAATTAACAAACTAACTAATAAAAGCCAGGACAAAACGTCCTGGCTTTTATTGTCTGAAAATAACCATAGACCCCGGATTCAAACCGCATTTTGTCACACTCTGTCTTTTTAGCATATAATAAAGTTAGTCCAAAAAAGGAGTAAGTGTATAGGAATGCAACCTAGAGTTTTACGAGCTAACTTAATTCGCCATCTTCGTGAACAGCAGTTGTTTGATGCCACCGATCATGTATTGGTCGCTGTATCAGGCGGGCAAGATTCATTACGATTATTAAGATGGCTAACTGCAGGTGATTTGCCGACAGACCTGCAACCACAAGTTAGTGCTATCTACATTAATCATCAACTGCGTTCTGATGCGCAACAGGAAGAAGAATTAGTCAGGAAAGTGTTTGCACATACGCCACACTTACAATCAGCAACCATACGAAAGTTGGATTGGTCAGAAGTACCCACCGTTTCAGTAGAAGAAAAGGCACGCGAAAAACGGTATGGCGTGATGTTTTCGGTTGCTGAGCAAGTCGGTGCAAACAGTATTGTGACCGCGCATCACCGAAATGATCAAGTCGAGACAATTTTATATAAATTAGCGCGCGGCAGTCGGTTAGAGCAGTTAACTGGGATGCCAGAAAAACAAACGCTTACCAATGGGCTGAAGCTTGTACGACCATTTTTAAGTCTTTCTAAGCTAGAATTGAAGGATTTAATTAAGGAACCTGTGCAAGAATGGATTGACGATTATACAAATGATGATCAGCAATATGCACGTAATCGACTGAGAAATGCGGTTATTCCTGACCTACAGTACATAAATAAACAAGCTGTGGCTCACATCATTGATTTTGCTGACCAATTAACAGCTTTACAGGCACTAGCGAATCCACAAATTAAGCAATATGTGGCAGCGTTAGAAGCAGGTGTATTAGATTGGGAATTACCAACGGAACAATTACTACTAGTCCTACAACAATGGTTACAAAAACAAGAAGTGTTTGACGTTAAAGATCGACAGTTGCGACAGACCATTCAACTAATGAGAAATCAAAATGTCGCTACTGGCAGTATTCAGTTAAATGACTATAAACAGCTCATAAGGGATCATCAATGGTTAAGATTGGTGAAAAGTTAAAACTTTTTCAGTTCTTTTAGTTATTGACTAAACATTTGGGGTTAAACATGGTATTCTTAAATCTATGTAACAGTAGGGGAATTAAGATTTAGGAGATTAACAAAACATGAACCAGCCGGACATGAATAATGATATCGAACGGGTATTGTATAGCGAGGCAGATATTGCAAAAGCTGCCAAACGAGTTGGCGAACAATTAGCTGCTGACTATCAAGGACGGACACCAATTATTCTATCAGTACTGAAGGGTGCTGTCTTGTGGACAGTTGATGTGATGCGTCATATGCAATATGCAGAAGTCGAGTTTATCGATGTTTCTAGTTATAATGGTGGCATTTCATCATCAGGTAATGTGGATTTGGTAACAGATTTACAGACTGATATTAATGGACGTGACATTATTATTATGGAAGATATTGTTGATACAGGTCGGTCGCTGAAGTTCATGATTGAGTTATTAAAGAGTCGTGGTGCAAAATCAGTAAAAACGGCTAGTCTATTGGATAAAAAAGATGGACGAGTTGTCGAAGCAACTGTTGATTATGTTGGCTTTGACGTACCAAAGGCCTTTGTGGTAGGGTATGGACTGGATTACAAACAGTTATACCGTAATCTACCATATGTAGGGGTTTTGAAGCGTGAAGTTTATGATCCACAACATGCTGATATTGTTGACACGGTGGATATCACACCAAATCACTAATTTAAACTGAAAAATTAATTAGTAAGATCGTACATAATATAAGATAGTAACTGCTATTGCTATCTATAGGAGGAATTGATGAAAAACCAACGAAACGGAAATTTTGTCCGAAATAGTTTGTTTTACGTAATCGTAGTCCTCGGTATTATGGGGTTGATATATTGGGTAGCCGGGCCCACACAGACCTCAAATACTAAGACTATCTCTACGTCAACATTTATGACGGAGTTACGTGACAAAAAGATTGATAAAGTCACGATTCAACCTGGCGATGGGGTTTACAACGTTAAGGGTGAGTACACAAAAGCACAATCAAGTAAAAGTTCTAGCAATAGTGATGCCTTTACAGCATTATTAGGTGGTGGTCAATCAGGTAAGGCAACTTCCTTTGAGACCAAGTTGGTTGGTAGTGATACTGTTATTGCAAACGTACAAAAGATTGCTGAAAAAGCAGATACCGATATCACCACAAAGCCTCAGCCTACTAATTTCTGGGGAACATTTCTTGTAACTATTTTGCCATTAATCTTGATGGTTGGTTTATTCTACCTAATGATGGGTGGTATGAACCAAGGTGGTCAAGGTGGCCGTGGCAATATGATGGGGATTGGTAAGTCAAAGGCTAAGCCGGCTGATCCATCAGAAAACAAAAAGCGCTTTGCTGATGTCGCAGGTGCTGAAGAAGAGAAGCAAGAATTGGTCGAAGTTGTTGAATTCTTAAAGGATCCAAAGAAGTTCCTTAAGTTAGGTGCTCGTATACCATCAGGTGTACTTCTAGAGGGTCCTCCCGGAACTGGTAAAACTTTACTAGCTAAGGCTGTTGCTGGTGAAGCTGGCGTACCATTCTTTTCAATTTCTGGTTCTGACTTCGTTGAGATGTTCGTTGGTGTTGGAGCAAGTCGTGTTCGTGATTTGTTCGAAAATGCCAAGAAGGCAGCACCATCAATTATCTTTATTGATGAAATTGATGCGGTTGGACGTCAACGTGGTAATGGTATGGGCGGAGGTCACGATGAACGTGAGCAAACGCTGAACCAAATGTTGGTTGAGATGGATGGATTCGAAGGTAATGAAGGTGTTATCGTCATGGCGGCCACAAACCGTTCTGATGTGCTTGATCCAGCATTGCTTCGTCCAGGTCGTTTTGATCGTAAGATTTTGGTTGGTCGTCCTGATATTAAGGGTCGTGAGGCAATCTTGAAGGTTCATGCGAAGAATAAGCCATTAGATTCAAGTGTTGACTTGAAGGAAATTGCTAAGCAAACACCTGGATTCGTTGGAGCTGACTTGGAGAATTTGCTGAACGAAGCTGCTTTGCTAGCTGCTCGTCAGAATAACAATACGATTACGGGTAAGGATTTGGATGAAGCTGAAGATCGTGTCATTGCTGGTCCAGCAAAGAAGGATCGTGTTGTTTCAGCTAAAGAACGTAAGACGGTTGCTTATCACGAGGCTGGACACGCCATTGTTGGTCTTGTACTAAACGAGGCGCGCGTTGTGCATAAGGTAACGATTGTTCCTCGTGGTCGTGCAGGCGGGTATGCAATCATGTTGCCTCGTGAAGATCAAATGTTGATGAGTAAGACGGACGCTATGGATCAGGTTGCTGGTTTGATGGGTGGTCGTGCTGCTGAAGTATTGATATTTAATCAACAGTCTTCAGGAGCCTCAAACGACTTTGAGCAAGCAACAGGCATTGCCCGTGCAATGGTTACACAATATGGTATGTCTGATAAGCTTGGTATGGTCCAGTTAGAGAAGGATGGTGGCCAACAATATGGTCAACCACTATACTCAGATACGACTTCACGTTTGGTTGATGAAGAAGTACGTCGTATCACAACTGAGGGTTACAATACAGCCCGAGATATTATTACTAAGTATAAGGACAAGCATGAAGCCATTGCGCAAGCTTTGCTAGAGTACGAGACGTTGGATGAGAAGCAAATTTTGAGTTTGTTCAACACTGGTAAGATGCCGGATGAAACAGGTTCTAAGGCTGATGAATCAACACCGATGTCATATGAGCAAGCCAAGAAGGCTGCAAATGATAAATTGACTGAAGATGTTGAGTCTGAAAAGGCAGTTGCTTCAGAGTCATTGACACCTGACGATGATTCATCAGACAATGATGATGATCGTGCTTAATGTTTGATAAATAGGTAGTATCAAAGAGCTAAGGAATACATTCCTGGGCTCTTTTTTTGTGTTACACTTGATAACGGAAAAACAATCAGAAAAGGACATCAATATGGCAGATAAATTAATACGTGCGATAACGGATGATGGTAAGTTTCGTGCGATTGCAATTGAAGCAACTGATATGATGAAAACAGTTGCCACATTTCATGACGCTTCACAACTGGGAATTACGATTTTAGGACGTGCATTGCTTGGTTCATTAATGGTGTCAAATGCGATCCTTAAGGGAGATGAACGCTTAGCTATCAGTATTGATGGTCAAGGACCAGCAGGAAAAGTTGTTGTCGAGGCATCAGCTCAGGGTGAGGTTCGTGGTTATGTGACTAATCCAAAGGTGACCTTACCTTTGACACCTAAGGGACAACCTGACGTAGCGAATGCCGTTGGTACAGATGGATTTTTATCAGTAACAAAAGATTTTGGAGCAAATGAGCCATTTACAGGGCAAGTGGCCCTAGTGACTGGTGAAATTGGGGATGACTTAACTTACTATATGGCCAAATCAGAGCAAATCCCTTCGGCCGTAGCGGTGTCTGTATTGGTCGATCCGGATGGCACTGTTGTCACGGCCGGAGGATTTATGGTTTCGACATTACCTGATGCTACGGATGAGGATATTGCTGCATTAGAAGATAAATTGGCTAATTTCCCAGCTATTTCCACACAGATGCTTGAAGGATTTACGCCAAGTGATTTACTCAATAATTTGTTTGGTAAAGAACAAGTGAAAGTGTTGTCAACAACTGAGGTAAATCTTTACCCAGGAATTGCAAAGCATGACTATGCTCGGATGTTGGCAACGTTACCACTTACAGAATTACAAGAAATATTAGCTGAAGATCATGGTGTTGAAATTATCGATCGGTTTACTGGTAAAATTATTAATTTCGACGAAAACGAGTTGCAGGCAATTATTGCTAGTAAGGATGCAAATGGTTTGTAAAATTAGTCCTGAGACTTGCAAAATGGACAGAAGATTGGCAAACTTATAATTATGTATGGTGGAAGCACCAGAGAATCAATAAAGAAAAAATGAGGCAGGAATAGGAATATGGCTGACCAACAAGTGTCGTTAAATGACCAAATGATCAAACGCCGTGAAAAAATGACCGAATTGCGTGATGCAGGTATCGATCCATTTGGTCACCGTTTTGATCGGACACACATGGCATCTGAATTACACGCATTATATGATGATGTTTCAGGTGAAGATTTAGAAGCACAAGCAAATGAAGTAGCAATTGCTGGACGCATGATGACAAAGCGCCGTTCAGGTAAAATTAGTTTTGCTGATATTAAGGATCGTTCAGGACGTATTCAAGTGTTTGTCCAAAAACCAGTAGTTGGTGAAGAAACGTATGAATGGTTTAAAAAATCAGATTTAGGTGATTGGTTGGGCTTCAAAGGAACTATCATGAAGACCCGTGCAGGAGAATTGTCATTAAATGTGACTGCAATTACGCACCTTTCAAAAGCTTTGCGTCCTTTGCCAGATAAGTTCCATGGGTTGACCGATGTTGAAACAAAGTATCGTCAGCGTTATTTAGATTTGATTGCGAATGATGACTCATTTGATCGTTTCCAAAAGCGTTCAAAGATTATTTCTGCTATTCGTGCGTACATGGATGGTGATGGCTTTACAGAAGTAGAAACACCTATGCTTCAAAATGCTGCTGGTGGGGCTGCTGCACGACCATTCATTACACACCACAATGCTTTGAATATCGATTTGTACATGCGTATTGCGCTTGAACTACATTTGAAGCGTTTAATTGTTGGTGGTATGGAGCGTGTTTATGAAATTGGGCGTGTCTTCCGTAACGAAGGTATGGATCCAAAACACAATCCTGAATTTACAGTTATGGAATCTTATGCTGCCTTTTGGGATCTTGGCGATGTCATGACTGAAACTGAAAATATCTTTAAGGCTGCTGCAAAGGTTGTTGCCGATGATATGATTATTACTTATCAAGAACACACGATTGATTTGGCTAAGCCATTCGCACGTAAGCACATGGTGGACTTAATCAAGGAAAAGACCGGTGTTGATTTTTGGCAAGATTACACGGTTGAAGAAGCCCGTGCAATTGCTGACGAAAAGGGTGTTAAGTATGAACAATACTGGGGTGTTGGTCACATTATTAATGAATTCTTTGAGGACTTTGTTGAAGATACATTGATTGAACCAACTTTTGTCTACGGACATCCAGTAGAAGTGTCACCATTAGCTAAGAAGAGTGATGACGATAAGCGTTTTGCGCAACGTTTTGAGTTGTTTATCTCGGGCGGTGAATATGCCAATGCCTTTACTGAGTTAAATGATCCGATTGATCAACGCGAGCGCTTTGAGGCACAAGCAGCTGAACGGGCAGCAGGAAACGATGAAGCCGAAGGTATCGACGAAGACTTTATTGAGTCTTTGGAGTATGGTATGCCGCCTACTGGTGGCTTGGGTATCGGAATCGATCGTTTGGTAATGTTGCTAACAAATGCTGATACGATTCGTGACGTCTTGTTATTCCCAACAATGCGTTAAGATATCAGAACGAAAAAAATATTGTATCTATAAAAAGCTGAAACAGATAGAAAATTCTGTTTCAGCTTTTTTATTGATGTGTGGCTTATCTGATAAGCAGATGAAGAATATTTAGGCACTAAAATTAAATGATATAAAATTCAAATTAAAGCTTGCATTCTCTCAATCATAGTCGTATTATATAAAAGTTGGGTTTTGGAAGTGATGAAAAAATCAATTCAAAAGACATCAAAACTTATCTAAATTATAGTATTGACATTCAAATGAACATACTGTAATATAGTTTAAGTTGTGAAACGCAAGTCTTGTGAAAGATTTGTTATAAAACTTAGTTGTTGACAATTGCTTAGATTATTGATATACTAACTAAGTTGTGAAACGCAACGTAGATCATTGAAAACTGAATATCGTTTCGATGAAACAAATGTGTAGGGTCATCACGTATTTTACTTGATACAAAAACATTTGCGAAGTCAATTCGCTAGTAAATTCGTTTAACTTCTGTTAAACAACAAATAACAAATGAGTTATACTCAAGCTTTTAAAATGAGAGTTTGATCCTGGCTCAGGATGAACGCTGGCGGCGTGCCTAATACATGCAAGTCGAACGCTTTGTCTTTAACTGATATGAAGAGCTTGCTCTGATTTGATTTTATCTGACAAAGAGTGGCGAACGGGTGAGTAACACGTGGGTAACCTACCTCTTAGCAGGGGATAACATTTGGAAACAAGTGCTAATACCGTATAATACCAACAACCGCATGGTTGTTGGTTGAAAGATGGTTCTGCTATCACTAAGAGATGGACCCGCGGTGCATTAGCTAGTTGGTAAGGTAAAGGCTTACCAAGGCGATGATGCATAGCCGAGTTGAGAGACTGATCGGCCACAATGGGACTGAGACACGGCCCATACTCCTACGGGAGGCAGCAGTAGGGAATCTTCCACAATGGGCGCAAGCCTGATGGAGCAACGCCGCGTGTGTGATGAAGGGTTTCGGCTCGTAAAACACTGTTATAAGAGAAGAACGGCACTGAGAGTAACTGTTCAGTGTGTGACGGTATCTTACCAGAAAGGAACGGCTAAATACGTGCCAGCAGCCGCGGTAATACGTATGTTCCAAGCGTTATCCGGATTTATTGGGCGTAAAGCGAGCGCAGACGGTTATTTAAGTCTGAAGTGAAAGCCCTCAGCTCAACTGAGGAATGGCTTTGGAAACTGGATGACTTGAGTGCAGTAGAGGAAAGTGGAACTCCATGTGTAGCGGTGAAATGCGTAGATATATGGAAGAACACCAGTGGCGAAGGCGGCTTTCTGGACTGTAACTGACGTTGAGGCTCGAAAGTGTGGGTAGCAAACAGGATTAGATACCCTGGTAGTCCACACCGTAAACGATGAGTGCTAGATGTTCGAGGGTTTCCGCCCTTGAGTGTCGCAGCTAACGCATTAAGCACTCCGCCTGGGGAGTACGACCGCAAGGTTGAAACTCAAAGGAATTGACGGGGACCCGCACAAGCGGTGGAGCATGTGGTTTAATTCGAAGCAACGCGAAGAACCTTACCAGGTCTTGACATCCCTTGCTAATCCTAGAAATAGGACGTTCCCTTCGGGGACAAGGTGACAGGTGGTGCATGGTTGTCGTCAGCTCGTGTCGTGAGATGTTGGGTTAAGTCCCGCAACGAGCGCAACCCTTATTATTAGTTGCCAGCATTCAGTTGGGCACTCTAGTGAGACTGCCGGTGACAAACCGGAGGAAGGTGGGGATGACGTCAAATCATCATGCCCCTTATGACCTGGGCTACACACGTGCTACAATGGCATATACAACGAGTCGCCAACCCGCGAGGGTGCGCTAATCTCTTAAAGTATGTCTCAGTTCGGATTGTAGGCTGCAACTCGCCTACATGAAGTCGGAATCGCTAGTAATCGCGGATCAGCACGCCGCGGTGAATACGTTCCCGGGTCTTGTACACACCGCCCGTCACACCATGAGAGTTTGTAACACCCAAAGCCGGTGGGGTAACCTTTTAGGAGCCAGCCGTCTAAGGTGGGACAGATGATTAGGGTGAAGTCGTAACAAGGTAGCCGTAGGAGAACCTGCGGCTGGATCACCTCCTTTCTAAGGAAAATCGGAAACCTACACATTCAACGAAACGATATTTAGTTTTGAGTGGTTTACACTCAATGAAGACAGAGAGTCGAATCTCTGGGACTGTAGCTCAGCTGGTTAGAGCGCACCCCTGATAAGGGTGAGGTCGGAGGTTCGAGTCCTCTCAGTCCCATGATATGGGGAATTAGCTCAGCTGGGAGAGCACCTGCTTTGCAAGCAGGGGGTCATCGGTTCGAACCCGATATTCTCCATAACAACCATCTGGTTGTTAATTAGTTCTTTGAAAACTGAATCATAATTGTAAATTTTTAAATTCATTATAATTGATCATATCAATTAAATTGAGCCGAAAAAATACACCGCGTAATTTTTTGAGTTTTTTAAATAAGTTTAAAATCGCTTGTGACCATCGAGTCACAATACTCAAACGAAATCATCAACGACAGTTGATCGGTTAAGTTATTAAGGGCGCATGGTGAATGCCTTGGCACTAGGAGCCGATGAAGGACGGGACTAACACCGATATGCCTCGGGGAGCTGTAAGTAAGCTGTGATCCGGGGATTTCCGAATGGGGGAACCCAACTTGTGATGCAAGTTATCGTTTAATGAATACATAGTTAAACGAAGGTAGACGTTGTGAACTGAAACATCTCATTAGCAACAGGAGAAGAAAGAAAAATCGATTCCGTCAGTAGCGGCGAGCGAACGCGGAGGAGCCCAAACCAGAGTGCTTGCACTCTGGGGTTGTAGGACTACCGTTGTGGAGTTACAAATTTGTTTATTAGCAGAATCAGCTGGGAAGCTGAGCGAAACAGGGTGATAGCCCCGTATGCGAAAGTAAGCAAACTCCCGTGTAGGATCCTGAGTACGGCCGGACACGTGAAATCCGGTCGGAAACTGCGAGGACCATCTCGTAAGGCTAAATACTCCCTAGTGACCGATAGTGAACCAGTACCGTGAGGGAAAGGTGAAAAGCACCCCGGAAGGGGAGTGAAAAAGTTCCTGAAACCATGTGCCTACAACAAGTTAGAGCCCGTTAATGGGTGATAGCGTGCCTTTTGTAGAATGAACCGGCGAGTTACGATAGCATGCAAGGTTAAGGTGGAAAGACCGGAGCCGTAGCGAAAGCGAGTCTGAAATGGGCGTTTTAGTATGTTGTTGTAGACCCGAAACCAGGTGACCTACCCATGTCCAGGGTGAAGGTGCGGTAAAACGCACTGGAGGCCCGAACCCGTACATGTTGAAAAATGTTGGGATGAGGTGTGGGTAGCGGTGAAATTCCAATCGAACTTGGAGATAGCTGGTTCTCTCCGAAATAGCTTTAGGGCTAGCCTCGGAAGATAGCGTGTTGGAGGTAGAGCACTGTTTTGGTGCGGGGCCCATCTCGGGTTACTAAATTAAGATAAACTCCGAATGCCAATCACGTATGTCCGGGAGTCAGACAGTGAGTGATAAGATCCATTGTCGAAAGGGGAACAGCCCAGATCGTCAGTTAAGGTCCCTAAGTGTGTGTTAAGTGGAAAAGGATGTGAAGTTGCATAGACAACTAGGATGTTGGCTCAGAAGCAGCCACCATTTAAAGAGTGCGTAATAGCTCACTAGTCGAGTGATTCTGCGCCGAAAATGTACCGGGGCTAAACACACCACCGAAACTACGGGTGCCACATCAGTGGCGCGATAGGAGAGCGTTCTAAGGGCAATGAAGTCAGACCGTGAGGACTGGTGGAGCGCTTAGAAGTGAGAATGCCGGTATGAGTAGCGAAAGACAGGTGAGAATCCTGTCCACCGTATGACTAAGGTTTCCTGGGGAAGGCTCGTCCTCCCAGGGTTAGTCGGGACCTAAGGCGAGGCCGAAAGGCGTAGTCGATGGCTAACAGGTTGAGATTCCTGTACCAGGTGAACATGTTTGAACGATGGAGGGACGCAGAAGGCTAACAGAACCCAGCGGCTGGAAATGCTGGGCCAAGCAATAAGTCTTAGTGTGAGTCAAATGCTTGCACTTATACGGACAAGTTGTGATGGGGACCGAAATAAAGTAGGGAAGTCTGTGATGTCACGCTGCCGAGAAAAGCTTCTAGTTAGTGTTTACCTGCCCGTACCGCAAACCGACACAGGTAGTCGAGGAGAGCATCCTAAGGTGAGCGAGTGAACTCTCGTTAAGGAACTCGGCAAAATGACCCCGTAACTTCGGGAGAAGGGGTGCTCAGCGCAAGCTGAGCCGCAGTGAATAGGCCCAGGCGACTGTTTATCAAAAACACAGGTTTCTGCAAAATCGTAAGATGACGTATAGGGGCTGACGCCTGCCCGGTGCTGGAAGGTTAAAAGGAGTGCTTAGCTTCGGCGAAGGTACGAATTGAAGCCCCAGTAAACGGCGGCCGTAACTATAACGGTCCTAAGGTAGCGAAATTCCTTGTCGGGTAAGTTCCGACCCGCACGAAAGGCGTAACGATCTGGGCGCTGTCTCAACGAGAGACTCGGTGAAATTTAAAGACCCGTGAAGATGCGGGTTACCCGCGACAGGACGGAAAGACCCCATGGAGCTTTACTGTAGCTTGATATTGAGTGTTTGTGCAGCTTGTACAGCATAGGTAGGAGCCGTAGAAATCGGGACGCTAGTTTCGATGGAGGCAAACGTGGGATACTACCCTCGTTGTATGAACACTCTAACTCACACCACTCAGCGTGGTGGAAGACAGTGTCTGGCAGGCAGTTTGACTGGGGCGGTCGCCTCCTAAAAGGTAACGGAGGCGCCCAAAGGTTCCCTCAGAATGGTTGGAAATCATTCGCAGAGTGTAAAGGCACAAGGGAGCTTGACTGTGAGACTTACCAGTCGAGCAGGTACGAAAGTAGGGCTTAGTGATCCGGTGGTTCCGCATGGAAGGGCCATCGCTCAACGGACAAAAGCTACCCTGGGGATAACAGGCTTATCTCCCCCAAGAGTCCACATCGACGGGGAGGTTTGGCACCTCGATGTCGGCTCATCGCATCCTGGGGCTGTAGTCGGTCCCAAGGGTTGGGCTGTTCGCCCATTAAAGCGGTACGCGAGCTGGGTTCAGAACGTCGTGAGACAGTTCGGTCCCTATCCGTCGCGGGCGTAGGAAATTTGAGAGGAGCTGCCCTTAGTACGAGAGGACCGGGGTGGACGTACCACTGGTGTATCAGTTGTTCCGCCAGGAGCATCGCTGAGTAGCTATGTACGGATGAGATAAACGCTGAAAGCATCTAAGTGTGAAACTCGCCTCGAGATGAGATTTCCCATTCAGCAATGAAGTAAGACCCCTCAGAGATGATGAGGTAGATAGGCTAGAAGTGGACGTGCGGTGACGCATGGAGCGGACTAGTACTAATGGTTCGAGGACTTAACCAAGTAGCAAGTGGTGTAAGGCAAAAAATCGCAATTATGATTCAGTTTTGAGGGAACTAAGTTCACTCAATAAAAAAACGTGTCGTGATGATGGCACTGAGGTCACACCTGTTCCCATACCGAACACAGTAGTTAAGCTCAGTAGCGCCAAAAGTAGTTGGAGGATCGCCTCCTGCGAGGATAGGACATCGCGATGCATCATTCCGAATTAGCTCAGTTGGTAGAGCACACGACTGTTAATCGTGCTGTCGTCGGTTCGAGCCCGACATTCGGAGTAATTGCCGACTTAGCTCAGTTGGTAGAGCAACGGTATCGTAAACCGTAGGTCGAGGGTTCGAATCCCCCAGTCGGCATGCGTGTAACTCCCATAAGCCTTTATAACAAGGTTTATGGGAGTTTTTTTGTATAAAAAATATCAATTGATAACTATATAATTAAACACAACACTTCCATTATGAATTTTCAATGTTAGAATGAAGGTAAGTAAGGAGGTGTTAAGGTAATAATTAAGTTGAATCGATGACGTGTTAAAGATAGGTACTACTAGGTCGAGTTTGTGAGCTCTTTTAAGAGAGGTGATACTTTTGAGTCTGTTATTAAATGTATTTATTATTAGCCTATGTATCATTATTGTGTCCCTTTTTATTGTTGCAATTGTTTTGAGTATCTCAACAACTATTCAAATTTTACGTGAATCAAACTTTCATGGAAATTTACCTTATTAAGAATAATTAATTGATTATCTTTTCGTATCAACAAACATTACCAAATAAAACCATTTAGTGTGGAAAAATTATCTCAACCGATTGAACCCCGAATCAACCAATAATATTTGGTTAATTCGGGGTCTTTAAATATTTAAGCCTATATTTTTTATGTCATTAATCCATTTTGGAAGATTAAATTTTAGAATTTATTGTATACTATCATATAAGAATTATAATTTGGAAAGAAAAATGTTGAATTGGGGAGATTTCACATGACTCAAAAATATTTTGGAGTAATGACAGTCAATGTTACTGGTGTAGAATTGTTGATTGTTAATTTAAAAACACATAAATCTCTTGAAAAAGTAACAAAAGAAATTAATCTAGGTGATGATGTTTATCGTCAACATCCAGTAAGATTTGAATCAGTTAATAAAATTGTGGAAGCATTAACTGGGTTTATTCAGATTTTACATGATTATGGGGTGGAAAATTATCAATTGTGGGGGAGTCAGGCCTTGTCACAGGCTCTTAATGCTGACTTTATGGCGGATCAATTTTTCTTACACACTGGTATTGAAATTCGTTGGTTATCAATGAGCGATGAAGTGTACTATCGTAATCAGAATGTTTCATTAGAGCTTGAAAAAGAAAATCATATTGTTTATCTAGTTGGTATTACTTCAGGAAATACTTCAGTTACACGTTATGATAGTGGCAAATTTGTGACATCCACTAACTTTGCGCTCGGTCCAATAAAAATTGCGGAGGATTTACAAAGTCTTCGCCAATCTGCCCCGAATTCAATTAGTGTTTTAAATGATTATATTGACAGTAAGTTAAAAGACTTCGATATTGGAAGTCTTGTAAATGTAACAATGAAAGAAGATTCACAAATTATTTTACTTGGGACATCACCCATAAAAAATGTGGTGACGCATTATATCAAGAAAGAACTAGAACCGGCTTTTTCAATTTCAGTTTTTAATGACTTGGTTGATGACATTGTTGATGCGTCAGATCAATACTTGACGGATCAGCTACAAGTCAATGAGGATGCAGTACCACTTATATTGCCAGAGTTATTATTAATTCGGCGAATTATTCAATTAACTGGTGCAAAGCAAATAAGCTTTTCAGACTCGGGAATTATTGATGGCATTGTGAATGATGAGGAAGTTGCGTTAGGTTTTTCAAAACATGATTTTACGAAGCAAATGACTACGATGGCAATTAATCTTGCGAATCATTATGATGTTGAACCAGTCCATCGTGAACTTGTCACAAAATTTGCACTTCATTTATTTAATCAATTAAAACCGTTACATACTTTGGGAAAACGTGAACGAGTTTTGTTAGAAATTGCCTCTATCCTACATGATGTAGGGAATTATATTGGGGTTCATTCTCATTATTTACATTCTGAATATATTATTAAAAATTCGGATATTATCGGTTTATCTAGTGAAGAATTGGAAATTATTGCTGCAATCGCAAAATATCATAGTGCGACAACACCAAGTGAAGATTTAAGTCACTTTAGTCAAATATCTGCAGAAAATAGGCGTTTGATTTCAAAGTTAGCAGCGATTCTTAGGTTAGCAGATGCATTGGATGATGATCGGCAGCAAAAAATCCAGAAAATTTCTGTATCAATTAAAAGCCAAAGTGTGGTCATTTCAGCGTACAGTAATGCTAATTTGGCCTATGAAAATTGGATTTTTAATTCAAAAAGTCAATTTTTTCAAGAGACATATGGTCTAAAAGCGGTGCTAAAACAAAGGGGGGTTAAGTAATGGCAAAAATAGATTATGAAGATCCACATTTTTATACAAACCGTGAATTAAGCTGGCTAGATTTTAACGATCGTGTGCTTGAGGAAGCACGAAATAAGAATAATCCATTATTAGAACGACTAAAATTTTTAGGGATTACTCAGAGTAATATGGATGAATTTGTGATGGTTCGTGTGGCATCCTTAGCAAAGTTAATTGAGGTAAAGTGGGATGGACGTGATGCATCAGGTTTATCCGCAGAACAACAATTAAAGGCTGTTAACGATAAAGCACATGAACAATTGATTAAGCAGTATACCACGTTGAATCGAATTTTATTACCAGCAATCAAGCAGGTGGGAATTAATTTATTAAAGGCTGATGATCTTGTTGATGACCAATTTGAATTCATAAAGAGCTACTTTCATGATGAACTATATCCAGTGTTAACGCCTATGGCAGACGATACGTCACGACCTTTTCCATTTATTGGTAATGATACGATCAACTTATCACTACGATTAAGCAAAAAGGGGAGTGATAAATCGCTGTATGCAACCTTGCAAGTGCCTAGTATTTTTCCACGTGTTGTAAAGTTACCTGCGGCAGAAAATGATTTTATCTTGCTAGAAGATATTATTAAGCGATTTGTTGATCAGTTATTTGTTAACTACAAGATTCATGAAGTCTCTACTTTCCGTGTTATTCGTGACATGGATTTAGATGTTGCTGAAGAAGATACGTCTGATCTCTTGAAAGAAGTACAGCAACAATTAACATTACGTGCACATGGAAAAGTGATTCGACTAGAAGTTGAATCTGATATTAGTAAAAAACTACGTAAACGGTTAGTACGTGAACTAGGTACGGATGAAGATTCTGTGTACGAAGTTAATGGGCCTGTTGATTTAAATTTCTTAGGGAAACTTTCTAGTGCAGTTACTGGGAAAGACGAATTGAGATATGCACCATTTCAGGCTTATCAAGATGTTGCACTTAATGCAGAGCATAATATTTTTGAAGCAATAAAAGAACGCGATCGTTTAATGCAACATCCATATGATAAATTTGATTCGGTGGTGGAATTTATCCGCCAAGCATCAATTGATAAGGATGTTTTAGCAATTAAAATGACTTTATATCGTGTTTCAGGTAATTCACCAATTATCAAATACTTAGGACGTGCTGCCCAAAATGGTAAACAGGTCACTGTTTTGGTTGAAGTTAAAGCGCGATTTGATGAAGAGAACAATGTTCATTGGGCTCGTCAACTTGAGCGCATGGGTTGTCACGTCATTTATGGCTTGGTTGGGTTAAAAACGCATTCTAAATTGTCCCTAGTAGTGCGACGTGAAGAAAGTGGCATCAGACGGTACGTTCATTTAGGTACTGGGAATTATAACGATATCACGGCCCATTTCTATACGGATATTGGCTTGCTAACGGCAAATAACAATATTGGAATTGATGTCACGAATATATTTAATATGTTATCGGGATATTCACGTCCACCCTATTTCCATAAGCTACACATTTCGCCAAATGGTATCCGTGAGTTTATTCTTGATAAATTAGATCAAGCGATTAATTATGCAAAGTTTGGACGACCTGTCCATGTTCAGATGAAGATGAATTCTTTGTCTGATCAAGAAATGATTGCTAAAATGTATGAAGCCTCTCATGAGGGGGTGGCAATTGATTTAATTATTCGGGGCATTTGCTGTTTGAAACCAGGTATTAAAGGGATTAGTGAAACGATCCGAGTACATTCAATTGTTGGGCGCTTTTTGGAGCATAGTCGGATTTATATTTTTGATTTTGAAGGCGAAAAGCAAGTATATTTGTCATCAGCTGATTTAATGACGAGAAACTTAAATCGACGAGTCGAACAATTGTTTCCTATTGAACAACCAGATTTAGCTCGTCGTGTATTGTCGATTTATCGTACGCTATGGGACGATAACGTGAAGACAAGAGTTCTTGGTGCAGATGGCACTTATAGTCGAGTGGATCGTCGTGGACGGGCTTCATTAGATGCACAGGATTATTTTGCGATTCAGGCAACACAATGGGCAGAACAACAACAGTCTGATTCGCATAAGCAAAATCCAAATCAGTTTCAACCAATGCTCAGTCCGGAAAATCAGCACGACCCATTAAGTGAGTAGCAATAGTAGGTAGAATAGTAGAAGGGGATTTTAATGGAAAATTTTGTAGTTATTGATTTGGGATCGAATTCAGTTAGAATGACAATTACTCGTATTAATGAAGATGGCACACATGAAACAGTAACTCATATGAAAGAATTTGTGCGTTTATCTGAAGATATGGGTGAAGAAAAAGTCTTGAAACCAGCAGCTATTGAACGAACAATGAAGGCACTACGTTCATTTAATGATGTCTACAAAAAATTAGATGATGTCAATATTCGTGCTGTAGCTACAGCAGCGGTACGACAAGCATCAAATCAAAAGGCCTTTTTAAAACAGGTGAAGTCAGAGATTGGCATTGATTTGGAAGTTATTTCAGGTACGCAAGAGGCTTATTATGACTACATTGGTGTCACAGAGACGTTACCAATCACCAATGCTATTCTGATTGATACTGGTGGTGCAAGTATTGAAATTGTGTTAGTTCAAAACGGTAAAGTAGCAAACCTTATTAGTATTCCAATTGGATCTGTTACTATTTCTTCCGAATATGACCTTGGTAATCATATTTCTGCTTCAGAATTATTTAAAGCAGTCATTTCAATTAATGAAATCTTCCAAAATGTTTGGTGGTTAAAGAATGGTTTGAATTTGCCAATTATCGGTTTGGGTGGAAGTAATCGAACACTTGCAAAGATTAATCGCCGCCGGGATCATTTGTTTAACATGGAGGATGTCCATGGTTATCAAATTAAAGATACACAGGTGAATAAGACCTTTGAGGATATCATCAGTCTTGATTTTGATGGACGAAAAGATGTACCAGGAATTAGTAAAGACCGTGCTGATATTATTGTCGGTGGCTTAATACCGGTTATACTCTTAATGAATTATTTAGATTCTGAAAAAATTACTTTTTCAACCAGTGGTTTAAGAGTTGGTATTTTATATGAGCGTTTGCATGATATTTTACGAGAAAGCGTAGCAAACAAGTAAAGCGCTTTTAATACACTCTGTTAAAACGTGCTTACAAAAGCTGAATCCACAATGTAAAGCGCTTTTGACATACTCTCTTTTATACTAAAGTATTGACAAAGTCAGTATTTCAAGATATGATTATTAACTGTAAGTTATGTGCTTACGGCATCATATCGTGTCGTGATGATGGCACTGAGGTCACACCTGTTCCCATACCGAACACAGCAGTTAAGCTCAGTAGCGCCAAAAGTAGTTGGAGGATCGCCTCCTGCGAGGATAGGACATCGCGATGCATCATTCCGAATTAGCTCAGTTGGTAGAGCACACGACTGTTAATCGTGCTGTCGTCGGTTCGAGCCCGACATTCGGAGTCTCAGGGTCATTCCATAGTGAATGGCTTTTTTTATACAATCATTTTGAGGGGGATGCCAAGATGAAAATAACAATGGAAGAACAAGTTAAACAATTGGTCGATGCTTTACATGAGGCACAACAAGAAGCTGATAAATGGCGTACGGGTGCGGAAATTTATGAAGCACAAGCGACGGAGTTACAGGAAACGATGCAGTTGATGGCTGAAGAAATTGATCAATTGCGTCAGGAAAATGAGCAATTACATCAGGTAGCAAAGCAACAAGGTCAGTCTACGTTACTAACACCAACACAGCAGCCGGAGATTGCTAAACAAGAACTGGCACGACACAAAATTATTGAAGATGCTTTGATAAATAAAATACAGCAGCTAGAGTATGATTTGGCAAATAGATAAAAAGGGAGAGCGGGACAAAAACCGTTTTGAAGGCATTTTAGCAAAAAAAGTTGGAACATTTGCTTTTGTCCCAACTTTTAAATGTATTCTTTAATGCTACTTTATTTATGTTAACCAACTGGTTGCAAGTTACGTAGTGTCACGTTAGGATCTAAAATACCAGATGGCCCTGAAAGCTTATAACGAAGATAATGATCAACGTCTAAATTAAGTGCAGAGTCTAACTGTTCTGTTGTATAATCTTTGATATAGACAGGACCTAAGTCGCTATCAATGGTCATATTAAAATCATCTGATAAATCACTAGCTTGGCAAAGAACCAAGTTGAACGCGACATCAAAGGTGCATGTGGCAGAATTTGAAAATGGACCAACACCATCGTCCAAATCAAGTGCGATGCGGGTATCTGTCGTTACCAAGGGTGAAATACGCTGTAGAGCAGTGTCAGAAAATGTTAAGTACATGATATTGTCCTCCCTGTTTCTGCTTATTGTAACACAGGTTGTGACGATAGTTTAGGATGAGAAAGGAGATAGCGATGTTTCATTTAATTTGGGTACTTATTGTTGGTGCCGTTATTGGTGCTATTGCAGGGGCTGTGACAAAACATGGTGGTTCCATGGGTTGGATTGCCAATATTGTTGCTGGTCTAGTTGGCTCATGGCTTGGTGAGTTAGTATTGGGATCATGGGGGCCAAACGTTGCAGGCATGGCGCTTATCCCATCGATTATTGGGGCGGTCATTGTCGTTATCCTAGTTTCTTGGCTACTTAGTCGAGCAGATAGGTGATAAAAGAGGTATATTGTGGTTAAACAAGGACATTATGCAGGAGTAAGCACTAATAAAAAAAGTCGTCAGTTGAAACAGCGTGCACAACGTCAAGTAAATGCTGAGATCGATCTTTCAGAAGTAGCTGATTTTTTGCAAGGTCGCTATGTATTAACGCAACATGCAACGTCTGCTTTAGTTGATGAAACGATGCAACGCTTTTTAGCGGAATGGGGTCAACAAACAGCTACCAGTACTGTAGATAGTAATCTATGGGACATGGATAAGATAACGATCCAGACACTAGCTCGAATTGCTAGTAAAGTACCTTGGCAATTTTATGCAATTATTGTGGGTCAGTGGTCAAAGTTTTCTCATTTTATTATAAAAGAAGTGCCAGCGTTGCCTACTAAAAATGCGGTTCGTCTGACAAACAAGGATGTGGATATTACCAGTGTTGTTAGTCAACAACTAGCTGTAAATTGGTACCTTAGTCGTTTCGCAGGAACTAGCCAATTGGCGACGGTTACCAATGCAAATATTCAAGACTTATCAAAGTCATTCATCAGTCATGGTGCACTCGATTGGCAGAATGTTGCCGTTGTTTATTCTACAACACCATTTACAGTTGACGCTGACGATACACAATTAAACCAGTGGCTACAATCGCTAGTTGCATTATCACCAGAACAATTATAAATATTATCAAAAAAAGCCTTAACTCAACAAAAGTTAGGGCTTTTTATATATAATATAAGTGTTTTCTAAACAGATATTACTCACGACTATCTTCAATTGTTACGCGTATTTTATCTACAACAGCTTGCGTTTTATCTCCTAATTGCACACCAACCAGCGTGAATAAACTATCCATAATGGTTAATTGGGCAATTAAAGATGACATTGATTCACTACGAATGTTAACTTCCTCTGCTGCACTAGCTAAAGTCAATGAGGCGAGTTTTGCTAATTCAGACTTTGGGTATCCTGTAATCGCAATGATTTTAACGTTGTTTGCTTTTAACTGTCTAGCAAGATTTAATGTGCCGTGATTACGACCTGAATGAGAGATAACGATTGCCACGTCCTGTTCAGTCATGTGAACAGCTTGCATTAATTGCACATCATAGTCGGGATGCTGTTCAATGTGCAAGGGTGTCCTTAAAAATTTATGGTAGCCATTTAAAGCGACAATAGATGAACCACCGATACCAAATAAACCGACGTGTTGTGCATTGATCAACCAGTCAGTTGCTAGTGACCAATCGTCTGCTTTAATAAGGTTTACGGTTGCTTCAAGGGCGTTTTCTGCCCCGCTAAATACTTTTTGAACAATTTCGTTTTGGTCATCAGTTTGGTCAATTTCGCCGAAAAAACTATTTTCGGGAGCGGGTACGCTAGCCAAACTTAATGAAAATTCACGAAATGAACCAAAACCAACCCGTTTAACAAATCGGGAAACGGTTGCTGTCGATAAGCCAACGGCATTAGCCAGCTCTTGAATGGTTAATGAACGAATTTCGTTGGGGTTTTTTAAGATGAATGCAGCGATTTTATTATCTGATCCAGTTAATTGGTCACGCATTGACCGTATTCGAGCAAATCCTGATTGTGCCATAATTTCTCCTTCTTTACCTTATTATGTCACAAAATTGAACAAACTCAAATAGCTTATGAAAAGATTTTACAACAAAAAGCTTGCATTATGAAAAACTTTTGCATTATAATAATGGAGTAGAGAAAAAACAAAAGGAAAAAAGGGGTACAGACATGAAGTTCGCAATGATCGGCCTTGGTAAGATGGGCTTGAACTTGGTAAAAAATGCTGTTGATAATGGTCATGAGGTAGTTGCTTATGATTTGAGTGCAGATTCAGTAAAGGAAGCTGACTCATATTCAGACGCTGTTACTGGTGTTACTGACTTAGACGACATGTTGGCAGCTTTGCCATCACCAAAAGTTGTTTGGGTAATGGTTCCAGCTGGTAAGCCAACTAACTCAACAATCGATACATTGATCGAAAAGCTAGACGCTGGCGACATCATCATCGATGGTGGAAACTCAAACTACAAGGATAACTTGGAGCAAAACAAGCGTACTTCTGCTGCAGGTATCAAGTTCTTTGATGCGGGTACTTCAGGTGGTATGTCAGGTGCTCGTAACGGTGGAAACTTCATGATCGGTGGAGATGACGCTGAAGCATGGAAGACTATCGAACCTTTGTTCGAAGCCATTGCTGAAAAAGATGGTTACCTATACACTGGTGAATTAGGTTCAGGTCACTACTTGAAGATGGTTCACAATGGTATTGAGTATGGTATGATGCAAGCTATTGCTGAAGGTTTCGAAGTTTTGGAAGCTTCACAATACGATTACGACTACGAAGCTGTTGCTAAGTTGTGGAACCACGGTTCAGTTATCCGTTCATGGTTGATGGAATTGGCTGAAGAGCAATTCTCAAAGGATCCTAAGCTAGACAAGATTTCAGGTGTTATGCACTCATCTGGTGAAGGTAAGTGGACGATTGAAGAGTCATTGGACTTGCAAGTACCAGCACCTGTTATTGCTTTGTCATTAATGATGCGTTACCGTTCATTACAAGAAGACACATTTACTGGTAAGGTTGTGTCAGCATTACGTAACGGATTCGGTGGACATGCTATGGACGCTGCAAAGTAATTTTTACTTTGTCCGACCTATAAAATATTTTTGATTGTGAAAGTGGAGACTGAGACATTAAAATGTGTCAGTCTCTTTTTTTGCTAAAAATGCCTTAGTTATGAGTATGTCAATTTTATAGCATAAACAACTTTTATCTCGCTCTTAAACGCGTTCCAAAAGTCTGAAGCCTCAATGTAACGCAATTTACGCCATTCCTGTCCTTCGCTCTGCTACGGCCAAAAATAGCGTAAATCAACGTTACACACCGGCTTCAAAACAACTTTTGTCTCGCTCTCTTTTTTTGTCGTACTAGCGTATAATAATAGTATTACTTAGAGGAGTTATTATGAAATATACACTAACAGTTGATGTATCTTTGTTATCAATTAAAACGACACTTATTGATGAAAATAATGCACAACATCAAGTTGAATTGCCGGTATCAACGACAGATACAGAACGTGCAGCCATCACACCAGATAAAATTTTTAATCAGATGATTAGCGCGATTAGAAAAGCTAATGAAGTATTGTTGGACAGTCCAACATCTAAAATTGAGGAAGTTATCCTTTCAGAAATTTCCATCGATGGTTTAATGCCACTTGATAAGGATTTTGCATCATTAATGCCAGTGATTTATGGGAAAGATACACAAAAATACGTCGATGCGTTAACGATGAATGGGGTTACCGGACAACTGCAACGTAAAATGGGGTTATCCCTATTAGACACGACGCCATTAGTCTTAATTTTATGGTTGAAGAACGAACAACCAGATGTATATGAACAGGCTGCACATTATATGAGCTTACAAAGTTACATCATTTATCGTTTATTTGGTAAAAATATTACTTCGCGAGCATATGCTGCACGAACTGGTCTATATAATTTGGTTACCGATGAATGGGATGCCCAAGCATTGGCATTATCGGGACTAACTGCGGAAAATTTGCCTGCAGTGACCGACTTTTCAGATAAAACATTTACCGTTTCAGATGAATTTGCGACACAAACAGGAATTAGCGTTCTTCCAACATTTCACCTTAAATAAAATATGCTATAATAATTACTGTTATCGGGGATGCAGTTGGCCAAGGGGTGATGTCCTAGGGCCGCCTTTATGGAAGGTGCAATGCCTTGCTGTCCGATAATGGTTTTGTTGAGGTTGTGAAGGAGCCTCAACAAGGCGGAAGGAGTTCTAAGACGGGATTCTTAGAACAAAAGGGGATTGTTAATGGGGTGGTGCCCGTTAACATGATATGGTGAAAACGTATAAGCGGTACGTGGTGGTCCGCTTATGCACAAAGAGGCCTGCGCTCATTTAGTGAGAGAGGCCTCTTTTCTTTTGCTTTTAAAAATGGTCATTCCTAGAAAAATTATGCTATAATCGTTTTATCGTGTATGACATTCAGTAGAAAAATTGGTGGACATTCAGAGAATTAGTGGCTGCTGTGAACTAATCAAACCAATTAACGAATTACAGTCAGTACAGTGCATGAGCGAGGTCCTCACGTTACGAGGATATAAGTGGTCACATAGGTGACAATTTAGGTGGTACCGCGTTTAACAGCGCCCTAAGCAGGATTAAATTCTTGGTTAGGGCGCTTTTTGATTTAATCCATCATTTTTAAAGTACATACATAAACAAATTGGAGGAATAGCAAATGGCAGCAGATATTTTAAATGAATTAGCTTGGCGTGGAGCAATTAATCAAGTTACTGACGAAGATGGGTTACGTCATTTAATCAGTCAGGAGTCAATTGGTCTTTATGTGGGAATTGATCCAACTGGTGATTCAATGCATATTGGACATTTGATTCCCTTTATGATTTTAAAGAGATTTCAACTAGTTGGTCACAAGCCGGTCATTGTTGTTGGTGGTGGAACTGGTTCAATTGGTGATCCTTCAGGAAAGAAATCAGAACGTAAATTATTGTCACAAGAAGATGTGGCAGCTAACGTCGAAAAAATCCGCGCCCAAATGGTTAAACTATTTGGTGAAAATGAATTTACAATCGTTAATAACTACGATTGGTTAGGTAAGATGTCATTGTTGGGGATGCTTCGTGATTACGGTAAACTATTTTCAGTGAATACAATGTTGGCAAAAGATGTTGTGGCCTCACGACTAGAGGCAGGTATTTCGTTCACAGAATTTACTTACCAAATTTTGCAAGCGATTGATTTTTACGAGTTATACAAGCGCGAACATGTACGCCTACAAATTGGTGGTTCTGACCAGTGGGGAAACATTACCAATGGGGTTGACTTGATCCATAAGCTTGTTGACAGCGAGGCACCTGCGTTTGGCTTAACGGTCCCATTATTGTTGAAGGCTGACGGTACCAAGTTTGGTAAAACTGAAGGTGGTGCAGTATGGTTAGATCCTGAAAAGACCACACCGTTTGAGTTTTACCAGTTCTGGCTAAATACAGCCGATGCTGACGTTGAAAAGATGTTAAAGTACTTTACCTTCTTGTCACAAGAAGAAATTAACGACCTCGTAGCCGAATTATCAGAAAACGCTGCTGCCCGTCATGCACAACGTCGTTTGGCTCAGGAAGTAACCACATTTGTACATGGTGAAGAAGCAATGCATACTGCAGAAGTTATGACAAATGTTTTGTTTGGTAATGCTGATGTGGCATCTTTGTCAACAGATGAAGTTGCTGTCTTGGCAGGAAATGTGCCAACGTTTGAAATTGAAAATGATAAAATCGGCTTGTTAGACTTAGTGGTTGCAGCTGGTTTAGAGAAATCAAAGACAGCTGCCCGTCGCTCGGTTAAGGATGGTGCAGTTCGTATTAACGGTGTACAAATCAAAGACGAAGATGCAATTATCGATCCTGCTGATAAGTATGATGGTAAATATGTGATTGTTAAGCGCGGTAAAAAGAAGTGGGCTGTTGCTGTTGTAAAGTAGCCTGCTGATGCTTGTTGGTTTATAGAAAGTTAATGTGTAAAAAATTAATCTTAATTAGTTGAGGTTGTCTGTAATCCCTCTGGAATGGTGTTTTTACCACTTCAGAGGGATTTATTTTTGTGATAAATGTAAATAACATTAAAAATAAATTTGATTTTTCTAATAAAGATTATATAATACCAATTAAGGTATTTTTAATGTCACTATTAATTCAATGGTTGTATATGTTTTGGTTTTAATTATATCCTTTATGTTATGAATTTAAATGAAATTGCAAAAATCGAGAAGAGTAATTGTGATTAAGGTATACAGAGAAGCTTGTTTGGTGAAAAAAGCTAACCTGAGGCATAGTGAAGATGAACTCGTAGTAATAAGTGCGTGCAAGCGACACTTACGGTAGGATCCGTTATTATCCGATGTTAAGACTGATTAGTCTGAGCTTTTGAGGTGATCTTTGGATCATAAATAAAGGTGGTACCACGAAATTTTCGTCCTTACTCATATTGAGTAAGGACTTTTTTATTGTCGTATTCGTCGTTAAAAATACCATGATTATACGTGGCAATACATATGATGAGGAGGGGAAATTAAGATGAGAATTAATCATAATGTGAAAAATTTATTACTAGTTACTGCAATTATATTTCCAACGGTAGAGTTTATAGGTGGTGGTGTGCAGAATGTCAGTGCTGATTCAGATAAAAAAACACTAAACTTGGTTGAAAAATCAGACCCAACAACAGTCGACGTCAATGACGTTCGTAATGCCAATGAATTTGATATCCTAAACGCTACGCAAGAAGGCCTTTTTCGTATTAACTCAAAGAATGGTAAGGATAAACTTGAATTGGCAGGGGCTAAGTCATATGAAATTTCTAAGGATGGACTGACGTATACATTCCATTTACGTAATTCTAAGTGGTCGGATGGTAAATCTGTAGTTGCTCAAAATTATGTTGACTCAGCTTTACGAGAGTTGAATCCTAAAAATGGGTTTGCCTATGCCACGCTTGGTTATGATATTAAAAATGCCGAGGCATACAATACTGGGAAAGCACCAGCTTCATCAGTAGGTGTTTCTGCACCCGACAAGAAAACATTTAAGATTACACTAGCTCATCCAACTGAAAATTTTTTGAAAAAGTATTCTAATGTCGCCTTTTATCCGGTTCGCTTAGATTTGATTAATAAGCAAGGAAATAAAAAATGGAAAACGGATTGGAAAGATCAGGTATCTAATGGTGCATTCAAAATTACGCAGTGGAAGACTGACGATAAGATTGTATTAACTAAAAATAAAAAGTTTTGGAATAACAAGCAGGTTAAGCTTAATAAGGTTAAGTATATTACGACTGAAAAGTCATCAACAGTTTCCTCACTACTACAGTCTGGTCAGTTGGATTCAGTCGTTGCTTCTGGTACCGATGCTCTAAATTATAAAAAAGCAGCAAAGAGTAGCAAGGTGAATGTCAAAAGTCAGCTGGGATCTGGAACCAACTTATTAGTATTTAATCAAAAAACAGGTGGTACACAAGGCTTGTTGAAAAATGCTAAGATTCGTGAAGCAATCAGTCTGGCAATTAATCGTACAAAATATAATAAGGTGTTAAGTGATGGTCAAGAGCAACCAGCAAAAGGGTATATTCCTGGAAGTGTGACTGTCGGTACGACAAATTACCGTAAGTCAGCTGGTAATATTTTGGCACAGCCTGAAAAGGAATATAACTCATCAACTAAATTGAAGAAGCTATTCCAAGAAGGGTTAAAAGAGTTAGGAAAGTCAACTGATTTGAGTAGAGTAAAATTAGTATTTTTGACGACAAACGATAGTAGTGATGACGCTGATTTAATATCTTATTTAAAGCAAGAATTTAAAGATGAATTAGGCGTTACAGTGAAAGCAAGTTCACAATCGGATACTGCTTCATTTGTTTCTAAGCGAGATAAAGGGAATTATGACCTACTCTCAAATGGTTGGTATGGTGATTATAATGATCCGGAAACATTCTTATCACTCTGGTCATCTAATAATGGCTTCCAGCGTTTCTTTGGTGGTTATAAGAGTGATGAATACGATAAGTTGTTTGCGACATTGCAGAATACCAAAGATGCCAAGCAACGTCTTCAAATTTATGAACAATTAGAAAAGATTTTGGTATCTAAAGACTTTGGTGTCGCACCAACTACCGTGCCGAAAACAAAGGTTTTTGTCTCTTCATCTGTGAAGGGATTGCAGACGCCTGTATTTGGTCCAACATACAACTATGTATATGCATATAAGAAATAATTATTATATCGGGAGAGGGGAAATAGAATCTTGTTGAGAATGATTGCAAAGCGCGCAGTAGAATTACTAATTTCTCTTTTTCTGATTGCAACTGCAACGTTTTTTTTACTAGCTGCTATACCGGGTGATGCATTATCAGCGCAAACAGATCGTTTACCAGAAGAAGCACGTGCCCAAGTATACAAAAATTCTGGCCTGGATAAGCCAGTATTAGAACGCTATGTTATAACGGTTAATAATATGCTACATGGTGAATTTGGTGAATCAATCGTGACACCAGGTGAAACTTTATCAGGTGCTTTAAAAGAAAAGTTGCCAGCATCTGCCCGGTTGGGATTACAACAAATGATCATAGGAATTCCTTTAGGACTACTTTTAGGAATCCTAGCCGCGGTATATAAAAATACCTGGATTGATCGCTCAGTAACTGTTATTAGTCTTTTGTTAATATCGGTTCCTAGCCTGGTATTGGGTTTGTTACTACAAAGTTTTTTCGGTGGCAAATTGGGGCTTTTTCCAATCATTGGATGGCCAGAAGGTTCTCAAATGTGGTTGGGCGGTTGGTCGTATACAATATTGCCAACTATCGCTGGGGGCATGAGCTATATCGCGGCATACGCCCGTCTTTTGAAGAACTCTATGCTAGATGTTTTAAGTAGTAATTATATTCAGACCGCTTATGCTAAGGGAATTTCAGGTAGGAAGGTCATTATGCATCA
Organism: Weissella paramesenteroides; assembly: GCF_036327715.1. Taxonomy (NCBI): domain Bacteria; kingdom Bacillati; phylum Bacillota; class Bacilli; order Lactobacillales; family Lactobacillaceae; genus Weissella; species Weissella paramesenteroides. The sequence continues at coordinate 151,635 of NZ_CP130559.1, forward strand.
TGTGGTTCGCAATGCATTTATTCCTTTGATTACATCATTACCAGTAACGATTGCTTTTGGTATTACTGGTTCGGTTTTTATTGAGAGTATTTTTGTGATTCCTGGTATTGGACAGTTTTTCGTCCAGGCATTAACAAATCGGGATGTTCCCATTATTTTAGGTGAAACAGTCTTCTTAGCCACAATTTATATTGTGTCCTTATTTGTAACGGATGTTTTTTATACGTTAGTTGATCCACGTATAAAATTAGTTGATGAATAGAGGGGATGAGTCAATGAGTCAAGATATTAATGCAACGGCGGAAACAGAATTTCGATTAGTAACTGTTGCACAAAGAAAAGTTCTTTCCCAAGAGGAGTCTGAAAATAATGCAACGACTAGTGTCAGTTTTAGTAGGCAGTTTGCAAAAAAATTTTTTAGTGAACGTATCAGTACGATTTGGCTAATCATTTTGTGTTTGATAGTTTTGATTGCAATTTTTGGAGGAGCAATTTACGGATATGATCCAAATAGAATCAATTCAGAATTACAAAATCAAGCGCCAAGTTTGTCACACTTGTTTGGGACTGATCGTTTAGGGAGAGATATTTTTGTTCGTGCTTCTGCGGGGGTAAGAGTTTCATTGATGGTGGCAATTGTAAGTACTGCACTGTCGATAGTTTTTGGTACTATTTATGGCGTTACCATGGCTTTTATTGGTGGAAAAACGGATGCCATCATGTTACGAATTATTGAAATTTTTAATTCAATTCCAAGCCTTTTGATTACTATGATTTTGATGGCAATTTTAGGTAATGGTGTGATCACTATGTTATTTGCCCTTGCTGTCACTTCGTGGGCAGGAGCAGCTAGACAAACTCGTGGGTTAGTTAAACAGTTGAAAAATTTGGATTATGTAACGGCAGCTAAGATGTTAAATACTCCTTTATGGAAAATTACTTTAAAGCATTTTGTTCCAAATATGATGAGCATTTTAATTTTAGATATCGGACGAAGTATTCCAGATAATATTTTTGCTGAAGCTAGTTTAAGTTTCTTAGGGTTAGGATTACAGCCCCCAAATACTAGTTTAGGTATTTTGATTTCAGTCGGACAAGAGCAGATGTTGCAACATCCTTATCAATTGTATATTCCAATTGTTATTTTGGTTTTGCTTGTATTGGCTTTTAACATTGTTGGTGATGGCATTCGTGATGCTCTTGATCCACGTTATAGTGTTTAGAAAGGAGCTTGTTTAAGTTGCTTGATGAAAACAAAAAAGTGAAAACGATGGGAATTTTTATAGGCTCTCTTATTTTGGGGAGTTTAATTGCAGTATTTATGAGCTTAAAAATTTATCATCACCTTTCATACATTTATTTAATTTGGACAATGAATAGCATCTTTTCTGTAACCTTTGGGCTATTATTGCTGATTTTAGCAATATATTTGCTTACTAACACTAGTGACAAAAAAACAATTTTTAAAAGTGGTCAGCGAATTAAGCGATTGCTACATCGTACTGGATCACCTTTCATGTTTAATCTTCTTAGACTTGTGGGGTTAAATCTTTGTCTGCTAATGGTACTAGAATTTTTAAATCGTTTATTAGCGGAGGGGTGAAATTTTGAATGAAAAAGTAGTTACTGTCAAAAATTTGCAAGTTACGCTGGATGTTGCGGGGCAACCTCTTTACGCAACTCGCGGCATTGATTTTGACTTGTATCAAGGAGAAACACTAGCTATCGTCGGTGAATCAGGTTCTGGTAAATCAATCGCAATGCACGCCTTAATGGGTTTGTTACCTGCGAAGAGTCAAGTCAGCGCAGATTATTTACAGGTATTTGATCGAGATATTTTGAGTTTATCTAAAAAAGAGTTGCAGCAAGTTAGGGGCAGACAAATTGGATTGATATCTCAAGATGCTCTAAGTGCTTTAAACCCGACAATGCGAGTGGGAAAACAAATTTTGGAAGCAGCAATTGCCCATCAACATATCAATAAAAGTGACGCAAAGAAGAAAGTCTATGAGCAGCTATCTGCTGTTGGTATTGCAGAGCCAAAAATTGCCTATCGTAAGTATCCACATGAATTTTCAGGAGGACAACTGCAAAGAATAGTGATTGCAATGGCATTGATTTCACGGCCTGATATATTGATTGCTGATGAACCAACAACTGCATTGGATGTCACGACACAGGCAAATATTTTAAAACTCCTAAGACAACAGCAAAAAGAGCTGAACCTATCCGTTATTTTTATTACACATAATCTGGCCGTTGCAGCAAACTTAGCCGATCGGGTGGCAGTTATGTATGCCGGGAAAATTATAGAGATTGGTAAAACTCGAGAAATCTTTTATAACCCGCAACATCCTTACACTTGGGGGTTGTTGGAAGCAGTACCTGAAGATAAAGTGGGTAACAATCAATTATTTACTTTACCTGGAAATCCACCAGATTTACGTTTTCCTCCAAAGGGGGATGCTTTTGCTGCACGTAATCCGTATGCACTAGCCATTGACTTTAATCAAGAACCTACTTTTTTTAAAGTTAGTTCAACTCACTTTGCTAAAACGTGGTTATTGGATAATCGTTCACCGGCATATGAGCCACCAGTAGAAATTAAAGAACGTTGGCAGCAATTCGAACAAATGACCGAGGGGAGAAAGTTTTATGACTGACGATACAGTATTTGACGTTCAGCATTTGACGGTAACATTTGGTAAAAAGAAAAACGCACGGGATGCTGTTAAAGATATTTCATTTACCCTTAAACAGGGTGAGATTTTAGGGCTTGTTGGTGAATCAGGTAGTGGCAAGACAACAACGACTCGTGTTTTAACACGTTTGTTATCACCAACGAGTGGAGAAGTTAAGTATAAGGGAACGGATGTGAAACGTTTTAATGCAAAACAACGTGAGGAATTTCGACGACAAGTTCAAATGGTTTTTCAAAACCCTTTTGATTCTTTAAATCCTCGACTTCGAGTTGGTGAGATTATTGCTGAAGGAATTGATAATTTTAAACTTGCTAATAATAAAGCTGATCGTGAAAAGCAAGTTATTGATTTGTTGCAGGCAGTTGGTTTGCCGAAAAATGCTATTGATCGCTATCCGCATGAATTTTCAGGTGGTCAACGGCAGAGAATCGGTATTGCCCGTGCCTTAGCGGTTCAGCCTAGTATTTTATGTTTGGATGAACCCGTATCAGCATTGGATGTTTCAGTCCAAGCGCAAATAATTAATTTACTCAAATCATTACGTGTTAAACGTGACCTGACTTTCTTGTTTATTGCCCATGATTTGTCGGTTGTGAATTATATTAGTGACCGAATTTTAGTTATGTTTCAAGGAAGAATAGTTGAAAGTGGTCCGACAAGGGTAGTTTATCAAAATCCGTTACATCCATATACGCAGTCTTTGTTGTCTGCAGTTCCAACAACCAAGCTTGATTCACCAATTACTTATGAACCGTATCAAGGACAACAGCTAGGCGTACAAGGTGATTTTGTTGAAAGAGAACCACAGCATTGGGTTTTGGAGAATGATATTTAGACTATCATAAAGAAGCAATTGTTCGAATAAAAAATTAAGTAAACATAAAGCGGGTGAGACATTATTTTTGTCTCACCCGCTTTTTTTATATTCTAAATTAATCCTTGTGCCACGTGTGGGTTTTCATTATTAAATAATTCGTCCTAGCATGGTCATCCATGTTGGTAGCACAAAGTTAATACAGCTAATCAATGATAAATTACGTAGGATTAATCGCCAATTTTTTTGTTGCGCTGTTTTTACTGTCGTTTGAATAAGTTGCTGTCCAATTGTACTTGATGTTAATGCGGGTATCATTCCCCAAATCAATAAATTTGCGAAAAAGTTAATGGTTGCTAAGTGGTTTGGGAAAAAGCTATGTAGCAAGATGCAAATAAGAATGTTCAGTGTGATATTGAGTGTAAAGGATAGTGTCTGATGAATAAAGGTCACACGATCCCGATTATTGATCACTAAGTGCTCTATTCGCTCACGAGAAGGGATTAATTTATCAAGTAGTGGTACAAAAATCCAACCAATCACACCACCCAGGGTATTTAGAATTAAATCATCGACATCAAATAAGCGATATGGACGAGCGTAGATATGATAAAGTCCAGTTAGCTGGGTTATTTCAAAGAAAGAGGTTAGCAAGATAGTGAGCAGCAATGTGGTTCTAAATGATTTTTTGTAGTAAAAACGTAGGTAAATACCAAATGGCACGGTTAGAAAAATATTGAGAACAACTTGACTAACAGTAGCATCACTTAGACCGGCAATTAAACTACCACCATGCAAAAGTGGATTACTTGAAATAAATGACTTAATTATTTTTAGTGGATCAAGGTTCATGGTTGGGTAATCAATGGCGATTAAGTGTTGAATATACCGTTCAGAAGGCAATGGTAAATTAACAACGAAAAAAGCACTTGTTAGATAGAAAATAAAACTAAATGTCATGATGGTATGCCAAAGTGTCACACGATCATATCTACGATACTGATAAAACATAAACGGTAGATATAATATTAGGCAGATAATTGGGAAAACAATAATGGCATCTAAAATTGGTTGTTCAAACACGCTCATAAGCAGGACCTCCTTGTTCAATTTTTTAAGTAATGATTGGTGAGTTATTTTAGTCGCTAAACTTAAAAAATAAATTAAGAAAGTTGATTATGACAGTATATTCAGCATTATTTAAATGAGCTAAAAGAAAGATTATTAAAATAAGATTAAAATAAAGTGTTGACATTCAAATTTTTAGGTGCATAATAAAGGACATCAAACAAAAACGGAGATAAATCGTATGACAAAGACAATGATGAACAACACAAACAATGCGTTATTACGCGGCTTAATTTTAGACTTGATTATTATCAGCTAAAAGGGTCGTGCAATTTGTGTCGGCCTTAAAAAGGGGCCGACTAGTTTATCACTGAATTGTTATTCGTGAACCGCTAGTTAGGATTTTTCCAACTAGCGGTTTTTTGTATCTTCAATTCCAAAAGAAAAAGGAGCAGGTGTTATGGTGCAAGGACAAGAGCAAGAAAAGAAATTGACAGCCAAGGATTATGTTTTCCTAGTTTCGCAAGGTGTTTCAAATACGGTGTTGGTGTTTTTAGGAATTGGTCTGTTGGTTAATACAGTTGGTACAACCATTCATTGGGATGCATTGGTACAAGTTGGGAATATTGCACAAAAGTTATTAGCACCTGCTTTGGGGATGGCTATTGCGGTGATGATGCGTACGTCAACATTGGTTATTGGGGCAACAATGATTGCTTCTACTGTTGGTGCGAACAGTGTTTACTTTACATCGGGTGTTGCGGCTCATACGATGACAGCTACTGGTTGGGTGGCAACACAAGCTGCTGGTTCACAAATTATGACGTCAGGTCAACCAGTATCAGCTGTTTTGGCAGGTGTCGTTGCAGCGATGTTGGGAAAATGGATGACTGGGAAAACACCATTAGATATGGTTTTGGTACCATTTGCGGTAACAATGGTTGGTTCAATCGCTGGTTTAGCATTGGCATCTGTGACAACACCAGCACTAAATTGGGTGAGTGGTGCGCTAGGACATACCATGCAAGTTAATCCAGTTCTTGGTTCATTGGTTGTTTCATTTGCTTGGTTTGTGTTCTTGATGACTCCGGCTTCATCAGCTGCTTTGGCAATCGCCGTTCAGTTGGATCCTATGTCATCTGGTGCGGCACTGATTGGTACGACCGTCTCCTTTGTTTCATTCACAGCAATGTCATATGACCAAAACACCATCGGTGGTAATATTGCGCAAGGCTTGGTAACACCTAAGGTACAATTTGCTAATTTGCTAAAGCGTCCAATTCTAGCAGTTGGGCCAGCAGCAATTGCGATGGTGACGGCAGTAATCGCAGTTGTTGGCTTTGGATTTAAAGTACCATATGCTTTGGCTGGATTGGGATTGAATTCATTGATTGCACCACTTTGGTTGGCAGCACATAATGTGCAAGGCTTGATTTTGTTGATTGTCTTCGGGGTTGCGATCCCAGCGGTGCTTGCTTGGTTCTATTATCGTTTCCTACGTGTTATTGGGCAAACACGAGTACAAGATCTACGATTGCGTGAGGTTTAGTTATTTAAATTGGTTGCGATTTGGTGGTTAATCGTTCATACTCAAAGAGGCTATCATTGACTAATGAATAGATAGTTGATATTCTTACTATAAATAAGTGAAAGAGGGCATGAACATGGAATTTTATCAACCAGAGTTAAATGATGATGAAACAATTCGCCAAGAAATCGCAAAGCCTGGTAAGCAAGTGATGTTCTTGCAAGCTGATTGGTGTGGTGACTGCAAAGCTATCAAGCCTTTCGTTAAAGATATTAAAAAAAGTGTCACTTCTGCAGGTATTAACTGGTTTGATGCCGATCGTGATGCAAACTTAGCCATTGCGCAAGAACAAGGATTGATGGGTATTCCTGCTTTTGTTCTTTTTGAGGATGGCAAACAAGTTGACCATATTGGTAATGGTGAGCGTTTGAATCCACAACAGGTAATGGATTGGCTAGCACAGTCTGTATAAAATTAAAGAATTCTCATAAAATGATTGACAAGTAGTCAGGTAATTTATATGATATGGTCAATTGAATTTTTAAAATTCTATGATGAGAAGAGTAACGTTATTTGGCCAATATAGAAAGCACTTGGTTGATGGAAAAGTGTTTGGCAAGTGACATGAAGATGAACTCTGAGAATGATGATCAGTGAAAGCTATTATCACGGTAGGAATCGTTATCTTCCCAGTTTTAATCAAACGCAGAGATCTATTTGGTATCAGTTTGGTATCAGATAGATGAAATTGGGTGGTAACACGAGACATCGTCCCTAATAAGAACAAAAGTTCTTATTAGGGACTTTTTTAATTTGGAGGATAAAGATATGACAGAACAAACAACAGCAACACCATTACTTTCGCAGTTATTGACATCGTGGATTACAGGTGAGGAATCTGAAGAATTTCCGCTAGCAAATTTAGCAAATGCTGCAGCGATTTTATATGAAAACTTAGCTACTGTAAATTGGGCGGGATTTTACTTATATGACCATGAACAGGATGAACTTATTTTAGGACCATTCCTAGGAAAACCAGCAGTTGTTCGCATTAAGCCAGGTTCAGGTGTTGTTGGACAAGCGTATGAAAGTCAAGAAACAATCGTCGTTGATGATGTACATCAACATGCAGGGCATATTGCTTGTGATTCAGCATCAAATGCGGAAATTGTTGTACCATTAACACGAGAAAATGGTGAAAAAATCGGTGTGATTGATATTGATTCGATAACGTTTAATCGATTTACTGACCAAGATAAAGCTGACTTGGAACACTTTGCCCAAACATTATTACCCTACATCTAATAAAAATTTGCGATAATAGTATCGAATAATGTTTTATGAAGGGATGGTATGAAACCAGTGAGTGAAACAAAACAGTATGATGTTGCAATTATTGGTGCAGGTCCCGCGGGATTAGCAGCTGCTCATCAGTTACACGATGCGGGTAAACAAGTTGTCGTCATTGAAAAATATCTTTGGGGTGGGACATGTCCGAACTATGGTTGTGATCCCAAGAAAATTTTATTGGGGGCGGTTGAAGCGAAGGAATCAACTGAATTTTTGTCTGGTTCAGGAATTGATGGTCAAGTTAATATTAACTGGCCAGATTTAATGGCTCGTAAGAATCAGTATACAAAGGGAATTTCGACAGGAACTGAGCAATCATTAACGGCAAGTGACATTGATCATATCGCTGGAGAAGCAACATTTATCGATGAACAAACAGCAATAATTAACCAGGGTGGCCAAGAGACTGTGACAGTCTCAGCAACAGATTGGATTATTGCAGTAGGACAACGCCCAGCAAACTTATCATTTCCAGGTTCTGAATTAACAGTCGACTCTGAAGAATTTTTAAGCTTACCAGAATTACCAGATGAAGTTGTCATCATTGGTGGTGGTTTTGTTGCGATTGAGTTTGCTTCTATCGCTGCTGCAGCTGGTGCAAAGGTCAGTTTGGTTGTTCGTGGTGATCGACTGCTTAAATCATTCGATGAAACCATGGTTGATTCTTTAATGGACCAACTAGATGATCGTGGTGTGCAAATGTATTTTGGGACGGAAGTTACTGAAATTGTATCGACTGATAATAGATTAGAAGCAACGTTAAGTTTTGGTAATACATTGTCGGCTGGACTAATTGTTCGAGCAGCTGGTCGTGTTGGTAATCATGATACGTTAGATTTAGATAAGGCACATGTACAATTTTCAGAGAAGGGTGTTTTAGTTGATCAGCACTTACGTACAAGCAATGCGCATATCTACGCAGTAGGGGATGTTGCTAACTCACCAGTTTCTAAAATTACGCCACTTGCTTCATTTGAATCGAAGCATGCGGCCAATGAAATTTTAGGTCAGTCACAGCCTATTACTTATCCGGCAGTGCCAGTTGTTGTGTACGGTACACCAAAATTGGCGCAAACAGGTGTGACAACTGAAACAGCCAATCAGAATGGTTATACCGTGCATGATTTAGATATTTCTAATTGGTATACATCATATCGAACAGGTGAACCTGCAGCACGCGTGAAAACTGTTTTGAATCATGATGGGCAACTTGTTGGTGCATCTGTATTGAGTAGTCATGCTGACGAATTAATTAACTACTTAACTTCATCAATTAATCAAGGTTTAACGAAGGAGACGGTATCCAAGCAATTGTATGCTTATCCATCGGTCGCTTCGGATCTAACTTATTTCTTTTAACAAAAAATAAAGACGGTTACCCAAATCAATTGAGTAGCCGTCTTTTTTGTGATTCTTAGTAAATCCAAAATATGCTTAATAAACAGTTTGCTTTGCCGCGTTGACTTTATTTAACATAATCGTTGAAATTAAGGCAAATGCGGTGAAAATTGCGCCACCAATACCAACATTATTGAGTCCGAAGTTTGAAACAACCAGACCACCAGCTGCGGATCCTAATGAGATACCCAAATTTGAGAAAATGGAATTGATTGAAGAAGCTAACACTAATGAGTGCGGATAGTCATTTTCAGCCACGCCCATAATATGCAATTGTAAGGGTGAATTCACGAGATACATCAAAATACCAACCAACATAATATCAACAGTACCTGACCAGACATTACCAAGAAGCATCGGCATGGTGATGAGGACAATAAATTCAATCAGATAGAGTACCGGCATCAAACGTAGTCCTTTATTATCCGCAATACGACCACTAGCCTGGTTACTGATTAGAGACATAACACCAAAAAGGGTTAGTAAGATAGTAATTAAACCAGGATCAAACGATAATGTTTTTGAAAAAATTGGTCGTAGGTAAGTATAAAAGACATACACACCTGCTAAACTACATGTTTGAATGAAAACACTTAGATAAATTCTCGGATCTTTAAACATAACAAATTGTTGCAGAATATGTCCTTGTTTCTTCTGCATCAAATTATGAGGTAGTGTTTTGATAATCAATAATACGGTAATAATACTTAACAGGGTAATGGTAATAAAAGTAAAACGCCAGCCGAACGTTGTACTGATCCATGTTCCTAAGGGGACACCAAAAACAGATGCAACGCTAAACCCAGAAAAAATCCAACTGACTAACCAGGCTCGTTTTGCCATAGGTGCAATAACGGTCGCGAAGGTCATTGATAATGACACGAGTGCCCCAGAAACGATGGCGACGATAATCCGTGAGATGACGAGTACCGTATAATTGGGAGCTATGATTGTTAGAGCATTCCCAAATGTAAAGACTAGCGCCAAAACAAGCATGGCATGATACAAGTTACTCCGTAAAGTAGACGTAATAATCGGTGTACTTATAGCATAAACTAAGGCGAAAATCGTCACTAGATAGCCCGTTGTGGCGACGCTCACCGAAAATTCCTTTGATAAATCATCAAGGATACCAATAATAATAAATTCACTAAAACCTAAGATAAAAGAGATTAAAATCAGTACAAAACTTTGAATTTTAAATTCTTTCACACGCATCCTCCTTAATTGTTAGACAACAATGAAACCCACAATATACTTCCACTCACGCTAAAATATAAAACATTACCCCACATTGTCAATGGTTTTTACTGATAAAAGATAAGAATTTTAAACAAAGGGTCGATTTCGTGAGGTTTTGATATCCGCAAAAATCAGCTAATGACGAATATTATTGTTTTCAAATGGTAGAATGTCTGTTATATTTAAGTACATAATAATTAAAACGTAATCACTGTCGGTATAATTGTTGGAGAATGGCCAACGAGTTCCTACCCTTCTCCCAAGAGATGGACTACCGATAGTGTTTTGATATTTTGATGCACCCATTCTGCATGCTTTTTGCGTGTTAGGGTGTTTTTTTATTGCCAAATATCTATAGGGATAGTGGTTACGTGTGTTTCTATATTGGAGGAGAGTTTAGTTATGGAGTCGAGCACACGAACATCGACAGGACGTTTTGGTAAATTACGTAATCTTATTTTAGGATTACAACATGTTCTGGCAATGTATTCTGGTGGTATTTTAGTGCCATTGTTAATTGGAGCATCATTACATTTTAATGCCCAACAAATGGCTTATTTAATTTCAGCTGATATTTTTATGACAGCGATTGGAACATTATTCCAAATCAAAGGCACACGGTATACAGGAATTGCGATGCCGGTTGTGATTGGATCAGCTGTACAGACAGTTTCACCATTAATCAATATCGGTAGTACATTAGGCATTGGTGCCATGTATGGTGCCACAATTGCTGCAGGTATTTTTGTCTTTCTAATTAGTGGATTGTTTGCACGTTTGCGTGAATTTTTTCCACCAGTTGTGACAGGCTCATTAATTACAGTTATCGGATTTACTTTAATTCCAGTAGGTTTCCAAAATTGGGGTGGTGGGGATACCGCTGCAAAAAGTTTTGGAAGTTTAACTAATCTATCAATTGGATTAGTAACTATTCTTATTATTTTATTATTTACTATTTTTGCTAAGGGCTTCATAAAGTCCATTGCTATTTTACTAGGTATTATTCTTGGAACAATTTTTGCGGGATTATTAGGACAAGTATCGTTGCAACCAGTTGCTGAGGCATCTTGGTTCCATCTACCAACACCATTTTTCCTAGCAACACCAACTTTCCACTGGTCAGCAATGATTACGATGATGATTGTTGCCTTAACATCAATGATGGAATCAACTGGTGTGTACTTCGCACTAGCTGATTTAACTGGTCGTAAGCTAACGAATGAAGATATGGCCAAAGGATATCGTGCTGAAGGATTAGCCGTTATTTTGTCAGGTTTGTTTAATACTTTCCCATATTCAACATTCTCACAAAATGTTGGTGTTGTACGTTTGTCAGGTGTCAAGACGCGCCAACCAATCTATTATGCAGTATTAATTTTGCTATTGATTGGTTTGCTACCAAAATTTGGTGCCTTAGCAACAATTATTCCATCATCTGTTTTGGGTGGTGCAATGATTATTCTATTTGGTACAATCGGTGTACAGGGGATTACTATTCTGAAACAAGTTGACTTCAATGCTGAACGAAACTTGATGATTGCTGGAATTTCTATTGGGGCAGCCATTGGTGTTACGGTTTATCCACAAATTTTCCAACACTTACCAGAGATAGTAAAATTAGTTATTCAAAATTCAGTTGTTATAACGTCAGTGTTAGCAGTGTTGTTAAACATTTTGCTACCAGGACGTGAGAAAGAGGTTAATTAGCAGACATGAAAATTTTAGAAGATCGCATCAAGCAAGACGGCCGTGTTTTAGGTGAAGACGTATTAAAGGTTGATAATTTCTTGAACCATCAAGTTGATCCTGAGTTAATGCAAGCTTTGGGTGAAGAATTTGCCCGCTTATTTGCTGATGAAAAGGTAGATAAGGTATTAACTGTTGAATCATCAGGTATTGCACCAGCTGTTTTTGCAGCATTAGCACTACATGTACCAATGGTTTTTGCACGTAAGAAGAAGTCAATTACGTTGTCAGCCGAATCATATGTTGCTGATGTTTACTCATTTACAAAGCAAGAAACAAATCACGTGATGATCGATAAGCGTTTCTTACACGAAGGTGAGCGAGTTCTTCTAATAGATGATTTCTTGGCAAACGGACAGGCAGTGACTGGTTTGATGGAAATTGCTGAAGCTGCCCAAGCAGAAGTGGTTGGTGTCGGTATTGTCGTTGAAAAGACATTCCAAAAGGGTCGCGCAATGTTAGATGATCAAGGTGTTCATGTTGAGTCATTAGCACGCATTGCAGCTTTTGAAAATGGTCAAGTTGTATTTGCTGATTAGTATATTTTTAGTTAAAGGGGTTGGAACATTTTTTTGTGCCAATCTCTTTTTTGTAGCATATAAATATTTTTAGTAATAGCCTTTTTATTTTTTAAGTCAGTCAAGGTAAAATAGAAGCAATATAACAAACAGGGGGCGTTTGAGATGAAAATTGGCTTTATCGGTACAGGTGTCATGGGAAGTGGCATTATCAATAATTTATTGCAAGCAAACTATGAGGTCTATGTTTATAATCGTACGAAGGCGCATGCACAAACAGTAATTGATCATGGTGCAATTTGGCAAGATTCACCACGGCAAATTGCTCAAGCTGCAGACGTTGTTATGATAATGGTTGGCTATCCAAAAGATGTTGAAAGTCAATTTTATGGTGAGAACGGTATTTTTGCAGGTGCCCATGCTGGTCAAATCGTTGTCGACATGACAACTTCAACACCTACTTTGGCCACAGAACTTGCTAAAGCGGGTGCTAAGCAACAGGTAACGGTCTTGGATGCACCTGTTTCAGGTGGGGATACTGGTGCGAAAAATGGCACCTTAACGATCATGGTTGGTGGTGAAAAATCAGCCTTTGATGAGTTACAGCCAATTTTCCAAGTTATTTCAAAAGCCAATTCCTTGTTTGGTAGTGCTGGTCGTGGCCAGCATGCAAAAATGGCTAACCAAATTATGGTGGCAGGGACGATGTTAGGAATGGCGGAAACCATGAGTTATGCTAAGGCGGCAGACCTTGATGTTGAACAAGTTTTGCAAACATTAGGTGGTGGTGCTGCGCAAAATTGGTCGTTAGATAACTACGGACCACGTATTTTGGCTGCTGATTATGCACCGGGATTTTATGTGAAGCATTTTATTAAGGATTTACGCATTGCATTAGATGAGGCGCAAAAAATGCAGCTCGATTTACCAATGACAGCATTAGCTGAACAACTTTATTCAAAGTTGGCAGATGAAAATAAGTTAGCCGATGCAGGTACACAAGCCATTGTGCGATTGTGGTCACAGTTTGCGTAAATTGCGTTACATTGAGTCTTCAGACTTTTGGAAAACGTTTATGCTATCAAACTGACATGCTTTTAATTAAGATATTTTTAGCAAAAAAGTTGGAACATTTTCTTTTGTCCCAACTTCTGAAAGGCGAAACAAATGAATTTTTTTATTAATGCAACCATGCCGAAACAAAAGTCAGGTATTGAGCATGCTGAATTGAAACGATTGGATTTATTTAATAAAAACGAGGAACCAGTCATGGTGGTCTTACGTGATTGGGATCCGAATGCGCATATTAATGCTAATAATGCAGGCATTGCTGACGATCAGTTGATTAATATGTTTGATTACTTTCAAGAGGCAACGCAAATTGCAGCGAAAAAAGTACAAGTACAGGATATCGAGTTTGGTGTTTTAAATATCAGAATGACTGATGATGCAGAAAAGTCACGTTATTTAGTGCAATCAAATGAACAATTAGTTGCACGTGTGAACTATAATGTTGACGCTGACCGTCAAGTGAAATCTGTTGAGTGGTTTGATGGTTTTAATAACCTTTATCGTGTCGATCATTATGATTCACGAGGATTTATATCGCTACAACAATGGTATACACCTGACAATAAAATAGGTACTGAAACTTGGCAAACGCCATCCGGTCGTACAGTAATAGAAGCATTTCATAAAAAGACCATGCGTGGTGAAATCATTAAAACAGGATGGCGATTGATTGATCGTAATGACCAAGTTTACCAATTTGATACTTTAGCAGAATTAACGAAGTATTTCTTTGACTGCCTGAATGATGATTATTGGTCATTTGATCAACCGAATGTTTTCATTGCAGACCGTGCACACTTAGGAGACTGGGGGCTATTGCACCTTAAAAAGCCAGCGTATACAGTATTTCATTTGCATAATGCGCATACCGCAGATGCCCAAAATCCAGCAGCACCATTATTGAATAATAATTACGAGTTCTCATTGCATAATATTGATGGGTATGATGCGGTTGTGTCAGCTACATATAAGCAAACAGCTGATGTTCGAGCGCGTTTTCAGCCGAAGACAAAGTTGTTTACCATTCCAGTTGGGATTGTACCCGAACGCCTGTTGGACGCTCCGCGAGTACCAATCGCAGAACGACAATTTGGCAAAATGGTTGTCTTTGCACGGATTGCCTGGGAAAAGCATTTGGACGATTTAGTGCGCGCAATTGGCATTGTACATCGGGAATTCTCACAAGTTACTTTAGACTTATATGGTTACCCTGATCCGAGCGATAATTACAAGGCGCGTCGTGAAGTGGAACAAGTAATTGAAGAATATCATTTGTCAGATGTTGTCTCCTTAAAGGGATACACAACGGATATTGATCAGGTTCAGAATAATGCCATGATGTATGGCTTAACTTCGCGCATGGAAGGTTTTAATTTGGCAATTATGGAGGCAATTTCGCATGGCTTAATTGCGTTTTCATATGATGTTAATTATGGACCAAATGAAATTGTTGAAGATGGCGTTAACGGTTCAGTTGTGCCATATGGTGATTATCAGGCATTGGCTCAAGCAATTTTAAAAGTGCTTCGTGATCCTAAGTTAGCTGATAAATATATGACAGGTGCCTATGACTCAGCAGAACGATATTCAGAAGCATCTGTTTGGGCAGCATGGCAATCATTATTGGCAGATGCTAAAGAAAGTTGGCCAGTGAAGCTTGCAGCAATGCCAGGTTATCAGGGAGGACAACAATAATGTATTACTTTGTTAGTGAAAATATATTTGCCTATAATTCAGGAACTGAACATGCACAAGCGCAGCGTGTGAAGTTTTTTAATCGGATAGCGCAACAAGGTATGTTGGGTAAGGCAACTTATGTTACGCGAGATTATAATCGCTTTTTAAGTCGTGATGCCGGTGCTGTCGGATTGCATGCGACTGAAGTATTAAACATGTATGATTATTTTCAGGGGACAACAGATGTACAACGACAAGAGCAGCCACTACGTTTGTTAGCACAAATTCCACTTGATAAGTACCATATTGTTGGTCATGGGCCAAACTATTCAACCCTTGAAGATGCTGGTCGTGTCGTGGCAAAAATAAATGTGATGCCAGCAACAGTCGGATTAGTTAATGATATTTTGTACTATGATCGAGCTGATAATTTAACTGTGCGGGAAAACTTTGATTGGCGTGGCTTTAAATCATCAGTTGATTACTTTCATCCAGATGGTCAATTAGCAGTGCAAAAATTTTTAAATTTAGCTGGTGAATCAGTTCTTGAAGTCACTCACATGAATATAAATGGTCAATTATTACCAAGCATGTACAAATTGATTGATTATTTAGGTCATGATTATCGGTTTAATACAGAAGAGCAACTATTCTTATTCTTTTTAAATGAAATTACTCGTCAACAGTCTGAGACAACGTTAATTTCAGACCGGCGTGGCCTAGATCATATTATTGCTGGTGTTCAGGGAACAAATCATAAATTTGCCTATTTACATGATATTCATACCAGCGATACAAAGCAGCCAGTTCGAGGTAAATTATATCCGGCATATCTCAATGTATTAGAACGATATGGCCAAGCATTTACAGCTATTTTGGTGCCCACGATTGCGCAACAAAGAGATTTGCAGACTCGTTATCCGCAACTAAATATTAAAGTTGCTCCGGACGTTGTTGTTGACGAAAAAACACTAGCACAACCACGTGTCACGTTGTCTGAGCGTCAGTCACATCAATTGCTCTATGTTGGCCGCTTATCCTCTGAAAAACGTCCAGAACAGGCATTACGAGTTTTAGCACGGGTTGTTAAAACTGTGCCAGATGCAACATTGACATACTATGGATATGCAGCAACACAAGAAATTATGCATGAGTTGCAAGAGTTAGCAACTAAGTTAAATGTTGCTGATCGGGTTACTTTTGGTGGTTATGTATCAGAAGCGGTCTTGCAGAAAGCTTACCAACAAGCCCAAGTTATTTTACAAACATCGGTTGGTGAAGGCTTGGGGATGAACTTGGTTGAGGCGATGAGCTATGGTGTACCAAGTGTTAGTTTTGATGTGCCATATGGTGCGCACGCATTGATTGAAGATGGCGTTAATGGCTACATTGTCCCTGATGGTTCAAACCTGGCGATGGCTCAAAAAGTTACGGAGCTATTGCTTGATGATGATTTATGGACACAAATGTCTGTTGCAGCATATGATAAAGCCCAAGCATTTTCGGATAATAAGATGGCAACTATTTGGCAACAAGTACTCAATTAATAGAAGATAAAACAAAAAGGACAAATTGACGCGACACTGTCAATTTGTCCTTTTTTATAAGGTAGTGGCGGGAATCGAACCCGTGATGACGGTTTTGCAGACCGTTGCCTTACCACTTGGCTACACTACCATCTTGTATGTTATGTATTAATATAATTACCACCACGATTACATATTATAGGGGAAATGACGCAAAGTTGCAATTACCTAATTGATTTGTGTGTTAAGTTATAGAAATTTCGTTGGGAATGAGACATGAGTAGGTGTCACAATCTCTTAAATATATAAGCTTTTTATCTAAAAATATGCCAGATAGTATATTTAATTAAAATCATATGCGGTTTAGGGTTGCAAAGGTTGAAAAATATCGGTATAATAATTTCTGTTGTTGAGTTTATGACAACAGAGAATGGACGTTTAGCTCAGCTGGGAGAGCACCTGCCTTACAAGCAGGGGGTCACAGGTTCGATCCCTGTAACGTCCATTGGTCGCATGGTCTAGTTGGTTATGACGTTCGCCTGTCACGCGAAAGATCACGGGTTCGAATCCCGTTGTGACCGTTTATAATGGCGCGGTAGCTCAGTTGGTAGAGCATACGATTGAAGCTCGTAGTGTCGACGGTTCGATTCCGCCCCGCGCCATTTGATAATACATCGTATTATCAATAATAACCATCTCAAAATAGGGGTATAGTTTAATGGTAGAACAACGGTCTCCAAAACCGTCGGTGGGGGTTCGACTCCCTCTACCCCTGTTTATCTGATGATGGCGGTAGTGGTGAAGTGGTTAACACACCGGTTTGTGGTTCCGGCACGCGTGGGTTCGATCCCCATCTACCGCCCTTGGAGTGAGAATAATTCACTCTTTACATAATTTTATATAATAATAATTAAATATGCCGTTGTGGCGGAATTGGCAGACGCGCTGGACTCAAAATCCAGTTCTCGCAAGGGAGTATGGGTTCGACCCCCATCGACGGCATTCGGTGTAACCGTTTATTATTAATTCACTTATTTAATTATTACATGCCGTTGTGGCGGAATTGGCAGACGCGCTGGACTCAAAATCCAGTTCCCGCAAGGGAGTATGGGTTCGACCCCCATCGACGGCATATTTTAGGTTCCATAAACTTAGTAAAAACTAGGTTTATGGAACTTTTTTCATTACTAACATTTAAGACTGAAAAAAGAACATATTGCAATTCACTTAAGAAAACATTTTGAAAGCGGTTACCTTGAACGAAATGATAGGTAATGGTTTGAATTTTGTTAACTTTATTAGATACTAGGATAGAGGACATTACCAACAAGACATTATGGGAGAAAAGGACTGATGGTAGAGAAAACAACGGCACCAGAATCAGATAATCAAAGCCTTGCTGAAATCAATGGTTCTGTTGAGGTGCCAACAACAGGTGGATTTTTACGTAAATTAATGGCTTGGAGTGGACCAGGAGCACTTGTTGCGGTTGGGTACATGGATCCAGGAAATTGGATTACGTCAATTGTCGGTGGTGCACAATACCACTACTTATTGTTATCAGTTGTTTTGATTTCAAGTTTAATTGCGATGTTGCTACAATACATGGCCGCCAAGTTAGGGATTGTGGCGCAAAAAGATTTGGCGCAAATGACTAGAGATAGTACGAATAAAGCGGTGG
Source organism: Weissella paramesenteroides (assembly GCF_036327715.1). Classification (NCBI taxonomy): domain Bacteria; kingdom Bacillati; phylum Bacillota; class Bacilli; order Lactobacillales; family Lactobacillaceae; genus Weissella; species Weissella paramesenteroides. Next base: position 169,956 of record NZ_CP130559.1, read on the forward strand.
GTTGGTTACTTTGGATCATGACTGAGTTGGCCATTATGGCAACTGATATGGCTGAAGTAATTGGTGCAGCTATCGCCATTCATTTATTATTTGGCTTACCATTATTGTGGGGTGTTTTGATCACCGCAGCAGATGTGTTGCTACTGCTATTATTAATGAAGTTAGGTTTCCGTAAAATTGAAGCGATTGTTGCGACATTGATTCTGGTTATTTTAGGAATCTTTTTGTACATGGCGATTTTGGCAAAGCCCGATATGGGTGCCGCAGCAATCAATTTAGTGCCACACAAGGAAGTGTTGCATCATAGTCAATTGATGTTAGCACTAGGAATTGTTGGTGCCACAGTTATGCCACACAACCTTTACCTACATTCATCAATTTCACAAACACGTCAAGTAAAACGTGATAAGAAGAGCATTAAGGAAGCATTGAAATTTACGGCTTGGGATTCAAATATTCAATTGACTGGTGCTTTTATCGTTAACGCCTTGTTGTTGATTGTCGGTGCGGCACTCTTCTTCGGTCATGGCTCTGACTTAGAAGCCTTTGGTGATTTGTTCAATGCCCTTAACAATCGTGAGATTGTCGGCGCGATTGCTAGCCCATTCTTGAGTATGTTGTTCGCCATTGCTTTGCTAGCGTCAGGTCAAAATTCAACAATCACTGGAACTTTGACTGCACAAATTATCATGGAAGGTTATACAACTTTGCGGATGCCAATGTGGTTACAACGTCTAGTGACCCGTGGGTTAGCTTTGGTTCCCATCATCATCTTCACGATCATCTTTGGGGCAACCGAAGGCGCATTGGATCAACTGCTGGTTTATTCACAAGTCTTCTTATCAGTGGCTCTACCATTTTCAATGTTTCCACTGATCTACTTTACATCTTCAGCAAAGTTTATGGGTGAATTTAAGAACAATGCTTGGGCTAAGTGGACAGGTTATACAATCGCAATTGTATTGACTATTTTGAATATCAAATTAATTATTGATACGTTAGCACCATTATTTTAAGTGCTTGACAGTAGTGTCATGATACAGGTACACTGGTGTCAATAAATCTAGTGGAGGGTCATTATGAATCAAACAATGCTTAATTTAACAGTTTGTTTTTGTCGAACAACGCGCTTAATGCGATGTTCGGCCGATTAGTATTGGGCAATTTTTGAGGAATAATCACCTTAAAAAGTTCAATACCCACTTGGCTGGGGTTGAACTATGGGCGCGAAGTCTCTGATGAAAATCAGAATTTCGCGCTCTTTTTTATTAGATAAAATGAGATATTGATAAACAGGGGTAAAAATAATGGAATTTGATACAAAGTTAATTCATGGTGGTATTAGTGAAGATGAGTTCACTGGCGCAACATCGATACCGATTTATATGGCATCTACTTTTCATCAAAAGAAAATTGGTGAGAGTAAATATGAATATTCACGTTCAGGGAATCCTACCCGTGAGGCAGTTGAAAGACTAATTGCTGATTTGGAGGGTGGTACAGCCGGCTTTGCATTTGCTTCAGGGTCTGCTGCAATTAATACAGTATTTTCACTTTTTTCAGCAGGTGATCACTTTATTGTTGGTAACGATGTTTACGGGGGCACATTTCGTTTGATCGATGCGGTATTAAAGCGTTTTGGTATGACATTTACCATCGTTGATACACGTGATTTAGAAGCTGTTAAACAAGCAATAACGCCGCAAACCAAGGCAATTTACCTAGAAACTCCAACCAATCCGTTACTACGTGTGACAGACATTGCAGCAGTTGCTGATATCGCAAAACAGTATCATGTGTTAAGTATCATTGATAATACGTTTGCATCTCCATACGTCCAGCGCCCACTTGAACTGGGTGTTGATATTGTATTGCATAGTGCTTCGAAATATTTAGGTGGTCATAGCGATGTCATTGCTGGTTTGGTAGTAACTAAAGATCCTGATTTGGGACAAAAAATCGGCTATTTGCAAAATGCAATTGGTGGTATTTTAGCACCACAAGAAAGTTGGTTGCTACAACGAGGAATGAAAACATTATCGTTACGCATGCGGGCACATTTAAAGAATGCACAGGCTATTTTTGAGTACTTAAATAGCCAGCCAATGGTAAGCAAAATTTATTATCCAGGCGATCCAGAAAATCCAGATTATGAAGTTGCTAAGAAACAAATGCATGGCTTTGGTGCCATGATTTCTTTCGAATTACAACCGGGATTAGATCCGAAAGCATTTGTTGAACAGCTACGCGTCATTACATTGGCTGAAAGCTTAGGGGCTCTTGAAAGTTTAATTGAAGTACCAGCGATTATGACACATGGCGCAATTCCTCGCGATATTCGTTTGCAAAATGGTATTAAAGATGAATTGATTCGTTTGTCAGTTGGTGTTGAAGACCAAGTGGACTTACTAGCGGACTTGGCTCGTGGTTTTCACTATTTGGCAGATTAAATATGCAATAGAGTGGACACCAAAACCAGGGTAAAAATGGTAAGAGTGATATAATTAGTATATGTTGAATGTTGTCGGATATATCTATTCGTAAGTATGAAATTGGGGGATTTTATATGTCAATTAAGAACGTTACTATCGCTGGTGGCGGTGTCTTAGGAAGTCAAATTGCATTTCAAACAGCATTTACAGGGTTTAATGTCACACTTTATGACATCAATGATGAGGCCATAGACCATGCAAAGCAATTACTTGCAAGCTATGTACCTGAATATGAAGCATTTTATGACGACGGTGATAAAGCCGCATCAGTAATTGATCACATGTCATTTAGTACAAGCTTAGCAGAAGCAGTTGCTGACGCGGACTTAGTTATTGAAGCCATTCCAGAGAGTGTCAAAATTAAGGTGAGCTACTATCAAGAATTGTCATCAGTAGCACCTGAAAAGACAATTTTTGCAACGAATTCATCAACATTCGTGCCATCACAGTTTGCTGAATATGTTGATCGACCTGAAAAATTCTTAGCAATTCATTTTGCTAATCAAATTTGGAAGAATAACAATGCTGAGATTATGGGGCATCCAGGAACTGAGGGGAAGTACTTGGATGAAGTTGTTCAATTTGCTAAGGACATTCGGATGGTGCCATTCCGATTGTATAAGGAACAACATGGTTATATCCTAAACTCATTGCTAGTGCCGCTGCTAGATGCTGCACAAAAGCTCTGGGTAAATGGAGTTGCTGATCCCGAAACAATTGATAAGTCATGGATGATTGCTACTGGTGCACCACAAGGTCCGTTCGCGATTTTAGATGTGGTTGGTCTAAATACACCTTACAATCTATCGTTGGCGCAAGCCGAAACTGATGCAGAAGCTGGAGAAATAGCCAAGGCGTTAAAGGCAATGATTGATGCAGGAAAGACGGGAGCTGCTTCAGGTGAAGGATTCTATAAGTATCCAAATCCAGCATTTTTGGATCCGGATTTCTTGAAATAAAGATTAAAAGTTTTTAGTATGGAAGAGAGCGAGACAAAAGTTGTTTTGGAACGCGTTTATGCTATCAAGCTTTCATGACTATAATTAAGACGTTTTTAGCAAAAAGAGGTTGGGACATCATCTTTTGTCTCAACCTCTTTTTTTTAAAATACTATGAAAAAATTTTGGAGCAAGTGAATGACGAAATATAAAAATATCTTGGTGACAGGTGGTGCTGGATTTATTGGCACTAATTTTGTTCGCTATGTAATCACTAAACATCCAGATGTAAAACTAACAGTGTTAGATAAATTAACCTATGCAGGCAATGCTGAAAATTTGGCTGATTTACCAGATGAGCGTGTGACATTGGTTGTTGGAGATATCAATGATGCACAGTTGGTGGATAAATTGATGCGCGAGACTGATGCTGTCGTTCATTTTGCAGCAGAAAGTCATAATGATAATTCACTAACTGACCCATCACCATTTATGCAGACAAATTTAATGGGTACCTTTACACTTATTGAGGCAGCTCGTCGCTATGATGTCCGCTTCCACCATGTCTCAACGGATGAGGTTTACGGTGATTTACCATTAGATGAAACTAGTCGAAATGAAAAGTTTACGCCAGTGTCTAGGTATAATCCATCTTCACCATACTCAGCAACGAAAGCTGGCTCAGATTTACTGGTTCGAGCGTGGGTGCGTTCTTTTGGATTAAAAGCAACCATTTCTAATACATCGAATAATTATGGTCCCTATCAACATATTGAAAAATTTATCCCACGCCAAATTACTAATATTATGAGTGGCATTAAGCCAAAAATATATGGTAATGGGCGAAATATTCGAGATTGGATTCATGTTACTGATCATGTCGCTGGTATTTGGGAAATTCTAATGCACGGGACCATCGGTGAGACCTATCTTCTTGGTGCAAATGGTGAACAGGATAATCTCACTGTTTTAAAGAAAATTTTACAGGCAATGGGAAAACCTGTAGATGATTTTGAATTTGTTAAGGATCGTGCCGGTCACGATTTGCGATATGCAATTGATGCAACGAGAACGCAGGAAACATTAAATTGGCAACCAAAGTATTTGGATTTTGATGCGGGGTTAAAACAAACCATTGACTGGTATCAGCAAAATCAAGCATGGTGGGAAAAAGACAAAGCGAAAATTGAAGCGAATTATGCGAAAAATAGACAATAAATCAAGCAAAATTTATTCATAATGTCAACACTGTTTCTCAGTAGAAAAGAGTGTAAAATGTACCCTGAAAAGGGAGGAATGCAAAATATGTCACAAATTAATTTAGGTGGTTCTGGTTTGATGGTACCAACAATTGCGTTGGGGGCCATGCGCATGGGGGATAAAACAGATGCGCAAGCACAAGAAGTCGTAGAAACCGTGTTATCAAAGGGTGTTAATTTTTTTGATACAGCTGATATTTATGGTAATGGTCAGTCAACTTCAAAGTTGGCAGGGGCACTAAAAGCGGCTGGCGTTCAGCGTGAAGATATCATTCTACAATCAAAGGGTGGTATCTTATCGGACAAGGGACCAGTGGCTGAAGATGGTATTTTGGGACCACGTTACGAATTTTCTAAGGAGCATCTGATTGCCTCAGTCGATGCAGAACTATCACGCTTAAAGACAGATTATTTGGATGTTTTCTTATTACATCGGCCAGATGTGCTAATGCAACCTGAAGAAATTGCGGCTGCATTTGATACATTATCAGCAGCAGGTAAAGTAAAGCATTTTGGTGTTTCAAACATGAATCCTTGGCAAATTGAATTGTTACAATCAGTTTTGAATCAAAAATTGGTTGCTAATCAACTGCAATTTGGTGTGATGCATACGGGGATGGTTGATGCAGGTTTGCACGTTAACATGGCAGACAGTCGCTCAGTCGATCATGATGGTGGTATCTTACCATATTCACAATTAAAGAATATGACAATTCAAGCATGGTCACCATTCCAGTATGGGATGTTTGAAGGTCACTTTATTGATAATGATAAGTTCCCAGAGTTGAACAAGAAGTTACAAGAAATTGCCGACAAGCACCATTCAACAAAGAATGGGATTGCAGTCGCATTCATTTTGACACACCCAGCAAATATGCAAGTTATCCTTGGTTCAATGACGCCGAGTCGTTTGACTGAGATGATTGATGGGCGTGATGTGCAGTTATCACATCAGGAATGGTACGACATCTATTTTGCGGCAGGTAATGATTTACCATAAAATATTGATTAAGAAAAAATGGTTGGATGCTAACTAAAAGCATCCAACCATTTTTTATTCATGTGTTATTTCATTTACTTAATCGTGATTTATTAAGTAAATTGGCTTCTAAAATTATTCACCATAATCAATTGTTTTATCCAACTTATTAAAACGATTCTTTTGTAAATCCATAATGTAGGCTTTTAACTGTTGCCAATCACTTTTTTGGGGCATTGCAGGCCAAATGATTTGTTGTTTGGTGTACGAAGGATTAAAAGTATCGGTTAAATAGATATCCGTCAGACTGCTAAGGTGCTGATCGATTTTAATATTTAAACCAGTAATGCTTTGAATCCCACTGGCAATATAATCATTGAATAAATTGCCTTCAGAAAAATCAATGACAATATGAACTGGCAAAATGAGATTGTGAATTGATAATTTAGGTAAAATAATCAAGGCGTAATCCTTTTTTATTTGAGCAATTTCTTGTTTATTGAAAGGAGTAGAATTAACGCTACCAATTAAGCTAGTAAATTCATCGATTAAGTTCTCAACAGCACCATTACGCAATAAATTGGCATAGTGCCAGTGCTGTTCGGTGAAAAATAAATCAGTTTTAAAAAAAGGACTTAAGATTCTGGCATTCGCTTTTAATAATTTATTCTGACAATCTATTATGTCAGTATCAACCAGTGATGTGCCAGCCAAATCTTTAATAATGTCTACTTGTTGATTTGTTACAGATTGAATTTCATCAAAATTCTTTAAAAATCCTAACTGCGATACGGGTAAATTGTTGATGCTAATAAGAAAAGTCAGTGCATAGCGAGTAACTAATAAAGCATTTTTTTCAAGCAGGTACCAGTCTTTAGATAAATGTTTCATGAACAATAACACTTGTTCCTGTGAAAGTACTTCTACTAAATATTTATTGTCGTTTTCGGGGATATGATGTTGATTTTTCGATCGTAAGATACCGATAGCGACAAAATAATTAATTTGTTTTCGTTGACTTTCAGTCGGTGTAATTTTCCAGATCAATGAGCAGTAAGCAATGGAATTTTTCATTTTAATAAATTTTTTACTGTCTTTTATGCATTTTGGAAAATAGTCAAAGTATGAGAAATAAACTAGTACTTGATAAATATAGTATCGTGCAAAAACTTCACTCTTTCTAATACATTCAATTTTACTTGAACCGATATCCTGGTAAAGCCCTTTTTTTAAACGAAAGTAAGTGGATGGACTAATACCGACATTGCGCTGAAACTCTGTGTCAGACTCACTGTAAATATTTAAGGTCGTGTGCAAAAATATGCGGAAACGCAGAGATTTATGAGCCTCAAAATCAATGATTTTATTTAATAAGGAGTTGTTGATATTAAAGGCAGATAAAATATCATTTTCAAATGTTAGTTTGAAGGTTGGAAAATCTTTTGAAAGGTTAATAGCATCATGAATAGTTATTTTCACTCGATATTGACTAACTTGTAGAGCTTCCTGGATTTCAAAAAATGTATGAACTGTCTTTTTTTGTGATGCTAGAAACTCAAACAGTTGAATAGTGAGGTAACGGTCTTTATCGATAAATGGAATAAATTCTTTTAGCATTTTAAATACCTCACATTGATTACATGGTTGATTGTTTAAGTTATACTTAAGCAATATATACCGATAATCATAGTTCGAAATTTATGTTAAATTTCTTCAAAAAAGAAGGTGAATTATCATTTTTTTGTGAATTTTTGAAAAATATGATAATTTTTTGACAAAGAAATTATGATTTGTTCTTGATAGTATTGACCTTAAAATAGATTAACCGTGTATCTTGCGTACATAAACTTTAGCCACTTAATTGTGGAACTTTTATTTCCTAATCAATAATTCTGAAATAAAATGGTGTAAATGCTCATTCATAATTATAGGCGCACTATAATTTCAACTAAGATTGATAGTATAAATAAAAGCCATCCGTTTGACGGGTGGTTTTTATTTATGATTAAATGTCACATTTTTATACATAACAAAAAATATTGATATTTTTTTGAATAAATTAAAAATTTCACCTTACACAATTAGTCTATTGTATTAAATGTAACTTAAAGTAGAAAAAAGCAGGAGGGGAGAAGGTATGTGTTAACAAAAAAATGGCATTGGGTAATGGCACTTCTTATGGGAATATTTGCTATGGTATTCATGATCAATCATGTATATGCAGCGGATAACTCGTTATTAAATTACACAAATGATAGTAACGGCATTTATCCAACAGCAAGTTGGCAACCAACGGGACAAACGACGGTTATTAACCACCAAGGTGGCTTTGGTACACAAGTTGATGGTAATAAGTCGTGGAGTGGTGATTCGTCAGATACCAAAAATTCTTATTTAAAATTTGGCGCTGATCAAAATAAGCCAGATTATGCAATTCGTAAATATGCTAAGGAAACCAGCACACAAGGTTTATATGATGTTTATTTGAATGTTAAGGGATCTGCACAACAGGATATAAAACCAGTTGATATTGTTTTGGTTGTTGATATGTCTGGTTCGATGGAACAAGGAACTGGTCGAGCAGAAGCCGTTCGACAAGGTGTAAAAAATTTCATGTCGTCAATTAGCCAAGCTGGCGTGGGAAAGTACGTCAATGTTGGTTTAGTTGGCTATTCGAGTCCTGGCCGCGGATATCGAAATGAAGAAGTTGGTATGGCATCGCTTTCAGATGCTCATCAAAATCAAATAAATAATGCTCTGTCAGGTGCATTTAATGGTGGGACATATACACAGGACGGTATTCAACGCGGGGCCAACATGTTATCTAGTGATAATAGTGGCAACAGGAAAATGATGATTTTGCTGACTGATGGTGTGCCAACATTTTCTAATAAGGTCACATCAGCAACAACGATTGATGGCACTATATATGCAACTGGTTTTTCTACCGCAATGGATCAACCAGGAAATACTTCTAAGTTACAACGTAGTTATACTGTAGGTTCTGGTCAAAATAGGTTAACAATCAGTGATACTTTTCCAGCGACATTGGGGCAAGCAAAAATTGCCAAAGATAATGGGGCTGAGATTCACACATTAGGGATCCAATTATCTAATGATGGCAACTATCTTACAGCTGCTGAAGTTCGAAACCGTATTAGTAAAACTGCATCACCAGGCATGTATCAAGATGCCAATTCTGCAGATGATATCGTGACTTATTTAAATTCACAATCAGATAATATTATCAACAATTTTAATAATGTTGCTAATGGAACAATTGCTGATCCTCTGGGAAAACAATTCATATATGCTAATCCAAGTTTGGTTGATGTAACCAGTGTTGGTTCTAAATCAATTGATAATGATCATTTGCCTAAGGCTGTTATCTCAGGTAATCAATTGAACGTCTCAAATATCACTTTAGGTGATGATCAAGAAATTCAAGTACATTATCAAGTGCATATTAATACCGAAACGAATGATTTTAAACCGGATTATTGGTATCAAATGAATGGTAATACGACCTTTAAGCCCAAGGGTGATGAGGATACGACTGTTCAATTTGGAATTCCTTCAGCGAAGGCACCAAGTACAACATTAAATGTTAAAAAAGAATGGCATATATTAGGTGATGAAAAAGTACCTGATAGTATTACTTACACTGTTAGTCGTGATTCAGTAACTGATGCTAATAATTGGACGACTGCCACTGGCACGTTAACAAAGGCGGACAATTGGCAACAAGAAAAAATTGATCATCTATTGGTCAATAATCAAGAAGTTGCTCTGCCAAAGTTTAACAATGCAGGCCAAAACTTCAACTATCAAGTAAAGTCAGAAGTAGATGTGCCGGGTTTCGTATCAACAATCGATGGTCAAGATAATACGTATACGATTACCAATACTAATTTAGGTGTAACCGTTAAAAAATTTGCTGCAAATAGTCAAAATTCGTTATCGGGTGCTAATTTTAAATTGACACAGTACACAGATAAATGGGCAGCAGTCGATACAAGTTTTACGCCAGTTGATTTTAACGGTGTTGATACGTTGAAATCAATCAAACCGGGCTACTATGAAGTTATTGAGGAAAAGGCACCACAAGGTTATGATCTTAAAACTTCAAGAGTTCGTTTCCAAGTAACTGATGATGGTAAATTCTTGAATGAAAATGGTCAGGAAATAACAGCAACAACGACACCGAATAATGATGGCTTTTATGTTTATAAAGATAAGAGCGGTGCACCTGTATTAACAATTGTGCAATATGATGCATTGAAATTATTTGATTTATCAGTTGTGAAAGTAGATGCAAGTAGTGGTAAGCATTTAGCTAATGCTGAATTTCGTTTAACTGGTGATAATAATGTGAATGTTACTGGCAAATCAGATGATGACGGTCACTTGACCTTTACCGATTTAAAACCTGGTCAGTATGTTCTGGAAGAGACCAAGGCGCCAAGTGGGTATCACATTATGGCTAAAAAGTTGAACATAACGATTGATAATCAAGGAAAGGTATCATTCTCTGATAGTACCATAGCAAATGAAGTAACGCTTTCACAAGATGACAAGCATAACCAAATTACAGTAACGATTAAAAATAGTGAGAATGGTGTATTACCTAAGACTGGTGGTACAGGCATTTGGCCATATATTTTAACCGGGATGATTATTTTTATTAGTTCACTAGTATTTGGTTACTATGGCTATCGTCATGCTGATGGGGAGGTGTAAATATGAAATTACGATTCTTATTTACATCATTCTTATTAGTTATTGTTGGATTATTTGTAGAATCGTCGCCAACCGTTAATGCACAAGAAATTGTGCCAACTGTAACTCAGCTGGTCATTCACAATGGGCAGTTGTTGGATATGGACGGTAGGACTGATGGTAAGGATACAACGTTCCAAGTTTATGATTTATCAAATCAATATCAAATTTCATCTGATCCCACTAGCTTGAAGAAACATTTAGCAGGTAAAGATGCCATGCGGATACAGTCTTATATTGGGGCAAATCATTTGTCATTGATAACAACTGTAAAAACAAATAATAATGGTCAAGCACCAAATGTTGTGCTGAATCAGGATGTCATAGCTATTTTAATTGTTCAAACAGGTGATAGTTATAATCAGAATGGGGACAAGGTATTTGCGCAACCGACAGTTATTAATTTACCCGTTAAAGATGATACGGGTCATCAACAAGGGGTGGTCAATATCTTTATTAAAGCGACTGTTTTACCAGGTGATGTGCCACCGATTGTGCCATCTCATCCTGAACAACCAGCAACTGTTACGCCATCTAAGAGTGGGTCAACAACATCAAGTAATCAACCACATAGTTGGTTACCTACAACCGGGCAAATGAAACGTCAGACGTTTTGGATTGGTATTTTTGTAATGCTAATCAGCGGTGTAATAATTATTTATCTCAGAAGGGAAAAGAAGACGAATGAAAACTAGGAGTGGGTTTTTCCATATTTTAGCAAGCATCATTTTAGTGGTACCGTTGGTATTTCAACTATTTGCTAGTGTGCAAACAGTTAACGCAGATACGACAAGTGATGCATTTAATGTGACATTACACAAACGTGTGTTTGATGAAGGGCAAGTACCTGCAGACAAGCAAAATACAGGTGATGTGATGAGTGATTTTGGTGGTACTGGATTAAACGGGGTCACATTTACTGTCTATGATGTCACTGATCATTACTTAAGTTTACGTGCTGCCGGTGATACAGCCGAACAAGCAACGACAGCTGTCCAAAAGGATGCTGTTGATGCTGCACCAGCTTACGCTAACAAAGTAGCAGATCAACTAACGACAACGACAAATCAGGAAGATGGTGTTGCAACATTTAGTAATTTGCCAATGAAAGATAGCAAGGGAAACTATAAGACATATTTATTTGTCGAAACAGATTCTCCTTCAAATATCACACAAAAGGCTGCACCCATTGTTTTGACTTTGCCAATTTTTAAGTCAGGATCAAATACGGAAATTAATAATGACGTACAAATTTATCCTAAGGATGAGCAGACAGAAGCAATCACAAAGGATTTAAATGATGATTCAAAGAAATCATTAGAAGTTACTTTACCTAATGGTGATAAGGTTTACAACGCTGAATATGGACAGACATTTGGGTACAACATTACTGTGGCTGTTCCTTGGAACATCAAAGATAAAGCAACTTTTGAAGTAGTGGATACACCAAATAAAGGTATCAAAGCTGATGTCAATAGTGTTGCCGTTACTGGGTTAACAAAAGGTACTGACTATACAGTTACTGCTAACGGTGATGGTTTTAAGGTAACGTTTGATACATCAAAGGCAGCTGTTCAAGCAGCAGCTGGCAAGAAGTTAGTTGTTAATTATGATGTGACATTGACTAATGATGCTGTGCCAGATGTTGCTATTGGGAACAAGGCAGAATTGACCATTGGTAATGGTAGTGATGTCACAACTACACCTGCAGAGGGTCCTAAGATTTATACTGGTGGTGCTAAATTTATTAAGCAAGATAAGGACAGCCACAAGACGTTGGCCAATGCTGAATTCCAATTAGTTAAGGTTGATAATTCAGGAAAGGTTGTTTCTTATGCAAATCAAGCTGCTGATGGCAAGTATACTTGGTCAGGTACAGATACTAATGCAACAACTTACACTTCAAATGCAACTGGTTTAGTTGAAGTAAAGGGTCTTCCTTATTCAAGTAAGTTAGAAGAAGGTCAAAGTTATGCTTTGATTGAAACAAAGGCACCTGAAGGTTATGCAAAGTTAACTGCTCCAGTTAAGTTTGTCGTAACACAAGGTTCTTATGCTGATGCACAAAAGGTTGAAATTGATAATATTACTAAGGGATTGTTACCTTCAACTGGTGGTAATGGTATTTATATTTACATTGCTGCAGGACTTGTTGTTGTTGTACTAGCAGCAATTGGTTACCGTATTGCAAAGCGTCGTGAAGAAGTCTAATTTTTGATTTCATAAATGAGGAGTTGACTTTAAACAAAGTCAGCCCCTTTTTTAATACATATCAATTTAATAAAGGAAATAAGATTATGCGTAGAAAAAGACCACGTCATTTTAATAAGTTATTACAAATATTGATGGTTATTATGGTGTTTATTGGACTGGGCATTGCGCTCTATCCATTTTATGTGAACGCTGCAAATAGTTTTATTGATGATTTTCGTCTTGCTCATTTAACGGGTATTAACAATCAGACTGCTGATAAGATGCGTAAGGAGAATGCGAGATTAGCTGGAGTGGGTATGACAGCTGGAAAAGATCCATTTTCAGGTAGTTCTAAAACTGAGCGAATTAACATTGATAAGCATTTAATTGGAAGTGTTTCAATTCCAAAAATTAAAGTAAATGTACCACTTTTTGATAAAACAACACCACTGTTGTTAAATTATGGCGCAACTGTTGTTCAAGGAACTTCATATCCTGTAGGCGGTAAAAATACGCATACTGTCATTTCAGCACACCGTGGTTTAGCAAGCCGTAAATTATTTACTGATTTAAATCATGTCAAAAAAGGAAACGTTTTTGTACTGACAGTTAATCATAAAAAGATGGCATATAAGGTGTATAAAATTCAGGTCGTTAAACCAACAAATACGGCTGTCCTTAAAATTACAGCAAATCAGGATTTAGCAACGTTATTAACTTGTACACCATACATGATCAATACCGATCGCTTATTGGTTACAGGACATCGAGTGCCATACACGAAAGGAATTGCTAAACAAATTAAGCGAGCTAATCAACAAAATGTAATTAATCAATTATTGATTTTAGTAGCAATTGCTGTATTGGCAATATCATTGTTAATCCTACTAGCGAGATTGATTCATAGGTATCTATTAAAGGGCTATTCTTACGATTTTATCTTTAAAGTAGTTGACCAAAGTAATCAACCAGTAGCTGGTGTGCAATACCAGTTATATAACCAGAATGGAAGAAAGAAAATTTTTAGACACCAAGAACCATATATTGTTATGACAGATAAAGAAGGGTTAGCACAATTCAATGACTTACCAGGAGGTTTGTATTGTATGAAAACAATGGATCCGATACAGAATATGTCAATTTTATTTGGTACAAAGAAAATCAAACAACTGTATATGAAGAGTTATCCATCAAGGAAGACAACGATAATGAATGAGGATAATGGTCAGTGGTCGGTAAAAATTTAATATGAAAAAAGCAAAAATATTATTGCAGATCCTTTTATCTATTATCATTTTATGTAGCATTAGTTACATTTGCTACCAACAAAATTGGTTTGATGTTCATAATAAAATCGTGCAAGAAATACGTTCACATAGGGTCGTAGTTGATGATAACAAGAAGACGAGTTTAGTTGATCGTAATAGAATTAGACAACGCCTAATGCGTGAAACGCAAACTGGTCTAAAAAAGCAAGGATTTGTTAGTATACCTGTTGTTGGTATTCTTGAGCCTATTTTTAATGATGCTTATTCAGAAAAAGGTCTGCAAGCAGGTGCAAATTATGCAAATCGTAGCTCGGTAGATCCAACTGGTAAGCAAGTACCAGTAATGGGGCAAGGTAATTATGGACTGGCTAGTCATAATTCTGATGATGGTTTAACGGGGTTTAGTGGTTTGCAGCAAAATTATCAAAATGATTCACCTTATCTTGTGAATGGGCAGAGACAAAAAAGTAATTGGTTGAATAATCAAGCCATTTACCTAGCTAATAGTGACGGCATTTTTGAATATCGTATCAAACAACAACGGCTGGTTAAGGCTGATGACGTGAGTGTGCTTGATCCCAGTCAAAAGGCACAGGTAACAATTATTACTTGTTTATTTCCAAGTACAGCATATCGTATTACAACAATTGGGCAGTTGAAGAAAAGCTATACGTGGGCCAAAGCACCTGATCCTATTATTAACTATTTTGATTTAACGAAACAAAAAACGAATGCTCACGTTGATTGGTACAATCCAGGTGTAGAAGAGGGGGTTAACGGTGATGCTGGTGGTACAAAAACTGTAAAATAATGAAGCTCTGTACACCTCCAACTAATTTTTTCAACACTTATAACTTAACAACAACAAAGTAAATATGTTATGGTGTGGATATGGTAGATGATAGGTCTACTAACCACGGGAGGTTATTAACAATGAAAAAGAAAGTTGCAGTTCTTGTTACTGATTTTGTAGAAGATGTTGAGTATACTGATCCGGTTAAAGCAATTGAAGATGCTGGTCATGATGTGGCCACAATTGGTTTTGAAAAGGGAACCGTCACAGGAAAGCATGGGACAAAGATTACCATTGACCAGGCGATTTCTGAAGTAAAGCCAGAGGACTTTGATGCATTATTTATTCCTGGCGGCTTCTCACCTGATCAACTACGTGCTGATCAGCGATTTGTTGATTTCGTCAAATATTTCTTGGCAAAGAATAAGTTAACAGCAAGTATTTGTCATGGCCCACAGCTGATGATTCAGACGGGCTTGGTTCATGGACGCACGATGACATCTTATTTGACGGTCCAGCCTGATTTGTATTATGCTGGGGCACGCATTGAAGATAAGCCGGTGGTAATCGATGGTAATTTGATTACAAGCCGTGAACCTAAGGATTTGCCTGTGTTTAACGATGCGGTTGTTGCGGCACTGGGTTAACGGCGATTAAGACGTTTTACTTTTTATTACGAATTCGTTCTGTTAGAATAACGTCATAGCCTACAAGGATTGATTAGTTTTATTCACCAAGGAGGGTTTTATTTAATGACTGAAAAAGATAACAAACCAGAAGAAGTAGAAAAAGATTCTCAAGAAGAGGAATCAACCCCATTTAGCCCACAAAAAGAAGTTAAGGGTAGACCAGCACCGGCCGATTATAAAAAGGCTGATTAATGGTCACATAATCAATTTTGAATAAAGTAATTTAAATTTTGTTCTGGAAGGAATCGTGAAAACGATTCTTTCCAGAACTTTTTTGTTTGTTGTTTTAAATGAAAATAAAATGAGTGGGTCAAAATTGCTAGTAATTTTAAATAATTTATTAAAAACTTGTTTGTGAAAAAAAGTTTTTTTAAATTTTATTTGTTAATGACTTTCATTATACAAATTACATAAACAGTAAAAATGTAAAACAATTTCATATGTGGGTATAATGAATGTTCAATAGCATGCATTATGACAATGTTTTACCTGTTTAGTCATGAAATGAATTCAAGAATTAGTTGATAAATTACTGTTTTGTGAATTTTTTAATGATTTAAATTGAATTAAAAATGAACATTGTGAAATTTATTGTTTCGTTGTACGCTGGATGAGTTGTTAGAAAACGCTTACACCATCAATGACATGAAAAGTCGTCTGTGTGGTTGAGTCATCCAATGGGGGTATTAATATGCAAAAGTATGTACTATCAATTGACGAGGGGACAACAAGTACTCGTGCCGTGATTTATGATAAGCAAGGCAAGATTATTGCATCAGCACAACGTGAAATCACAATGTTCTATCCAGAACCAGGATGGGTTGAGCAAGATGCTAATGAAATTTGGATTGCTGTTCAAGCAGTGATCGCTACGGCTCTGATTCAATCAGGTATTCATCCTAATGATATTGCGGGCGTTGGTATTACTAACCAACGAGAGACAACCATTGTCTGGGATAAGGAAACTGGATTACCAATTTATAATGCGGTGGTTTGGCAATCACGTCAAACGGCACCAATTGCTGAAAAATTGATTGCTGACGGTTATCAAGAAATGATTCAAGAGAAAACAGGATTAGTGCCGGATGCTTATTTCTCGGCAACTAAGATTCGCTTTATTTTGGATCAAGTCAGTGGAGCTCAAAGTCGAGCAGAACATGGTGAATTACTGTTTGGTACGATCGATACTTGGTTGGTATGGAAATTAACGGGTGGTAAGGTGCACATTACTGACTACACCAACGCTTCTCGTACCATGATGTTTGATATTAAGAACTTAAAATGGGATCAAGAATTATTAGACTTGTTGAACATTCCGGCAAAGATGTTGCCAGAAGTTCGCCAGTCTTCAGAAGTTTATGGGACAGCCATTCCGGTCCACTTCTTTGGTGCTGAGGTACCAATTGCGGGGATTGCAGGTGATCAACAGGCATCATTGTTTGGTCAACTGGCTCTTAATAAGGGGGATGTTAAGAACACATACGGTACTGGAGCTTTCGTTGTCATGAATACAGGTGATGAAGCGAAGATTTCAAAGAATGGGCTGTTAACAACAATTGCCTACGGTATTGACGGTAAGGTAACTTATGCGCTTGAAGGTTCAGTCTTTGTTGCTGGTTCAGCATTGCAGTGGTTACGTGACGGAATGCGAGTGATTAAGCAAAGTCCTGAAAGTGAAGATATGGCCAATGCTTCAGCTGATGAAGATGAGGTTTATGTTGTACCAGCCTTTACAGGATTTGGTGCACCTTATTGGGATTCAGAGGCCCGTGGTTCAGTCTTTGGTTTGACTCGTGGAACGACGCGTGAAGATTTTGTGAAGGCAACCTTGCAATCATTGGCTTATCAAAGTCGTGATGTTGTTGATGTTATGCGCAAGGATACTGGTCTTGATATTGCTAAGTTACACGTTGACGGTGGTGCATCAATGAATAATTACCTCATGCAATTCCAATCAGATTTGTTACAAACAGAAGTATCACGTCCTGCCAATGTTGAAACAACTGCCATGGGATCAGCATTCTTAGCCGGTTTAGCTGTTGGTTTCTGGAAAGACATTGATGAATTAAAGACAATGACTCAACAAGCAACGGAGTTTAAACCAGAAATGTCCGTAGAAGATGCTGAAGAACTGTATGAAGGATGGCAATTGGCTGTTAAAGCTACTCGGGTCTTCAAACCTAAGAAGCGAGGCACGAAGTAATGCGATTTAAGAGTGAACAACGTATCGCAGCCATTCAAAAATTAAAAGATGAAGATTTTGATGTTGTCATTATTGGTGCTGGTATTACAGGTGCTGGTATTGCGCTTCAAGCAGCTGCGTCAGGATTACGCACAGCAATTATTGATATGCAGGATTTTGCTGAAGGAACAAGTAGTCGTTCAACTAAACTGGTACATGGTGGTATTCGTTACCTAAAGACATTTGATGTTGATGTGGTTGCTGACACCGTTTCAGAACGTGCCCGTGTGCAACAGGTTGCACCACACATTCCGCGTCCATCGCATATGTTAATGCCACTTTATGATGAACCTGAAGCAACATTCACGCCGATGGGTGCTGAAATTGCCATGGAAATTTATGATAAGTTGGCCAATGTACCTGATGATAGTCCGTATGTTCATCGGTTGTTGTCAGCTGAAGAAGCCCACGACTATCTACCAATGTTGGATAATGAAGGCTTGGTTGGATTAGCAATTTACCTTGATTATCAGAATAATGATGCACGCTTAACCATTGAAAATATTAAACAAGCCGTGAGTGATGGTGCTGTTGCTGTTAGTCATTTAAAAGCTACCGCAGTTGTGGCTGATCGATCAGAAAAACGAATTAGTGTGGTAGATACTTTTACCAAGGAATTATTTGATATTAAAGGAAAAGTTGTAGTAAATGCGGCCGGTCCTTGGCATGACACGATTACAAAATTTGCGGATGAAACCACCAGCGATGCGATTCGTCCGACAAAGGGTGTGCATTTAGTTATTAATCAGGATCGTTTACCAGTGCCAAATACGGTGTACTTTGATTCTGGCTTCCATGATGGTCGCATGTTATTCGTTATTCCACGTGCCAATAAGACTTACTTTGGGACAACTGATACTGATTATACTGGGGATTATATGCATCCAAAGGTAGAAAAGGCGGATGTTGATTACCTATTAACGGCAATCAATCGTCGGTTCCCTAATGCGCATATTACCATTGATGATGTGCAAGCAAGTTGGGCTGGCTTGCGTCCATTGATCAGTGGTGTCGGTGATTATAACGGCAATACTGCTAAGAAGGTGGCATCGGATGAAAGTTTGCATGCCTTAGATGAAAAACTTGATCAGTATTTCAACCACGAAATTGAACGACAGGTAGTAGATGAACAATTAGATCATCTGACTGGCTTTAAAAAGAGTACGTCAAGTGTTTCACGTGGTTTCCAAATTAATGTAGAGAATGGCATTGTTAATGTATCAGGTGGTAAGTTAACGGATTATCGTTTGATGGCATCAGAAACGATGACTGAATTAACAAAACTCTTTACTGACAAATTTGATAAAGCAGTGACACCAATTGATTCAACTAAATATCCAGTATCAGGTGGCCATTTTAATCCAAATGATGTTGATGGTGAACTTGCGAAGTATGCGGAAGAATTAGAAAAACATGATGTGAATGAAGTTAAAGCGATGGAGATTGCAAATTTGTATGGCTCTAATACGCCTGAAATCATTGCATACATTGAATCAGGAGTTTCAGCACCTAAACTATCTGTCGCTGAAACAAGTATGTTGCATTACGCCATAGATAAAGAATTTGTTCTACGACCAATTGATTATTTCTTACGTCGTACGAACTATCTATTATTTAAATCAGAAAACTTAGCACGCATTGAAGAACCTGTGATTGATGAAATGGCTAAGATATTGGATTGGTCTGATGAGACAAAGCAAGCTATGACAGCAGAATATGTACATTTACGTGATGAAGCGCAATTAAAAGCGCTAAAAGAGGAGTTAAATTAATGACGGGGAGAATTCCTTTAATTGTTGCAAACTGGAAGACCAACAAAAAGGTTGCCGAAGTTTATGATTTCTTACAAGAAATCCAAGGAAAACTGCCAGATCCTAAAAGAGTAAGGGTAGGTATTGCAGCGCAAGATATTTATTTACATGAAATGGTTAAACAGAGTCAAGAGCTGGACATACCAGTCGCTGTGATTTCTGAAAATTTGCACTGGGCTGATGAAGGTTCATATACTGGTGAAACATCACCGGCTGCCTTGGCTGATATTGGTGTGTCAGGATCGATTGTCGGTCACTATGAGCGACGTAAAATGTTTAAGGAAACCAATGGATCAGTGGGACTAAAGGTTACCGCAGCACTACGTAACGAGTTGATACCAATTGTTGCAATTGCTGAAGATACGACACGCTATAACCCGGATGACGAGGATATGGCACCGTTGACAGAGATTGCAGTGGGCTTAGCAGGTGTTGATAAACAAAGGGCGGAAAATATTGTGATTGCTTACGAGCCAGCTTGGGCAATTGGCGCAAGTGAGACGCCATCACTAGAAGTAATCGAACACTCTGCTAAGGTTATTCGTCAGTCATTAGCTATCTTGTTTACACAAGAAGTCGCTGATAAAATTCGCATCCAATATGGTGGGTCAGTCACGCCAGAAAATTCGAAAGAAATTCTTGGCTTAGCAGATATTGATGGGTTGTTAATTGGTCGCGCATCACTAGAACCAGCTGCATTCTTGCAGATGGTCAATGATGCAATTGAGGGGTAAAAAAGTGAAAAAGAAGATTTTTGGGGAAGTTTTTGGAACAGCATTGTTGGTGTTTTTTGGACCTGCTTTAGTCGTTATGGGTGGATATAATGACTTATTAGGACCTTCAATTGGTTGGGGTGTTTCACTAGCCGTCTTGGTTTATGCTTTTGGACCATTGTCTGGGGCACACTTTAATCCAGCTGTGACATTGATGATGTTTTTAACAAAGCAAATGAAGGCGGCTGAAGCAGTTGTCTATGTTATTGCACAATTAGTCGGTGGTCTTATTGGTGGATTGTTTTTGACTTTAACTTACAAAGCTTACCTCAAAGGGGCAGGCTTAAGCTGGTCAACAGAAATAGCTAAGAATAATCTGAATGGTACGGTATTTCCTAATATATCTGCCGGTATGGCTTTTCTGGTCGAGGTAGTTTTGACCACAGTATTGTTAGTTGTTATCTTGGTATTAAACAATGAAAAGACAAAATCATATAATTTACAAGCACCAATTGCAGTGGGGCTAACAATTGCTATTTTGGTCTTTGCTGCGGGTAACTTAACTGGTGCATCAATGAATCCGGTTCGTTCGTTATACCCAGCATTATTTGCTGGTGGATTGCCAATGAAAGATTTGTGGGTCTACCTCACAGCACCATTTGTTGGATCAATTGTTGGGGCATTGATCGATCGTTTTATTATGAACGATTAGTGGGTTGTGTTTTGAAGTATTAGAAAATTTTGATTAAATAAAAAGCCTGTGTCTGATTGTGTTCAGACACAGGCTTTTCACTGTTACTGTTTGAAAAATTTTAGAACCATAATAAATGGCGATTTTTTAATAAAGTTTCCTATAATGTTAGAATATTAAGGACGTGTTGCGTAGTATTTGAGCATTAGGAGGGAATCTTTTGTCTTTAAATGAACATCAAACATGGCTAGTTAACTTCTATAAAAAACGTAATTGGTATCAATATTCAGCGTTTATTCGATTAAATTTTTTGACTGAAGAGGTAGGAGAACTTTCTAGATCCATCAGAGCTCTAGAAATTGGTAGAGATCATCCAGGAGAAAGTGAGCAGTCAACCAGTGATGCAAAAGCCAATTTAAAAGAAGAGTTAGCGGATGTTTTAGATCAGGTTTTGATTATGAGTGCAAAATTTGATATTGATCCGCAAGCTTTACTTAAGCAAAGTGAAAAGAAATTAGAGCAAAGGTTTAATGAATGATAATTAAATAAAGTCGACATCATTTAACATAGCCTCAGTTCTGGAAGGGTAAGGATCCAAAAAATCTAAGCTATTTTTGTCCCAACCTCCTGCTATTTTAGTTAATGGTTTAATTTGTCTTCAGCATCTTAATGAAACCGATACCACCGCCAAATCCAATGGGTGCCGTATGCACCGAGTACTAGCCAGCTAAGAGCTGCCAACCAAAGTAAACCACTGACCCAGGTGGGGGTCTCGTATTTAAGAATCAATTTATTGTTTCCTTTGTGACTCCAAACAATGGGCGCGCTGATACGTGTCCTGCCATATTGCGATCGGTTGAGCGTTTTACCATTTAGCGTTAACAACGAATTATAGTATGTTACAACAGGAATCACAGCCTGCGACTGCGTTGTTGCGCGCCACTGAACCTCGAGGCGACTACCGTTGCGTACCATGAACTTGTAAGATTTGTGGTGCTTGAGAACCTGTTGTTCATAGAGACTACCAGGACTGTTCGATTCATTTTTAAACGTGTGTGTTAGAGGTAAGTAGTCACCGCTATGCTTTTCTGCTAGCTGTAATAGGATTCCAGGATGTTGACTGTTCAATGCCGCGCGCAGTTGTTCTGGTGAACGTTTGGTCAACGATGTCCCACCCAAATGCCTGAGCACACGATGATGCTGAATTTGTTTGCTTGTTATTGCAATTTGACGCACATTGATCCCGATGAGCAATCCAGTAACCAATATTGCGCCAATCATAACCAATTTTTTTTGTCGTATTGGTCGAATCGGCTGTGAAAACGTCAATGCCAACCCACAAAGTAGCAATGGGTAAGCCAAAACGGTCAGCCGCACAGGAAATTGGAGCATTGATGAGAGGCCCGGCACTGATCGGGACACCAGCTGCCATGGAAATAGCAAAGTGGTCATCCAAAGTACAGTAAAGCCTAGACCGCTGATAAACCAGTTCATTTTGGAAGGGTGTTTACGTTTCGCTACCAGAAGACCTAACTGGATGGCAAATATTAAGATTAGCAACCAGTTCACTGTTTGCCGTTTATCCTCAAGCCAAGTCATTTGAAGGGTGTTATGTACCAATGATGAGGTGTGGGGCATTGCTAGCGAATTATGGCTATACAGAGACAACATTGCACCCCAGACATTCGCGGACAATAGCAACGTAATTCCTACTGCAATGGTGGTATCCCAGATCATTTTCGACCGTGAGTTGGCGTGGTAGAGACCAACTAGCCAAAATGGTATCAGAATCAAGAAGGCCATCAGCGTACTCAGAACATGGATTTGACAGAGAACTGCCATTAAAAGGGCAAGCTTTATCGGTTGCATTGGCCGGTCATGTTGTTTCACCATAACCACACCGCAAGCAATCACGGAAGGCAAAATGGCTGCCCCAATTCCGCTCATGTTTTGATCTACTCCCCAGCGTGGCAACCAGCCGACATTGACAAAGATCAGGGCGGCAAGCAAGCTAGGATTTCGTCGTGCACCAGCTATTTGGGCCAGTCGAAACATACTCCAGCCGCTGATGGCGTACACCGCAAACGTTGAGACTAATTGAAACCGATACCAGTTTCGGCAAATTATTAACAATAACCCCGCAATATAAGCGAAGTATGGACCATAGACGGCATTGATCACTCGACCACTCTGTTGAAAACCATAGTTCATTTGAAAATAGCTAAGTTTTAGATTACTAATTTGTTTTGCGGTTTCGTAAAATCGGTTAAAGTGGAAAATACCATCAGTTCCGACAATTGTACTGCCAGTGATGAGCTGTGGTACAAGAGCAAGCAATGCCATTAATACAATAATTGAAATGGGAAACCAGCGTTGGTACCACCAACGTTTAACTATTGTTATGAAATTCCCTTCCATATAATGTCTTTCAGAAAATAATTATCTATATTGTTTAGAATAATTAATTAATCTCAAACATTCCTTTAATGTGAGGATGGATATCTTTACATAATTGACTTATTTTAAATAGATACACATTGCTTGGTCCTTGATTTCTCCTAACTTTGTTTTATCTATTCTAGGTTTTCCAATTATTTTGAATCCCATTTTGCTATAAAATTTTATAGCAGGCACATTATTATAAAGCACCCATAGAAAAACAGAATGGTAACCATGTTGCCTTAAGTTATTTAATGCCTGTTTTAGAAGTTGTGAACCAGCTCCTATATGTTGGTATTCAGAATCGATATATATTGAATATACCTCACCGTAGTTCGAGAACATATCGGATCTCGATGGTCCAAAGCTACAAACACCAATTATTTTTAAATCGTTTTCTGCAATAAGGGTATTTTGCCATCTTTTTTGTGGTGACCAAGTATGTTCGCTTAATTGCGTAAGTAACTTTTGTGACAATAAATTTTTATAAGCACTTTTCCAAGTTTTTAAATATAGCTTGGAAATTTCAGAAAAGTTTTCATTTTTTCTACATGGTCTGATAGTTATGCTTTTAGTCATTGAAACTCACCTCATTCTCCATAAAAATACAGCTAATTTGTTTTCAGAATAATTTTATCTATTGTTTTTTGAGTCAATTAAATTCATGATCAAGCTCATCATTGCAGCTATGAAGATAGCTACGGCACCGGTAACAATGAAAGACGTATAATTAACGTAGCTACCATCAAAGAACATTTCAACTGAAAGATAGGTAAATGTTACTAGAAAGGCAGCAAAAACTCTGACATACTTAGAGTGAAATAACTTGGTTATTATCCAAGAGACCAAGTAGAATCCAGCAATGAAAAATACTGAATCCATGTCATTAAATATTTGACGACGTTGGATGACATTTAGCAGTATTTTAAATAGAGCCATCAAAACTGTTAAAAAGAGTAAAAAATACAAGGGATTATTTTTCAATAAATTATCAAATTTTTTCATGCATGTTCACCCTCTTTCCATGTTTTAATTATAGTTACTTCGTCCCTAAGTATTATAAAAAATAGCTAATTATGCAAAGAATGTGTTTGTGTGGGATACTGGTGAGGTTTAGAAGTTTGCTGGAACAGCAATTAATAAAATTTATAACAGATAAATGCACCCATTAACTTCCGGACGGTTAATGGGTGCATTTTTATTAAGAATTGAATTGAGCAAGTACTAATTAATACACAGACCACCTGTTATAAAACTATTTTGCAATGACTAAGCTTGGCGAGATAAACCCCACCAATTTGGTATTAATTTTTCTAAAGTAGTAGTCTCTTTATTTTCGTAATCGACTAATATTTCGGTGTCTTTATTTTTTGAATCCAGTTGCATTAGAAATTCGCGACAAGCACCGCAAGGTAAACTATTATTTTCATCTGCAACAGGTGCCTTGTCTCTAAAAGCGATTAGGCGTTTGATATGAGTTTGACCACTGTTAGTGTACATATTAAGTGCTGCTACTCGTTCTGCACATAAGTTACAAACACCACTACAACTTTCGATACAAAAGCCGGTAAAAATTTCACCATTTTCAGCTTCAATGGCACTAACAACATTGTGTGCGTAAATAAATGGTGTGACATCCTCTGGATGGTATTCTTTCTTTGCTGCTGTATACATTTGTTCCCATATATCCATTACTATTTCCCCACTAAATAAAGTTATGTCTGACGACTTCAATATATCTTCTTAAATTTTAATTAATTATTCGCTTGTAATGGTAACCAAGCAAAAACTTTTTTAATTTCATCATCCCAGAAAAACCAATCATGATCACCAGGTGTGACTGAGTATGTTTCATTGATGTCTAATGAGTTCATGAAACTTGTGAAATTATCATTGGCAACACGCATAAAATCATGATCACCAATTGATCGATACCACTGCATTGCTTGTAATTGCTCCTTTGGTGCAGCCAGTGCCAAATCTTCTAGATAGCTTTCAGGTAATTTTGGACCAAACACACGTGAAATATCAGACATAATCGGAATGATATCGCGCAAATCAACAGCAGGAGATAATGCGGCAACTGCACTAAACCACTCGGGATGACTGAAAGCCAACTTTAATGCGCCAAAACCACCCATAGAATTTCCCACCACAAAGTTTTGTTCACGTGAAGTGCTCAGCGGGAACATATGCCGTATTTCTGGCATGAATTCTTCAGTTAAATAAGTCCAATATGGTAAACCATTGGCTTCATCCATGTAAAAACTGCGATTAACATTTGGCATGATTACTGCAACTTGATATTGCATGGCAAGATTTTCAATACTTGTAAAACGTTCCCAACAAGTACCGTTTTCTCCTAGTCCATGTAGTAACCAAATGGTAGATAAGGGCTTGTTTGGTAAGACATCTGGCAAGATAACACTAGCCTTTAAGTGTTCCTGTAAAGTTGTTGAAAAACGTGTGATGTGAATTAAAGACATTGTTTTTACCCCTAAAAATAATTTAATTGTATTTAGAAATAAACGATAGTTCGTTTTATTCAGAATAGTAGACGTTAGCTTTGATATTTTGACGATGATTACCAAAGTGTTCACCGAAAAGTGTTAGACCACCATAAGTATCTTTTTCGATTGGCAAAACGGACATTTTTAAAGCTAATCGTTTGCTGTCTGATAAATGTAAATCACTGATTTTAACATCTGAAATGCTCTTACTATCAACAGAAGTATCCAGTTCGCCAATCCGAAGATGTTTAAGTAGACCATATTGACTAAATTTTTCGGGCCACCAGTCAGGTGTGTAATTTCCTTGCACATCAGAATAATTACCTGGCAATTCAGTTTCACCAACAAAGGTATCGTTGATCCAAAAGCCGATTTTAGAATGCCAATTATTATTAGATAGTGGGAATTCACTCGCCATTTCTAACTCAAATTCAATCATCTCAATTTTACCGTCCGCAGGTAACTCATTTGGAATAATATATTCAATTGTTCCTTGTGTGAACCACAAGATTTGTGAACGAAAGCGTTCAACAGAGAAAAACGCATTGACGTCATCCATGCTGCCAATAATTGCATTTTCAGATGATAAGCCACAAGATGGCATGACCTGATTAATGGCAAAGTAGTTACCAATAGGAATATCATAAGTTTTTTTATAATACTCTGGGAATATTTTTTGTGGAAAATGAATATTAATCTGATCAATATTCATAGTGGGGTAGCTTTTTCGATTATCAGCATCCTTCTTAAAACTAATAATGTTGGCTTTTTCTAAAATGTGTAAATTTTTAGAGATAGCCGCTTTACTGATATTCATTCTTTGGGCTAATTCTGTTGCGGTAATTGTTTCGCTCGAAATGATTTCAAGGATTTCTAGTCTAACCTCAGAATCTAAGGCTTGATACACACGCAAAGAATTTGGACTGATATCGATGTCCATGTAATTACCTCCGTTATAAAAGCAGTTAACTTTTGCGTTAATTATTATAAAGCCGATTATCCGTCTAAAGTCGATAGTTGTCAATATAATTAACCGCTTTCAATACTGATTCAATAGTATTGACAGCGCTTTCATAAAGCGTGATAATTCAGTCATTGGGATGGTTAATAATAATGTTAATCATTTAACAATGTAGATTTATTAAGAGGGGTTATTTATGAAAAAGGCACAAATTTTTGGGGCAACAATTGCATCATTTTGCCTATCATTTGGGCTAACAGAAGTGTTTAATCCAGTAATTCATGCAGATTCCAATAAAGAAATTGTTTTTTGGAATCCATTCACTGGGCCGGATGGTACAAGTATGCAAAAGTTAGTGAATCAATATAATAAGACGAATCCTGAGTACAAGGTGAAGAATGTTTCACTGACTGAATCAGATATGTATTCAAAGATTCCGACTATTGTTAATTCTAAGAAGGGGGTTCCTGATCTACAGATTGTGCACGTAGAGCGTATTAAGGATTATGTGCATAATGGGCTACTCGATGATTACAATCCTTACTTAGGTGATTTTTCTGATATTAATAAATCAAACTATGTACCTGAAGCATGGGAAAACGGTGCTTACCAGGGCAAAAGATATGGTGTGCCGCTAGACATACATACAACCTTCATGTATTACAACAAAAGTTTAGTCAAAAAGTATGCACCACATGCTCTTGATGACAATATTGTGACTTTTGATGAAATTAAAGCGGCTGGTGAGAAGTCACAAAAAGATGGCATCACTGGTCTAGGATTAACATGGTGGAAGCCAAGTTTCCTATCACTGTATGGGCAACTAGGTGAGGAACTAACCAAGGATGGTAAGAATCCGAATTTAGATAATAAAAAATCTCGACAGGTTATCCAATTATACAAGGGGTTACATGATCAAAAGGTGACATCTCAAGATGGTCAAGACCCAATGCAATTGTTCTTAACGAACAAAGAAATCTTCTTCCCAGAAGGTATTTGGATGAATAATCAAATTAAAGAATCTGATGTCAAATATGGGGTAACGAATGCACCACAATTATCAGATGATCCTGACAAAATGGTTAACTGGTCATCAAGTCACCAATTTGTGTTATTAAAGCAACCTAAGCGTGATAAAGCAAAGACTGAAGCGACCTTACAGTTTATTAGCTGGGTACGTACACATTCATTAGAGTGGGCAAAGGCAGGTCAAAATCCAGCAACATTGGCTATTACTGAGGATAAAGAATATCAAAAGATGCAACAATCATTCTTGTTGACTGATAAGACTGAGCAAAAATCATTACGGATATTTAATTATCGTTATAACGGGTACTTAGCTGATTACTTAGATCGATATGCCTATGATGCAGTCTTTGGCAAGACAAGTATTTCAAGTTATTTGAATAAACTACAAAATACTGTACAAGACGAAGTTGATGCACAAATGGCAGATTAGTCAAAATATATTGATAGGAGTGAAACACAAATGGCAGATATTCCTTTTAAGTCGGGAAGTACTAGTACGGATCGAAAAAAGTCGCGGCGCTCACATGGGAAAAGCCTTCCTATATTGTATTTGCTACCGCATTTAGTTATTTTCACAATATTCTTTTTTATCCCATTGATTTTTGGAATCTATATTGCGTTTACAAAATGGGATTTGGTTCGCACGCCTGTATTCGTCGGTTTTGATAATTTCAAAACGATATTGTTCTCAAATTCAATATTTCATGACCAATTAACGAGTGGTTTGTGGCATACGATTTTGTTCGTGTTGATATCGGTACCATTCTGTATTTTAGTACCACTGCTATTAGCGGTTGTGCTAAATACAAAACCAGCGTTCGCAAAATTTTTCCAAGGGTTGTTCTACTTACCAAGTCTATTTTCAATCTCAGCGGTTGTTATTGTTTGGTCACTAATCTTCAACCCTAACTATGGTCCATTGAATACACTATTCCATTTGAACCAAGTTTGGACAGGAACGCAACCATGGGCATGGATGACGATTGTTATTTTGACCGTCTGGTGGACAATCGGTGGCAATATGATTATTTACCAAGCAGCCTTAAATGGTATTCCACAAGACTACTACGAAGCAGCGGATATTGATGGTGCTTCACGTTGGAAGAAATTTATTCACATCACGTTACCAAGTATTCGTGGACAATTGTTATTTACGATTGTGACAACAACCATTGCACAGTTTAACATTTATGGACAACCACTAATGATGACCAACGGTGGACCAAATGGATCAACGACTGTATTGATGATGAATGTGCAACAAAACGCCTTTGGATCTGGACAATCGTTAGCGGGTATCTCATCAGCTATGGCGGTCATCCTAGGTATCTGTATAACAATCGTTTCAATGGTTCAACTATTTCTTCTAAGAAATAAAGATTAATGCGGGAAGGTGAGAAGATCATGAA
Organism: Weissella paramesenteroides; assembly: GCF_036327715.1. Taxonomy (NCBI): domain Bacteria; kingdom Bacillati; phylum Bacillota; class Bacilli; order Lactobacillales; family Lactobacillaceae; genus Weissella; species Weissella paramesenteroides. The sequence goes on from NZ_CP130559.1 coordinate 199,151, forward strand.
AAATAAGAAACAAGGGTCAGTTCAGTGGTTATCGCTCATTTTCCTAATTGTATTAGGGATTGTTTGGGTGACACCATTATTGTATGGTGTCATGTCATCATTCAAGAGTAACCTTGAAATGCAATCAGTTGGGTTTAAGTTTTTGCCCATTCACTGGATATTTACTAACTACACACGTTTACTAGAAAACACAGCTAATACACCAGTCTTTCGCTGGTTCTTAAACTCAATTGTTATTTCTGGTGGGTCAACGATTTTGGTATTAGTCGTCACATCACTTTCGGCATTTGCGTTTTCACGGTTACGCTTCCGTGGCCGCAACGCCTTGTTCATGTTCCTACTATCAACAATGATGTTCCCAGCAGTCATGAACATTATTCCACTATACAAAATTATGACAACATTGGGTTGGGCAAACACCCCATGGGCGATGATTTTTCCAGCAGCGACAGGGATATTTAATATCTTCCTAATTCGACAATTTATGGATAACATCCCCATCGCGTATGATGAAGCCGCACGAATTGATGGTGCCAGTGATTGGCAAATCTTTAGAATTGTTATTCTACCATTGATTAAACCAGTTTTGTTCGTGGTTGCGCTATTTACCTTTACGGGAACATGGAATGACTTCCTATGGCCATCAATTGTGTTCTCAGACATTAACAAGATGCCAATTACGCCAGGACTAAAGTTATTGCAAGGTATGTACGTTGCGGATATTCCAACTTTGATGGCAGGTGCTATTATTGCGATCATTCCAACGTTCATCCTATATTTGGTTGCACAGAAGTACTTCTTGCAATCAATGTCCTTGTCAGTAGGTGTGAAAGGATAGTAGTTAAATATGTTAGATAAGAAATGGGATAAAAGATTATTGATTATTTGTGCAGCTTGGCAATTTATCGATGGCGCAATCACGATTGTTTTAGGCTTTTTGAATATGACAAAAATGAATGACATTGGTAAATTGGTACCAATTAGTTCATTTAATGGTCTCATTGGCACGATGTTCATCTTAGCTGGATTAACGAATTTATTAATTGCCTATTATTTCTTGTCACAAAAAGAAATTAACAAGTGGATCATGCCAATTCTAGTGACTGAAATTATTATTTCATACTTCTGTATGGATATTATTGCAGTCGGTACCTTGGTGCCAGCCACAATTATCATTAGTTTAAAGAAAAAAAGACAAAGTTTAGCAAATACGCAGTAAAAGAAAGCGAGAAAAAGTATGTACCGTACAGAATATCCTGAACCGCAATTTCAAAGAGAGCATTGGTTAAATTTAAATGGTACTTGGCAGTTTGCCTTTGATGACCAAGATTTAGGTGTTAAAGAAGATTGGTACCAACAACATGATTTTAACCAGACAATTGAAGTGCCATTTGTTTATCAAACTAAGTTGAGTGGTATCGATGATCAAAGTGAACATAGTGTTGTTTGGTACCAACGTCACTTTACCGTAGATGCTTCAGCTGATGAGGCAACGATCTTGCATTTTGGAGCCGTTGATTTTGAAACAGATGTTTGGGTTGATGAGCAACACATTGGTACGCATGTGGGTGGACATACTAGTTTCTCTTTCGATATCACTGACCACGTTAAGGCTGGTGAAGATCATGTCTTAACGGTTCGTGCTAAAGATCCGGTTCGTGATGAAGAGCTTACGCGCGGCAAGCAAAATTGGACAGGCGAAAGTGCTGGTATTTGGTATACCAATACTACCGGTATTTGGCAGACTGTTTGGCTAGAAATGAAACCATTAACTAATTTGACAACGGTTAAATATGTGACGGATATCGACAAAGGCAATGTCAAAATGACTGGTGAGATTGCTAACTTTATCCCTGGTACACAAGTTGTTGCTGATATTAAATTTAAAGACCAACAATTAGCTAAAGTTGCTATTTATCCGGAAGAAAGTTCATTTGAGTTGAGCATTAATGTATTAGGAAAACATATCTTCCGAATGGGATATCACAATGAAGGGTGGTTATGGTCACCAGAACATCCTAATTTGTTTACTGTTGATTTTGAAACGACAGCCCCAGATGCACAAACGGACCACGTATCATCATACTTTGGTATGCGTAAAATCCATACGTCAAAGGGGATGGTTTACTTAAACAACCGTCCTTATTATCAAAAATTAGTTTTGGACCAAGGTTATTGGCCAGATGGTTTGCTAACCGCACCAAATGATGAAGAATTCAAAAAGGATATTACCTTAGCGAAGGAAATGGGCTTTAATGGTGCAAGATTACATCAAAAAGTTGAAGACCCTCGTTTCCTATATTGGGCAGATCAACTAGGATTTATTACTTGGGGAGAATGTGCAGCTGCACCAGTCTTTACGCCGAAAGCTGAGACAACCTTGTATCAGGAGTGGTTAGAGATTATTGAAAGAGATTATAACCATCCATCAATTTTGACTTGGGTACCAGTTAATGAAAGTTGGGGCGTGCCACAGGTACACATTGATCGACAACAACAACACTTTACACAAGCTTTGTACCATATGATTCATTCATTGGATTCTACAAGACTTGTACAATCTAATGATGGTTGGGCACAAACAGAAACTGATATTTGTGCCGTTCATAATTATGCGCATGGTACGAAAGATGATTTGGAAACGTATGATTATTACACTGAAACATTAAGTTCATGGGAGAAAATCATTCGTAACCCGCCAGTATGGGATATTTTCGCTGATGGTTTCACTTATAAAGGGCAACCAATCCTACTCACTGAATTTGGAGGGATTGGTTATAATAAGCAAGCACCTTCAGAAGGCTGGGGTTACACAGGGGCAAAGTCTGATGAAGAGTTCGTGAGTGAGTATCAAAGAATTATGCATGCTGTTAGTCAATCACATTGCTTGTATGGCATTGTCTATACGCAACTGGCCGATACAGAGCAAGAAGTTAACGGACTATTAACGGTTGATCACGAACCGAAAGTCGATCCAGCAATCATCAAAAAAGCAAATGACTTTTTCATTCGTTCGTTTGTTGAAACGCCACAAAAGGATCAAGAAATTGTTGATATTCTAGAAGACAACTTGGACTAAAACAAAGGGTTTAATAAGAAAATATAAAGAAGGATAGGGTGACGTTCTAATGGCTCAAATAGCACTGGATCACATTTATAAAAAATACGAAAATGCTTCAGATTATTCGGTGACTGATTTTAATTTGCAGATTAAGGATCGTGAATTTATTGTTTTCGTTGGTCCGTCAGGATGTGGTAAATCGACGACACTACGAATGATTGCCGGTTTGGAAGATATTTCAGAGGGTGATCTAAAAATTGATGACAAAGTCGTTAATAATGAGTCACCAAAAGATCGTGATATTGCGATGGTATTCCAAAATTATGCTTTGTATCCACATATGACGGTATATGATAATATGGCATTTGGTCTTAAGATTCGTAAATATGATAAAGCTGAGATTGATAAGCGCGTGAAGGATGCGGCTGAAATTCTTGGACTAAGTGATTATCTAAAGCGTAAGCCAGCCGCTTTGTCTGGTGGTCAACGACAACGTGTTGCTTTGGGACGTTCAATTGTTCGTGACGCACCAATCTTCTTAATGGATGAGCCACTATCTAATTTGGATGCTAAGTTGCGTGTATCAATGCGTGCTGAAATTGCAAAGTTACATCAACGATTGAATACAACAACTATTTATGTGACTCATGATCAAACTGAAGCGATGACGATGGCTGATCGCATTGTGATTATGAAGGACGGTAAAATCCAACAAGTTGGTACACCAAAAGAAGTTTATGATAATCCAGCAAATGTATTTGTGGGTGGATTTATTGGATCACCAGCGATGAACTTCTTTAACATTACTTTGAAGGGCGATAAAATCACTGATGAAGGTGGTAATTTTGAGCTCGAAGTGCCACAAGGTTGTGCCAAAGTTCTTAATGACAAGGGTTACCAGAGTAAAAAGCTAATCTTTGGTATTCGTCCGGAAGATTTGCACACAGAAAATGCCTTTTTGGAAACGTTCCCTAATGCAGTTGTCTCGGCTAAAATTGTCGTTTCAGAGTTGCTTGGCGCAGAGTCACAACTATACAGCAAAATTGGTAATACAGAAGTTGTTGCTAAGGTAGACGGACGCGATTTTAAAGAAACAGGATCAGAATTGAAGCTTGGCTTTGATTTGAACCGTGCTCATTTCTTTGACCCTGAAAGTGAAATGGCAGTTTATTAATTCAATAAATCATTAATCGCTTTATATAAAAGTAGCACTATGGACTCCGATTTGATTGGGAGGACATGGTGCTACTTTTTTGTATAAGGTTATTGAAACTTTTTAAAACTATCACGATAAATCAAAGTTGGTGTAATCAAAGTTGATGTTTGCATTGTGCGGTTAAAGGAAATCATATCATCAAGTTTATCAAAACCAGCGGACACTAATTGTTGCATATCAATATGAAATGTTGTTAGTGCAGGCTGAGTATATGCAGCACTAGCACTGTCGTTGATGCTGATAATTGCTAGCTTTTGAGCTAAATTAGCGTCTAGTTCATTTAGTGCATTAAGGACACCGATTGCTAGTGAATCAGAACTGATGAACAAGGCATCTAGTAGTAGGCCATCTTGCATTGCATCACCAATTGTTCGACCAATTGCTAAACCACTAGACATTGTAAAATCATGGGCCTGAAATAATAAATCAGCATTATATAAAGCAGCATCCGTCATAATATTTTTAAAATAATTCAAGCGACTGTCAAGCCGAACAACTTGATTATTTGGAACGTTCGTCGACCAATATTGTCCAGTGACAATACCGATATTCGTAAATTTCCGATTAATAAATAAATTTACTGCTTTTGTCGTGGCATATTCTAAATCGGGTTGAACAGAACTAAAGTATTCAGGATCAGGATTGCTATCAATAAATATGATGTGGGAAAAATTTTGATGTAGTTGTTGTAGTTGAAAGGTATCAAAGTAACCAACAGCTAGAGCACCATCATAATCTTTAGTATCTGACGTATCCGGATTCTTCATAAATGTAATATCAATATATTCTCGATTCGCATATTCAACAATGCAGCGACGTAAATCATAATAATAAACATCTTCGATTTCATGTTGTGGGTTTAGACTGAAAAAAACGGCAATTTTATATTTCTTTTTAAGCTCTTGTGGTCGCAATGGATAGTGTAATTTTTTGGCCGTTTCCAATATCTTGATACGTGTGCTTTCTGACACGGATAATGTTTCATCGTGGTTTAATAACCGTGAAACAGTGCTTTGAGAAAAGCCTGCAACTAGTGCAATTTCTTTAATTGATGTCATGGCTGCATTCCTTTATAAATTATTGGTAAATAATTTTACTAACTAACACTATATCAGTTTAAGAAAACGCTTACAATAAAAGTTGTCATTGAAATTATTAAAAAGATACTAGAGGTTAGAGATGAAAGAAAAAACATCGTTTGGACATGGTGGCGATTATAATCCTGAACAATGGCTAGACCATCCGGAAATTATTGCACAAGATTTTGAATATTTTAAGAAAGCACATATCAATACCATAACGGTTGGTATTTTTTCATGGGCGCAATTGGAGCCAAGTGAAGGAATTTACCAATTCGACTGGTTGGATGATGTTTTTGATCGGGCAGAAAAGCAGGATATAAATGTGATTTTAGCAACGCCAAGTGGTGCACGTCCGCGTTGGATAGCTGATAATTATCCTGAGGTACTCCGAGTTGATGAAAATGGGCAACGAAATTTATTTGGCGAACGGCATAATCATTGTTATACCAGTCCGGCTTATCGAGAAAAAGTTCAAACAATCGATCGTAAATTAGCGGAGCGATATGGAAAGCGCAAGAACTTAGTACTTTGGCACGTTTCTAATGAATTTGGGGGGGCATGTTATTGTGATTTGTGCCAGAACGCTTTTCGTACTTGGCTAAAACAGAAGTATCAGACATTAGAAAATTTGAATAAAGCTTATTGGGCAACGTTTTGGAGTCACACATATACGAGTTGGGACCAGGTTGTTGCGCCATCTCCTCGTGGTGATCAAAACTTATTGGGCTTGAATTTAGACTGGCATCGTTTTGTTTCAGATCAAACGATTAATTTTTATGAAGTTGAGGCGAAGATACTCCGAGAAGTAACCCCGGATATTAAAATCACAACGAACTTTATGGGTGGAAACCCTGATGATGAACATGTTTTCTTTGATTTAAACTATCAAGATTTTGCCAAGCATGTGGATGTTGTTAGCTGGGATTCGTATCCAAATTGGGGAACGGATGCAAAAAGTTCAGTTGAATTGGCCATGAATACAGCGGCAATGAATGATGTCATGCGTAGTTTAAAGCATGATAATTACATGATTATGGAGAGTACACCGTCTCAGGTGAATTGGCATCCTTTTAACCGTCCCAAAGCACCAGGTATGCACCGCATGGGTGCTTTGCAAGAAGTGTCTCATGGGGCCAATGCAATTAATTATTTCCAGTTGCATCAATCACGTGGTTCATCGGAAATGTTCCATGGTGCTGCAATTGGTCATGATTTACGTGATGACACACGTATTTTTAAAGAGGTTACACAAGTTGGTGAGAATTTAAACCAGTTGCAACCAGCTTTAAATACGAAAGCTCGTCAAGCAAAAGTGGCTATTGTGTATGATTATGACAATATGTGGGCATTAAGTGATGTTCGTAATTATGCTGCTGAAACAATTAAATATTGGCGAACAATTCAGGAACATTATCGATATTTCTGGGAACACGATGTACCAGTTGAATTTATTAGTACAGCTGATGATTTAACAGCCTATAAGTTGGTGATCGATCCGATGCACTTTATGATGACTGAGGCATTTGCTGACAAATTACGGGCATATGTAGCGCAGGGTGGCACCATCGTTGGTACTTATATCACGGGTCAAGTTGATGATCGATATCTTGCCTTTCTAGGTGGTTGGCCAAAAGCGTTACGTGCTGTTTATGGTGTTGATCCACTTGAAACGGATACATTATATCCAACGCAACAAGTGGCAGTAGTAGATGGAAAGAAAAAATTCCAAGCACGCGATTACGCAACCGTACTATCAGTTGGTCGTGCAACAGCAATTGCGAACTATGCGAGTGAATGGTATGCCAAAACGCCTGCAATAACACAAAATAAATATAAGAATGGTCAAGCATATTATATTGGTGCACGTTTTGACAGTGATTTTATGGTAGCTTTTTATGACACATTGGTAACGCAATTAGACTTGAAAGAAGTAAATCTTATCCATAAAACGGATGCAGCGGTTCATATTAATGTGCGTCTTAATGAACAAAAAATTTATTATTTTGTTACTAACTTCAGTGATGAAGAAAAAACAATTACGGTTAATACACCAATGCGGGATTTGCTAACAGGCACGGTTATTAGCATTGGAACATATGATGTGGCAGCGTATGACACTAAAGTATTGGTTAAAGAAGGTTAATAGAGGAAATTATTATGAGCAAGATTAGTTATAAGGAGCGCATAGGGTTTGCGTTAGGTAACCTAGGGCATTCAGCTTTTTATGGAGCATTGAGTACATATTTTATTGTGTATGTGACGTCAGGAATGTTTGCGGGTGTTGAAAAGTCAATTGCTAATAAGCTGATTGGTTTAATTACGACGCTTGTTGTTATTATTCGTTTAGCAGAAGTCGTTTTAGATCCAATTTTAGGTAACATTGTTGATAATACACGTACTAAATATGGTAAGTTCAAGCCTTGGCTTTTAATTGGTACGATTGTCAGTGCAATTTTGTTGATTATTTGTTTTACTGGTGTATTTGGATTATCAAAGGTTAATTGGTTATTGTTTGCAATTGCCTTTGTCATTATTTTCGTCGCTTTAGATATTTTCTATTCATTTAGTGATGTGGCTTATTGGGGGATGGTACCAGCCATTTCCGAAAATAGTCAAGAACGTGGCGTTTTCACTGTTCTAGGTAGTTTTACTGGAACAATTGGTTGGAATGGTTTAACAATCATTGTTGTGCCAATTACAACGTACTTTACTTATCTAGCGACTGGTAAGCATGAACAAGGAAATGCCGGTTGGCTAGCATTTGCGATTATTATATCTTTGGTGGCTGTTCTATGTGCACTTGCTACGGCATGGGGAACGAAGGAAAAAAATAATATTATCCGTAACTCAGCCAATCAAGAAAAAACATCAATTAAGGATGTCTTTGTGGGGATTGCTAAGAATGACCAGATGCTCTGGACATCATTAGCTTATCTGATGTACTCTGTTGCTTACGTTGCCACTAATGGTGTATTGTTCTACTATTTTAAATTTGTTCTTGATAAGCCAAATCAATTCTGGATTGCTGGTGTTGTGGCTACAATTGTTGGTTTTTTTACAGCGCCACTTTATGGTATTTTGAATAAATTTATTCCACGTAAAGTATTGTATACTATTGGTCAAATTTCAATGATTTTGTCGTATATTATCTTTTTGACGGCACATGACAATCCGGTACTGATTACAATTGGCTTGATATTATTTAATTTTAACTACGCACAATTAGTTACTGTGCTAACACTGACTGATGCAATCGAATATGGACAATTGCATAATGGTATTCGAAATGAAGCAGTAACATTGTCAATCCGACCATTGTTGGATAAAATTTCAGGTGCATTTTCGAATGGTATTGTTGGTTTTATTGCGGTGGCAGCAGGCATGACAGGTTCTGCAACTGCTAACGATATGACATCAAGTAATATTCATACCTTTGAGTTGTTCTCATTCTACACGCCATTAACATTGGCAGCATTAGCTTTGATTATTTTCCTGTGGAAGGTAAAACTATCCGAAAAAGTGCATGCTGAAGTTGTTGATCAGTTGGAAGCAAAACTAGCAACTGAAAATATTACTATACCCGTAGATGCGAGTGCAATCAAACATCAAGACATTATTGCACCAGCTGATGGAGATTTAACAGCATTGGAAACATTAAAGCAAACAAATCAAGATTTGGCTTTGTTCCATGGTGTTGGATATGCAATCGAACCAACAAAGGGCGAAGTTTATGCCCCATTTGATGGGAAGATTCGTTTCACTTTCTCGACGCAACATGCATTTGGTATTGAATCTGATAATGGTTTGTCAGCTATTATTCATGTGGGTATCGGTACTGTTAATTTGCGCGGTGAAGGATTTAATTTGCACTTCGTTGATGGACAAGAAATTCATCGAGGTGACTTGTTAATGACCTTTGACAGAGAGATTATTCATGATAATGGATATGATGACACAATTATTATGTTCTTTGTTGATCCTAAACGAATTGAAGAGTTCGAAGTAAATAGTGGCACTATCAATCATGGCGATGATTTGCAGCCAGTGACATTTAAATAAACTAATTGCAAACAGTGAAGCTGATTCTTAAGACTAAGGATGGCTTCACTTTTTTTGTAAATAAAGCAAAGCTAATTTTTTAATTTTTGTATAATTTTGTGTCATGAAAAATATTGTTTTCTGAAACGAAACAAAGTAACATTTGACTATAATTATCTGATGAAAGGTTACTTTATGAAGCTTAATAAACAACACATAACAGAAAAGAAAGAGCAAGTAGTCACTGATATAAAGAACTTTGAGAGTTTTGTAAAAAAGATTTATACCAGTGATAGTTTATTATCACGTCAGCAATTGCATAAATTGAACCAAACTAGTCAAATCATGCTAAGACCTTTGCAGTCACAATTGGATGATAAATTACCCACACAATCATTTAATTTAAGTTTAATTCGTTATAAAAATGATTTGCGGGTGCGACAATTACAGGTCGTTTTGCCAACTGGTGAAGTAACCAATATTCAAAAATTTTTAAAGCAATTGAATTTATTATTATTAGGTAAAATTTTGGAAAGCGATTTCTATCAAAATATTAAATTAACTGTTGTGTCCAACGTACAGATAGAAACAGCTGACAAAATAAAGCGAGCTAACCAGTCGTTGAAGCAACGTATTCGACAATTAACTGACGCAAAAATTCAATTAATGGAGCAATATGACTGTACCCAGGTAAAGTTGGCACAGCAGGCAAAACAATTGATTATTAGAGAAAAGCAGAATGAGAAATTACAAACAAAGATTAAACAACTTGAACAGACAATTCTGGATTGCCGATTTGAATTTGAAAAACAAAAAACAGAAATGAGTACACTTCGTGAACAAATCCGGATTAAACAGACAAAACAAAATCGTCAAAAAGTAGTCAAGCAGATTTCAAATATCAAACATGTTTGTCCAAAATTAGATGATAAATCCTTCAAAGAAGAAATTGCATCCTTAAAACAGAAATTCTCAGAGGTGCAAGCAGAATTACGTTTGTACAAGAAGCGAAGCCATCCTGATGCACCAATTAGCCGTTCAGAGAGAATTCGACAGTTAACCAGTGAATTAAATTTTGCATGTGTTGAAGATTATCACCCATTGCTTCGTCTGGTGCACAAATATAATGATTTAGTTGCGGAAGATTTGACCTTATGGCAGCAAATACAGGGTCACTTTGAAAAAATTGATGAATGCTGGCGATTTATTGATCAAAATGGGCAAGTGTATGCATTGTCTGATATATCTTTAAATGGTATTACACAAGATTCACTGACAACAGACTATTATTACTCTGCTCGACAACGTTCTGATACGGGATATGTGATGATGATTCGTCAGCTAAACAAGCGCGTCATTGATCAGCAACCGACACAGGAGGAAACCGAAACTACTAGTCCAATACTGTCCTTGAAGAAACAGGTATTGATTATCTCTTGGTGGGGTGAGACAGTTAAAAATGCCACGAAAAAGTTAAATCATTTAGGTATCGATGTCGTCTGGTTGGATCCATCAGATGTTAGTAATGATAAAATTATGCATGAAATGCAAAAAGCGCAATATGATTTTGTACTAATTGTTATGCGTGGTGCGCATCATGAAACGGTTACTGCAGCGCATCGGCTGCGACGTTCAGGTAGACAAATCAAGGTTGCAAATAACCCCGGGGCAAGCGCAATGTTTGATTATGTAAGTGGTGCACTGGGGTTAGCTGATGAATGCTAGTTAAGGACACTTACTAAAAATAACTTGCGGAATAATAAAAAAATCAGTATTATAGGTTAAGTATTAAAAAGTAAATAACTCGACATCCTATCAAGAGTCAGGGAGGGACTAGACCCCGTGAGCTGACACCAACTACCGTAACGGTGATGTGGTAATTTCTAGCAGATAGGCGCATATCGACTAAACCCCGACGTGCCGCCTATGTGTGGTCGCCGGGGTTATTTATTTTGATTTTCGTTAGCAAAGGAGATATTTAATAAATCATGTCAGAAAAGCGTTTATTTACGTCAGAATCCGTTTCAGAAGGTCACCCAGATAAGGTGTCTGATCAAATTTCAGATGCCATTTTGGATGCCGTTCTAAAAGAAGATCCACAAGCACGAACAGCCGTTGAAACATCTGTCACAACTGGATATGTTAATGTATTTGGTGAGGTATCAACGACCGCATATGTGAATATTAATGATATTGTACGTAAGACCTTGAAGCGTATTGGGTATGATGATCCCGATGCTGGTTTCTTGGCTGATGATATTCATGTGGGTATTACAATTGATGAGCAATCACCAGATATTGCCCAAGGTGTTGATTCAGCTATTGAACAACGTGAGGATGGTGGCGTTGATCCGCTTGACCAAATTGGTGCTGGTGATCAAGGTTTGATGTTTGGTTTTGCAACCAACGAAACTGATGAATATCTACCACTATCAGTTGTTTTGTCACATAAGTTAGTAAAGAAGCAAGCAGACGTTCGTCGTGCAGGTATTTTGGATTACCTATTGCCTGATGCAAAAGCTCAAGTAACTGTCGAACTTGATGAAAATGATAAGCCAATTCGTATTGATACAGTTGTTTTGTCAACACAACACCGTGCATCGGTATCATTGGAGCAATTACGTCGTGATGTACGTGAGTTAATTATCAAGCCAATCCTACCTGCAGATATGGTTGATGATGAGACACGTTATTTGATTAACCCAACCGGTCGTTTTGTTATTGGTGGACCTAAGGGCGATGCTGGTATGACGGGTCGTAAGGTAATCGTTGATACATACGGTGGTTATGCACGTCATGGTGGTGGTGCTTTCTCTGGAAAGGATGCTACAAAGGTTGACCGTTCAGCTGCATATGCAACGCGTCACATTGCCAAGAACATTGTGGCTGCTGGTTTGGCTGAAAAGGTTGAAATTCAAGTTGCCTATGCCATCGGTGTGGCAGCGCCAGTTTCAGTTAACGTCAATACATTCGGTACTGGTAAGGTATCTGATGATGATTTGGTTGTCGCTATTCGTGATTTGTTTGAATTGCGTCCAGCTGGTATTATCGAAGACTTGGATTTGCGTAAGCCACGTTATGAAGCCACTGCTGCCTACGGTCACTTTGGTCGTCCAGAATTGGACTTGCCATGGGAGCGTTTAGACAAGGTTGATGAATTGAAGGCATATTTTAATAAATAAATTGTAATAAAAAAGGAGCTGTGAAAATTTATTTCACAGCTCCTTTTTTTAGAGTAAGTCATTCATGGCAGGTATCATTATTTAAATAGTAATGCGAGTCCCATTATCAAATTTCCTAAAATAAGCAAAGCATCGACAATCTGATTGTTTTGTGATTTTGATTGTTTAGCGATACTAATTTTGAGCAAATTTGCACCTAAAGTGGCGCCTACGATAGCGCTACCAGCAAGTATACTAGCGAGTAGCCAATCAACAGAGCCACTTGTTGCTCTTGCAATAAAACCGACCAACGAAATACCAGATAAAACAAATACTGATGTGCCAACAGTTTGAAATGTTGTGCAACCAAGAAGTGTTAAACCAGCAATAATTGTTGTTGTACCACTCGTGCCAACTGATCCGGATAATAAGCCGCTGATAATACCAAAAAAGCTGGTTTGACAAAAGGTGTATTTGTTACTGTGGTAGACTGATTTAACAAGTTTGACAGGTTGCCTTTTTTTAATTATCATCAAGACGGTTAGCAAGATGATGATACTACCGATTAAGCGGTTGTAGTGATTTGTGGGGATATCATTAGAAAAGTATGATCCAATTAATGCACCGATAGTGCCCCAACCAATCATGATCCAGCCAATTTTAAAATTTATGTTACCTGATTTAGCATGTAAACCACTACTAATGGCTGCTACTGGGAACATAGTTGCTAATGAAGTAGCTGTTGCAACAACGGGAGAGACGTTAAAACCTAAAGTTAGGATACTAACATAGAGTGCCCCAGCGCCACCTCCTGTGATAACAGTGAATTCTCCCATGATTACACCAGCGATAACTAGATATAAAAATGACATATTTTAATTTCCTATCCTTATATAATTTATATTGTACTTAAAATTATAAAAAAATATTAATTAGAAACAACCAACAATGTGCACTGTTTTGTTGGGAGACGTGAAATCAGAAAGAGTCGTGTGATGGTTAATATAGTGAAAAAACAAATGATGAATTACAAAATTATGCAGGCTTTTTGGACGTTATATCAACAAAAAAGCCTACAACAAATTAGCGTACGTGAGATCATTGAGCAAGTACCATGTAATCGTAGTACTTTTTATGCACATTTTACTGATATATATGATTTGTTGGACCAGTTTGAAAATCACCTACTGCCAAAATCTTCACAACCTAGCGTACAGAAAATGATAATAAGTGATAATATTCAGGTATCTATTGAACAATGTCGCCGGCTCTATAGTCAGTATAAAAATTATTATGAAGTATTATTGGAAAATAAACATAATACAACTTTTCGGCCAAAACTCATCGATTTCTGTAGTGAAATTATCAAAAGGCATTTGAATTATCCTTTAGATAAGGAGGATTTTGATATTGATTTACTAGTAGAAATTACAGCTAATACAATTTTAACGACACTTATTTTTTATATGAAGAGAACGGATCGACCAAAGGCAACGGTAATTGTAAATTTAATAACAGAAATTCTTAATAATGGTATCTCTGAACAATTACAATGGCAGTTATCATTAAAAAATCAAACATAGTTTGAAACTCGCTTCAGTTTTTAAAGTATGAAGGCGTCAAACTACCGATTTCAAATAGGTGGTTTGATGTCTTTTTCTGTTCAGAATAACTATTCCCTTCCAAGCACTTGTAAAATGATTAGTATGAGTTTTAATGTTAAAATAATTTAAAGAGTATATAACATATTAGTAAAGGGTAGGTGAATTTAATGCAAATTACAGTTTTTGGCGCAAGTGGTAAAACTGGTAGTCAAGTTATTCAGCAAGCTTTGAATCGTAGTTATCAGGTGGTTGCTTATGTCAGAGAAGCAGCAAAATTGACTTTGACTGACTCAAATTTAAAAGTTGTTGAAGGACAGTTAGATGATTTAAACATGGTTAAACAGGCAATTTCAGGCAGTCAAGCCGTTGTAAGTGCCTTGGGTCCCACAGGCAAGCCGGAGAGTGATCAACAAATCAGTTTGGGAATCGCAAATATTTTGACGGCGCTAAAAGAATTTGGTATCAAACGCTTTGTGGCGTTATCAACAACTAGTGCACAGGATGCACTTGATATTGATAGCACAAAATTTAAATTAAGACGGACAATGATTCGTAAAGGTAGTCCGAGTTATTATGAATCAATTGTTAAATATACGGAGTTAGTTCGTCAATCTGACTGTGATTGGACGCTACTTAGAATTGCATCGCTATTAACTGATAAACCTTTAAATAAAAGCGTGCATGTTGGGTATTTGGGTAAGGATAAATTACAGTCAAAACTATCGCGAGCTAACCTAGCTTGGTACATGTTAGAACAATTAAATAGTACAGAATTTGTACGTCAAGCACCAGCAATTAGTGACTAAGTTCAAGTGGTGGTGTAGATAATAAATACTAGTAAAGAGCACCAGGCTAACAGTTGAAGTGCTACAAAAAAGTTGGGCATTTAAATAAATTTTTATAACTCAAGACCTGTTTTCAATATGTAATTGGAGCAGTTCTTTTGTTTTGGGATAAATTTCACTAATTAGTGATTATATACTTTTGACAATTTTACATAATTTCAGAAATTGTGAAAAAATTAACGGCAAGTTTCATGAATATTGTTTTAAAAACATTTGAATGTTTTGTGAAAATGTTCATTAATTATTAGACATAAATTTATGAAATAAATTTGAAGATAAAAAGGAATTTTTTTATAAATCAAACATTTTTTCTGACATAGTAATATAATACAAAATAATCATAATATATTGTATTTAGTTATAATAAGTTTACAATAATGTTTTATTTGAAAGAATCCCTGTATATGCTTCTATATTATATTGATTTATTTTATAAAAACTAGCTTGACATTATACTACTACTTAAAATATAATTTTAACTGGTAAAAGTAAGAAAGCGTTTCCAGAACGCAAACATGTAGGGAGATATGTTGAAATGTCAGAGAACAAAACAACTGCTGGTTTAGCAGCTTTGAAGGTTATGGAAGGTTGGGGTGTTCACACTGTATACGGTGTGCCATCCGGAACATTGAGTGGATTCATGGATGCGATGGGAAATCCTGAAAACAACATCAAGTTCTTGCAAGTTAAGCACGAAGAAGTTGGTGCCATGGCCGCAGTTATGCAATGGAAGTTTGGCGGTAAGATTGGTGTTACTGTTGGATCAGGTGGACCTGGTGCAACTCACTTGATTAACGGTTTGTACGATGCAGCAATGGATAACGTTCCTGTATTGGCAATCTTGGGTTCAAAGCCAGTTCGTGAATTGAACATGGACTCATTCCAAGAATTGAACCAAAACCCAATGTATGAAAACATTGCGGTTTATAACCGTCGTGTTGCTACTGCAGAGCAACTACCTCACTTGGTTGATGATGCAATTCGTACTGCAATCGCTAAGCATGGTGTAGCAGTTCTTGAAGTTCCTGCTGACTTTGGATTTGCAGAATTAGATGCAGATTCAATCTATTCAACACCTTTGTATTCTTCAGGACTAAAGTTCAAGAACTACAAGTCAGCACCAGTTGATGCAGCAGATATTGACGAAGCTGTAGAACTATTGAACCAAGCAAAGCGTCCAGTTATTTATGCCGGTGTTGGTACTATGGGACATGGTCCAGCCGTTCAAGAATTGGCTCGTAAGATCAAGGCACCTGTTATTACAACAGGAAAGAACTTTGAGACTTTCGATTGGGACTTCGAAGCTTTGACTGGATCAACATTCCGTGTTGGTTGGAAGCCAGCTAACGAATCTGTTCTTGAAGCAGATACTGTCTTGTTCGTTGGAACAAACTTCCCATTCTCAGAAGTTGAAGGTACATTCCGTAACGTTGAAAAGTTCATCCAAATTGATAACAACCCAGCTATGCTAGGTAAGCGTCACCAAACTGACGTTGCTATCCTTGGTGATGCTGGTGAAGCAATTGATGCTATCCTTGCAAAGGTTGCACCTGTTGAAGAATCAGCTTGGTGGAATGCTAACATTAAGAACGTTCAAAACTGGCGTGATTACATGAACAAACTTGAGCAAAAGACTGAAGGTGATCTTCAAGCTTACCAAGTTTACAATGCTATTAACAAGTACGCTGCAGAAGATGCAATCTTCTCAACTGATGTTGGTAACGTTACTCAAATGTCAATCCGTCACTTGCACATGACACCAAAGAACATGTGGCGTACTTCACCGTTGTTCGCCACAATGGGTATTGGTTTGCCAGGTGGTATCGGTGCCAAGAACACTTATCCAGACCGTCAAGTTTGGAACTTGATGGGTGATGGTGCCTTCTCAATGACTTACCCAGATGTTGTGACAAACGTTCGCTACAACATGCCAGTTATCAACGTTGTGTTCACAAACACTGAGTACGGTTTCATCAAGAACAAGTATGAGGATACTAATACTTACAACTTCGGTGTTGACTTTACTGACGTTGATTACGCTAAGATCGGTGAGGCACAAGGTGCTGTTGGTTTGACGGTTAGCCGTATCGAAGATATCGATCGTGTCATGAAGGAAGCTGTTGATTACTACAACCAAGGTCGTGTTGTTGTTATCGATGCTAAGATCACTAAGGATCGTCCAATTCCTGTTGAGACATTGAAGCTGGATACTAACTTGTACAGCGAAGATGTTGTTAAGTCTTACAAGGAAAAGTACGAAGCTGAAGAGCTTGTACCATTCCGCGAGTTCCTTGAAGCTGAAGGTCTAACTTCAAAGTACATCAAAGAAGACAACGGTAACAAGTTTAGCTTCTAATTAAATGAATGCAAAAAGTACTATTAGCGCTATGCTGATGGTACTTTTTTTCTGGCGTAGAATTCATTAGTCTTTTTATAGTTAATAAAATTATAAGCGGAGTATAATAAATTTATTGATATAAAAATAAATTTAGCCAATGAGGTGGCTAAATAGATAGCTGGGTAGAAAATTTGGAAAATCTAATGAAAAGCTATGGCATGGCTGTCAGGGAACAGTTAAAAGCACAAGGATTAAATGATGGCTTAATTTTGCAGACTGATGAACGATGGGCTAATGAAATTTATGGCTGGGGAACCGATGCAACTGTTGGTAACAACGCATGCGCCATTGCTTCATTAGCAATGATTAATGCTTATTGGCAACATACACCATTAACGATTAATCAAGTGCTTAACTGGGCGGGAAATGACTATTTTACAGATGCCGGCACCTTATGGTCTATTTTTCCTGCTTTTGCAGAAAAGTATGGTTATAAGTATAAGGATCTTGGGACAGACGTTGCGGATGCATTACCATACCTAAAAAACAACGTGCCAGTGCTCATTTCTGTGAAACCTGGTCGATTTACAACAGTTGGTCACATCATGGTTCTAACGCACGCAGATGACGAATATATTCGGTTGCTAGACCCTAATGATAATGAAAACAAGAATCACGCGTTAACCTCCTTTTCAAAGGAAGTGATTCAAAAGGAGTTACGGCATATTTGGGTGTTTATAGGGGGATGAAAAAACTTGTGCAGTTGTAAAAAAATAGCTGCACAAGTTTTTTTAGAATGCTCATATTTTAAAACTTTATCTCTGAAACATACGTTAGTTTCCTATGATAATCTAACTCAATAAAATCGGTTGGTTGCACATGACCAGGTTCTTTATCAAAATAGGTCGCATCAGCAATTTGCAACATGGTATAAACAAATTGTGAGCAAAACATGATGTTACGACGCATCGAATGTTTTGTTACTAGTCCCAGTATGTTATAGGCACTACCCGTCTGATTGATTTGTTTAATGGTATCAATGACTTTTCGTTTTTGAGCAACTGACACTGGGAGACGATAAATTAATACTGATGCATCAGCTTTTTTATGGAAAGCATGAATCATTTCAGGATTTAAGCCGGGCGGATAGACACGTCCACCACCATTGTAGCTAATGATAGTTGTTAAGTCGGCATCAAAACTAAGTGAAGCATGATTAAATTGTTTTTGCGTGAATAAACCAATTAGTTCACTGGCAGCACTACCGGTGTTTGAAATGACGATGTAGAGACCAGGGTCAGTTAGAGATTGTTCAGCCTTTTGAAAATAATCATTATCTAAAGAGCCATTATTTACATAGCGGATGGCACTATGCCGATTTAAATCACTAAAAATTTCTTGGAGATTATGCATTGACAGTGTATGCCGGAATTTGCCAAATGTATTTACTGCTTGGTAAATACGTTTTTGATGACGCTTCATCTGTGAAAAAGTAATTGTGCTAACTTCTTCAACAGAAGGTAAATAAAAAGATGTATTTTTTGTGTAAATAACAACATCTTCCAGTAAAAATGGCAATGGTAATGTTGCTGCTGCAATAAAGTGCAGTAGCAGTTGATGCGTTCCTTGATTTGAGAAAACAACACTAATATAAAAAACAAGCTGCAGAATTAGTGTAATGGTGTAACTAATAAATAGGATGATTTTCAAACCGAGTGAATAGGGCACCATCGTAAATAGTTTAATCACTAGGAATACGAAAATAAAAATGGCAGTGAGAATAAATAAAGGTAGTGTACCGAATAGTATGATTATCAACAGTAGACGGGTCGTTATAACCCAAAGGAATCGTTGATAATTAAGAATGTTATTCATAGAGATTGGTTGTCCTTTTAATTTGGTGTGATGCCTGAAACTGACTAAACAATATACTACCTTAGCTAGTCGTAAAATAGTAGATTTAATTATGTTGATCCGCAAAAAAACAAGCTATCTTACTGGCAAATTTTTAGTCAGTGATAGCTTGTTTTTTGCTAGTATTTTATTGATTAAGCGTGGTTAGCGCTGCCGAACACAGCAATACGATCTACTAGAGCATTCTCAATGGCTTTTACACCAGGTGCAAGTAACTTACGTGGGTCGTAGTTCTTACCTTCCAAGTCATGATCAGCCAGAATGAAATCACGCAACGCTTGGTGGAATGCTAATTGGGCTTCAGTATTAACGTTAACTTTTGAAACACCCATCGAAATTGCTGTTCGAATTTGATCATCAGGAACACCTGAACCACCATGCAAGACCACGGGTACTTTATAACCAGCAGCTTCATCAATGGCTGTTGTAATCTTTTGCAAATGGTCGAGGTGGAGACCTTTCCAATTATCTGGATAAGGACCATGAATGTTACCGATACCAGCTGCTAAGAAATCAATACCAGTTTCTACCATAGCAATTGTTTCTTCAACAGGTGCAATTTCACCATCGCCGATAATACCATCTTCTTCGCCACCAATTGTACCAACTTCGGCTTCTACCGAGATACCTTTAGCATGCGCCAAGGCAACGATTTCACGCGTTTTGGCTAGGTTTTCCTCTAATGGTAGATGCGAACCATCAAACATGACTGATGTAAATCCGGCAGCGATGGCAGACTTTGCAGCTTCATAATCACCATGATCAAGATGAATCGCAATTGGTACGGTGATGTTTAACTCGTAATCCAAGTTACGAATTAAGTCAGCAACGGTTTTGAAACCACCCATATACTTAATGGCACCCATTGAAGCAGCAACGATTGTTGGTGCTTGTTGTGCTTGTGCAACACGTAAAATGGCTTCTGTCCACTCAAGATTGTTGGTGTTAAATGCACCGACAGCATATCCTGATAAACGAGCTTTTGAAACAACATCTTTTCCTGAAACAATAGTCATTTTTTATTCCCAACTTTCTTTTTTAAATTCTGTGGTTGCATGACGTAATGCGTATTGGTTTTGTTTATTCGCATATGCGATATCGTCACGCAGAGAGCCCTCGTTTGAATTGGCGATGCTAATCAAAAAAGGCACCAGTTCTGCAGTCCATACAAGTCGACTATCATAGCCGTATTGTAGCCAAAAACTATCTATTTTGGCATCATCCCAATCACTCGCACCATGATAAGGGCGATCGTCTAGTAACAGGCTATCTGGCATTTTTACTAAATTCTTTTGATGAGTTAAGACAACCTTTTTGTAAAAGGGACTGTCTGCATCATTACCGAAGTACTCGGTTAGCCAGTTGATTTTATCTTGCCAAGAACTAGGATTTTCCCAAGGCGCAGTGGAAAGAATGTATAAATCAAAGTGTTTGGCTAATTCTTTGACACCTTCTATTGCACCAGGTAATGGTTTTAGGTGGCAGAAGATGCCAGGAATTTGGTCTGGTTTTTTAACGTTATATTTTTGGACATTTTGACTTTCAGCATTTAATGCAGGCAAAGTATCAACTAGTGTATTGTCCATATCGATAAATAATTTTTTGATAAAAGCCCCTCTTTTCTGCGTGATATGTAATGACATGACGCAAAATGAGTATACAGCCAAAATATGAGTAATACAAGGTGATTTTTTGCAATGGTATATATTCACAAATGCGATGAAAATTATTTTCAATTATTTATTTAAAGGAATTTTTAACACTTGATGTGATAGAAAAAGTATATAATCGCATATTATCAATCTTTAAAACGTTTGTGCATTTCAATGTGATAAGGATTTTCGTCAAAAACAAGCATGTGAATGACTATATTGGTATATAAAATTATTTTGATGACTAGAAAAAATAAAAATTATTTTCATTATTTAATCATTCATCACTTTTAGCCAGAGCAAAAGAAATATTCGCGTGACTCACCTATTGTATGGGATAATGGAAAGAAGAAATAAATCTCATTAGGTTATTGGAGGATTTAAACGATGACCGATAAAGAAAGATTGCGCCAGTACCAAGATTTATTGGAAGCTGGTGCTATTACAGAAGATGAATTTAATGATATGACGAAACATTTGCGTGAGAGAATTCAAGCAGATGAGCAGTTACCTGACGAAGAATCAGCAGCTGAATCTGAAACAGCAGCACCTTCTGTAGCAGAGAATCCGATTAGCGAGGATAAAACTGATTCAACAGCGGATGAAGTACAATCCGGGGATAATGTGGCGGATGAACCTTCTATTGAAGAGGCGGCTGAGGTAAATCAGTCTGAGAATGTTGAAGATGAACAAGCTGCTTCTATTGAAAATGATAGTGTTGCAGATCAGGAATCCTTGAATTCAGGTGATTTGAATGAAGAGCAACCGTTGGAACCAGCTGAAGAGTTACAACCAACAAAGTACAAGAAGCCAAAATATAATTATGATCTAATTATTGCGGCTGCCGTTGTGCTAATCGTATTAATTGGTGGTGGGGTTGTTGTGGTAAGACACAATCAACAAAATGCCCAAATTGGTACGGAAACAACCCAAAGAGATACAAGTAAGTCAAAAGCAAGCTCGGCAAAAACATCAAAGAAAACAAAAACAGATAGCAAGAAAAATAGTAGTGAAAAAAAGAAATCAAGTAGTGAGAAGAAAAAAACATCAGAAAAGGTAGCTGCCCAGTGGTCAGATAGCCAAATGAAAGAGTTAGCTGATTACATGGGAGTCTGGCAACAGGCAGTCGGTCAAACCTATGTTGGTACTTACGATGGTGGGACACCACAACACTTAACCTATAAGTTCCCCGAAGCATTGCAAAAGGGTAAGCTAGATGGTCATCTAAAACTTGATAATAAAGATGTATCATTTACCTGGTCACCTAAGGCAGACAAAAAGGCTGACTATCAAGTTGTTGCAGTTGCGACTGGTTCACGACAAGGTTCGGATGCACCAACGACTTATTTCTTCGTGATTCATGATGGTCAAGGTACTGTCTATGCGACAGAAACGGCAAGTGGCGAGGATCTAACCTTATCGCAAACGCAAAATGCTGATTTACAAAATAACTTTGCTAGCATTGTTAATGAACAAGCTGAAAGTTCATCGGCAACTTCAGAATCACAAGCAAACATTACTTTCAATGACGGGACGACTGTGTCTGAATCATAAGTGATTTAGATGAAAGCAGGCAAGAATACATTTTTAGAATAAGGCTAAGAATCAAAGTTGGACCAAAAGGCTATGTCCCAACCTTGGTTCTTTTCTTTTTGCTCGTTATAAGTAATCTGTGATACACTTACTTTTAGTAGGCAAAATAAGGAAAGAGATGTGTAAAATGAAAACGTCAAGATATGATATTCAGCATTTAACAATGCGTGTTGTAGATGAAGAACGGACACGTATTTTTTATGAAAAAGTTTTGGGCTTAGTCGATGTCTCATCAGATGAAAACCATATTGATTATGCGTTTCGAGAAGGTGAAGCACCATTTCTAACAATGTTATTAAATGGTAAAGCACAAACTGTTGCTCAAACAGGACTGTATCATGTTGCGTTATTATTTCCAAGCGCAGCAGAATTAGCTTCGTTGTTACATCGTTTGCTAACGTTACAGATTCCGGTTGGTGCAGGTGATCATACGGTCAGTGAAGCACTGTATATTAATGACTTTGAAGGAAATGGTCTTGAACTTTATCATGATCGCGATGCAGCAGGTTGGCAGTGGACAGATGGACAGGTAAAGATGGGCACTGATGAAGTTGATGCTGATGCGCTACTAGCTAAAAAAACACATGAATGGTCAGGATTTTCGGTGGGGATGAAAATTGGTCATTTACATTTTATGGGGAATGACTTAGACGTGGCTGATCACTTCTTTTTAGACTTTTTACAGATGGATCTAGTAACTGATATGCGGCCGGGTGCTAGTTTTTATTCGAATAATCATTATCATCACCATCATGCAGTTAATCTATGGCAAAGTCGCCATAGTGACCGTCGCCATCTCGATGAGGCTGGTCTAGTTGGTTGGCAGGTGATTGTCGACGAAAAGTACTTTGCACTGTTAACACAACGTGCAGAACAAATGCCAGGTTTAATTGAAAATTCTCATGATCAAATCGTCATTGTTGATCCAATGGGTTCGACACTAACAATCAACCATGAATAGTAGGAATTACCCACCCTTCTCACGTCTATAGTGATGAGTGTGGGGTTTTTAGTTAGAAAATTTGGCAGTAACATCAGAAACTAGTTATTTACGTATTAAAATGGTATAAAATATATTATCATGCATTTTTAATTTAATATTCAAGGAGGTGAGAATGTGAGCATTTTCATAAAATTAAGTTGGTATTTTAAACAGGAATGGCGAATTTATGCCATTGGGGTGCTGGGATTAGTGCTAACGGCTATCTTTGGTATTTTTCCGCCTTGGATTATCGGGCACCTTGTCGATTTAATTCGTGATGAAAAACTAACCGCTGATTATCTGTTTCTACTATTAGGTGGGTTAGTAGCAGTTGCTATTATCCAGTACATCGCACGTTATATGTGGCGTAATGCAATTTGGGGTGAAGCAGCAAAATTAGAATCATTATTGCGTCACCGTATTTTTTGGCATTATATGCAAATGGATACAGCTTTTTTTCAGCGGTATCGTAGGGGTGATTTGATGGCGCATGCGACAAATGATTTATCAGCTATTCAACGAGTTGCTGGTGGTGGTATTCTGCAATTTGCAGACTCATTGATAACGGGTGGCACAACTTTGATTGCCATGATGTTAGTTGTTGACTGGCGGCTGACCTTGATTGCTATCTTACCATTGCCATTATTGGCAGTGATGGCACGTACACTCGGTAATAAGATGCATATTGCCTTTAAAAAATCACAAGCAGCATTTTCACGATTGAATAACAAAGCGCAAGAAAGTATTAGTGGTGTCAAAGTTATCAAAAGCTTTGGTCAAGAAGCGGAAGATATACAAGATTTTAATCAACAGATTGATGACACGATTACGATTAATCAACATGTAAATAAACTAGATGCCTTGTTTGATCCGATTACAACGATGATTATGGCCATTTCATATGTTGTTACGATTATCTATGGTGGTCATTTAGTAAATAATTCGGTAATTACTTTAGGCGCATTGGTTTCGTTTGTCTCTTATTTATCAATGCTTGTTTGGCCGATGTTTGCTTTAGGTATGTTATTCAATACTTTAGAACGTGGTAATGCGAGTTATGATCGAATTGAAGCGATCATGGCAGAAAAAAGTAGCATTATTGAACCTGAAGATGCTGTGAATAAAACGCCGGTAGGAAATGTCGATTATCAAGTTGCATCATTCACCTTTCCGGGGGCAACAGATCCGGCGTTAACAAATATTAATTTCAATATTGCAGCTGGTAAAACGTTAGGTTTAGTTGGATCAGTTGGATCTGGGAAAAGTACGATTATTCGTTTGTTATTACGAGAATTTGATAATTATCAAGGTGCAATAACGTTTAATTCATTAGACATTCGCCAGTATCAACTGGATGCATATATGCCAGCGATTGGATACGTTCCACAGGAAACGTATCTGTTTTCTGACACCGTTCGTGAAAATATTCGTTTTGCACGTCCAAATGTAACGCAAGCTGAAGTTGAGAAAGCTGCTTATAAAAGCGATTTAGCAGAACAGGTAGATAATATGCCGGAAGGGTATGATACACCAGTTGGTGAAGAAGGAATTTCATTATCGGGTGGTCAACGACAACGACTAGCCATTGCCCGTGCATTATTGATTGATCCTGAGCTACTGATTTTGGATGATGCACTGTCAGCGGTGGATGCTGAAACGGAAACAGCAATTTTACAGACGTTACGCCAGGAGCGACAAAATAAGACGACCATTATTGCTTCACATCGTTTAAGTTCGGTGATGGATGCTGATGAGATATTGGTTATGCAAGATGGTCAAATTATTGAAAGAGGAACGCATGATTCGTTGATCTCACAAAATGGTTGGTATGCAAAAACATTTGCTTTGCAAGCTTTAGCAGTTGAAGGGGAGGTATGATATGGCGAAAAAAAGTGAATCTGTCTGGGCACATAGCATTCCTCTCAAACAACAAGTAAACATTATCAAGCGCTTATTTTTGTTTGCCAAGCCATTTAAATGGTATTTTTATTGGTCAATTATTTTTTCAGCGGTTGTTAGTGTTATTAATATTTTGTTGCCTAAAATTATCCAAATATACTTTGATAATTATTTGGCCAAACATCAAGCAACGATGGGAATCATTTGGTTCTTTGCCGGATTATACTTATTTGGAATGATTATTCGAGCAATCACTGAATTTGGCGAAATGTACTTGTATAGTATGGGTGCTGAGTATATGTTGGAAGATACGCGACGAATTTTATTCAAAAAATTACACCAATTGGGGATGCGTTACTTTGATCAAGTACCGAGCGGATCAATTTTATCTCGATTAACAAACGATACCATGGCATTTCAGAATTTTTGGCAATTATTTAGTAGCTTGATTATTGCCGTATTTTCGATGGTTACAGCATTCTTTGCAATGTTTACCACGGACAAAGAAATTGCTCTATGGTTGACTATTTTTTGGCCATTTTTAGGACTTATTATTTGGTATTACCAAAAGTACAGTTCAAGGGTCTATCGTCGCATGCGTGAAAAATTGAGTGCGCTTAATAATAAGTTGGCTGAATCAATTAATGGTATCAGTGTTATTCAAGAATTTCGACAAGAGACACGAGTTGATAATGAATTTCAAGAGGTTAACAGTGAATATTTGGCGACTCGCAAGGCGATGATACGTGTCAATTCTCTATTGTTAGGACCAATCATCAACTTGTTTTATGCCTTGGGAACAGTTGTCGTATTGGGGATTTTTGGTATTCACGGGTTACATTCTTATGTTGCCGCTGGTGTGGTCTACGCATTTGTCACATATCTAGAGAATTTTTATAATCCAATGGGACAAGTCATGGAGAGTTTTAGTGACTTTCAAGATGGTATTGTGGCTGGAGCCAGAGTGTTAAGAATCGTTGATGAACAAACTTTTGCGCCACAACAACATGAACAAGCTAATGCAACTTTAACATTGGGGAAAATTGAGTTCCGACACGTCACTTTTTCTTATGATGGTAAACATCCAATTTTAAAGGATGTGTCATTTATCGCTGAGCCAGGTCAAACAATTGCTTTAGTTGGTCAGACAGGAAGTGGTAAAACGTCGATTATTAATATATTAATGCGCTTCTATGAATTTGGCTCTGGTGAAATTTTATTGGATGACCGCGATATCAGAGATTATCCAATGGCGGAATTACGTTCTAAAATGGGACTAGTGTTGCAGGAACCATTTATGTTTTATGGCACGATTAAATCAAATATTAGGTTATTTAATGAGCAAATAACCGATGAACAAATAAAAGAAGCGGCTAAATTTGTTAGTGCAGATACATTCATCGATAAATTACCAGCTAAATATGATGAGAAAGTGATTGAACGAGGAGCAAGTTACTCAACGGGTGAAAAACAATTGATTGCTTTTGCTCGAACAATTGCAACAAATCCGAAAATTTTGATCTTGGATGAGGCAACTGCCAATATTGATACAGAAACTGAACAGTTAATTCAACAAAGCTTGGCAAAAATGCAAGCCGGACGAACAACGATGGCTATTGCACACCGTTTATCAACAATTCAGCATGCTGATACAATATTGGTTTTACATCAAGGTGAGATTGTTGAGCGTGGCACGAATGATGAACTCATGAAACAACACGGCGCCTATTATGACATGATTCAAAAACAAAACATGGCTCATGAATTGTGAAAAGCGTCGTTAGTTGCTTACTTTTAATTAGGTTTAATCATTAGACTTTATAATGAAAGTTATGATAGGCTTTGAGCGTAGAACGATTACTCAATTTGGAAACAAACTTTTAAGCGTAATGACAATCAGGTTCTATTCAGTATTGTGCAAGTTGTCGCTTAATTACTTTTATTTGTAGGAAGAAGGATATTATGACATCAATTTATGATTTTACAGAAACTGAAATGAACGGGAAAGAAATCAATTTAAAAGACTATACTGATAAAGTTGTCATCATTGTTAATACCGCAAGTAAGTGCGGTTTAGCACCTCAACTTGAAGGGTTAGAAGCGTTATACAAGAAATATCAGGATGATGGCTTGGTTGTACTAGGATTGCCTTCAAATCAGTTTAAACAAGAGTTAGACACGGATGAAGAGACTAGTGATTACTGCCAAGTACATTATGGGGTCACGTTTCCAATGACAAAACGGGTTATGGTTAATGGAAAAGATGAAGATGAATTGTTTGCGTATTTAAAAGATATGTCAGGTAACGGTTCGATCAAGTGGAATTACACAAAGTTTTTAATCGGACGTGATGGTCAACTAATTCATCGTTATGCACCAATTACTACCCCTGAAAAAATGGAAAAGGATATTATTGCTGCATTGGGTGTGCAAGTGTAAGTAAGATATTGTGATTTTTAAAACAAACATATCCCCTTTTTATAGAATATAATTTAAAATATGTAAGCGTTTTTATGTTAATTAATTCACATTAACCTTGCTGTAATGGTGTTTCCTGAAAAACGGATTTTTATTGTTTCGTTTTTAGGTATACTTACTATTGCATAGTTTGAAATTTGGGAATAAAATGTAGTTATTCATGAGAGATATATTTCATGGAATGATGGTTTTAGTATTTATTTTAAATAATTTATGTTTTTGGGGGTATTAACATGAAGGCAGCAGTATGGCATGGCGTAAAGGATATTCGTGTTGAAGATGTAGACTTGAAGCCAGCAAAGGACAATGAAGTCGTTATTCGTGTTGCATATGCAGGAATCTGTGGAAGTGACTTGCATGAATACTTAGAGGGACCAGTTTTTATTCCAGTTGATAAGGTTGATGAATTGACTGGTGGGGAAGCACCACTAACAATGGGACATGAATTCTCAGGTGTCATTGAATCAGTTGGTAAGGATGTTAAGAACTATAAAGTTGGAGATCATGTATCTGTTAACCCAACGGTGACACATGGTGAATCACCAGATGATGTTGACGTTTATGATGGCTATAGCTTTATTGGATTAAGCACTGATGGTGGTTTTGCTGCTCATGTTAATGTGCCAGAGGCTAACCTATATGCATTGCCAGAAGAATTCCCACTAAAGTTGGCTGCAACCATTGAGCCAACTGCCGTTGCTGTACAAGCGGTCAAAGAGGGTGGCTTGAAGTTTGGTCAAAAGGTTGCCATCTTCGGTGCCGGACCAATCGGTGTGTTAGTTGCCGCAGCTGCAAAGGCTGCTGGTGCTACCAAGATCGTTGCTGTTGATCTATCAGCTGTTCGATTGGAAAAGGCATTGGCCATGGGAGCAACTGATGTTGTGAACCCTGGTGAAGTTGATGATGCCGTTGCAGCTGTCCGCGAAATCTTGGGTGGTGGTGCAGATGTATCATTTGAAGTTGCTGGTGTACAACCAACCTTTGAGCAGGCAATCGATGTGACGAAAGCTCGTGGAACAGCAGTAATCGTTTCAATCTTTGCTCACCCAATCTCATTTGACCCAATGCAATTAATGAATGCTGGTGTTAAGTTGACATCAACGATTGCATACTCACGTGAGACCTTCCAACAAACAGTTGATCTTGTTAGCTCAGGTCAAATCAATGTTGAGCCAGTTATTACGGATATTATTGGTTTAGATGATGTCGTTGAAAAGGGATTTGATCGCCTATCAACAGACAAGTCACAATCTAAGATCTTGATTGACCTAACTAAGGAAGATTAATCAGACTGAATTTTAGATAAAAGAAAGTACGTATCAAGTCGATACGTACTTTTTTGCTAACTGATTCACTTATTAAAAATAAGTATTTACAACTTCCAAAAAGTAAGCTAAACTAGTATTAACGAATTAATTGTTGTACATACGAAAGAAATTTAAGGAGAATTAACATGACAAAATATGGTGTAATTGTTGGATCACTTCGTAAGAACTCATACTCATTGGGTGTTGCAGAAGCATTGGTTGCTGGTTTACCTGCAGATGCTGAAGTAACATACTTGGACATCTCAAAGTTGCCTTTGTATAACCAAGATTATGATGAAGCTTCACCTGCTGAATACACAGAATTCCGTGAAGCTGTTAAAGCACAAGATGCATTTATTATTGTAACGCCAGAACACAACCGTAGTGTTCCAGCTGCATTGAAGAATGCATTGGATGTTGCATCACGTCCATGGGGACAAAGTGTTTGGGCAGGTAAGCCAGTATTGCCAGCTTCTCAATCAATTTCTGGTATTGCTGGTGTGGCTGCACACCACGTATTGCGTAATTCATTGGACTTCTTGGATATGAAGATCATGCACCAACCTGAGTTGTACATTGGTAACACAATGGAACTTGCTGATGAAAACGGTAAGATCACTAACGAAGGTACTAAGGAATTCTTGGCTGGCGTTGGGGCACAATTTGCTAATTTTGCTACAAAGTAAGCGACGAAGTTTTCAAATATAAGTAATTATGTCAGTTATATTTAAAATAGCTGGCTTTTTATTTTGCCCATTTTATTATATGGTTGTGAGTAGAACTTATTTGAAGGAGCAGAAAATGAAGAAAAAGTGGTTATTTACACTGAGTATTGTCTTATTAGGTGTCGTCATGCGATCAACATTTACCACAATACCAGTAGTTATTGATAATGTTGCGCATTCATTTGGGCTACCTGTTAGTCAACTTGGCATACTGACAACCTTGCCATTATTAACTTTTGCAATTTTTTCGCCAACGACAAGTTATTTCACACGTCGTTTTGGTATGGAAAAGACATTGTTAGTTGCTTTGTTACTCGTACTATTTGGGTCACTTCTACGTGTTGCCAGTGCATCAATGTTATTTATCGGCACAATTTTAGTTGGTTCAGGAATTGCCTTTATCAACGTTTTGTTGCCAGCAACATTGGTTAAATTTACCCCTAATAAAATTGGTGCGTACACGTCATTATATAGCACAACCATGACATTGATGACCGCAATTTTTCAAATCATTGCAGTACCAATTACCAAGGCCTTTAGTTGGCAAATGTTGGTATTATTCTTGTCAGTCATTGTTTTCTTAGTTGTGGTAACGTGGGTGTTACATATGGCTATAAATGTTGACACATCTGTTAATCAACGAGTCCGTTCAGTTGACAATATGCCGGATCATGTGCATCCATGGCGTAATAAATATGCATGGGCAATGTTAGTCATGGCCGGTATTCAATCAGCAGTTTTTTATACGAGTATTGCTTGGGTGCCAACGGTTGCACAACATACTGGATTAACAGCAACGCAATCAGGCTGGGTTATTGGGGTCATGTCACTGATTGGTATTCCGGCATCAATGTGGGTACCAAGTTTCTTAGAACGGGCGAACTATAAGCAACGTGTGCGTTTTATGACTGGTGCAACAGTGTTGTGGTTAATTGCAATCATTATGATGTATAACACGCAGGCAGGTCTAGTTTGGTGGTTAATTGTGACTAGCTTTATCGGATTAGGCGGCACGGCTGTCTTTGTCTACATGGTAACATCATACGCAATCAGAACTCGCAATCCATTGGAAAGTTCAGCGTTATCAGGTATGGCACAAACGGGTGGTTATTTAATTGCCGCTGGAGCCCCTTGGGCATATGGTGTACTGTTTGCACAACTTGATAGCTGGTTCCTACAGACAACCGTTATGGTTATCGCAATTTTGATTTTTATTGGTCTTATGTGGTTTGTCGAACGAGATCAAACTATTTTTGAATAGTTATTTAGGAAAGCGTTATATTAAGGCTTCAGACTTTTGGCGCGCGTTTATGCTATATGAGCTACAGGATTATAATTTTAGTAAACAAGGTTGGGACATTTTTTCGTTCCAACTTCTTTTTTTAAAAACGAATAAAACCTCGTCTAAGTTTTGGGAAAGTTATTGATATAATAAGCTCTACCAGTAATGAAATGGGGATGAATATGGTGGCAACGAATTTAGAAGTACACAACTTAATGACAGTAGATGATTTCATGTCGTTTAAAAATAATGATTTTAAGCATTTACAACAAGATTTTAAGCATTTACAACAAGATGTTGCTTCTTTAAAGCATGAAAGTATGCATTATAATGATGAAATTTCCGGTTTAAAAAGTGATGTACAACTTTTAAAAGATAGCGTAACTGAATTACAGGTGGACGTTCGTTATTTAAAACGCGATGTCAGTGATTTGAAACAAGATGTTCAAGAATTAAAATTAGATATGGCGGAAGTCAAAGTAGGTTTGAAAACAATTGTGGCAGATATGCGATTTTTTAAATGGTTAATTGGGGTTAGTGTGGCGCTGCCAAGTATAATCTGGATGGTTCAACAGTTGTGCCGTCTTATTGGATGCCCAATTGATTGATTGCCTACAATTAATAAACTAGTATAATAGGAAGCAGAATGCTAAAGATAATGAGAGAGATAATATGAGTCATACAATCATGCCTGTTCGTTTGGGACAAAAATTGACGGGTCAGGTAATCGATGTTCTCTATAATGGTTTTGGTGTTGTGATGTTGAATGATTATCCAATTCACATGGCAAATGCTTTTCCTGATGAGACAGTCACTTTTGAAATAACACAAGTTAATCGAAAGTTTGCCCGTGCAGAGGTGATTGATGTCGTAGACCCATCACCAGATCGTTTGGAAGCTGGTAAAGATTATCTACTTGATGTTGGAATTGCGCCGTACATTAACTTACGTTATGAAGCACAACTAAAATTAAAGCAATTTCAAGTGGAAAAATTTTATGCAGCAGCAGGTATTGATGCAAATATTGCACCAACAATAGGTATGGAGAATCCAACGCATTACCGCAATAAAACTGTGGTACCCATCAAACGTGATGGCGATAAGCTAGTGACAGGATTTATTAAACGACGAACACCAGGAGAAATTCTCCCTTTAAGTGATTACTATGTTAATGATCCTGTTATTGATCAAACAATTGGCACAGTTCGCGATATTTTAAATGCACACCATATTTCGGTATTCAGTGATGAGACACAGCAGGGTGAAATGCGCTACATCATGGTGCGTCGGGGTTATTATAGTCATGAATTAATGGTTGTTTTAGTTGCGCAAACGGCAACTATTAAAGATGAAATGGCTATTGCAAACGAAATTGCGGCAGTTGTTCCAGGAATTCGTAGCGTTGTTTTGAATCATAATCCAAGAGCCTTACATTTGTTAATGTCTGGTGATAATCGGACATTATGGGGGGCAGATGCTATTCATGATACCTTGCTGGGCATTGAATTTGAAATTGGACCAAACTCGTTTTATCAAGTAAATCCACAAACAACAGAAGTGCTGTATGCCTTGGCTGCTAGAAAAGCAGAACTAAAGCCAACGGATACAGTCATTGATGCTTATTCAGGTATAGGAACGATTGGATTAACAGTTGCCAGCCAGGTAAAGCAGGTGTTAGGGGTTGAGGTAATTGAACGTGCGGTTATTGATGCGCAAAAAAATGTGATGAATAATCAAGTGAAAAATGCTACGTTTATTACTGCGGATGCGCCAGCACAGATGCATCGATGGCAGCAGGAAGGGTTACATGCTAATGTTATTTTTGTTGATCCACCTCGTCGGGGGTTGACCAATGAATTACTTGATGCAGTAACTGAGATGCGACCAGATCGGTTTGTTTATGTGTCATGCAACCCAGCAACAATGGCAAGAGATGCGAAATACTTAATAGAACAAGGCTTTCATATTAAAGGGGATGTTCAACCATTGGATCAATTCCCACAAACTGCCCATGTTGAAGTTGTGACCGTTTTTGAACCGAATAATTAAAAGAGAGCGAGACGAAAGTTGTCTTGAGTCTAATGTGTTGATGCAATCAAATTGATACGCATATAATTAAGCTGTTTTTAGCGGAAAAGGTTGGAACATTTTCTTGTGTTCCAACCTTTTTTGTTTAAAAAAAGCGAATTGTTAAGGGCTTTGATACAATAATATTATTAAGATAAATTTTGAAAGGCAGTATGGTTATTAGGTATGAAACCAAAATTAGAAGACGTCGCAAAATTAGCTGGTGTGTCAAAAACAACTGCTTCACGAGTGCTTAATAATAGAGGTTATTTAAGTGAAAAAACGTTAAAAAAAGTACATGATGCTATGGAACAACTCAATTATCAGCCCAATGCAGCGGCTCGACAATTGTTTAAGCAAAAAACGGGTTTAATCGGACTTATTTTTCCGACAGTATCAAATCCTTTTTTCGGCGAATTAGTTGATTATTTAGAATACGAATTGTATCAGCGACAGTTTAAGGTCATTATTGGTAATTCCTTGCAGGATATATCCAAAGAGACGGATTATTTAAATCAACTATTAGCTGGTCAAGTTGATGGATTGATTGTTGGTACACATAATCAAGGTATTGCAGAATATAAATATAGCCATTTACCAGTGGTAGCAATTGATCGTGTAATGAATAGTGATATTCCGATAGTAGAGTCAGATAATTACAATGGTGGTGTACTGGCAACAGAGAGATTAATTAAGTCGGGTGTTAAACAAATCATTCACACAAATGGCCCAGTTGATTTAGAAACACCTGCAAATCGACGCAGATTAGCATATGAAAAAGTTATGCAGGATCATGGGCTACCACACAACACATTTACGGTAGATTTCAGACTATCCTATAACGAAAAAAAAGAGCAGTATAACAAATTATTTGATTTATATCCTAATGTAGAAGCAATATTTGCATCAAATGATGTGGATGCAAAAATCATTATGACAATTGCTGAGGAACGTGGTAGAAAGATACCAGATAATTTACTAGTAGTCGGTTATGATGGTACAGAATTAATGCGCAATATTGTGCCAGAATTAACGACAGTTATACAGCCCATTGAAGAGATGGCCAAAACAGCGGTGGATGTTCTAATAAAGCGTATTTCTGGCGTTCAAACAGAACCGGAATACATATTACCAGTAACTTTATGGGACGGTCGGACCGGAATTAAATAAAGGGGAAAAGACCAGTTATCTGGTTTTTTTATTTAAGTATATATCAACCGGTTGACATACGTTTTAAAAACAGTATATAATACAATTCGTGAAAGCGATTACATTCCAGTGACTGCATTATACAGTTATCTTTCTACTATGGGGGGACGTCGTATGTCTAAATATATGAAGGCTTTTAAAAATGAGTCTTATCTTCAAAGTTCAGTGACAATGTTATTGTACTTCGCATCTTGGGGTATTTGGTGGTCTTTCTTTCAATTATGGTTAACTGCCAAAAGCGGTTTGAATTTGGATGGTAGTGCCGTTGGAACAATTTATTCCGCTAATTCATTAGTGACCTTAGTATTAATGTTTTTTTATGGCACATTACAAGATAAATTGGGAATTAAAAGGCATTTACTAATATTCAGCGGTGTTTGTGCGGCATTAGTGGGTCCATTCTTTATTTATGCTTATGAACCAATGTTACATACTAACTTCACCATGGGCTTGGTGGTTGGTTCAATTTTTCTTTCAGCAGGATTTTTAGCAACGACAGGTATTTATGAGGCACTAGTTGAGCGCTTCAGTCGCGTTTTCAAATTTGAATATGGTCAGGCACGCGCATGGGGATCATTTGGCTATGCGGTGGTTGCACTATTGGCTGGCCATTTATTTGTCATTAACCCTGATTTAAATTTCTGGGTTGGATCAATATTTGGTGTGCTATTATTGCTAAATGTTTGTTTTTGGGTGCCAAAAGCCGAACGTCTTGAACGAGTACGTAGTGCTCAAGAAACTGAAAAAACAGTACCAAGCGTAAGAGAAATGTTGTCTTTGTTGAAGATGCGTGATCTTTGGGTAGTTATTGTCTTGATTTTCTTTACATGGACTTTCTATACTGTATTTGATCAACAAATGTTTCCGAGCTTCTATGCAGGATTATTTTCATCTGTTGCACAAGGTCAACAGATGTACGGTAATTTGAATTCGATCCAGGTCTTTGTTGAAGCAATTATGATGGGGATTGTACCAGTCATTATGAATAAAATTGGTGTTCGTAACACATTATTGTTAGGAATTGCAATTATGGCAATTCGAATCGGATTATGTGGTTTTATTGATAACCCAGTTGCTATTTCGTTTGTGAAGATGTTGCACTCGTTTGAAACACCATTATTTATTCTGTCGATTTTTAGATATTTTACACTTCATTTTGATACAAAATTATCGGCAACGTTGTATATGATAGGCTTCCAAGTTGCCGCACAGTTAGGTCAGGTTTTCCTTTCAACACCGTTGGGTATGTTGCGAGATAACTCAGGTTATGCAGTGACATTCCATATTATTACAATTATCGTTATCGCTGCGGGAATCTATGCATTCTTTGTTATTAAAAAAGACAATCAAGATGTTAATGGCGAGCCATTAGTTAGTAAAGCTGCTTAAGTAAGAAAGGAATTTTTAATGATGAATGATACATTTATGCAAGTAACTAATCCACGTTATCGTCCACATTTTCATGTGACAGCGCCAGCAGGTTGGATAAATGATCCTAATGGTTTTGTTTATTTTAAAGGTTATTATCATATCTTTTACCAATACCACCCTTACAGTGCAGAATGGGGGCCAATGCATTGGGGACATGCACGCAGCTTAGATCTTGTTCATTGGGAATCATTACCAATTGCGTTGACTCCTGAAAAGCCAATTGCAAAAAATGGTATTTTTTCTGGTAGTGCAATTGTTAAAGATGACAAACTATACCTAATGTATACGGGACATCATTTTGGTGAAAGTGGTCATGATGATGATTTTTATGAAGATCAAAACATTGCAATTAGTGAAGATGGCATTCATTTTAAAAAGTATGAAAATAATCCAGTGATTTCGATGCCACCAAGCGATAATACTGCGAATTTCCGTGATCCTAAAGTTTGGCAACAAGGAGATATGTATTACGTCATTTTAGGTGGTCAAACGAAAGCAGAAAAGGTTGGACGTGTGTTGCTATATGCTTCAAAAGACTTACTTAATTGGACATATGAAGGTGCTATTGCGCAAGCTGATACAGCAGACCAAGAGGGTTATATGTGGGAATGCCCGGATATTTTCTCGCTTGAAGGGCAAGACGTTTTGTTGATGTCTCCGCAGGGTATTCAGCCAAATCATGAAAAATATTTAAACTTACACCAGACAGGTTATATGATTGGTAAATTGGATGTTGATACAGCGCAATTTGAAAGAAATGCATTTGTCGAAATAGATCATGGTCATGATTTCTATGCAAGTCAGACAATGTTGGCACCGGATGGTCGTCGATTGATGTTTGGCTGGATGGCAATGTGGGAGAGCATTATGCCAGAACAGGCTGATGGTTGGGCAGGTGCCTTAACTTTTCCTAGAGAATTAACGATTAAAGACAATCACATTTACATGAACCCAGTTGCGGAGCTTGATCAGTTAAGGATTAATGGTTCAAAAAAAGCAGTGCCATTTACACCGAACGCTACAGAACAATTAGTCCTGTCAGAAGCTGATAGTCATGAAGTGCAACTACAATTAAAGACAGATGAAGACTATACTTTGAAATTTATGGCAGAAAATGATGCTGTTCTTACGTTACACTATGATCATCAGGCAAACAAACTAACCATTGCAAGATCAGATCGTCCAGATCAACGTGTTGGCTATGTAAAGTCAGCAGCAGTCATGACATTGCAGTTATTGATAGATCGTAGTTCAGTAGAGTTCTTTATTAATGATGGTGACACAGTGTTTACAGAACGTTATTATAGTGAGATTCATCCAAATGTTGTGCTGGATAAAATCAACTTTGCGGATGTACAAGCAACAACGTATGAATTAGAGAAAAACACGGTTAAATATAAAAAATGAAATGATAAAATAGGAGAAGAGAAATGCCACTTTTAGGAGCAATTGAAGCAGGTGGAACAAAGTTTGTTGTTGCAGTAGCTGATGTGAATGACCCAGATACGGTGATTGCTCGGGAGAGTTTTCCGACATTGGATGGACCAGCAACTATTAATCAAGTTATTAACTTTTTTGATCAATTTCCAGATATTGCCGCTATTGGGATAGCTGCTTTTGGACCAATTGATATTAACCCACAAAGTCACACGTATGGTTATGTTTTGGATACACCAAAAAGAGGCTGGTCAGGCTATGATTTCTTAGGTGCAATGAAAGCGTGGCGTGATATACCTTACTATTGGACAACTGATGTGAACGGTGCTGGGTGGTCAGAATATGTATCTGGAGCAGCCAAAGATGTTGAAAATGTTGTCTACTTAACGGTTGGTACAGGAATTGGTGCAGGGATTATTCAACATGGTCAATTGTTAAGCGGTAATTCACATCCTGAAGCCGGACATATTATGATGCGCAAACATCCTAAAGATCAATACGCTGGTCATTGCCCATTTCATGGTGACCGATGCTTAGAAGGATTAGCTTCAGGACCAGCTATTGAAGAACGTTGGCATGAGTCAGCTAAGTCATTGCCTGACGATCATTTAGCTTGGGAAATTGAAGCAGACTACCTTGCACAGGCACTCGTAACCTATACGACAATTTTACGACCTGATAGAATCGTCTTTGGTGGTGGTGTGCCTCATCGTGAGATTTTATTGCCAATGGTACGTGAGTCATTTGCACAACAATTGGCCGATTATCTACCAGTTGGTCAATTAGATAAATACATTGTCCATGTTGATCATGGTGATAATGCTGGTGTTTTGGGTTGCTTCTACTTAGCAAAATCGTTGTTAGTGTAATAATTAAAAAATCATCGTCTACAGTAATCTTTCGTAGGCGATGATTTTTTAATGACGTTGTACGACCAAGGCGCTATTCTGTGCTAAAACATCTTGGTAATAGGCAACGCTATAAGAATTTTCCGGTAATTTTGCTAAGTAATTTTTGATTGGAGCTAACAACGTATCGTCTTCACTAAGTAGACATAATAAGCCGTCTGTTTTTAGGACCATTAGTAGTGATTTAACAACTGATTCAACATCAGTAGTTGGCGTTTTTTCATCTAATTGAAAAATAGCTGCACCAACAGGATGTGTTGGATCCAGGTAGGCGGGAATATTGGCAAAGTTTTTGCTGATTAAGTCCACACGTTCGTTTAAACCACTTAAAAATAAAGAAGTTGCCACATCGTCAATTTCAGATTTTGTATCTGAAAAAGCTAGCACTTTTCCAGTATCTCCAACGCGACTAGCTAAGAATCGCGTAATGTCACCATGACGGATTGTTGCATCAATGGCTAAATCACCAGGAGTGAGATATTCATTGAGTGATATTTGAACTAGATTTTGGATTGAGCGCATTTTCGAAAACCTCTCGTGTACGATATTTAAAAATTACTTCTTTTGACATGATTAATAAGAAAGTTCCTAAACCAAAGCCAGCCAGAACATCTGAAAAATAGTGGACACCCAAATAGACGCGACTAACGGGGATGGCGATAACTAGTCCAGATAATAATGTCATAAAGGCATAGCGTAGGTTGTCTTCGGATTTTAGATAGTAGTGAACTAAAACAATTAAAGAACCATATAGAAGAATGGCGTTTAGTGCATGACCCGAGGGAAATGAGTAACCTGATTGTTCAATCACGTGGTAGATTGCTGGACGTGGTCGATGGAAAATATGCTTAAATAGCGACATCACACCTAAACCGAAAACGCCGACATTAACCATCATAAACACAGCGACGTCTACTTTACGAATTAATAAAGCAATAATTGTCGTTACCACCATGACCAAAGCTGTCCATTTTGTATTGCCAGCACGGGTGATATTCCGAAAAAACCAAGATCTTTCTGGTGTTAATGGTTCACGAAGGTAACGGAATCCAAATTGATCTAGCCAATGAATATAACCAAAGTCGTTAACATAGCCAATAGCTAGGACAATAAAAATGATTAACCCAGTGAAAGCTACAGCTAATTGTAGATAATCAAATTTTCTTAGATGTCTCATTTGAATTCCTCCTTCTTAATTCTTTCTCATTTAATTAGTTTAGCACAAAATGTTCCGAAAATATGAATAATAATTGATGCCCTTAATCCTTGCTGAATATTGAAAGCTCGGTCTTTTTTTGATAAAGTAAGACTATTAAAGTGAGGTTATCAATCATGGCATATCAACACAAATTAGTAGAGAAAAAATGGCAACATTTTTGGGATGAACATCAGACATTTAAAACATCAAATGTTTCTGATAAAGAAAAGTTTTTTGCAATGGACATGTTTCCGTTTCCTTCTGGTCAAGGGCTACACGTTGGCCATCCAGAAGGTTACACTGCAACAGACATTGTGTCACGTATGAAACGTATGCAGGGCTATAATGTCTTACATCCGATGGGATTTGATGCTTTTGGTTTGCCAACTGAGGAATACGCCATTAAAACTGGTGAAGATCCAAAGACAGTGACAGCCAAGAATGTTAAGACATTCCGCCATCAAATGAAGTCACTTGGCTTGTCATATGATTGGTCACGTGAAGTTAATACAACTGATCCAAAATATTATAAATGGACGCAGTGGATTTTTGAACAATTGTACAAAAAAGGTTTAGCTTACGAAGATGAAATCATGGTTAACTGGGCACCAGACTATAATGGTGGTACCGTTGTTGCTAATGAGGAAATCATTGATGGTAAGACTGAACGTGGTGGTTATCCAGTATATCGTGTGCCAATGCGCCAATGGGCATTGAAGATTACAGCCTATGCAGATCGTTTAATTGATGATTTGGATGATTTGGACTGGCCCGAGGCGATTAAGGAACAACAACGTCATTGGATTGGACGTTCAATTGGCGCATCAGCCAACTTTAAAGTCCAAGATTTTGATGATGAAATAGAAGTTTTCACAACACGTGCGGACACTTTGTTTGGTGCAACATATCTTGTATTGGCTCCTGAACACAAATTAGTTGATAAAATTGTCAGTGCAGATCAAAAAGCTGCAGTTGATGCCTTTAAGAAGGAAATTGCTTCTAAGTCAGATTTGGAACGTACAGATTTGAATAAAGACAAGGCTGGTGTATTTACTGGTGCCTATGCAATCAACCCAGTTAATGGTGAGGCATTGCCTATCTGGATTGGTGATTATGTCCTGGCTTCATATGGAACAGGTGCCATTATGGCGGTTGCTGCACATGATACTCGTGATTATGATTTTGCTACAAAGTATAATCTACCAATTCGTCCAGTTATTGAAGGTGGAGATGTTACCAAAGAAGCTTATACTGGCGATGGTAAGCATATCAATTCTGGCTTCCTAGATGGCTTGGGTAAAGAAGAAGCTATTACGAAGATGATCGATTGGCTTGAAGAACACCATGCTGGTCATAAGAAAGTGAACTATCGTTTGCGGGATTGGATTTTCTCACGTCAACGTTATTGGGGTGAACCTATTCCAGTAATTCATTGGGAAGATGGTGAGCAAACGCTAGTTCCTGAATCAGAATTACCATTACGTTTACCAGAAGTTGATAACATCATGCCTTCTGGTACGGGTGAGTCACCTTTGGTCAATGTGGATGAGTGGGTCAATGTTGTTGATGAAAATGGTCGTAAAGGTAAGCGTGAGACTAACACGA
This sequence comes from Weissella paramesenteroides, assembly GCF_036327715.1. Lineage (NCBI taxonomy): Bacteria > Bacillati > Bacillota > Bacilli > Lactobacillales > Lactobacillaceae > Weissella > Weissella paramesenteroides. The sequence continues at coordinate 240,183 of NZ_CP130559.1, forward strand.
TGCCACAGTGGGCTGGTTCATCATGGTATTATCTACGTTACATGGATCCACATAATGATCAAGAAATTGTTTCTCCAGAAGCTGAAGCCTATTGGCGAAATGTTGACTTGTACATCGGTGGTGCAGAACATGCGGTGCTACATTTGTTGTATGCACGTTTCTGGCACAAAGTATTGTATGACCTAGGTGTTGTGCACACGAAAGAACCTTTCCAAAGATTGGCTAATCAAGGAATGATTCTTGGTGAAAACCACGAAAAGATGTCAAAGTCTAAGGGTAACGTTGTTAATCCAGATGATGTGGTTGAAGAGTACGGTGCCGATACATTGCGTTTGTATGAAATGTTTATGGGACCTTTGGATCAATCAATTGCCTGGTCTGAAGAAGGTCTAGCTGGATCACGTCGTTGGTTAGAACGTGTTTGGCGTTTGTTTATTGACGATGATGACAAACTTCGTGATCACATTACAACCATTAATGACCATAAGCTAGATAAAATCTATAACGAAACTGTTAAGAAGGTCACTGAAGATTATGAGAACTTGCGCTTTAATACAGCAATTTCTCAAATGATGATTTTCGTGAATGAAGCCTATAAGCAAGATAGTTTGTCAGTGCAATATGTTGAAGGATTTATTAAATTACTTAACCCAATTGCACCTCATATGACAGAAGAATTGTGGAGCTTCTTGCATGCGGATGAATCAGTTGCCTATGCAGAGTGGCCAACTTATGATGAATCTGCATTAGTTGCTGATGAAATTGAGCTTATTCTTCAAGTGAATGGTAAGTTACGTGGTCATGTGACGGTTGCTGCTGATGCTGACCGTGATGCAATCACTGCCGCAGCAAAGCAAAATGAAAATGTGCAAAAGCAACTAGATGGTGCAGAGCCTAAAAAGGTGATTGTTGTACCTGGTAAGTTAGTTAACTTTGTGGTATAAAAGCAAGCAAAGAAAATTAATCCGTTAAATTAGAATAAGCGATACTAATAGGTAGGTTTTAGTCTGAGCATAGGGTAGTCAGTTGAAACATAAGTGACTATTGTATACGAATAAGACCGCTGATCTAATCATTTTAATTTGGTAGATTGGCGGTCTTGTTTATGTTCCAAGAAACTGAAGGGGGATTAGCATGACAAAAAAAGTGTTAATGACTGTCGAAAATTTGAGTATGGGTGGCTTGAAACGTGCAGCAACAGTTGTTGGTAATGCAATTTCAGATTTTGCTGATGTTGCATTTTATCAATTGGCGGATGTACCAAGTTACTATGATCTCAAAGGGGAGTTAATTCCCGCTGTGCATCCAGTTATGCCAGAAAATGGTGCTAAGCCTTTGGAAAAATATGCGCAACAAATGTCAGACTTGGCGGATGTTATCTTACAACATGATATTGATGTGCTAATTTTAAATGCAGGTATTTTAGCAAGTTTTATTCCTTATTTAAAGGAACGTGCGCCAAGAGTCAAAATGATTGCGTGGATGCATAATAACATTCAAACTTATTTTAACCAGTATTACCGAGAGATGCGGCCAGAATTTGTTGCGGGTATTAAGGCTGCAGATGCCGTTGTTGCTTTGACTGAGTCTGATTTACAAGGTTTTCAAACGGTGACCGATAAAGCACAAAAAATTTGGAATCCGGTAACGATGCCAATTCAAGGACGCGCAGATCTAACCAAAAAAGTGATTGCTTTTACTGGACGCATTGCGATTCAACACAAGGGAATCGATATTTTGCTACATTTAGCGAAACGGTTACCTGATGATTGGCATATCGCCATCGCTGGCGAAGGATTGCCTAAGGATATGGCAGCGTTTAAACGGTTGATTAAAGTTAACGATGTTGCAGATAAAATTATTTATCGTGGTGGTTTACGTGATGAAGCACTGTCGGATCATTATCGTGAAGCATCTATTTTCTTAGCCACATCACGATGGGAAGGTTTGCCATTAGTTTTGGTAGAAGCAATGTCTTTCGGACTACCAATTGTTTCAACGGATAATACGGGAGCTGTGGAAATTTTAGATGGTGGTATCTATGGTGAATTAGCAAAACAAGATGTTGATTCATTGTGGTATCGTTTAGAACCAGTCATTCAAAGTATTGAAATGCGCGAAACCTTAGCAACAAAATCGTTAGAAAGAGCACAAAGTTTTGCGATAGCGCCAATCCTAAAACAGTGGGCAGCGCTAATAAATTAACAGTTAACCCATTATTTGTAGATGGTGTGTGAAAAACATCTACAAACAATGGGTTTTCTTGTGTATAATAATGTATTAGGTTGTCATTGGCGCTATAGTTCAACAGGATAGAACAAGGACCTCCTAAGTCTTAGATCACAGTTCGAGTCTGTGTAGCGTCATCAATTATTAGGAAGGGGAAGTAACATGGCTGACGATAAATCACACCAATCAAAAAATGGCTCGTCAACGTCGCCATTTCGGCGTGATATTAGTTTCGAAGAATTAAATCAATTACTGAATGGTAAAAAAATTGATGAAATTTTTGAAGAACGCCATGATAAAACATCCTCTGAGGATAGTATCACGGAAGATAATGTTCTCTCTGATCAGAAAGTGACAGAGGTGAAGGTTCGGCCAAATGGTGTTTCGACATTTAAGGTACATGAAGTACCAGACACGGTCATAGAAAAAACGAATATGGTAGCACCTACAGTTGTGGATGCGACTAATACAGTACAAACACCAACTGCTATTTCTGCGCAAGAACCGGTTGAGAGCGAAGAGCCAACAGCAGATGTTGAAACTGAAGAAACGGAGATGGCTGCTAAGTCTCGTATGCTTCGCGGTTCAGCTTGGATGACTATTGGTAATCTTGCATCGAGGTTGTTGGGTGCATTGTACATTATTCCGTGGATTGCGATGATTGGTAATGTTTATTATAATCTTGCCAATTCGTTGTTTTCACAAGGTTATCAAATATACAGTGTTGCTTTGCTGATATCAACAGCTGGACTACCAAATGTTTTAGCTCGTCTAGTTGCAGAGTACAGTGCCTCCAAGCAATATGATGCTGTCCGACATGTCTTTCGACAAGCCATTAATTTGGGAGCGATTCTAGGAATTGCTGTCGGTGCTATTCTCTATTTATTAGCAGGTCTCTTGTCTCAAGGAGATCCAAATGTCGTACGCGTGATTCATGCGTTGTCTGCGGCCGTGGTAATTATTCCAATTCTATCTATGTTACGAGGTTACGTACAGGGATTTGAATTTATGGGTCTATCAGCTTGGTCGCAGTTTGTTGAACAATTAGTACGTGTTATCTATATGTTAGCAATGACTTATTGGATTATGATTGGACACCATGGAGATTGGGTAGATGCAACTGTTCAGTCAACTTTTGCAGCCTTTTGGGGTGCATTAGCCGGTATCCTAGTGCTATTGTTAGGCATTGTCATGCGTCGTCGTTTCTTTGCAGAACAACGTAAACATGCTGTTAGAACACGTCATTTTGACGCACGAGCTGTCTTGATGAAAATGGCTCGTCAGTCTGTGCCAGTTATTTTTGCGGGATCTGCCATTTCACTAGTACAAGTGTTTGATCAGTACACATTCTTTAGAATTATACGTGCTTTTACGGATATTTCGAATGGAGCAATGCAAGCAATGTATGCGCAATTCGCCTTTAATTCTAATAAGTTAGTAATGTTGGTTGTTTCATTAGCGGTTGGTATGGCAGAAACAGCTTTGCCAATGTTAGCTCGGGCAAGGGAAATAGGTGACCGAGAAAATATTGGTCGGCAAATTCAATTCGCATTAAAGTTGTTAGCGTTTGTTATGGTGCCTGCAGTTTTGGGAATGGTTGCAATTGCACGCCCACTGTATGTGTTGTTCTATCGTACATCAGATTTGACGAATGGTACCTTGATTTTGCAATTTGCTAGTTATTCAGCAATTTTCCTAAGTTTGTATATGGTCGTATTAGCCATCTATCAAGGATTGGGTCGTTTGCGTTATACAGTGAGATTGCTAATATTTATATTTGCAGTTAAGATTGTTTTGCAAGTACCATTAACAATTTGGTTACAGGGTATGGGACCATTGGTATCAACGACGATTGCTTTCTTATTGGGTATGATCGTTGCTATTCGTCACTTAGCAAGTTTGTATCATATCGACTGGGCATCATTTAATGACACCTTTGTAATTATTTTATTCTGGAGTTTGTTGATGTATGCTGTGGTTGCACCAATTTCATATACAATCGGATTGTTTACGCCAGATACTAAGTTATGGCAGTTACTGAATTTAGCGATCTCTGGTGGTGTTGGTGCGGCGATTTATGGCGTTGCAGTACTTAAAACACATGTTGGAGAAGCCGTATTAGGTCCACGTGCGACTTGGCTAGCGCATAAATTACATTTAAAGTAATATAATGATTAGGATAAAGTTGAACTCAATGATTGAGCTCAACTTTTTTTAAATTAAGAATGTGGATAAGTCTGTGTAAAACCCCAATTTTCTGTGGATAAATGGTGGAAAAAGGTGAAAATACTGTGACTTTTTCCACTGGTACGGTCTAATTTAACATAAAATAAACAGTATTTTTTTACAAAAGACGGAAAAATCGCATGATAGAGATTGTTTTATAAGTTATTCTGATATTTTTAAATGTGGAAAACTATATTATTCAGTACTTTTTCAAAATTTAAGTTGGATAGCGTATAATTCAAAGTAATAGATAAGAAGATAAGGAAATGGGTTAACTATGACACGTTCATTTAAAGAATTAACAACAGAACAATTTGAGTCATTTGCACAAACACACCCTGCTGGTAGTTATCTACAAACAGCAGCACAATCGCGTTTATTGGCTCGTCGTGGCTGGCAAACAAGTTTGGTCGGTTTAGTTGAAGAAAATCAAGTGGTTGCAGCTGCTGTGTTGGCATGGATACCTGTTCGAATGGGAAACATGTTCCAAATTGATGGTGGCATGCTTATTGATTTTAGTGATCAAGATTTAGTGGCGGCGTTTGTGGATGGCGTGATGGCATTTGCGAAAGAACACCGTGGTTTATTTTTGCGGATAATGCCAAATGCGATTTACCGACGTTTTGACGATGAAGGTCAGCAAATTGGCAATACAGAAAGCACAGTGATTGATGCCTTAACAAGAATTGGCTTTGAACATACGCCTGCTACCAAAGGGTGGACAACAAATTCTTCACCATCATGGCAATATGTTAAGTCACTACAACCAATACTAGATGCTCAAGATACGACAAAAGCTTTACGGTCATCTTTTGGTAAAGATGGCAAGTACTACTTAAAGAAAACTGATCAATTTGGCATCAAAGTTCGTCGCCTAGAAAAAGCTGATTTACCTGACTTTAAAGCATTGACGCAAGATACAGCTAATCGGCTAAATTATCATGATAAAGATTTAGATTTTTATCAAACTGTTTTTGATGAATATGGTGATGATGCCTATTTTGTATTTGCAGAAATGAATTTTCCTGCATATATCAAGGGACAACAACAGGCACGTGATCACTTAGCCGAAGTTGTGGCTAATCTTGATGCACGAATCGCTGAAAAACCTAACTATAAAAAGCTAAAGCGTCAACGTGCGGAATATGCAGATCAGCATAAGCAACATGAAAAGCGTATCACGCAGGCAAAAATGGCACATGAACAGGCTGGTAAAGATGTGGTAACTATTGCGGGTGCCTTGTTCTTAGCGACTGCTAATGAAATGATTTATTTGTACTCAGGTACTTATGATGAGTACAAGAATTTTTATGGACCATACGCGGTGCAAGAGTATGCCTTTGAACAAGCACTAAAACGCCAAATTCCGCACTATAACTTCTATGGTATTTCAGGTGTGTTCGATGGTTCTGATGGTGTCTTAGGTTTCAAGCAAGGATTTTCGGGTCATGCTGAAGAAAAGGTTGGTTCATTCGTTCGCCCAATTAATGGTCCTAAGTATGCTATCTATCATTTCTTGAAAAAGATTTTAGCACGCGGTTAATTAATGCATGTTTAGCACAAAGAGGTTGAGACAAAAGAAAATGTCTCAACCTCTTTAAACATACTCTAAAATACTGAAGGGATTGTGTATTTATTTTTTAAAAAAGCCAAAATGCCAAAGAATCATTGTAATGATTACCATCAAAATGATTGTAATAATAACGGTATAAAGCCAACCACCAGCAGCATGCGTGAAAGGTAAAGCAACGTTTTGACCAAAGAAGCCGGAAACAATGGTGGGCATCGTTAAAACGATTGAGGAAACCGTTAATAATTTCATGGTCCAATTTAAGTTTGCATTTGCAACATTGTCAAATGCGTTCGCGACACTACTCGTTACCTCTTGAGACAATTTGCCGGTATCTAAAGCTTGCTGCAATTCAACCGCAACATCATCAATACGCTCAAGCTGTTTTGTGTTTAAATGTTGACGATCATGCATTTGTAGTGTGTTTAATAGAGCATGATCTGTTTGTAATGAGTTAATTAAATAAATTAAATCAGTCTGTAGTGACATGAGTTGATTGATTGCTGGTTGGGTTGGTTTGGTTGATTTAATTGTACTTTGAATAGACAAACGTTTACGATTGATGGTCAAAATTGACTTCATGAATTCACTAGACAATGACTCCGTGAGACCTAAAATGAGATCAATTGGTTGTGTGAGCTGTGTTTCAGCTAATTTCATTAAGTGATTGATGGCATAATTGGTCTCTTTACGTGTGAATAGATAAAGAACGGATTGATCAATTGTATATAAAAAACTAATTGGCTCAGTGGTTGCTCGGTTTGACGTAGGTGTCACAATGTCAAATATCATTAAATTATATCGATTGATACCATCATATTCCATTCGGGCACTTTCATAAGGGTCAATGGCATAGTCAATCAATTCGTTAGGAATGCCATGCTTATCAACTAGCACGACTCGATCTTCAGGTGTCATTTCACTAACTTGATACACCGTGAATTTAGAAAATAATTTTTGCTCTTTTATCATAGAATCTACTTTCTCACTAGAATATATGTATAGTTAATTATAATAAGTATAACGAAATAATTAATATATTTTTAGACTAAAAAAGGATTGGCACATTTTCTTTTGTGCCAATCCTTTATTCGTCAATATTAAATTTTAAGAAATCTGTGTGCCAGCCTCTAATGTGTTATCTAATTTAAAGATACTTTCAATATCGATGATAACATATGCAGCACGAGGGAAACGTTCGTAAAGACTAGCGGGAATATTCTCCTTCGCCAAGTCATCATCTTGATGAATATGAACCTGACCTTCAAATCGGAATCCCTTTTGTGCCGGGCGATCAGCAACAGCAACGGCTGCATGACCATTAACCGTTAAGTTATGGAATGCATGACGAAATGTATGTTCAAAATAGGCTAAATGAGAATCATCCAAAACGTGGAGAGATCCCTTTGGACCAACTTTTGGCATCCCGTTTTCATCAGCGGTAGCTAAGAAAGGTAACTGTTCGCTAAGCATTTGTTTCATTTCTTCTGTTAATTTAGCCATAGTAAGTCCTCTTTTCGATTATTACTTACTAATTATAAGAGTGATGTTCTTTAAAATCAAATTTCTTAGCCTACAAATAAAGATGGTTGACGAATAGTATAAATATCGGTATACTTGAAAAGTTATCGATAACAAAAATGGAGGAAATAATTATGGCAGTTAGATCACCATATAATTCATGGGCCCGTCGTCGTCCAGTTTCACACGACTACTCAAAGAAAGTTCGTAGTGCTGAAGTTGTTAACATTCAACAATGGGCTAAAGGTAAAGCTGTATTAGAATCAAAGTAATTTGGCATTATTTAGTTACGAAATGAAAGCGAGACAACAGTCGTTTTGAAGCCGTTACATTGCGGTTTCTGACTTTTGGAACGCGTTTAAGAAGACTAACGTAGATATACGTTAGTCTTTTTTTATGTAGAATTTCCCACGGATTGTTATAATGAAAATAATTGATTAGTAAATGAGGTGGCGTGTGATATGGCAAGTAAGTACCCAACAGCAGAATTAATTGGGGTCGTCATGGTTCAAAATAATAGTGGTCAATATGAACCCAAAGAAAGTCAACTTGATGCCAATGCATTTCATAGTTGGCGGATTGGTAAACATACCAAAGGCAAGTTGGGAGCTCCGGGACAGTTGTTTCTTACCGAAAATAATTTAATTGTGATGTTAGTTGCAATTGAACCATTGGCTTTTAAAAATCGGCATGACATAACACCGATGGCACGCTTTTTAACAACATTAGTTCCTGATCAAGTAAAAATGCAAGTGTTAACAAGCTATCAATATGAGAAAAAGTCAGTGAATTAAGGTAATGCTTTTTTAAGATTTTCGGGTTACACTGATAGCTACAGAATGTTTTTTGTCAATTTATAGGGGGAATATTAATATGACAACTGCAGAGTTTGGTGTCGTTGGCTTAGCCGTTATGGGTCGTAATTTGGCTTTAAATGTGGCTTCACGAGGTTATAAGGTGGCTTTGTACAATCGAACGTCCAGACGTACAGATGATTTGGTTGAGAAGCATCCCGATTCAGGATTTGTGCCAAGTTATTCAATCGAGGAATTTGTGGCCTCTATCCAAAAGCCACGACGGATTTTATTGATGGTAAAGGCTGGTGCCGGAACCGATGCAGTCATTGAAGAATTGTTACCTTATCTAGATAAGGGTGACATTTTAATTGATGGCGGTAATACTTTCTTTGAGGATACCATTCGTCGTTCTAATAAATTAGAAAAGTCAGGCATCAACTTTATTGGTATGGGTGTTTCCGGTGGTGAGCTAGGTGCTTTGCAGGGACCCTCAATGATGCCTGGTGGTCAACGTGAGGCTTATGATTTAGTGGAACCAATTTTGAAAGAAATTGCTGCCAAGGCACCAGAAGATGGCAAGCCAACCGTAACCTACATTGGACCAAATGGTGCCGGTCACTACGTCAAAATGGTCCACAATGGTATTGAGTATGGTGACATGCAATTAATTGCAGAATCATATGACATCTTAAAGCGTGTATTAAAGTTAGACAAAGATGGGTTGGCTAAGACATTTGCAGACTGGAATAAGGGCGAGTTAGACTCATATCTTATTGAAATTACTGCGGATATTCTGACACGTGATGATGATCTCGGTTCAGGTAAGCCAATGGTTGATATGATTTTAGATCGCGCAGGCAATAAGGGAACTGGAAAGTGGTCATCACAATCAGCTTTGGAAGTTGGTGCACCACAATCCTTGATTACAGAATCTGTTTACGCCCGTTATATTTCAGCATTAAAGACCGATCGTTTAGCAGCAGCTGATGTCCTAGTTGGTCCAGACTATGACTTTGATGGTGATGTTGCAGCTACCGTTGAGGACATTCGTCAGGCACTTTATTTTGGTAAGGTCATGTCATATGCACAAGGATTTGATCAATTACGTATGGCATCAGATCACTACGATTGGTCATTGCCATTTGGCGAGTTAGCACAGTTATGGCGTGCAGGGGCAATCATTCGTGCACAGTTCTTGCAACGCATCACTGATGCTTACGATGAAAAGCCAGACTTACACAACTTGTTATTAGCACCTTACTTTAAGCAAATTGCCGAATCATATCAAGCATCTGCTCGTCGTGTGATTGCTTTGGCGACAGCAGCTGGGGTACCAGTACCATCATTATCAGCTGCAGTAGCTTACTATGATTCATATCGTTCACCAGTTTTGCCAGCTAACCTTATTCAGGCACAGCGTGACTACTTTGGGGCACATACTTATGAGCGAGTTGATAAGCCAGCAGGTGAAATGTACCATTATTCATGGTATGACGAAGCATAAATTAATAAACAATAAGAAACCATATTGTTTTGCAGTTTAAAGTATGCTAGTATTTATCTAGCGAAAGTAAAAAGCGTACATTAATTGAGGAGAGTCTATCAAATGTTTGATTTTATTAACAATAATAATAATAATCGTTTGAACTCAACACAATTAGTGATTGGGCGTTTTTACAACGCTTAAACTGTGAGAACATACGAAGCAGTCAACCAATTACTAAATTGGATGACTGCTTTTTTTGTTGAAATTTTGAATTAGGAGAATATTTATGCCGCAGAAAGTTGAATTAAAACGCTCGATGGGAATTTGGTCTGGGTTGTCGTTGGTGATTGGAACAGTCATTGGATCAGGAATCTTCTTTAAACAAGCTGGTGTCCTGCAAACGGCTGGCTCATCAACATTGGGGTTGTTAGCCTGGTTGACTGGTGGTGTGATTACATTGGCTGCCGGACTAACAATTGCTGAAATTGGTGCCCGTTTACCGAAGACAGGTGGCTTATATAGCTATATTGAGTCACTATATGGACCGGTTGCTGGATTTTTAACTGGTTGGATGCAAGTAGTTATTTACGCCCCCGCTGTTATTGCTTCAATTGCGGGCTATGCAGCGTTCTTGACCGCTAACTTTCTCGGCTTACCAACAAGTTCGGCAACTTGGATCGCCGTTATTTATGTTGCTTTTATTGCGGGGATTAACCTCTTTGAGAATCGTGTCGCTGCCAGTTTCCAAGTCATTACAACATCAATTAAATTAATTCCGATTGCTATTTTAATTATTTACGGTTTATTCTTTGGCAAGGTTAATGCACTAGGTCAGACTGTTTCAGAAACTGTTTCGCATGGTGGTGGTTTTGGTATGGCGATTCTTGCCACTTTGTTTGCTTATGATGGTTGGATTCTTTTGGCAAATATTGCTGGTGAATTAAAGAATCCACGTCGTGATTTGCCACGATCGATTGTTGGTGGTGTCAGTTTGATTGTGGTTGCTTATGTTGGTGTTTCATTTGGTGTTTATCATGCTTTACCATCTGATCGAATCGTGGCATTACAGAATAATGCGACATTTGCGGTTGTTCGAGCAGCCTTTGGTGACTTTGGTGGTCGTGCATTAAGTATTGCCATTATCATCTCGATGTTAGGTACACTGAATGGTAAGATGATTTCCTTCCCACGAATGGCTTATGCTATGTCACTTGATGGGTTGTTTCCAAAATATTTATCAAAACTGACTCGTAAAACACAAGAACCAACAAACGCAATTTTAACGGTTGCATTAATGACGATTGCCCTAGCAATTGTTTACACGAATGGTGTTGATCGTTTATCAGATATTGCTATTTTTACAATTTGGATTTTTTATACTGCAGCGTTCTTTGGTGTCTTTATTTTACGTCATCAGACACTTGATAAAAATGTTGATCCAGCAACATTATTCAAAACACCGCTATTCCCAATCACGCCATTAGTGGCCATTGTTGGTGCACTATTTGTGATTGGTTCAACGGTTATCAACGATTTCTCAGGGGCAGTCATTTCAATTATTTTAGTTCTTATTGGATTACCTGTGTTCTATTATTATGAACATAAGCGACAGCAGTAGTACGCTATATTGTCACTTCTCATAAAACGCGGTACACTGGCTCTATTAGATTTTGATTAGAGGTCGAGTGATATGTCGTGGACAATACAAGCAAAGCAGTATGAGACGGATTTAATTAATGATTTAAATCAAATTATACGAATCCCTTCAGTTTTGGATTCGAAAACACAAACACCACAGACGCCTTTCGGTATTGATATGGTTCGGGCACTATCTAAAATGGAAGAATTTGCTAATCGAGATGGGTTCCGCTATGGGCGGGTCGATAATATGGTGACGTGGATTGAATTTGGACCAGCTTATGCACCAGAAACGTTAGGGATACTAACACACATCGATGTTGTGCCAGCTGGTGATGGCTGGTTACGTCAGCCGTTTAATCCGGAAATTTTAGATGGTTTATACTTTGGCCGTGGGGCGGCAGATATGAAGGCGGACTTGATGTCTGCTTATTACGCCTTAAAGATGCTTGCTGATCAAGGGCGAGTGTTGCAACGAAAAGTGCGATTAATTATCGGTACTGATGAAGAAAATGGGTGGCGTGATATCCCACGTTATCTTGCACAAGAAGGTGAACCAACATTTGGCTTTTCACCAGATGGTGCTTTTCCGGTCGTTAATGGTGAGAAGGCGTTTCAGACGGTGCAATTACGGTTCCCCAGTGTTTCTGAAGGACCATATATTCTCGAGCGTTTCATGTCTGGTAGTCGAGCAAATGTTGTACCGGGAGAAGCGAAAGCCAGAATCAATGTACCACAGGGAATGTTGATTGCCGAAGATTTTGCAAATTTTTTAAAACAATATCCATTCTTAGAGGGTAACGTGCAGCAAGCTGGTGAAACGGTGCGGTTAACACTATTTGGTGTGCAGGCCCATGGTGCATATCCAGCTGATGGCAAAAATGCAGGTACTTATTTAGCGCAATTTTTACAACAATATCCATTTGGTGGGGATGCCCATGCTTTTTTGAACTTTTTAGGGACAACAGTTCATCGGGATATTTATGCAAAAAATTTGGGACTCGCGTACCATGATAAAGAAATGGGAGATTTAACGTTAAATGTCGGGGTAATGCGGTACAGTCATCGTGGTCAGGGAACAATACTGCTAAACTTCCGATATCCCAAAGGTGTAAACATCCAAGCGATTGTCACACAAGTACAACGACATTTGGGGGACCTAATGGCTGATGTCACGGTCGTTCAAGCTGGTATGCCACCTCATCTGGTTGCTGCTGATGATGAGTTAGTAAAGACACTTTCTGCTGTCTATGCTGAACAAACGGGACAATATTTGCCACCTCGAACTTCAAATGGGGGATCTTACGCTAGGTTATTAAAGCGAGGCGTTGCATTTGGTGGTCAATTCCCCGATGTTAAAGTTACCAGTCATCAAGCCAATGAATTTACGCCAGTGGCTAATTTAACTCGTGCTATGGCAATATTTGCTGAGTCGATCTGGCGTCTTTGTCGATAATATTAATATATTTTTAGTTAAAAGGTTGGTGCATTTTTTGTGCCAACTTTTTTATATTAAGTTACACACCGGTTCCAAAACAACTTTTGTCACACTCCCTCTTAAACGTGTTTCAAAAGTCAACGCAAAAATATTTGGTGATAACTGGTAAAATAGTAGCAAGAACTAGTGATATTGGAGGCAACAAATGGCGTTAGAATTATTATTCGGTCGATCAAGTGCTGATCATGAATTGGCATTATTGCAGCGAGTTCAGCAGGTTTTAGCGACAGATGAACAAGCGCAGGTATTTTATATTGTCCCAAATCATATCAAATTTGAAACAGAAATAAATGTTTTGACAAGATTAGCAACATTATCAGGAAGACATGGGGCAGCGATTGCTGTACCTAATGTGTCGGTTTTTTCATTAAGTCGTTTAGCATGGTACTACATGCAAAATGATCCAATTTATCAACAAGCTAATCTATCACAAAACGGATTGACAATGTTGGTGCAAACATTATTGCAACAACATAAAGCAGAATTGAAGTTGTATGGTAATTTATTAACTAAACAGGGGTTTATTGGACAATTTACGACGCAATTATTAGAGTTAAAACAATCTGGTTTATCATGGGATGATGTGACAGACATTGCTGATAAATTAACAAATCAAGAAACCTTACAGATGAAGTTATACGATTTAGCAACTATCGGTCAGTCATTGGAAGATGAATTAGCGCAGCGTGGTCAGTATTTAAGTAGTGATTTATTATTGGCGTTAAAAGTGTATCTGGCGACAGAAAAAACAGACATTTCACACCATTATTTCTTTATCAATGATTATTCACAAATGACATCACCTGAACGCGGGTTGGTTGAAGCATTGATTACTTACGCAGGCGGTGTCACTGTTGCCTTACCAGCAGATGATGGGTCAGCTAGTTTAACGGAATCAGCAATTTCTGAAAATGATTTATTTTATCGACCTAAGAATCTTGGGCGACAATTACGTGATGCTGCGGTGATGCATAAGATACCTGTGATCGCAAATACGATTGAGGCGCAGCGTAAAATGAGTCCAGGCATGTTAGCTGTTGAAGATTTCTGGATTAAATATGAGCAACAAGGAATTATCCGTGATTCATATGATGCGCATGGTGCAATTGAAATTTGGCAAACACATACTCGTTATCAGGAAGTAGAACAGATGGCGCGTTTGATTCGTCAAGAAGTCGCTGCCGGTAAGCATCGATATCGTGATTATTTACTCATGACACGCGATTTAGGTCAGTATGAAAATATCATGCCAGCAGTTTTTGCACGTTATGAAATTCCAATATTTATGGATTTAGACCGACCGATGTCAGCGCATCCTTTGGTTGCCTTTTTGGATAAATTACTACATTTAGCCCCAGCATATACAATGACGGATGTCATGGGTCTTTTAAAAACTGAATTGCTAATACCAGATGGTGTTTTATTGGCGGATTACCGTGAAGCTCTTGCAGAAACTGAAAATTATGTGTTGGCAAAAAATATTGCGGGGTGGCAATGGACTGATAAAACGCCGTGGCAATATGACCGCCAGGCGCTAACGAGTGATGATGAGGTGACTCGTGAACGTGTTGCAAGTAAAGATGCGCAGTTAGCCATGATTCATGATCAAATTAGCCAGACTGTTGCACCATTTTTACATCATTTGCAACAGGCACCGACTGCGTGTGAAATGGCACGTGAATTATATAATTTTATAACGCAAATCGGCATTCAAAAACGCCTAATTAACTGGCGAGATAATGCTATTGAACAGGGCAATTTGTGGTCTGCGCAACAACCGGAACAAGTTTGGCGCGTTTTTATTAGCATTTTGGATGATTTTGTCCAGGTATTTGATTCAGAAGTCATGACACTTGAAGTGCTTCAAGATGTTTTTACAGCTGCTTTTGATAGTGCCAAGTATGCTGGTATTCCAGCAACGATGGATCAAGTACACATTTCTGAGAGTGGTATTGTGCAACGGACCGGGTACGAAACGGTTATTGTATTCGGAGCGACAAATCACAATTTACCGGCTGTAACCCGTATTAAAGCAATCTTGCATGATGGTGATCGAGCAATACTACAGCCAACTTTGCCAGATAATGTTTTTTTGAAAGAAACGTCAGAACAACAAATGGCTCAAGAGTCTTTGTTGATGTATCGCGCAATGATGGTAGCGAATCAAAGGTTAATATGGACATACGCAACTAGTGATGGGGATGGTTCACAGCAACCATCAACCTATGTGAATCGTATCCAAAAGCAGTTCCAACTACCGCTAGTGCAATTTGATGCTTTACCAGATCCAATGAGTCACCACGTTGATGATTATGTTGGGACACCAACAAGTACGATTGCGCAAATTATTATTGCTAATCGACAAGCGAAACAACGTGGGACGGTTGACGGACAGTTGAGCGGTGCTTGGCGTAATTTGATGCAACAAGTACAAAAAATAGCACCATATCAATTGCAACATTTGTTGGGTAGTTTACATTATCAAAATGAACCAGAAAAGTTACAACCGGTACTAGTAAATACGCTTTTTGGACATGACTTAAAGGCTTCAATTTCACGTTTAGAAAGTTATTCACGTAACCCTTATGAATTTTTCTTGCAATATGGGTTGCGACTACAGGAACGACAAGTATTACAATTAACGCCTGCTGAAAAAGGTACCTTGATGCATGCCATGTTGGAGCAACTTTTCCAAACATTGGTAACAAAACAACAAGTATTAGGAGCATTAACGGATGACCAATTACGCCAACTAGAACAGGATATTTTGCAGGGACTGCTGACAAGTGATGATCCAACGTATGATATTTTTAATAGTTCATCACGGATGCGTTTCTTGACGCAACAACTTGCTGTACAGGTTCATGAAACGATGATCAGTATGAAACGCGGGCAGCTGCTTGATGGTGGGGTTCATACAATTGGTGTGGAAGCCGGGTTTGGTCTGCCACAAAGTCAATTAAAACCAGTCGAATATGACATGCCATTTGGTCGTGTTAAAGTCCGGGGAAAAGTTGATCGTTACGATTTAGTTGAAACGAATGCGGGCAACTTCTTGACGATTGTCGATTACAAGTCAAGTAAGCGTGTGTTTGATTATAGTAAAGCGTATGCCGGTCTAGAGTTGCAATTAATGACCTATTGGACAGCGATGTTAATGAATAAAGATGTTTTACCAACTGGTGAAATGGGTGGCGCTCTATTCTGGACGCTTCAGAACCCATGGATCAGCATGAATGATTTGACAGGTGATACATTACAACAGTTGCAATCAGCAGCTGATAAACAAGCAATTGAACAAGGCCGTTATCGGGGTGTTTTGCGTACAAATGACGACTATATTTCCCGCTTAGAAAGTACACCTGATATTGTTGCACCATACGCTATTGATCGGAAAAAAGATAACTCGTTCAAGAAGACAGCGGATGTTGTTTCGGATGATACGTTAGCGACCTTGCTACAATTCAATGAATACAAAATCAAAGATATTGCTGAACGAATTTTAGAAGGAACTTTTCCGCTATACCCATTCCGAGATGGTACAGCAAGTACAGGATTAATATATTCACCTTATAAACCAATTATGATGTTTGATGCCATGATGGGCAATCGTTATAACAATCTTGAAAAATTATCGGTGAGTGCAGCATTAGAGGCGATGTCACGATTTATTCAAAAACATCATCAGGAACCAGAGGAGGGTCAAAAATAATGAAATTTACTGATTCTCAATCAGCAGCCATTAAAACAAAGGGACGTAATGTGTTGGTATCAGCTTCTGCAGGTTCTGGGAAAACCCGTGTTTTGGTTGAACGTGTGATGCAACGACTATTGGCTGGTGAAAATGTTAATGAGTTTTTGATTGTTACGTTTACAGAAGCAGCTGCCAGTGAAATGAAAGAACGTTTAGAAAGTGCCATTCGTTCAGAACTTATAGCAAGTGTTGGTGAACAGCGACAACATCTTTTAAAACAGCTACGGCTATTGAATATTGCTAATATTTCGACCTTGCATGCGTTTGCGCTACGGTTAATTGAACAATATCACTATACAATTGACTTAGATCCACAATTTCGGTTGATGGATGATGCAGAACGTACTTTGGTCATGTTAGAGGTATACAACACTTTATTAGAAGAACAGTATGCTAATGATAATGAACAACATGCTTTCGCAACGTTCGCAGCGCAATTTACGACGAGTACAACAGATGATAGGGCGTTACAAGAAGCAACTTTTTCTCTGTATGATTTTGCGACTGCTCGTCCAGATACAGTTAACTGGCTGGATCATTTATCGGATTTATATCAGGTTGATCAGGAAGATTTTACAAGTAGCCAATTTTACCAAGCGCAGTTAAAGCCACAAATTTTAAAAGAATTACAGGGCATTGTTGATAGGGCTGCAAAGTTGGTTGCACAGGCTCCAGATACGATGGATGAGGCGCCAGCAGTTAATCGGTTATTAAATTTACAATCTGATGAAACTGCCTATCAACAAGCATTGACATTGGTACAAAATGAAGCCAATGATTGGAATACGGTGCAACAAACTATCAAACACATTGATTTGATGAGTTGGGGGGTTGATACACAAGGGAAACGTAAAAATTTCACAAAAAAGCATGATCCTGCATTAAAAATAGCTTGGGATCGAGTTAAAGATGAACGTGAAGCACTAAAGAAAAGATTTACGATAGTACTGGAAAAATATTTTGTATTAGACCAAGCAGGTTTGGTGTTAGCGATTGAAGGTGCTGGCATGGTGATTGACCGTTTGGTGAAGTTAACGAAAGACTTTAGCACAGACTTCTTAACTGAAAAATTACGACGAAAAGTATTAGATTTTAATGATTTAGAGCACTTTGCCTTGCATATCGTTAGTCAGGAAAAAGTAAAGGCTGAATTGCAAGAACGTTACACTGAAATTATGGTTGACGAATACCAGGATACGAATCAATTACAGGAAGCGATTTTGCATGAGATTACTTCGGGTGATAATTTGTTTCAGGTTGGTGATATTAAGCAATCCATTTATAAATTTCGGCAAGCTGATCCAACATTATTTGCGGGTAAACTTGCCACATATCCATCGGATACAATTAGTGAGGTGATTACACTTCAGGAGAATTTCCGTTCACAACCCAATGTGACGAATTTTATTAACTATATTTTTGCGCAAGCTATGAGTCGTTCATTGGGAGATATTGAATATACTGGTGAAGCCGAATTAGTTGCTGGTGCAGATTATTATCCTGAGGAGTTACCTAAAAAAGCAGAATTATTGCTTTATTTAGATGATACAAATCAAGATGAGTCGCTTGCTGATGCAGAAGTAGATGCAGAAGCGGACACGCTAGCCTCTGATGCACCTTATACCAAAGCAACTGGGCAAATTCGATTGACAGCGTTGAAAATTCAAGAATTGATTCAATCAAAATTTGAAATTTTTGATCGGCAAGCGCAAAAGAAGCGCCCCGTCAATTACGGCGACATGACCATATTGGTACCAACGAAAGGACAAAATTTAGATGTCTTAGATGTCTTTCGTGAAATGAATATTCCTATCATGATTGATGGGACTGAGAATTATTTTCAAACCACTGAAATTTCAGTGATTATGAGTTTCCTACAAGTAATTGATAATCCACATCAGGATATTCCATTGGTAGCTGTGTTACGTTCGCCATTGTATGATATTGGGGAAAATGGCTTGGCACTTATTCGTGCACAAACACCAGAAGAAGATTTTTATACTGCAGTCAAGAATTTAGCAAACGATGACGAAAGCGATACGATTGGCGATATTTCGCCAGTATTAGTGAAAAACACGCAAACACAAGTACAACGTTTCTTAGCAGATTTAGCAGTATTTCGTGATTTGGCCGTGCAAAATCAAATTGTCACATTGTTGTGGGCTATCTATAATCGGACAGGTTGGTTGGATTATGTTGGTGGGTTGCCTTCAGGTGCGCAACGACAAGCAAATTTGCATGCACTATATGATCGTGCATCAGCGTATCAAAAGAGTAGTTTTGTTGGTTTATATCAATTTATTAATTACGTGACACAGCTACAAAGTCACGATAAAGATTTAGGTGAAGCAGATGCCAATGTGGCACAAGACAGTGTGTCCTTAATGACGATTCATCATTCTAAGGGATTGGAATTTCCAATTGTTTTTCTGTTAAATGCGACCCGTACAATGATCAGTCAAAGGGAAACACAAGGAAGTATTATTCTCGATGCGCAAGCTGGCGGTGGGATGAATTATGTTGATTTACAACATCACTTGAAATTAATTACACCGCAACATGAGTATATTGCACAAGTGAAACGACAAAATGCATATGCTGAACAATTGCGTGTCTTGTATGTTGCTTTAACCCGTGCGGAGCAGCAATTGTTTATTGTTGGTGCTTATGATAATGTCGATAAATTGTGGCAAACTTGGCAACAAAGTGCTGGTGTCACAGAGTGGATGTTGCCAGATACAATTCGTTTAGCCGGTAAATCATTTATGGACTTGTTGGGGATGACCTTAATCCGCCATCCCCAAGCGCCAGAACAATTCGCGCCATTACGTGGTTATGATGTAAATGACGTCATGCAATTTGATGAGATACGGACAAAGACACCTAAAAATGCGTTTGCATTTGAGCTAGAGGTTATCAACACGCAGGATTTAGTCAATCGTGTAGCAAATTATCAGCCACTTAGCGATGATATAGTTGATACAAAAGATGTTACAGAAACATCGGCAGAGGAACACGCTGATTGGCAATCTGTGCTCCAATTTGCGTATCCGTATGAAACTGCCACCCGAGCAACGGCCTATCAATCTGTATCAGAAATTAAACGATTATTTGAAGATCCTGATTTGGCTGAAGGTCGTCAATTGTTAGACCGACGTTTGGTGACGGATGATTTAGCTGGTTTACGTATGACTGATGAGGAATTACCTGAACCCGATTTCATGCAAGAATCCGCAACACGATTATCTTCGGCTGCAATTGGAACGGCGACCCATTTAGTTATGCAGCGCCTTGATCTTACAAAGGGTGTCCCAACTGAAGTAGTCATTAGAACGCTCATTCAACAGTTAGTAAACGAAAAGTTAATTGATGATAAAATTGCACCATTAATTTCGGTCGATAAAATTGGTAGATTCTTTAATGACTCGCCACTTGGCAAACAAATGATTCAACATGCGGATTCGTTACGACGAGAAGTCCCATTTTCATTGCTATTAGATGCTAAGCGGTTATATCGTGCCTTTGATGGTGATGATAAAGTGTTAGTGCATGGAATTATTGACGGTTATTTCCAAGTAGATGATGAAATTTGGTTGTTTGATTATAAAACAGACCATGTATCTCAACAAGCAGCAACGAACATTTTAACAAAACGCTATGCTGGACAATTAAACATCTATGCGCAAGCATTGGTAGCAATGGGATTACCAATGCCTAAACGATTCATTTACGCAATTAATGCCGAAAAGTTAATTCGGTTATCATAAGTTAATAATTGTTGTTACAGCGAGACTTCGGTCTTTTGGAACAAGTTTAAAAGGCCCGCAGTTTACCAATTTCAAATCGGTAGACTGCGGGCCTTTAAAAATGCTCTAAATTATTTTTTTAAATGAAATGTATTTAATATTAAAGTTAAGCAGACAAAGAATATCATGATACCAAATACTGATGCAAAGAGAATTTTATAAGAACCACTATCAATTAGCAAACCGCCATAAAGTGGGCCGATAGCTCGACCTAAAGAAACAATCATTGTTAATAATCCTTGGGCATGTCCTTTGGCATTTGGGTCACTAAGTTTGTCAATCCATGCCGGAATTTGAGGACTAGCAAAAATTTCACCGATGGTTAAAATCATAAAACTAGCAATAAACATTGGATATGTTTTTGCTTGAATTAAGACTAAAAAGGATATGGCAAACAAGGTAGAGCCACCTAAGACAGTCAATCGTAATGGCAGGTATACAATGATACGATTTAATAGACCTTGGCCGAAAATGATGATAATACCGTTTAATGTCCATAAGAACGAATAATCTTTGGTTGTCATCCCCAAATCGGTCATGTGAGTCGCAATCACTGTTTCCCATAAAATATATGACATATAAAAAGCAAAGGCTAGACCTAAAATGGCATAGATAACAATTGGCGTTTTGAATGTGCTTTTGGCAGCACGTGCAGCAGCACGCGCACTTTGCTTGGCTAACCCTTTTATATTGAAATATTTAACAACTAAGGCAAAAAATACTAGATACATGGTGGATGCGCCACCAAACACATATTTAACACCGTAATCAAAAAGAAAGCCAACAATTGCAGTACCAGCAACGACACCGATATTCATGAATAAATACTGAAAATTAAAAATTTTTCGAGTATCGACAGATTGAATGGTTGCGGCGTAGGCATTCAATAGTGTATAAATCAGCCCATCTGCAAAGCCAAGTATTAGCATAAAAATCGCGAAGACTGGCCAACTATGCCAAAATGTGAGCATGAGCAAAGTTGCTAATGCGACACCAACAGAGAGGGTCATGGCCTTATAAGGACTCCAATGGTCAAAAAGGCGGCCACCTAACCAATTACCAATCATCATTGTAACTGAGAGACCCATGACGACCATGCCAGATATGGTCATGCTTTGATGCAGTATGTTGTGCATATACAGCGTGGTAATGGGCCAAATTAGTGAGGCGCCAGTAGATTGAAAAAATGTTGTTATGTATAAAACGATTGCTTTAATTTCGATGTGCTGCGGTTTGAGCACATCGCCGTCTGTTGACGACTGAGTTATCATAAATCCTCCATAGATTGTGTAAATTAGTACAAATAAAAATTTTGACACCATATACTTTCAGGGGGTACCTTTTGTATATGGTATTATGCGTGGAAATCGCATGTTTATCTGTTTTATCCTTAGAAAAGTTTAGCATAAATCGTGGGAATTGGTATACTTAAGGGAGATGAGTTTCAAATCTATACAGAATTATTGGGGAATAAAAAATGGCGATTAAGAAACCAGAATATATTTTAGCAATTGATCAAGGAACGACTGGTACACGAGCAATTGTGTTTAATCATAATGCACGACGGGTGACATCAGTCGCGGTTCCAATGACGCCAGTTGTACCCAGCACTGGTTGGTTAGAGCAGCGTCCGTTAGATATTTGGCATGCCACGCAAACAGCTGTTGCTGATGCATTGATCAATGCCGGTATTCGAGGGGACGAAATTAAGGCGTTGGGGATTGCAAACCAGCGTGAAACGACGATTATTTGGCATCGTAAAACAGGTCAGCCAATTTATAATGCAATTAGTTGGTCTTCAACGCAATCACAGGAGATTGCACAGGAGATTGCCGATGATGCAAAAAAGACAGAATTGATTCGCCAAAAAACAGGATTACCAGTGAGTGCTTATTTTTCAGCAACCAAAATTCGTTGGATTTTAGATAAAGTACCTGGGGCACAAGCGGCTGCAGAAAATGGTGATTTGGTATTTGGAACAGTTGATACGTGGTTAACGTGGCAGCTAACAGATGGTGCTG
This sequence comes from Weissella paramesenteroides, assembly GCF_036327715.1. Taxonomy (NCBI): domain Bacteria; kingdom Bacillati; phylum Bacillota; class Bacilli; order Lactobacillales; family Lactobacillaceae; genus Weissella; species Weissella paramesenteroides. The sequence goes on from NZ_CP130559.1 coordinate 262,729, forward strand.
TTCATGCAACTGATGCGACGAATGCTGCCCGCACAATGCTATATAATATTCACACGCAAGCCTGGGATGAAGAATTATTAGCTATGTTCAACATTCCCTTAAGTATGTTACCTGAAGTTCACAATAGTAGTGAAGTCATCGGACAAACTAGTCCAATGGCGTTCTTTGGTGGTCAAGTACCAATTGCTAGTGTGATTGGTGATCAAAACGCTTCGATGGTGGGACAACTAGCCCTTGAGAAAGGGATGGTAAAAAATACGTATGGTGCTGGGGCGTTCATGATTATGAATACGGGCGAAAAGCCAGTGATGTCAAATAATCGTTTGGTAACGACCATTGCTTATCAGGTTGATGATAAACCCGTGTACGCGCTAGAAGGATCTATTTTCTCTGCTGGAACAGCCATCCAATGGTTACATGACCGTCTAGGATTAATTGAAACACAGTTAGATACCTGGACATTGGCGGAAGAGTCCACAAATCAAAATGAAATTTATGTCATTCCAGCCTTTAATGGGTTAGGCGCTCCTTATTGGGATCCTAATGCACGGGGGACTGTTTTTGGTATGACAAGAGGCACAAACAAGGCCGATTTTGTGAAGGCAACTTTGCAATCAATTGCCTATCAAACAGCCGACATCCTATCAACAATGAAGAAAGATTCTGGCTATGATTTAGCCACAATGAAAGCAGATGGTTCTGTTTCACGTAATCCATACCTGATGCAGTTTCAGGCAGATATTGCGCATGTTGAAATTGAACGATCATTAGATGAGGATGCAACGCCACTTGGTGCTGCCTTCTTGGCAGGGTTGGCAGTTGGTTATTGGCAAGACTTATCTGATTTGCAACGTTATGTACAAGCAGGCCGCCAGTTTAAGCCAAGCTTGGCTGAGGAACAACGACAACATTTGCGCCAAGGCTGGCGTAATGCGATCAAAGCGACACAATTTTTTGGTGAAATTTAAAATTGTAAGCGATTTACATTTTTATAGAAAAAATATGAAAAAAAGTTTATAATTACTTGTGAATGAAATGATGAACTTAAAGAAATTGTTTTTAAGAACTAACTAGTAAAGGAGCATTCATCGTGCCTAAAGAAATTACAACATTGTTGACGTTTTTTGGTGGGACTGGAGATTTAGCAAAGCGTAAGCTATATCCATCTACCTATAACCTTTTTAAGAAAGGTTTCTTACAAGAACATTTTGCGATTATTGGAACTGCTCGTCAGGAGTTAACAACAGATGAATTCCGTGAACTAGTTCGCACATCTATTGCTGACTTTATTGAAGATCAAGCTAATGCTGAAGAATTTGTTTCACACTTTTACTACATTCAGTTAGACATTACAGATCAAGCGGGCTATGCAAACATGCTTTCATTAAATAATGAATTGGATGCCAAGTATAGTTTGAAGGGCAACCGTATTTTCTATATGTCAGTTGCACCACGCTTCTTTGGCACAGTAGCAAAGTATTTGAAGTCAGAGAATTTGCTAACTGAGAACGGTGAATTTAACCGTTTGATGATTGAAAAGCCATTTGGTTCATCATATGATACAGCCGAAGCGCTTCAAAATGAACTATCAGAAGCATTTGATGAAAACCAAATTTATCGTATTGATCACTATCTTGGTAAGGAGATGGTGCAAAATATTGCAGCTGTTCGTTTTGGAAACCCACTATTTGATGCTGCTTGGAACAAAGATTATATCGAAAACATTCAAGTTACTTTGTCAGAAGTTTTGGGTGTTGAGGAACGTGCTGGATATTATGATACAGCAGGTGCATTACGTGATATGATTCAAAATCACACGATGCAAGTTATTGGTTGGTTAGCCATGGAAAAACCAGCATCATTTACGGATAAAGAAATTCGAGCTGCTAAGAATGCAGCATTTAATTCTTTGAAGATTTACAATACACCAGAAGAAGTAGCTGCTAACTTTGTACGTGGTCAATACGGTGAATCAGCAGATGGTTCACAAAAGAAATATTTGGATGAATTAGATGTACCAGCAGATTCACAAAATAATACTTATGTAGCTGGTAAGTTGCAATTTGATATGCCACGTTGGGAAGGCGTACCATTCTATATTCGTTCAGGTAAGCGCCTAGCTGCAAAGTCAACCCGTGTTGATGTGGTCTTTAAGAAAGGCTTGAACATCTTTGGCGAAGGGGTCTCACTAGACAACCCAGTTCTATCAATTTTGATTGATCCTAAGGGCGGTATTGAGTTTAAAATTAATGCCAAAGACATTACATCATCATTCGCAACACGTACCATTGATTTGGATTGGCAAGTTTCTGATGAAGACAAGGCCGTCACACCTGAACCATACGAGCGTATGATTCATGATGCGATGAACGGTGATGGTTCAAACTTCGCTGATTGGAATGGTGTTGGAACTGCTTGGCGCTTTGTTGATGCTATTCAAGCTGCTTGGGATGCAAAGAAAGAATCATTCCCTAACTATGTTTCAGGCTCAATGGGACCAGTTGCAGCTGATGAATTGCTAGCTAAAGATGGTAACGAGTGGATTTTTAAGGGTTAAACTTGTTTTGTAAAACTAAATAAGCTGTTGATCCTCCGAGATTGAGACAAAAGACGGTTTCAGTCTTTTGGAACACGTTTAAGGTCATCAATCTACTGACTTCAAATCGGTGGATTGATGGCTTTTTCAGTTTATGATTACGGTATTTTAAAGATAATAAGGAGCGATTATGTCCAGATATACACCAATTGAATTGACTAATATGATTATGATTGAAAATCCTGAAACGAATGAAATCTTAGTTGAGAATCGACGGAATCCAACATGGCCAGGAGTGACCTTCCCTGGTGGACATGTAGAAGTGGGTGAAACGGTGACGCAATCAGTCTATCGCGAAGCATATGAAGAAACGGGTCTAATCATTGAAGAACCGAAGATGGTTGGTATTAAAGAGTGGCCATTAGAAAATGGGGCTCGCTATATTGTCTTTTTATATAAAACAAATCAGTATCATGGTCAAATTCAAACTGGGCGTGAAGGTGAAATATTTTGGACAACACGCGAACAATTATTGCATGGTCAATTTAAGTTGCCGAACACATTTGCAGAAATGTTACCCGTTTTTGATAATCCTGAAATAAATGAGTTAGCGTTGCATGCAACGGTTGATCAGGTGGTCCAAGATATTAGCTGGCAATAAAGTTACAAAACACGAACGTCCGAAAAAAATTATTTTTTTTAAAGGAAACGCCCTTTGATTTCGGATTTAATCAGTGTTTTTAAACTGAAAATGAACGAATATGTTATAATATTAGTATTAAATTAAAAATTACCGAACGTTCGAGGTTATAAAAATATGAAAACACGTCGAAGCGATCGTTTAGTAGATATGACACGTTATCTATTAGAACGACCACGTACTCTAGTCTCATTAACACATTTTGCTGAAGAATACGAAAGTGCCAAGTCATCGATTTCAGAGGACTTGACTATTTTAAAGCGGACTTTCCGTGAACGTGGTATTGGCCTTTTGGAGACTATTCCTGGTGCTGCTGGTGGTGCCCGGTTTACACCATACATGACAAAAGCTGATGCTAAGGAGTTCGTGGATTCTTTAGTTAATGCTATCGATGATGAAACCCGGGTCTTACCTGGCGGTTATGTCTATCTTTCAGATATTTTAGGTCAACCATGGTTCTTGCAACGCATTGGTCGTTTGATTGCAACGCAATATTTGCGTGAGCCAATTGATGCTGTGATGACGGCGGCAACAAAGGGAGTGCCGGTGGCACAAGCGGTTGCTGAGCAATTAAATGTGCCATTTGTGATTGTACGTAATGATACAAAGGTTACCGAAGGACCTACGATGTCCGTTAATTATGTAACCGGTCAATCACAACGTTTAGAAAAGCTTGAGTTGTCTCGACGTTCTTTGCCAATGGGTTCACGAGTTTTGATCGTTGATGATTTTATGAAAGCCGGTGGAACGATTCGTGGGATGGCCTCTTTGGTTAAGGAATTCGAGGGTCAAGTTGTTGGCGCTGCCGTTGTTGCTGAAGGCCGGGTTGAGCATCGGGTGATTGATGAATATACATCATTAATTCATGTTGATACCAATAAGGATGACGGCATTATTAACGTCACATCTGGAAATTATGCAGATGAAATTTATGCCAAATTTGAAGAAGAATTAGAAAGTAAATAGTATTAGATTAAGGTGGAAGTCATGCAAAGATTTGTCATTGTTTTAGCAGCAGGAAAAGGGACACGAATGAAGTCTGATTTACCAAAGGTGCTGCATAAAGTTGGCGGTAAGCCAATGGTGCAGTTGGTGGTGGATACGGTAAAACAAGCAGGTGTTGCTAAAACTGTTACCATCATCGGTAATGGTGCTGAACAGGTGAAAGACGCTTTAGGTGATTCTTCTGAATTTGCAGTACAAACTCAGCAATTGGGGACAGGTCATGCGATTCAAATGGCTGCACCTTTATTAGCGGCTGAACAGGGCATGACGCTGATTGCTTCAGGTGATGCCCCAATGTTTACAGCAACCACTTATCAAGATTTATTTAATTATCATGAGCAATCTAACAACGCTGTCACGGTGTTGACGGCAAAAGCACCAGATCCAACTGGTTATGGTCGCATTATTCGTGACGAACAAGGTAATGTATTACGAATTGTTGAGCAAAAAGACGCTAATGATGATGAGAAAAAGGTCGACGAAGTTAATACTGGTGTCTATGTTTTTGATAACCAACTACTATTTGAAAGCTTGCAACATGTCACAAATGACAATGCCCAAGGGGAATATTACCTCCCAGACACGTTAGAAATTTTGCGTGAGTCTGGTCAAACTGTTGGTGCCTTTCAAATTAGTGATTTTGGTGAGTCAATGGGGGTAAATGATCGCGTTGCATTAGCCAAAGCAAATCAAATTATGCGCCAACGAATTAACGAAGTCCATATGCGAGCTGGTGTTACTTTGATTGATCCGGCCAATACTTATATTGATGTGGATGTGCAAATTGGCGCAGATACTTTGATTGAACCAAATGTCTATCTAAAAGGGCAAACCAAAATCGGGCGTCGTGTTGTGGTGACATCAGGGTCGACGATTGTTGATTCTATTGTTGCTGATGATGCTCAAATCGATTCTAGTCATCTGGAAGAAGCCGAAGTACGTGAGGCAGCAACGGTTGGACCATTCGCCCATCTACGTCCAGCAGCATTCTTGGATCGAGAAGCACATGCGGGTAACTTCGTTGAGGTTAAAAAGGCAACATTAGGGGCTCGTTCAAAAATGGGGCACTTGTCTTACCTAGGGGATGCGACAATTGGCACTGATGTTAATATTGGTGCTGGTACGGTGTTTGTTAACTATGATGGCATGAATAAGTGGCATTCAAATGTTGGTGATCGAGCCTTTATCGGATCTGGATCTAAAATTATTAGCCCAGTAGAAATTGCGGATGAGTCTTTTGTAGCAGCCGGCTCAATCATTACCGATGATGTACCTGAACATGCAATGGGGATTGCTCGTGCACGTCAAACAGTTAAAGCTGATTTTTGGCAGCGGACACCTTTGTTTAAAAAATTTAATAAATAGTCATCGAATTAGTTTGTCTGTAACACCGGTTGGTCAATAATAGATTGAAGAATACGTTGAAAAACTGTACAATGGGATTATTAAAGACTTGAATACGCACGTGAATGTGTCTATGGAGGAAAGCATGGCAACTTATTCGGATCCACATTTGAAAATATTTTCATTGAGTAGCAATCGCCCATTAGCGGAAAAGATTGCTGCCGCTATCGGTGTGGAACTATCGAAAATAAATATCGCTCGGTTTAGTGACGGAGAGATTCAAATTAATATTGAAGAATCCGTTCGTGGGGATAACGTATATGTTATCCAACCAACATCAGCACCAGTTAATGACAGTTTGATGGAACTGCTAATTATGATTGATGCATTGCGTCGAGCAAGCGCACGTTCAATTAATATTGTAATGCCTTACTATGGCTATGCACGCCAAGATCGTAAGGCACGTTCTCGCGAACCAATTTCAGCAAAGTTGGTCGCTAACATGCTTGAAATGGTCGGTGCAACTCGAGTACTAGCACTTGATTTGCATGCATCACAGATCCAAGGATTCTTCGATATTCCAGTTGATCATATGATGGGGGCACCACTATTGGCTGACTACTTGATCACAACAGGTATTGCGGATGACAATACAGTTGTTGTATCTCCTGACCATGGTGGTGTTACTCGTGCACGTGCTCTGGCAGAATTATTGGGATCACATGAGCCAATTGCCATTATTGATAAGCGTCGTCCAAAGGCTAATGTTGCACAAATTATGAACATTATTGGTGATGTTAAAGGAAAGCGGGCCATCATGATCGATGATATGATTGATACTGGTGGTACAATCACGCAAGGAGCACAAAAGTTGAAAGACGAAGGGGCTTCCGAAGTGTATGTTGTTGCAACACATGCGGTCTTTTCAGGTAAAGCTGTTGAAAATCTACAAAATTCTGTATTTGAGAAAGTTATTGTGACAGACTCAATTAATTTGCCAGAAGAAAAGAAGTTCCCAAAGTTGGTACAAGTTTCAACTGCGGAATTGATTGCTGAAGCGATTAAGCGGATCAATGAGAACAAAGCGGTTTCACCGTTGTTTAAAACACGTTTTCACCGTACAGCTGATTAAGTAAGAAAAATAAGTCGTTGTTCTAGCAAAGTTTAGAGCAGCGTTTTTTTATAAGAGGATAAAAAATGGCCAAAAAAAAGATGATTTTAGACTTGGATACTGGTGTTGATGATGCATTAGCATTAGCGTATGCACTGGCAACTTCTGATGCTGATTTAATTGGTGTGGTGTCTTCATTTGGAAATACCCAAGTTGAGACTGCTGCTCAAAACACATTGAAATTATTGGAGCTCTTAGACGAGCAGCATGTACCCGTTTTTGTTGGGGCAGCTCATTCATCAACAACTGATAGCTTTGAAACCATGCAGGTATCAATGGATATCCATGGTAAAAATGCTATTGGAGATGTTGTCTTACCTGATCCTAAGGCAACGCCAGAAACAACGACAGCAGTTGATTTTTTAATTGAATCTGCCCACCGGTACGCTGAAGATTTGATTGTGGTACCAACTGGTCCACTAACTAACTTGGCAGCAGCCTTTCAAAAGGATTCTCAAATAGCTGATTTGATTGGAAACATCACTTTAATGGGTGGTGCATTAACTGTTCCGGGTAATGTAACACCATATACTGAAGCGAATATTAATCAAGATCCTGCAGCGGCTGACTATGTTTTCAAACATGCAAAACATCTGGTAATGGTTGGCTTGGATGTGACGTTACAAACATTGCTAACAAAGAAAGAAACACAACAATGGCGAGACTTAGGTACCCGCCAAGGTCGTGTGTTTGCCGATATTTTCGATTATTATATCGATGCCTATGATAATTTAGATATTAATCATGCGGGTGCTGCATTACATGATCCATTGGCTGTTGGTGTGGCAGTCGATCCAAATTTGGTGACATTATTACCATTGAATATGATGGTTGATGTCAATGATGGTCGCACGATTGGTGATCCGAGTCGTTTGCGTGATCCACATAAAAATAACTATGTCGCCGTTGAAGTGGATGAACCATTTTATTTAGAGCGATTTATGAACTATACATTGCAGATATTATCATAACAATCAATAGTTAAGGCTTGCCAAATGCCTTATTATCGTGTAATATAATTGTTTGTGAGTTATCAGTAATTGATAGCTCTCCTTGCCGGCAGGTAGTCGGCCATAGACCAAAAGGAGGAATATATAATGGCATACGAATTAACATACATTATTCGCCCTGACATGAATGCTGACGCTAAGAAAGCATTGGTTGAGCGTTTTGACAAAGTGTTGTCAGATAATGGTGCTACGGTGGTTGAGTCAAAGGACTGGTCATCACGTCGTTTTACTTATGAAATTGCAGGTTACCGTGAGGGTCTTTACCACATCGTTAACTTTACTGCAGAAGATGACGCAGCTATTAACGAATTTGATCGTTTGGCTAAGATTTCAGAAGATATCTTGCGTCACATGGTTGTAAAGCGCGAATTAGCATCAGCTGAGTAATTTTTATAAGTTACTTTAATTTAATAAATTTAGTGGCTAGGTCTGAGGACCTTGAAAGGAGGCTTTCCATATGATAAATCGTGTTGTTCTGGTTGGTCGTTTGACACGTGATGTTGAATTACGTTATACGACTTCTGGTGCTGCTGTTGGTTCATTTACAATTGCCGTTAATCGACAATTTACAAATGCTAACGGTGAGCGTGATACTGATTTTATTAATGCTGTCATTTGGCGTAAGTCAGCAGAAAATTTTGCTAATTTTACATCAAAAGGTTCGTTAGTTGGTATTGAAGGCCGTATTCAAACTCGTAATTATGAAAATCAACAAGGGCAACGTGTTTATGTCACGGAAGTCGTCGTTGATAACTTCTCATTGTTAGAAAGTCGTGCTGAAAGTGAAGCACGCCGTTCTCAGAGTGGTTCAAATAATACGAATAATTTTGGTGGTGGACAGCAACGCAGTCAAGGAAACTTTAATTCCTCATCATCACAAAACCCATTTGGTGCACCAGCATCTAGTGGTAATGTGTTCAATGGTGGTTCAGCTAATTCACAATCATCAAATGATCCTTTCGGTGGTGGTCAAGAGATTGATATCTCTGATGATGACCTACCATTCTAAATTATTAACAAAACAACATTGTCTAACGACATTATTCTATCAGGAGGAATTTAATCATGGCACAACAACGTCGTGGTGGCGGACCTCGTCGCCGTCGTAAGGTTGACTTTATCGCAGCCAACCACATTGAATATGTGGATTACAAAGATACTGAATTATTGGAACGTTTCATCTCAGAACGTGGTAAGATTTTGCCTCGTCGTGTTACTGGAACTTCAGCAAAGAACCAACGTAAAGTTACGACTGCTATTAAGCGTGCTCGTATCATGGGTCTTTTGCCATTCGTTGCAGAAGATTAATTACGTATAAGAAAAGTTGGAACAAAAGAATTTGTTCCAACTTTTTTTTGCTAAAAATGTATTAATTATCAGCATGAAAGTCTTATAGCATAAACGCGTTCCAAAAGTCTGAAGCCTCAATGTAACGCAATTTACGCCATTCCTGTCCTGCGCTTTGCTACGGCCAAAAATGACGTAAATCACGTTACACACCGGCTTCAAAACGACTCTTGTCGTGCTCTCTTTTTCATATAACCTTAGATAGTCGCTTTGATCAATGACATTAGTTACAATACAAGTACAAGGGAGGAATATATGAAAAGAGTAATCATGTATATCGTTGTATTTGTATTAGGTATTGTTTTAGGGGGATTAGGGGTCCATTTTGTTTCGGAATATCAGACAGATAAAGCGGAAGATAAATATGAATCAAGTTATCGTGATTCAAGAGCGGCTTCACTAAAACAGAATCAAAATTTTGGCAGCAGTCAGAGCAATAATACAGAAAGTAGTCAGGTTGTATCCTTGCCATCGCAAGAAGAGGTTACAAAGCGTGTCAGTAATGACCTTGATAAGTTTATTGCAGAACAACAAGATGGTTTGCTTAAGACGGCATCTGTTGAAGATTCTGTAGATGCGTTTGAAGATTCGTATCTTGATACTTATGAGGATGAACTGCAAACAAAGTATCCAGGCGATGTTAATGAAGATCAGATTGAGCATTTATTAGATACGGCAGTAGCGACGTTAAACATACACCAAAAAATTTCAGACAATAAATGATGAATTTAAATAAAAATATTTATCATTAAGGCATCGGTAAAATGCTGGTTTTAACACCAGTATTTTACCGATTTTTTTGTAGCTATGTCCCAATCTAATGCTAAAAGTGGATGTTAAAAAACACGAACTTTATTAAAAAATCAAACTTTTTACAGCCTTTTTTTGAAATAAACACGAATTATAGACATTGACTTAAATAATAAAGTTAAGTATTATGAAAGTGAAAAATAGGTGTGTTAACGACGGATTTAAAAAGTGAGGAATAATGGTGACAAATGAAGTTGCAGTATTGATGGGATCGATTTCGGATTGGTCAACGATGAAATTAACATGTGAACAACTTGAAGACCTAGGTATATCATACGAAAGACATGTTATATCAGCTCATCGTATGCCCAATGAATTACAGAAATTTGGTCAAAATGCTCGCATGCAAGGCTACAAAGTAATTATTGCAGGTGCTGGTGGTGCAGCACATTTGCCAGGGATGATTGCAGCCAATACAACCTTACCAGTGATTGGCGTTCCAATTAAAACACGAACATTAAATGGCTTAGATTCATTACTTTCAATTGTTCAGATGCCAGCAGGAGCACCAGTAGCGACGGTTAGTATCGGTGAAGCTGGTGCTAAGAATGCGGCTATTTTAGCGGCGCAAATTTTGGCAGTCACACAATTAGATGTGCAAGAAAAATTAGTTGCATTCAAACAGATGCAACGTCAAGAATCTATCGAAAGTGAGGCGCGTTTTGATTAAAACGATTTTACCGCCAGCTACAATCGGTATTGTTGGTGGTGGACAATTAGGTCAAATGATGACGTTAAGTGCTAAAAGTATGGGATATAAGGTTGGTATCTTAGATCCTACACCGGCTGCACCGGCTGCCCAGGTTGCGGATTTTCAAATACAAGCAAATTATGATGATGAAGCTGCGTTATTGGAATTAGCACATCGTAGTGCTGTTTTAACCTATGAATTTGAAAATGTCGCTGAAGAAACTTTAAAAAAAGCTGCGGCATATGCGGCCTTACCTCAAGGTGTTAATTTACTGCATATTACAGGGCAACGTTTGCGAGAGAAAAATTTTTTAAGAGATGCACAGGTACCAGTAACAGAGTTTGCAGCGGTTACTGATGAGGCGTCATTACAAACAGCTATTGCGAAAATTGGTTATCCAGCACTTTTAAAAACAGTCAGTGGTGGTTACGATGGCCATGGTCAACTTGATATTAATGACTCTGCAGACTTAATCACTGCTAAGCAATTGTATGATCAAGCGCCATGTATCCTAGAAGCTCGTCAGAATTTTCAGGCGGAAGCGTCGATTATGGTAACACGAGACTTGCATCAAAAAATTTATACTTTTCCGTTGGTGACGAATCAACATAAAAATCACATTTTACATACAACGATTGCTGCCAATCAATTTCCTGAAATACTACGTCAGAAAGCAAAAAATTATGCTGAAAAAATTGCTGAAAAGCTCAATCTCTATGGTGTTTTAGGGATTGAATTTTTTGTTATTAATGATCATGAATTGATTGTCAATGAATTGGCTCCTCGACCACATAATTCAGGTCATTACACGATTGAGGCATGTAACATCTCACAATTTGAAGCACATATCCGAAGTATTTGTGGCTTGCCAATACCCGTAATTAGGCAAGAACACCCCGCGGTGATGCGTAATTTATTAGGGACTGACTTAACGTTAGCGCGAGAATTATTAAATGACCATCCGGAGTGGCATTTCCATGATTATGGTAAAGCTGAAATTAGACCACAACGAAAGCTTGGCCATATTACTGTCGTAGGTGATGATATTGACGAACTGTTTGAAATGACCGCTATGTTAAAGGGAGAAAATTAATAATGACTGAACTGGCAGAGATAGAAAAACAAGAATTGTTATACCAAGGAAAAGCAAAAGAAATGTACACGACAAATGATCCGGAAATTTTGTGGGTACATTACATGGACCAAGTAACTGCTTTAAATGGGAAACGTAAAGTGCAGATGAAGGATAAGGGGAAGACAAATTGTGCCATTTCATCGCAATTATTTACTGATTTACGGCAGCAAGGCATAGAAAATCATTTCATAAAGCAATTGGGTCCTACTGATCAATTAGTAGAGCGCGTTCAGATTATCCCTTTGGAAACGGTTGTCCGTAATTATGCGTCTGGTAGTTTTGTAAAACGTTATCAAGTAGATTATTTGCAAAAATTTGAACAACCAGTCATTGAATTTTTCTATAAAAACGATGCATTAGATGATCCTTTTTTGAACGATGATGATGCTTTGGCATTGGGTGTTGCAACAAGTGATCAAATTGCAGAGATTCGTAAACTTGCACGACAAGTTAATCAACATTTGATTCAAATTTTTACCAAAATGAATGTACAACTTGTTGATTTTAAACTTGAGTTTGGGTTAACAACAGCCGGGGATGTCATTTTAGCAGATGAGTTGTCGCCAGATAATTGTCGTTTAGTTGATATGAAAACAAAAGAGTCACTAGATAAGGACATTTTCCGTAAAGGATTAGGCGAAATGGTGCCGGTCTATGAAGAAATTTTGCAACGCTTACAACACTCGGAGGAAATCTAAAATGACAGTTGTTAAAGTTTTTGTGAACTATAAAGAATCAATTTTGAATCCAGAGGCTGAGGCAATTAAACAAGCGTTAGGTCGCCTTGGTTATGACGATATTATTGATTTAAAAGTGGGAAAGACCTTTGAATTAACGTTTGCTGATCAATTGAGTCATGACGAGATTGAACATGAAGTCAATGAAATTTGTGATCGGATGTTAGCAAATTTTAACATGGAGAACTATCGCTATGAAATTAGCGACTCGGAGGCAATACAATGAGGTTTGCGGTTTTAGCATTTCCTGGATCTAATTGCGAGTTAGATGCCTATTATGCGGTTTCGGATGTGCTTCATGAAGAAGCAGAACTGGTTTCTTATGAAGCAGATTCGTTAATTGATTTTGACGCAGTGATTGTGCCAGGTGGCTTTTCTTATGGTGACTATTTACGTAGTGGCGCAATTGCACGTTTTGCACCAATTATTCCAGCGTTACAACAATTTGCGAAAAGTGGGAAACCTGTTATTGGTATCTGTAATGGTTTTCAAATTCTTACGGAAGCGGGTCTTTTACCAGGTACCTTGCAAAAAAATACAGTTGCTAAATTTGTGTGTCGAGACCAACAGCTAGTTGTTGCAAATAATCAAACACCCTTTTCATCACTATACGAAATGGGTGCAGTCATTACGTTACCAATTGCTCATGGTGATGGTAATTATTATTGTGATGCTGAGACACTTAAAACGCTAGAAGAGAATAATCAAATTGTTTTTAGGTATCAAAATAACCCCAATGGTAGTTTGGGTGATATTGCTGGTGTTACTAATAGTGAAGGCAATGTGTTGGGCATGATGCCACACCCAGAACGAGCGGTTGAAAAAATATTGGGATCAGATGATGGTGTCCAATTATTTGCATCGATAATTAACTTTGTTAAGAAACATGAGGTAGCTAGCTATGAGTAGTGTTGGTGTTCAAACAGCAGAAATTTCACCCGCAGATATTGAAGAACAAAAGCTTTATCGGTCATTAGGACTATCGGATGATGAATATCAATTAATTAAAAATGACATTCTAGGGCGTTTGCCAAATTATACTGAAGTCGGATTATTTTCAGGTATGTGGAGTGAACACTGTTCATACAAAAATTCAAAACCAGTTTTAAAAAAATTCTTTACCACTGGTCCTCGTGTTGTAAAGGGGCCAGGTGAAGGTGCCGGTATTATTGATATCGGTGATGGTCAAGGGGTAGTTTTTAAAGCTGAAAGCCATAATCATCCATCAGCAGTTGAACCGTTTCAAGGAGCAACGACTGGAGTTGGTGGTATTTTACGTGATATTTTTTCAATGGGTGCTCGTCCAATTGCGAGTTTAGATAGTTTGCGCTTCGGGACGCCCCGTACTGCAGCAGATCGCTATTTAATTTCACAAGTTGTCGCTGGTATCAGTGCATATGGTAATTGTATTGGTGTTCCAACGGTAGGTGGCGATATGGCATTTGATGATGCTTATGACCATAATCCGCTGGTCAATGTGATGTGTGTTGGCCTAATGGATTTGGAAAACATTCAAGTTGGTGCAGCGGCAGGTGTTGGTAATAGCATTATTTATGTTGGTGCTAAAACTGGTCGTGATGGGATCAATGGTGCATCATTTGCATCAGCACAATTTGATTCTGAACATGAAAGTCAACGGTCTGCTGTTCAAGTTGGTGATCCCTTTACTGAAAAATTAGTCATGGAAGCATGTTTAGAAATCAGTGAGCATCACGCAGACGCTTTGGTTGGTATGCAAGACATGGGTGCTGCCGGTTTGGTATCTTCTTCGGCAGAAATGGGTTCAAAAGCTGGTGGCAACGGTATGATTTTAGATTTGGATTTAGTGCCCCAACGTGAGACTAATATGACACCTTTTGAAATGATGCTATCAGAATCACAAGAACGGATGTTGTTATGCGTCAAGAGTGGCCATGAAGATGAAGTATTAGCGGTATTTGACGAATATGGTGTGGAAGCAGTTGTGATTGGTCATGTTACTGATAATGATGATTACCAACTAGTGCACCATGGTCAAATTGTTGCTGATGTGCCAGTTGATGCACTTGCATCACAAGCACCGGTCTATCACCGTGAAAGTAAGGTACCAGCAAGAATCGAACAAGCTAGTAAGCAACAGTTTGTGCCAGAAGTTTCTTCAGCCACTGAAGTTTTAAAGCAAATGTTAGCCCAGTTAACAATTGCTTCAAAGGAAAGTGTTTATGAAACTTATGATTCACAAGTTCAAACGAACACGCTAGTAAAGCCTGGTTCTGATGCAGCTGTTGTTAGAATTCGTCATCATGATAAAGCACTAGCTATGACAACAGATGTTAATGGTCGCTATCTATATCTAAATCCACGAATTGGTGGTCAAATGGCTGTGGCAGAGGCGGCAAGAAATATTGTGGCTTCCGGAGCTATACCGTTGGGTATCACGGATTGTTTGAATTTTGGTAATCCAGAAAAACCAGAACAATTTTATGAATTAGACCAAGCAGTACAAGGAATGAGTGAGGCGTGTGAAAAGTTTGCTACACCAGTTATCTCTGGGAATGTTTCTTTGAACAATGAGTTTGATGATGTGCCAATTTACCCAACCCCAATGGTGGGGATGGTTGGTTTGATTCAAGGGCTCGAACACATTACCACTCAGGATTTCAAACAAGCTGGTGATTTCGTTTATGTCATTGGTCAAACACATCAGGATTTTAATGGTTCAGAGATTCAGAAATTGCAGACCGGTGAAATTTCAGGTCAATTATTTGATTTTGACTTGGATTATGAAGTTAAAATACAAAATCTTGTGACGCAGGCAATTCAAAATAATCTTTTGCAAAGTGCACATGATGTTTCAGAAGGTGGCTTGATTGTTGCGATTGCAGAAGCAACATTTGGTAACCAGTTAGGTGTTGATTTGACAAGTAAATTGTCAGTTCGTCAATTTTTCGCTGAAACACAATCACGTTTTGTTGTTTCTGTGAGTCCTGAAAATCAAGTGGCATTCAAACAATTGGTTGGTGCACATGCAACGTATTTGGGTCGAGTGACTGACGATGCTCGTTTACAAGTCACGGCGCAAGATGGGGCATTTGATCTCTCAGTTGCCCAAGCATTAGATATTTGGAAAGGAGCTTTGCCATGCAGCCTGAATTAAGTCATTTGAATGAGGAATGTGGTGTCTTTGGCGTCTGGGGTACGCCAGACGCAGCATTTTTAACCTATACTGGTTTGTTTGCATTACAACATCGTGGCCAAGAAGGCGCAGGCATCACAATTAATGATGACGGACAACTTAGAACGAAACGTGGTTTAGGGTTGCTTAACGATGTATTCAATGCGGCAGATCTTGAACAACTTCAAGGACAAGCAGCAATAGGACATGTTCGTTATTCAACAGCAGGTAGTAATTTACTAGAAAATATTCAACCATTACCTTTCAATTTTAGTGACACACAGTTTGCCCTTGCTCACAATGGTAATTTGACAAATGCAGAGACAATTCGGAAAAACTTAGAAGATAGAGGTGCGATATATCATTCAAGTTCAGATTCAGAGAATTTAATGCATCTTATCCGATTGAGTAAAGCAACAACGTTAGATGAACAAGTTAAGGATGCCTTGCGGACGATTAAAGGTGGTTTTGCCTATTTATTATTGACGAAGGATCGTCTTTATGCTGCTCTTGATCCAAATGGCTTTCGACCACTTGTTGTTGGTAAATTGCCGAATGGTGGCTTTGTGGTTTGTAGCGAAACCTGCGCATTAGATGCTGTTGGTGCAAATTTTTTCTGTGATGTGCAGCCTGGTCAATTATTGCGAATTGACGAGTCGGGATTATCAATTTCTGCTTACACAACAGACACGCAATTAGCAATTTGTTCAATGGAATTTATTTATTTTGCCCGCCCAGATTCAGATATTTATGGTGTAAATGTTCATTCTGCTCGTAAACGTATGGGGGCATTATTAGCCAAGGAACAGCCAGTTGAAGCCGACTTGGTAACCGGTGTGCCCAACTCTTCTTTATCAGCGGCCATGGGTTATGCCCAGGAGTCAGGGTTACCTTATGAGATGGGCTTGATTAAAAATCAGTATTCTGCCCGCACATTTATTCAGCCAACTCAAAAATTACGTGAACAAGGTGTGAATATGAAGCTCTCAGCTGTTAAGGGGGTTGTGGCTGGAAAACGAGTGGTTTTGGTTGATGATTCTATTGTACGTGGCACGACTAGCCGACGCATTGTGAAGTTATTAAAAGATGCGGGAGCAGCAGAAGTCCACTTGCGGATAGCTTCGCCAGCACTAAAATATCCATGTTTCTATGGGATTGATATTCAACACGCCAGTGAATTGATTGCGGCGAATCAAACTTTGGCAGAAATGCGGCAAACATTTGGCGCGGATTCGTTAGGATTTTTAAGTGTACCAAGTTTGATAAAAGCCGTGGGATTAAATACTGGTGCACCAAATGGTAGTCTGTGTGTTGCCTATTTTGATGGTAAATATCCAACACCACTTTATGATTATCAAGAACAATACGACCAAGAGCAAGAAAAATTACGTCGGCAAGATGAACCTAAACATGTAACGACATCATCATATTAGTTAACAGGAAAGGATCACAGAATGGATGCCTATAAAAAGGCGGGCGTTGATATCAATGCAGGATATCAATTGGTCGATCAAATAAAAAATTTAGCACACAATGACTCGTTGGGTTCGTTTGGCGGACTATTTCCGTTAGAAATTGGATCATATCAAGAGCCGGTTTTAGTTGCGGGAACAGATGGCGTTGGCACTAAATTACTGATTGCGATTCAAGCAAATAAGAATACGCAAGTGGGTATCGATTTGGTAGCGATGTGTGTTAATGATGTGCTATCTCAAGGGGCCAAGCCACTGTTTTTTCTCGACTATCTGGGAACTGGTCATTTAGATCAAGGACAAGCGAAAGATATTATAACTGGCGTGGTCGAAGGGGTGAAACAAGCTGGTGCAATGCTATTGGGTGGTGAAACGGCTGAAATGCCTGATATGTATGCTACTCAGCATTATGATTTAGCGGGATTTGCAGTTGGTATTGCTGATAAGCAACAGTTATTAACGGCTGAAAATACCAAAAATGGTGATGTACTCATTGGCTTAGCGTCAAATGGTCTGCATTCAAATGGTTTCAGCTTGGTGCGTGATATTTTATTTAAACAAAATAACTTCTCATTGCATGAGACATTGCCAGGTTACGAACATGATTTGCAAACCGAATTGTTAAAGCCGACACGAATCTACGTTGATGCAGTTTATCCTTTGATACAACAAGAGTTGGTACACACCATCGCTCATATTACTGGCGGTGGACTAATTGAGAATGTGGGTCGTATTTTGGCTAAAAATCAGCGTGCTGAAATAAATGTAGCGACTTGGCCGATGCCAAAAATTATGCATTCATTACAAGAATTAGGTCAGCTGACATTTACGGATATGACGCAGACTTTTAACTTAGGAATTGGTATGGTACTAGCGGTTGATCCGGCAAATGTAGAAAAAGTGATGACATTATTACAGCGATCGGGTGAAAAGGTTTATCAAATTGGTCGAGTTGTTTCAGGACAACAGGGAGTCGAATTGAAAGGCGAATTGCAGTGATGTCAATAATCAAAAAAATAGCGATTTTTGCTTCGGGCGAGGGGTCTAACTTTACAGCCTTATGTCAGGCGTTTACGCGTGAAAAAATGCCGGTCCAAGTTGCATTACTAGTATGTGATCACCAAAATGTGCCAGTATTGCAACGTGCTGAAAATGAGGGTGTTCCTACCATGGTGGTCAATTTTCGTGACTATCCAGATAAAGCATCCGCAGAAGCTGTTATTGCAGCAAGATTAGCCGCTGACCAAATTGATTTTATTTTGTTAGCTGGATATATGCGAATTATCGGGCCAACATTATTAGCAGGGTATGCCGGTAAAATGGTCAATATTCACCCAGCGTTATTGCCGAATTTTCCTGGTCGTCATGGCATTGAGGATGCTTATGAAGCAGGTGTGTCGACAACTGGCGTAACCATTCACTGGGTTGATGCAGGTGTCGATTCGGGTCAGATTATTGCCCAGCGTCAGGTACCGATTTATAAAACAGATCAGCTTACTGATCTTGAGCAAAGGATTCATCAGGTTGAACATAAATTTTATCCATCAGTTGTTAAAGAGCTATTAGAAAAAGGAGAATTCTAAAAATGACTAAAAGAGCATTGTTGAGCGTTTCAGATAAAACAGGTTTATTGGAATTCGCACGCCAGTTAATTGCCCTAGATTTTGAAATTATTTCAACTGGGGGAACGAAAAAAGCCCTTGAAGATGGTGGGCTAAACGTTATTGGCGTTGAAGATATTACTGGTTTCCCTGAAATGTTAGATGGTCGCGTCAAAACTTTGCATCCGAAAATTCATGGTGGATTACTGGCAAAACGTCATAATTCGGCACACATAGCACAACTCGAAGAAGCAGGTATTTCACCCATTGATTTAGTTGTTGTTAATTTATATCCCTTCAAGGAAACAATTGAAAAGCCTGAAACCACTGAGGCAGACGCAATCGAGCAAATTGATATTGGTGGGCCATCAATGTTGCGTGCGGCTGCAAAAAATTTTGCGGATGTTTTGTCGGTGGTCGATACTGCTGATTATGAACGGGTGATATCATTTTTAGAAGCTGGTCAAGAGGATTTTACTTTTAGAAAAGAATTGGCAGCAAAAGTATTTCAACATACAGCAGCGTATGATGCATTGATTGCTAATTATCTGACGACTGAAGAATTTCCTGAGAAATTAACGTTAACATATGAGAAGCAACAAAGCCTGCGTTATGGTGAAAACAGTCACCAAGCAGCAGCGTTTTACCGTAACCCTATTCCAGCAAAATTATCAATTATCACGAAACAATTACATGGTAAGGAGCTATCTTTCAATAACTTGAAGGATGCTAATGCAGCCTTAAACATGGTTAGTGAATTTGCAGAACCATGTGTGGTTGCAATGAAACATATGAATCCATGTGGTGTTGGTATTGCTGATAATATTGAACAAGCTTGGGACGAGGCGTACGAATCAGATCCGATGTCGATTTTTGGTGGTATCGTCGCAGTTAATCGTGAGATTGATGCAGCGACTGCCCAGAAAATGCATGAAATTTTCTTGGAAATTGTCATTGCACCATCATTTAGTGCCGAGGCTTTGGAAATTCTTGGTAAGAAGAAGAATATTCGTTTATTGCAGGCTGACTTAAACCATCGTGATGAGGCAGAACGTTTCGAAACGATTGCAGTTAGTGGTGGGTTGCTTGTCCAAGAAACTGACCGTCAAGTTGAAGCAGTGTCAGATTTTAAAGTGGTGACTAAGACGCAACCAACGGCTGAACAATTGCAGGCATTACAATTTGGCCAACACGTCGTGAAGTTTGTGAAAAGTAATGCCATTGTTGTCACAACAGCTACAAAAACATTAGGCGTTGGGATGGGACAACCTAATCGCATTGATGCAACAAAGATTGCAATACAAAAGGCGATGCCTAAAGAAGGTTATGAACATGCCATTTTGGCCTCAGATGCCTTCTTCCCAATGGATGACTGCGTTGAGTATGCTGCACAACATAATATTAAAGCCATCGTTCAACCTGGTGGTAGTATTCGTGATAAAGATTCTATTGCGATGGCCGATAAGTATGGGATTGCAATGGTGACTACCGGTGTACGTCACTTTAGGCATTAGAAAGGGGTAGTGAGATGGTCAATGTTTTGATCATTGGTTCTGGCGCACGTGAACATGCAATTGCCGCAGCCTTTCTGAAGAGTGAGCAAGTTGCGCAGGTTTTTTGTGCACCAGGAAATCCTGGCATGCAAGCAAGTGGTATTCAAACAATTGCGATTGCCGAAAATGATTTTGAAAAAGTAGCTCTTTTTGCTGAGCAACAACCGATAGACTTGGTGTTTGTTGGTCCAGAGGAACCACTAGCTAATGGTATTGTAGACTTCTTAACGGCTAAGGGGATTCGTGTTTTTGGACCTAATCAGGCAGCAGCTAGATTGGAAAGTGATAAACAGTTTGCTAAAGAATTTATGAGTCGCAATCACGTGCCAACAGCAGCTTTTGCTTCGTTTAAAGATTTTGAGCAGGCATTTAACTATGCTCAAAAATTATCACTGCCAGTAGTAATCAAAGAGAACGGTCTGGCGGGTGGCAAGGGCGTCCGCATTGTCAAAGAAGCTGATGAGTTAGCGTTAGCTTTGCGTGAAAGTTTACAAAAATCTGATCAAATTCTTGTAGAAGAATATTTAGAAGGCGAAGAATTCTCATTGATGTTGTTTGTTGGTGGGCCAAAGCCTGTCATTTTGCCAGTTTCACAAGACCATAAAAAAATATATGCAGGAGAAACTGGACCAAATACAGGTGGCATGGGTGCTTATTCGCCAGTGCCACATATTACAGATGATATTATTGCGCGCGTAGAACAAACTGTCGTCAAACCTACGATAAATGGTTTATTACGTGAAAATTTGATGTATGCGGGGACATTATATATTGGCTGTATGCTGACTAGTGAGGGCATCAAAGTAATAGAATTTAATGTCCGATTGGGTGATCCAGAAACACAAGTTTTGTTACCACAATTAGAGAGTGACTTTTACACAGCGATAACAGATTTGATTGCTGGTAAAAATCCGCAGATGGTTTGGCAGACACAAGATTATTACTTAGGGACAGTTGTTGCTGCTCCGGGATATCCGGATGCGCCTAAACAACATATTGTCTTACCGATATTACCACAGAATGTTTTTTATGCTGGGGTTAGCGCCGAGGAACACCGATTATACAGTTTGGGTGGACGTATTTTTACGCTGATTGCACGTGCGCCGAGTTTGAAAGAGGCGCAAAATAGTGTCAACACAGCCCTAAAGAATTTGAATTTGAATGATTTTTACTATCGAACGGATATTGGATTCCGCGATATCGACTAATTAATACAATTTTTGTAAGAAGAGGTTTGAACATTTTCTTTCATTCAAACTTTTGGAGAACGCTCAAGGTCATCAATTTACCGACTTCAAGTCGATGGATTGATGATCCTTTTGGTATATAAGCTAGATGCGTTTTGATTTTTGCCACTAAGAATAAAAAAAGAGAATGACCGAAGCCATTCTCTTTCAAAATAGTGGACAAGCAGGGGCTCGAACCCTGGACCCACGGATTAAGAGTCCGTTGCTCTACCAACTGAGCTACTTGTCCAAATTATTAAATTGTCTCGCAACAACAAATAATAATATATCATACAATAAGTATGTGTGCAAGCTTTTTTGAAAATAAAAAAGCTGATTCAAAATCAGCTTTCAAAGTAGTGGACAAGCAGGGGCTCGAACCCTGGACCCACGGATTAAGAGTCCGTTGCTCTACCAACTGAGCTACTTGTCCAAATTATTAATATTGTCTCACAACGACGAATATAAATATATCATATAAAAGGGATGATTGCAAGCTTTTTTGGTTTAAAAAAATTAAAAATAAGTACTTGCAATTTTTTAGAAGTCGAGTAGAATCAATTGATAAATAAATATGAACTACCTTGTAGATTTAATCGTTAGATAAATGGGCTAACAAGTCTCTACCGCCTACCCGATAATAGGCGACAATCCACAATTGATTAGTGAAACTGTCTGGTTAACTAGCATTTGTTGGATTCTATACAATCTTGCAAATGCTTTTTTTATACAAAAAAATGGAGGAAATATGGCTAATTATAGTATTGCAAATAAATTTGTACCAATGGGGTTAACTTTCGAAGATGTCGCGTTACCGGAAAATACTGTGGGTAACCAACAAGATAAAATATCTATGCAAACTATTCTTACGCCAACGTTGAAATTGAATCAACCGATTCTATCTGCTGCGATGGACACGGTCACAGAGTCTCCAATGGCAATTGCTTTGGCAAAATTTGGTGGTCTTGGTGTGATTCATAAAAACATGTTGATTGCAGACCAGGCAGCAGAAATCCGTTTCGTTAAATCTGCGAAGGTAGATCTGACGCTTGACCCAAATGCAGCAGTTGACGATCATGGACGTTTAATTGTTGCTGGTGCAGTAGGCGTTACATCAAATACGCTTGAACGTGTGCGAGCATTAGTCGCAGCTGGTGCGGATGCAATTGTCCTTGATTCGGCTCATGGACATTCCGAAGGCGTTTTACGTAAGATTCGTGAAGTTCGCGATGCCTTTCCTAAAATCAATATTATTGCTGGCAATATTGCGACAAAGGAAGGCGCTAGTGCCCTGTATGATGCGGGAGCAGATGTTGCTAAGGTTGGCATTGGTCCTGGATCAATTTGTACAACTCGTGTGGTTGCTGGTGTTGGTGTTCCCCAAATTTCAGCAATTGCTGCAGCAGCAGAAGCAGCAAAGGAATACAATAAGGCAATTATCGCTGACGGTGGTATTAAAACTTCAGCAGATATGTCAAAAGCTATTCTAGCTGGTGGTCATGCAGTTATGTTGGGATCAGTTCTTGCTGGAACATATGAAACACCTGGTGATGTATTGATTGACGAAGCTACTGGATTACGATTTAAGGCCTACAGAGGTATGGGTTCAATTGCAGCGATGCAAAATGGCTCAAAGGATCGCTATTTCCAAGGAGAAGTCAATGAAGCAAATAAAATGGTGCCAGAAGGTATCGAAGGTAAAACACCATATAAGGGAACGTTACTTGATGTTTTACGACCTGCATTAAATGACGTCGCTGAAAACTTAAATAAAGGTGGCTTTACTTCAATTCTACAAGCTGCTGAGAATGGACACTTGGTAGTAGCGACAGCCACACAAGATTATGCAAAAGTACCACAAAGTGTACGCATCATGCAAAACAAGGAGGAATTAGTATAATGTTTAGCCAAAATGGATTGGGACTTGATGAGGTATTGTTGGTACCAAGTGCTTCCAATGTATTACCAAATGAAATTGATATTAGTACACAGGTTGCTGAAAATATTACACTATCAATTCCGGTAATTGGCGCAACGGGATTTGCAACGGTGGCAAATGCGATTGATTTTGCAAAAGAAGGCACGTTGGCTATTCTGCCAGTTCAATTATCAACACCTGAAAATGTGACTAAAATTAAGCAATTAGATAATCACTATCTAGTTGGGGTATCAGTAGAGGCTACTGATACTGTAGAAGAATTAGTACAAGCAGGTGCTGATGTTGTACAAGTCCTACCGACTAATAATCAAGACTTTTTGGTAAAAAACATTAGTGAAATTAAATCTAACTTTAATTCAATACCAGTCTGGTTCGGACCAGTAGATGATTTGGAAATTGCTAAAAAAGCACTTGTTGCAGGTGCCGATACAATTATCGTTGATGGTGATTCAATAAATGCCATCGTGACAACTGTTATGGCTTTTGCTAAACAAGCTGCTGAGTTTAACAAAAATGTCATTCTTGGCTCAGGCATTCAATACAGTGGGGATGTGGTTAAAGCATTGGCTGCCGGTGCGGTTGCAACAATGATTGATGAAAAAATGATTACTGATGTTATTGCAGATAACATTTTTCAAATCAGTGGTGGTTTACGATCGGGTATGGGGTACACCGGTTCAGGTGATGTAGAAACACTACGTCAGCAAGCGCAATTTGTTCAAATTACTTCAGCAGGGTTAACTGAAAGTCATCCACATGATATTGAATTGATTAAGGATGCCCCAAATTATCATCACATTTAATTGATGACAGACGTAGATATCATTAATGAAAAAAGGCGTCAGAATTTTTTAATTCTGACGCCTTTTTAATATAGTGGACAAGCAGGGGCTCGAACCCTGGACCCACGGATTAAGAGTCCGTTGCTCTACCAACTGAGCTACTTGTCCAAATTGATTAAATTGTTTCGCAACAACGAATAATAATATACCACCAGTAAAAAAAGATTGCAAGCATTAAATTAAAATATCATATCGAATGAATTAATAGACCGTGTATAAATCACTTTTTTTAAAGTGATTTATACCTATATATAGTCGAGTGATCTTGTTTTTTAAATTTTTGATAAAGTTTTATTTTGGTAAAAGCTGCTTGCATGATATAATATCAATCAGAGACCCACCCTTGGGAGGAACATAGTGATGAGTAAAATATTGGTCGTAGATGACGAAAAGCCTATTTCAGATATTATAAAATTTAATTTAACTAAAGAAGGTTATGATGTCGCTGTGGCGATGGATGGTCGTGAAGCTTTGGATTTGTTTGAGAGTGAGGAACCAGACTTGGTTCTTCTAGATCAAATGTTACCTGAGGTTGAGGGAACTGAAGTATTGCGTCAAATTCGGACAAAATCTCAAACACCAGTTATCATGGTTACTGCAAAAGATTCGGAAATTGACAAAGTACTTGGTTTAGAAATGGGTGCGGATGATTACGTCACGAAACCATTTTCAAACCGTGAACTATTGGCGCGTATAAAGGCTAACTTGCGCCGTCAATCACCAGTGTCTGGACAATCAGGTCAAGTTGATGATAGTGGTGACATTAAAATTGGCGCACTGACTATCCATCCTGATGCTTACATGGTTTCTAAAAATGGACAAGATATCGAATTGACTCATCGTGAGTTTGAGTTATTGCACCACTTGTCAAAGCATATTGGACAAGTCATGACACGTGATGATTTATTACAAACGGTATGGGGTTATGATTATTTCGGGGATGTACGCACAGTTGATGTCACTGTACGACGCATCCGTGAAAAAATTGAAGAGACACCTAGTCATCCGCAAATTTTGATGACCCGTCGCGGTGTCGGATATTATCTGAAAGCTTCAGAAGAATAAATCATTAAATTGAAAGGCTAGTGCCTTGCCAAATGGCATGGTGCTAGTCTTTTTCGTAATTAAGAAAGGCAGTATTCATGCAAAGTAGTCGCAAAGGGCGCCGCTTTTTTTCATCTATTCACTTTAAAATTGCATTAGTATTTACGCTAACATTAATTGTTACTTTGGAATTAGTTGGTGCCTTTTTTGTGCGTCAATTAGAGCAACAAAGTTTATCATCTTTTCGTGATCAGATTGCTTTGCCGGCATACGTTGACGATTCCTTGACGCAACAATTGGCTAGTAGTAGTCATTCAAAGGTGAATCAAGATGTTCATATAATTTTAACGTCAACGAACAATGCTGCTATTTCAGAAATTCAAGTTTTTGATACGGCAGGAGTTCTACGTGGAACGAATGATGTTAATAACCAAGATAAAATTGGGCAAAAGACAACAGACTCAAATATCAAGGCAGCTATTAATGGTAATAAATATAGAAAAAATCCAATCGTTACGGTTAACAGTACGCGTTATCAATTAGTGGTTAAACCACTGGTTAATACGGTAGATGGAGAAAGCAATGTTGTGGGTGTGGTCGTTGTTCGAGCTAGTTTAGAGTCAGTCTATAATAATTTAACAAAGATATCATACATCTATTTTGCATCATTAGTTTTTGCGGTTGTTCTTGGTATTATTATGGCGATTTTTATCTCACGTAGTATTACACGACCAATTGCTGAAATTAGTGCAAGAACGGCTAAGATTGCACAAGGTGATTATTCTGGTGGTATTGTCGTTCGGACAAATGATGAAATTGGTAAGCTCGCACAAGATGTTAACGTGTTAGCAGAACGTATTGAAGAAACGACTAATTCAATGGATTTTGAACGTCGTCGGCTTGACTCTGTTTTGGAGCACATGACTGATGGTGTTATTGCAACGGATCGACGCGGTAATATTAACATTATAAATATTGCAGCTTTACGGATGACTGGGTTATCTGAAAATCAAGAGGCTAATGGTCGCTCAATTTTGGATATATTACGTATTGCAGATCAATATAGTTTACGTGATCTGTTAGATAATCGGCACGAGTTGTTATTAGATTTTAGTACAGATGAACATCCATTAATGATTCGGGCATATTTTAGCCTAATTGAACGCGCATCAGGATTTATTTCAGGATTGGTTATTGTTTTACATGACGTTACTGAACAGCAGCGAACTGAACGTGAACGTCGACAATTCGTTTCTAATGTGTCACATGAGTTACGTACACCGTTAACTTCTGTTAAATCATATGTGGATGCTTTGCAAGATGGTGCAGTAGAAGATCCAGAAGTTGCGCATAATTTCTTGCAAGTTGCTCAAGATGAGACCACACGTATGATTCATATGATAAATGATTTGTTAGAATTGTCACGTATGGATTCAGGTACCATGAAGCTGGAGAAAGAGTATATTAACATTGCGGCATTGTTCAATTATATTTTAGATCGTTTTGATATGATTATTGCCAATGACGATAAACCAGAAAAATATTACACAATTAAGCGCATGATTCCGCAATTACAAATCTGGGTCGAAATTGATACATCGAAGTTTACGCAGGTAATTGATAATATCATGAACAATGCCATTAAGTATTCGCCTGATGGTGGCGTTATTACAGCACGATTAGAAGATCGTGATAGTGAAGTGGTTTTGAGTATTACTGATCAAGGATTAGGTATTCCAAAGTCAAATATGAAGCAAATTTTTGATCGTTTCTTCCGTGTCGATAAGGCTCGTTCTAGAGCGCAAGGTGGTACAGGTCTTGGATTGGCTATCTCGAAAGAAATTATTGAGCGTTTTAATGGTCGTGTATGGGTAGAATCGACTGAAGGTGAAGGATCAACATTCTCGATTGCATTACCATATGAGCCATATAATGAGTTAGACGATGATTGGGATGATGGTGCATGGGATGAAGAAGAATAAGCAATGGCGTGTTAATATAAGATATTTCAGACAACGTTATGGTGTGATTATTGCGCTCATTATTGCGATATTAATTAGTATTTTTTTATCAATCCAATTATGGCGCAGTCCTGGTCAATCGATGAAACAACAAAAAATAACTAATGACACAACCCAAGAAAATGTTAGTGGGGAGAATTTAACAAGTGTTTATAGTATTTCCCAATTAGTATTTAACCAATCAGATAAAGAACTTAGCGTCATTGATTATCGCACGTTATATTCAAAAATTGTTGATCGTGTGAAAGAATGGGATATTGCTTATAAAACAAGTGATGTTTTAAAAAAGACAACTTACCTAAATTCACTTTCTCAAAAAAATACGATTGTGATGAGCTTTCCTGATGCTGTTTCTGGTAATATCATACAGTCCATTTTTGGTAAACGCATTAAGATAGCTGGTAATGCGACAATTAATCATGTGCAAATATCGCAAGATGATAGTAATAAGCTTTTCTTTTACGATGATCGTCATCATAAGAGGTATGCTTACCAGGTATCGAATGCACCGCAAACAGTTCAACATCTAAAGCCTAGCAAAAAAACGGCAACCGTGAACTACCAGTGGGTTGGCAAACATGTCATGGCAGCAACAACAACTTCAGTTAAATTACAAAGTTATAGTTATTTGCTAGATGTTGATAGCACGGTATCACGACTAACAAAACTCTTTTCAGATAGTGGTAAACGTGATGTGAACAATGGCCAGGAAATTTTAACATATTCTAACGGTGATAACCGTCGGATGGCACATAATGTCACGACAGGTTCAATTAATTATGATGCATATAATGTTAATCACAACGCAAATACACTTAATCAGCGGCAACACGAGGGTTATCGTTGGCTAGTTAATTTACACCAAAATTCGGATAATTTATACTACTTTGAAGAACGTGACCAGGGTCAAACGCTGACGTATCGTTTGTTTGTTAATGGATTGCCTATTTTTGGACAAACATCATATGGTTCGGTACAAATAAAGCAATTACCTAATAAACATGCAAGAATTGGTATGTCACAATATTCACTACGAGTACCATTGCCAACAGATCAAAAGAATCAAATTAATATCGAGCCAATGGCTAGTGCGATGGCAGATTTAGAAAGTGTTGGTGTATCGCGGAATGATATCGAACAAATGGCAATCGGCTATCGTTGGCAATTGGATCCAGACAATCAAATTGTTACCTTGGATCCGGGATGGTATTTTGAACAGAATCATGTCTGGCGATCGGTAACGGATCAGGTTAAAAGTGAGCAAGGAGGTCATTAAATGGATTTTAGAAAAGTCTTGGCGGCCTTCTTAGCGGTGTTCATCGCGCTAGATATCTTTTTGGGTGTTCAATGGGTGCGAGAATATCCATTTAGTGATAACCGCACAACAGATCAACAAATATTAGATGAAATGAGTGATGATGGCATTTCGTATGGTTCTTTAGTACAAAATCGTCATTCAGGTTCATATTTAGCTGGTAAAAATGGCAAACAAGTTCTGGTTGATAAACAAAATGAACTTAAGCCCGGCTGGGAAACGTCGTTCTCGGATAATCAATTTGTTGTTATTCCCCAAAAGCCTGTGCAATTAGGTGTGGATGAAGCGAGTGATGTGATGGATTTGGATAAATTTGTTGCAAAAGATAATCAAGTGATTATGGGAAATGAATATCAATATAGTAAAAAAATGACCCAAATCGCACGAGCTAAAGAGAACAAACATACGACATCGAAACTCTATGTTTTCGTGGAAAAAATTCCGGCAGATAATCATGCATTTGTTTCTGACCTTGCACAAATAGTATTTGAAGTTGATAGTAATCATCGACTACAAAAGTATGAACAACAATACGTCAATCAAACGCAATTCTTGCGTGATGATATGCAATTGATTTCTGAAAAACAAGCGTTGATTAATCTTTATCAATATAATGAATTGCCTGATAATAGTACGGTTAAACTATCAAAAATAGGTTATGCGCCACTAACAACGGTTAAAAAAGATATCATCTTTATCCCCGTCTGGCAGTTCTTAGTATCTACTAACAAAGACACAACTTTGATTACCGTTAATGCGATAAATGGTTCGATAATGAAATAAATATGTCATCACGTGGTAGAATATTACTTGTGGTGGCATCATAATGAATAGTGTATGAAACATTGAAGGCATTGAAATAAATAATGCTTGATGTGTCTCTTCCTTTTCGCGGTTGCCCACAATCTCGTAGCATTTTGAGATTGTGGGTTTCTGAATATATTTGACAGTAAATCTGGATCACAACACAAGTTTTAGTTGGTGAGGAGTTAGGAATGGCGAACGATTTTAAAGTATCAATGTTAGCATCTGGTAGTAAAGGTAATGTGACGTTTATTGAAACGCCACAACACAATGTACTAGTGGACGCAGGCTTATCTGGTAAAAAAATAGCTGGTTTAATGGCACAGATAGGACGGTCACTAACAGATGTGGATGCTTTGTTTGTGACCCATGAACATAGTGATCACATTGCAGGAGTTGGTGTTTTGGCTCGTAAATATGGGATGGATATTTATGCTAATCAAAAAACATGGACTGCAATGCAAAATAAAATTGGAAAAATCAATCCGGAACAGGTGCAATTGTTTGAACCAGGGCAAACGAAACTGATGGGGGATTTGGATATTGAGAGCTTTAGTGTGTCTCATGATGCAGCTGATCCGCAATTCTACGCCTTCCATCATGATAATAAAACATTTGCTATGTTAACAGATACTGGTTATGTCAATGATCGTATTATTGGCATGCTTAAAAATTCAGATGCCATTTTGATGGAAGCTAATCATGATTATGAAATGTTGCGAATGGGTAGTTATTCTTGGCCATTGAAGCAACGTATTTTAGGTGATCAAGGTCATTTATCTAATGAAGATGGCGCCCTGGCTTTGACACAAATTCTTGGTAATCGTACAAAACATGTCTATCTAGGACATTTGAGCCAAGAGAATAATCAAAAACCGCTTGCTCATTTAACTGTCCAATCCGTGTTGGAAGAACACGATTTTGGCGTTGATCATGATTTTGGACTATTAGATACGGATCCTGCGGTCGCTACGCAACTGATTCAAATTTAAGGACAATGATTCGCGGTTAAGGCGGTTTAAAGGGGACTATTTTAAAATTGTTTTTACATAGACAAATAAAAAATTAGAACACGAAAACATAAGATATGGGGCATAAATATGAAATTATCATCTGAATCAAAAATTGTGGTAATTGGTGTTGTCGCTGGACTAATCGGTGGGGGTGTTGCTGCTGGTGGTGTGACATATTTTTCACAGGATGATCAGTCATCTGTGACTACTAGTAAAACAACAGCGGTTAAAGTAAAAAATAATAATGTTAAGGGAACTTCCAGTGCAACAAAAGCCTTTAAGAAGGTTTCTGGGGCGGTTGTTTCGGTTATTAATTTGCAAAAACAACAGTCCTTACAATCGGGGATTTATGGGAGTACAACAGACAGTTCTTCAAGTAGTGATTCATCAGATCTTCAAACGGCATCAGAAGGTTCGGGTGTCATTTATAAAAAAGACAATGATACGGCCTATATTGTGACCAATAATCATGTTGTTGCGGATTCAAATGCCATTCAAGTTTTGTTGAGCGACGGAACAAAATTAACAGCGAAACTAGTAGGAACTGATGAACAAACTGATTTGGCTGTCTTGAAAGTATCATCAAGTAAAATTAATGAAGTTGCTGATTTTGCGGACTCTTCTAAGACAGAAGCCGGCCAATCAGTATTAGCGATTGGGTCGCCTTTAGGATCTGACTATGCAACGTCAGTAACGGAAGGAATCATTTCTGCTACAAAGCGACAAGTTGATGCGACCGATGAAAGCGGCAACTCTTTAGGAGAGGCCACTGTTCTACAGACTGATGCAGCGATAAATCCTGGTAATTCGGGTGGTCCATTAGTTAATTTAGCTGGACAGGTAGTGGGAATCAACTCAATGAAATTAGCATCTTCTGAAGATGGTACCTCTGTTGAAGGTATGGGTTTTGCTATCCCTTCAAATACAGTTGTAAGTATTATTAACGAACTTGAGAAGAACGGAAAAATCGAGCGTCCTGCATTAGGTGTTTCAATGGTCGATTTGAGTAATGTTTCTACGAGTGACCAAAGTAATGTCTTGCACTTACCATCTAGTGTATCGGGAGGTGTCGTAGTTGTTGATACTGAGGATAACTCGCCAGCAGCTAATGCTGGATTGACTCAGTATGACGTGATTACCAAAATTGATGGTAAGAGCGTATCAAACTCAGGTGATCTACGTGATGCGCTATATAAACATAAAATTGGTGATTCTGTACAGTTAACTTACTATCACAAAGGCAAAGAAAAAACTGTAACAGTCAAGTTGAATAAGTCGACCAGTTCATTAAGTAGTGCACAATAAGTTTACGAGAAAGAGACAAAAGCCTGAAGCGTGTTTATGCTATAAAAATTACAGGTTTATAATTAATACAGTTTTTAGTAGGAAGAGGTTGGGATATTTTTTGTTCTAACTTCTTTTTTGTAAATAAAAAGAAATATTTTAGTAACTTTTTTGAAATTATCATCGCTTATATTATATATATCCGCTTTTGTTAGTGGAATTCATTACTCCCCAAAGTATATGAAAAATTACATAGTTCCCCAAACTATGTATCCCCCCTTCGCTGGTTGCGATAGTAGCCGGCGGCGGACCATCGCTGCGTTCCCCCTCTTGCACGATGGTCTTTTTTTTATCTAAAAAGTCGTTTACAAAAGATGATTTGACTTACTGTCAATTCTTTTGTAAACGACTTTTGCTTTTTATTGTGGAATAGTTAGTGTGAGTTGATAATTTCCGATTGGTTCATGATTATTTAATAGCGTGTATGCAATAGCCAATTTACCATAAGGATGGTCATTAGTGATTTCGTTGGTTAGTTGATTAGTTCTAACAGTGATCGGAATGTTTCCCTGTGAGGTGATGTAATGTGACTGGAACTCTTGATCTGGCGAAAAATGTAACTGAACATCGGTGAAATCGTTGTGACGATGTAGTAATATATCGTCAATTTGTGATATTTTAAAAGTAACCGGCGTGGCAATCTCATATTGATGTTCCGTGTAGCGTAGGTACACTGCATTGGGTGTTAGTGTCAATGTACCTAACTCTTTAAAGTCGAATGCTTCAGTTTGGTCATCTTGTTTAATTTGTGTTGATAGGGAGATGGTTGTTGACCATGTTTTTCTTGTAGGTTGCATATAAAGCTCCTTAGAATATGATTGTTTCAGTCCATTATACAGGGTTTAATAGGGTATAATGTAGTAAAAATATGTATTATTCGTCAGAAATTAGAAAGGAAATCATGACGCAATTTATTAAAACAGGTTCAGAAAAAGTTTTTAGGGATCCTGTCCTGAATACGATTCGGGTAAAAGATCAGGTAATTCTTGAATTAATTGGGACGTCTGAATTTCAACGTCTGCGCCGAATAAAACAACTAGGTGTGGCGAGTGCAGTCTTTCATGGGGCGGAACATTCACGCTTTTCACACTCGCTTGGCGTTTATGAAATAGCTCGTCAATGCGCTGAACATTTAGAACGATTTTATCCCTCGCGTGAGCCAGGGGATGGCTTATGGGATGTTAGCGAACGGCTTGTATTACTCTGTGCAGCGTTATTGCATGATGTTGGTCATGGACCATATTCGCATACATTTGAACACATTTTTAATACGGATCATGAAGCCTATACACAAGCAATTATTTTATCGCCTAGTACTGAAATACATCAGGTGCTGGTAAAGGTATCGCCTGATTTTCCTGAAAAGGTTGCCAGCGTGATTGCAAAAACCTATCCTAATCCACAGGTTGTTCAATTGATTTCTAGTCAAATCGATGCAGATCGGATGGATTATTTATTACGTGATGCTTATTATTCGGGGGCAACGTATGGACAATTCGATCTTTCAAGAATTATTCATGTCATGCGACCATATGCTGGTGGTATTGCCTTTGATGAAAAAGGATCTTACGCAATTGAAGACTATGTTGTTTCGCGTTATCAAATGTATGTACAAGTTTATTTTCATCCTGTATCAAGGTCGTTTGAAGTGCTATTGCAGCATTTGTTGGAACGGGCAAAAGTTGTTTATGATGAAGGTCAAAAAGATTCACGTGTCAGTACGGCGTTTATTTCGCCGACCTTACAACCATTATTTGCGGGTAATTTAACTTTACAGCAATACGTGATGTTAGATGATTCATTGATGTTAGCGAATATCAGTGCTTGGCGCTATGCTGAGGATGCTATTTTGGCTGATTTAGCAACGCGGTTTATTGATCGTAAACCATTAAAATCAATTGTTATTACGAATGAGACGAAAAAATTATTGCCAACAATAAAGCAGTTGATTGATTCGGCAGGATTCGATACCAGGTATTATACAGCTGAGAATGATAGCTTTGACCTACCATATGATGCCTATAATCCTAGAGATAAGAAACCCCGAACACAAATTGAACTGATGCAATTAGATGGTTCGCTAAAAGAACTATCAACCCAAAGCCCTTTGGTTGAAGCAATGACTGGGCGAATTTTTGGTAACGCACGGTTCTTTTTCCCACGAGAAATGTTAGTACAGCATGCGGTCGATGATATTATGGCGCCAATATATAGTGATTTTCAACGTTATGTGCATAATGAAACGTTAGTTGATCCGGTAGATGCCGAATCGAAATAGGAGTAGTTTTAAATAATGGGAATTAAATTAATTACAATTGATATTGATGATACGCTCGTTAACTCTGAGAAGCAGATTACACCGCGTGTTAAACAAGCGCTGCAGACAGCTACAAACCAGGGTGTTAAAGTTGTCTTAGCGACAGGTCGCCCACTATCAGGTGTGCAAGACTATTTAACACAGTTACATTTAGCAAATCAGTCCGACCAATTTGCAATCACGTATAACGGTAGTGTTGTACAAACAACGGCAGGTGAACAGTTGGGTGGTCATGAACTGTCTTTAGCAGACTATAAAAAGTTTAAAGCAATTGCTGAAAAATATAATGCTTACATTCAGGTGGAGTCACTATCATATGCTATTACAGCAAACACAATGGTAAATCGATTTGCTAATGGTGAAAATAATATGGTGAGGATGCCATTGAAATTTCAACCGGTATCAGATATGACGACAGATGAACATTACGTTAAATTTATGTTCATTGACGAAGCTGAAAAAATTGATGAACTTGCTGAGCATATGCCACAAGAGCTGAAAGATGAGTATTATATCGTAAAGTCAACGCCTAATTTCTTAGAAGTTATGCATAAGCAATCTACTAAGGGAAATGGTTTGCAGCTATTGGCTGATAAATTAGGCATTGACATGAGTGAGACGATGGCGTTAGGTGATCAACATAATGATTTAACAATGATTGCAGCGTCAGGGATTGGCGTAGCAATGGCTAATGCTGTACCTGAGGTAAAGGCAACAGCGGATGTGATGACAACTTCACAAAATGAAGATGGGGTTGGATTAGCCGTTGAAAAATGGGTTTTGTATCAATCTGTGCCAGAATTAGAAAATTAAAATGAAAAGTATTTGCCGAAATGACAGAAATATTGTAATATTAGACATTGAGTAAGACCGCGAAAGGACGTGCAGTGATTTGGCATTAACACAATTTGACGGCCAAAATAAGGATGAGCTTTCAATGATTGAAGTTGCTCGTGCAATTTTGTCTGACCGTCATGAAACCATGGGATTTAATGACTTGTTGAATGAAGTGCAAGCATTCACCGGTAAGTCGGATGAAGAAATTCGTACGCGCTTATCACAATTTTATACTGATTTGAATATTGACGGTTCATTCATTTCATTGGGTGATACAATGTGGGGACTGCGTTCGTGGTACCCAATTGACTCAATTGATGAAGCTGTTCACATGGATCTGGAAGAAGAAGTTGAAGGTAAGCCTAAGAAGAAGAAGCGTAAGAAGATTAACGCATTCTTGGCTGATGTTGATGACGATGATGATGTCATTGACTACAACGATGATGATCCTGAAGATGATGACTTTGATGTTGAAGATACCGACGATGATGACAGTGCTGATGATATCGATGACGATGATGACGACGACGATACGAGTGCTGATGATGATTTTGATCATGATGAGGTTTCTGGTGGTCTTGGTGAAGAGATTAGTGGCATCAAGACTGACGTAGATGATGACTACGGTTCTGGTGATATCGAACATTAAGCATCAATTAATTAATTGACAAATATGGGAATTTCATGTATTATTAAATTCCGGGCTCTTGTATTAAATTACAAGGCGTAATCAAAGTTGATTAATGCTCCCAACGCTACTATAAGCATTGGGAGTTTTTTATTTTTTATTGGCATTGGCACAGAACTCGGAGGATATATTTATATGACGGCTAAATACATCTTTGTTACTGGTGGTGTGGTTTCATCATTAGGAAAAGGTATTGTTGCAGCTTCACTAGGACGGTTATTAAAGAATCGTGGTTTCAAAATTGCGGTACAAAAATTTGATCCCTACATCAACATTGATCCAGGGACAATGTCACCATACCAACACGGTGAAACGTTTGTTACTGAGGATGGTTTGGAAACAGATTTAGATTTGGGACATTATGAACGATTCATTGATATTGACCTAAATAAATATTCAAACGTTACATCTGGACGTGTGTATTCAGAAGTTCTTGCAAAGGAACGTCGTGGTGATTATGATGGGGCAACAGTTCAAGTTATTCCACATATTACGAATGCACTGAAAGAAAAAATGATGCGTGCAGCTGAAACGAAGAATGCAGACATTGTTATTACCGAAGTTGGTGGAACGGTTGGTGACATTGAGTCATTGCCTTTCATTGAAGCTTTACGTCAAATGAAGCGGGAAGTAGGTCCTGAAAATGTGGCTTACATTCATACGTCATTGATTCCATATTTGCGTGCTGCAGGTGAGATGAAAACAAAGCCTACGCAACATTCAGTTGCTGAATTACGTTCATTAGGAATTCAACCTGACATGTTAGTTGTTCGTACCGAACAACATATTACGCAAAGTATGCGTGATAAGCTAGCATTATTTACTGATGTGGCCCCTGAAGCGGTCATCGAATCATTAGACGTTGATATTTTGTATGAAGTTGTCTTGAACATGCAAAAGCAGGGGATGGATGATGTGATCTTGAAGCGTTTGGGACTTTCTGCACCAGCTGCGGATCTAACGGAATGGCGTGCCATGATTGATAAGATTCGTAATCTTAAGAAGAAAATCAAGATTACGCTTATTGGTAAGTATGCCGACCTACAAGATGCCTATATTTCAGTGAATGAAGCCTTGCGTGCAGGTGGCTATGCAGTAGATGCTGACGTTGATATCAATGCAGTAAATTCTGAAAAAGTAACGGCAGAAAATGTTGCAGAAATTCTTGCTGATGCTGATGGTGTCATTGTTCCTGGTGGATTTGGTTCACGAGGAACCGAAGGTAAAATTGCTGCTATTCAGTATGCCCGTGAAAACAACTTACCATTCCTTGGGGTTTGCTTGGGTATGCAATTAGCGACAGTAGAATTCGCACGTCACGTCTTAGGGCATGCTAATGCTAACTCTATTGAGTTGGACGAAAATACAGATACACCAGTTATTGCCTTAATGAATGATCAGAAGGAAATTACAAACCGTGGTGGTACCATGCGTTTGGGATTGTATCCAGCTTCATTGAAGGAAGGCAGCTTGACGCAAAAGTTGTATGGTGGTCAATCAGAAATTCAAGGTCGTCACCGTCACCGTTACGAATTCAATACGACATACCGTCAAGAATTTGAAGATGCTGGTATGGTCTTTGCGGGTACTTCACCAGATCAAAGTTTGATGGAAATTGTTGAAATACCTACTAACGATTTCTTTGTGGCAGCGCAATATCATCCAGAGTTAACGTCACGACCAAATCGTCCAGAACCATTGTATGCTGGATTTGTTAAAGCTGCTTTGGCACATAAAGAAAAATAATTTAAAAAAGTGTTGGGTAAAATAAATTTTGAATTCAAACGTTAAATAAGGATTCAATCTTTTTGGACACGTAAAAAATGATTGATAAATTTAATTATCAGTCATTTTTTTAGGTTATTATAGTATTCAGTTGTTATAATAGTTTGTATAGTTATTTTTGAATATTTTATTACTTTTTTGTGTTTGTTTTTTGTAAAAAGATAAATAAACGACATCTTCTTGTAATTTAATTGTAACTACTGTAAACTTATTTAAGTATATTGTTAGCAATGGTATCTGACCATTATTGTTTGGCGATAGTCGAATGATTAATAACAATGAAAAATTTTGAATGAATGGACCTTAATGAAGGATGATAGAGTAGTAACTCTAAAAGGATTGATAAAATGAAGAAGTTGGTAATCCATGGTGGACGACGGCTCAGTGGTGAAGTAACCATTGGTGGCGCAAAAAATTCTACTGTTGCGCTAATTCCTGCAGCAATTTTAGCTGAAACACCGGTGAAATTTGATAGTGTACCCGATATCTTAGATGTTTATAATTTGCAGGCGATTTTGAATTCGATGAATGTCACCTCTACATTTAGAGGTGGCGAATTGATGATTGACCCAACCAACATCGTTGAGTCTGAGCTACCATCAACAGCAATTAAGTCATTAAGAGCCTCTTATTATTTTATGGGATCTTTATTAGGTCGCTTTGGACGAGCAACCGTGACATTCCCAGGTGGTGATAATATTGGACCGCGCCCAATTGACCAACATATCAAAGGTTTTGAGGCTTTGGGAGCCACTGTTCATGAAGAAAATGACACCGTATATATTAATGCAGAAAATGGGTTAAAAGCAGCTCGTATTTTCTTGGATGTTGTTTCGGTGGGAGCCACAATGAATATTATTATGGCAGCTGTTCATGCTGAAGGAACAACAGTTCTGGAGAATGCTGCTCGTGAGCCAGAAATTATTGATTTAGCAACCTTTTTGAATAATATGGGTGCCCAAATTCGTGGTGCTGGAACTGATGTTATTCGTATTACTGGTGTAAAAAAGTTAGAATCTAAAAATACGCATACGATTATTCCAGATCGTATTGAAGCTGGTACATATCTTGCCTTGGCAGCTGCACAGGGAGATGGTGTGCTGGTTAAAAATGTGATTCCAGAACATTTAGAATCATTTACAGCCAAATTATTAGAAATGGGTGTTGATTTAGAAGTACGTGAAGATAGTATTTATGTACCAAAGTCAGTTAATTTGCAGCCAATTCATATTAAGACGGCGCCGTTCCCTGGCTTTGCAACTGATTTGCAGCAACCAGTTACGCCGCTTTTGACTTTGGCTAATGGTACGAGTGTCATCCAAGAGACGATTTATCCTGAACGGACACGTCATATACCAGAGCTTCAGAAGCTTGGTGTTGATATATCGAATGATGTCTATGGACAAATTAATGTGACACAATCAAGCAATTTTCACGGGGCACGAGTGTCTGCTGCTGAGATCCGCGCAGGGGCCTCATTGGTTGCAACTGGATTGATGGCGGATGGTATAACTGAAGTTATTAATGCTGAACATGTTTTACGTGGTTATGACCATATTGTTCATAAATTAACGATGCTAAATGCTGACATTCAGATTGAAGAGGAATAGACAAATTTAGAATGTGAAAAATAAGATGTTGTGCAAAATTTGGACGGTAGTCTGATGAAAGCGCACACATTTATTTTTTGCATTTTTTTTGCAAATACTTAAAAAAAGCCAGCCTTAATGGTTGCTAATTACTTATTATCAGGATAAACTAGATAAGTTACGAAAATAAAGGACGATTACTAATGATAAACGCAGTATGGACGCCGGATTGTGTCTAGTTTGTTATTATGTTGATAAGTTCGCGATATTGAAGAACGATTGTTGCGGCAATCGTTACCGGAGGAAAAATTTTGAAGTTTTCAGAGTTAGGTCTTACGCAAGACCTGTTAACGGCCATCGAAAAGCATGGCTATGTAGAAGCAACGCCAATCCAGGAAAAGACAATTCCTTTGACTATGGCTGGTAAAGACGTTATTGGTCAAGCACAAACAGGAACTGGAAAAACAGCAGCGTTTGGATTGCCAATCTTAGAAATGATTGACAATGAAAATAAGGATGTGCAAGCATTGGTTGTTTCACCAACCCGTGAATTAGCCATTCAAACACAAGACGAATTATTTAAATTAGGACGTGATAAGCATGTTCGTGTACAAGCCGTTTTTGGTGGTGCAGATATTCGTCGTCAAATTAACGGATTAAACCACGGTGCTCATATTGTTGTTGGAACACCTGGACGTTTGATTGACCACATTCGTCGTGGCACAATCAATTTATCACATGTTAAGACATTAGTTTTGGACGAAGCTGATGAAATGTTGAACATGGGATTCTTAGAAGATATTGAGTCAATTTTGAAGGCTGTGCCTGATGAACGTCAAACGTTGCTATTTTCAGCAACAATGCCACCAGCAATTAAGCGAATTGGTGTGCAATTTATGACAAATCCTGAGCACATCCAAATTGCAGCTAAGGAATTAACAACTGACTTGGTTGATCAATATTACGTTCGTGTACGTGATTTTGAAAAATTTGATGTCCTAACACGTATTTTGGATGTTCAACAACCAGAATTAGCAATCATGTTCGGTCGTACAAAGCGTCGTGTTGATGAATTGACTCGTGGATTAACATTGCGTGGCTTCAAGGCCGCTGGTATTCACGGTGATTTGACACAACAGAAACGTACTCAAGTATTGAAGCAGTTTAAGAATCGTGAAATTAAGATTTTGGTTGCGACTGATGTTGCGGCTCGTGGACTAGATATCTCAGGGGTCACATACGTTTACAACTTTGATATTCCACAAGATTCAGAATCATATGTTCACCGTATTGGCCGTACTGGACGTGCCGGTGCACACGGTAATTCTGTAACCTTTGTAAGTAATTCAGAAATGGATTACTTAAAGGATATTGAGAAACTAACTAAGAAGCGCATGCAACCATTGAAGCCTTATACTCGTGAAGAGGCTTTGGCTGGTCGTATGAGTGTTGCAACTGATTCAATTTCAGATATTGTTAAGGCCACTGCTGGTGTTGCGAATTCAGAGCAAGTTGACCAATTGGTTGAACAATATGATGCAAAGGCATTAGCAGCTGCCTTATTAGGTGCTGTTGCTAACGTTGAGCAGATGGACGCTGAATTTAAGTTATCACATGAACGTCCATTACCACACAAGCATGGTAATTTCGGTGGCTCACGTCGTGGTGGTGGTTACCGTGGCCGTCGTGATGGTTCACGTAATGGTGGTTATCGTGGTAACCGTGGTCAACGCGAGCGACGTTCATACGATCGTGGTTCACGTACTGGATCAGGTGATCGTTCACAACGTGGACATTCAGGTGCACCACGTCGTCAATCACGTAATTTTGTGATTAAAAATAACGATTAATTAGGTATTAACGGCTTATTAGTCCGAAATGAATAATCGTGCCATTGTTGTTTCATCAAGGCATCAGTCTTGTGTAACATTTCTAAGAGGCATCAATCTACCAACTTCAATTGGTAGATTGATGCCTCTTTTGATATATTAGGTGATTTATAGCGTCATCTCGTTTTTGTATTTATTAAATAAAAAAATAGTCAAACATTGATGGGTTATAGAGGGTATAATGAATATAATATTTTGGGAGGTATGTACATGATTGTTGGACATGGAATTGATGCGCAGATTATTAGTCAGGTTAGTGCGGTTGCTGAACGACGTCCTGGCTTTGTAGATGTTATTCTGACGCCAGCAGAGCGTGCTGTTTATGATGCAAGAAAAGGCAAGCATCGCCAAGAATTTTTAGCAGGCAGGTTCTCAATAAAAGAAGCCTATAGTAAAGCAATCGGGACAGGTATTGGTTCACAAGCACATTGGCAAGATATTGAGATTTTACCTAATGACTCTGGCCAACCAATAATGGTCAAGCATCCTAAGCAGGACCAAGTTAATGTACATATTTCTATATCACATACAGGTGATACTGTTCATAGTTCTGTTATTTTAGAGGAAATGTCCGCATCCTCAACTAAGATAAGCAATCAACAGGATATCGCTAGTCAGGCGATTATTAGTACCAGACGACCTGCTTGGATCGAAATTTCAGAAAATGCGATCCAAAAAAATATTGCTGTGATTCGTGAATTAACAGGTGCACACCATTTCATTGCAATTGTTAAAGCAAATGCCTATGGCCATGGCATGGCACAAGTTTTAACGGCTGCTAAACATGCCAATGTTGATGGGTTTGGCGTGGCAACCATTGATGAGGGAATTTGGTTACGCCAATATGGCATATTGGAACCAATTTTTATATTAGGTGTAACACCTGTTACGTATGTTGATGATCTGGTGAAATATCAGTTAATACCAGTGGTAACGAGTGAAGCATGGCTAAACGCTGCAGTTAATAAATTATCGTCTCAAGCATCATTAGTTATTTCTATTGGTGTTGATACTGGTATGGGAAGAATCGGTATTCGTCAACATGACGAATTACAACGAGTTGTTGAAAAAATTAATCAGACTGATCAATTAATTCTTAAAGGAATTGGCATGCACTTTGCTACAGCTGATGAAAAAGATGAAGCCTATTATCAAAAACAAGTTCAGACTTGGCATGAGCTTGTTGATGATTTGCCATTGCCTCAGAATATCTGGTATCATTTAGC
Source organism: Weissella paramesenteroides (assembly GCF_036327715.1). Classification (NCBI taxonomy): domain Bacteria; kingdom Bacillati; phylum Bacillota; class Bacilli; order Lactobacillales; family Lactobacillaceae; genus Weissella; species Weissella paramesenteroides. Next base: position 304,874 of record NZ_CP130559.1, read on the forward strand.
AAATTCAGCGACAGCATTATGGCATGAGCAACCAAGCCGAGATGCGATTCGGGTTGGTGCTGCGATGTATGGCTTTAATCCTTCTGGTAAGGAAATGAAGGCAAGTCAGTTGACACCAGTATTGACGTTGAAAGCGGAACTTGTTCATGTAAAGCAAGCAGAAGCTGGTGCGTCTATTTCCTATGGTGCAACGTATCAAACTAAGCAATCAGAGTGGATTGGTACACTGCCGCTTGGTTATGCAGATGGCTATGCACGCCAATTACAGGGTATGTATGGCTTGCTACCGGATGGTCGTCATGTTGAAATAATTGGACGTATCGCGATGGATCAATTAATGGTACGCTTACCAGAAGAAATGCCAATCGGTACAGTTATTACCTTGATTGGTAAGGCTGGTGACGAAGAAATTACATTGGTAGATTTAGCTGAGCGTTTAAATACGATTCCTTATGAAATTGCGACAAGCTTATCAACACGCTTGCCACGAAAATTAGTAAAGTAAAGAGAGATATATGGCTATTAAAAAGGATATTAAACGTGGTGATATTTTTTTTGCTGATTTATCACCCGTGGTTGGATCAGAACAAGGTGGTCAACGTCCAGTTGTTATTGTGCAAAATAATGTTGGCAATCAACACTCACCGACTGTGATTGTGGCGCCAATTACTGCTAAAATAGCAAAACCCAAGTTGCCAACGCACGTCGGTTTACCAGCGGAATCTGTGGATACAGGAATTGGTAAAGATTCGGTTATTTTGTTGGAACAGATTAGAACGCTGGATAAACATCGTCTACAGGATAAAATTGGGACAGTGCCAGCAGAATTAGTTGTTAAAATAGATCAAGCACTATTTATCAGCCTTGGCTTAGTATAAATAATTTGTGGGTGGATAAAACTTAATGGTTTTAGCCGCCTGTTTTTATGAGTAAAATTTGTTAAAAGGGAGGGGAGAACATGCATCAAGAACAAGCTGCTGAACAAAAAAGATTAGATACAGTCGTACAAAAAATAGATCAACAATTGTTAGAAGCAAGGGAAGCATATGCAAAGGCCCACTCTGAAACTCGAGCTGTTGAAAGTAACTATATTGCCAATACGTCTATTAATACCGTTGAAATTGATGATGCGATGGAGACAAATGCTGAGATTCAGCAACAGCGAAATATTGTGGCTCGTGTTACGGAAACCGAGAATATTATGGCGAAGACAGTTGATACATTAACATTGTTACGACCAAATCCATATTTTGGACGCGTAGATATTGTCGAAGATAATTTGCCAGAAACGCTCTATATTGGCTTAGCATCTCTTCAAGATGATCAGGGAGATTTTTTAATTTATGATTGGCGAGCACCAATTAGTGGTGTTTATTATAATGGTACGCTGGGAAAAGTTAGTTATTCGACACCAAATGGCGAACAGATTGTTGATTTAAAAAAGAAAAGGCAATTTGTTATCAGTGATGCTAAGATTACGAATATGTTTGATACTAACGAAACTGTTGGCGATGAAATGTTGCAATTTGCCTTGGGACAACAAAATGATGAAGTTATGCGTAATATCGTGGCAACTATTCAAAAGGAACAGAATCAAATTATTCGTGACACAACAAGTGATTTACTCGTCGTACAAGGTGTTGCAGGTTCTGGTAAAACATCAGCAATTTTACAAAGAATTGCCTTTTTGCTTTTTCACGCACGGGAAGCACTTAATTCTGATCAAATCGTGCTTTTTTCACCAAATCGCCTTTTTTCTAGTTATATCGCAGATGTTTTACCATCATTGGGTGAACGCAATATGCGTCAGGTAACATTAGCTGAGTTTTTTAGTGCTCGGTTGCAGGGACTAACTGTACAGACATTATTTGATCGTTATGAGCAAGAACAGCAGGTGATTGGACAGGCTAGTCAAAATATTCGCGAGGTACTTGAGAGCGCCGATATTGTAAAATTTATCCAAAGTTATGTTGACCAAATCCGAACGGATGATCTGCATTTCGTTGATATTTACTATGAAGATAAAGTTTTCTTTAGTGCGGAAGAATTGGCTAATTATATGTCAACTTTATCTGTAAATTATTCAATGCGTGAACGTGTTGACATGGTACAAAAACATTTCCTACAAGTTTTGACTGACCGAATTGATCGTCTGCAAGATGCGGACTGGGTATTTGAAGAATTAGACAATTTGACAGATCAAGAGTATCAAGAGTTGCTTGGTGATGAAGATATTGAGGAAACAATGGCCACAGAAAATGTTGATGATGTTATTTCATTGGTGGCGAAACGGTATTTAACGAAACATTGGCAGGTTATTGATGATGCCTTATATAACAGTTTCTTTCTTGATATCTATGAACAATATGTGGCATTTTTGACCTATATGGGTGAGCAGGATACTGATCATCGTGAGTGGTGGACAATAAAACTGGATCGATTTGCAAGACAATTAGAATACCATCGCATTGATTTAGAGGATGCCGCACCATTGCTATTTTTGCGGGATGCCTTGACCGGTGGTGGCACAAATCAGGCAATGTCATATGTATTTGTGGATGAAATGCAGGATTATGCACTCTCACAATTATTGTATCTAAAACATGCTTTTCCACGGGCAAAATTTACGGTGTTAGGTGATTCTGAACAGGCTTTGTTTCGTGCTGTTGAGACGCCACAAGCGTTACTCGATAAATATGCACAAGCATTTGTTGCCAAGCGTCCAACCTTGATTAAACTGAATAAGGCGTACCGCTCAACGCAAGAAATTATGAATTTTGCTAAGGCGTTACTGCCAGATGGTGAGGACATTATGACTTTTACAAGACATGGTGAGAAACCACACCTTATTCAAACAACTACTAAGGATGTTAGTGCGGTTTTGACAAATGAAGTGACCCGATTACGGCAAAAATTTCAAACAGTTGCCATATTAACTAAAACAGCGACACAATCTATAAAAGTAGTTGATGCTTTACGCAATTATCCAGAAACAGTACAATTGCTACATGCAACGGATCGGTCGCGGATGGCTAACGTCTTAGTTATGCCGATTTATTTGGCCAAAGGTTTGGAGTTTGACGCTGTTATTGGTTATGACGTGTCACAGGGGAATTATCCAGATGACCAGGCGACAGGATTGTTATATACACTAGCATCACGCGCGATGCACGCCCTTAGTTTAGTCAGCGTTGGACGTGTTTCGGGGTTAATTACTCGGGTGAACGACACCCTTGAAAAATAAACAATTGTATAATAACTTACTAAGCGCTTGTTATCGTCCCAAAAAACTTTTACAATTGATTTTGACGAATTTGATTTTGTGATATGGTCACAATAGAAAGAAGAAAAATATGACTGAAAAGAAAGTTTTGTTAACTGGTGATCGCCCAACCGGTAAACTACATATTGGGCATTATGTTGGTTCATTGAAAAACCGTGTTGACATGCAAAACTCTGGCCAATATGATCCTTACATTATGGTAGCTGATAAACAAGCATTTACCGATAATGCACGAAATCCTGAAAAAATTCAAAACTCTCTTTTGGAAGTTGTTTTGGACTATTTAGCGGTTGGAATTGATCCAGCGAAGACAACAATTTTTGTGCAATCTGCTGTACCAGAGTTATCTGAATTAACCGAATACTTTTTAAATTTGGTGTCAGTAGCACGTGTACAACGTAATCCGACTGTTAAGGCGGAGATTCAGCAAAAAGGATTTGGAGAAAGTATTCCTACTGGCTTCTTTATTTATCCAGTTTCACAAGCCGCTGATATTGCCTTATTTAAGGGACAAGTCGTGCCAGTTGGGGATGATCAAAAGCCAATGCTGGAACAGACACGTGAGTTAGTTCGCACATTTAACCGATATTATAATACCGACATTTTGGTAGAACCAGAAGGGATTTTTCCACCGGAAGGACAGGGGCGTATCCCAGGTCTAGATGGTAATGCGAAAATGTCAAAGTCTTTGGGAAACGCTATTTATTTAAGTGATGATGAAGATACACTTTGGGCTAAAGTAAAGTCAATGTATACCGATCCAACTCATATACGTTTGGCAGATCCAGGCCATGTTGAAGGAAATATGGTATTTACTTATCTTGATATTTTTGACGAAGATAAGGCGTATGTCGCTGATCTGAAGGCACAATATGAAGCTGGTGGATTAGGTGATATGAAGATTAAAAAATATTTGTTTGAAGTATTGAACAAAGAGTTAGCACCAATTCGGGAACGTCGTGCACAATTTGCAGCAGATAAAGCAGCTGTTTTGGATATTGTGAAGACGGGATCTGAAAAAGCCCGTATTGTTGGTCAACAGACTATGGCAGAGGTTCGCCATGCAATGGGAGTTGATTACTGGGGTTAATGATTAATTGATACCTTGAAGGAGCATTAAATGAGTTATTTGGCAGTCATTGACTTGGGTTCCAACTCAACCCGCATGGTGGTTGAGGAACTACAAGAGGATGGAAATTTTGTTGAATTACGCCGGCGCAAATTAGATACACGTTTGGCTGAAGGCATGGATGATAATGATGGTGAGTTGACAGATGCGGCGATGACCCGTGTTGTTGATGCGCTGTTAGAATTTCAGCAAGATTATATGATGTTTGATGATGTGACAGTAGTTGGTATTGCAACCGCTGCTGTTCGTGAAGCAGAAAATCAAGCTGAATTCTTAGACAAGGTTTTTCGGGCAGTCGGTGTCGAAATTCGCGTGTTGACGGGTGATCAAGAGGCTTATTATGATTATTTAGGAGCAGCATCAGCTTTGGATATTTCTGATGCTTGGTTACTGGATACTGGTGGGGCGAGTGTTGAATTAGTTGGCATTGAAGAACGCATGGCTACAAACATGATGAGTCTACCATTTGGTGCGGTCAATTTGTCTGAGAAGTTCAAGTTAAACGTTGATGGTGTGGTCTCACCTGATGCGATTGCTAAAGCAACGAAGTATGTAAACGATCAATACCTTAAATTACCTTGGTTGGATGATACGGTAACTTTACCAGTTATTTTGTTAGGTGGTGCTAATCGGTCATTGGCTAGATTAGACCGTGTCCAACATGGGTTAGCTGCTGACTCAGATTTTCATGGGTATGAAATGACGACGGCAGCAGTGCTTGCGACTTATGAAAAACTAGTAAAGATGACTAGAGCAGAACGAGAAGCATTATTAGGACTAGAAGCTAATCGTGCAGACATTATGATTAGTGGCTTATTACCATTGGTAGAGTTAATTAAACGTACAGGCTCAAATAAAGTTATTTTTTCATCGTCGGGTGTTCGCGAAGGGCTCTTGCAAGAGTATCGAATGAATAATTAAAGATGAAGTCGAGGGTTTCTGATATACATTGGAAATCCTCGGCTTTTTATATTGTGTTCATGTCTTATATTCACTTCCAAAAGCGAAAATTTATCAGCTCTGCATAAACGCGATAAATTTTCTTTCCAGTGAATATAAGTCATAAACACGCCGTAATGCCTACGCAGTCGCTACGGCGAATACGTCATGTTTACGTCTTATATTCACTTCCAAAAGCGAAAATTTATCAGCTCTGAACTAAAAAACCGCCGGTACGTTGACCCGCGGTTACTTTTGCTATACCCATAGGATACAACAAGGAGAGCACTTGAATTTGCTACCCTATATTCAATTGTAATGGTAATATCTAGAGGCTTAATCTGCAGATTTAAGCGACTGTCGCTAGTACTACCGAAACCACCAAATACATCTTGCTCGCAACTACTACTCATCCACATTTATCCGTTTAAAAAGCGAACCGTGTCGGGAGCAGCCTTCAAATCAACAAACATGTTTTCACCCGATGAAGAGATATCGTTCGTTATTGAAGAAACCGATGCTAATGACTGCAAGATTGTCAATTCATGACTTAATGTTTATCATTCAAAATTTGATACTAATAGTATCTTGCATCATTACTGTGACACGCCCATATGGATTTCAGTAGCTAAAGCGATGTTTGAGGTTGAAAAGAAATCATTTTTCAAATCATCTACCTACCTTTCCTTTGGTACACCATTATAATAACACGACTTGAAAGCGGTTACAAATATTTAGTGCCATAATTAATGATTAAAATTAACGATATGTGGATTAACGTCAGCTATACCAGCCTCTAGGATCTGCATGGTTGTTAATAGTTGTTCATCAGACACTAATTTTGGCCTTTTATTAACGATTGTTTCAAAAACTGAATCATAGACTGAACCGTAGTCACCTAAAATTGATGGCACAAACTTTTCTAAACGATCATTGTTTTGATTGTAGTAGGTAACCTTGCCATAGTCTTGGGGTGCATCTTGACCAAAGCCAACGTCTCCTGGCATGATACCAGCTTTTAGGTCGTATTCTTGTTGGTCAATGTTGTGCTTGATATATGAACCCTTGGTGCCATGAAGAATCCACTTTGGATAGTGAGTGACAGTCGTTTCGCTTGACTGAATGGTTGCCTTAAAAGCATCTTTATAAAATAAATTAGCCTCAAATTGGTCGGATAGAGTTGCTGATAAATCACGTGTTGCTCTTAAATCATAAGCTACGGCCTGTGGTGCACCCAATAAAGAGACAATTTGATCAACTAAGTGGGCACCGTGATCAAACCAGGTTGTTTCCATTGCGCTACCAGTTAATTTGGCATCGTTTGGTCGATAATGATCCATGTGTAATTCAAGTTCAATAGGACGACCGACATAACCCGTATTTAGGACATGCTTTAAGGTTAAGAAGTCACTATCAAAGCGTCGATTTTGGAAGGGCATAAAAAATAGCCCATTTTTATTTGCAAGCGCAATCAGTTCTGTTGCTTCTTGTGCCGTTGCAACTACCGGTTTATCAACCAAGACATTTTTGCCAGCCATTAATAGCTGTCGAACGACCGTAAAATGAGTTGGCGCTGGGGTAACAACAATGACTAAATCTACTGTCTTATCAGCAGTGATATCCTGTATATCTGTTGAAAAAACGGTGCCAGTTTTTTCAAGGGCAAGTCGATCATCGGGCCGTTTATTAATATGGGGCGCAACGACACGACCAATATGAAATTTGTCAGGTCGTTGACGGACATAAGGTATATGGTAACGATTAGTGCTTTTTCCAAATCCAACATAGGCGATATTAAGCATAGTTAGCCTCCAAATTTTATTCTCACTCTATTTTCATGTATTTCAAGTATTTGTGCAATAGATGTTAGAATAGTAATATGAAATAGAATAATAAACAAGTTTTTATACCATGACATGGCAGGGTATAGCATTATTTTAAGAAAAACTGGAGAATCACTATGGTTAGTGAATTAAAATCAGATATTTTACATGAAGTTATTTTAAGGCGACCTGATCAAAGCCATAAAGGGGACTACGGTCGTGTGCTACTGATTGGGGGAAGTGTGCAATTTGGTGGCGCTATTTTGATGGCTAGTCAGGCAAGCATTGGTGCTGGTGCCGGATTAACAACAGTTGCAACAGATCGGGCAAATTTGACGGCTTTGCATGCACGTACACCAGAAGCAATGTTTATCAACTGGCAAGATAGTGATCAGGTGGTCGAAAATATAAAAAAAAGTGATGTGATTGTTATTGGTCCAGGATTAGGAACGGACCAACAAGCAGTTGATTTGGTTAAACGCGTGTTTGCTACGGTTACGCAAGAACAAATTTTAGTGGTTGATGGTTCAGCATTAACCATTATGGCTGAAAATCATTTAATGTTTCCGCGTAAACCTTATACAATTGCAACACCTCATCAAATGGAGTGGGCGCGTTTGAGTGGTATTCAGTTGAATTATCAAACGGAGCATCAGTTAAATGAAGTCCAACGCCAAATTTTGAATTTAGATGTTTTAGTGCTGAAACAGCATCATACTTTAATTTATGCGCAAAATGAACTCCGTCAGTTGATGATTGGTGGTGCCTATCAAGCAACCGGTGGTATGGGAGATGTATTAGCAGGTACGATTGGTGGCTTTGTTGGTCAGTTCAAAAATAATCATTTAAAGGCAGTAGAGGCAGCAGTCTATGCCCATTCGATGATTGCGCAAGAAATGGCCAGTCATAGTTATGTTGTGAAGCCATCTTTTATAGCAGATGCTTTACCAAACTATATGGCACGTATTCAATCTAATTTATAAAGCATACTGGGTCGGTGTGCATTTTCATAAAGAAGTGTATAATTGAGAACAATGTTAATCGTGGAGGAATTAAAAAATGGCAAGACAATGGCGTGCTGAAGCATTGAAATATGAAGATGACTTACTAAAAGATTTGAAAGAAATGTTAGCAATCAAATCTGTCCGTGATGATGAGGCGGCAACGGCAGATGCACCTTTAGGACCTGGTCCTAAAGAAGCATTGTTGAAGTTTGAAGAATTTGCTAAGCGTGATGGCTTCCGTGTCGGTAATTATAAGAATTTAGTGGCTTATGCTGAATTAGGACCTGAGGACGCAGAAGAAACAGTAGCTATTATCGGTCATTTGGACGTTATGCCCGAAGGTGATGGTTGGACAAAGGATCCTTGGACACCAGTTATTGAAGATGGACGTTTATATGCTCGTGGTGCTTCTGATGATAAAGGGCCAACATTCGCGGCTTACTACGCACTTAAAATGATTAAGGAATTAGGCGTAGAGCTAAAGCGTAAATTAGTTTTGGTCGTTGGTATCGACGAAGAATCTGATTGGACCGGAATGGATGAATTCTTTGCTGAATATGGTGAACCAACTATGGGCTTCTCACCAGATGCAGAATTCCCAATTATCAATGGTGAAAAAGGAAATGTTTCGATTGTTACTCGTTTTACGGGAACGCAAGTTGGTTCATTGAAGCTGATTTCATTTACTGCTGGTCAACGTCCTAACATGGTGCCAGGTGTTGCAAAGGCATCAGTTGAAACAACGGATACAGATGCATTAGTTGGTGCTATGAAAGATTACTTAGCTGCTGAAACCCGTGTTAAGGGAGAAGCAACGGTCGCAGGTAATCAAGTAGATTTCACATTCTACGGTAAGCAAGTGCATGGTGCTATGCCTGAGACTGGGGAAAATGCCGGAACTTATTTGGCCAATTTCCTACAATCTCAAGACTTTGGTGGTAATGCACAAGGCTTCTTGACGTTCTTAGGAACTAAGCTACATGATGATACTGTTGCGGAAAAGATTGGTGCTAAGACACATGACGAATTGATGCACGATTTGTCTATGAATGTGGGAATCCAACGCTTTACTGACGGTCAAGATGGCTTTGTTAACACGAATTTCCGTTATCCACAGAATACAACGGCGGAAGAAATTGAAAAGCATGTTGCAGAGTCATTACCTGATGGCTTTGATGCTGTAGCTAAACAAGAAGGACATGCGCAAGTTCCTCATTATGTATCTGGTGATGATCCACTTGTTCAAACGTTATTACAAGTTTACCGTGAGCATACTGGTTTGCCAGCTGGCGAGCAAGTTATCGGTGGTGGTACATTTGGACGTTTGCTAAAGCGTGGTGTTGCCTTCGGTGCAATGTTTGAGGGTGTGCCAGATACGATGCATCAAGCAGATGAATTCTATCCAGTTGCTGATTTGACACGATCAATGGCTATCTTTGGTCAAGCAATGTATGAATTGGCAAACGTTGAATAATATTAAACAAGTTATATATAAAGTTGGCGAAAAATTTCGTCAACTTTTTTCATTTGCAATAAAAATATGTTACAATTATGTGACAGAGGTCTCGGCGATAAGGCGATAATAAGGTGTGTAAAAGCATGTACAATTAATGTGCATGCTTTTACTATGACGGATTAATGAAATTATAGTAATCTAAACACTGGTAAAATGTTATCAAATTGTTAGGGAACCTTAAGCATCAGACAGTATACTAATAACAGTAAAAAAAGAGAGTAGAAAAGAGTTATGAATCGAAAAGTTTTCGTTCTGACAGGTAATACGGGGACGGGCAAAACAACCGTTGCCAATTATTTAAATGAGTTTTATGAAATGCCCAAAGTAATCACACACACGACACGACCACCAAGAGAAGGTGAAATCGATCAGGTTGATTATTATTTTGAGTCAGAACAGTCTTTTAAAGAAAATCATTATTTAGAAAGTGTTGCTTACGCAAATTATCGTTATGGATCTTCCTATGAAGGACTTGAACGTGCTTGGGAGAAGAGTCCACTAATTACCATCGTCCTTGATACTGCAGGTGCCAAAACATACTCTGAAAAACTAGGGGATGAGGCAGTTGTTATCTTTTTAACCGTCACAAAACCTGATGAAATTTTAGGTAGATTATCAAAACGTGGTGATAATTTAGAGGAAACTCGCCGGCGGATGGCAAGCGAGGAATATAAACGTGATGTGCAGTTACCACAATCCTTGCAAGGAATTGCCCACGTTGTCGTTAACGATGATTGGTTAAGTACAAAAGAAGAAATTGACAATATTGTTAAGCAGGCCTTAGTTTTTGACCTGGAGGAGGAGTAGCACTATATGGCATATCGAACACCACCATTTATTACACCAGTTGCATTAGTTTCAATAATTTTGGCGCTGAGTGCTGGAAACGCAATTGTTAATGTTTCTACGCATACTTCAAACGGTGCAGCAAAATCATCATCAGTTGTATCAAGTAGTACAGTATCATCAAGTAGCATTAAATCATCAGTTAGTTCTTCAGAAAAACCTTCAAGTCGTTCAACTGAATCAGATATGACAAGTGACGATTCAGTTGATGATACAACGGTTAGTTCAGCATCAAAGTCATCTGCAAGTAGTTCAAGTTCATCAACAGATGAGGCGTCAACTGATACAACAACAGACGGTAATACTGATAACACAACAGGAACAGATACAACCACAAATAATACTACTGGTAATACAACCACCGATAATACAACGGGGACAGATACAACGACAAATAATACCACCGGTAATACGACCAATAATGCAACGCAAGGAGGAACTAATTAATGTTAACGATATTAGACTTACTTAATCATTATCTTGGTTTCTTCAATGTGAATGCTCGTTGGAAGGGGCAGGTATATACTGTCCTAGCCAGTGTTGGTAACTTTTATATTCTTTATTTAGCTGTGCGTCACATTCAAAATGGTGCCTATTTACGAGGTGCTCTGTTAGCATTAGCGTTTTTGTTAATACTGTACGGCGCAATTTTAAATATCGTTTACTATTATACGAAGAAAACAATTAAGTGGGATGTTTCACCAAAATTAGAAAAAATGTTGGGTGGTCCCCAAGCTGCCAAAACGGCCACAGATAATAAAGCAATGCCATATGTACCCGCAAATGGTCTCTACGATAAGAAGCAAGTCTTACCGGCAACTGCCATTTCCGATAATGATATGGCGGCAGAATTAACGAAAGTGGTTGATCAATTACGCGAGGGTGGTCTGATTACTGAGAACTACGGTGGTCTTTCAGAGAAAGAACAATTGGCCTTTTTAGCTACTGGTCAACCAGCAATCTTCGCTAACCATCCTGGTACACCGTTACCCTATTTTAAATTGGAAGAAGAGCGTGGTGGACTGGCCGTTTATGGTGGTATGAATGAGATGCTTTCATCACGTTTGGCACGGATACAGACAGTTGGGTTACAACCAGTAGACTTAGCATTGAAATCATACAATTTATATATTGCATCTGTTGTCGTGACTGGTGGACCGGGTAAAGCCCGTGGCCGTCATGCTTTAATGCCTGTTGAAAAACCTTATAAATTAGCAGTTGAATTAGCATATACGAAAAAATAGATAATCGTACGTAATTGAATGATTTTTAATGTTAACAAACTTAACAATATGTTTGACAATTAAGATAAACTAAGATTATTATTAGATTAGCGACCCGTCACGAATAAAATCGCGGCGGGTTATTTTTATATACTAAGATAATTTTTTAGGTAAATTATCTATAAGGAGGAACCACTATGTCGATGATCGAATTCAAAGATGTCAATAAATTTTATGGGGATTTTCATGCATTGACGGACATCAATTTAAAGGTAGAGGCTGGGGAAACGGTTGTTTTGATCGGACCTTCTGGTTCAGGAAAATCAACATTGATTCGTACGATTAATGGTTTGGAACCGGTTCAAGGTGGACAGTTGATTGTAAACGGGCAAGATTTAGCTAATCCTAAAACAGATATGAACCGTACAAGAAAAAATGTGGGGATGGTGTTCCAACATTTTAATTTGTATGCGAATAAATCAGTCTTAGAAAATATCATGTTAGCACCACGTTTGGTATTGCATCGTGATGAAGCAGAAAATAAAAAAGTTGCGATGGAACTCCTTGATCGTGTTGGGCTAGTTGATCAGGCTGAAAAGTCACCGGCAGCACTTTCAGGTGGACAACAGCAACGTATTGCGATTGCTCGCTCACTTGCAATGAAGCCAAAAGCATTATTATTTGACGAACCAACATCAGCCTTAGATCCGGAAATGATCAATGGTGTTTTGCAAATTATCCAAGACATTGTTAGTGATTCTTCAATGACAACCTTGGTTGTTACGCACGAAATGGGCTTTGCGAAGAAAGTTGCCGACCGAGTTATTTTCATGGATAAGGGACAAATTTTGGAAGATTCACCAACTAAAGAGTTCTTTGCTAATCCAAAGGAGCCACGTGCACGGGAATTCCTATCGCAAATTATTCGTTAAGGAGGCGCAACATGAAGAGTAAATTTCAAGTTGTAATGAAGTCAATTCTTGCAGCTGCTGCAGTCACCTTGTTCGCTGGGGCAACCGAAGGAACAGTTATTCATGCAGATACTGTTAAGAATCAGACATATGATCGGATTATGAAAACAGATCGTATGAATTGGGGTGTTAAGGGCGATACCAAACTGATGGGATTGATGAACATCAAAACGGGTAAACTTGAAGGATTTGATGTTGATATGGCTAAGGAAATCACGAAGCGTATCAACCCAAATGCTAAGGTGGAGTACACACAAATTACTTCAGGTACACGTGTGCCCATGTTATTGAACGGAAATATTGATGCAATTATCGCAACGATGTCGATCACGCCTGATCGTCAAAAGGTCGTTGATTTTTCACAATCATATTTTAATGCTGGTCAATCAATTTTGGTTAAAAAGTCAAGTAAGTATCATAATGTTAAGCAATTAAACACACCTAAGGCACGTGTGTTAGCTGTGCAAGGGTCAACGTCAATTGATGAAATTAAAGACTTTGCGCCAAAGGCAAAAGTTGTTGGGTTACAAGATTACGCAACAGCATTAACTGCTTTAAAGGCAGGTCAAGGAGATGCATTGACTACTGACAACGGTATTCTATATGGTATGGCTGCCGGATCGAAAACATTGGAAGTTCGTGGTGGTACCTTTACAAAGGAACCATATGGTGTTGCCATGCAAAAGCAGAACCCAAAGTTAGTTAAAGCTGTTAATAAAGCAATTGATGACATTAAGTCAGATGGTACTTATGCTAAGATGGCCAAAAAATGGTTCGGTAGTGTTAAGGGGATGGATTGGAAGGAGTTGGCTAAAGAATGATTTCATTATTTCAATCACACGCTGGTGAATTCTTGACTGGATTTGGCTGGACTATCGCTTCGTCAATTCTAGCATTGATTGGGTCACTAATCTTAGGAACAGCCTTTGCATTAATGGAAGTTGTTCCGAATAAACTGGTCAATATCATCGGACGTATCTATATCGAAGTTGTTAGAAATATTCCATTGTTGGTTATTACGATGTTCTTTTATGTTGTTATTGCAAACATCATTAAAATTAGTGGTTTTGCGGCAGGAACCTTTGGTTTAACATTATATACATCAGCATTTATTGCTGAAACTGTACGTGCAGGTATTAATGCTGTGCCTAAGGGTCAACTAGAAGGTGCCATGTCAAATGGCCTTTCATGGTGGCAAGGTATGCGTTACATTGTTTTGCCACAAGCATTTAAGCTAGTGATTCCACCACTTGGAAATCAGTTTATTAACTTAATTAAAAACTCATCCGTTCTAGCATTCGTTGCAGGACTTGATTTAATGTACCAAGCAAATCAAATTTCACAGATGACATTTGATACATTTGGTCCATTTATCATTGTTGGTATTTTCTATCTAATTTTGACAATGCCAATGAGTTATTATATGCGTTATTTGGAAACCAGACTTGAAAAGAATGGAGGTCGCGCATGAGTGAGTTCTTTTCAGCATTTTCGTGGGTAAATATGCGTTTCTTGATGATGGGACTAGGGGTAACGATTGAAGTTGCTGTGGTTTCAATTATCTTGAGTTTCATTATCGGATCAATTTTGGGTGTCATTAGATATGTCAAAATCCCTTACCTTTCACAAATTGTGGGATTTATTGTCGATTTGATTCGTAATTTACCATTGCTATTAATTATCTTTTTCACCTATTTTGCTTTGCCAAAAATTGGTATTCATTTTGGGGTTATCACATCGACAATTTTTGCATTAACGATTTTTGAGTCAGCAATGTTGGCTGAAATTATTCGTTCAGGTATTTTGGCAGTTCCTAAAGGACAGCTAGAAGGTGCCTTGTCAAATGGATTGAACTTTAAGCAAGCTTTGTGGCACATTATTTTGCCACAAGCGTACAAGAAAATGATTCCACCAATTGTGTCACAATTTGTTTCTTTGATTAAGGATACATCTCTAGCAACAATTATTATGTTGCCTGAGGTAACTTACCGTGCACAAATTGTTTATGCACAAGAGCCAAGTGCAATTATTTCAATGTTCTTTGCTTTGGCAGTGATTTACTTTATCTTGAATTTCATTATTTCAAAGATTGGCGATATGCTAGATCGTCGTATGACGGCATAAAGCTGTTTATAGAAGTTCCTAATTTACGATTGGGAACTTCTTTTTTATTTAGAAAAATGAGAAAATGGTGATTATTAAAAATGAGCTGATTATGAGAGCCAATGATATCCCTTTTTATATATAAATGCTGACTTATCAATAGTTATCGATAAAACATAAGACTTGTTGATATTGTTTTATTAAATTGAACTTAAATAAGTCGTTGACTATGGTTTAAGTTTATTATATGATTATGAAAAAGTTATCACGATATGTGAATATGAATAAGGGATGGGGAAATATGAATAAGACATTAAAGGTCAGTGCTTTGTTGTCTGGTGCAGTGATCCTAGGATCAACTTTCGTACCAGTGACAGCTAGTGCCGCTAAGTATAAGACAATTAATTGGACTGAAGGTGCAAATGTTGGAACGATGGATCCTTCAAAGACAACTGCAGCCATTGATTTTAATTACTTACAGGCCATTGGTGAAGGATTGTACCGTATGGACAAGTCTGGTAAGCCACAATTAGCTGGTGCAACTTCGGTTGATAAGTCAGATGATGGCTTGACTTTAACTTATCATTTGCGTGATATGAAGTGGTCTAATGGTGAGCCAGTGACAGCTAATGATTATGTCTATGGTTGGCAACGTACTAATGACCCAAAGACAGCATCACAATATGCTTACCTATATTCAGGTATTAAGAATGCCGATGCCGTTCAAAAAGGTGATAAGCCAGTCACAGACCTAGGGGTTAAGGCACTTGATGATAAGACTTTGCAAGTAACTCTTGAGCGTCCAATGCCACAACTTGAGTCAGTGTTGACCATGGCTACTTTTGAACCACAAAACAAGAAGTTTGTGGATAAGGTTGGTAAGAAGTACGGTACTGCATCTAAGTACACGATTTCTAACGGACCATTTACCATGAAGGGTTGGACAGGATCAAACAACAAGATTTCATTGGTTAAGAACCCTACTTATTGGGATGCTAAGTCTGTAAAGACACCAAAGGTTACCGTTCAAACTATCAAGGACCAAAATACTGGTTACAACTTGTACAAGTCAAAGAAGGTTGATTATACAACGCTATCACCTGACCAATACAAGGCTTCAAAGAACAAGAAGGACTACACTGTTATTGCACAAGCATCAACAGCGTTCATCGAATTTAATGAAAACAAGAAGCCTTTGAATAACACAAATATTCGTAAGGCTTTGTCAAAGTCAATTGATCGTAAGACAATGTCATCAAAGATTCTTGGTGGTGGTGGAACACCAGCAACTTCATTTACATCAACAAAGTTAGCTAAGGATCCAGCAACTGGTAAGGACTTTGCTAAGGTAGCTGCGGATAAGAATGCTGTTGGTTACAACTTGAAGGAAGCCAAGAAGTTGTGGAAGCAAGGATTGAAGGAAACTGGTAAGAAGAAGGTTACTTTGCAATACTTGACTGATGATTCTGATGGTGCAAAGCGTTCAGCACAATTTATCCAATCACAAATGGAAAAGTTACCAGGATTGAAGGTTACAATTAAGACTGTGCCATTCAAGCAACGTATTTCATTATCAGATGAAAAGAAGTTCGATATGGTTAACACAATTTGGGGTGCTGATTATGCCGATCCATCAACTTTCTTAGATTTGTATACCTCTGACTCATCATTTAACAATGGTAGCTGGAAGAATGCAGACTATGACAATGTTATGAAGGCTGCAAAGACAACTGATGTTAACGATGCAACAAAGCGTTACGCGGATTACGCTAAGGCTGAGAAGATTCTACAAGAAGATGCAGCGGTCGCACCAGTTTACTATCAAGCAAAGCCATCACTATTGAATACAAAGGTTAAGGGTGTTGTTTCAAATACTGTTGGAGCACCATTCGATTGGAAGTGGGCATACAAGAAGTAATTTGATTGTTTAATCAAATGAACCAATGCTGAAAAATAGAGGGGGTGTGGCAAATGGGTGTTTGTCACGCTCTCTCATTTTTTTATAGTCAAATTTGTGAAAAATAACTAAAAAAAGAGAAGTTTTCATTTTATGATGATTACTTACGAATGTCCTTTAAATACCACTAAAAAGCATACTTTCACCGTCAGTTATTTAAAATGTAAGCATTTACAATTTTTTCATAAGATTAAATATTTATGTGAGGTTTTATAACAAACTCTTTAACATTTGTGAAACCTCTGGTAAAATTAAAAACATCTAATTAATAGCTATGAGATATGAGAGTATGGTTATTTACGAAATGACTTTCTAGCATATTATGAGTAGAACTAAAATAGGGAAGGCATGGCCATGTTCAAATATATTATTAAACGGTTAGCAATTATTGTGTTAACTTTGGTCTTGATTATTTCAGCAACATTTTTCTTAATGAAGCTGATGCCAGGATCACCATTGGCAAACGCAGAACGTTTGTCTGCTAGTCAGCAAAAAATGATTGAGGCCCAATATGGATTGGATAAGCCTGTTATCGTGCAATATGTGACATATCTATGGGATGCATTGCACTTTGACTTTGGTGTTTCATTCCAATTTGCGAACCAAGAAGTATCAACCTTGGTAGCGCAACGCCTTGGTCCATCTGCACAACTTGGACTTCAAGCATTGATTTTCGGATTGATCGCAGGTACTGGTTTAGGAGCTGCCGCTGCAGTTCGTCGTAACACGAAGACTGATACATTTTTGTCAATCTTAGCAGTGTTGGGTATTTCAATCCCTTCATTCGTATTTGCGGCTTTGTTACAGTACTGGGTTGGATTGAAGTTGGGTTGGTTGCCAATCGCTGGTTGGAAAGGCTTTGCAGCAACAGTCTTACCAACAATTGCTTTGGGAATGAGTCCACTCGCTACGTCAGCACGATTTATTCGTACTGAAATGGTTGATGTGCTTGGCTCAGATTATATTGAGTTAGCCCGAGCAAAAGGATTGTCAAAGAATGAAATTATTTGGAAGCACGCATTACGTAATTCTTTGATTCCATTGGTAACGTTAATCGGGCCAATGGCGGTTAACTTGTTAACTGGATCAATTGTTGTTGAGAATATCTTCTCTATTCCTGGAATTGGTAGTCAGTTCGTTGACTCAATTTTGACCAATGATTACCAAATTATCATGGGAACGACAATCGTCTACTCAATGATGTTGATGGTTGTGTTATTACTAACTGATATCCTATACGGTATCATCGATCCACGAATTCGTTTGGCTAAATAAGGAAGGAGTAGCTAATGTCTGAAAAAGTAAATTTAACAGCAGATGATTTTCAATTGCTTCCCGCAGATCGTCAAACTGATAGTGAAAAAATTTTAAAGCCCTCAGTTAGTTTTTTGAAAGATGCTTGGCGTCGTTTGAAGAAAAATAAGGGTGCCTTCATCTCGCTTTGGGTGTTGGTCTTTGTTTTCATCGTTGCCTTTGGTTCAACGCCAATTGCCAATTCAAAAGTAACTGCACAACAAGATGTAACTGTTCAAAACTTACCAGCCCGTTTGCCAGGTGTGTTAGGTGATATTCCTGGCTTTACTGGAGAAGGTAAATTAGATGGTACAAAGGTTGACCAATATAAGTCAGCTGGTGTTTCTGATAAGAAGAACTTCTGGTTTGGAACTGACCAATTTGGTCGTGACATCTTTAAACGTGTTTTATATGGTACACGTATTTCATTGGAAGTTGCATTAATTGCAACATTAATGGACTTAGTCTTTGGTGTGACTTACGGTATCATCTCTGGATGGCGTGGCGGTAAAACTGATATTGTCATGCAACGTATTATTGAAATTGTTTCTTCAATTCCTAACTTGGTTGTGTTTGTGCTTTTGATTTTGGTGATGAAGCCAGGTATGTTATCAATTTCATTAGGAATCGCCTTAACATCATGGACATCAATGGCACGATTGGTCAGAGCGCAAGTTTTGACAGCTAAGGAACAAGATTATATTCTGGCTGCCCGAACACTAGGTTCTTCAACTTGGCGCATTGGTTTGCGACACTTGGTGCCAAATCTTAGCTCAACGATTATTGTGCAGTTGATGTTTACAATTCCATCAGCAATCTTCTTTGAGGCATTGCTTTCATTTATTGGATTAGGAATTCCAGTCCCAATGGCTTCATTGGGTACGTTGTTAAATGATGGACAAAAGGCAATGCAATTCTACCCATATCAGTTAGTTATTCCGGCTGTTATTTTGGGTATCATTATGATTGCGTTTAACTTGTTAGGTGATGGATTACGTGATGCGTTTGATCCACGTACAAAGGATTAATGGAAGTGAGTGGAAATATGGCAGAGAAAATTCTTGAGGTTGATGACCTTAAAATTAATTTCAATACTTATAATGGAAGTGTTCAAGCCATTCGCGACGTTTCATTTGATTTGTACAAAGGTGAAACGTTAGCGATTGTGGGGGAGTCTGGTTCTGGAAAATCAGTAACGACTCGTTCTCTAATGGGCTTGTTAGCTAAAAACGCACGTGTTGAAAAAGGTTCAATTACGTTTAAGGGTGAAGAAATTCTTGGTAAATCTGAAGCACAAATGCAAAAAATTCGTGGTTCAGAGATTGCGATGATTTTCCAAGATCCAATGACGTCATTGGATCCAACAATGAAAATTGGTCAACAAATTGCAGAGCCTTTAATTAAGCACCAGCATTACAGCAAGAAAAAGGCTTGGGCAAAGGCTTTGGAAATGATGAAGATGGTCGGTATTCCAAATGCTGAGGCACACATTAATGATTATCCACACCAGTTTTCTGGTGGTATGCGTCAACGAATTGTGATTGCGATTGCCTTGATTGATAATCCAGAGATTTTGATTGCTGACGAACCAACAACTGCGTTGGACGTAACGATTCAAGCGCAAATTTTGCACTTGATGAAAAACATTCAAGAGCAATCAGATACCTCAATCATTTTTATTACCCATGATTTAGGGGTAGTTGCTGGTATGGCTGATCGTGTTGCCGTTATGTACGCTGGTGAAATTATCGAAATTGGTAAGGTTGATGAAGTGTTTAACTTCCCACAACATCCATATACTTGGGGCTTGTTGAATTCAATGCCAACAACGAAAACAGAGCGTGGTAAGTTAGAGGCTATTCCTGGTACACCACCAGATTTGTTGAATCCTCCTGTAGGTGATGCTTTTGCTGCACGTAATCATTATGCAATTGCCGCTGATGAAAAGGTTAAGCCACCATTCTTTAAATTATCAGAGACGCATTATGCAGCAACATGGCTATTAGATGAACGTGCACCTGAAGTAGAACCACCGCTTGAAGTTCAAAAGCGTTGGGCACGTTTCCAAGCTGAACATCCAGAAGCAGATCGTTCAAAAGCTGTTCCGGTTGACAATGCTGCTGTTCTTGGAAATGGAGGTGGCAAGTAATGGCCGATGAACGTAAGAAATTAGTTGAGATCCAAGGATTAGATATAACCTTTAATGAGGGTAAATCTAATGAAACAAAGGCCGTACAAAATGCTTCATTCGATATTTATGAAGGTGAAACATTTGGACTTGTTGGTGAATCAGGTTCAGGTAAAACGACAATTGGTCGTGCAATTATGAAGTTGTACGAGCCAACAAACGGTAAGATTTTATTTGAAGGTGAAGACTTAGCCAAGTTAAAGAGACGTGGTAAGTTAAGCAAGTTTCGTCAGGCTGTCCAAATGATTTTTCAAGATCCACAAGCATCACTTGACTTACGTATGAAGGTTAAGGATATTGTTGCTGAAGGAATTGATGTTAATCATTTAGCAAAAAATGATGCTGATCGTTCAAAACAAGTTGAAGATTTGTTAGAAATTGTTGGCTTGAATCGTGATCACTCTAGTCGTTACCCACATGAGTTTTCTGGTGGACAACGTCAACGTATTGGGATTGCCCGTGCATTAGCAGTGCAACCTAAATTCATTATTGCTGATGAACCTATTTCAGCGTTAGACGTTTCTATTCAAGCCCAAGTGGTTAATTTGTTGAAGGACTTGCAAGTAAAACAAGGTTTGACTTATTTGTTCATTGCACATGATTTGTCAATGGTGAAGTATATTTCTGATCGTATTGGTGTGATGCATTGGGGAAAGATGGTTGAAATTGGAACTGCTGATGAAGTTTATAATCATCCATTGCATGATTACACGCGTTCATTATTAAGTTCAATTCCAGTACCGGATCCAAGTGTTGAAGAGCAACGTGTACCAATTGTCTACGATCCAACTGATGAATTAGATGGTCGTGACCGTCAAATGGTTGAAATTGCACCACAGCATTTTGTTTGGGCTGGTGAAGATGAAATTGCTAAGTACCAAGAGCGTGCTCGTGAATTTGGTTTAATTGATTAGAAATATAGAGAGCGAGACAAAAGTTGTTTTGAAGCCGGTGTGTAACGTGGTTTGTGCAATTTTTGTCCGTAGCAAAGCGAAGGACAGGGATTGCGCAAATTGCGTTACATTGAGGCTTCAGACTTTTGGAACGCGTTTACGCTATAAAAAATTATAGGCTTATAATTCATACAATTTTAGCAAACCGAGGTTGGAATATTTTCTTTTGTTCCATCCTCGTTTTTTTATGGTCAGAATTAAGATTCGCAATATGGGGCAATTTTATGGATATGTGGGTTTATGTTATAATGATACGATACAAACAAAAAGAATAGGCTAGGTGAGACGGGTGAGAAAAATTACGGCGTTACCGACATTCTTTAGAAATCAACGCCTTAGTGGCATGGCAGCCTTAGTATCATTTATTGCAATTGTTGGGGCATTTTTGGCCTGGCTAGTTAATTGGGTCGTAGGTATTATTTGGCTGGTATTAGTCGTTATTGCATTGATTGTTATTTTTAGGACACTTCAAGATTTAAGTGAACAAACAACGCATTATATTGAAAATTTATCGTATCGTATTAATCGTGGTGAACAAGAATCAATTATTCAAATGCCCTTAGGTGTCATCCTTTGTACAGACGAAGGTGACATTGAGTGGGTCAACCCATATATTCAACAATTATTGGGGAATGAAACGATTGTCGGTAGTGATCTACAACATGTTTCTGAACAATTAGCTGAAATTGTGGCATTATGGCCAAATGAAGAAAAGCGTGTTACCGAGCTTGAATGGCTAGGCCATGTTTTTCAGTTGCAGGTTCAGCCAGAATTGAATGCAGTCTACCTAATGGATCGGACAGCTGCAGCTAAAGTAACGGCAGATTTTGAAAATCACAAATTGTTTTTAGGAATTGTTTCGTTAGATAATTATGATGAAGTGACTGAGGGTATGAGTGATGCTGAGGCATCGACTTTGCGAACTTATGTGACTAAAACATTATCTGATTGGATGGCAGATCATGAAATCTATGCACGTCGCTTATCAGTGGACCGATATTTATTAATTGGTTATCGTGCCGCCTTGAAGAAAGCTGAAAATGATAAATTCAATTTATTAAAAACGATTCGTGAATCAACCTCTGTTCAAAATGCTCAAATTACATTGAGTATTGGTATTGCTTATAATGAAATGGCCATTGATACGTTAGCTGAAAATGCGCAAGCTAATTTAGACCTAGCATTAGGACGTGGTGGTGACCAAGTGGTTGTTAAGTCATCGACTGGTTCGGCCAGATTCTATGGTGGAAATACGAATCCGATGGCTAAGCGAACTCGTGTACGTGCACGAGTGATTTCACAAGCATTAGCTGATTTATTTGATCAGGCCGACCAGGTCTTTGTTATGGGACATAAGCGCCCAGATATGGATTCATTTGGTGGCGCTTTAGGTGTACGTAGGTTAGCAGAAATGTTGGGAAAACCAGCGTGGGTAGTTTACGAAGAAAACGGGCAAGAACATTCAGACATTCATTTATTATTGGAACAAATGTCTGAAGATGTTTCTGACGAGCATGCCTTATTAACACCGAATGAAGTTTTAGCACAAATGACGGATCAGAGTTTGTTGGTTATTGTTGATCACTCGAAACCATCATTATCTGAATCACAAGACGTCTATGAAGCATTAAAGAATCGGGTTGTGATTATTGATCATCACAGAAGAGGCGAAGAATTTCCTGAAGAACCACAGCTAGTTTATGTTGAATCTTATGCATCTTCAACTTCTGAGTTAGTCACGGAATTGTTCGAATATCAACCAAGACGAGCACAAGGATTAAGACGATTAGAAGCGACAGCAATGTTGGCGGGTATTCAAATTGATACGAAGTCATTTACATTGCGTTCTGGTACGCGTACATTTGATGCGGCCAGTTACTTGCGTGCGGTTGGTGCAGATGGTAACTTGTTGCAGGACTTTATGAAAGAAACGGTCGATTCATACCGTAATCGTGCGCATCTTATCGAACGTGCCCAGATTCATGATTCCGTAGCGATTGCAGTTGGTGAGGATGATGTGCAATATGATTCAGTTGTTGCAGCACAAGCTGCTGACTCATTATTGCAGATGATTGGTGTGACATCATCTTATGTTATTACTAGGCGTGATAATGATACAGTAGCTGTCTCGGCTCGATCAACAGGTATCGTTAGTGTGCAACTGGTAATGGAAGCGATGGGTGGTGGTGGCCATCTAAGTAACGCTGCAACTCAGGTTAAAGATACGTCAACTGAGGCAGTTTACGAGACATTGTTAGCCGAGCTTAATAAAGATAGTGATTAAAAATTTTAGTAAGAAGAAGGTATGAAACAATGAAGGTTATTTTCTTAGAAGATGTTAAAGGTCGCGGAAAGAAAGGCGAAGTAAAAGACGTTCCTGATGGTTATGCCAATAATTTTTTGATTAAAAACAAAAAGGCAAAGCCAGCAACGAATGCGAATGTTTCTGCCTTGCGTGGTCAAAAGAAAGCAGCTGATCGTGAAGCTGCAGAAGAAAAAGAAATGGCCATTGCATTGAAAAATAGGTTGGAGGATGACAATACAGTCGTTGAACTAAAAGCCAAGGCAGGTACAGATGGTCGTTTGTTCGGCGCTATTTCATCAAAACAAGTTGTGGCAGGATTACTTGACCAATTTAATATTAAGATTGATAAACGTAAAATGGATATGAAAGAGCCTATTCGAGCATTAGGTTATCGAAATGTGAAAGTTAAGCTTCACCGTGATGTTGAGGCAACTATTCGTGTCCATACAGAAGAGCAATAAATAAGTATTGAAAAAGCTCTTACTATATCAATAATTAGGCGATTCTGGCTTGCAAAAATGCAAAAAGCTAGAATCGCCTAATTATCGTTATATTCGAATTCAAACCATCTTTTGGCTAACTCTGATTTTTTAATCGATGGTTATTTGGTACAATGAACAGTAGACTATGTTGAAGGGAGGTTATGTTCACATGCCTGATCAAAATGAAGGTGCACCATTACGTGTACCACAAGATGTTGAAGCCGAGCAGGCAGTGCTGGGTTCGATTTTATTAGCAACGGATCCCCAAGATTTATTGGCGGATATTATGACCATTCTTGAGCCGAGTGACTTTTATCGCACGGCACATCGCTTGATTTATTCAGCTATCTTGGCGCTTGATGAAACACAAAGAGCGATTGATATCTTAACAATCACTGATGAATTGGATAAAGATAATCAAGTTGAAAATGTCGGTGGCATGGCCTACCTGACTGAGTTGGCATCAAGCGTACCAGTTGCTGGTAATGCCTTGTATTATGCCAGAATTGTGCGAGAACGCTCCGTACGTCGCAATATGATTGATACCTTACAGGATAGTTTGACACAAACTTATGAAGGTAGTGATTCAGTTGATGATGCGGTTGCAGACTTATCAACAAAGCTGGATTTAATTAATGGTGGCGAAAAAAGTGCAGACTTTAAAAATATCGCTGATGTTGTGAATAAATCCTTTGAACAAATTGAACAAAACTCACGCACCGACGAAACAGTTACGGGATTGGCTTCCGGTTTTCCAGCACTCGATAATTTGACTACCGGATTTCATGAAGGTGAAATGATTATTATCGCTGCCCGTCCTGCTGTTGGAAAAACTGCGTTTGTATTAAATATTGCGCAAAAAGTGGCGGTGGCAGACCCAACTTTACCAGTTGTTATTTTTTCATTAGAAATGCCAGATACTTCTTTGGTTAATCGTATGTTAGCGGCGGAAGGTAATATTAATTCGCAGCACATGCGAACGGGACAGTTGGAAACTGAAGAATGGAATTCTCTAGCAGTGGCGACAGGTTCGCTAGCACGAACAAATATTTATATTGATGACACACCGGGTATTAAGGTTACAGAAATCAGATCGAAGTTACGTCGATTATATAAACGTGAGGGTCGGCTAGGTTTAGTCATTATTGATTATTTACAGTTGATTGAAGGAACTCGTAGTGAGGGTCGTCAACAAGAGGTTTCAGCTATTTCACGTGCAATTAAGATGATGGCCATGGAAATGAATGTGCCAATCATTGCCTTGTCACAACTATCACGTAGCGTTGAGCAACGTCAAGATAAGCGTCCAATGTTGTCAGATATTCGTGAATCTGGATCTATTGAGCAGGACGCTGATATTGTTGCTTTCTTATATCGTGATGATTATTACGAAAAATCTAATGATGATCTGGATAATCAGAATGATCCACGTGATGAAGAGCAGCAAGATATTGGTGAAATTGAAGTTATCCTAGAAAAGAATCGTTCTGGAGCTCGTGGAACAGCACGGTTACTATTTGTTAAGTCATATAATAAGTTTTCAAACATTGATTTTCACAATGAAGAACCGGGTGGATTCGGTTAATTGTAAATAAAAAGGGTTGCTAAAGAACGAGGCTATTGATGGATTTCATTAGTCTCGCTCTATTTTTGTGAGTATGTTAAAAAGAGGTTTATCATGCAAAGTATGGGGCAAGGAATGTCGTTACGTTGGTTGTTAGCGGCAAGTTTTATTAATAGTTTTGCTTTTGGTTTTATTTGGCCATTAACATCAGTTTATTTATATAATGAACTGTATCAAACTTTAGTAACAATTGGATGGGTGATGATGGCTAATGCAGTTGGTCAAGCTATTGGGTCGATTGTTAGCGGTCGATTATTTGATCAATTTAAACCCTATCGCCTTATTCAGTTCGGTGTGTTAGCAATGATTGTGTTGCAAGTCGCCTTTATTATTTGGCATGGTTGGCCAACCTATGCTGTTATTTTGACATTGGTTGGCTTCTTTGGTGGCTGGTTAACGGCGGCTATTAATGCTTATGGCACACAAGTACGGTCTCATGACGGTCGTTTTGTGTTCAATATGCTTTATTTTATGAGTAATTTTGGTATGGTCTTTTCAACCGCATTAGTAGGACCAATTTATCCATTTGGTATAACATGGTTATTTCTATTAGCTTTAATACTATATGTTGTTTTATTTTTTATTGTACATACAAAGTTTCGCATTAATTTGGCAAATTACAGTCGTGAACAACAGACAACTAAAATTGCTTTACCAAAATGGAATTTATTACTGATTTATGCAGGTATATCAGGACTAGTTATTTTGTGGATTTCATATGCACAGTGGCAAGGGAATGTCTCTGTGTACATGAATAGTGTACTGAAATTACCACTCTGGCAATATTCAATGTTGTGGACGATTAACGGTATTTTGATTGCGATTATTCAATTGGGGATGAATGCCTTGAATTTATCAGCCAATCGACGATCAATGTTTATTCAAATATTTGCTGGCATTATCATGTTTGGTTTATCATTCTTGGTGTTACCATTTAGTCATCATTTCATGGGATTTGCTCTAGCAATGATTATTACGACGATCGGCGAAGCAACCGCATTTCCAATGATTCCAGCTTTGGTCAATGAACTAACACCATTAACTCTGAAAGGACGTTATCAGGGACTAACCGCTGCTGCGCCATCTGTTGGAAGAGCTGTCGGACCATTGGTGGGTGGATTCATTATTCAACAACAAGGGTATAATGCATTGTTTTATGCAGCATCAGCACTAACTTTCGTAGCGTTTATTGGTGTTTTAACTAGTATTGTTCTAGGATATCGTCGCACAGTACGCTATGAAGAAAATTAATATCATACGTTTAAAGGGGCAAAATCTACCGAAGTTAATGGTGGATTTTGCCCCTTTCAGTCTATAATGGCTAGTTTTGTACTGGCCTTTAAATATATCCCATTTGTGGTTTAATCTTCTTCGTCAAGGAACCAGTTATTTAACCACCAACCACGATAAAAGCCTTCCATGGCAATAATTTGCGAGAACGAAGCACAAATTAACGTTATTTGTAACCATAATTTACCAGAAGTAAAAAATGGTATGCTCATGAAGGCGGCAGTGACAAGGTAAATAATTATGCGATTCTTTTGGGTTAATTGGCGTTTATAAATGCCCTTATATACGTACTGCTGGTAGTATTTATTGCTTTCTAACCAAATTTGTAGGCGCGTTGATGAACGTCCCCAGAAAAATGCTGTTAATAAATAGAATGGCGTTGTTGGAATGCCGGGTACCCAAATGGTTAGAGTACCTATTCCAAAAGTGATCAAACCTAAAATAATGTAGATGAAACGCATGTAAACTCCTTATTGTTTATTCTGATTTAGTATATCAAGGATTAGTTAAAACCAACAGAAGTTATAATTCTTTATCTGTCTTTGTTTCGCAATTAAGGGCAACTTGCTATAATTAAAATAATCTATGAAAGGACTTGGTCGCGATGGAAGTATTAGAGCAAGCCTACGCAAAGTTAAATATTAGCCTAGATACCCCATTTATTCATAAAAATGGTGAACAAGAATGGGATATGTTAATGGTGGCCATCGACCTAGCTGATACGGTGACTATTCGAACGACGACTAATCATCAGAATATTGTTGTGGAATCAACAAGTGGTTTATTACCGCTCAATGAAAAAAACTTGGCCTATCAAGCGGCCAATTTGATGCGTGAAACAGCAGGTCGGACAGAAGGTATTGAAATTCACATTATGAAGCGTATTCCAGTTGCGGCAGGATTGGGTGGTGGTTCTTCAGATGCAGCGGCAGTCTTACGGGGATTGAATCGAATTTGGCAACTGAACTACACCGAAGACAAGTTGGCGGTAATGGGACTCCAAATTGATGCTGACGTACCGTTTTGTGTTTATTCACGACCAGCTCGTGTTCGTGGACGTGGTGAGGTAGTTGAACCACTAACAGAAGCAATGCCACCGTTGTGGGTGATTGTTTCTAAGCCTGGTATCAGTGTTTCAACGCCTAAAATATTAAAATTAGTTGATTATTCTAATATGCAGCATGGGGATATGGTTGGATTGATGACGGCGGTTAATTCTGGTGATTTTCAAACAGCTTATCACAAAATGTTTAATGTCCTCGAAGCAATTACGGGAGCTAAGTATCCAGAGATATTAAAATTGAAGCAAAAAATGTACGATTTTGGTGCTGATGCAGCCCAAATGTCAGGTACTGGACCGACGGTATTTGCAATTTCTGAAAAATCCTCGCGTGCAAAACGAATCTATAATGCGGTTAGAGGATTTGTGTCAGAAACTTACTTGGTCAGGTTAGTTAATTAAAAATAGTATAATGAGCCTTTATTGTTCGTGTTTTGTTGCATTTAAATAAGTGGTTCATTTTTTTTTGCAAAAAAAGCGAACGAAAAGCTTTACTTTTTGAACATTATCCATTATATTTAGAATGTAGTTCGTGATTGACGAACAATCTAGGTAATCTTTTTATAAAAGGGGATAGAAAAATGGCTTCAAACGCAAAGATGTGGGTGGCAGGTGCCGCGGTTGTAATTATTGCAGGTGGTGCATATGCTGCTTGGTCTGGAAACAAGTCAAGTGATGATAAAAGTAATAAGACTTCAGTTGCATTGATAACTGATGGTGGTGGAATTGATGATAAGTCATTCAACCAATCGGCTTGGGAAGGTATGAAGTCATGGGCAAAGGATAATAATGTTAAGCAAGGTAAGGGCGGCTATGCTTATTATCCTTCAAAGACGAACGCTGATTTTACAACAAATATGGATCAAGCTCGTTCTGATGGATTTAAGAATATTTATGGTATTGGATTCCAATTGGTTTCAACAATTAATGAACAATCAAAGAAACATCCAGATACGAACTATATGATTATTGACGATATTGCGAAGGCACGTAAGAATACAGTATCTGTTACTTTTAAGTCTGAACAATCATCATACTTGGCAGGTGTTGCAGCTGCTAAAACGACAAAGACAAACAAACTTGGTTTCGTTGGTGGTATGCAATCAGCTGTTGTTAAGACGTTTGAAGCCGGCTTTATTGCAGGTGCTAAGTCAGTTAACCCTAACATTAAGGTTGATGCGCAATATGTTGGTAGCTTTACTGATGCTGGTAAGGGTAAGACAATTGCCTCATCAATGTATCAAAATGGCGCTGATGTTATCTTTAGTGCTGCGGGTGGTTCCGGTGCTGGTGTCTTCACAGAGGCCAAGGATTTGAATGAAGAAAAGAATGCGGCGGACAAAGTTTGGGTCGTTGGTGTTGACCGTGATCAAAACGCTGATGGTGCGTACACTGCCAAGGATGGTAAGTCTAACTTCACATTGACTTCTGCAGTGAAGAAAGTTGGTAAGGCAGTCATTGATGTTACGAAAGATACATCTAAGGGTCACTTCCCTGGTGGTAAGCACTTGGTTTATGGTTTGAGTGATAAGGGTGTTGCTGTAACTCGTGGTAACATGTCAAGCGCTGCATGGCATTCAGTACAAAATGCACAAAAGAAGATTGTTGATGGGGATGTCAAAGTTCCTGCTAAGTAATTAAAAAGAAAATTGTTTCATTGAATAGCTTATAAATTGAGCAACTGAATTCTTTATGGATTTAGTTGCTTTTTTGATTAGAATGACAGGGTAAACAAGTATTGTTTTTACGATGCTTGTTTTTTTGCTGTCCTGAAAATAGGTTAAACTTAAAAATATTGACCACGTTAATGAATTTAAGCGCTTTCATTGTTTATTTTTTAAATACTTATAAATTACTTATTTAATAATATAAACTTGACTAATGCCGTTATAAAGTATTAATTTAGTAATGTAGGTTTTAATTAATATGTTGTTGTTAAGGAGAGTTCTGTTGGAAAGTAAAGATAAGTTGTTCAATAAGGGATTTCTCAGTATTACACTGATTAATTTCTTAGTTTATTTAGTTTACTATTTGTTAATGGTAATCATTGCAGTTGTTGCACAAGAAAAATTAGGTGCTACCTTAAGTCAGGCAGGGTTAGCATCGGGAATTTATGTTATTGGTACATTAGTGGCGCGACTTTATGTGGGAAAGAAGCTTGAAGTACTTGGACGTAAACAAACGTTGCGTGTGGGTATCATCTTGTACTTAATAACAACACTAATGTATTTGTATATGCCATCAATTGCGATCCTTTATGTTGTGCGTTTGTTGAACGGGTTCTTTTATGGAACCGTTTCAACAGCGACGAATGCAATTGTCACGGAATATATTCCACTATCACGACGTGGTGAGGGAATTAATTATTATGGCTTGAGCACAAGTTTGGCAGCAGCAATTGGACCGTTCTTAGGCATGTTGTTACTGCACGCAACTAGTATTAATTTCATTGTGGTCATGTCGAGTATCATCTTAGTGTTCACCGTTATTGGTTGTTTCATACTAAATGTAAACAACATGGCACTAAATAGTGATCAACGTGCATTGGCTGATAGTTGGAAGATCAATACATTTATTGATACAAAAGTTGTCTTTATTGCAGCAATTGCTTTTATTATGGGATTGGCTTATTCAAGTGTGTTATCATTTTTGGCATCGTATGTTGAGACCATTGATCTTGTATCAATTAGTTCATTTTTCTTTGTTGTGTATGCGTTAGTGATTACTGTCACTCGTCCAATGGCCGGCCGAATTTTTGATCGATATGGTGAAAATTCAGTTATGTATCCAAGCTATTTCTTTTTAGCGGTTGGCTTATTCGTGCTTAGTATCACAACTTCTTCCTGGGAATTATTGTTCTCTGGTGCCCTTATTGGTTTAGGGTATGGAACGTTTATGTCTAATGGTCAAGCAGTTGCCTTGCACTTAGAAAAGGATATTAGTCGGATTGGTGTTGCATTATCAACATATTTTGTTGGATTGGATTTAGGAATTGGTGTGGGTCCTTACTTGTTGGGTGCCTTACGCAATTTTGTTGATTTCAAGCAAATGTACTTAATGACAGCTGTATTGCCAATTATCTGCGCCGTCTTATACAAGTTGTTCTATAAAGGTGCTAAAACTGAAGAACGGCTGCCAGAAAACGGACAACATGCTGCTTAATGTTCGTGTTTTGTATAAAAATGATGTTTTAAAAAAGTATATTTGGTAATAAGAATAATATTAGCGGTTAATTATTTTTTATAGATGAATAAAACACGAATTATGTATTTACTTTGCCTCTTTTTTAAGCTATGATTAAGGAGTTGCTTGAGGGGAAACGCAAAGCACATTAAAATACATATAGAGGATACAATGATTTGGCATCTATTTTAATAGCTGAATGTTGCCTTTGATTTGTCATAATGTGAAAATTGAGATGATCATCTCAGCTTTATCAGCCCAAAGTTTTTTCGATATTATTTTGAAAAAATTTTGGGCTTTTAAAATGCAGAGAAACGTTTCCTGTCAGTTTGTTGATGCTGTGTTGCTAAAAGGTGAGCCCCTGACAAACACAGGGTTTTCCGTTATACTTGTTAGAAAGAGATGAGAAATTAAAGGAGAATGATTGCGCATGGATAATGATGATGAAGAACTACGTAATGATAAACTGCTGGATGCGATAGCGGTTTTTCGTGAGGAACAAAATGAGGTCACAGAGCATAACTTTATCCAGGCATTGATTGATGCAGTATTTATTGCCCCAGTTAATTTTTCAGAGCCACCAGTTGTAAAAGACGATGGTGATGTTGAAATCCCAGATGATGCACAAATGCAGTTAGTAACATTCGAATTAGAAAATGGTAACGGAGTTTTTCCAGTGTTTACTGATTTGGATGCATATAATGCACAACCCATTGAAGCTGAATTACCTGTTTATCCATGGGCAATGGCATTGTCGGATTATTTGCCAATCCTGCAAGATGATGAGACGCAGAATATTGAAGGTTTAGCATTAAATCCATTTACAAATGGGATGCCAATTACCCGTGATAATATTGCCTATATTGCGCAACAAGTTGCTGCCCAGCAAGAAGCAAATGATGATGAAGATGAAGGCAATAATGAAATGGAAATCACATCTGCTGAAGAGTTGATTCCAACACCACTTCGTTACGAGTTGATTGGTATTGCAGATGATGCAATGGGTACAATTGAAAATATGTATCTCCTTTGGTTGACTAATAATGATGCTGACACATCAAACTACCTACTTGTTGTAGATGGACCAGATCGCGAAGCTGTGCAAGCACTCTATCAACAAATTGCGACGGCATTTGAAGAAAAAGCAGGTGATGAAGGAAGTGCGGTAGACATTGTCTATGCACCTGACTTCCAAGTTGATTTGTCTGAATTTGAGAGTCTGTACAGTCGAACAATCGGCTAATAACATTTACCAAGCAAATAGTAATAGGAAGTTTTCAATAATAATGAATGAAGAAGTTGATTTAACAATTATTGGTGCCGGTCCTGTCGGCATGTTTGCCGGTTTTTACGCTGGATTACGTGAACTAAAAGTGGCGATTGTCGAAAGCTTGTCAGACTTAGGTGGACAGGTAACTAACTTTTATCCAAACAAGACTATATTGGATGTTGCTGGTTTTACGAATGTTTCGGGACAAGCATTGATTGATGATTTGAGTGAGCAACTATCTCAATTTGACCAAACGATGCGATTAGGTGCAACAGTAACGGATATCATCCCTGATGAAGATGGTTATCAAATACAGACGGATCAAAAGGATATTTTTCATACAAAGGGTATTGTTCTAGCAACTGGAGCAGGCGCTTTTGAACCTCGTCGTATTTCAGCGGATTTATTAGATGAGCAGGTTGAAGATAATATTCATTACTCAATTCATGAGTTAGAGTCGTTTGCGGGAAAACGTGTTTTAGTTGCTGGTGGTGGTGATTCTGCAGTTGATATGGCGCTACATTTAGAACCGGTGGCTGCAGAGGTTCGCTTAACTCACCGACGAGATAAGTTCCGGGCGTTGGAACATAGTCTAACGCGGCTTGAAAAATCATCAGTGACCCTTGAGACACCTTATACAATTAAGCATATTGCGCGTGATGTGTCTGGTGCATTGTCAGTGACATTACAGGTTGCCCGTGCGGAAGAAACAAAAGTGATTACAGTAGATGAAATTGTCGTTAGTTATGGTTTTCAGACAGAAAACAAGATCATGGCTGGCTGGACAATCAAGCCAGAGTTGAATGACCAAAATCAGATTTTGGTTTCACAGAATATGGCAACATCTGTAAAGAATGTTTATGCTATTGGGGATGTTGCTGCCTATAATGGCAAATACGATGTCATTGCGACCGGGTTCGGTGAGGCACCAACAGCGATTAATGATTTGATGACCCATATTCTGCCAGAAAAGAAGGGGCCAGCACACTCAACAGCATTGACTGTTGAAAATGGTACCGTCAAGTAGAATTGATTATTTTGTGAAAAGATTACCAATTACTACTAAATATCATGAAAATTTGTTACAATAAGAACGAACAAAATTAGAAAAAGAGGTGTACCAATGGCAAAGTTGGTTTTAATTCGTCACGGTCAAAGTGAATGGAATGCATTGAACTTATTCAATGGATGGGTTGACACAAAGTTGAGTGATAAGGGTATTGCTCAAGCTAAGACAGCTGGACAATTGTTGGCTAAAGAAGGTATTCAATTCGATCAAGCTTATACGTCAGTTTTGACACGTGCCATTACGACATTGCACTTGGCATTGGAAGAAGCAGATCAATTGTGGATTCCAGAGGTTAAGTCATGGCGTTTGAACGAACGTCATTACGGTGCTTTGCAAGGTTTGAACAAGGCTGATGCAGCAAAGAAGTGGGGTGACGAACAAGTTCACCAATGGCGTCGTTCATATGACGTTTTGCCTCCTCTACTAGAAGAGCAATCAGAAACAATGACGATTGATGGTAAGACTTATCCTGCATTGGATCGTCGTTACCATGATGTACCAGAAGGTGAATTACCAAAGGGTGAGAACTTGAAGGTTACTTTGGATCGTGTCTTGCCATTCTGGGATTCTGACATTTCAAAGGCATTGAAAGACGGTAAGAACGTTGTTATCGGTGCCCACGGAAACTCATTGCGTGCCCTAGTAAAGCACGTTGAGCAAATCTCAGATGCTGACATCATGGGTGTTGAAATCGCCAATGGTGAGCCATGGGTTTACGACTTGGATGAAGATTTGAACGTTGTTTCAAAGAAGATCTTGAAGCCAGAAGCTTAATTAGAAATATAAACAGAGACTACTGACAGTGATGTTGGTAGTCTTTTTTGTTGTACATCAAAATTTAGGCATAAAAATTCCCAGAAAATTAATTGGTTACTTTAACTTCCCAGGTTTGGTTTATAAATTCATGAAAATTTTAGAGTTCTTCATCATATTTTTGGTTCGTAATCAACGTTTAGCGTTGCTAATCGATTTGTTCCCCACGTAAACATCAATTCAATGATTGGCATCAAGCTCTCGCCAGTTGAGGTCAAAGAATAGAAAACAGCTTTACGATTTTTAATAAGTGTTTCATGGCGGGTTACTAACCCATCTTCAACTAATTCATTGAGTTGTTGTGATAGTACTTTGTGGGTTGCGTTATCCAAAAGTTGTTGAATTTGGCTAAAACGCATTTGGCCGTCGTGTGATAGATGATAGATAATGACTATTTTATATTTGCCAGAAAACATTGAAAGAGTGTATTCCTTGGCACAATTAAAATCTTTCTTTTGAATCTTGTTAATGGCATATTTTCTGATTACATCTGTCATAAAATTTTCTCCGTTAGTGTTAGATTTCATACGCACAAAAAAGTGCGTTATTGTATTGCCGTTCATTTAGGTATAAATTATATACCATAATAAAGGAGGTTGTTAATTATGACAA
The DNA here is from genome assembly GCF_036327715.1 of Weissella paramesenteroides. Taxonomy (NCBI): domain Bacteria; kingdom Bacillati; phylum Bacillota; class Bacilli; order Lactobacillales; family Lactobacillaceae; genus Weissella; species Weissella paramesenteroides. Next base: position 339,810 of record NZ_CP130559.1, read on the forward strand.
AGAAAGTTGCGGTTGTCGTCACTGATTTAGTAGAGGATGTTGAATTTACCGATCCAGTTGAAGCTATTAAGAACGCGGGACATGATGTTACAACTATTGGTTTTGAGGTAGGAACTATAAAAGGTAAGCATGGTACTAAAATTAACATCGATAAGTCTATTGCTGATGTAGTACCTGAAGATTTTGAAGCTTTGTTTATTCCTGGTGGTTTTTCACCTGACCAATTACGTGCTGACCAACGATTTGTCGACTTTGTAAAGTCATTCTTATCAAAGAATAAGTTGACTGCAAGTATTTGCCACGGTCCTCAATTGATGATTCAAACTGGTTTGGTACACGGTCGCACCATGACATCTTACCTAACTGTACAACCAGATTTGTATTATGCAGGAGCTCGTATTGAAGACCAACCAGTGGTTATTGATGGTAACTTGATTACAAGTCGTGAACCTAAAGATATTCCAGCATTCAATGAAGCTGTTGTTGCGGCTTTAGCGTAATGTAAATTTTAAAATTACAGAAACTATAAAGACTACTGACAGAAATGTTGTAGTCTTTTTTGTGTTATACGTTAAAATTTAGGCTATTCGTCAAATATATCAACATTAGAGACAAAATTATTTAATTGTATAGATTAAAAATCCATCAGCTAAGTTCTTCATAACTTTAATTCTTTTTTATAATTTAGCGAACAGAAAATGCCTGATTCTTTTCAAAATGTCAAGTTTTTAGTTAGCAGAATATAAAATATATGTGTTCCAAAATGGAATGATAAAATGCTAGCTAACGGCATTGTAAACGGTTACAATTAATGTGTGATAGATTTTATTATGTTTATTTATAGGGAGATTTTATTATGCCATTGTTTTGGGTATTGGTGGGCATTGTTTTATTGATTTTACTGATTGTAAAATTTAAATTAAATACATATGTCTCATTATTAGTAACCGCTGTATTTTTGGCCTTGGTGCTAGGAATTCCGGTCGATAAAATTGGGCCAGCTATCGAAACTGGTATTGGTGGTCAGCTAGGTCATCTTGCCATTGTTTTTGGGTTAGGATCAATGATTGGAAAACTAGTTTCTGATACTGGTGGTGGTTACCGTATTGCGCATACACTAATTCAGAAGTTTGGTCGCAAGCAAATTCAAATTGCTATTATTTTGGCTTCATTTATTGTTGGTATTGCGTTGTTCTTCGAAGTAGGATTGGTTGTCTTGCTACCAATTTTGTTCGTTATTGCTAAAGAGTTGCAAGTGCCATTGCTTTATTTAGGTATTCCAATGGCAGCAACCTTGAATACTGCTCATGCATTTTTACCACCACATCCAGCACCAACAGCTGTTGCCGGTGTGTTTAATGCAAGCATTGGTCAAGTATTGTTGCTAGGTATCATTGCTGCTATACCAACGATTATTATCGCTGGTCCAATCTTTAATATGGTACTCAAGAAGGTTTATCCAGGTGCATATCATAAAGAGACACCAAATGTCTTTGGTGAATTTAAGACATTTGAAATCGAAGAGACACCTGGATTTGGTATCAGTATTTTAACTTCAATGATGCCAGTTATCTTAATTGGGATAGCAACTATCTTAGATCCATTTTTGAACAAGCATTCAATTATTGGCCAAATAATTGGTTTTATTGGTAGTCCTGACATGGCGATGCTCTTGTCGCTGCTCTTTGCATTATTTACAATGGGCATTTTGCGTGGTATTAAAATGTCAGAAATTGGCAATACATTAACGGAGTCAATTAAGCAAATTGCCATGATGCTACTAATTATTGGTGGTGGTGGTGCCCTAAAGGAAGTATTGATTGAAGGTGGTATTTCTGACTATGTTTCGGCATTGTTTGCCCATACATCAATGTCACCAATCATTGCTGCTTGGCTAATTACTGCTGTACTACGTGTCAGCTTGGGGTCGTCAACAGTTTCGGGAATTACAGCAGCAGGATTGATTGCGCCATTAGTTGCTAGCTCTACTGTTAACCCAGCCTTAATTGTATTGGCAATTGGTGCGGGTTCAGTATTCGCTGACCATGTTAATGATGCTGGTTTCTGGATGATCAAAGAATACTTTGGCCTTTCATTAAAGGAAACTTTGCTATCTTGGACAACCTTAACTAGTGTGCTTGCACTTGCTGGATTGGGTTCAGTGCTATTACTATCATTGTTTGTATAATGATTTAAGCAATAGAAAATTAATTGATTATTTAAATCGTTTCGTAGCTAAATTCATTGTGAATTTAGCTACTTTTTTATATATAAAAGATATATATTAACATCCTGTTATAAATAAATAACATTTTAAAAATTGACCCTTGCATAATAAATAAATACGACTATCATATATGTCGTACATACTTTTAGCTTTAGGAGGCAATAAACAAGAAAAATGGACAGCGGAACCGATAAATCTAGTGATAGACGGCGCTTTATTGATGTAAGTAGTAGGGTTACTATCGTAAGGTTGATTAGTATATTAGCAACCATTATGTGTGTGCTCATGTATTTATCGTATATAACCGAAATTCAAAGTAACCTTGCTGGCAATCCAGTACCACTCGTTCAACCACTAACTATGATGTTAGATGCTATACTGTGGGCTGGGTATGGGTGGTTAAAAAAATATCGAGATTGGCCATTAGTGATATCAAATGTACCAGGCGTATTCTTAGGTATTGCTACTATCATTACAATATACGTTCATTAAATTTAAATATAATTAATAGGGACAAAAGACTACTTGAACTACCCTCCAAAAATTGGAGGGTAGTTCGGTAGCTTTTTTAGTTAAAATATGCATTTTAAAATGAATATACGTTTAATTTATGAATAAAAAACAAAAACTATTGCATTTTGTGTATATTTATTCTATTATTTAAAAAACGTCCAAAGAGGGGGAACGATTATGAGCAAAGAAAAAGTGGTTTTAGCATATTCTGGTGGATTAGATACGTCGGTAGAAATTGCCTGGTTAAAAAATGCGGGGTATGACGTGATTGCATGTTGTATCGATGTTGGGGAAGAAAAGGATCTGGTTAAGATTCAGGAAAAAGGTAAGCAAGTTGGTGCGATTGAATCTGTGGTGATTGATGCCCAACAGGAATTCGCCGAGGAATACGTGTTAGTGGCGCTACAAGCACATGCTTATTACGAAGGTAAATATCCTTTAATTTCAGCGTTATCACGACCATTGATTGCGAAGAAGCTCGTTGAAGTTGCAAAGCAATATGGCGCAACAGCCATCGCCCACGGTTGTACGGGTAAAGGTAATGATCAGGTTCGTTTTGAGACGGAAATTCATGCATTAGCGCCAGAAATGAAGATTGAAGATCCTATTCGTGATCAACATATGTCGCGTGAAATGGAGATTGCCTATGCAAAAGAAAATGGCATCCCCGTGTCAATCACAAAAGAGAGTCCTTATTCAATCGACGAAAATCTTTGGGGTCGTGCCAATGAGTGTGGTGTACTTGAGGATCCATGGGCAACAGCACCTGAGGATGCTTATGAACGAACAAATGCACTAGAAAATACGCCGGACACACCAGACTATGTAGAAATCACCTTTGAGCAAGGTGTGCCAGTCGCACTTAATGGTCAAGCATATGAATTGGCTGAGCTCATTAAAGAACTCAATCAAGTAGCTGGTAAGCATGGTATTGGCCGTATTGATCATGTGGAAAATCGTTTGATTGGTATCAAGTCACGTGAAATTTATGAAGCACCGGGTGCCGAGGTTTTGCTAAAGGCGCATAAGGATTTGGAAGATTTAACAACAACAAAGGATTTGGCACACTTTAAGCCAATTATTGAGAAGCAAATTGCTGAGACCATTTACAATGCATTATGGTACACACCATTATTTGATTCATTAAAGGCATTTATTGCTGAAAGTCAAAAAGAAGTGAACGGTGTTGTTCGTGTCAAGTTGTTTAAGGGTAATGTGATTTGTGAAGGTCGGCAATCAGACAACTCTCTATATAGCCTAGATTTGGCGACATATACTTCAGCAGATGCTTTTGATCAAGAATCAGCCGCTGGCTTCATTAAATTGTATAGTTTACCTTCAGTTGTTCATGCACAGGTGCAACAAAAATTAGCAGCAGCTGAACAATTAGTTTTAAAGTAGAAAGTAGGCAAATTGATGGCAACAAATCAAATGTGGGGTGGCCGTTTTGAAAAAGGCAATCGGTCAGATGTTGTGGCATTTAATGCATCGATTGCTTTTGACCAACGGTTAGCAAAACATGATTTAATCGGTTCGATAGCTCATGCGAAGATGTTGACCCACACCAAGATACTTTCAGAATTAGAAGGAACGCAAATCGTTGGGGGGCTTGAAAAACTACAAGAAAAATTAATGGCAGGGGAATTGGTTTTTTCGGACACGTTTGAAGATATTCATATGAATATTGAACATCTCTTGCAACAAGAAATTGGGGATGTGGCTGGTAAATTGCATACGGCTAGAAGTCGAAATGACCAAACGGCTACTGACATGCATCTTTTTATGAAGGATGAAATAGTGACAATCATGTCATTATTAGATGAGCTACTGGAAGTTGTTGTCACAAAAGCTGAAGTGAATGTCAACACGTTGATGGCTGGCTATACTCATTTACAACACGCACAGCCTATTTCATACGCCCACTACTTGATGGCTTATTATGAAATGTTTACACGTGACCGTGAAAGATTTCAATCGTCGTACAATAGCGCAGATCAATCACCATTAGGTGCTGCTGCCTTGGCAGGGACAACATTTCCGATTGATCGTGAGTATAGTGCGCAAGCATTGCATTTTGCGGGAAATTATCAAAATTCGATTGATGCAGTATCTGATCGGGATTATCTATTAGATTTCTTACATGCTTCAGCAACTTTAATGATGCATTTAAGTCGTTTCTGTGAAGAAATTATTCAATGGAATTCTTATGAATTTGATTATATTGAAATTAGTGATGAATTTGCGACGGGTAGTTCTATCATGCCACAAAAGAAGAATCCAGATGTCGCTGAATTGATTCGGGGTAAAACTGGCCGCGTTTATGGCTCATTATTTTCGTTGCTAACCACATTAAAAGGGTTGCCATTGGCTTATGATAAGGACTTGCAAGAAGATAAAGAGGGTATTTTTGACACAATTGATACCTTAAAAGCATGTGTTTCGCTGTTTACAGACATGTTAGCCACTATTCAAGTGAAATCAGATAAGTTACAGGCTGCATTAAAGGATGATTTTTCAAATGCAACGGAGCTTGCGGATTACTTAGCTGATAAGGGATTGCCATTCCGGCAAGCGCATCAGGTTGTGGGAAAACTAGTTCATTATGGCATTGCCAATAATGAGCCGCTGCAAGAAATGTCACTGACCCAGTTACAAGAGTTTGAACCATTGATAACAGATGATGTCTATGATGTTCTTGATCCAGAAAACGCAGTAGCACGTCGAATTTCTTTAGGATCAACTGGATTTGATCAAGTGAAGTATCAAATTAAACAGGCCAAAGAAACGTTGGCCAAAAAATGATATGAGTAAAAAACACATGCGTTAGATAATGTTGTCCAGCGAGACAAATCTAACGCATGTGTTTTTTATTATTTTTTGGACTGCCGTTGCCGATTATCATGAGCTAGGCTTAAGTAGATCAAAATCAATAAGACGGCGGCACCACTGATTGTATAGAGATTGTTAGCAATTTTATGGTCAGCGACTTCCCAAGCTAAGTAAATGAGAATGAGCTGTAAACACCATGAAATTAAAGATTGCCCGGCAAATATTTTAGTGAATAATTTCATGAATTGAGACTCCTTTTATTGATGGAAATTTGTATCTGGTAGATCGCCATTTTCTGGAATGTAATCAAGCATATCCTCAATTCGTTTAGGAATTGGAATTTGAGGATCAATGTGGGGGTTGTTTTGATGCACCAGACGATATGATTGCCGATAATCAGTCGGTGATAAGCCAGTTGTTGCTTTAAACTTATGTGTAAATATTTTAGGATCTGTAAAGTAAGCAGCAGCTGCAATCTGTTTGATCGACATTTCTGTGCGAATTAATAATAACGAGGCAACCTCAATTTTTAAATGATTCAAATACTGTAGGGTTGTCATGCCAGTATATTTTTTGAATAACCGAGTTAAGTAATCTGGATTTAAATGAACATGGTCAGAAATTTCTGCAACCGTCAATGTTGCAGAAATATTTGCACGAATCCATTCCTTAATATAATTGATTTTTGAACGTTCATCCGGTTGATTTTGTGAGACAAATGCTTTAAATAAATAGATAAGTAGTGTTGATGTTAAATAATCACGCTCATCAATATAGGATAGGCTATTATTGATTGATAGCATCTGATGAACCAAAATTAAGATTTGTTGGTCATTTTCCAGTGTGAATTGGCGTGGTAAGGCAATTTGTTGCTGCTTGGTTGCTGCTGACTGGACTTGTTCAATAAATGCTGCGGGGGTGCTGGTAAAGATTTTCTCTTTAAATTGAGAGAAGAAATGGAACCAGTAAAAATCAACCGGGTCGTTGCTTTCACGAAAACCACCAAACGGCGTAAATGGTGGAATCACGAGGACATCATGTGCATGAAGGGTCACGTATTGTTGATCGATTTCTAAATAAATCGGACCTTTAACACAAATAATAACTTCATAATCACCTTTATGGAACATACGCTTATGTTGCCAGTGTTGATCACTAATGAATTCACCGCCTTTATAAAATAGCATCGTTTTATCTAATGTAAACGTCGAAAAAAGCATAAGTTGCACCTCAATTGAATGGTCGGAAATAAACACCTAATATCGTATTTTCGCCTCATCTAACTTTAACTCATAACACTATGATAATACATTATCATCCTGATGAAACGGTTTTCTAAAGTAGTCGGAAATGATTACCTTATGTGCAAGTATATATCTTTTTTGAATATTTGAAAACGGTTACAATAACTTTGTGAATAGGTAATCAAACGTTGGATTGCCAAAAAAATAGAGGGAGATTATTATCATGAGTTCAAATACGGATAACAACGGTCAAGTGAATCGTCATGTTGATGCTGCACAAAAGTTGTTAGCAGAAGACAAACTACCTTTCCACCGTAAAATTACGTATGGTTTCACAGATATGTCTGGTAACTTGCTTTACTGTATTATCAGTTCATACATGCTATATTTTTTCACGAATGTTTTCGGACTTTCTGTCGGTGTTGCAGGAGTCTTACTATTAATTGGTCGTGTTTTTGATGCAATTGGGGCACCCATTATGGGTATTTTGGTTGATCATACGCACAGTAAGTATGGAAAAAGTCGCCCATGGTTTTTATGGGGCGCATTACCATTTGCAATTTTCGTCTGGTTACTATTTACGACACCTGATATTAGTAATACCGCAAAAATTATTTATGCTGGTGTCATGTATATTTTGGCTGACTTTTCTTATACGGCCATGTCAACGCCGATTACATCTGTATTACCTAATTTAACAACGAATACAGATGATCGGATGCAAGCGAACTCTATTCGTTTGGTGTTAGGAAATGTTGGAAACTTCTTTGCCGTAACCTTCATTATCCCGTTTGCTGATTTGCTAGGTCATGGTAATGATCAACGTGGTTGGTCATTAGCTGTTGGTGTCTATGCAATTGTTGCTTTCATCTTGTTAATTATCGCATTCTTCGATATGCGTGAGAAAAACCTTGCCAAAGAAAAGGTTATTAGTATTAAAGAAAGTTTGAAGGCTACCAAGGGAAATTGGCCATGGATCCTGATTGTTTTGGCTAATTTGGCTTACTGGACTGCTTATACTGTACGAAATGCAGCACTGCCATATTATTTTCAGTACAACCTCGGTGATAAATCATTAATCTCATTCTTTAATGGTTTTTCAATTATTCAAGTTATTGGCATGGCATCCGTACCATTTGTAGTTAAGTTATTACACAAGTGGGGTTCAACCGTATTTTTCCTATCTTTGACAATTATTGGACAAATCTGGATGGGATTTGCGGGTAGTAACACGACTTCAGCATTGATTGGTTGGTGTGTTGCATGTATTGGTGCTGGTTCAGCATGTACGATGTTCTTTGCCATGGTTGGTGATACCGTTGACTTTGGTGAATGGAAAACAGGTATTCGTGCAAATGGTTTCTTAACAGCTATTGGAGCAGCATTCTGTATTCAAATGGGGTCTGGTCTAGGCTCATTTATTGTTTCGATGTTACTAAATAGTGTTGGTTTTGATGCATCACATGCTGTGCAATCAGCAAGTAGTTTAACTGGTATTCATCTATCATTCATTTGGGTACCCATCATTATTTACATCATCAGCTTGATACTAATGGTAACTTACCGTAAGTGGGAGCGTCATGAACCAGTTGTACAAAAAGAATTAGCAGAACGTGAAGTTGAAGCAGAAGAGGCATAACCGAAAGGAATTTTTATAAAAATGAGTCACAATGAAACGATACAATTAAACCAAGTACAGGTAACATCTGAATTTTGGCAACGTTATCGCAATTTAGTTGTAAAGGAAGTACTACCTTATCAATGGAAAGTTATGAATGATCAGGCCAATATCAATATTGCTGATGATCCACAAAACAATGGGCAGGATAAAAATAGTCATGCAATTGCTAATTTAAAGATTGCAGCTGGTCTGGAATCTGGTCACCACTATGGTTTTCCTTTCCAAGATACTGATGTTTATAAATGGTTAGAAGCAGCTGCGTATTCATTTTCATATCATCAAGATGATAATTTGAAAAAAATGACGGATGAATTGATTGATTTAATCGCTGATGCGCAAGACGATGATGGTTATTTATCAACATATTTCCAAATTGATGCACCTGAAAGAAAGTTTAAGCGGCTACAACAGTCGCATGAACTATACACGATGGGTCATTATATAGAAGCTGGTGTTGCCTATTATCAAGCAACTGGTAATCAAAAGGCATTGCAGATTGCCGAACGGATGGCCGATTGTATTGATAAAAACTTTGGCCTAAAAGATGGTCAAATTCATGGTTATGATGGACACCCAGAAATTGAACTAGCTTTGGCAAGATTATTCGAAGCTACGCAAGAGCAACGTTATCTTGATTTAGCACATTATTTCTTAAATCAACGTGGTCAAAATCCAGAATTCTTTGATGAACAAATCAAGGCAGACGGTGTCGACCGTGACTTGATTGCAGGTATGCGTGATTTTCCTCGTCGTTATTATCAAGCAGCTGAACCAATCAAAGATCAGCAAACTGCTGATGGTCATGCAGTTCGTGTTGTCTATCTATGTACAGGAATGGCGATGGTTGCGCGACATACTGGTGATCAAGAATTATTAGCAGCATGCAAGCGATTTTGGAATGACATTGTTAAGCGGCGTATGTATATCACAGGAAACATTGGTTCGACAACCACGGGTGAAGCTTTCACTTATGACTATGATTTACCTAATGATACGATGTACGGTGAAACTTGTGCTTCAGTTGGGATGTCTTTCTTTGCAAAAGAAATGTTAAAGATTGAAGCAAAGGGTGAGTATGGGGACATCTTGGAGAAAGAGTTGTTCAATGGTTCTTTGAGTGGTATGTCATTGGATGGCAAGCATTTCTTCTATGTCAATCCACTAGAAGCTGATCCGACTGCATCAAAGTTAAATCCAGGAAAATCACATATTCTAACGCATCGTGCGGATTGGTTTGGGTGCGCTTGCTGTCCAGCTAACTTGGCTCGTTTAATTACTTCGGTTGATCAATATATTTATACGGTGCATGACAATACAATTTTGAGTCATCAATTTATCGCCAATGAAGCAAGTTTTAGTGATGGCGTGACTATCACTCAGACGAACAATTTCCCATGGCAAGGAGACATTAAGTACCATCTTGAAAATGCCAACCATAAAACATATCAGTTTGGTATTCGTGTACCACAATGGTCACAAGATGAGTTTAGTGTTGCTGTTAATGGTCAGAATGTTGATGCAACAATAGAAGATGGCTTTATTTATCTGGCGATTGATCAAGATAACGTCGATATTGAATTAACATTGAATATGGCAACAAAGTTAATGCGCAGTAATAATCGGGTGAAAGCTAACTTTGGTCAGGTCGCAGTTACTCGTGGTCCATTAGTATATGCAGCTGAAGAGGCTGATAACGAGGCACCTCTTTGGGATTATCATGTTAATACGAAAGATGATGCAACATATGATTATCAGGAAGAGACTCTTGGTGGGGTCGGTGTGATTACGGTGCCAGCAACTCGTGAACAACTTGAATCAACTGATGATGCATTATACAAGTCAATTGATGACGTACCAAATGAAATTGATACGCAATTAACATTAGTACCATATTATAGTTGGGCTAACCGTTTAAACGGCCAAATGCGTGTTTGGTTGTATCGATAAAACATGAAATATTAAATTAGCATAGAAAGAAGTTGGGACAAAAGAATTTGTTCCAACTTCTTTTTGCTAAAAATGTATTAATTATCAGCATGAAAGTTTGATAGCATAAACGCGTTCCAAAAGTCTGAAGCCTCAATGTAACGCAATTTACGTCCTTCCTGTCCTTCGCTTTGCTACGGCCAAAAACGGCGCAAATCACGTTACACACCGGCTTCAAACAACTTTTGTCTCGCTCTCTTTTTTAAATGTCATGCAATTGTAAATAATTAAAGAAAAAAATTACCGTAGGTTTAAGTTTGAAATTTTAAGATTGACCTTATTAACAATAAATCCATTAAAAACTGTTGTTTTAGAAATTTTATTAAAATTAAATGATGAATTTTTCTAAGCAGATGTAAAAGGGAGGCTATCATTTGCAAAGAATGATTACTAAAAGTAGAAAAAAGCGACACATAGAGGGAACCTTACCTTGGTTAATTCCAGTTGCAATTATCATTATTTGGGAAGTCATTGTGGATGCGGGGATGATTGACACAACCTACGTGCCTAGTCCATCGGCAGTCGGTTCACAAGCAATTACTTTATGGCAGGAAGGTACACTACAACAAAATATTGGTATTTCATTATACCGCGCGACGATTGGGTTACTTATTGGTGGAACGATTGGTTTTACGCTAGGTGTGGCCAATGGGTTGTCACGGATTAGCAATTTATTATTTAATTCGACCGTACAAATGGTACGTAATATTCCACACTTGGCTTTAATTCCTTTGATTATTATCTGGTTAGGAATTGGTGAACCAGCCAAAGTCACTCTAGTTGCTATTGGGGTAATGTTTCCTATTTACATCAACACCTTACATGGTATTCAATCGATTGATCCGAAATTAATTGAAATGGGCCGTTCATATCAATTATCAAAGTGGCAAATGTTAACAAAAATTATTTTCCCTGGCGCAATGCCAACTATTTTAATGGGGATTCGATACGCTCTAGGGGTTATGTGGACCACATTAATCGTGTCTGAAACAATTTCATCAAGTTCCGGTATTGGGTATATGGAGACCAATGCGCAACAATTCCTAGATATGCCAACAATTTTCTTGGCAATTATTATTTATGCAATTTTAGGTAAGGTATCTGATTGGATTGCAGCGCTATTGGAATCTATTATGCTGGATTGGCAATAAAGAAGGAGAGAATTGTATGGCAGATAATAGCATTGTACATATAAAAAATGTCACAAAAAAATATGATGATAAACTTGTTTTACATGATATAAATTTTGATATTGCACACGGAGATTTCATTGCCTTTGTTGGTGAATCCGGTGGTGGTAAGTCGACCTTACTACGATTAATTGCGGGATTAGAATTGCCAACCTCGGGGAAAATCGTTGTTAATGGTGAAGTGGTTCAAGGACTAAGTCAAGTGACTCGTGTGATGTTTCAAGATGATCGTCTGCTGCCATGGATGACAGTTTTAGACAATTTATCATTTCAATCACGTGATAAAAAAGACCGTGAACGTGCGCAAGAATTGTTAGACTTAGTACAACTACATGATTTTGCAAATCATTTTCCAAACCAGTTGTCTGGTGGTCAAAAACAGCGAGTTGCTTTGGCACGTGCGTTAATGTCTTCACCACAATTGTTATTACTCGATGAACCATTAGGTGCCCTGGATGCACTGACGCGTATTCGAATGCAAGAGTTAATTGCCTCGATTGTTGATCGGGAACAGTTAACCACGATTTTAATTACGCATGATGTTCGCGAGGCAGCAAAAATGGCAGATTATGTGGTTGCCATCAAACATGGAACGACCGGATTAAAGGTAGCTGGTCAACGTGGTAGTGACGATGAAGTCGCTATGATACAAGTGGCTAATCAAGTACAAGATTTTATTTTGGCAGATTAATAAAGGAGATTATATGACGAAATCTTGGAAAAAAATAATATTAATTGTGCTATTAATCTTGTGGGCCGGCGGTACTTACTATGGTTATCGGCAGGCGACAGGTGCGGGCGATAAACTGGAAAAGGTGACGATTGGCTATCAAAAGGGAGACCCCGTGGATGTTTCTAAATCTCGTGGGGTGTTAGTTAAGAAAATGAAGGCACTAGGTTACCGGGTTGTGTTCAAAGAATTTTCTGACGGATCATCTGAAATGCAAGCCCTTGTCTCAGGCAGTATAAATTATGCTCGTACAGGGGATACACCGCCCATTACGGCTACGAGTAATATTGCCTATCTTGCTGCCGGTGCTAAGAAAGCCAACGGATCAGGAATTTTAGTGAAAGCAAACTCTGATATAACGAAATTATCTGATTTAAAAGGGAAGAGAGTGGCCTATACACAGGGTACGTCTTCACATTATCTATTGTTGCAAGCCCTATCAAAAGCTAAATTGAGTAATTCTGATATTAAATGGGTCAATATGAAGCAGCCTGATGCAGCCATTGCTTTTTCAAAGGGAAAGGTCGATGCGTGGGTTACTTGGGATCCTTATACAGCCCAAGGACAAGTCCAACAAAAAGCAAAGTTACTTGTCGATGGGCAGGGACTTTCGAACAATCGAGACTTTTTGATTTCAACGCAATCTTATGCTAAGAAACATCAAAAAATCAATAAATACCTGGTTAAGTATGTTGGTGAAGACATGAAATGGGCGAATAAACATCCAAATAAACTGGTTACATTGCTATCTAAGAAATTACATATGAAGCAAACAGTGGTACAAAAAATGGTTGATCGTCGTGATTGGACGATGTCTCCTTTGAGTAAATCAGTTATTGCTGATGAACAAAAAATCGCCGATGTTTTCTATGCTAATGACCTCATTAAAAAGCAAATAAAAGTTAGCGATGATGTAATTACAATCAAATAATAAATTAGTAGATTAGAAAGAGAAAATCAATATGACAGTTCTTACTGATGCCTTACAAAGACAGTTAGTAAATCATCAATCAGACACAAAGTTAGTCTCATTAGTTGATGGTCGAGCATACACTGGCCAGCAAATAACAGAAATGGTAAATGAGTTAGCAGAAAAATTTACGCAGCATGGCATTAAACGAGGGGATGTTGTCCTCATTGCCTTAACCAATCACTGGACTTATCCATTGATTGAAATGGCGTTGTGGCAATTAGATGCGATTGCTCACCCGATTGCCCCCTCATCGGGAATGGCGGAGATACTTGATGAATTTGAAGAGTATCACTATGCAGCAGGGATCTTTGATACGGCACATACTGACTCATTAGAGCAGGATGCAAACTTTATTCCTGAACCATTTTTAATTGATGGTGCCGAAATTAATTTTTACCGTTACCCTACCGTGCAAGAAAATAATGCTGGAAATTTTAAACAAACAAATTTGGCGTTAATTTTAAATACCTCGGGATCCACTGGAAAACCCAAGCGTGTGGGCTTAACGCATGAGCAATTGTATCATTCTGCGAAACATATTGCCGCTTCGCAATCATTGACCGACCAAGATGCTGCTTTGGTCGTTATGCCAATGTTTCATGTCAATGCCCAGGTCATTCAATTACTGGGTACGTTGATTTCAGGTGGTAAATTAGTCGTTGCTCAAAAATTTTCGGCCTCAAGATTTTGGTCGGCAATTGCTGTTCATGACGTGACTTGGGTGTCGATTGTGCCAACGATTATACAGATGTTGCAGATGAATGAGAAAGCAAAACAGACTTTTCAGCATTATCAGCACGATATAAAACTAAAATATGTACGGTCGGCGTCATTTTCTCTACTACCAGACCAGTTAACAGCTTTTGAGAAGCAATATCACTTACCAATTATTGAGGGTTATGGCATGACTGAAGCAGCATCATTGATTGCTTTGAATCCTTTTGACGCACCTAAGGCAGGGACTGTTGGGTTACCAATAGCAATAGATGTTGCTTTATTGATTGATGGTAAGATTTCTAAAAAAGCGGGTCAATCAGGTGAAATTTTATTGCGTGGCGATCATGTGATTACGGACTATCTTGATAGCCGGCCTGATTCATTTTACAATGGGTGGTTACGTACAGGTGACCTTGGTCAATTTGATACTGATGGGTATTTAAAAATTGTAGGTCGTATTAAAGAAATTATTAGTCATGGTGGGGAAAAAGTTGCGCCGCTTGCCATTGAGGCCGTTTTACGACAACTTGATTTTATCGATGAGGTAGTTGTGATTGGTGTGCCGAATACATTGTATGGTGAAGAAGTGGTTGCTGCAGTAATTGCTAATAACAGTAATAATGGGTTGACGGAAGCACAAATGCAGGAGAAAATATTGCATTATGCAGCAGATAATCTTTCGTTACCGGCACGACCCACTCGAATTGTTTTTGTGACAGACTATCCACATAATCCAACGGGAAAGGTGATGCGACATAAATTGATAGCGCAATTGAGTCAATGAAAAATATGGCAGAAGGCAAACAAAAAAGAAAATATTTATATGAGGTCGATGTTTTACGACTCATCTTTATTACAGGCGTTTTATTAAATCACACAACGACAATGGTCGGTAATGAGTTAGCAACGGCCTCTTGGGAAAGTGGTTTTTTAAATATGACGCATTTATCATTACACTTCACCCGTATGGGCTTCATGTTTATTACGGGATTGGTATTGTTTTTACAGCATTACCATAAGGAGCTGCATGTTTGGTCATTTTGGAAAAAGCGTTTTTTGGGCGTGGGAATTCCATACGTGAGCTGGTGTTTCCTGTTGCTAATGGGTGAAACTTTACAACAAAATGCATGGTCTGGTGCGGGAAACTTTCTAGCAGATCTTGTTCATTTAATAACCCATGGTGATGACTATTACATGTATTATATTATTGTGACCATGCAACTGTATGTAGTCTTCCCGATATTAGTTTGGCTATTCAAAAAATTTAGCAACAAGCATAATTTAATTTTAGGAATTTCTTTCGTATTTCAGATTGTGTTACTGTTCTTTATTAAATATGGACTACCACACATTGACACAAGCAATTGGCCATATTTAATGAAAAACTACGGCTTTAGCCTACTAGTTTATCAGTTTTACTTTGTACTGGGAGCATTTGCTTCCATCCATTATGAAGCATTTAAGGGATTTATTGAAAGAAAGCATCGTTTGATTGGTTGGGGAACGCTTATCTTAGCGCTTGGAACTCTTGTAGAGTTCTACTATAACCAACATGTTTTGCATCTGTCATTAACAAAAACTTTGGAAATTCATCAACCTTATATTTTCATCTATGATCTATTTATTATTGGATTCGTTATTTGGATTGGTTTGCAATATGCAAAATATAGAGAAAATGGTTTACCACAGTGGCTAGTCAAATTTGTTTCAATTGGTGCAAAAGTTGGCTTTGGGATGTACCTTGGTCAAACCGTTGCGTTAACAATTATGGCAGGTGTTCTAAGTGCCCTTGATATAGCAGATATTGCTAATTTCATGTTAATCCCAGTAATGTTCATCATTATTGTACTAATGGATTATTACATGTCGTATTTCTTTTACAAGATACCACCATTTGGCTTCTTGATTGGACGTCCACAATGGCATGTAACTAATCTTTGGAAAAAAAGGGAAAAATTAACAATTTAAATGAATATGAATTGCCCAAGACTTGTTTCCGATATGTAATTGGAAGCAGGCCTTTTTTATTTGCTCATGAAATATGAGGATTTTTTCATAATATTCAATTTAACCTTAATAGTAAAGCTTTCTTTGGGGTTTGTTTGCTACACTTTTCTCAAAAGTTAGCTTTTAATTGGTTATTTACACCAAATTACGGAGGAAACGATTGAAGATGACAACACTTACAAAACAATTAGCTGAGCAATTACAGATACATAAAGAGGATGACCTGATTAAAGACTTACAACTTGATCAGTGGTTTACTGGTCAACAATTAGCGGATGATGTGGCGACGTTACACGACTTTTTTCAAGAAATTGGCCTTATGAACCAGGATCTAGCGCTGGTCTGTTTGGATAATTCAGCAGTATATCCAGTATTAACCCAAGCGTTTTGGCAACTTGGGGTTGTTGAACATCCAGTCGCAGCAACGACACCAATTGCCCAACTTTTGACAGAATTTAATGAACATACCTATGCTGTGATCGTTGTTAAACAAGAATTAGCAGATCAATTGACTGATCAAGTACCTTTACAAAAACAAATTGTTAAGTTAAATACAAACCAAGAATTAACCATATTCATTAATACTGAATTGTTATCAAAACGTCCAAATGATACAGGAACTTCACCTAACGAGGAAGATCTTGGACTAATTTTAAATACGTCTGGTACGACTGGTAAGCCCAAGCGAGTTGGCTTAACCCATCGTATTTTAAATAATGCAGCGCATCATAATATTGATTCTCATAAAATGACATCAGCCGACACGACTTTGATTACGATGCCAATGTTTCATATTAATGCGCAAGTCATTTCAACATTATCAACACGACTTTCGGGTGGAAAAATTGTGATTGCGAACAAATTTAGTGCCAGTCATTTTTGGCAACAAATTAGTGAAAATCATGTGACCTGGACGTCAGTTGTACCAACGATAATTTCAATTTTGCTAATCAATGATCAAGCAAATCATATTTATTCAGAATTAAAAGCGCACATTCACCTTCGGTTTGTTAGAAGTTCATCATTTGCTTTACCAGAAAGCAAGTTTATTGCTTTTCAAGATCGCTTTCATACAAAGATTTTAGAGGGGTATGGTATGACCGAGACATCAAGTCAAAGTACACTGAATCCAATTAATGCGCAGAAAATTGGCTCAGCAGGTAAACCAGTTGGTACTGATGTTGCTATTTTGATTGATGGTAAATATGAAACAAAAGGAACTGCAATTGGGGAAATTATTGTGCGCGGTGACCATGTTATTTCAGATTATGTGGATCCACAACCAAATGCATTTCATGATGGCTGGTTTTTAACGGGAGACTTAGGATACTTTGATGAAGATGGCTACCTTTTTGTAAAGGGACGTAGTAAAGATATGATTAATCGCGGTGGTGAAAAAGTTGCGCCAGCCGGTGTACAAAGTATTCTTTCACAACTAGATTTTATTGAGGAAATTGTTATTCTAGGAATGCCAGATGACCTGTATGGTGAGGCCGTAACTGCAGTGGTGAAACCCAAAAATTCATTGCTTGATGAAGCAACGATGATAGCGCAATTACAGGATTATGCCAACGAAAATCTCGCAAAATTCGAGCGTCCGACACAGATTTATTTTGTGCAAGATTTTCTACGTAATCCGACAGGTAAAATTTTGCGTCCACAACTGAAAAAACAACTTATCAATAGTTAGAAAAGTTGAAAATGGAGGGACAGAAAAAATTCGATATCCAATGTAAAATATTTAGCTAATGTTGATTTGGACGAAGAAAATATCTTAATTTAACATCATTGAAAGCCAGGTAGTTAAGATGACAAACAGATATGATAGTCAAAAAATGAATGCTCTAGTAAATAAAATTTATCAAGCATACGGATTTTCAAAAGAAAATAGTCAAAAAATAGCAGATGCCTTAATTTACACGGATTTACATGGCATCACTTCACATGGGGTACAACGCCTTGCTTTATATGATCGTTTTATACAAAATGGCAAAATAAGAATCGACAGTCATCCTGAAATTGAAAAAGAAACTGATGTTAGTGCGGTTATAGATGCCAATTTTGGGTCGGGACAATTGAATGGCATGTATAGTATGGCAGTGGCAATAGAAAAGGCCAAAGCACATGGTGTTGGTATTGTGACAACCAAACGTTCCGGTCATTATGGCATTGCAGGTTACTATGCTAATTTGGCTGCTGAACAAGGCTTGATTGGGATGTCATCATGTAATTCAAGACCAGGTATGATACCAACAAATGCTAAAAAAGCTTTTATTGGTACAAATCCAATTGCATTTGCGATGCCGGCAAAGCCACATAATTTTATTTTTGATGCCGCAACTACTGTTGTGCCACAAGGTAAGATTGAAGTTTATCGTAAGCAAGAAAAAGACTTACCTGCCTTATGGGTTGCTAAGGAGGGGGATCAACCTGTCTATGATCATACAGATACAGCAACCCTGGATTCATTACGCGATCCAGAGGCAAACGTTGGCATTGCACCACTTGGCGGCATAACTGAAGAGACTGGTGGTCACAAAGGTTATGGCTTGGGGATTATGGTTGAGGTTTTCACATCTATTTTATCTTTGGGAAACACGTCTGCTGAAATTTCAGCATCGGATGTAGAAACCGGTCCATGTCAAAGTTTTATTGCCATTGATCCGGCTATCTTTGGTGATTCAGAAAAAATCATTGATAAGTTTTCACGGTACCTAGAGGATTTACGGCAATTACCAGCTGTTCCCGGAAAAGAAGTCTATGTACATGGCGATAAAGAGCAATTAGCATATCAAGATCGTAAGAAAAACGGGATTGAGATCGATGATAAAACAATCATGGAAATAAAGGCAATTGCTGATCGCTTGCATGTTGACACACAGCCTTATTTCGTATCATAGGGGGGCAATGATAATGGCAGATAAGGTAATCATTCCTAAAATTTCAGATGAATTAACCGATCACTATCTATCTAAAAAAGGATATGAAGTGATAACTATTGACAACCCTGGACAGAAGGACATTTTAAATCTAGCTCCTGATGCTGCAGCAGTAATGATGGTCAGTAAAAAAATTTCAAATGACATTTATCAGCAAATGCCCAATCTAAAAATTCTTGCACGAAGAGGTGTCGGGTACGATAATATCGATGTTGATTTTGCAGCCAAGCAGGGCGTTTGGGTTACGAACACACCAGGCGCGAATGCACATAGTGTCGCTGAAATGGCACTCATGAATATGTTGCAATTACGCCGAAGATTTCGGTTAGTTGATAAACTGACCCGCGATGATCAATGGGTAGGTGCGTACCAATTACTGGGTCAAGATTTAACAGCGGCGACTATTGGCATTGTGGGTTACGGACATGTTGGACAGGAGTTAGCGCGTTTATTAACTGCATTAGGCGCTAAGGTGATCATTTTTGATCGCAAACAAAAGTCGTCACCATATGGCAAGTTTGTTAGTTGGCAAAAAATGTTTGAAACGGCTGATATTATTAGCTTGCACTTAGCGGCTGTGCCAGAAACGCGACACATTGTTGGTGATAGAGAATTTCAGTGGATGAAACCTGAATCTGCAATAATCAATTTAGCACGTGGACAAATTATTGATGAACAGTCATTAATTTGGGCCTTGCAAAATAAACAAATTGCCGGTGCGGCACTGGATGTTTTTCAACAAGAACCAATTGACAAAAACAACCCACTTTTGAAGATGGATAATGTGATAGTGACACCGCATATTGGTGCGAACACACAACAAGCAAATCAAAAAATGGCAATGATTGCTGCTAAAATGATTGATACAGTATTGCGTGGGGCAGCACCTAAATATGCAGTAAACAACCCAATTATATAAGACTGCGAATTACGCATCGGAAGACTTGTACGCCCTTTGTTGCACGCGCTCTTTATGATAACTGTTATAATGAGAGCATGAAATAATCAGAAGGGGACCAATGTGTATGTACCAAGAACATCCTGTTTTAAATGGGTTACATTGGGTTAGTGTTGTTGATCCAACGCATGAGGATGTGCAAAAACTACGAAACAAGTTTGACCTAACATATAGATTTCAATCATACGTGCAGGATCCTAGAGAAAGATCACGCTTTGATTATAACGAACAGACAGAAGTTGGTATGCTGATTTGGCAGGTTATCATTAGAGATGAATCGGCGCGAACTTATCATGTTGTGCCAGTCAGTTTTATTGTGACGGCGGATACCTTGATTTCGGCTGTTCCGAAGCGTGCCCAACATGTTAACGAGGAACTGCAAGATTTATTCACGAAAAAAAGTAAACAGCAACAAAGTGTCATCACCATTTTGCTACGGTTGTTGTGGCGCTTAAATGACCAATATATGGATCAAGTGGATGATATTAATGCTATGCGCGAAAAGTTGGCAAATTATCGTAAAAATCCAACAAATAAGCAAATTGAAGCGCTAGCGTCGCTTAGCAATCAACTTGTTCACTTAACAACAGCAACAGATAATAATGTGATGGCAATCAAACAAATGAAGTTAAGTGGTGATGCTGATTCAGATGAACTTTCCTTAGCCAAACGTGAACGTGATTTGGTTGCGGATGTTGAAATTGAAACCAATCAAAGTCAACAGATTACACAGGACACAGCAGACTTGGTTGAACGGTTGTCTAATACTTATAATAATATTTTGAATAACTCGTTAAATGATACAATGCGTTTCCTAACCGTTTGGTCACTTATATTGGCTGTGCCGCCAATTATTTCAGGATTTTATGGTATGAATATGCATCTACCACTAGCCGTAGGAACTTGGGCTTGGGTGGGAACTTTGGTGATGACAGCAGTGCTAATTTTTGCGGTAGTATGGTTAGTGTACAAACGAAAATAAAATTTTAATTTTACTGTTGACAATATAAGGCGTTTATCCTATTATTTAGATAAATTAATTAGTTTTTACTGAGAAAAGATGAGTAATTGATTAGCGACTTTTAACAGAGAACCACATGAGCTGAAACGTGGTAAGGAAGCGTCGATGAAGATGGTCTTGGAGTGCAAACAAACAGTGAGTTTATTAAACGTATATTAGCTGTTTGCGGGTCCGCCCGTTATTGCGGGAGGATATAGCTAGTAGCAGTGTATCTGGATGAGGATATTATGTTAATCGCATAATATTGAATATGGGTGGTACCACGTGAACAATTAACATCACGTCCCTAGAAAACAAAGCAATTCTTGTTTTCTAGGGACTTTTTTAATGCATTAACAAATTAATCAAAACTCAGTTTATTTGTATTTAGCAGAAAGAGGGATTTTAATTATGGCTATACTAACAGCAACGAAATTACATTATGATATTGTCGGCAGTTTTTTACGTCCTAACGCAATCAAGCAAGCGCGTGCCGACTTTGCGGCAAAAAAGATTGATCAAGAACAGTTAACAGCAGTTGAAGATGAAGCTATCCGTGACTTAGTTGCCAAGGAAATTGATGCAGGTTTGAAGATTGTGACTGATGGTGAATTTAGACGTAGTTATTGGCATTTAGACACTTTTTGGGGTTTTTCTGGAATTGCTCATACCTATGCTGATCATGGCTACTTATTCCATGATGAAGAAACCAGGAATGATTCTGCTCAGGTTGTTGGCAAAATCGCCTTTGATCCAGAGCACAATGATTTAAAAGCTTTTAAGTTTTTAAATGAGCTAGTTCAAGACCAGCCAGGTATTATTGCTCGTCAGAGTATTCCATCACCAGCGCAATTTTATGCTGAGTTAGTACGTGGCGTTGAGAATGAAGAGGCATTGCATAAGTATTATCCTGACCATGCTGAGTTGGTTCATGATATCGGTCAAGCCTATCATGACTTGATTTTGGCATTGTATGATGCCGGATGTCGTGATGTGAAGCTCGATGATTGTACTTGGGGGATGGTTGTTGATAGTGATTTTTGGCAAGAAATGACTAATGGTGAATTTGATCGTGACGCATTACAGAATATTTACTTAGAGTTGAACAATGCAGCAATTGAAGATTTGCCAGAAGATTTGCGTATTAGCACCCATATTTGTCGTGGTAATTATCATTCAACATGGGCAGCTAAGGGTGGTTATGCACCAGTTGCCAGTCATTTATTTGCGCAAGAAAAAGTTGATGCGTTCTATCTAGAATTTGATGATGAACGTTCAGGTGATTTTGCACCACTAGCAGAAGTACCAGCGGGTACACAGGTAGTCTTGGGACTTGTCACAAGTAAACGACCAGAGCTTGAGCAAAAGGAAACGTTGATTAAGCGAATTAATGAAGCAACGCAGTATGTACCGCTAGAGAATTTGTCATTAAGTACACAGTGTGGCTTTGCTTCAACTGAAGAAGGTAATCAGTTGACAGAACAACAACAATGGGACAAAATCCGTTTGGTTGTTGATACAGCACAAGAAGTCTGGGGTGATTAATTTACGAGCTTATAATTAATACATTTTTAGCACAAAAAAGGCCGAGACATTTTGTCTCGGCTTTCTGCTATTATAGATAGAAATAGATTAGTTAATTAGTGTGTGAAATCAATAACCATACGACCAACAATTTGATTGTTCTTCATTTCATCAATGATGTCATTAATTTCAGATAGCTTACGGGTGTGGACAATTGGCTTCACACGATGTTCAGCACCAAATTGGAATGTTTCTGCTAAATCTTGACGAGTACCAACTAGTGACCCAGCAACTTTAATACCATCTAGCACTGTCTTTGAAATGTTCAATCCCATATCTCCCTTAGGTAAGGCGATAGCGACTAACGTACCATCAGGACGCAATGCATTAACGGCTGTTGTAAATGAATCTGGACTAACCGCTGTGATGATGGCACTGTGAACGCCACCAACTTTATCTTGCAACAGTTGTGAGGCATCTTCGTTACGAGAATTAATCGTTAAATCAGCACCTAATTCCTTAGTAGCGGCTAGTTTTGCATCATCAATATCTACCGCAGCAACATGCGCACCAAAAACATTATGGGCATACTGTACCGCTAAATTACCTAAACCACCGGTACCAACGACTTCAACCCATTGGCCGGGTTTTAGATCACCAGTCTTAAGACCTTTATAGACAGTTACACCAGCACAAGTCAATGAAGTTGCTTCGATTGGATCGAGACCTTCAGGAACCTTAACTGCATAGTCTGCTGGGACGATGCATTCTTCAGCCATGGCACCATCAACATTAAACCCTGAATTTTCTACATTTCGACAAAGGGTTTCACGGCCAGTTGTACAATACTCACAATGACCACATCCTTTGTAGAACCAAGCAATTGATACCCGATCACCAATTTTTAGGCTCGTTACACCGTCAGCAATCTTGGTCACTTTTCCAACACCTTCGTGACCAATAATGCGACCTGGTACTTTACCAAAATCACCAGCAGCGACATGTAAATCTGTGTGACATAAACCACAATATTCCATTTTTACAAGTGCTTCACCATATTTCAAATCCCGTAGTTGGACATCTTTAATATCAACATATCCATCACAATTATCTCTGACAACGGCTGCTTTCATAGTAGTTTCCCCCAAATTATTTATTGATATTTAAACACTTAAAGCATATCAAAAAAGGTAAAAAAGGTAAAGTGAAAATAATCACAAATAAACGCGAAAATACTACTTATTTTATTTAACAATGTGTTAAACAAATTCATCATTTCTGTATAGTGTAATTTTAATTAAATATGTGTATTCTAGGGGTAAGGAGTACGGATTAAGTAGTATTTCTTAGAGATTTTGATTTGAAAAACCATGGTTTATTGCATTGAAGAGGGGGAATAATTTATGAATTACAGTAGTGGTAATTTTGAAGCATTTGCACACCCAAGAAAGCCAGCCGGTGTTGATCAAAAATCGGCTTACATTGTCGGTGGTGGTCTAGCAGGTTTAGCCGCAGCAGTATTCTTGGTTCGTGATGGCCAGATGCCAGGTAAGCAAGTTCATATTTTAGAAGAATTGTCTGTACCTGGTGGTTCGTTAGATGGTACTGAGCGACCAAATATTGGATTGGTCACACGTGGTGGCCGCGAAATGGAAAATCATTTTGAAACGATGTGGGATATGTATCGTTCAATTCCATCGTTAGAGATTCCCGGAGCATCATATTTAGATGAATTTTATTGGTTAGATAAAGATGATCCAAATTCTTCAAACACCCGTTTAATTTATAAACGAGGACAACGTGTGCCAACTGACGGTCAGTATACCTTAGATGAAAAGTCAGTTGAACTCATCAAGTTAATCATGACACCAGAATCAAAACTTGGGCGCACGACAATTGAAGAATTTTTCTCACCTGAATTTTTTGAGAGTAATTTCTGGATGTATTGGGCAACGATGTTCGCTTTCGAAAAATGGCATTCAGCTATTGAAATGCGCCGTTACACGATGCGTTTTATTCATCATATCGATGGGCTACCTGATTTTAAAGCATTGAAATTTAACCGATACAATCAATATGATTCAATGGTTTTACCAATCATTAAGTATCTTGAAGGGTTTGGAGTTGATTTTCAGTATAATACGACAGTCGACAATATTGATGTTGATATTAATGATGATGATCATACGAAAACGGCACGTAAGTTATTCATGCATGTGGATGGTGAACAAAAGGAGCAGCAATTAACACCGAATGATTTAATATTTGTGACAAATGGGTCGATTACTGAGAGTTCCACATATGGTTCTCATTATGAAGCAGCACCAGTTACCAATGAATTAGGTGGCAGTTGGACACTTTGGAATAATCTTGCCGAACAATCAGAAGAATTTGGTCATCCAGCAGTATTTTATGACAATTTACCAGAAAAAAGCTGGCATGTGGCAGCAACACTCACGATTAAGAATAGTGAGCTGGAACCTTACATTGAGCGTTTAACGAATCGTGATTTACATGATCATAAAGTCAATACGGGTGGTATTGTAACGATTACAGACTCTAATTGGCTGATGAGCTTTGCAGTTCATCGACAACCACATTTTAAACAACAGACTGAAAATGAAGTTGTCGTTTGGCTATATGCTTTGTATTCTGACACAAAGGGAAATTTTGTTGATAAGACAGTTGTTGAAAGTACTGGTGAAGAAATTACACAAGAGTGGTTATATCACTTGGGTGTACCAGAAACAAAAATTAAAGCATTGGCAAAGCAGGAGAATATTAATACAGTTCCGGTTTATATGCCGTTTATTACTTCATACTTTATGCCGAGAGTTGCTGGTGATCGACCAGCAGTTGTACCGGATGGATCAGTGAATTTGGCGTTTATTGGTAATTTTGCTGAATCACCAACACGTGATACAGTCTTTACAACGGAGTATTCAATTCGAACAGCGATGGAATCCGTATATACGTTATTAAATGTTGAACGGGCAGTGCCAGAGGTGTTTAATTCAGTTTATGATATTCGAACACTATTGCGTGCGGTTTACTATATGAATGATAAAAAGAAGCTAACTGATATTGATTTGCATATACCAAAGTTGGTTCAAAAAACAGCATTGCATAAAATTGATGATACCTGGGTAGCAGAGTTGTTGAAAGAAGCTGGGTTGCTTTAATCGGATATTGAAAGAACGTTAGAAAATGAAGTTGGGACCAACGAATAGGTTCCAACTTTTTATTTTAAGCTTTGTTTATAGAATAATGTGAAAGCGCTATAATAGGCAACAAGAAGATAAGGAGGAGATTATGAGTCAAAAAAGTCATCAGGGACATGATTTTAAATACTTGTTTAATTTGCTCTTTGCATTGTCACAACTAGTGAATATATTTTTTAGTTTAGCGTTTGCGGAAGGATTTTCAGAAGGACTTGGGATGGTCTCTGAAACGGACTATGGCAATCCAAATGCTGGTCCAGTGGCGATATTTTTCCCCGTCTATTTATTATGGCGCGGCTTTAACTATAAAATTATTCACTGGTTTGGTTATCATGCCAAGGCCGATCTAAATTATCAATATGTGCCACCTACTTTGTTAGGTGGTGGATTAGCGATTGTTCTGCCAGATTTTAGGGAAATGTCACCGAAGTATAAGGCAAGATACCAACAACGCAGTAAATTGTTTCAAACAATTTTTTATTTAGGCTTTGTTACTTGGACATGGGCAGTCTGTTATTACGGTGTGAAAATTTGTTACGCAATTACTGAATTTATTGGGATAACTAGTTCTTCAAGTGCAGCAAGTATGGGTATTACAATTGTGGTAATGATGTTTGCCGAATGGAAATTAACGCAATTATATTATAAAGTCTTTCCGAAAGTTTTTAAGCTCGATGTGATTATGACTGAACATAGTCAGCCAGTCGTAGGGCGCAGAAAAAAAGAATCAGAGTAGTTGTGGGTATTGTTTGAGGAGTGTGTATGGCTAAGAGAAAAAACAAGGGCAAGAGTTGGGGTGTTTTTTTCATTACGATGGGGTTTATTGTGTTTCAGTTATTGAATATTTTCTTTAGTATGGCGTATTCCGAAGCTTTTTATGTTGCTTTTACAGGTAAATCAACCATCAATACGAATGTTAACTTTGAAGGAATGCCTGAACCCGGATCAGTTGCACTATTCTTTCCGCTATATACCTTAATGCGAACGTTTGGGTACAAAGTATGTCACTGGTTAGGGTATCATGCGGATGCAGAACTAGACAGTACCTTAGTGCCACCAACATTATTTGAAGGTGGGATAGCGTTTGTTATACCAGTTTTCGAAAAAATATCGGTACGGTATAAGCAAAAATTTAACCAAAGAAGTCGTTTATTTCAAATTATATTTTACCTAGGATTCGCATTCTATACTTGGGCAATTTGTTATTTTGGCATGCAAATAAGTTACTTTATTTTTAAACAAAAGCCATATATGCCAGGAATAATTCCATTCTTTGTAACGGCGATGGCACTCATGGGCCTAGAGTGGTCGTTAACGCGGTTCTATTACAAAGCTTTTCCAAAATTGTTTAAACTAGACGTCTTGATGATTGAGCATGGACAACCAGTACTAGGACATTTTACTGCTAATCAAAAAGTACAAATGAAAATGAAACATCACTAATAAGAACCATAACTAGGAGATTTTAATATGCAAAATACAGAGATTGAAAATTACTGGCAAGAATTTTGTCAGGTTAGTCATTTGGATCCAGCGACAGCTTATTCGGCTTGGGCATACGGGGATAGCACTGAAATGGCGAATGAATTAGCAACATTAACCGTTCAAGGCGTTAAAACGGCAACAACTTCAGCTGCTGAACTTTATGAATTGGGTGAACCTAAGCCTTATGTTGGCGAATATAATATTATTTTAAATGGTGATGGACAACCTGTTTGTATTACACAAACAACCGTTGTAGAAACGATACCTTATGATTTGGTGTCGGCGGAACACGCCTATCATGAAGGCGAGGGCGATCGCTCGTTAAGTTATTGGCGCGAGGTTCATGAAAAGTTTTTCAAGTCTGAATATGCGCAGATGGGTAAGCAATTCCATGAAAAAATACCTTGCGTTTGTGAAGTATTCAAAGTTGTTTATGATGGTGCTAATTAGCAGAATAGGAATAAAGAAAAAAGACGTTGAACTGGCACATACCAGTCAACGTCTTTTTTATAATAAAAAAATTTAACAGTAATCATAAACCTGTAAGTTTTATAGCATAAACGATCTTTATCTGGTGCTCTCTTCTAACGAATGCTTCGAGATTGAGGCTTCTTGAACGCCGATAAGGTTGAGAATAAAGGCGACAATTGGCACGCCGATAATTAGTCCCCAAGCGCCTAAGAGGTGTTCCATCACGATAATGGTTGCAAAGGTTAGAAAAATTGGTAGTTCAGTACGCGTGGCCATTAATCTTGGATGCAAGAAATATGACTCAAAGAGATGAATAACGGCTACTAAAATCCAAACTTCAATCATACCAGTCCAACCAAGCGCTGCAAACGAAATCACACTTAGCGGAATTAATGATAGTAGCACACCAGCAATTGGAATTAAACCAAGAATAAATATTAGCAAGGCCATGACCAAAATGCTTGGGACCTTTAAGAAACTCAGACCAATAACCATTAGTATTGTATTAATAAAGGCAATAATCATCTGGACCTCAATGACACTTCCTAAGATTAAAACAAAGGTACTAGTTAGATCATAGACATTCGTAAAGAATTTTGGATAATTTGAGTGGATGAACTGTGTACCGAAAATTCGTAATCTTTGCCATGAAATAGCAAAGATGAAGCTAAGAAAAATTGATAATAAAACTTTAGAAAGAACACTACCAATGACGTTGAGTGTATCCCAACCACTTTCAAGGAGGCTTTTCCAGTTTTTTGTGAGTTCATTTAACAAATCAAGGTTTTGATAAGTATCATTTAGATATTTCTTAATATCAGGGAAATTTTTGACGACCTTCATAACTTCGTCAGGGATAACGGCAAATTGTTTAACTAAGGTTGGTACGATAGACGTAAAAGCCATAACAAAAACAATGATACCAACAATAAAGAAGATTAATACTGAAAAACCATAGGGAATTTTCGTCCAACGATTAATTTTACTTGCAATTTTGACAGCTAAATAGCTAAAAATGGTCGTTAATAATACAATGCTGATTAAATCACGAATGATATACAAAACGATCAAAATGAAAATTAGAGCAATTAATTTCTGGACATCACTTCGTTTAAATATTTCTTTAAAATTTGCCACACACACTCCCTCGCTTACTCTTCTTATAAGGATTGCCTTAATTATAAAACTAATTTAATTATAGGCATAGTTATTTTAAAAAGGATAATCGGAATATTAATTGCTTTGTAAAAATATCAGTCACTGAAACAATCGTAATTAAAGATATTATGATTCGTTGATTTGCTTAGTAACATAGTGTTAGGTCATACAATTGCTAATGAACGGCCGTATAAGTTGTGAATTAATTGTAAAAATTGTTCGTTTATAAAGTAAAAATGTCTTATAAACAAAGGGTTTACAGTGTTTGAATATTTAAATAACGAAAAAATCGCTTGAAAAAATGATGGGGTTAACCGTATAATTTGAAGGGTGATAAATTAAAAAATAACAGAATGTTACCTCTAAACGGTTAAGAAAGTGGGCAAAGTATGGTTTCACGTCGATTAAAAATAATAGGTGGTGTCGCAGCAGTCGTTGTTATTGGTGGCGTTGCGTATGGTACATTAAGTTCTTCAAATTCTTCTGCTAAGAAGAATTATACGGTAGCAATGGTAACAGACGTTGGTGGTATCGATGATAAATCATTTAATCAATCAGCATGGGAAGGATTACAGGCATGGGGCAAGGAGCATGATTTAAAAAAGGGTAGTGATGGCTATAATTACTTACAATCTAAATCACAGGCAGATTTCTCGCCTAACTTCCAACAAGCAGTGCAAGGTAAATATGATTTGATTGCTGGTATTGGTTACTCTTTGCATAATGCAACTGTTTCATCAGCTAAAAAGAATCCAAAGACGGACTATGTTTTAGTTGATGACATTGATCAAAAGAAAACTAAGAATGTTGTTTCGGTCATGTTTCGTTCTGAACAGTCTTCATATCTAGCTGGTGTTGCTGCAGCTACTAAAGCAAAAGCCTTGCATCAAAGTACCGTAGGATTTGTTGGTGGTATGCACAGTAATATTATTGATGCGTTTGAGGCTGGGTACACTGCAGGTGTAAAATCCGTCGATAAAAACTTGGCCGTTGATGTGCAGTATGCTAATTCATTTGGTGACGCCGCCAAAGGGCAAACGATTACCGATGCGATGATGGCTAAGGGTGAAAAGGTTATTTTCCAGGCGGCTGGCGCAACTGGTAATGGTGTCTTTACGGCTGCAAAAGATAATAACCAGGACTTGATGTCAAATTCAAAGGATAAGGTATGGGTCATTGGGGTTGACATGGATCAATCTAATATGGGAAATTACCAAACAAAGGATGGTAAAAAAGATAATTTCACTTTGACTTCATCAATCACTGGTGTCGGACGTGGTCTACACCTTATTGCGAATAAAGCAATGAAGAATCAGTTCCCAGGAGGGGAAATTGTTGCTTATGGACTAAAAGAAGGCGGTGTTTCTGTACCGACAAAGAACTTAAATAGTGATGAGAAAAAAGCCGTCTTGCAGGCGAAGAAGGCAATTATTAAAGGTGATATTAAAGTACCAGCCCATCCAGCTAACTCAAAGTTCAAGCAGACGTTCTAAATATTGTTACTTAATTGTAACTTAAAAAAATAACGAATAGTCACAGAAAAATATTATCGAGTAATGGTCTTTAAAACGTTTTATAACAAATGTTTTAAAGACCATTTTATTAATTGTTCGTATTTGAAACAAAAACAGTATTAAAAAGTCAGTAAAACGTTTTACTCAATTTAGCAGTTCTGTTAGTTTGTATATTGCAAATGATGTAGCTAAAGGCTATACTATTCAAGAAAATTAGCGAGCTAAACAATGTTAACCTGATGTTAACTAATCAGTATTTGTCGTTTAGAAGAACGAAAATTAAGGAGAACGGAACATGGTTTCACGTCGTAATTTGGTTATTGGTGGTGTAGCTGTCATCATAGTTGTTGGTGTGGGTGCAACGTTGGCTCAAAATAAGCACACAAGTACCAATAAGAAAGATTTTTCAGTTGCGATGATCACTGATGTTGGTGGTGTCGATGACCGATCATTTAATCAATCTGCCTGGAAAGGTGTGACGGATTGGGGAAAATCACATCACTTACAGAAGGGGAAGAATGGTTACGATTATTTTGCCTCTAAAACTAATGCAGACTTTGCCCCAAACTTTCAACAAGGTGTTTCAGCAAATTATGATTTGTTAATTGGCGTTGGTTATGCAACTAATGATGCTTTAGTCGAGTCAGCCGAAAAAAATAAAAACACAAAATATGTTTTGATTGATGATCAGGCCAAAAAGCCGTTAAAAAACGTCGCATCAATGATGTTTAAACAACATGAAGCTTCTTACTTAGCGGGTGTTGCCGCAGCAACCAAGGCTCAAGAATTGGGTGACAAGAAGGTTGGTTTCATTGGTGGTATGAGTTCAGCAACTATTAAAGCCTTTCAGGCAGGCTATATCGCAGGTGTTAAATCTGTTGATCCCAATATCACAGTTGACTCGCAATTTATCGAGTCATTTACGGATACTGCAAAGTCAAAGACAATTGCAGATGCCATGTATACATCTGGATCACATATTATTTTCCAAGCTGCGGGTCCTGCCGGTAATGCTGTCTTTACGTCTGCTAAGGATATTGATACAAAGTTAACGGATACTGATAAGCAAAAAGCTTGGGTAATTGGTGTTGACATGGATCAAAAATCTCAGGGGGCATACAAAACTAAAGATGATAAAGCATCGAATCTAACGTTGGCTTCAGCAGTCAAAAAGATTCCAAGTTCTGTCGTTAAACTTGCTAACCAAGCGATGAAGGGGCATTTTCCTGGTGGTAAGACTGTGACATTTGGCTTGAACAATGGTGGTGTTGGACTAACGACTGATAATTTAGATAGCAAAGAAAAACAAGCTGTTCAAAAAGCGAAGGCTGCTGTGAAGGCTGGGGATGTCACAGTTCCAAGCAAAATGAAGTAAAAAACAGGTATTAATGTTTGGGGGAAGCGGAACAATTAATGTTCGGCTTTTTCTGTTGCTGTTATTCATTTTAATGTTACTTTATGACAAAATTGTTAAAAGACGAAGTATATTTAGATGAACACTAGAAATGTGTAAAAATAATCTGTAAAATGACTTTTATATGTTGAGTTTTATAGAGAAGCAAGTGAAAGGTTTTTTCAGGGAGAGAGAATATGGCAGATGAGCCAATTGTGTTAGAAATGCACAATATAGTTAAGCAATTTGGCGAGTTTCGTGCAAATGACGAAATTAATCTGCAAGTAAGACGTGGTCAAATTCATGCGTTACTTGGAGAAAATGGTGCAGGAAAGTCAACTTTAATGAATCAATTATCTGGTTTATTACAACCGACATCTGGTGATATTTTAATTAATGGTAAAAAGATTACGGTAGACAGTCCAGCCAAGGCAGCGGAACTAGGAATTGGTATGGTGCATCAGCATTTTATGTTGATGGATGCTTTTACGGTCACTGAAAATATTATCTTAGGTTCTGAACCAGTTAATGGTATGAAATTAAATATTAAAAAGGCTAGCCAAGACATTAAGAAATTATCTGAACAATACAAGCTAGATGTTAATCCGGATGCATTAGCAGGTGATATTTCTGTTGGTATGCAACAACGTGTTGAAATTTTGAAAACATTGTACCGTGGTGCGGATATTTTAATTTTTGATGAGCCAACCGCAGTTCTAACACCGCAAGAAATTGATGAATTAATGGATATTATGCGACACCTTGCTAAAGAGGGTAAGTCAATCATTCTAATTACACACAAATTGGATGAAATTAAGGCAGTAGCTGATCAAGTGACAGTTATTCGCCGTGGAAAATCAATTGACTCTTTCCCAGTGGCAGGTGTGTCATCACAGGAATTAGCAGATATCATGGTTGGACGGTCTGTTTCTTTATATGCAACGGAGAAAACCCCTGCACAACCTAAAGAGACGGTCATTTCATTAGAACATTTAACCGTTAAGGATAGCCGTGGGTTAACTGCGGTAAAGGATTTAAGCCTTGATATTCATGCGGGTGAAGTTGTTGGTATTGCTGGTATTGATGGTAATGGTCAATCCGAATTGATCTCAGCAATTACCGGATTGCTACCTGTTACATCGGGTAAGGTCACATTAAATGGAAAGAATCTAACAAATAAAAAGCCTCGTCAAATTATTGAAGCAGGGGTTTCTCATATTCCAGAGGATCGACAACGCTTCGGATTAGAGTTAGAAATGACGTTGGCGGAGAATATTGCATTACAAACTTACTATAAGCGGCCGCTTTCAAAGTATGGTGTCTTAGATTATGATGCCATTAATAAACATGCACGTGAATTGATTACGAAATTTGATGTGCGTACAGTGAACGAGTTAGTAACAGCGGGTTCATTATCAGGTGGTAATCAACAAAAAGCAATTATTGCACGTGAGTTAGATCGTAATGCTGATTTTATTATTGCTGCTCAACCAACACGTGGTCTAGATGTTGGGGCAATTGAATATATTCATCAGCAGTTAATTTATCAACGTGATGCGAACAAAGCAGTGATGTTAGTTAGCTTTGAATTGGATGAAATTTTGAATGTTGCTGATCGTATTGCAGTTATCTCACATGGTGAAATAACTGGTATTGTGAATGCAAACGAAACAACGAAGAATGAGCTTGGTTTGTTGATGGCCGGAATGTCATTATACGATGCTCGAGCACAATTAGCAGGAGAATGATCTCGTGAATAAAATTAATTCATATAGTACTGGTCTCGTCGCTGGCTTGGCTGTATTCTTTGGTTTGATGGTCGGTGCGATCATCATGCTGATATCAGGATTTAACCCCGTTACGGGCTATATCAGTTTACTTCAGTCAGCACTGGGATCTTCTTTAAACATTGGTGAAGTATTGCGGGCAATGACCCCCTTGATTTTGACAGCTGCTGGATTTTTGGTAGCCCAAGCTGCTGGCTTCTTTAACATTGGGCTTTCAGGACAAGTTTGGGTTGGTTGGATTGCATCGACTTGGTTTGTATTGGCCAATCAAGGGATGAATCCTTGGATTTTAATTCCAGTTGCGGTAATTATTGGTGCTCTTGGTGGTGCCGTTATGGGGTATATTCCCGGATGGTTACGGGCACAGTTTGGAGCTTCTGAAGTTATTACAACAATTATGTTAAACTACATCGCTTTATATGGTGGTAATGCGATTGTCCAAGGATTGCCTAATAAACTGATGGCAACGACAGATATGACCAAGACATTGGGTAATTCGGATTCACTCCGCTGGGATTTCTTATCTAATTTAACTGGTGGCTCACGATTGAACATCGGCTTCATCATTGCAGTCGTTGCACTATTGGCCATCTGGTTTATCATGAAACGCACAACGCTGGGGTTTGAAATTCGGGCTGTCGGACTAAATCCCAATGCTGCTCGCTATGCGGGTATGTCAGCTAAGCGCAATGCGATTACGGCAATGACAATCTCTGGTACGTTAGCCGGTTTAGCTGGTGCAACAGAAGGATTGGGAACCTATCTAAATATCTTCTCACAATCTGCAGCACCACAAGTTGGTTATGATGGAATGGCGGTTGCACTATTAGCATCAGGTTCGTTCCTAGGAATCATCTTCGCTGCCTTCCTGTTCTCAGTTCTATCAGTTGGTGGGTTAGGCATGCCACTAGCGACAGGGGTGCCTACTGAATTGGTTTCAGTTGTGACTGCTTCGATTATCTTCTTCATTGGTGCAAATTATTTGATTCGTTTGATTTTAGTTAAGTTAGATGAAGATGATTCAAAGGATAAAGATAAGAAGAAAAAGAAAGCAATAAAAGCTAATCAAAAGGAGGCAAAGTAATCATGAGTGTGGAAACAATTTTACAATTAGTGATTTCAAGTACACTAGTTTACTCAGCACCTTTGATTTTTACTGCTTTGGGCGGTACTTTTTCAGAACGTGCGGGTGTCGTTAACGTTGGTTTGGAAGGAACCATGATTATGGGAGCTTTTGCAGGTGTTGTCTTTAACTTAACTTTCGCAGATCAATTTGGTAGTGCGACACCTTGGTTAGGTTTAATTGCTGGTGGTGTTATTGGGCTAGTTTTCTCACTGATACACGCAGTGGCAACGGTTACCTTACGTGCAGATCATATTGTTTCAGGTACTGTTATGAATTTGATGGCACCAGCTTTGGGTGTGTATATCATTAAGTTAATGTATGGTAAGGGACAAACTTCAATGATTTCACAAAACTTTGGTTACTGGAATGTACCTGGGTTAAGCAAGATTCCATTTATTGGTCCTGTCTTGTTTACAAAAACATCATCAACTGCTTGGGTAGCTATTTTGATTGCATTTATTGCATCGTGGGTATTATTCAACACTCGTTTTGGGTTGCGTCTGCGTTCTGTCGGTGAAAATCCACAGGCAGCTGATACATTAGGGTTGAAAGTATATACATTACGTTATTCAGGTGTGCTGATTTCAGGTGTGCTTGGTGGTATTGGTGGTGCATTATTTGCACAATCAATTGCTGGAAACTTTTCTGCATCAACCATTGTTGGTCAAGGTTATATGTCGATGGCAGCAATGATTTTTGGTCGTTGGAATCCAATTGGTGCGATGGGAGCAGCGCTATTCTTTGGTTTCTCACAATCGATGGCGATCGTCGGTGCACAATTACCAGTTATTGACCAAATTCCAGCGGTTTACTTACAAATTGCGCCTTATGTGTTAACAATTTTGGTCTTAGTGATCTTCTTTGCTAAGTCAAAGGCGCCCGCAGCAGATGGTGTTAATTACATCAAGTCTGTTTAAAAATTATCAATAATTAAAAGATAAGAAGAGGTTGGGACAAAAGAAAATGTTCCAACTTTTTTGCTAAAAATATCTTAATTAAAAGCATTTCAGTTTGATAGCATCAACGTGTTCCAAAAGTCTGAAACCTTGCTGTAACAACAATTAGGCGATTCTGGCTCTCCACTTTGCTACGAACCAAAACCGCCTAATTATCGTTACAATCGGTTCCAAAACAACTTTTGTCACACTCCCTCTTAAACGCGTTCCAAAAGTCTGAAGCCTCAATGTAACGCAATTTACGCCATTCCTGTCCTTCGCTTTGCTTCGGCCAAAAATGACGCAAATCACGTTACACACCGGCTTCAAAACAACTTTTGTCTCGCTCTCTCTTGTACAAAAAATGTTTTTCCGATTACTGGTATAATAAATGTATCAATATTTAAAAGGATGGCTAATGATGATTACGACAATTGCGCTTGATCTTGATAATACATTATTAAATTCGGCTAAAGAAATTTCAGAAGAAAATGAACGTGTTTTGAAACAACTGCACAAAATGGGTAAGCGCATTGTTTTATGTACAGGGCGTCCAATTCAAGGCATTCAGAAGTTGTTAACACAGTTAGAATTATTTGAGCCAACAGATTATGCCATTACATTTAATGGTGGTTTAATTCAACACAATCAAACACAGCGCATTTTAGCACAAACAACCATCAGTAAACATGAAGTCGCTGCTTTATATCAGGATGCGCAGAATCGACATTATCCTATTGATGTGATTGGGGCAGATCAGGTCTATTCATTGATTACATTAGGAAAATCGGCATATGAATCAACAATGGGGGCGGTTTTACCATTCACGGATGTTTCATTTGATGACCTACCAGCAGATCGAACGTTTGGTAAAGCAGTGTGTGCAGCACCGGCAGAAGTTGTCCAGCGTGTTCGCAAAGAGATGCCGGCTGAGTTGAACGATTTATTGCATATTGTTCCTTCACGCGCTGAATTGTTGGAATTTTTGCCAAATAATGTCAATAAGGCACGCGGATTAACGCAATTGATGGCCCATTTTGGTGAAACGTTGGATAATGTGATGACGTTTGGGGATGAAGAAAATGACTTTGAGATGATTGCGCAAGCTGGGATTGGTGTTGCAATGGGAAATGCCATTCCGCAAATTAAGCAAGTAGCAAAGGCAGAGACATTAACGAATAATGAAGATGGTGTTGCTGCGTACTTAAAGCAATATTTTAATTTGTAATAACAGAAAAATCAGTTAGAAATTTTATACATAATTTCTAACTGATTTTTCTATGGAATAATTATTTTTTTAATTGATTGACAATGTTTTCAAGATGCACACCATGTGAACCTTTCAGCATAATGGTATCATCAGGTGTTAGGTCAGCGAGTAGATCCTTCAATAAGCTTTCTGGATCATCAATCGCATATCGCTTTACCGTACCGGTTGGATAAATGGGTTGTAAGGCTTCTTCAAGTGACTTGATTTCCTCACCAACTAAATAAACATGAGCAATTTTATCTGGGTTCAAGTTTTCCATAAGGCTAGCATGCAATGCTGGTGATGCATCACCTAACTGTAGCATGTCACCTAAGACGGCAATGCGCTTTCCTTGAGTTGGTGTGTCTGCAAAGAAATGGAGCACTTCTTTTGCAGCAGTTGGGTTAGAATTATAAACATCAGAAAGAATTTTACCGCCAAATTGACCATCTAACCACTCAGTACGATTTTCTGTAATAGGTGCCTCGGCTAGGGCCTGGGCAATTTTTTCATCCGAAATGTGTAACAGGTGTCCAACGGTAATCGCAGAAAGGGCATTTGTTACATTGTAGCGACCAGTCATTGGAATAGTGAAGCGTTGTGCGCTTTGATTGGTTTTAAAATTGGCTTGTACGGGGGTCATGTCAATTTCACTGGCAAATAGATCATTTGTACTATTTAATCCAAATGAATCGTGTAGTAAATGAGCATGTTGCCCAACTCGTTCAAGCAATAATGGTTCATCTCCATTAAAGACTAGGTGACCATGCTCCTTCAAACCATTGATAATTTCCATTTTTCCATCAGCAATCCGTTCGCGGGTCTTGAAAAATTCAATATGGGCTTCACCAATCATTGTTAGTAAAGCGATGTCTGGTTTTACTAGCTTTGATAAGAACGTTAAGTCACCTGGATGGTCCATGCCAATCTCAATCACCAAGAGTTCAGTATCAGTAGGCATAGAAAGAATAGTCTGTGGGACACCAATTTCATTATTGAAATTTTCAGGAGTTTTGACGGTTTTGTAGCTTGTTTGTCCGATCGCAGCGATGAAATCTTTGGTCGTGGTTTTACCATTTGAACCAGAGACTGCCACAACTAAAGGATCAACTTGGGATAGGTAGTGGCTAGCCAATTGTTGATAGGCTGCAAGCGTGTCGGGCACAATAATGACTGGCAGATGATTGGGTACATTTTGATGATCAGCTTGCCATAAAGCAACAGTTGCACCATTACTTTCAGCCGCATCAACATAATGATGACCATCATTATCAGCTACCAAAGGTATAAAGAGACCACCAGGTTTTACTTGGCGAGAATCAAATGCGGTGCTCGTGACAGCGACATCTGCTTCATTTTGAATTGGCGCGTTTAAAATCGTCGCCATTTCTCGTAGAGTTAGCTTCATTATCCTAATTTCCTTTGCGAATGTTTTTCTTTTATTTTACCTTGTTCGTTAAGGTCCGGCAAACAAAGATAACGGATACGGATTTTTCAAGATTTTTTCGTGTGTATGGTTTATACTATTAAAGATAGTAATTAGAAATTTGAACGAGCTTGCTCGATAAAAAATAAGAGGTGAATTTCATGGCCAAAGAAATCGGCGTTGATTTAGGAACGGCAAATGTGCTGATTTATGTTGATGGGGAAGGTATTATTTTAAATGAACCATCTGTAGTGGCGATTGATACAAAAACAGAAAAGATTTTAGCCGTTGGAACGGAAGCTTATCAAATGGTTGGGCGTACCCCGGGAAATATTAGGGCTGTTCGTCCATTAAAAGATGGTGTTATTTCTGATTTTGATATGACAGAGGCAATGTTGTCACGATTTATGTCAAAATTAAATGTGAAAGGTGTTATGTCACGACCAAATATTATGGTTTGTGCACCAACAAACATCACAAGTATTGAACGTAAAGCGATTATCGGTGCAGCCGAAAAATCTGGCGGTGGTAAGGTTTATTTAGAATACGAACCAAAAGTAGCTGCGGTTGGTGCTGGATTAGATATTTTTTCACCCATTGCATCAATGGTAATCGACATGGGTGGTGGTACAACTGATATTGCTGTACTTTCATTAGGTGATATCGTGACTTCAGAGTCCATTCGCATTGCTGGTGATAAAATGAATGTGGATATCTCAAACATGGTCAAAAATGATCATGGTCTGATGATTGGTGAACGTACTTCTGAGCAAATAAAGATTCAGATTGGTACAGCAACACCACTTGATGAACCAGAAGAAATGGAAGTTCGCGGTCGTGATAGTTTTACTGGGATGCCACGAAC
The DNA here is from genome assembly GCF_036327715.1 of Weissella paramesenteroides. Classification (NCBI taxonomy): domain Bacteria; kingdom Bacillati; phylum Bacillota; class Bacilli; order Lactobacillales; family Lactobacillaceae; genus Weissella; species Weissella paramesenteroides. The sequence goes on from NZ_CP130559.1 coordinate 378,958, forward strand.
AGTGACGTTAAATGCTAATGAAGTTGAAGAGGCGATGCATGACACATTAACGCAGATTGTAACAGCAGCACATGCGGTATTGGCACGAATCCAACCAGAATTAGCTTCGGATATCATTGATCGAGGGATTGTGCTAACAGGTGGTGGTGCATTATTACGTGGTGTTGATAAGTTGATTGCGCAACACCTGGGTGTACCTGTTATGATTTCAGAAAAACCATTAGATAACGTTGCTAAGGGAGCAGGTATGTTGCTTGCCCACATGCATGCAAATTAAGGAAGGTAAATATGGCACGAAAAAATAAACCAGTTGCTGTTGAAATTAATGAGTTAGATGATAGCATTTCAGAAGTTATGATTAATAAGGTGACATTAGGAACAGTTGACGAGAAAAATTCACCACTTGTTGTGACATTTGCTGATGGACATCAAACAACAGCAGATAATTTTGATGATGCAGTTGCAAGTTTACTTGCAGAATTTAATTTGCATCACTAATCAGTTAAATAAACCAATAAATAAAGGGGGAAACATGCTCAAACGTTTTTTCTCAAAAGATGGTGGTGAAATAGATTGGTCAATCATTTTCGTTGTCATGATGTTAGCGCTGATTGGTTTAGCGTCGTTGTATGTCGCTGGAACCCATGATGCTAGTGTTAATGTGACACGAATGGTATTACTACAATTAGCCTATTATGTCGTTGGTATCATTGGTGTCATGGTTATCATGCAGTTTGATTCCGAACAGTTATGGCGAATCGCACCATATGCTTTTGCGGTTGGTATGGTACTAATGATTGCCGTGCTATTCTTCTATTCGAAATCTTATTATGCTAGTACCGGTGGAAAATGGTTTGCCATTGGTCCAATTACTTTCCAACCAGCTGAGATTATGAAGCCAGCTTTCATTATTATGTTAGCTAGGGTAATTACTGATCACAATATCTCGAACCCTAACCACACCATGAAATCGGATTGGCGATTACTATGGAAGATTGTGTTGTGGACATTACCGGTATTAGTTGTAAATGGTAGTGATTTTGGTACGAATTTAGTCTTTATTGCAGTGGTGTTCGGTATGACTTTGGTCTCAGGACTATCATGGTTATATCTTGCACCTATTATTGCGGTTGTTGGTTCACTAGGTTCTGTTGCTATTTTGTTCGTTACCCAGACTTGGGGACGTCATTTGCTTGAACAGGTAGGTTTTAAAGCCTATCAATTTACACGTATAGACGCCTGGTTGAATCCACAGAATGATACATCAAATGGTGCTTATCAGCTATGGCAGTCAATGAAAGCCATTGGCTCTGGAGGAATTACGGGAACAGGATTTAATGTTTCTCACGTTAATGTTCCTGTTCGTGAGTCCGACATGATTTTTTCAGTAATTGGTGAAAATTTTGGGTTTGTTGGTGGTGTTTTGCTGCTGATTCTATACTTTTTGCTCATTTATCAAATCATTCAGGTGGTCTTTGATTCATCAAATCAATTCTACGCATATATCGCAACAGGTGTTGTTATGATGCTACTGTTCCATATTTTTGAAAATATTGGTATGAATATCGGGTTAGTACCACTAACTGGAATTCCACTACCATTTATTTCTCAAGGTGGTTCAGCCCTAATCGGAAACATGATTGGAGTTGGATTGATCATGTCGATGCGATACCATAATAAATCGTTCTCGCTATCTGAACGTGAAGGATTTTCATAAAATAAAAGAGTTGGACAAATGGTTGTCTATTTTTCACAGTATAGTGAACAAAATTTCGGCCATTTGTCGGACTCTTTTTTATTGCTGCTATGTTATGATAAACATAATTATTGAAAAAAGGGGTGTCACATGCTAACTATCGGATTTATTGGTGCAGGTAATATGGCACAAGCCATGATCAAGGGTTGGTCAGGTAATCAGGAAATTCAACAGGTCGTTTATTCACCACATGCTGGCCATAAGGTTGCAGAGTCACTACATATTGAAGCAAAAGATTCTGCCTTGGAAGTATGGCTAACATCTGATTTGGTCGTATTAGCCACACCACCAGCACAATTAGAAGCGGTTGCGCGCGAATTACAACCTGGTATTTTAATCAAACCAAGTGTCATTGTTGCTTCAGTTTTAGGTGGGATTTCATTGAACCAATTGCATAAGTCATTGGGGAAGACAGTGGTGGTTGCGCGTGCATTACCTAACGTTAATGTTGCGGTTAACTATGGTTATACAGCATTGGCATTTGATGCTGATGTTGATGCGGACATTAAAGGGGCAGTAGCAGCGTTGTTTTTGGAGTTGGGTCGTACTGATGAATTAACTGAAGAACAATTTGGTATTGCTAGTGCTATTGCAGGTTCTGGACCAGCATTTGTGGCTGCATTTACGGAGGCCTTAAAAGAGGTTGGGGTTACCAAAGGATTAACTGATGAGGTGGCGGCTAAACTAGCAGAACAAACAGTTGCTGGAACTGCCCGGCATATGGCTCAGGCAAAGAAAGCACCATTAGATTTGGCTAACGAAGTAATGACTCCTGGTGGATCAACTGCTGCTGGTTTTGATGTACTAACAAAAGGCGGTTTAAACCAATTATTGTTAGATACAATCACAGCGACGATGGTCAAGAATGCTGAATTTGAATAAATTGGAATTTTTATAAAAAAAGCTTGCAAACGTTTGGCGAAGCTGGTATTATTATTTATGTTGTTGAGGCAACAAAGTAATATTGGCTCATTGGTCAAGCGGTTAAGACTCCGGTTTTTCACACCGGCATCCAGGGTTCGACTCCCTGATGAGCTATTGATTAAAAAGACTGACAAATTTCTGTCAGTCTTTTTTTATACGTTAAACTAAAAACATATTAATTATAAACGGGTAAGTTTGATAGTATAAACGCGTTCCAAAATTCTGCTTTTTTGTTATATACACAAACAATCAGCAATCACACTGTTCATAACACTATGATAAAATGAAAACAGATAGAATATTTATCAATCAGTTTGATACTGAGCGATGCATAAAAAGGGGATTATGGATTTATGGTAGAAGGACAGCGTTTAGTCGACATTTTTCGACCAACTCATTATGATATCTTTTTAGATATCAATCGAGAAACAAAAGTTATTGCAGGTAAAACAACAATTAAAGGATCTGCAACACAAACGGCAATTATTTTGAATCAAAAATACTTGTCGATTAATAATGTTACCGTTGATGGTCAAACGGTTATCGCCACAACAAATGATGAGGATGAAACCCTTACATTTACTGCTCCTGAACCAGGCGAATTGACGATTGTAGTTGATTATACAGCCCCACTGACAGATACGATGATGGGCATCTACCCTTCGTACTATCAAATTGATGGTCAAAAAAAGCAACTGATTGGTACGCAATTTGAGACTACCGCAGCACGTCAAGCTTTTCCAAGTATTGATGAGCCAGCCGCTAAGGCAACTTTTTCATTGGCTATTAAATATGATGAACATGAAAATGAAACAATTATTGCTAATATGCCTGAAGAAAAGGTGGACGATGGGGTTCACTATTTTGCACAAACGGTTAAAATGTCAACGTATCTAGTTGCTTTTGCATTTGGTGAGATGCAAAGCAAGTTGACCAAGACAAATAGTGGTGTGCAGATTGGGGTCTTTGCAACAAAAGCTCATCAGCCATCAGAATTAGATTTTGCCTTGGACATTGCAAAACGTTCAATTGAATTTTATGAAGACTATTACCAAACACCATATCCATTACCACATTCATGGCAATTAGCACTGCCTGATTTTTCAGCAGGTGCAATGGAAAATTGGGGATTAGTTACTTACCGTGAAGCTTACTTAGCGATTGATGAGGCAAATGCATCAGTTGAAATGAAGCAACGTGTTGCGACAGTGATAGCACATGAGCTAGCACATCAGTGGTTTGGCGACTTAGTGACGATGCAGTGGTGGGACGATTTATGGTTAAATGAGAGTTTTGCAAATATGATGGAATATGTGGCGATTGATGCGTTACAATCAGACTGGCATATTTGGGAAACTTTCCAAACATCAGAGGCAGCATCTGCCTTGCAACGTGATGCGACTGATGGTGTGCAATCTGTCCATGTACAAGTTGAGAAGCCAGCAGAAATTGATGCTATTTTTGATGGCGCAATCGTTTATGCCAAGGGATCGCGCATGTTAGTGATGGTCCGTTCGTTAATCGGTGACGATGCATTGCGTCGTGGTTTGAAAGATTACTTTGAGGCTCATAAATTTGCAAATGCTAAAGGTTCTGATTTGTGGGCAGCACTTGGTAAAGCGGCAGGAATTGACTTAACTGCAATGATGAGTACTTGGTTAGAACAGCCAGGATATCCGGTTGTGAACGTCAAAGTGGTTAATGATAAACTAACATTATCTCAGGAGCAATTCTTTATTGGTGATGGGGTTGATCAGAAGCGTCAGTGGCAAATTCCGTTGCACAGTAATTACACGGATATACCCGAACTAATGGTTACGCAGCAATTAGTGCTTGGTGACTATGAAGAATTACGTCAAGTTGCGGGGACACCTTTCCGATTAAATGTGGATAATACGGCTCACTTTATTGTCAATTATGAGCCAGCATTATTACAGGATATTTTAAATCATGTTGATAGCTTAAGTGCCATTACCCAATTGCAATTGCTACAAGATTTACGTTTATTAGCTGAAGGACGTCAAATCTCATACGCAGTGGTTGTGCCAATCTTACGCAACTTTGCAACTAGTCAGTCAGGCGTTGTTAACACGGCACTCTATCAAGTAATTGGTAATTTGAAAAAGTTTATGACACCAGATACTTCTGAAGAGAAGGCATTTAAGCAACTAGTAAATGAGCTATCAGCATCACAATTTGCACGCCTAGATTGGCATAAAAAGCCAGCTGAAACGATTGATGATCAAGTCAGTCGGCCAGTTATTGCTGATGCAGCGTTGTTTGGTGAAAATCAAAAAGCTGTTGCATCAGCACATGCACTAGTACAAGAAAATCAACCGAACCTTGTTAAGTTGCCTGCCGACATTCGGGCCATTGTCCTTGCTAATGAAGTAAAGCACTTCGGCAATCAAGAATTGTTTGATCAATTGTTGGCCGACTATCGTACAACTTCAGATGGTGGTTATCAACGTGATATCATGTCAGCACTCACAAAGACGTCAGATAAAGCTTTGTTGACACAAATTGTTAGTCATTTTGAAGACAGTGAGACAATTAAACCACAAGATTTACGTGGTTGGTATCAAGGCGTACTCGCAAATGAAGATGGGCAACAACTTGCTTGGGATTGGATACGAAATGATTGGGATTGGCTTGAAAAGACAGTTGGTGGTGATATGGAGTTTACAACCTACATTACGGTAACAGCCCGGATTTTCAAAACAGCTGACCGTTTATCAGAATTCAAAGCATTCTTTGAGCCAAAGTTGGAGACACCAGGTTTAACTCGTGAAATTACAATGGATGTTAATGTTATTGCAAGTCGTGTGACACTAATTGCAGAAGAGAAGCCAGCTGTTCAACAAGCAATTAACGCATCGCTATAAAATAGTGCAAAAGGAGAACTAGAATGACACGCTTATTTGTGACAGATTTAGACCAAACATTTTTAAATTCAGAACGCCAATTTAACGTGGCACGTTTTACAACTATTTTGGATCAACTTGATGAGAGAGGCGATCAGTTTGCCATAGCCACTGGCCGTGACGAAAACTGGGTTCGCAATAAGTTTGGCAAATTAGTTGATCGGATGCATTTGGTCACTGGGAATGGTGCGACATGGCGGGTTAAAGGATCTGAGCAATTACATGTTCGAAATATTAACGCATCGGCTTTGAAAAAGTTGGAGGATATCTTAACTAGTGATGCCTTTGAGACAATCGGTGTCATTGCTTTTTCAGCTGATAACATGTATAACTTGGCTGGATTGCAAGAGTTACCTGAAAATATGCAAGATTACATGGCGCAAGTTTATCCAAATATGGAGACAGTGGCTCACTTAACTGATATTCCAGAGTTGTTAACTAGTGTGACCGGAATTTTTCCACCAATTCATTCAGAGGAAGCCATTGCGTTGATTGATGATAATCAATTACCACTACATGCGACTACTTCTGGTTATGGGACTGTTGATATTTTAGCTGAGGGTGTTAATAAGGCAACTAGTTTAACTATGTTGATCGACCAAATCGACCTAGCTCCTGAAGACTTAACAGTCTTTGGGGATGGCATGAATGATTTAGAAATGATGCAGCTTGCGGGCAACGTCTATATCATGCCAAATTCTGATGACCGCTTGTTCGGCCGTGGCTATAATGTTGTGACAAATGATAGTGATCACGAGGGGGTACTAGAAACACTTGAAAAAATTATGTAACGGTTTATCTAGGTATTGTGTGACAAAAAGGTTAATCTGTTAGATAAATTTTAATTTCTTAAAATGAAGTTGGGACAAAAGCAGGTGTTCCAACTTTTTTGCTAATGAAGAACTAACATGACTTTCTTGACGTTCGTTTGATAGACAGGTTACACTAAGAACCATAAATCGCAGTGTAAATAAAGGCTGGAGGAGAATCGATGGCATACTTAGAGTTACGAGATATACATAAATCGTATTATCTTGGCAAAGAAGAGTTCCCTGTTTTAAAGGGAATCGATCTAGATTTTGAATTGGGAGAATTTGTTTCAATTCTTGGTGAATCTGGTGGTGGTAAGTCAACCTTGATGAACATTATTGGTGGATTGGATCGTGAATTTGAAGGATCTGTCACTATTGACGGTCAATTATTGGATCACAAGCAAGAGAAGCAACTTGATGAATATCGCCGGGGAACGATTGGATATATTTATCAATCATATAACTTGATCAGCCACTTAACTGTTTTGGAAAATGTCATGGTGTCATTAGAAATGACTTCATTGTCACAAGCTGAAAAAGTTAAGCATGCGACTTCCTTATTGGAACGAGTGGGGTTGGCTGAGCAAATCAAAAAGCACCCTAACCAGCTGTCTGGTGGTCAAAAGCAACGTGTCGCAATTGCTCGTGCTTTAGCATCTGATCCGCAAATTATTATTGCTGACGAACCAACAGGTGCGTTGGATTCAGAAAATACGGCTGATGTATTACGTATTTTGGATGAGATCGCCGCTGAGGGTCGCTTAGTCATTGCTGTTACACATTCACAAGAGGTTGCTGATCATGGTACTCGCATTGTTCATTTGGCTGATGGTCAGATTGATGATGATCGGCACTTGCGTGAGGCTTACAATGTACCTGAACATGATAATCGTATGACTGATCGTCCATTACCAGCCAGTGCATCTTATCGTAACGCCTATAAGCATTTGACCTTTAGTTTTTGGCGTAACTCACTTATTATGTTAGGAACAGCGATTGGGCTATTTGCGGTTATGCTGTTTTCTGGATTGGGAAATGGGGTCAAGGCCTACATTAATGATCAGGTCAATTCATTAGCGAATCCGACAGCAATTGCAGTGATGCGTTATCAAGATGAAGATAGCGGTGGTAATCCAACTGCTGCAGCCGGAGGCACAGGTGCGGATCTTGATAAAACAACAATTTCTAATAAACAATTGCAACAGATTAAGAATGTTAAGGGGGCTAAAAAAGTTGTTCCTGGTTATCAAATTTCAGGTATGAAGGCAAAACTTAATAATGAGGACTACACGTTAACATCAGTGCAAACTTGGTCAGCATTACTCAAGAAAAATGTTGTTAAGGCCGGCCATATTCCTGGTAAAAATGAAATCGTTGTCGATAAGAAGACGGTTGCTAAGAAGTTTAACACCAAAAATTGGCAGTCAGTGGTTGGTAAAACTATGACAGTAACCTGGGTGACGGTCAAAGATGACGGTCAAACACCAGTTACAATTACTAAGAATTTGAAAATTTCTGGTGTGGTAGATGCTGGTCAAGCAGGTGCACAGAATGTTGTTAATTACAAGACTGTTCGTGATGCTTATAAAGCAGCTGGTGCCTCAACAAATGCGGCTTTAGCAACAGTTAGTGTTAAAAATGCTGATGCAGTTAAACCATTCCAAAAGCGTATTGCTAAGCTAAAGGGTGATGATAACAAACGCCTTTATTCTGCCGTTACCGTTGGTTCAATATTGGATACGATTAATACAATCGTGACATTAGCTACTGACGTCTTGGCTGCAATTGCCGCAATCTCATTGATTGTTTCAGCATTGATGATTATTGTTACCATGTTCATGTCAGTTTCAGAACGTACGAAAGAAATTGGTATTTTGCGTGCGTTAGGTGAGAGTAAGAAAGACATTCGTCGTTTATTCACTTCAGAATCATTGCTAATTGGGTTATCAAGTTTCGTTTTGTCGGTTATCTTCGCTTATGGTATCGGTGCAATCTTGAATGCAGCGTTATATAAGATTGCAAAGTTCGATATGATTCAAATTTCATTTGGTAATGTTGTGACAACCTTAGTATTAGCGCTCATTATTTCGTTCTTGGCAGCATTATTGCCAGCACGTCGCGCAGCTAAGCTAAATCCAATTGATGCTTTGGCAGCAGATTAGTAAAAATTAAAACGTATTAATGTGATAAACATAACTTTCTTTTTTAGGCAGAAAGTTATGTTTTTTAATTTTGGGGAGCAGATCTGACTAGAAAAATCGGTCTAGACCGTGTAAACTTGAAGACAATTAGAAGTAAATTTCAGACGGTTGATATCCGCTTGCGTCATTGAAGGAATAAGAGGAATATATCATGAGTAAAGTTTTAACGCATGCAACAATTTATACTGGAGAAGCTGAACGACCAGTGATAAAGGATGCTTACATTCGATTTGACAATCAAATTGAAGCCATGGGACCAATGTCAGAATTAGTGTCAACTTCAGTAGATGAGTTGATTCGTGCTGATCGTCAAGTCATTGTGCCAGGATTCATTGATGTTCATACACATGGTGCCTATGGCTTTGATACAATGGACGGAGAGGCAACGGACATTATTAAAATGGTCCATGGCCAAATTTCTGAAGGAATTACATCTGTATTTCCTACAACCATGACGCAATCAGTTGAAAATATTTCAAAGGCGATGGTAGCTGTTAATGAAGCAGCTGAAAAAGAGCCAGCAATTATGGGTGTTCATCTGGAAGGACCATTCATTAATCCCCATTTCAAAGGTGCGCAACCAGAGCAATACATTATTGCGCCTAGTAAGGAACTCGTCCAGAAGTGGAATGAACTTTCTGGAAATCGTGTGCGCTTGATTACTTATGCACCAGAACAAGCTGAAGATGTTGTGGCATTTGAAAATTATCTGGCTGATAATAATATTATTGGTTCAATCGGGCATTCAAATGCGACACGTGAATTCTTGCAGGATCATTCAAAGGCAAGTCATATTACTCATTTGTATAATGCACAACGCCCAATGGCACATCGTGAGCCTGGTGTAACAGGTCATGCAATGTTGGAAGACCATATTCGTACAGAATTGATTGTCGATGGCTTCCATGTCTATCCAGATATGGTAAATTTGGCATATAAATTAAAGTCAGCCCAGCGCATTGACTTGATTACAGATTCAATGCGTGCCAAAGGTCTTGGTGATGGTGAATCTGAATTAGGTGGCCAAAAAGTTTGGGTGAAGGACAAGCAAGCTCGCTTAGAAGATGGTACTTTAGCAGGATCCGTTTTAGAATTTGATGATGCTTTCCGAAATATAATGGCATTTACAGGCGCTAGCGTTCACGAGGCAATTCAAATGGCTTCGGTCAATCAAGCAATTGAATTTGGCTTAAAAACAAAAGGTACTTTAACTGTTGGAAAAGATGCCGATTTAAATGTATTTAATGCTGATTTAACTGAATTACAAGCAACTTATAGCATGGGCCGTCGTTTTTCAAAGCAAGACGGTGTTGAAACAAAGGAGTAAAAAATATGGGTTCTCCGGTATATATTCAAATTCATGATGAAATTCGTGAAGCAATAGACGCAGGTCGGTGGGTACCTGGAGATAGAATCCCAGCAGAACGTGAATTGGCTGAGCAGTTTGGTGTCTCTCGTATGACATTACGTCAAGCTATTATGTTATTAGTAGATGAAGGCGTTCTAGAACGACGTGTGGGCTCAGGAACATTTGTATCCGAGCAAAAGGTCCAGGAACATTTGAATGGTATTACATCGTTCACGGACTTGATGGCAGATGCAGGGAAAAAAGCCACATCTAAGACAATTAGTTTTCATGCTGGTCGGGCGACTAATTCAGAACAGGAACAATTACAATTAGCACCAGACGCACGTGTGCTTAGAATGGAGCGTGTTCGTTACGGTGATGATGAGCCAATTGCTTTTGAAGTTGCGGCAATTCCTGAGTCACTCATTGAAGGATTATCAAGAAGTGCGTTGACTGATTCATTGTATCGAACACTTGCTGAAGAACGTGGATTGAAAATTGGTCGTGCACAACAGACCGTGACGGCAGCAGCAGTTAAGGAAAGAGTTTCAGAATACCTAGCTATCAAACGCGGTGATCCCGTTTTAGTCTTACGGCAAATTACCTATGATGCAAAAGGGGTGCCCTTTGAATATGTGCAGACCCAATATGTTGGTTCAAGATTTGAATTTTACATGGAAAAATCATGATGCTGGTAGCGCTTGATTAACCGTAATTATTATTTAATGCTTGTTTATTAGCTAATATTTTGATAGAATACTTGGAGTGTTGAAAACTGCAGCGGGTTGTCCGCAAGCTCGTCAACAATTTACCGACCCGTTTCAAATATGGCGGAGAACACACCAGTACCCGCGCTGCAGCGGTGAAAGTTTGGGTGAATTGCACGAATGTGAGGCAACTCTCTAGAATTCAACAAAATAAAAAATTCTGGAGGACATTTAAATATGTCACGTTATACTGGTCCTAAGTACCGTTTGTCACGTCGTCTTGGTGTTTCATTATCAGGTACTGGTAAGGAACTTGCTCGCCGTAATTATGCACCTGGTGATCACGGTGCCGGCCGTCGCTCAAAGCCATCAGATTATGGTATCCAATTAGCTGAAAAGCAAAAGGTACGTTTTACTTATGGTATGACTGAGCGTCAATTCCACAACTTGTTCTTGAAGGCAGGTAAGATTCGTAAGGGTACTCACGGTGACAACTTCATGTCATTGCTAGAGCGTCGTTTGGATAACATTGTTTACCGTCTAGGTTTGGCTTCAACGCGTCAACAAGCACGTCAACTTGTTAACCACGGTCACATCTTAGTTGATGGTAAGCGTGTGGATATTCCTTCATACGAAGTTTCTGTTGGACAAGAAATCTCAGTTCGTGAGAAGTCACAAAAGAATGTTTACATCCAAGCTGCTGTGGAAGCACAAGCTGGAACACTACCATTCGTTGAATTTGATAAAGATACATTAAAGGGAACTTTGGTTCGCGAACCAGAGCGTGCTGAATTGGATCACGAGTACAATGAAGCCCTTATCGTTGAGTACTACAACCGTATTGGATAATTTTTATCATAATATTGGATTGTGGCGACACAATAAAAAAAGCCAAGGCAATTGCCTTGGCTTTTTTGCTACTTTCAGATAACCAACAAACAGACTTATGGTATTTATTTTCATGAAAAAATGAGAGAATAAGTTAAAAAATGTTAAAGAACGCCAAATAAAGTCTAAACAAATGTTAAAAATTAACATGTAATAGAGTTCACGTGGTACGCTAATCTTATTAGAATTCCCGATAGTTAGGAGTATGGTGATTATTGTTCACCAGATAAAAGAGTATGACACAGATTGGACATGTTGTAATTGGCTTGATTATTGTTGTAGCAGCCATTTATTTGATTATCTTTGTCTCTCAACGGTTGACTGCGCGAAAAGTTAATAAATTAATTCAAAAGAAAGCCCAGTTGGCTGAGATTCCAATGCGCGATCGGTTAGTTAAAGGTCGCCAGTTGAGCTTAACGGGACAATCTTTGAAGCAATTTCAATTGTTGGAAGCAAAATACAATCATTTGGAAACAAGTGAATTTAATAATATTGATTTGAAAGCAAATACCGTGTTATTTGATTCTCAAGGGTTAAACTTTCTAAAGACTGCCCAAGGCATGAAAAGTTTACAACAACAAATTCGTGATGCAGAAGCAATTATTGATGTGGTAAACCAAGGGCTAAGCGACTTAGAACAATTAGATGCTGCCCATAAGCAGGCAGTGAAGGATTTGGAAAGCAAATATCAAGAACTAAGAAAAGTGTTGTTGTCACAAAATTTTGCATTTGGGCCAGCAATTGATAAGTTAGAAGAAATACTTGGTTCCCTTGAAGATGATTTTGCAGAATTTGCACGTTTAACTGAGACTGGTGATCACGCAACCGCTGCAGGTATTTACGAAACATTGGGGATGGAAACTAATCAATTAGAACAACGAATTGAACAAATACCCGATATTTTCAACAAATTGCATGATACAATTCCTGGTCAGTTATCAGAATTGCAAGATGCATATGATAAAATGTCTGCTGAAGGATTTAAATTTGAAACGAATGTTGATAAGGAACTTGCCAACATTCGCAAAGAGTTAGAAGAAGCTTTAGAGTTATTGAAGGAATTAACTTTAAAAAAGGTTTCAGAAGAAATTACTCGGATGGAAGGTCAAACGGAAATTTTATATGAAACGTTTGATAAAGAGGCCAAAGCTGCGCAAACTGTCTGGGAAAACAATGAAAATTTGACAGGATTCTTAGCGCATAATAAACGTCAAAATCATGAATTATATGCACGGTTGGACCGTTTGAATCAAGATTTTGTTTTTTCTAAAGATGAGGTTGGCCAGATACGTAGTTGGGAAATTCAATTATCAAATAATACGGTTAACTTTGAAGAATTAAAGCATAAAATTGCGCGTCATGATGCTGTATTTTCTAACTTGATCAGTGAACAGGTTGATATTCGAAAAGATCTGGAGCGTATTGAACGTGAACAAATTGCACGTTGGCAAATGTATCAAGAATTGCCAGGACAATTAGAACAGTCAAAGAAACGTGTGACCTTATTGTCAGATAAATTACGCTTGATACAGCGAGCGTTTGAACGTCAAGGACTACCCGGTTTGCCAGAAACATATTTATCGATCTTTTACTCAGTAAGTGATGAGTTGGAACGTGTTAAGCAGCAAATTGATATGTCACGAGTAAACGTTGATGATGTGTTACGTCAATTGAGTATTGTGACTGCCGATTTGGATACGTTGCAGGAACGAACAGATAGTTTGATTGAGGCAGCAACGGTAACGGAACGCCTCGTTCGTAAAGCTTTGCTGTATCGCGATAATCCGGCCGTAGCTCAGGCAACACAACAGGCACGGTACTATTATGAGACGGGTTATGACTACGAGCAAGCTATGCGGACGCTCGGTGTGATGCTCGATCAGATGGAGCCGGGGTTAACAGAAAGAATTGTTAATCAATATCGCCAAGAGCAAGCGACACTACAAGCAGAATTTGCTGAACAATAGAATCAATCATAAATGCAACGATAAGTTGGGACAGAAGAAAATGTTCCAACTTTTTTTCTGTCATAAACACTTATCTCTCCAATTTTTACAGCACGAAAAGTTACGATTTAGCCTAAAAATTTACAAATAAGCAAAAGTTTGTTAAAATTTAGAGAAGGGATACAAATTTTTTCGCATTGCAAAAGGAGAGTCATATGAAAGAAGAACTAAGAAGAGATCATGCACCAACAACTGTTTCAGTGGGATTAACAGATGCTCAAGTGCAGCAAGCAAGAGATAAGTACGGGAAAAACGAGTTTGATGAAGCGCCAAAGGAATCACTAGGTAAGAAAATTAAACGTAGTTTGAGCGATGTTGCCACAATTATTTTGATTATTGCCGCAATTATTTCGCTGATAACATCAATCATGCAAAATAATGGTCATTATTTTGAGAGTGTCTTAATTATTGCAATTGTGATTATTAATTCAGTGCTATCAATTTATCAAGAAGGTCGTGCAGAAGCAGCGTTAAACTCTTTAAAGGGATTGGAGCATGCAGAAGCAATGGTTAAACGTCACAACCAAGTAACCACAGTGCCTATTACCGATATTGTCGTGGGTGATATCTTGGTGCTTGAGAATGGTAAACAAATTGCTGCTGATGCAAAATTGATTGAAACAAATGAATTAAGGGTCGAAGAGTCAGCATTAACTGGTGAAAGTGATGCCATTGAAAAAGATGAGTCAGAAATTTCATCAGAAGATGACCCGTTAGGAGATCGTTTAGATCGGGTGTATCGTGGTACAGCTGTCGTAAACGGTCGTGGAACAGGAATTGTTACCGCCGTGGGTATGCAGACAGAAATGGGGAAGATTGCAGGCTTATTAGGTAATGAGGAACGTGAACAAACACCACTACAAATTAGATTAGCACAACTGGGTAAGCGGTTGAGCGTCATTGCAATCTTATCAGCCTTAGTCGTTATCGGGCTAGGTATTGCAGCGGGTGAACCATTACTGACGTTGTTTATGACTGCAGTGTCATTGGCTGTTGCAGTTGTACCAGAGACTTTGATGATTATCGTGACGATTACTTTGGCTTTAGGTGTGCAAAAGATGGCCAAAAGACATGCCATTGTACGTCGCTTACCAGCTGTTGAGACGCTAGGATCAGCCACAGTAATCGCCTCTGATAAGACTGGGACATTAACCCAAAATAAGATGACGGTTCGTAAAGTTTGGGATGCACAAAATGATCAGGTATCTAGCGATGATGAATTGAAACATCAGCTACCAGATGTTTTAAAGTTTGGTGCATTATCAACGAATGTCACGCAAAATAACGATGAAGTCACTGGTTTACCAACAGAAGTTGCCATGGTTAATGCTTTAGGTGAGTATTCTGAATATGAAGCATTGCAAAGTAACTTTCCAAAAGTCTTTGAAATCCCTTTTAATTCAACTAGAAAACGAATGACCACAGTTCATCGCATTGATGACGGCTATTTAGCGGTTACAAAAGGTGCTTTTGATGTCTTGTTACCTAAGTTTCCAACAGAGAGTCATGCAAAAGCAGAAAAAATGAATGAACAATTTGGTTCAAATGCCTTACGAGTTATTGCGGTTGGTGTCGTTAAATTGTCTGATATCTCTGCTGAACCAACAGAAGATGAATTAGAAAAGGATATGACATTACTAGGGCTGGTGGGAATTATTGATCCACCAAGACCAGAGTCGGCAGCCGCAGTTGCCGAGGCTCGAGCTGCAGGTATTAAACCGATAATGATTACAGGAGATCATGTGGTAACCGCTAGTGCGATTGCTCGTGAAATCGGTATTTTAGGTGATGGCGATTTAGCACTCTCGGGTGCAGAATTACATAAAATGTCTGATGAAGAACTTGATAAGCATATTACTCAGTATGCTGTTTATGCTCGTGTCACACCAGAAGACAAGATTCGAATCGTCAAGTCATGGCAGAAACGAGGTGATGTTGTTGCCATGACTGGTGATGGTGTGAATGACGCACCAGCCTTACGTCGAGCCGATGTGGGGATAGCGATGGGTGAGACTGGAACTGACGTTGCTCGTGAAGCAGCAGCAATCGTGCTTACTGATGATAACTTCGCGACAATTGTGCATGCGGTTGAAACAGGCCGTGGTATTTACGGTAATGTTCGTAAAACAGTTAACTTTTTGATGAGTGCCAACATGTCGGAAATTGTTATTATTATTGCTGCCATGTTATTTGGATGGGGATCACCGCTGATTGCCACACAATTGTTATTTATTAACTTAGTCGCTGACGGATTGCCTGGCTTTGCCCTTAGTCGTGAACCGGTTCATGATAATGTGATGAATCGTAAACCCATTAGTCCCAAAGAAAGTATTTTTGCGAATGGGCTAGCTGGGAAAATCATCATCAATGTGATGCTGTTCTCAGTCGTGAGCTTGCTGGCTCAAGGATATGGTATACACACTGGCAATCCAGCAGCAGGTAATACGATGGCATTTATTGTTTTGTCATTAACTTCAATTTTGCATGTTTTTAATATTCGTAGTGACCATTCAATGTTTAAAATTAAATTTAGTATGAATCCAATGCTGGTACTAATGGCGATTTTAGCTACTGCATTATCAGTCCTTTTGGTTATTCTGCCAGTTACACAAACGTTATTTAGTTTTGTGCCATTAAATGGTTGGGAATGGCTAATTACCATTGGATTAGCGTTAGTTCCGAATGTTTATTGGGAAATCCATAAAGCAATTAAATCTAATAAATAGATGATTGGGTACAAGACGTTCGTGTCTTGTGCTTTTTTTATTCGGCATAAAGCAAAAAATCGGCTTTTTAATTGTTAGCATCCAGAAATAATCAACTTTAAACGATTAAAAGTCGAACTTTTAGCGAAAGAACGTTGAAACAGATAACGTTTGTTGCTAAAATTAACTAGGTGTTGAAATTGTTTAGATTGTTCGTGTTTAACGAATTTTAAAATAGGAGGCCATTATGGCAGGGATTGTAGTTGTTGGTAGTCAATGGGGAGACGAAGGGAAAGGTAAAATAACAAATTTTATTTCACAAGACTCTGATATGGTCGTGCGTTATCAAGGTGGTAACAATGCTGGTCATACTATTTATGTGGATGGGGAAAAATTTGAGTTATCTTCTGTACCATCTGGTATTTTTAATCCCAATCGGTTAGCAGTGATTGGAAATGGATGCGTTGTTAATCCAAAGGCATTGTTAGCTGAATTACATGAAATCCAAGAAAAAGGGGTAACGACCGAAAATCTTCGTATCTCAGATCGCGCGCATGTTATCTTCCCATATCACATGCTGATTGATCAGTTAGCTGATGCTAAGAAGGGTGATGGTAAGATTGGTACAACTGGTCGTGGCATTGGGCCAACATACATGGACAAAGCAGCGCGTGTGGGTATCCGAGTTGTTGATCTACTAGATGAAGAAATTTTACGTGAACGCTTAGCTAATGTTCTGGCAGAAAAAAATGAAGTGCTTGAAAAAATTTATGATCATGCACCATTTGATTTGGAAGAATTAGTGGCTGAATACGTCGCCTATGGTCAAAAATTAAAGCCATATATTGTTGATACAACAGTATTGATCAATGAGTATTTGGATGAAAACAAGCGCGTATTATTTGAAGGTGCCCAAGGTGCAATGTTGGATATTGATCAAGGAACTTATCCATATGTGACATCTTCATCGCCTGTTGGTGGTGGGGCAACGATTGGTGCCGGTGTTGGGCCAACAAAGATTACACGCGTTGTTGGTGTTGCGAAAGCCTATACTTCTCGAGTAGGGGATGGTCCGTTTCCAACAGAGCTATTTGATGAAGTAGGTGATCGTATTCGTGAGATTGGTCATGAATATGGTGTTGTGACAAAGCGACCACGCCGTATTGGTTGGTTAGATACGGTTGTATTACGTCATTCAGCTCGAATTGGTGGCTTTACGCACCTATCATTAAACAGTTTGGATGTTTTGTCAGGACTAGAGACAGTGAAACTTGCAGTGGCTTATGAGGTAGATGGTCAACGAATTACGCACTATCCAGCTAGCTTAAAAGATGTACAACGGGTTACGCCGGTATATGAGGAATTACCAGGTTGGTCAGAAGACATTACTGGTATTAAGTCACGTGATGAGTTACCAGCTAATGCTGAAAATTATTTGAAGCGTGTTGAAGAATTAATTGGTGTACCGCTATACACATTTGCAGTGGGACCATCAAATGAACAAACCATTATCCTATTTGATATTTGGAATAAGGAGTAAGCATGTCTGAAATGAGATTAGCACGAACCGTTTTATCTGTAGATGAGATCAATCAAATGGTCACACGTGTTGCAGATGAAATCAATGAAGTACTAGTTGATGTTGAACGCCCAGTATTTATAGGTGTGATGAAGGGTGCATATATGTGGATGGCCGATTTAATGCGTGCCATGAATCGAGAAATTGAGCTTGATTACATTGATGTATCTAGTTATGTTGGTGACCAATCAACCGGCCATATTACGATTCAAAGAGATTTGAAAGTCGACCTTTCAGGCCGGACAGTTGTGATTTTAGATGAAGTGGTTGACTCAGGATTAACGTTACGTTATTTAAAGGCCGATTTTGAAGCACGCGGTGCTAAGAAGGTATATGTTGCTGTTGCAACAGATAAACGGCATTCTGCTTCGGCAGGTGGTATTACACCAGATTTTATTGGGGCACATGTACCTGATGAATTCCTTGTCGGATATGGTATGGACTATAATGAATATTATCGTGGCTTACCTTATGTGGCTGTTCTAGAATTATCTGAATAAATAAAAAATCGAAATTGGTTATATTAACCAATTTCGATTTTTTTATAACCTTGTAAATTTAAATATCATTACATGGTTCATCAGGTAAATTACGTTCCAATTGAATCGTTGTATGCTGAATATGCATATCATCTTGTAGCATGTGACCAAGTTGAGAGAGTAGCAACATATCACTAGGGTCTTTTACGACAAGATGAACAGTTAATGCGGTTTCTGTAGTAGAAATTCCCCAGATATGCAAATCATGTAAACTAATAACCTTTGGATTATCAAGAATTGCATTTTTAACGGTTTCTTCATCGATATTTTCTGGTACGCCATTAAAAATTAGTAAAATGGACTGTTTAAAAATATCCCATGATGACACGATAATAACGATACCAATGATAATTGAAACTACGGGATCTAACCAATACCATTTTGTTAGCATCGTTAGTAAACCAGCAATAACCACACCGAATGAAACACCCGCGTCGGCCATTAAATGGACATAAGCTCCTTTAGCGTTGATATCTGACTTATGGTCGCCAGCCATTGCGAAGAATTTTGCTGCTAGAAAGTTAACGGCGATTCCGAAAGCTGATACAATCATAATTAAATTTCCAGCTGGTTCAGCACCACCATTTAGTAATTTAACAATTGCTTCATACCAAATAACAAACACAGCAACTAGTAAGAAGAGGGCATTGATAAAACTAGCCAAAATGGTTGCATTATGCCAGCCATAGGTGTGCGTTGTTGTCGCTCGTAGCCCAAAAACAACGACGGCGGCCCAAGCCAAAATTAATGAGGCAACGTCGCTAACACTGTGCAGGGCATCTGCAAACAATGCTGTTGAATGCGCATAATGTGCAAAAATCATTTCAGCAATGATAAAAGCAGTATTTAGAATAATGCCAGTTAAGTAAGGTAATTGCCTTTTTGGAACGGTTGCATGCTCGTGATGATTATGCATATTATAATTTTTCCTCCAAGTGTGTCGTAGCTAATGCAATAATAGACCGGATATGGTCATCCTTTAGCACATAAAAAACTTGTTTGCCGTGCTTATGGGAGCTAACGATATCGGCTTGTTTTAACATCTTCAATTGTTGAGAAATGTTTGATTGCGAATAGCCCGTAGCTGTGACTAGGTCCGAAACGTTTTGTTCATGATCAGCCAAAATCTTTAAAATTTTTAGTCGTAAAACATTTGAAAATAGCTTAAAAAACTCTGATAATTTTTCATCCATAAATATATTATAAAACGTTAATATGTTTTTTGAAAGAAAAAAGAACGAAATAAGAAATCATTTCGGTTCTTTTAAGGTTAGTGTTGTTGTAAAAAAATAACCATAATTGTCATTGCCTGTAAAACAGTAAAGAATACCATACGGTAACGTTGTTTTAAATTGAAATTAATTAAGACCATCCAAGTAAATATGATGATAATCATCGTTAGAATTGTCCAAAAATTCCATGGCAAAGTTAAGACGTTTAATAACAAAATAACACCAAAAACGAGTGAAGTTAGTCGTTTATTACGTCCCTCAGTTACAAATACACTACTCATAAAGTATAAGTAACTGAAAAATAATGGTAGTAAGCTAATAATAAATGGTTGTGTCAAATACGTGTTCTGTTGGTAAAAAATGACAACGGGCATGACAATAGTTGCAATACCTGAATATAAGATTAGACCAAGTACGTTTTGCAAATTTAGCCATGGGATATTTATTAATAGTAGCGCAATCGGCAGTAGTGCTAATAACATAACCTGTTGACCAGTAAATTGTTTATATAAGAAGTATAAAAACAATAAAGGAAATAAAATAACAACATAATTGATCCAGCGTGAAAAGCCACGGTTAAATGTCAAGAATATCGCAATGGCGATAATAATGCTGTACGAAATTAACAAGGGGTTATGCTGCCATTGACCACCGGCTAGGTTTTTTGAATAAATTAAGGGATATACCCACCAAATAATATTTTGGGCGATGGCACCAATAATTAAAGCAAGCCATTGAATATCTGTCTGTTTTAATTTCTGATTTAATCGTGATTGACGACTAATTGGTTGATCAGTTGTTTGATTTTCTTTATGTCGATTTAAACGAGATACATTATCATGAGTTTCAGGATTCATAATCATGCCTTCCTAAATATTTAAGTTATATTTGTAAGAACTATTTATATAATTGTAGCAAACTAACCCGCTTACGGGTGATTTTGGTATAATGTTTTGAGTGTTATTTTGTAAATTGATTAGAATGGAGTAACGAAATGCGTGCAGTAATTGAGATCGTAAGGAAATATCGAATGCAAATTATGTATTTGATATTTGGTGGACTGACAACTGTGGTTAACATTGTGGTATATACGGGGGCACGTTGGTCTCATTTATCGATAAATATTGCCTATATCCTTGCTTGGATATTGAGTGTTTTGTTTGCTTATCTAACGAACCGTAAATGGGTGTTTGATAGTCAAACGACAGGCCTTGCTAATATTTTACTCGAAATGATTAAATTTTTCTTTGCACGACTGGCAACAGGTGTGGTAGGATACTTAATTCTGTTATTTGGTGTGCATGTCCTACACCAAAATGATATGATTTGGAATATTATCCAAAATATATTTGTGATTGTTTCTAATTATGTATTGAGTAAATTAATGATATTTAGATTGAAGGAGAAAATTGAAAAATGACGATTAAATTAATTGCAACTGATATGGATGGTACATTATTGCGTGACGATCGAACATTCGATTATGCCCGCATGGAAGATTTATTAGATGAACTAGATGCTAAGGGGATTCGTTTTGTCGCTGCAAGTGGCAATCAATATAAAAAATTACGTTCATACTTCAATCCAGTTAATCCGGATCGCGTAACCTATGTTTCAGACAACGGTGCTTTAGTGATGGATCATGATGAGGTAATTGCTGAATCAACGATTACTCGTCAACAAATTGATCGTGTGATTGCTTGGAATAATAGTGTTAATCCAGGTATGGAAAATCTAATTGTTTTGTCAGGTCATAATGGGGCGTATGTTTCTAATCATGCGACACCTGAAATTATTGGTATGGTGAAGCAATTTTATCCGGTGGTTCACCAAGTAGAGAAGTTTAAGGACATTGAAGATAATATTTTCCGTTTTACATTTGTGTGGGAACAAGGAATCGATGTTCATCAACATATCCAACAGCTACGAGCAGAGTTCGGTGAAGAATTACATACAACAGGATCAGGATTTGGAACTGTGGATATTCTAGCACCAGGAGTCAATAAACGAACAGGTCTTGAACAATTAGGTGACATTTGGGGCATTAAGCCAGAAGAAATGGCAGCCTTTGGTGATAACGGAAATGATTTAGAGATGTTACGGTACGTTAAATATCCTTTTGTTATGCCTAATGCAGAAGATTTTATGAAGGTGCGAATTGATAATCTTGCTGTTAATGATAACAATCATAATGGTGTATTAGATACCATTGAGGCTTTGTTAGCCGGTGCATTTGATGACAATGCTAGCAAAATTTTTGATAAATAATGACTAATAATCAAATATCGTGTGTCAAACTGTTATAATATATAAGGTTATGAAGCGTGTCAGTTTTCATAGTGATTATTTGTTAGGATCTCGGAGGGGAAATCGTGTTTTTTAATGACCGACGTGAAGAACGTGCTGATAAACAAGTTGTAGAACTTGATAATCAGCAGATACCACAACATATCGCGATTATCATGGATGGTAATGGACGCTGGGCAAAGGGTCAGAATCTACCACGAGTTGCTGGGCATCAGCGTGGCATGGAAGTCGTTAAAGATATTACTAAGGCCGCCAGTGATTTGGGTGTTAAGGTTTTAACCTTGTATGCTTTTTCAACTGAAAATTGGAAACGCCCAGAAACAGAAGTTGGCTTTTTAATGAAATTGCCGGGTAAGTTTTTTGATACTTTTGTACCTGATTTGATCGCAAATAATATTCGGGTCAATGTCATTGGTTATGTTGATCAGTTACCTGCTTCTACACAAAAAGCTGTTCAAAATGCAATCGCACAAACAGCTAATAATACTGGTATGGTATTAAACTTTGCCCTTAATTATGGTGGACGAGCTGAAATTGTGTCTGGTGTGCAACAAATTGCCCAAGGAGTATTAAGTGGCGAAATTAAACCAGAAGACATTGATGAGAATATGCTAAGCCAATCTATGATGACAGCATCATTAAATGAGTACGCTGATCCGGATTTATTGATTCGTACTAGTGGTGAAGAGCGATTATCAAACTTTTTACTTTGGCAAATTGCGTATTCAGAATTTGTTTTTGTGGACGAACATTGGCCTGAATTTACCGCAAGTGTCTTGAAACGTGCGATTAAAATATATCAGTCACGTCATCGAAGATTTGGTGGCCTATCAGAAAATAAGAGTGATAAAAAATAGGAGATAAAATAATGAAAACACGGGTAATTACGGCAGTGGTAGCATTGGCAATTTTTATACCCATTTTAATTGCAGGTGGTATTTGGATTCAGATCGCTGCTTCAGTACTTGCCGTTGTTGCTGCATCAGAAGTTGTCTTGATGCGTCGAACATTGTTGGTTGATTTTGGTGCCATATTAACAATGTTAGGTGCGCTAATTATGACATTACCAACAGATATTTGGCATAATCTTGACTTGCCAGTAACATTACAGCGTTCTTCTTTGCTATATATATTTGTTATTTTGATGTTGTTACATACAGTGGTCGCACGTAATAAATTTAATTTTGAAGATGCTGGTGTGTTTACACTAACCATGATGTACGTTGGTTTAGGATTCAGCATGATGGTTACAGCACGTACGACAGGACTAGATACCTTAATGTATGCTTTCTTAATTGTTTGGATTACTGATTCAGGTGCTTATCTAGTTGGTCGAAAAATTGGTAAACATAAGCTGACACCTATTTCACCAAATAAAACTTGGGAAGGGTCAATTGGTGGTAGTGCTATTGCGGTTATTGCAGCAGCAGTTTATACCTATTTCTTCCCACAAACATATAGTTGGTGGATTATGCTTGTAATCAGCATTATTCTTTCGGTTGCTGGTCAGTTTGGGGATTTGATAGAATCTGCTTTGAAGCGTTTCTACCATGTTAAAGATTCTGGGTCAGTATTACCGGGTCATGGTGGTATTTTAGATCGTTTTGATTCGATGTTGATCGTCTTACCAATTATGTATCTACTTGGTGTTTTTTAATAAATGAATGATTAAAAAGGGCTGATGGTAAACGTCGCCCTTTTTTGCTAGCTTGCATTTGTTTCAAAGCACTTTTGTTTGTATCGTATTTTATTGTATACTTACCCTACTTAGATTGGGATGGAGATAAGGAATGACAGCAATTATTACGTTTATTATTGTATTTGGGGTCATCGTGATTGTGCACGAATTTGGTCACTTTTACTTTGCCAAAAAATCTGGTGTGCGTGTGCGTGAATTTGC
Source organism: Weissella paramesenteroides (assembly GCF_036327715.1). NCBI lineage: Bacteria > Bacillati > Bacillota > Bacilli > Lactobacillales > Lactobacillaceae > Weissella > Weissella paramesenteroides. The sequence goes on from NZ_CP130559.1 coordinate 402,786, forward strand.
CATTGGCATGGGACCAAAATTATTGCAAACGCAGCGCAATGGTACAACTTACACCTGGCGTATTTTGCCAGTTGGTGGTTATGTGCGGATGGCTGGTCGTGCCGATACTGAAGAAGAACCTGTTCAACCCGGGATGCCAATTACAGTAGTTATAACTGATGGTGTCGTGACACGAATTAATTTATCAGAACAAGAAGAACTTGTTGGTGGCCGGACAATTACGGTTAATCAAATTGATTTAGTTGATGATATGTTTATTGAAGGGTACTGGCCAGATGAAGAAGGAGTGGTTCGTTTACCTGTTGACCACGATGCTGAAATAATTGAGGCAGATGGTACGATGGTATTAGTGGCACCAAGGGATACCCATATAGAATCAGCAAAATTGTGGCAACGAGCATTAATTAATTTTGCGGGGCCAATGAATAATTTTTTGCTGACGCTTATCTTATTTATTGGTTTGGCGTTTACCTTACCTGGCGTGTCCACGACAACGGTGGATCAGGTTGCTAAAGATTCACCAGCTGCTATGGTCGGTTTGAAGCATAATGATACGATTACTGAAATAAATGGTAAAAAAGTTAGTTCATGGCAAAGCATGCAGAATACCATTCAAACATTGCCAAATAAAAAGGTTGCATTAACTTTTGAACGTCATGGTCAAACAAAACACACAACATTGACACCTAAGGGGATTAAGAATGGTGGTATGATGATTGGTCAAATTGGTGTCACTTCTAAGCAAACGACTGCATTAGGTGCACGTTTGCGGTATGGGTTCCAGGCAACTGCCCAATCGATGACCCAGATTTTCCGAGCGATTAAAAATCTCGTGCAAGGATTTTCACTTAATAAACTAGGTGGTCCAGTGGCTATTTATAAAAATACGTCAGAAGTAAGTAGCATGGGTATCCTAGCAATCGTGTCATTTATGGCTTGGCTGTCAGTAAACCTGGGAATGATGAATTTAATCCCGATACCAGGTTTAGATGGTGGTAAATTGTTATTAAATGCTGTGGAAGCTGTTATTCGACGGCCAGTGCCTGAAAAAGCAGAGTTAGCCGTAACAATGGTCGGCGTTGTGCTCCTCATTATTTTAATGGTTGCGGTGACTGGTAACGATATTTTACGTTATTTCGTGAAATAGGATCCTTGGAAGGATCATTTAAAATGTCTGTGTTGTCAGTTTCAAGTAACCAAATGTGGTAAGATAGAAAAAGAATTTTAATGCACGAGTTGGTGCAAAGATTAGGAATGGGTATAAGTCATGAAACAATCAAAGGTTTTTATTCCAACGTTGCGTGAAACACCAGCTGATGCGGAAGTAATTTCCCATCAAATGATGTTACGTGCAGGATATGTTCGTCAAGTAACTGCGGGTGTCTATGCATATTTGCCATTAGCGCAACGTGTATTAAATAAGATAAATGCGATTATTCGCGAGGAAATGGAAAAAATTGATGCTATTGAAATGACAGCACCAGTTCTTTTACCAGCAGAATTGTGGGAAGAATCAGGACGTTATGAAACTTATGGTCCAAATTTGTTTAAATTGAAGAACCGTCATGGGCGTGACATGATTCTTGGTCCAACACATGAAGAAACGATGATAACGTTGATTCGTGATGATATTAAATCATATAAGCGTTTGCCACTGACTCTTTATCAAATTCAAACAAAGTTACGTGATGAAGATCGTCCTCGTTTTGGTGTTCTTCGTGGACGTGAGTTTATTATGAAGGATGCTTATTCATTTTCAATTGACGAAGCTGGCTTGGATGATGTCTACAAGAAAATGGAGACAGCCTACGTTAATATTTTCGATCGCATTGGGCTAGACTATCGCGTTATCGTAGGTGATGCAGGTGCAATGGGTGGCTCAGATTCTAAGGAATTCTCTGCACCAGCTGCAGCCGGCGAAGATACGATTGCTTATTCAGATGAGTCTGAGTATGCGGCAAATCTTGAAATGGCTAAAGATCTTTACACACCCAATAAGTCACATGCACCATTAGCTGATTTACAAAAAATTGCGACTCCTGAAGTTGCCACAATTGCTGAATTGGCAGATTATCTGCAAACTTCAGCGGATCAATTAGTTAAGACGTTATTCATGATGGCTGATGGTGAACCGGTTATGATTTTGGTACGCGGTGATTATGAAGTTAATGAAGTCAAAGTACAAAATTATTTGCACGCTGATGAATTGCGCCTAGCAACTGAAGCGGAAGCACAACAATATTTAGGCGCACCATTTGGTTCATTGGGTCCGGTTGGTGTTGGTGAAGAAGTAAAAATTATCGCTGATGAGTGGGTAACAGATATGGCAAATATCGTCGTTGGCGGTAATGAAGCAGGCTTCCATTACTTAAATGCTAATGTTGATCGTGATTTCCATATTGATGAAGTTACTGACGTCCGTATTGCACGTGAAGGTGATCCTGCTATTGATAATAAGGGTCATTTACAATTTACAAAGGGTATTGAAGTCGGTCATATCTTTAAGCTAGGAACACGTTATTCTAAATCAATGGGTGCACAAGTCCTAGATGCGAATGGACGTCAAGCAGACGTTATCATGGGATCTTACGGAATTGGTGTTTCACGCCTTTTGGCCGCCATTGCTGAGCAAAATGCCGATGAACATGGACTATCATGGCCAGCAGCCGTTGCACCATGGGATGTTCATTTGGTTCCGATCAAGTACAAAGATGAGACTCAAGCTAAATTAACGGATGATTTAAATGAAAGCTTAGTAGCAGCCGGCTACGAAGTTCTAGTAGATGATCGTAATGAGCGTCCGGGTGTTAAATTTGCTGATTCAGATTTAATTGGGTTGCCAGTCCGTGTAACCGTTGGTAAAAAAGCTAGTGATGGTATTGTTGAAGTTAAGTTACGTCAAGCTGATGAAGCAATTGACGTTCGAGCAGATGAGCTTGTTTCAACACTCCAAGTTTTCTTGGATGGTAATAAAAATTAAATATTATTTGGCTGTTTATTCTTGTTTTAAGATTTTAGCTTTATAGTATAACTATCGATGAGGGATACAGAGATATCCTGTCGATGCCCATAATGATTACTCATAACCTAGCAGGAATGCCCGTTCCTGCAACTACTCCTTAAATTGGTATATGTGAGTATACCGTTAATAATAGATAGGGAAGCCCATCCATATCTATTATCAATGATGACATAACACTTTGAGTTATTCATCATTACTGAGAGGAAGCAATTGCCCATTGCTTCCTTTTTTTGTGTTTAAAAATTAATTAATCGATTTGATATTCTCATGACTCACGGACAATGTATAATAGCAATAGATTGTAAAACAAATGAAAGGGGCTATAAGTGATGGCGTTGAACCCACAAGAACAATTTCAAATATTGTTACAACAGTTGCAATACGAGGAGGTGCCCGACATCTTCCAAGAAGCAACATTGACTAAGTTGACAATTCACAAGCAGTCTCGTGTTTGGCAATTCCATTTAGCACTACCTGAGTTACCTGATGTGACAACTTTGGCGACATTAATTAGTAAGCTCCAGATGACATTTGCTAATATTGCGGCTGTTAACTATGAAATTAATTTAACTTCACAGCCAAATTTGATACAAGCAGTTGATTATTGGCGGTGGGTTTTACAGCAACATCAAAACGAACCAGGTGCCTTTCAACAGGCATTTAGCCAAGTGATGCCCGTGATTCAGGATAATCAACTATTTCTAAGCTTTGATTCACAAGCATGGGCAAATTATGCAAAGCAGACCGGAATTAGTTTAATTCAACAGACATACCAACAAATTGGTTTTGATGAAAATTTGCCATTTGTCATTGATGTTGATGATGAACTAGTTGCGCAATCACAGGCTGAGGCAATGGCACAGCGGGCTTCACAAGATGAGCAGTTAGCACAGATGGCACAAGTTCAAATAGAACAGGCTTCTAAACAGCGCCATACTGCTAATCATAGTGGTAGCAATGGTGGTAATAGTCTGGGACGTAAGATTGCCAATGATGCTGAGATTACTGATATGATCAATATTATTGACGAGGAACGATCAGTTATTGTTGAAGGGTATGTATTTGATGCGGAAGTCAAAGTTCTGAAATCAGAACGTCAGCTATTGACCATGAAAGTGACTGATTATACCAGTTCCTTTATCCTTAAGAAATTCTCACGTGATGAGAATGACGAAGAATTCTTTGCAAATATAAAAGCGGGCATGTGGATTCGTGCTCGTGGCCCAGTACAACAGGATGATTTTTTGCATGATTTAACGATGATGGCATATGATATGCAGATAGTTAGTCACGAGCCACGTGTTGACAAATATGAAGGTGAACAGAAGCGTGTTGAATTACATGCGCATTCTTTGATGTCGACCATGGATGCAACTAATGGTATTAAGGACTATGTGAAACAAGCAAGTGATTGGGGAATGGACGCCATTGCGATTACTGATACTGCTGGTGCGCAAGGGTTCCCTGAAGCCGCTTCATCAGCCGCAGCCAATGATGTCAAAATGATTTACGGTGTTGAAGTTAATCTTGTCGAAGATGGTGAACCGATTATCTTTAACCCGGCACATGTTGAACTAGCTGATGCTGAGTATGTCGTGTTTGACGTGGAAACAACAGGACTGTCTGCTGCATATGACAAGGTGATTGAATTATCGGCAGTAAAAATGGTTAAGGGTAATGTGATAGCGGAGTTTTCTGAATTCATTGATCCGGGATTTTCATTAAGTCAGACAACAGTTGATTTGACCTCAATTACGGATGATATGGTTCGAGGTTCAAAATCAGAAAAAGAAGTATTTACGGCCTTTCGTGAGTTCTATGGTGATGCCATCTTGGTTGGTCATAATGTGACGTTCGATATGGGCTTTATGAATGAAGGATACGAACGACATGGCATGGGGTCAATTACTAATCCAGTGATTGATACATTGACATTAGCTCGTTTCTTGTACCCGAATATGCGTTCATACCGTTTGAACACTTTGGCAAAGCATTTTGGCGTTCTTCTTGAACAACATCACCGTGCAATCTTTGATTCGGAGACGACTGGACATTTAAATCGCATCTTCTTGGAAGAAGCACGTGAATCTTATGGCATTACACATGCTGACCAATTGAACGATCACATGACAGATAATGATGCTTGGCGTCATGGTAGACCAAATCATGCGGTTGTTCTCGTTCAAAATCAGACGGGGGTCAAAAATCTTTATAAGTTGATTTCAGAATCCAATATTCATTATCTTTATCGCACACCACGAGTACCACGTTCAGTGTTAAATAAGTATCGTGATGGTTTATTATTAGGTACCGGAGATAGTTCAGGTGAATTCTGGGAAGCATTGATGCAAAAGGGCTATGCGGCTGCTAAAACTAAGGCGAAATACTATGATTACATTGAAATCCAACCATCAGCAAATTATTTACCCCAAATAGAGGGTGAATTAATTAAAGATGAGGCCCGGTTACGTGAATTAATGATGCAGGCCGTTAAAATTGGGGATGAGTTGAACAAGCCAGTTGTTGTGACAGGGGATGTTCACTACCTAAATCCAGAAGATGGTATCTACCGCAAGATTTTAATTAGTTCACAGGGTGGGGCAAATCCGCTAAATCGGCATAGCTTGCCGGATCTACATTTTAGAACAACGCAAGAAGTACTGGATGACTTTAGCTGGATGAAACCAGAATTGGCAAAGAAATTGGTGATTGATAATACACATGTCGTTGCTGATATGATTGATGATGTTGAAGCGATTAAATCAGGTAACTATCCACCAAATATGCCAACCGCAAATGATGAAATCCGACAAAAATCATACGAAACAGCTTATCGTATGTATGGTAATCCTTTACCAGAAATTGTCGAGGCGCGTATTGAACAGGAGCTTAATTCAATTATTAAGAACGGTTTCGCGGTTATCTATTTAGTTGCCCAGCGTCTCGTAGCAAAATCAAATAAAGATGGTTATTTAGTTGGTTCACGTGGATCCGTTGGGTCTTCTTTAATCGCCTTGTTAATTGGAATTACTGAAGTGAATGCCTTACCACCACACTATCGTAGCGTGGCGGGGGATTATGTTGAGTTTGTTAATCCACGTGATTATGAATCGGGTTATGATTTACCAGAACGTTATAGTCCAATTGATGGTTCAAAACTGATTGGTGATGGACATAATATTCCTTTCGAAACTTTTTTGGGTTTCAAGGGTAATAAGGTGCCGGATATCGATTTGAACTTTTCAGGCGACTACCAACCATTTGCGCATAACTATATGAAGTCCTTGTTCGGGGAGAATAATGTTTTCCGTGCTGGAACGATTGCGACAGTGGCCGACAAAACAGCGTTTGGCTATGTGAAAGCATATGAACGTGATCATGATCAACAATTTAGAGGTGCAGAGGTCGAGAGACTGGCGATGGGTGCAACGGGTGTGAAGCGCACGACTGGCCAACATCCGGCTGGAATCCTAATTGTGCCTGATGACATGGAAATTTATGATTTTACGCCCATTCAATATCCAGCCGATGATTTATCAGCTACTTGGCGAACGACCCATTTTGATTTCCACTCGATTCACGATAATATTTTAAAGATGGATATTCTTGGTCATGATGATCCGACGATGATTCGTGCGTTACAGGATATGTCTGGTATTGACCCAACGACAATCCCAATGAACGATCCTGGTGTCATGAGTCTGTTCTCATCACCTGAAGCGCTTGGTGTTACTGAGGATCAAATCTTTTCAAAGACTGGTACCTTGGGTGTACCAGAGTTTGGAACAGCCTTTGTTCGAGGCATGCTAGAAGAAACCCACCCGAAAAATTATTCTGAATTACTGCAAATTTCCGGATTATCTCACGGAACAGATGTTTGGCGTGGAAACGCTGACGAATTGATTGAACGTGGTGTAGCGACAATTGGTACGGTTATTGGAACCCGTGACAAAATCATGACCGACTTGATCAACTATGGTGTTAATCCAGAATCATCATTTCAAATTATGGAAAAGGTGCGTAAGGGTAAAGGAATTGTTGATGAATATCAAGCCGAAATGCGCGCAGCCGGGGTACCAGAATGGTATATTGAATCTGGTTTGAAGATTAAATATATGTTCCCGCGTGCTCATGCGGCCGCTTACGTGCTTATGGCGTTACGAATTGCATATTTCAAGGTTTATTTTCCAACGCTGTATTATGCAGCCTATTTCTCAGTTCGTGCAAGCAATTTTGATATTGTTTCAATGTCGCGTGGACTAAATAGTACAAAAGCTAAAATAATGGAAATCAAACATCAGGGTAATGATGCTTCTGCTAAAGATAAGGATTTATTGACTGTTCTTGAAATTGCAAACGAGGCCTTAGAGCGTGGAATTACCTTTAGTATGGTTGATCTATACAAATCAGATTCAGATGAATGGCTAATTGATGGCGATACATTGATTGCACCATTCAATTCTGTACCAGGTTTAGGTGACAACGTAGCAAAGCGTATTGTAGCTGCAAGAGCTGAGGGAGAATTCTTATCTAAAGAAGATCTGGCACAACGTGGTGGCATTTCAAAGACCTTATTACAATTTATGGATGATAATGGTGTTCTTAATGGTATGCCAGATGAAAATCAATTGGCACTCTTTTAGTCAGAGCGAGACAAAAGTCGTTTTGAAGCCGGTATGTAATGCGTTTATGCTATCAAACTAACATGCTTATAATTAATAACTTTTAGCACAAAAATTAGAGGCTGAGACAACACCTGTCCCAGCTTCTTTTTTAGTTACTAATTAAATGACTTATATTCAGTTTATTTATGGAGAAAAGGGTGCCCTTTAGATAAGGGTGACGTAATATTAAAAATAGAAAAACAAATTTATACTTAAAATATAAAAGACTATTGACTTTCGTTTTATAAATGTGTAGTATATATCAAGTTGGCAACGACATTGCATGAAATCAATTTGATAAAAACATCTTTTAAAAAGTTGTTGACAAATTAAACTGGTTTCTGTAATATAGATTAAGTTGTCAGCGAGACAACAACTGTTGATCATTGAAAACTGAATATCGTTTCGATGAAACAAATGTGTAGGGTCATCAAGTAATTTACTTGATACAAAAACATTTGCGAAGTCAATTCGCTAATAAATTCGTTTAACTTCTGTTAAACAAATAACAAAATTGAGTTATACTCAAACTTTTAAAATGAGAGTTTGATCCTGGCTCAGGATGAACGCTGGCGGCGTGCCTAATACATGCAAGTCGAACGCTTTGTCTTTAATTGATCTGACGAGCTTGCTCTGATGTGATTTTATCTGACAAAGAGTGGCGAACGGGTGAGTAACACGTGGGTAACCTACCTCTTAGCAGGGGATAACATTTGGAAACAAGTGCTAATACCGTATAATACCAACAACCGCATGGTTGTTGGTTGAAAGATGGTTCTGCTATCACTAAGAGATGGACCCGCGGTGCATTAGCTAGTTGGTAAGGTAATGGCTTACCAAGGCAATGATGCATAGCCGAGTTGAGAGACTGATCGGCCACAATGGGACTGAGACACGGCCCATACTCCTACGGGAGGCAGCAGTAGGGAATCTTCCACAATGGGCGCAAGCCTGATGGAGCAACGCCGCGTGTGTGATGAAGGGTTTCGGCTCGTAAAACACTGTTATAAGAGAAGAACGGCACTGAGAGTAACTGTTCAGTGTGTGACGGTATCTTACCAGAAAGGAACGGCTAAATACGTGCCAGCAGCCGCGGTAATACGTATGTTCCAAGCGTTATCCGGATTTATTGGGCGTAAAGCGAGCGCAGACGGTTATTTAAGTCTGAAGTGAAAGCCCTCAGCTCAACTGAGGAATGGCTTTGGAAACTGGATGACTTGAGTGCAGTAGAGGAAAGTGGAACTCCATGTGTAGCGGTGAAATGCGTAGATATATGGAAGAACACCAGTGGCGAAGGCGGCTTTCTGGACTGTAACTGACGTTGAGGCTCGAAAGTGTGGGTAGCAAACAGGATTAGATACCCTGGTAGTCCACACCGTAAACAATGAGTGCTAGATGTTCGAGGGTTTCCGCCCTTGAGTGTCGCAGCTAACGCATTAAGCACTCCGCCTGGGGAGTACGACCGCAAGGTTGAAACTCAAAGGAATTGACGGGGACCCGCACAAGCGGTGGAGCATGTGGTTTAATTCGAAGCAACGCGAAGAACCTTACCAGGTCTTGACATCCCTTGCTAATCCTAGAAATAGGACGTTCCCTTCGGGGACAAGGTGACAGGTGGTGCATGGTTGTCGTCAGCTCGTGTCGTGAGATGTTGGGTTAAGTCCCGCAACGAGCGCAACCCTTATTATTAGTTGCCAGCATTCAGTTGGGCACTCTAGTGAGACTGCCGGTGACAAACCGGAGGAAGGTGGGGATGACGTCAAATCATCATGCCCCTTATGACCTGGGCTACACACGTGCTACAATGGCATATACAACGAGTCGCCAACCCGCGAGGGTGCGCTAATCTCTTAAAGTATGTCTCAGTTCGGATTGTAGGCTGCAACTCGCCTACATGAAGTCGGAATCGCTAGTAATCGCGGATCAGCACGCCGCGGTGAATACGTTCCCGGGTCTTGTACACACCGCCCGTCACACCATGAGAGTTTGTAACACCCAAAGCCGGTGGGGTAACCTTTTAGGAGCCAGCCGTCTAAGGTGGGACAGATGATTAGGGTGAAGTCGTAACAAGGTAGCCGTAGGAGAACCTGCGGCTGGATCACCTCCTTTCTAAGGAAAATCGGAAACCTACACATTCAACGAAACGATATTTAGTTTTGAGTGGTTAACACTCAACATTAGTTCTTTGAAAACTGAATCATAATTGTAAATTTTTAAATTCATTATAATTGATCATATCAATTAAATTGAGCCGAAAAAATACACCGCGTAATTTTTTGAGTTTTTTAAATAAGTTTAAAATCGCTTGTGACCATTGAGTCACAATACTCAAACGAAATCATCAACGAGAGTTGATCGGTTAAGTTATTAAGGGCGCATGGTGAATGCCTTGGCACTAGGAGCCGATGAAGGACGGGACTAACACCGATATGCCTCGGGGAGCTGTAAGTAAGCTGTGATCCGGGGATTTCCGAATGGGGGAACCCAACTTGTGATGCAAGTTATCGTTTAATGAATACATAGTTAAACGAAGGTAGACGTTGTGAACTGAAACATCTCATTAGCAACAGGAGAAGAAAGAAAAATCGATTCCGTCAGTAGCGGCGAGCGAACGCGGAGGAGCCCAAACCAGAGTGCTTGCACTCTGGGGTTGTAGGACTACCGTTGTGGAGTTACAAATTTGTTTATTAGCAGAATCAGCTGGGAAGCTGAGCGAAACAGGGTGATAGCCCCGTATGCGAAAGTAAGCAAACTCCCGTGTAGGATCCTGAGTACGGCCGGACACGTGAAATCCGGTCGGAAACTGCGAGGACCATCTCGTAAGGCTAAATACTCCCTAGTGACCGATAGTGAACCAGTACCGTGAGGGAAAGGTGAAAAGCACCCCGGAAGGGGAGTGAAAAAGTTCCTGAAACCATGTGCCTACAACAAGTTAGAGCCCGTTAATGGGTGATAGCGTGCCTTTTGTAGAATGAACCGGCGAGTTACGATACCATGCAAGGTTAAGGTGGAAAGACCGGAGCCGTAGCGAAAGCGAGTCTGAAATGGGCGTTTTAGTATGTTGTTGTAGACCCGAAACCAGGTGACCTACCCATGTCCAGGGTGAAGGTGCGGTAAAACGCACTGGAGGCCCGAACCCGTACATGTTGAAAAATGTTGGGATGAGGTGTGGGTAGCGGTGAAATTCCAATCGAACTTGGAGATAGCTGGTTCTCTCCGAAATAGCTTTAGGGCTAGCCTCGGAAGATAGCGTGTTGGAGGTAGAGCACTGTTTTGGTGCGGGGCCCATCTCGGGTTACTAAATTAAGATAAACTCCGAATGCCAATCACGTATGTCCGGGAGTCAGACAGTGAGTGATAAGATCCATTGTCGAAAGGGGAACAGCCCAGATCGTCAGTTAAGGTCCCTAAGTGTGTGTTAAGTGGAAAAGGATGTGAAGTTGCATAGACAACTAGGATGTTGGCTCAGAAGCAGCCACCATTTAAAGAGTGCGTAATAGCTCACTAGTCGAGTGATTCTGCGCCGAAAATGTACCGGGGCTAAACACACCACCGAAACTACGGGTGCCACATCAGTGGCGCGATAGGAGAGCGTTCTAAGGGCAATGAAGTCAGACCGTGAGGACTGGTGGAGCGCTTAGAAGTGAGAATGCCGGTATGAGTAGCGAAAGACAGGTGAGAATCCTGTCCACCGTATGACTAAGGTTTCCTGGGGAAGGCTCGTCCTCCCAGGGTTAGTCGGGACCTAAGGCGAGGCCGAAAGGCGTAGTCGATGGCTAACAGGTTGAGATTCCTGTACCAGGTGAACATGTTTGAACGATGGAGGGACGCAGAAGGCTAACAGAACCCAGCGGCTGGAAATGCTGGGCCAAGCAACAAGTCTTAGTGTGAGTCAAATGCTTGCACTTATACGGACAAGTTGTGATGGGGACCGAAATAAAGTAGGGAAGTCTGTGATGTCACGCTGCCGAGAAAAGCTTCTAGTTAGTGTTTACCTGCCCGTACCGCAAACCGACACAGGTAGTCGAGGAGAGCATCCTAAGGTGAGCGAGTGAACTCTCGTTAAGGAACTCGGCAAAATGACCCCGTAACTTCGGGAGAAGGGGTGCTCAGCGCAAGCTGAGCCGCAGTGAATAGGCCCAGGCGACTGTTTATCAAAAACACAGGTTTCTGCAAAATCGTAAGATGACGTATAGGGGCTGACGCCTGCCCGGTGCTGGAAGGTTAAAAGGAGTGCTTAGCTTCGGCGAAGGTACGAATTGAAGCCCCAGTAAACGGCGGCCGTAACTATAACGGTCCTAAGGTAGCGAAATTCCTTGTCGGGTAAGTTCCGACCCGCACGAAAGGCGTAACGATCTGGGCGCTGTCTCAACGAGAGACTCGGTGAAATTTAAAGACCCGTGAAGATGCGGGTTACCCGCGACAGGACGGAAAGACCCCATGGAGCTTTACTGTAGCTTGATATTGAGTGTTTGTGCAGCTTGTACAGCATAGGTAGGAGCCGTAGAAATCGGGACGCTAGTTTCGATGGAGGCAAACGTGGGATACTACCCTCGTTGTATGAACACTCTAACTCACACCACTCAGCGTGGTGGAAGACAGTGTCTGGCAGGCAGTTTGACTGGGGCGGTCGCCTCCTAAAAGGTAACGGAGGCGCCCAAAGGTTCCCTCAGAATGGTTGGAAATCATTCGCAGAGTGTAAAGGCACAAGGGAGCTTGACTGTGAGACTTACCAGTCGAGCAGGTACGAAAGTAGGGCTTAGTGATCCGGTGGTTCCGCATGGAAGGGCCATCGCTCAACGGACAAAAGCTACCCTGGGGATAACAGGCTTATCTCCCCCAAGAGTCCACATCGACGGGGAGGTTTGGCACCTCGATGTCGGCTCATCGCATCCTGGGGCTGTAGTCGGTCCCAAGGGTTGGGCTGTTCGCCCATTAAAGCGGTACGCGAGCTGGGTTCAGAACGTCGTGAGACAGTTCGGTCCCTATCCGTCGCGGGCGTAGGAAATTTGAGAGGAGCTGCCCTTAGTACGAGAGGACCGGGGTGGACGTACCACTGGTGTATCAGTTGTTCCGCCAGGAGCATCGCTGAGTAGCTATGTACGGATGAGATAAACGCTGAAAGCATCTAAGTGTGAAACTCGCCTCGAGATGAGATTTCCCATTCAGCAATGAAGTAAGACCCCTCAGAGATGATGAGGTAGATAGGCTAGAAGTGGACGTGCGGTGACGCATGGAGCGGACTAGTACTAATGGTTCGAGGACTTAACCAAGTAGCAAGTGGTGTAAGGCAAAAAATCGCAATTATGATTCAGTTTTGAGGGAACTAAGTTCACTCAATAAAAAAACGTGTCGTGATGATGGCACTGAGGTCACACCTGTTCCCATACCGAACACAGTAGTTAAGCTCAGTAGCGCCAAAAGTAGTTGGAGGATCGCCTCCTGCGAGGATAGGACATCGCGATGCAAATGAAAGCAGCTCACAGTAAAATGTGAGCTGCTTTTTTGTACAAAAAATAATTTTCACCGTCTTTAATACTAGTTAGGAGAAAATTATGGCAAATAATACTGATGAATCTTTATTATATGGTCGATTGGTTGTATATCATTCAGTAGACTGTAGCAGATTAACTGAAAAAGCTGATATTGAACCAGCAATTAATAATGGACACTGTGGTCGTTGTCAAAATAAAATTTCTCCCAAATGGCGATTACAAATGGGAGGACAATATTGCTGGCATTGTGCAAACATGGGCAGACTGACTACAAATGATTTTCTGGCAACGATTAAAGAACCCAATGATTTTATAACGAATGATAATCCATGTACTTGGAACGGAAAATTAACACCATTACAGCAAATGGTGTCTGATGATCAGATCAAGGCACTGCGGGATGGGAAGTCTCATTTGACTTATGCTGTTACGGGTGCAGGTAAAACAGAAATGCTTTTTCCAATGCTGACTTTGGCAATCAAACAAGGAAAGCGCATTGCAATTGTTGCACCACGAGTTGATGTCATCATTGAATTAAAAATAAGAATTGAAGCAGCATTCAATGTCCCTTTTGTTGTGTTGTATGGTGGTACAGAGGACGAGTATAAATATACGCAATTAATACTAGCGACGACCCATCAATTGATGAAGTTTAAACAGGCATTTGATGTCATTGTGCTAGATGAAGCAGATGCCTTTCCTTATTCAGAAAATCAAATGCTTATTAAATCGGTTAATCCGTCACTAAAAGAAACAGGAATCATATTTTATTTGACAGCAACACTAAATGCCTCTTTGAAAAAAATGATTAAGCGAAAACAGCTATTGTTATCAATGTTACCGCTTCGTTTTCATGGTCAGCCATTGCCTAATTTTAGTGTGAAACGAATTGCAAAATGGCGTGAAAAGCTACCTAAGCGGGTGATTAACCAAATGATAAATTTAAGGGATAAAAAAATAAAGTTTCTTGTTTTTGTACCTGAAGTTAAAGATGTAGCGATTGTCATGGATCAAATGAAAAGTATTACAACTAAACTAAAAATTTGGGGGACATATGCAGCAGATGAAACTAGATTAGAAAAAGTGCAAGCAATGCGTGAGAATAGTATTGATGGTCTTATAACGACGACAATTCTAGAGCGGGGAGTTACTTTTCTAGGTATTGATGTACTAATATTAGGAGGTGATGAACCAGTTTTCTCTACAACCACATTGATTCAAATAGCTGGTAGATGTGGACGTGGTATCGATCGACCTACCGGATTAGTAAGAATTTATGTTCAAGAAAAAACGAAACAATTGGTTGATGCGATATCAGAAATCCATTATTTAAATAGTTTAGGGAAAACATTATGAAATGTGAATTATGTCAGCTAAATATTAATCATCAATGGCAATTACGAGATTTTTACGATTTTTCAGTATACAAACAACCCTTTATTTGTGAAATGTGTTATGATAATTTTCAACAAATTGATCCCCAAATGGCTTGTTTAGAATGTCAGGGTGTGACGGTAGAAAAATATTGCATTGATTGTCAACAATGGTTTAAGCAGGGCTTTCCGAAAATACACAATCAATCATTATTTAAATATGACTCACAAATGAAAAGATATTTTAAGGCATATAAATTTGAAGGCGGTTACCATCTTCGTGATGTCTTTAAGCAAGCTATCCAGCAAAGGTTAATTAAAGCAAATGTGGATATGATAGTGCCAATTCCCATAACAATTGATACATTCTTAGAACGCCAATTCAATCAAGTCACAGGTTGGCTGGAAGGAATACCATTTGATGAGATATTGATTTGTCGAGAGGTCAGAAAGGATAAACAGTCACGAAAAACACGACGTGAGCGGTTACTTATGAAACAGCCATTCACATTGTGCCAATCAGATAAAAAATTGGCAAATCAGAAAATTTGTTTAGTGGATGATGTCTATACAACAGGACGTACTTTAAGGCATGCAGCACAGTGTTTAATAGTCGCAGGTGCTTTAGAAGTGACATCATTAACCCTTGCTAGATAGTGATGCTCCATGAATGTTAACGCTTTCTTTTTTTGTTATCAATATGTTACAATATACTTACCGATAGGATACAGAAATGAATCTATAAAGGTATATAAGATAAAAATTTTGGGGGATATTATCTTATAAATTTAGTCAGACAGGAGACAGGATTATGCTAGAATTTAAGGTACGTGGTGAAAACATTGAAATCACTGATGCGATGTCAGAATACATTGAAAAGCGTATTTCTCGACTTGAGCGTTATTTAAATACTGAAGCTAGTTATATCGCTCGCGTTAATGTACGATCATATAAGGAAGGTACGTTTAAGACAGAGGTAACTATTCAATTACCATACTTGTTGCTTCGTGCGGAAGATACGCAAACGGATATGTACCAGACAGTTGATTTTGTTTCTGATAAACTAGAACGACAAATCCGAAAGTATAAGACTAAGGTTAACCGTAAGTCACGTGAAAAGGGCTATAAGGGGTTAGAAAACACTGATTTTATGGCAGTGGATCCAGCAGCAGCTATTGAAGAGCCTGAACCAGAAGATGATGGTTTGGAAATTGTGCGAACAAAGCATGTTGATCTAAAGCCAATGGATGTAGAGGAAGCAGTTCTGCAAATGGAACTTTTAGGACATGAGTTCTTTATTTTCCAAGATGCCGAAACTGATTTACCAGCGGTTGTTTATAAGCGCCGTGATGGTAAGTATGCATTACTTGATACAGTAAATTAATGCCAATATTTAGGTAGGTAAGATTTGGGGGAATATTACTTACTTAGTTAAACTAATTTAAAATTTTAAAGACTGGGAATTTTTCCTAGTCTTTTTATCTTTAAAGCATTAAAAATGATTTATAATGATATGAATGTCAATGGAACATACAAAGGAGAACGTAATGCCTAAGAAAAAATATATGTCAACGCAGCAATATGGTGTGTTATTAAGTGAATTAATTGAAACTATCCAAGAAGCTGGTGATCGTGTAGCACCTTTTTTTGAAAAACTAGATAAGGCATTGAAAGAAAATGAGTTAGCTAGTTTATCAACAGATGAATTTGTTGAAATTGCAACTGAGTTTGAGAATGTTGTTGAGATTTATCAAGATGTTTCTAAGCAATTGAATAGTATGACAGCTCCTGTTCGGCTTATCGGTGCACATCAAATAGTTAAACAAATTTTTGCGGACTATACGACAGCCACGAAAGTTATGGCTGATTCTTTGAATGTAAATACGCAACAAGTGGATTTGGCTGATTTTAGAAAATCGGAAGCTGATCAAGATGTCTTTATGGATAAATTCTTGGCACAAATTCGTCGTGTCTTTTCAACGGTCACAGCCTAATGACAAAGGTAGCAGAGATGAATGCAACTTTAGAAATAGATATTGCACAAAGTGTTGGTGAAAAGTTAGATCTGCCAACCCATAAAGTAAAAGCTGTCACGAATTTACTAGATGAAGGGAATACAGTACCATTTATTGCGCGATATCGTAAAGAAGCGACAGGCAATCTTGATGAAGTCCAAATACGTGATATTCAATCTATTTCTAAACAATTAGCTGAATTACAAGCACGAAAACAAACAGTTTATAAGGCAATTGCTGAGCAAAATATGATGTCATCTAGCATACAGCAGGCAATGGTTGCAGCTGATACGCTTCAAAAGGTAGAAGATATTTATTTGCCTTTTAAGAAGAAGCGTCAGACAAAAGCGACCCTTGCTAAGGAAGCTGGTTTGATGCCGTTTGCAAGACTAATTCAAACATTTCCATCTGTAAATCTGCAGGTTGAAGCGACAAAGTATATTAATCCAGAAAAAGACATCAAAGATATTGCTGATGTTTTTTCAGGCGTGCATGAAATTTTTGCCGAAGTAATTGGTGAAAATGCAGGATTACGGGATTGGGTCAGACAGTTTACGTTAAATAATGGTCATTTTGTTGCTAAATTAAAACGTGGTGCCAATAAAAAAGACGAACAAGGTGTATTTGAGCTGTACTATGATTTTGATAGTTTAGTGAAAAAAATACAAAATCATCAGATACTAGCAATTAATCGTGGTGAAAAAGAGGGGATATTATCCGGAAATATCATTGCTGATGAAGATGCCATCAATCGTTATTTGAAGTTTCGTTTAGTAGGAAGTAAATCAGGATCAGCAGTAGATATTTTAGTGCAAGCGGCACAAGATGCATATAAAAGATTTATTGGTCCGGCAATTGCGCGTGAAATCAGGAAAAAATTATTTAATCAAGCAAGTGAGGATGCGATTAAAGTGTTTGGGACAAATCTGTATCATCTATTGATGGCAGCACCCTTACATGGTCAAATCGTCTTAGGTTTTGATCCAGGCATTCGAACTGGTTCAAAGTTAGCAGTCGTGGATCAAGCAGGAAAATTTTTAGACAAAGCGGTGATTTATCCGCATAAGGCACATAAATATGATCCAAAAGGTGCGAGAGAAGTAATTATTAGCTTGGTTAAAAAGTATCACGTGTCGATAGTTGCTATTGGTAATGGAACAGCTTCTCGTGAATCACAGCAATTTATTGCCAAGATTATCAAAGATGACTTACCAGATTTAAGATACGTTGTTGTAAATGAAGCAGGTGCCTCCGTGTATTCAGCAAGTGATGTTGCCCGAGAGGAATTCCCGGATTTACCGGTTGAACAGAGGTCGGCTATCTCAATCGCACGAAGGTTACAAGATCCAATGGCAGAGCTAATAAAAATTGATCCACAAGCAGTAGGAGTTGGTCAATATCAACATGATTTGCCGGAAAAAGAGCTTTCTTTAGAACTTGATAATGTATTAGAAACATCAGTTAATCAAGTCGGTGTGAATCTAAATACGGCATCACCTCAGTTACTAACCCATATTGCTGGACTAACTGCAACAATTGCGCAAAATATTGTTGCATATCGAAACGAAAATGGACAGTTTCAAGCACGTTCGGAGCTTAAAAAAGTATCTAAATTAGGGCCAAAAGCATTTGAACAAGCTGCAGGATTTTTACGCATACCTAAAGGGAAAAATCCACTAGATAACACGGACATTCATCCAGAGTCCTATCAAGTAGCTGAAAAGGTATTACGCAGCGCAGCTGTTGAAAAATTAGGTGCTGATGCACGTCATGCGCTGCACGAGTTTGACACACCTGCATTTGCACAACAGTTGGGAATCGGTTATCCAACGTTACACGATATTATTTCTTCACTGATTGAGCCTGGTCGTGATTTGCGAGATGATGCACCAATGGCAACATTAAGGTCTGATGTGTTGACTTTAGATGATTTAAAAGTGGGGATGCAATTACAAGGAACTGTGCGTAATGTTGTTGATTTTGGTGCCTTTGTTGATATTGGTGTCCATGAAGACGGACTCGTTCATATTTCTAAATTATCGAAACAACATGTAAAAAATCCACATGCTATTGTTGCTGTTGGCGATATTGTGACGGTTTGGGTAACTGAAATTGACAAGAAACGTCAACGAATTGGGCTATCAATGATTGCGCCAAATTAAAATGATAATTATCAAGCTAGCATGCATGGTCTTAGTGGTATACAGTCATGAGAAATCTTGCATATAATAAGTATATTTGATAATATTAACTGTGTTGATGTTTTCAACATGGTATGCGATCGTGGCGGAATTGGCAGACGCGCAGGACTAAGGATCCTGTGGTAGAAATACCGTGAGGGTTCGACCCCCTCCGTTCGCAAAAAAGAAAGAAGTTGGGACAAAAGAATTTGTTCCAACTTCTTTTTGCTAAAAATGTATTAATTATCAGCATGAAAGTTTGATGATATAAACGCTTTTTTGAATATTTTACATATGAATAGCATTGTATATAAGTATGATTCCACCAATACCAAAAAAGATAATTCCCCAGATAATTTGTGAAATGACACTTTTATCACCAAAGTATAAGCGTATGAGGGGGGCTGTATGACCAAGAATCGTGATTAGTAATCCTAATATCACCAATGCCAATCCAATTAAACTAAGCATATTTTCCTCCAGGATGAACAACAAACAATTTGTGGCAAGTAAAATTATGATGATACATTCACTTTTTGTCTGTTAACTAATGTGGTATTATAGTACCCGAATTGAGATATGCTGTAAATGGGTATATAGGACTCTTTTTTTATTAACTAAGAAAATAAAATATGACTGGTTTATTTATAAATAACATGCGATATGAAAATTCTTGACAATTGCTTCGTGGAGAGGTATGATATCTCTTGTGGTTGTATTGCTACAAACATTCATGGAGATATACCCAAGTCTGGCTGAAGGGAACGGTCTTGAAAACCGTCAGGTCGGGAAACCGGCGCGAGGGTTCGAATCCCCCTATCTCCTTGACATCAATTTAGATGTTCTATTTCATATTATCGCGGGTTGGAGCAGTCTGGTAGCTCGTCGGGCCCATAACCCGAAGGTCGTAGGTTCAAATCCTACACCCGCAATTCATGGAGATGTACCCAAGTCTGGCTGAAGGGAACGGTCTTGAAAACCGTCAGGTCGGGAAACCGGCGCGAGGGTTCGAATCCCTCCATCTCCTTTTTATAAATAACCGTGTCCCGTGGACACGGTTATTTTTGTATCAATATCATTCTGAATATATGAGGGGTTTAAGATATGCCGATACGTCAAATTCGCTATTATCAATACGCAATAGTCATGATTGTACTTGCAGTGCTATCTGCAGTGTTTTTACCAACGTTAGTGGGATCATCTGCATTAATGTCGACACACATAAAAAATATGACAATGACTATTTTTGGAGTAGCAGCTGTTATGGTGGTCTATATGGATGATCGCATGATTAAGCAGGCTTTATATCAACAAAAACAGTTACTAGTTGTGACGCTTTGGCTACCAATTTTAGGTCAAACTATATGGTATTTCGTTGTCCTTTGGATTTATCTAACAAATGCGACAGGACATACCGTGACAACGATGACCTTGCCGATTCTATTTATCGGTATGGCATTATTGCTCGTTTCAATGGGCTTATTACAAAAAGAAACCTTGTCGATTATACTGAATGCACCCATGAAAAGAACTGCACATCGTTTAAATGTTGCTACGATGTTTTTATCGCTCTATGCGTTATTGTTCTTTGGATTAACGACAAATTGGATTTATGGTTTAACAACTATGGTTTCGGTTTTGATCATAACAGATGCAAATTGGCCAGCTTTGTGGTCCGGCTGGCATAGAGAGCAAAGTTTAGAAAAGTTAGCAACTAATGGTGTGAACTTTAAAAATGCGCGTGTTATAGAAAGATTACCTCAAGTGACGACAATCGTTACGGAAAAAAGTGGTATTTTAACTGATAATCACATTACAGTACATTCTATATTGTCGTTAGATAAAAGATATAGTGATTTTGATGTTTTAGGAATTGCAACTGGGTTGTTGTCAATGGATGAAGCTTCTGCCTTATCAAAGTCGATTTTACAGTATGCCGAGAGTCATGGTGTGTTTCCATCAACGGCCTCTGAACCTGAAATTATAGAAGGTGCGGGAGTAAAAGGCGTTATTTTAAACGAACGTTTTGCCGTTTTGTCAGCAGCAGAAGTTTTAGCTGAAGGGTACAATGTCGATTTAAATGCTTTGGAAACGTACAAGATGTTGGGTAATTCAGTAAGTTATGTTGTTGACAGTTTACAAGTTATTGGTGTCATTACTTTTGGTGATACTTTGAATAAGTCACTACTTTCTCTAGATCGTTTCTTCACACAACGCCATTTGGATGTAAAAATTGCCTCAGGTGATACAATTGGCGCAACCATGCAATTAACCAATATTATGACTTCGTTAGATGAAGTACAATCAGATTTGACGCCAATGGCGAAAAAAACACAGCAAGAACAGTGGACATCAAAAGATAATACGATGTTCGTGACTAACCAAGACAACTTACCAGTTGAAGTGGACACCATTACTGTGGCAGTCAATCGTCCCGATATCAATGCTGATATTCACGTCGCAAATGTGTCTGACTTAGAAAAATTGTGGGCAACTGCAGATCGTCTTATTCAGATTGATAAGAGAATGCTATCATTGGCAAGTCTGCCGGTTATTATTTTTCTACTATTAGCAGCAGGACTAGGTATCTTTATTTCGCCATGGTTGTATGTCGCACCGATTTTTGCGGTCATTATTCGTTGCATCATGAGTTATATTTTACGTTTGCGAGTTAAACATTAATTAAGTTATATAAAAAATGAAATTCCGCCATATTAACATCGTTCTAGTTTCTGATAAACCGAAACAGAATGAAATGTTGATATGACGGTTTTTTGTTACGTACATCAAATGTTAGATTGATTGACTTATTATATAGAAAAGCCTAAAATTAAATATGTGTTATTAAGCGCAAAAAAACACTATTGATTTGACATAAACGTCAACTCTCTAGACAGGAGAAACAAGATGAACATAGTATTGATCATCCTGTTGTTGCTTGTCGCAATCGTAATTAGTATTGGAATCGGTTATACGGTGGCTAAAACAAAAATTAACCATACGCTAACCATTTCACATCAAACTGCTACAGACATAACGAATCAAGCTGCTACTGATGCAGAGCAATTAAAGAAAAATGCTCTTGTTGAAGCGCGAGATGAAAGCCAACGTTACCAACAACGTATTGAAAGTGAATTACAAGAACGCCGTTCTGAAGTAAAAGCACAAGAAGATCGTTTGGTAAGTCGTGAATCTGTATTAGATCGAAAAGATGCTTCTTTACAAAAACGTGAAGAAGTTATTTCGAATAAGGAAACAAAGTTAGATCATCAACGGCAAAGCGTCAATGATAAACAAAAGCGCGCCGAAGAACTGGTTGCTGAACGTGAAGATAAGTTGATAGAAGTAGCCAACTTATCACGTGAAGACGCTCGTAATCGGATCTTGTCAGAAACTAAAGAATCATTAGTCGCTGAACGTGCTGTGATGATCAAAGATAGTGAGGAACGTGCTACTGCAGAAGCAGATAAACGTGCAAAGAACCTAGTTGTTAGCGCTATTCAACGCTCTGCAGCTGACATGGTTGCTGAGACAACTGTCTCTGTTGTGACACTTCCTAACGATGATATGAAGGGTCGTATTATTGGTCGAGAAGGCCGTAATATACGTGCACTTGAGACAGTAACTGGTATTGATTTAATTATTGATGATACACCGGAAGCCGTTGTTCTAAGTGGTTTTGATCCAGTTCGTCGTGAAATCGCTAAAAACACATTGGAAAAGCTAATTGCTGATGGTCGTATTCACCCAGCACGTATCGAAGAAATGGTTGAAAAATCTCGTAAAGAGATGGATGAACATATTCGAGAAGTAGGTGAACAGACTATTTTCGATTTAGGTATTCATAACATGCATCCAGACCTAGTTAAAACTGTTGGTCGGATGAATTACCGAACAAGTTATGGACAAAATGTCCTTGTTCATTCAATAGAAGTCGCAAAACTAACTGGCTTGTTGGCAGCTGAGTTAGGGGAGGACGTTACGCTTGCCAAGCGCGCAGGATTATTACACGATATTGGTAAGGCTATTGATCATGAAGTAGACGGTTCTCATGTAGAATTAGGTGTCGAATTGACAACGAAATACAAGGAACGTCCAGTTGTGATTAATTCAATTGCTTCGCATCATGGGGATGTTGAACCGGATTCTGTAATTGCCGTTCTAGTTGCTGCTGCTGATTCAATTTCAGCAGCACGACCAGGTGCAAGATCAGAATCATTAGAGAATTATGTTCAACGTTTGCAACAACTTGAAGCTATTGCAAATGAGTTTAACGGTGTTGAAAAGTCATATGCTATTCAAGCCGGCCGAGAAGTTCGTGTTATTGTAGAACCAGCAGCTGTTTCAGATATTGAAGCAACTGTCTTAGCTCGTGATATTAGAAATCAGATTGAAACTGATTTAGATTATCCAGGGCATATTAAAGTAACTGTTATTCGAGAATCGCGTGCGATTGAGTATGCAAAGTAAGAGATAACATTAATAGAAATAAATTAGGGCTAGGAATAAATATTCTAGCTCTTTTTCTTTGTATAAAGAGTTATTTGATAAAGTCGATTTATAAATACACTTAATTCATGACAAACATACAAATAAAATAAAATTAATTTCACCGAAAGGGTTTACAAATTCTTTGGAAACGCTTACAATAATAAATGTGTTAAGGATACGGGGGAACGTATACGAAACTACTGATTAAAATTGTGAAACACTAGCTGGTTGGGGACTACTAGGATGTTATTGTCGCATTTCACTCTTACTGTTCGAATAATCGTTTAATCTCAAGAACTTGCTGAAAACTCTTCTCCTTCAGAAAAAATGAGAACGATAACTTATTTAATAGTTCGAGCAGTAAGAGGGTGATGAGACGACTCTTTATCAACATCAACGCTTTCACAATCAAAAAATATTTTGTGGGTCGTCATCCACACCATGTCGCCTTGCGGATACGCAGAGCGATTTTTTTGTGCAATTGTTAGAAAATAATTATAAACAAATTATTCGCTTATTTTACGACATCTCGATATACTATAGATATTCCCCGTGGTAGTTAAACTAATGACTATCTAGTGCATTATTGATGTACGGAGCGTCGTAGATATACGACGCTTTTTTATGTGTATAATTAAAAAATGTTGACAAAAATGAAAAATATATTAGAATTAAATTTATCAATTAAGTAAGGGAGCAAAAATGATGGTACATAAGAAGATGTTAACAGCTGAAACAGTGTATTACTTTTGGTTTTTTAGGTGACTATCCGAAATGACCAAAAGCATTTTTGCTAGGTTTCGGATAGAAAAAATATCCGGAACCAAAACAATACGACTTAATTGCAGTTATTGAGTAGTATTAGGAACTGGGTATTTTTATAAAAAATACCCAGTTTTTTTATTGGGTAAAGCACAAATTGTATATGAAATTAGTGAATGATGAGATAAAAAGGGGAAGTCATATGACAGTTCAGAAATTAAACAAAAAAGAATTTGGCTTAGCAATTTTAAATGGCAATGCGAGTGGAATAATTGTGGCATTGATTCCATCAGCGATCATTAGTCAGTTGCTTGCAATCCTGCCACAAACAGATATCGTAAAGACTCTAACGATGATGGTGACTTTAGCACAAAGTACTTTACCAATAATTGCCGCCTTTGCGGTGGGCGCATTACTTAAGTTTGGGACAATTGAAAGTGCTTCAATGGCATTAGCAACATTTATTGCTTCAGGTGTGGTAACAAGTCATGGCGGGCAGTACGTTATTAGTGGATCTGGCGTGATTTTGAATATTATGTTAACAACATTTATGGCTAGTTTAGTTACTATCGCCTTTCACAAATTACTTGGCCAATTACGAGCAGTATTTGAGCCATTAGCTGTTTTGCTAGTTGGTGGTGGTCTTGGTTTATTGACGTTACCTGTGATGATTGCTATTCAAGATGTGATTGGATCTGTTGTTGCCGCTGCAACCCAAACAGCACCATTAGTGATGGGCATCTTGTTAGGGATTATCTTCGCTGTATTGATTGTTTCACCATTATCTTCCGTTGGTATTGCAACAGCTATTGGGTTGACTGGAATCGGAGCTGGAGCTGCTAATACAGGAATTGTAACTGCTTCGTTGGTTTTGGCAATTATGAGTTTGAAAGAAAATTCATGGGGCTTATTCATTGCCCACTTTATGGGTTCACCGAAAATTCAAATGGCTAACATGTTATCTAAACCAAAACTATTTATTCCAGTTATCATTGCATCAGCCATTGCAGGGGGAATTTCAAGCTTACTGAGTATGTCAGGAACGCCATTTTCAGCAGGTTTCGGCTTATCAGGATTTATTGGACCAGTCACAGCACTTAATGAATCTACGGGAAATGGGATTGGTTTACGAGTCGTGATAGCGTTCTTTATTGTTCCAATTGCCATGGCACTGATCATGAAATACATTTTTATTGATAAATTACAATTAATTGATGCAAAAGACTTAAAATTACCAGAAGTTTAATTTGTTGTTATAAAATTGACTTGCTTATAATTATTTAACCATAGAGTGGAAAAGAAATTGGGACAAAAGAAAATGTTCCAATTTTTTTTTGCTAAAAACGTCTTAATTATAAACCTGTAATTTTTATGGCGTAAATTACGTGACACACCGGCTTTGAAACAACTTTTGTCGCGCGCTATTTTTTAAAAATCAAAAAAATAATTTGACAATGCAATATTAGATTGTGTATAGTATTGTCTGTAACATAAATGAAATAAAAACTAGGAGAAAAAATCATGACTGAACCAGTTCTAATTGCCAATCAGTTAAATAAAACATATTTGAGTACAGCAGGTGTACAACAAGAGGTTTTGAAAAATCTATCATTGTCTGTGGATGAGGGCGAATTTGTCGCTATTATGGGTCCATCGGGATCTGGAAAATCAACATTATTGAATATCTTATCAACACTGATGCAACCTTCATCAGGCTCAGTGATGATTAACAACAAGAATATTTTGCAGATGAATGATGATGCGATTGCAAAATTCCGTGGTCAAGATATGGGATTTATTTTTCAAAATTATAATTTAATTGAAAGTTTAACAGTGCAGGAAAATATCAGTTTACCACTGACGCTGCAAAAGGTAAGTCCAAAGAAAGTTAAAGACGCCGTGCAAAAAGTCGCACAACTACTGCATATTGAGTCTTATCTCAATAAATATCCAACAGAATTATCAGGTGGTCAACAACAGCGAGTGGGCGCTGCACGAGCTTTGGTACACAATCCAACACTTATTTTTGGTGATGAACCAACCGGAGCACTAGATTCAGAAAACGCTCGCGAAATGATGAATTATTTAACTCAGATCAATGATAACGAAGGAATTTCTATTGTCATGGTGACTCATGATGCTTTCTCAGCATCATTTGCATCTCGAATCTTATTCTTAACGGATGGACGGATTACAAAAACAATTACTCGTGACAATCAATCGCGAGAAGTGTTCTATCAGCAAGTATTGTCTGAGCTAGGAAATTTCAATTAGGAGGATCATATGTTTGGAATTGCTTTAAAATCATTGCGTTCTAAATGGCGTGATTATATTGTTCTGTTTGTTGGTTTGATTATTTCAGCAGCAATTTTTTATATGTTTAGTGCAATGGCCACTAATAAGGCATTTTTAGAAGCGAATGCGGTTGTGTCACAAATTACAGTAATATTTGTCATCGGTGAAGTACTGCTAGGCATCATTACATTTGTCTATTTAAATTTTGCAAATGGTTTTTTGCTAAGAATTCGTCAATCTGAATATGGTTTGATGTCCATGCTTGGGGCAACTAAAAAGCAAATTGGTTCCTTGTTGCTAAGGGAAACGTTAAGTATTGGTGTTATAGCAACAATCATTGGCATTCTTATTGGATTTGGTTTAACGGCACTAAGTAGTCACTACTTAATGAATCTCTTAGGTGTCCAGCTACACCATTGGCAATCTTTTTCAATAAAATCTATCGTTACGACATTAGTATTTTTTATTGTTTTATTTACACTAAATGGTTTGTATAATCGTCGTCGTTTGCGTAAGCAAGATACATTAACACTATTATTAGCTAATAAACAGGTCAATCAACCTAAAGAACGTAAGATACTTGATCCTTTATTTGGTTTAATCGGTCTATTGTTACTAATTGCGAGCTTTGTCTTGATGCCTAAGATTGCCAAAATTGGTTTATCTGGGTTTATTGTCATTTTGATTTTAAATGTTTGGGGAACGTATTGGTTTGTTAGCCGAACATTAAAAATGGTAACAAGCTGGGTGCGTGGTTCAAAATATAGTTTACGTGGATTGCGTGCATTTATAAACGGACAGCTTTCATTTCGATTACCGGACTATCAACGGATACTATCATCTATTGCTGTTATGTTCGCTTTGGCTTTAGGAGCTATGTCAGTTGGTCAAGGATATTATTTGATGTTACCTAGCCAAGCTGAAAAGGGCGATCCATTGACTGCGGCTTATGTGACAAACAAGATCAGCACGGATAATCTGAAGGGAATTGCGTGGAATCAATCCTACCATTACGTTGTTAAAGGACAAACGATTTATTTCAATGCCGAGGAGTTCAATGAACAAAAATTGCCAGCGAAGGTTTGGTCAAAAGATGGCTCAAGCTGGCGAACAAAATGGTTAACAGGGAATCAATTACGTGATGAACCAGAATCGGATCTAACGTTGACTTCGGTTGCTAATCAAATCTTGAATATACGTTTTGGGGCAAAAGTAGTTGTTACAGAAAATGCATCAGATATGCAGGCGCATGGTACGACAACACATACTGTTCGTATGGTTAAAGTGACAGATATGATGGCCAATGAGCAGGCATTAGCGCATAATATGAAATTGCAGGAAAAAATTACAGGCATCAAGCCGGAATTTGCAACTGGATCATATGCAGAATACAAACAATTAAAGGGAATTTTCGGTGGTATCGAGTTCATGGGAAATTTCTTAGGTATTGGCTTTTTGGCAATGTTAGCAGCCACATTAATGTTTAAGACATTATCGGGTGTTGCAGATGATAAGAAACGATATCGTGTATTGGCAATGATTGGAACAAGTGAAAAAAAGATTCCCAAAATAATTGCCACTGATTTAGGGATTCTATTTGTTATACCGATGGTAATCGGAATCTTAGACGTCGTATTTGGGTTACAAATGTTTGCGCCATTAATGGCTGGGACAAGCAATGCATACCTCGGTTTTGGGCCTTCCTTAATTGGTATTGGCGGTCTATATATTGTTTACTATGGGTTAACGGTTTGGATGTATCGACGATTAATTAAAAAGTAATTCGCCATTTTTTCAAAGAATACGTTATAATAGGAGCATATTCAAAATGTTGTGGAGTTAATAACGAAAGTTAAAGACATCGATGCCACACAGAAAACGTCTACCTAAACGCGCAAGGTAGGCGTTTTTATTTTGATGAAAGGATTAAAAGCGTAAACGTTTGTGATGCTTTTGTATCAATATTTGTAAACGTTTGCAATTATAGAAATAATCGATTAGAATACCAGTATACTATGAAATTTAGGGGGAATTGCCAAATGGCATTACTTGGTGCAATTGAAGCAGGTGGAACAAAGTTTGTGGTGGCTGTCGCGCCAGTCGAAAATCCGGAAGCTGTGGTGGCTCGTGAAAGTTTTCCAACAGAAGATGGTGCGTCGACTATCAAAAAGGTACAAGAATTTTTTGATCAATATGAAGATATTGCTGCAATTGGCATTGCTTCATTTGGACCAATTGATGTCAGACCCGATAGCCAAACCTATGGCTATGTATTAGATACACCTAAACGAGGATGGTCAGGTTATAATTTCCTCGGTGCCATGAAAACTTGGCGTGATATACCTTATTATTGGACAACGGATGTTAACGCTGCTGGTTGGGCGGAATATGTATCAGGATCAGCTGCTGATGTGGACAATGTCGTGTATCTAACGGTGGGAACTGGTATTGGGGCAGGTATTATTGCCAACGGAGAATTTGTTGGTGGCTACTCACATCCAGAAGCTGGGCACATTATGATGGCTAAACATCCCCAAGATAACTATGAAGGGCATTGTCCTTTCCATGGTGATCGTTGCTTGGAAGGATTGGCAGCTGGACCGGCTATGGAAGAACGCTGGGGTGTTTCGGCGAAAGAATTACCAGATGATCATTTAGCATGGCAAATAGAAGCTTTTTATTTGGCACAGGCGGCGGTCACTTATACTGCTACATTGCGACCAGAACGTATCGTCTTTGGTGGCGGGGTACCACACCGTGATATTTTGTTACCCATGGTACGACAGTCATTTGCCGAACAATTACATGATTATTTAGCCGTACCAAAATTAGAAGATTATATTGTGTCTGTTGGTAATGGTGATAATGCGGGAATTTATGGATGCTTCTATCTTGCAAAAGAGCTATTGATAGATTAAACACTACCACAATTATGGTACGAATAACGTCAATTTTTGGAAATCAACGTGAGATGCGTTATAATAGTTGGGTTACACAATATCATAGCCAATAAAAAGTGAGAAGTAATATGTTAACCGTTATTAAGCAGTATGAGGATAGAGATGTAATTATTTACGATTATTACATTGAAAATCGACAAAATGTTTATGCTGATATGGGTCATATTACAGTGAAATCCATGGGCGGTTTTGCAACATGGCGAGCCGTTAATGATAAGAATGAGAAATATTTGAAACAAGCACTGACAGCCCTTGTGATGAAAAGAAATCAGAACGGTGGTGTTTATCCAGATATGATCAAAGTGTTGCTTGGAGGCAAAAGAGAACCGACAAAGTAGGATGAACCATCCTACCTAGTTGTAGGAAGAAGTTGGAACAAAAGAAAATGTTCCAACTTTTTTATGTTAAAAATGTTTGAATTATAGGCCTATAAATTCGGAACGTGCACTCTTTTTTAACCGTCATCCATAGCCATTTTTCCTTGACACTATTATATGGTGTATGGCATTCTTAAATTTGGTTACTAAAATCTAAGCATATAGAGGTTAAAAAATGTTTGATATTATTAAAGCAATTATTCTGGGAATAGTTGAAGGAATTACAGAATTTCTACCGATCAGCTCTACTGGTCATTTAATTTTAGCAAATGAATTTATCCAGATGAAGCAGTCAACACAGTTTACGGATATGTTCAATGTTGTGATTCAATTAGGTGCGATTTTTGCAGTTGTGGTAATTTACTTCCATAAGTTGAATCCATTTTCTCCTAAAAAGAATTCATTGGAAAAACATGATACTTGGATCCTATGGTTAAAGGTGTTAGTTGCTATTGTGCCATCAGTTGTTCTAGGATTATTATTCAATGACTGGATGGATGCACATCTGATGAATTGGCAAGTAGTGGCTGCTATGTTGCTAATCTATGGAATTCTATTCATTGTTATTGAAAATCGTAATGATCGTCTCACACCACGTTTTACGAATTTAAGTAATTTGCCATACCAAACAGCATTTATTATTGGAATGTTCCAGCTCTTATCATTAGTTCCTGGAACATCAAGATCTGGGGCAACCATTTTGGGAGCAATTCTAATTGGTACGTCTCGTTTTGTTGCAACAGAATTTTCATTTTTCCTTGCAATTCCAACGATGTTTGGTGCATCATTACTAAAAATCGTCAAATATTTTAGTCATGGTGGTGTGTTTACTGGTACACAAACCATGGTGCTGTTGACTGGAACAGTTGTATCGTTCGTTGTTGCTTATCTATCGATTAGATTCTTGCTTAATTATATTAAGAATAATGACTTTAAAGCATTTGGTTGGTATCGAATTATCTTGAGTGTTTTGGTAATCGCATATTTTGGCTTTTTTGCAAAATAAAATTAAATATTGATTAGAAAAATGATTGAGTTTATCATTTAATGTGCTATACTTATGGTAAGTCATCAACCTTATTCATATTTTCTACTCTTAAATAGATGATGGATAGTGATTTTGGGTTACCTTGTTGGTACCAAAATCACTTTTTTTATTGGTTTTTCAAATTAAAGGTTTCTTTTAGGCTGATTTATATTTTATTTAAGTCGCTGGCCTTATCATAAATACTGTTGATAAGGAAAGCCCATTCCTATCAACAGCCCACACTCATAGAAATTTACCTAACCGTTTAAAGTGATGATACTTTAGACAACCTACTCCTTAATAAAGATCGTTGGTTATGTTTAACAGCCAACTTGATCCAAAAACGTCTATCTTGCCCGGATAGGCGTTTTTGTATTCATAAAAAAATACTAATATTCTGGCCGATATATTGATTTCACGTCAATGGTCCGCTATTTTAGACGTTAAATAGATATTTATAGTCAAAAAGGGGTTAGGTATGGGTGATTATTTAAAAGGAAAAAAGTGGGGGCATTGGATTGGGGTTGTTGTACTTGTCATCGTTGTTTGTGCAGGTGGCTTTTACGGTCACAAGGTATATCGTGAAAGTCATCCAAAATTATTAACAGAGACACAAATCAAAAATAACTTAGGCATTCATTTGAGTAGACAATTAATTTCGAGTCAAAAAAATCTAGAAAAGAAATATACACATGCGGAGGAAGATTCGGATTATACAATTGAGCATATGTTTGTAAAGACAAATCCATATCAAACCTCGCCACTAACTGCTCTCGCTATTTTTCATACAGATCAGGCAGCGAGAGTAAGTTATACGGTTGTTGGTAAAACAAACGGGACATCCATCAGTAATGGTACACCTAAAAATAGTAAAACTCACCGCATTAATGTGGTAGGGTTGTACGCTAATACGGCAAATCGAGTAGAATTTACGATAACTTATGCTGATGGACATGTTCAGAAGAAAACCATAATGGTACAAACACAAGCATTACCCAAAAGTTTAACTAATATTAATATTCAAGTGAAAATGGCTAATAAGGAGCAAATGGCGATTGGGAAGAACGGTTTAACCGTGTTTACCCGTACAACAAAAGAGCCATTTGCTATTGATGCCGATGGGCAGATACGGTGGTATTCAACTGAATATAATCAGCATATTTTTAAAACTTTAAAGAATGGTCATTTGTTGATTTTGAGAAAACAGAATAATAGTCAACTTGTTTATAACGATCTTGTTGAGACAAACTATTTAGGAAAGATTTATCGCAATTATCAATTTAGTAATAAAACATCATCAACTGAAAATTTGAAAGCCAAGCATAAGTCAGACGTAGAAACAACTGCTATTCACCATGATGTTATTGAATTACCAAACGGGAATTTATTAGCTACCGTTTCTGATGGATCAAAGTTCATTGAGGATACGATGGTTGAAATCAATCGTCAAACAGGTAAAGTGGTACGGGTTATTGATTTGAAACGTATTTTCCCAATGGACATATATGCACAATATGATGCAACGAAACGTTCTGATGGGAAAGTTGATTGGTTACATCAAAACGCAATCAATTATGATAAAAAAGATAACAGTATTATTATTTCTGCACGTCATCAGGATTTAGTAATGAAATTAAATTATGAAACGATGCGTCCGGTCTGGATTTTATCTGGAAAACCGAAAGCAGATTGGCCAAAAAAGTGGCAAAAGCATGTGTTGCGTTATACTAATGGAACAACTATCAATGGTGGACAGCATGATGCACGTGTCATTCCTGGTACACAAAAAGACGGCCAAGAAACTATTTCTATCTATGATAATAATTACGCTGTGTCATATGGTGATAAAAAGACGACCAAGAAATATTCAGCAGGCCGTGAATTAAGAATCAATTTGAAAACAATGACTGCGAAAGAAGTTTGGTCTTATGGACAGGCATTGGGGACGGCTAATTTCACAGATCGCATTGGTTCAAATCGATTGTTGGCTAATGGTAATTTCTTAATTGATTTTGGTTACTTAAACGCAAAAAATGGGGATGCTTCTAATATTGTGGAAGTAACTCGTGAAGGGTATCAGGTGTTTAATGTTGAACTCTCTAATTTGCAGTCTAAGGGTTATGTTTATCGTGCTTACCGTATTCATATCTCGTAGCCTATGGGTGTCATATTGCATATTAGGATTGAAAGGGATAAACTTAAGTAATTATGAGAAAAAGGTGGTTAAAAAATGAGTGAAATTACCCAAGAGCAATTAACAGCATTTAAAGAAGCTGTGAATGAAAGCCCCAAGGCCGCAGTTTTACGTGGTGCAGTGACAACGAATGGTATTTTGAAGTCAGCACGTGATAACCAACGTGCCGGTGAATTGACACCAACATTTAGTGTTGATTTGGAGAGCTCACCAGTTGCTAATCAATTGCAATCGGGACGTTGCTGGATGTTCGCAGCGTTGAATACAATGCGCCATGATATGAAGTCAGTCCATGGTTTACCTGGTGATTTTGAATTATCACAAAGTTACACATTCTTTTGGGATAAGTTGGAGAAGGCTAATTACTTCTACAACAATATTGTGGCAACAGCAGACAAGCCAACTACTGATCGTGAAGTTAGCTTCTTGCTAGCTACGCCACAACAAGATGGTGGGCAGTGGGATATGATTGTTGCAATCATAGAGAAGTATGGTGTTGTGCCACAATCAGCTTTCCCAGAGTCACAAGCATCATCTCATTCTGCTGAATTCAACCGTTTGTTCAATGGTAAGTTGCGTAAAGATGCAATTGCGCTACGTCAATTGGTTGCACAAAATGCATCAGATGAACAAATTTCAGATAAGCTTGCAGCATTCAACAAAGAAAACTATCATATGTTATCACTAACATTTGGAGAGCCACCTCTAACTTTTGACTTTGCATTCCGTGATAAGGATAATGAATTCCACCGTGAACAAGCAATAACGCCACAGGATTTCTTTAAGAAATATGTTGGTTGGGATTTAAGCAACTACATTTCAATTATTAATGCACCAACGGATGATAAGCCATACAATCAAACTTATGGTGTTAAAATGTTAGGTTCAGTCGTAGGTGGTCGTGATGTTAAGCATTTGAATCTTGACTTAGCAACGTTCAAAGAATTAGCAATTAAGCAACTATCTGCTGGAGAGAACGTTTGGTTTGGTGTTGATATGGGACCAAAGTTAGATCGTGTCGCTGGCTTGATGGATACAGAATTATATGATGAAGATAGCCTATTCGATATCGATTTCAGCATGACCAAGGCAGAGCGCTTGGATTATGGTGATTCATTGATGACGCACGCCATGGTTTTGACTGGTGTTGACCTTGTCGATGGTAAGCCAACAAAGTGGAAGGTTGAGAACTCATGGGGTGATAAGAATGGCCACAAGGGTTACTTTACAATGTCTGACGAGTGGTTTGACCAATTTACTTATCAAGTTGTTATTAAGAAGGAATTCCTTCCTGATGAATTGCGTGATGCTTATGAAAATGGCACACCAAAAGAATTAGCACCATGGGATCCAATGGGTGCATTAGCATAAAAACTATTAAATGACCGAAGTTGTCCAATCAATAATTGGTAATGACTTCGGCTTTTTTGTGGCAGATGATTTATGGTATAGTGGTTATCAAAAATAGACAGTGATGGAAAAATTATGTTAAAAGATGATCTAAAGCAAAAGATTATGGCAATTAATGCAACATTGGATATCAAACAATTAAATCCAATTTTGGAACCTATTTTAATGGCGGGGATGCGTCGGGGATATGAAGCAGCATATTTATTGATTATTGGATTAAGTGAAGGTGTTCAGCCAGATGATCAACCAGCGACTTGGATTGATCAAGTAGAACATACTGCTGATAAGGAATTTGCAAAACTTATTACCAATGTTCATGAAAATGATTCGCAACAAAATGAAGTAGCGACACAAATTAATAGTATGCTGGCAGAAGAATATCATGCAATCACTTCACACCATGATAATCAATTAGTGATAGAAAGTGTCATTATGCCTTATTTTAATGGCTGGTTTTTAGGTTATTACCATGCCTTGTTAACGTTGGTTGTTGAAACGCAGGCAGCAAAAGATACACAAAGCGAAGGTTTAAAGAAGCAAATTTCTAATCAAGCCATGCAAGCTGTCGAAAATGAGCGAACAAAGTTTCAACATCAGATATTTTATCAAAATGGTGTTTTAAAGGATATTTTGTCTATTTTAGAACCAAGATAGTACGACAAAAGACTCCTTGAATCCGACTGTGCCATAAAAAGTTGACAAGAAAAATTTTCTGGTGTAAATTAGCATCAATAATTAAATTCAAATTAAAAAGTAATGAAGAGAAGCTCATTATTTGTTAGCAATAAGAGAACTGTTGGTTGGTGCGAAACAGGTTGCGATAATTAATGACGATCATCTCTGAGCTATGTCATTGAAATTTTATTAGATGACTTTGGGTGCACCCATTATAGTGTCAGCGTATTACAAATATTGTACGTGAGAGATAATGCTAGTGATAGCATTATAAATTAAGGTGGTACCACGCATACAGCGTCCTTTTAACTATTTAACCAGGTAGTTAAAAGGACGCTTTTTAATTTGAATGGCATTAATTGTATTTTAGGGGGTGAGGACAGATGGAATCGGTGATTCAAAGCGCAAAAGAGAGTCCTAGTCAGATTAGTCTTTTGTCGCATTTAACACACAGTATGAACGATTTTCGAGTCATGAACTATTATTTATTTGTCCTCAAGGTACAGACATAAGTGGGAACAAATAAATCAGATTTAATGGAGGATACACTTATGAATCAGACAATGTCAGAAACATTCACTAAAGAAAATGAATTAGCAACAGCTGAAAATGAGTTAGCAGAGAACTTGTTTAACGCATATCAAACACACGAACCCTTGCAGCAATCTGCCTATGAGGGTGGCGTTACGGATGAAGAGAATGCCTATCGGGTACAACATCAGCTAACTGAATTAAAAAATGAGGCCGTTGGTGGCTACAAGGTATCACTTACTAGTCAAGAAACCCAGGATATGTTTGACTCAGATTCACCACTTTATGGTGCCCAGGTTAAAAGTCACTTTGTTTCATCGCCCACAACATTATATCGAAGTGACTTAATGGAGCCATTAGCAGAGGTTGAGATGTTATTTACAGCTAAAGAAGACCTTAGTAGTACAGATTCCTTAGTAGATTTACTTCACAAGACAAAAGTTGCACCGGCTGTTGAAGTACCTGATTCGCGTTTTAGTGATTGGTTCCCAAGTCTGTCAAAATATATGGTAATGTCAGATGCGGCTGTTGGTGGTTATGTTGTTTATGGTAACGAGGTGGATACGGATAAACTGTTCGCCGGTGTTGATGAGTTGGCCAATGTCACATGTGAGTTATGCCATGATGGTAAAAAACTAAAGGATGGTAGTTCGTCTGAAGTTTTAGGAAATCCACTGCGTTCACTCCATTGGTTAGTCGAAAAACTTGAACAACAGGGAACCCCATTAAAAGCTGGACAACGTGTTTCAAGTGGTACATTTTTATTACCGGAATCATTAGGAAATGGCAGTTGGAAGGCAACTTTCGACAAAGGTCTAGGCTCGGTGTTCTTTGATGTTGTTGATTAAACTGGCATTGGTAGGTAACAAATATTTAAATTTGGCGATAATTCTTTCGTAAGTTTTAAGCTGATTGAGTCGGGATATATTTATATCCTGGCTTTTTTGATGGAATTATTGGTTGCTTTATAAAATGTTTGGCGGTACTATACGGGGGTATTAATTAGAATTTCAAAAATTTTTAATCCAACTTGGAGGCAAATTAGTAATGCTCAAGCAATTTGAACGTGTTTCATTTGCAGGAATGCTAGTTACGTTAGGAATTGTATACGGTGATATTGGAACGTCACCGCTATATGTCATGAACGCCATAGTTGGTGATGCTGGTAAAATGGGCCATACATCACCGGATTATATTATCGGTGCCATTTCGTTGATTTTTTGGACGCTTATGATTATTACGACGTTAAAATATGTGGTTATTGCCATGCAAGCCGATAATAATCATGAAGGAGGTATCTTTTCACTTTATGCATTGGTAAGAGCAAAAGCAAAATGGCTCATTTTTCCAGCGTTAATTGGTGGTGCCGCTATTTTAGCCGATGGTACATTAACACCAGCAGTAACCGTTACTTCAGCCATTGAAGGGTTACGTGGACAGCATCTGGGGTCAATATCATTTGGGAATGCGCAAAGTGATGTCTTGTTAATTACAACGGTGGTGTTATTGTTGCTATTTGTTATTCAGCGTTTTGGTACAAGTACGATTGGAAAAGCCTTTGGACCAGTAATGATATTATGGTTTGGCTTTTTAGCAGTTTTTGGTATTGTCAACATATTAGGATACCCAGTAATCTTAAAAGCTTTGTCACCATACTACGCCATTACGTTGTTATTTAGTCCGGTTAATAAAGTTGGTATTTTCATTCTGGGAAGTGTTTTTCTGGCAACAACAGGTGCTGAAGCTTTATATTCTGATATGGGGCACGTTGGTAAGAAAAATATTTATGCAACATGGCCATTGGTCTATGGCGCATTGATTTTAAATTACTTAGGTCAAGGTGCTTGGATTATTAATCACGCACATGATCAGGCATATGCTAATCTGTCAAATCTTAATCCGTTTTATGAAATGCTGCCTGGTAATTGGCGAATTTTAGGTATAGTACTTGCCACTTTGGCTGCTGTTATCGCTTCGCAGGCGTTAATTACAGGTTCCTTTACATTAGTTTCTGAAGCAATGGGATTAAAATTATTACCACGTTTATTGGTTAAACATCCTAGTGATGTTAAAAATCAAATCTATATTGCAAATGTGAATTGGATTTTATGTATTATGACGTTGGGCATTGTTTGGTACTTTGGTAATTCACAAAAGATGGAGGCCGCATATGGTCTAGCAATTACTGTTACCATGTTAATGACAACAGTGCTGCTCTTTGAATTTTTGAAGGATCGTCTTAACCGGGTTAGTGCATTGGGGATTGCGTTATTTTTTGGGACGATTGAGACTTTATTCTTGATAGCTAGTCTGGTTAAATTTATTCATGGTGGCTATATTACAGTATTATTGATGTTGCTTATTTTGTATGTGATGTGGGTTTGGTACTTTGGTAATAAGAAAAGAGAGCATTATGAAGTAGCAAGTGAATATGTGTCTTTACTTGATTACCGTGATCAACTGTCAAAGTTAAGTGATGATGAGACAGAACCATTTTTTACTACAAATTTGGTTTACATGACTAAAATTAAAGATGATTATCGAATTAAACGTAGTGCAATGTACTCTATTTTAGATCGGCAACCAAAACGAGCTAAAGTATATTGGTTTGTCACAGTAAATGAAACAGATGAACCATATGAAAGTAGCTACACGGTGGATATGTTGGATACGGACAATATTGTCAATGTGCAATTATATCTTGGCTTTAAACGATCTCAAGTGGTAAGTGTTTATCTGCATCAAATTGTTGCCAAGTTAGTTGAACAAGGCGTTTTAAAATCACAAGTGCCAAAGTACTCAACTCAGATGGAGCGCAAAGTTGGCTCATTTAAATTTGTCATTATTAAGGAACAACCTGCGGATTTGGTTATTAATGATAAACTGAGTGGGCTAGACAGACGTTTGATTGCAGGTAGAATTTATCTACAAAAGATTACCGCTTCACCAACCACATGGTATGGCTTGGAATTCAGTAATGTGATTGAGGAGAGTGCACCATTGTTTATTAATTACACAAGTAACCAATATGT
Organism: Weissella paramesenteroides; assembly: GCF_036327715.1. Lineage (NCBI taxonomy): Bacteria > Bacillati > Bacillota > Bacilli > Lactobacillales > Lactobacillaceae > Weissella > Weissella paramesenteroides. Next base: position 441,289 of record NZ_CP130559.1, read on the forward strand.
TATGCAAAGAAAGATATATCATCGGCAAATAAAAAAGTAGTTATTAATTTGTCAGATGATGCTGTTCTCGTTTTTTTTATATGTGGGCGGGGAAACTTTATAAAGTGCCAGCCGACATCATAAAATATAGACATAAAAAAACTGCAAGGTGCACAAGACCTTACAGGCGATTGAGTTTTAGAGTGTATTTTTGGGCAGCGCTGATAAATCTTTATGACTTATCAGCGCTTTTCTATGGCATTTTCCATTGAAAGCAAGTCTTGCAAGCCAGTTTTATTTGTCTCTGATAATGACTGTATGCTTATTTGAGAGAGAGGGGTTACACCTGTTTGAGATAGGCGCTTTTCATTTGTCTTAGATAAACCTTTCCAATACATGAGATTGTCCTTTCTAAATTAGCGAGTCTGATAATGTACCCAGTAATAGTGTTGATAACGGGTGGGAACTGTTCATATACAATATCTTTATACAACATGATAACATGCAAAATGCCGTTTGCTGTGATGAAGTAAATAATCAGGTTGTTATTTAAAATCAATAAAATGAATAAGTGTAAGCAGTTATAAATAAATGCAAGCGTCATATGGCCATTGCGCGTACGAGGACTTAGTCTTTACAAAGTGGGAACGCACACCGTATAATTAAGTCATACAAAAAAGCCTGCACGGTCTCGACCACCTTACAGGCGACAAGTGTCCAGAGTTTAGAGTGTTAAGTGTCAGCGTTTAGAACGTTGGCACTTTTCTTTTGGGCGTTGCGTTGTCTTGTAAGTAAAATAATACTTGATAAAAGACCTCACAACACTAGCAAGGTAAACAATTAGAACAACTGTTATTACTTGCCAGCCCTCAACATTAGCCACAATATTTACATTGGGCAATATCTCTTAACCCTTTCATGGACGAACCAAAGGTAAAACATAGCATAACCTCCCGTGTCCTAAGTAGTTCGAAAGAAGTTAGGGGCTATTTTAAACATTGGAACTTGCCATAGTTTCATTGAGTAGCTAACTCAAATTCACTACTTAATTATCATAATGGAAACGGATGAAGTTGTATATAAGTTAATTAATCGTAAGCACTGACAATTATTTGTTAGTGCTTTTTTATATTATCCAAACTAATCATTTACGAGTGATTAAGTGTTTACCTGAAAAGCTACGAATGTTTCTATATTATCGGTATTTTCCGAGACAAAATAAAACGCCATTCAATCAAATGAATAGCGACATATTACATGGTAGGTAGTCCCATATTATTTAATTTTTCAAGTACACCAGTTGTGTGTACTTAGATGTGTACCTGAATGCCTGATATAAAGGCAAAACGTTGATAAAAAGGCATTTGTAAACCCTACTATGGAGCCGAGGAGCATTTTAGGGTTATTTGTAAATGTTGATAACATGCTACAAATGCCTTTATATCAACGTTTGATAATAATTTGAAAATATATAGTTTCCTGTATTTTCCTGCATTTTCCTATTGTTTTCTGAAAAATTCGGCACTAAATTCGGCACTAAATTTATAGTTGCGATAGCAATCTGACAGACTTTTGTGCCTCGTTTGTTCTTGTTGTTTGTAGCAGATGAGTATATATATCTAGCGTCATGGTTATTGACGAATGACCTAGTCTTTCAGAAACGTATTTTACATCAACACCGCTTGACAATAACCAACTAGCATGAGTATGTCGAAGACCATGAAAAGTTATCCTTTTAGGAGATTTTATTTTTATTAGTGCCTTCTGTAATTTTTTATTAGCCGCATTACTTGTTTGAGGTAAGCCAGTTTCATCATTACAAAATATGAAGTCATTATTATCATGAATAGGAGACCATGCTTTTAAATCAACGATTAAGTTGTTGGGTACACTTATTACACGATTAGATGACTTATTTTTGGTTTCTTTAACCTTACGTGATACTTGATCCCATGCTTTGTTGATTGAAATAGAATTATTAGTTATATCACCCCAAGTTAAGGCGGCGACCTCTTCATACCTTGCACCAGTATTTAGCGCCATTATAATCATCATGTCACTAACACTACGTTCAAATACTGGAATAGTGGTTAAATATTCTATCAAGGCTTTCATCTGTGGTTCTTCTAAGAACTTTAATTCTCTATTTTTACCATCTTTTCCAGTATAGGTTAGACCAATTGTTGGGTCAGTTGATATTAAATTATCATAAAGTGCGCCTTTGATAGATTGCACCAGATATGTTTTAAGCTTTTTTACGGTACTGAAAGCATAGTCCTTAGCTAAATCATTAAGAAAATGTTGTAATATTGGGCGGGTTAGCTTGGCTAACGTAACGTTGCTTAATCGTTCTGAATAAATATGATGGGCAAATTTATACCAACGTTGTTGAGCATCACTGGCGTCTGTTTTATACAGCTCATACCATGATTTAAAATAATCAGGAAATAACTGTTTACTATCAACGGTAAAACTACCATTAGTCTTGTTGGCTTCTTGTTGTTTTATCCACGATTTAGCAGCACTCAAAGTTGTAAAACCGCTTTTACTTTTTTTCTTATATTTGCCGTTTTCTTTGTAGGTAACACGGGCTAAGTATTTCGAGCCACGCTTTTGTATATCAGCCATATTAGTTTAAACCTAACCTTTCATGTAAAAAATATAGATAGTTTACCGACATATCCAGGTCTGATATACTTGAATATGTAAATAGGCGCATAAAACGCTTGTTAATATGGGAATGCACGTACACTACTGTTTGGCGATGGGAGTGTACGTGTTTTTTTAGTTTAGAAAATAGTATGAACGTTTTTCTTTTTGCATAATAGTTTTACCAGTATATAGATTTTCTCCTAAACCGTTACTTGCATTTGTATCATATTTATAAACATTTGTATATCCGTCATCTGAATCAACACGGACTAACATATCGCCATTAAAATTGAAAGTATACATCATTCCGTTATCTATACGAAGCGACTTATAAGTTGATGACATTTTCTGCAGAGTTTCAACATCTTTTTGTCCAAAATATTGCGCTTGTGACTTCAGATTAGCTTCCTGATTTTTCTTTTTTTCTTTAGCTTTTTGTTCTGCTTTGTATTTAGCATCTATCTTGTCTTGAATTGATTGCACACTAGAACCAATAAGCTTATTTTCATTAAAATCTAAATCTTCTTTACCATAATAGAGTGTATATTCATCTCTGTCGGTCGGCTGCTTACCAATGGCACTAATCACTTGATCCATAGACATACTGGGTTCTACATCATCAAAATTATAGTTAATTACTGTTGTTTTACTAGTAGAAGTCGCAGTCACACTAGAAGTACTTGATGGTTTTGTGATTTTATCGCTACTCGTAGATTTTGAAACGCTAGATTTATGATGGTTCTTTTCTGAACTCGTTTTACTATCTTTTTTAGCATGTTTCTCAGATTTGCTTATGGATGTTTTTTTAGTAACATAATCAGAAGACTGTTTCACATCAGTATTTGTTGTGACTTTAGATGATTTTATGGGATCTACCATTGTTCCGAATACAATAAATAATAATCCTACCGTAATTGGAATGTATTGCTTTTTGTATATTTGACCATTTTTCTTTGCTTTGAATCGTTTAACTGCCCAATAAATAATAGATAGAATACCTATCCAACCAAGTATCAATGATAATGTTTCCATAACTACTCCTTATAAATTGCCCACTATAACTTTCATACTTCTTTAAGTATATCTTTAACAATAGGTTCAAACCAAGAAGGTAAGTGAAATTCATTCATAAAATCACTGTAATTACGGTATTCTAAAGGTGTATCACCATATATAAATTTTGCTAATATATAAATCATGCCCTTGTTTGCTATTATTTCAGACTGGTTTTTAAAGCCCATCGAAAAATGATAAAGCATAGGTTCGCCATTACCATATACGACGTGTGAAAACTCATGCGTTTTTCTAGCAGGCATAGGGTAAGGTGTGACAAATTCTGTATTGATTATAATTACTGGGGGTTTATCCACTCTGATAATAACCACATCTGGATCATCAGGATTAAACTTGGCATATTTAAGAATAATATGTGATGCATAGATGAGATTATCAATCTGTTCCTCTAATTCGAGCATAGGCTACTCCTCGTCACCATCAATTAAATTTAAAATTTCAAGAATTCCACGTTTTGCTTTATCAGATAGCTCCTTTCCTTGAAATTCCATAATAACTCCCTTATCAGACAAAGCTTCATCAAGATTGATGACATTATCTGATTTTTTATTTGCGTGCATATCATCTGTGTTACCTAATAGGTAGTCTACTGATACGCCTAGGACGTCAGCAACTTTTGAAAGGTTTTCAGCTGATGGCGTTTTATTTTTCCAAGAGTAAATAATATTATTCTTTAATTTTGCTGTATCATTCAATTGATTAAGAGTTAAGCCGCGTTCTTTTGCGGTTTGTTTAATTCGTTCAAATGTTGTCATTGTAAATTCTCCAAATTAAACGAAATAAATTTAAACTTTTGTTATAAAAACGCTTGACGTAATTAAACTTTAGTTATAAACTTAAGTCATTCAAGTAATAAGCAACAAAAAAACAAGCAATTATCAAATGTACTTTTGGCGAGGTAGACATGATAAATGTAGTTATTTATTGCGGTTTTTAACTATGATTAAAGTTTAAACTTTAGTTATAAAAAAGTCAATGAATTTTACTTGAAAATTAAATAGGAGGTTAAATCTATGAGCATTAAGGAAGCAAACAAGACTTTGTTTGATGCACGAAAAGCTTTTAAAGACTACATCGAGTACAAACAAATTAGTGTTGATGAGCTTGCCAATTATATTGGCAAAACACCATCTTACGTTTATCAATTGTTAGGTGGTCAGGCAAATAATCGACAAGCCTATGTATACGTAAACAAGTTGTTCGCTTATACAAATTATGATGGCGAAAACTGGTTAGAACTATAAGGAGGCTTAAACATGGCAAATGAAGTACAGGTATTTAACTTTGAACAAATGAATGTTCGAACAGTAGAAATTAATGGAACACCATATTTTGTTGCAAAGGACATTGCTTATCTATTAGATGTCAAAAATTCACGAGATGTGATTTCAAATTTAGATGAAGATGAAAAGGGTGTCGGTTCAATCGACACCCCTGGTGGAAAACAAAAAATGAATGTAATCACTGAATCGGGTGTTTATGAATTCATTGGAGCAAGTAGAAAACCCGCTGCCGAAAATGCAAAGCGCTGGTTGCGTAAAGAAGTCTTGCCAAGCATTCGCAAGCATGGTGCATATCTAACCAACGAAAAGATTGAAGAAATTCTATTAAGTCCTGACACACTAATCAAGGTGGCAACTGAATTGAAGAATGAGCGAGAGAAGAACGTACTGCTCACACAACAGGTTTCAGAGTCACGTCCTAAGGCTGATTACTATGACAAAATCATGCAATCAAAGTCACTGGTAACCATCACACAAATTGCAAAGGACTATGGTTGGTCAGCAAAGCAAATGAATGACAAGCTACATAGCTTGGGCGTGCAATACAAAATTGGCGGTCAATGGGTGCTTTATTCAAAGTATCAAGACAAAGGATATACGTTTAGCACAACGGTTGACATCACTAAGAGAGATGGTAGCAGCGATGTAAAAATGAATACCAAATGGACGCAAAAAGGACGTGTATTCATTTACAACTTGCTAAAAGTAGATGGCATTTTACCAACAATTGAACAGGAGATTTAACCATGACTGAATACAAAACACACCCAGCACTACAAACAGACAACTATGTGCGAGCAACAACACTTGTTCCTGATAAATACGGCATTATTCAATTATCAAACGACTTACTAGTTGCTATGCATGAAGCAGATATGAGCAGTTTAAAAGATGACACGACGGAAGATGTAAGTCAAAACGTAAGTGTCTTAGATAATTTCACACAACTAACTGACGCAATGGAAGATTTAGCTAAAGATATGGGTAAAAAAGTAGAGGCACCAAAAATTAATTCGGTTAACGATCCATACGGACTGTTTGACCAGCTACTTGAAGCATTGGAAGAAACCGATAAGGAAGTCAAGCATGAAAAGGCAAAAGAATTCATGAATAGTTTTTTGGATTATATGAGCGATACAGGAGATTAACTTATGTCGAGACCAAAGCCAGAGATTCCAATTGAGCAACGTATTTGGTTAGATGCGCCAACAGCTGCCGCTTTGCTTGGGTACGGTGAAGATAAATTCGGAGAGATAAGAGAAGATCCATCATTCGTAATGGCTGGCGTTGAACAAAGAGATGGTAGGTTTTCACAGGATTTGTTAAGAAAATGGGGCAATGGAGAGATAGGGAGGAAGTAGGACATGTTAGCAGAAATGGCAATGTTTATTCAGTTATTAGGCATGGCAACGTTAGCAGCTATTTTGCCAACGATTGGCGTGATGTGTGTGATCTATTTAGCTTACACATACAAGCTTCAAATTTGGTGGTTTATCAAAGGCATCATGCGAGCAACCAGTTGGTTGTTAATTCGTATCACTGACGGCAAGGCAACAGCAGATAAACCGCTGCACTAAATAAATAAACGGTTGACCGTCAACACAGGTTGAGATGTGAAATAAAGATTTTACACGGGTCCATATGCGCATTTTAACCGGTGTGGGCGGTCAACAGAAAGGAAATAACATGGCAGATTATGACATCGGATCAACAGGTGTAGGTAACTTACATCATGGTTTTTCAAAATCAAAAGACTTTGTGAGGTTACCAGTCAATAATGAATCACAACTTAAAAATGGATACGTCACATTAAGCTGTAAAAAAGAAAACTCAATAGCAAAATCACGTAAGCACGACAAAAAAATACATCAAAAGTGGGAAGCTAATTACAAAATTTTTAAGTCATATCGTGATAAGCAACCTGATGCACGAGGTAACGAACTCAAAGAATTGTATAAAAAAGTATCTGAACAAACTGGCATTTCACCGTATACGCTCAAGGGGTTGATGTATGAATACAAGTGGAGAGCAGAAAAAGGAGTGTGAGAAATGAGATTAAAAGAATTGCGCAAAGCTAAGGGAATGCAACAACAAGAAGCAGCCAAAGAACTAAATATACCAGGTTCTACATACTCTCATTATGAACTAAATGAACGTGAGCCACGTATAGATGTACTAATTAAATTAGCTGATTACTTTGATGTATCAGTTGATTACTTAATCGGACACGAAAAAACACCTAATCATGTGGAGTGACTAGGCGTTCGGGTAACTAGGTTAGGAGACATAATTACCCTCTAAGAATAGCACAAGGAGGTACAACATGCCAGAAGATTGGATAGACCCACCAGAAGATGAAATCTGGGGTTACGACTACCAAGATGACGAAATTATCGTGGGTGATGAAATCGTAAAGATTGATGGTGAATATGTGCCACTAGAAAAAGCAGTCGACTACTTAGTCGAGTATGGCGAAAAAGTTGACACGGAGGAAAAATTTAATGATTACACGGAATGAGTTGAACCCAACACCAGAGCTAAACGCAGATTTAGCAAAAATGCAAATGAACATGGTCCAACCGACTAAGACAAAAAACGGACATTTCGGAAAATATGCAGATTTATCTGATATTGATAATGCGGTGAGGTTAGCTATCAAAACTTCAAATGTACCGATTACTTATACTCAATCAATTATTGAGGGCCTTAATGCGAATGGTAAACGTGAAATGCAAGTTGTAACTAATATTATTCATTCATCTGGTGAGTTCATGCAGGTTGAGGGGCTACCAGTTGAAACCGGTTCTACACCGCAACAGACGTTGGCTAACACCACGTATGCACGACGCGGTAGTTTGGCGTCAGCGTTTGGCATTGTCGCAGATGATGACGACGATGGGCAGTCTATTACAGCCTTGAAGCAAGAGCAAATCAGACAAGACCAAATGCGTAAAGCAATCATAGCTAAGCTCAAAGAAGTATTGAAAAATGCTCCCAAAGAAAAAGTACCGCAAATATTTGCCACGGCGGGTATGACTGAAAAAAATAATAACACTAGTGATCTAGATAAATTATCAGCTGATAAGGCATCTGTATTGGCTGGAGCAACGATATTCGCAATTAATGACGCAGGTATTCAGTAATGGAACTTTGGGGACGAATTACAGCGATTAAAGGTAATCAAATAGCGGTCACGCTTGAAAGCCGTGAAGAGCTGGCAAGCTTGTCCCTGTTTACTACCGAAGACCAACCACAGGTTGTGGTTAATGTACAAGATGAACGACATTTGAGCAATGTTCAACGCAAAAAGGCTTATGCGATTATTGGTGAAATTGCTAGGTGGTCAGGCTATGTGCCAGAGGAATGTAAGGAATGGTTGAAATACTACTTCACTGCTGAAACTGGGACACCATATTTCAGTTTTGCTAATGCTGATATGACAACTGCAAGAGAATTTATCACATTCTTACTTGATTATGCAATTAGAAACCACATACCAATGCAACATAGCGGGCTAACTTATCAGGATGATTTGGATATGTATATGTACCAATCATTGAAATATCGGTCATGTGTGATTTGTGGCAAGCACGCTGATGTTCATCACGTAGATGGTGTGGGAATGGGCAATGACCGTAATTTAGTCGATCATCGGCAAAAGCATCTCATTGCTTTATGTCGTGAACATCATCAAGAGGCACACAAACTAGGTTGGCTAACATTCAAAGAAAAATACCACATTAAGGGAATTTTGTTAGATCCACAAACATTAAATCAGCTAGGCATCATGACCTACAAACGAATGGAGGAAATAGATGATAAACAACGTCACACTAACTGGCAGACTAACTAAAGATATGGAGTTGAAATATACCACGTCAGGTACAGCCGTAGCCAGTGCAACAGTAGCAGTTGAACGTTCATTTACTGACGGTAATGGTGAACGAGGTAGTGACTTTATTAACTTTGTTATTTGGCGTAAGGCGGCTGAAAATATGGCAAAAATGACCGCTAAAGGTTCATTGATTGGACTGGAAGGACGTTTGCAAACACGTAGCTATGATAACCAGCAAGGGCAAAAAGTATTCGTTACCGAAGTAGTTGTTAATAATTTCTCGTTATTAGAAAGCAAGGAAGTGACTGACCAACGTAAGCAAGGTGGGGTTAGTCAACCACAGCAAAATAACTTTAATCAACAGCCACAGCGACAAAACAATTTCAACCAACAGCAAGCACCACAAGGAAACTTCAATCAACAACGCCAACAACCACAACAAAATAATTTTGGTGGATCACAGGGATATGGCAACGGCAATAACTTTGAAGACCAATTGCCGTTCTAGGAGGTTGAAAATGAGTGATAAACGATATTTTTGGTTAAAGCTTCCAGAAAATTTTTTTAGCAGAAAAGAAATAAAAGCCTTGCGCAGAATTGCAGGAGGCGACACTTACACAGTGATTTATTTAAAGATGTTGCTCAAAAGTTTACAAACTGATGGCAAATTATACTTTGAAGGTGTTTCAAGTAATTTCATTGAAGAAATTGCATTAGATATTGACGAAGAATATGAAAATGTTCAAGTGACTGTAAATTATCTGCATAACAAAGGTCTTCTTGTTGATAGTGGTACAGATGAAGTTGAATTAGTATCTATGAAAAACATGGTTGGTTCTGAAAGCTCATCTACTGAACGCAAGCGCCGACAACGTGAAAGAGAACGTCAATTAGTTAGTTCAAAAACTAACAACCGTGACAATGTCACACCTAAGTCACGGTTGGGTCACGTAGAGAAAGAGATAGAGATAGATAAAGAGTTAGATATAGAGACAGAGAGAGAACAAGAGACAGAAAACAATCAGTCGTCTGTCGTCACTCCTGCCAAAACGCAACTTTTAAATTCATTACAGGATAATGGCATTTTTATCAGCCCTAATTCAGTCGCATTTGATAATTTGATAGCATTTCATGAACAAGATGGCATGGAAATAGGAGTTTTACTAAAAGCTATTGGAGTAGCAAGTGCAGCAGGTAAAAACAGCGTTAGTTATATCAACGGTATTTTAAATAATAAATTGTCTAAAAACATTCTGACGTTGGAACAATATGAGAAAGACGAAAAAAATTGGCAGGACAACCAGTCTAATCGACAAGCAGAAAGCGATTTAACCCCTGAGCAAGCTAAATGGTTAGCTGACCGCCAAAGAAAGCGTGAGCAACATGCCACTAGCTGAAAATTGGGTGCGCCAATTAAAAAAACGTGGTCTTGAACCTATTCATTTAACGCCTGAACAACGAGTAGAAAAAGAAAAACAGGAAGCTGCTATGTTTACGCAACAATGGCAGAAACAAGACCGTACGAAATATATTAAAGCAAGTCTATGGGGTGAGGAAAAGGCACGGTCATTTAAATTTAGTGACTGGTTGCCTGAAAAACAAGCTAACGAACAACGAGCAAAAGAAGTTGGCAATCAAGCCTATCGCATTATGCGTCAACTGGCAGTAGAACCATTTAATGTCTTTTTGAATGGTGAAGCAGGCACAGGTAAAACTTCATTAGCTTTGGCGATTATGGACGGATTAAGTGATAAGTGTACGAATATGTTTGTGTCTGTGATTGAATGGCGGGACATGACGTATCAATCATTTCATGATGAAAAATTGCAACAACAGCTAGCAGTTGTTGAGAAATATATGCGAGAAGTTGATGTGCTGATCCTTGATGATTTTGGTAAAGATACGCAAAGGGAAGCCAAAGAAAAAATGGCTGGCATGTTATTTAGACTAGCAGATGCTAGAAAAGGTAAAACAACGATTATCACATCTAATGATAATGAGTTAGCTTTAACAAAAAAATACGATATGGCAACGTTGTCTAGGCTAATTCCTAGCAACCCAAACCATGTCATTGATATGACCGACATGGCAGATGTTAGGGAGGTGTAATGGTGGACGAAGAACCAAAATATGAACTACACGCCCATGTTCTGAATGAAGATAGATATTGGGGTGCATTTCCGTTGAAACAGGTTGCATACCAACAAGAATATTTAGCAAGTGTTTATGGCATGAAGCTCAGTGATTTTAAGATTGTGCGGGTAGCTTAATGGCAAAGTTAATCATTCCACTAACTGCATTTATTTTGCCAATGAAAAAGCAAGGCAAGATGCGGTTAGTCAAAATGACCTTAAACAATTGGATTATGATCCATGGTATGCGTGCTGGGCGAATGATTGCCAACAAACGCAAGCATCAAATTCAAGCGAAAATCATGCCACTAGTTGACCAAGCAATGGTCGATGGACTAGCTCCGATTGGAGCAAAGACTAAATTTAAGTTTGACTGGTACTTGCCAGACAGACGCACGGACTTAGACAACTGGACGTTTACGCATAAGTTTATTTTTGACGCCTTTCAGGCAAGTTCAGTCCGTGGACAGGTATTTATGCCAAACGACAATTTAAACTTCGTGGTGGCGACGTATGACGATTTTAGAGGCATTGATAAAGATAACCCCCGAGTCGAAATAAATTGGGAGAACTAACAACAAACAGCCGAGGGTGGAAAGACTGCGAGCCCGTATGAAGATGAAAAATATTGTGAAAATAAGTTTAATAAGCATTTTAGCAATCGCTCTCATGACAGGCGGAACATTGTTAATTAAATCGGTAGTGGATGCCTATAAGCAACCGCACGTCAGGTCAGGCGAGATAACTAATCTGTATGTTAAAAACAAAAGCGATGATAGCGATTTCTTTATTGTGTTAAACAATGACGAAGTCATCAAAAATGATGATAGCTTTCTATTTGGTAAGTTCAATAGTGCTGATATTCAAGCCAAATTATCTGTAGGCGACAAGGTAAAAATAAAAACAGCTGGCTTTAGAAATAACCTATTTAGTCAGTATGAAAATTTAGTGTCTGTTAAGAAAGTAGGCAATAAATGATGACGAAGATGAAACAGCTGAATGAATTCGCTCAAAGCCGTGGCTATCGTGACTGGATCGAATTTAAAGCGTATGAGGAACCTGAAACAGTGCGAGAGGCACGAAAGATGATTGAGAGGGGCTACTAATGACAGCTAAAGCATATATCGTGGCTAACGAGCAACAAGAGCGTGAAGTATTGGAAAAATTTGAGAATAAAGGTTTGTTATGGCGGGGTAGACGTGAAAAGCCAACATATTATACACCAAGAAAAGAAATTAGTGGATTTGAATTTCCGTATGCCTTAATCAATAGAGAAGAACTTATTACGTACTCTCATCTACTCCTTTTAGATGATGAGATTGAAATTGCATTTGACGGACGAAAGGAAGAGCAGATGAGTGATAAATATGTGGTGTCACAGGAATTTATGAATGAGTTGGAAGAATGGCGAAAAAACAATAATTTAATCAATAACTTTGTTGGCTATGTAGACCTTGGAAATGTTCCAGCAGTAGTTGCAGAGTGGTGGAAAGCAGATATGGTTAATACGCTCCAAACAAACAACCGCCTAATCGCAATCATTCGTTGGGTAAACGGCGAAGATGTATTCGAAGTAGAGAAGCCTAAGAAGTGGGTCGTGCGGAGTAAAGAGTTAAATGTGAATGGCGACCGTCACTATGGAGTTGTAGCTCATTTTGGTAATTTAGCCGAGATAAATTACTTTGCCTACGATATTGAAAATGCCACTAAATTCAAAACCAAAGAAGAAGCCGAGAGTTGGGCTAATTCTCATCAGGAAGTGATTGAGGTGGAAGAGTAATGATATATGACGCTGTAAAGCACCCTAAGCACTATTTGTTGAGTGACGGTACAGAAGTTAAAGATCACATCAACAGCATCGTAGGGGACATGCTAGGACGGTCAGCGTGGAAAGCAGCTAACGTAATCAAGTATGTGGCACGAGCGGATAAGAAGAATGGCTTAGAAGATTTAAAGAAATGTCGGGAATACGTGGATATGTTAATTGCGGATAAGGAGACAGCGAATGATACCAAAGTACATCGTGTTTAATACGAACAAAAAACCAGCCGAAGTGGTCGCAACTGGAAACGATTTATACGAGTTGTTAAGTGCTTATCACGGTAAGGCGTATCAGATTATGAAAGTTAAATCATTGAGTGATCGGGAGGAATGGTAATGCAATATGAAAATGTAGGACTAGATGAAAAAGGTGTTATTGAATCAACCTTAGGTCTTGAACAAAATGATGACGGTACTTTCACTGTTCAGGCTAAACAATTTTTTTCACGTAAGAACGATAAAGTTGTTGAAATGAGATTTACCAAGAACGGTATGAACGCACTCATAGGAACATGGCGAGCTGCAGTTGAACTTTCGAAGGATGATTAATGATTTTAGATGAGCAAAAAGTTGTTGATGATTTAAAGCAGCAAACAAATGAAGCGTTAGATAAGTTGATGGAGGGAATGGTAAATGGCAACAACATTTAAGGATGCACAAAATTTATTATTGGAACAAGATTTAGATGATGAATTAGCACCATTAGTTATCTATGAGATGAGTGTTTTAAAGGATACTTATGCACCAACTATTGAGATGACTGAAATGCAAATGAAACAGATGATGTCATTTAAAGAGGTTAATGCAGGATTTAGCACGTTCATGTACAAGCAAGGATTAGGTCATGTACCAGCTTTCAGCGAGTTCATTACAACAAAACGTGAAGATGAATTAATGACGGCATGGTTGCACCCAGAAACGATTGAGATGGTGGAGTAAATGGCACGTAAGTAACTAGCTGGATATTATTATTGGGTAGAAATAAGAGACCAATATTTAAATGTAATATGAATTCGATAAAAATTCACAAAAAAGACACAAAAAAATCATGTACAAGATTTATTGAAAGATGTAAACTTATGAAGTTTTGTGTGAAAAATTTGAAAATATATAGAATTTAGGAGATATATAATTGTTATGTTTGTAGAAAAGAGTATTTGGTCACGAGGACGTAAAATTGCACTAGCTATTGTTATTGCATTAACAGTAGGGGCTTTTGGTATTAAAGCTGGAGCTGATAATAACTGGCTAGGGTCAGCGTCTCTAGCACAAGTTCGTGCAACTATTGACCAATTGACAAACAAAAATACACAACTATTTGATAAATATCAACAAGCTAGTCAAGATTTGCAGAACAATCAATCAACTGTTAATGATTTGAATAACCAAGTTAGCAGCTTGAAGCAACAATTAGATGCTAAACAAACAGAATTAAATAATACTGTTGCTACAATGAGCGCAGATAAGCAACAAGCGCTTGCTGACAAGCAAAAAGAAATTGATGCAAAGATTCAAGAAATTAATCAAAAGATTGCAGAAGGTGACCAAAAGGTTGCTGAAAAGCAAAAGGAAGTTGATGCATTGAATGCTAAATTACAAGATGCGGCTGCAAATGATGAACAATTGCAAAAGGCATTAGCTGATGCTAACGCAACAAAAGATTATGCACAAAAAGCATTAGACAGTTCAAAGTAAACATTAAAGTTGTTAGTCGTCACATTATATATGTGGCGACTTTTTTTGTGTATAAAACGCTGTTACATGCTGATGTATAGCGGTTTTTTAATATAATTGTAGTTATTTCTATTATTATAAATGGTATAATATAAATAACAATATATCATTGGGAGGACAGAAACTTGGTGCTATTAGATACGGATAAGCGAGAATTAAATAAACGTGCAACGATTGCTAATGTGCGTGAGTTCTTTGAAAAAGAATGGCCAACTATTCGTGCTCAAGCTCGTGTTAGTTGGGCTGGCACTAAGTCTCCTGTCATTAGTGGTATGCCAAGAGCTAGTATGGTGGATAATGCTAATGATGATAAGTTTTCAGCGCATGCACAAGCAACTAAATGGGTTGATGGTGTGATCCAAGCGTGCCAAGGCATGACCCAACCGCATAGACATTTCTTAGAGTTGCGTTATTTTAAAGATATGGAATGGTTGGATATTGAAGCATTGACTGACTATTCTACGAGACGTGGCGAGCAAATCATCAATGAAGCATTTGTGATGTTTGCATATGGGTTTATTGATATATATGATTTTCGAGTATGGCACTGATTTAGTTCAGCGCTTTTCTTTTCATGCTAAAATAATATTAAGTAAAATAATGGGGGATTAAATAATGACGGCAAAGGTAGTATCTTTTATTAATATGAAGGGTGGTGTTGGTAAAACAACATTGCTATTTGAAATGGCTCATCTGATAGCAAAAAAATTTAGGCATAAAGATGGTAGTAAATTTAAAATTCTTTTAATTGATACGGATCCACAGGCTAATTTAACGCAGAATGAACAAGATAGATATATTAAAATAAATAAAATTGAAGATAACGTAAATGAAACTGATCATAAAGAAACAGGTATATTCGGAACTAAGTCAATTCAAAGATTATTTGATTCAGATATGGCTAGTGTGGAACAGACAGAAAAGGATGAAGTAATATTTAAAATAGATGAGTGCATTGATCTTATTCCGGGAGAATTAGAAACAATATTTCTTGAAAGAAGTCAATCTGGAAAGGGGGCACTTTTAAGAAATTTTATCTTGGATAATGATTTAAAATCACAATATGATTTAATTCTCATTGATTGTCCACCTACGTACTCTTTATATACTGAGCTTTCTATGCTTATTTCTGATTATTATTTAATTCCTACAATTCCAGATGCATATTCAATTTTAGGTATAGATTTACTAAATGAAGTTGTTGAAGATTTAAAAAGAGTTCATAGACATTCAATTTTTGAAGAAACTTCCCCACAATTACTTGGTATTATAATCAATAAGGTAAAAGAAGGAGATAAAAAGTCGTCAGCTTGGGTGGAAACAGTGCGGCAATCATACGGTGTAGGTGAGGTTTTTTCTACTCAGGTACCGATAAGATCTAAACTTTCTAAAGCAACTCTAGATGTTGCACTAGTAGATACACATGCACAAGCTGTTATTAGTATTTTGTTATGTGTTT
Source organism: Weissella paramesenteroides (assembly GCF_036327715.1). Lineage (NCBI taxonomy): Bacteria > Bacillati > Bacillota > Bacilli > Lactobacillales > Lactobacillaceae > Weissella > Weissella paramesenteroides. The sequence continues at coordinate 457,258 of NZ_CP130559.1, forward strand.
GTCAAGAATTTCTTGAAAGGTTATCTATTTTTTATGAGGAAAAAATAAATGAATAATAAATTGTTTTATAAAAATTTTTTTAATAATAGTATAAACAAAAAAGAAGATGTGTTAAGACGTGAATCTTACAGTTTTTTAGTTTGTGTCATTTTAGATAAAGAAATATTCAAAAAAAATAAAGACTTACATATAGTTCTTGATAAACTAAACTTAAGAACGCCATTAAAAAGTTATTTATTTGCTAGTAGAACTCAATTAATTGCCAGGCTAGTTCGTGAATTTTCAACAATGGATGATATCCATATTCGTAAAAATATACAGTATTTTGCAGAATACCTTGATTTAAATGAAATTAACAAACCTCAAAAAGATGAAATTAATCAAAAAAATATTGAAAAAAATTTAGAAATAATAAATAGATATAGAAGAAATAGACATGACAAGTAAAACAGATTACGACACATTTGTGAAACAATTAACAACGAAGTTTAATTTTTTAAAAAGTAGTAATTTTGAAGAAAAAAATAGATTCCTATTCGAAAAGCAGAATGATTTATTTGTACTATCGCAAATCTTGTATCGTTTAGATTCAGAAATAACTCCGCTATCAGTCTTGGAACAAGAACTTTCGCAATTTGTATCGAGACATGCAATTTTTTGTTATTTAGGTGACGAATATTTAAATCAAACTTTGAGTAGAGCGATAATAGAATCTATATATAGAATTATTATTTCAAAATATTATCCATTAAGACAAGAAAGAAGGATTAGAAGTGATAACAGAAGTCAAATGTCTCGAGATATAAATGAAAAAATAGCAGAAGATTCTTGTAAAGAGTGGTTGCCTATACTTAATAATCTATATGGTAAATATTCAACTGGGTTACATAATGCAATTTTAACTGAGAAAGAAATTTGGCAAAAATTGAATTCATTTGGTAATTTGCCAAAAAGCATAGATAATGAAATTGAAGATTTCAAAAAAATTTTTATGTGCTTATTAAAATTATATTTTTCTAAAGAAATTAGTGGTGATAGAAAACTTGTCGACTCTTCAGTTTTGATATATGCCAATAATCATTTATCTTTAAATGCTTACAATAATTTTTTGGAAGAGTGTAGTTAATAACGTTTCCAGAACTATTTCGGATAAGATGCAGATAAGTTTCTAATATCATGCGAGCAACTTTCGGGTAAACGGTCGTAATATAGTAGTATCGAATAATTAATAAATAACAGCAAGCGTGGCGGAATGGGTAGACGCAGTAAATACCAGTGTTGAATAAGCACAGACCAGTATCTATTAAGTGTTAGGTGCAAATCCTAACCGCTTGCATAATTCATATAAAATACTAATTTTATAATGCTGATTAATGTTTTAGAAGCATTTGCTACTTGGACATTGTAATTATTTTCTTTGATAATATAATTATGATACTAGGGGGTTTTGTATGAGAGAATTTACAAAAGAAGATAAGGCTTTTTTATGCCGTTTAATAGATGCTTATAACGATGAACAAATAAAAACAGTGCTAGTAATGGGGTTTGACGATGATGATAAGTTCATGATTTCATTAATTTCGGCACTAAAAGCAAAGAAAAATGCTAAGGTTCAACTTAGAGTTAACCTTTTAGATCATACAAAAGAGTTAGTTCAAAGAGCGTTTGATCAGTACTCAAGAAATACAAAGGTTGTTTTTAACACCAAAAAGCCGTTCAATATTTTTGGTCACAAAATCCTAGTCGATCAGTGGCGGCGTAATAGTAGTTTTCCAATTTATAATGATATTTCAATTTATTATCCAGTTCAATCGGTTATAGATGATGGTAGTTCAAATGATTTTAAAAAATTTTTTGAAGCCTTGTCTAATGATCATTCTAAACTTAGAATATTAGTTACTACGAACGATGTAACAAAAGGTTACTTAAAACTTGATTTGTTAAGCGGAGTAGTTGATAAAATTATGGTGTTAGATTCATCAAAAAAATTTCCGGAACAATATAGTATAATTTTGAACAATTTAAATGAAGATAGGATTTACTACGAGAATTTTGAATCAGATAATTAATTTAAAACATACGATTATATACACGTAATCCGTATAGGTTATTCCAAATAAGGGGTAACCTTTTTATTTTGCACTGAAAAGGAGGTAAACATGAACCTATATAAGATTAGCCAAAGCAGAAACAATAACTGGGACACATATGATAGTGCAGTTGTTGTAGCAGAAACAGCAGAAGAAGCACGTAAGATCGTGCCTGATTTCGAAAACGATGGTCATGGTGAGTATGACAATTTAAGAGATTGGGTAGAGCCTAAGTACGTCAAAATTGAACTAATTGGAACGGCTAGTGATGAATATGTAGAAAAGTTACAAGGCAGATTGATTGTTGTGTCTAGTTACAATGCGGGGTAATGATATGAAGATTGGATTCTTAAATTTATTAACGATTATATTTGTTGGTTGCAAATTATTTAGCGTGATTGATTGGAGTTGGTGGTTGGTATTTTCACCAACAATATTAAACGTGCTGTTGTTTCCTTTGTGGATATTTATTGCGGCGTTTGGAGCTTATTTGAAAGATGAGTAGCCAATGGTATCGCCGATTAGAAGATCAGATTATCGGCACGATTGATAATAAGAAAAAGAAAGCTGATGAAGCGCAAAAGAAAAAGCGAGGTGGGTGATATGTGATGAAATTGACGGAGAAACAGAAGCGCTTTGCGGATGAATATATCAAGTCAGGTAATGCTAAAGAAGCAGCGATTAAAGCTGGATATAGTAAGAAGACAGCGAAAGTTGCAGGATATGAGAACCTTACTAAACCTTACCTGAAAAATTACATAGATGAGCGCATGCGGACCATTGAAAATAACCGTATTATGAGCGCCAAAGAAGCCGTTGAGTTCCTAACTAGCGTAGTTAGAGGTGATGTCAAAGAAACGGTCGTTATAGGCACGCCAATGGGCGCTGAAGAGGTTGAGAAAGAGCCTGATGTCAAAACACGGATAAGTGCAGTTAAAGAGCTATTGAAACGCTATCCAGACAATGACAAGGTCATGGAACAACAATTGCGGAAGCTAACCGCTGAAGCTGATATTGCGGAAAAGAAAGTTGAATTACTTAATGGTGGTAATGGTGACATCACAATCAATATTGAGCCATTTGAGGAGGACATCTAATGACAATAGTTGATTGGAAACTTCCTGAAATGGTAAGTAATGCATATGCCCCATTGTTCAACAGTAAGATGCGTTATATAGCTTATAAGGGTAGCCGTGGTAGCGGTAAAAGTGAGGCAACAGCAACTAAAGTTATTTATGATATTGTTACGCAACGCTATGTTAATTGGTTGGTGCTAAGACGATATGCAAATACTAATCGGCAAAGCACATTTACTTTGTTGCAAAAAGTTGCTAATCGTATGGGTGTTGGTAATCTATTTCAATTTAATGGATCGTTGCCTGAAATAACTTATAAGCCGACAGGGCAAAAGATATTGTTTCGTGGTGCTGATAAACCACTATCAATCACATCAATTTCCGTTGAAACAGGTAATTTATGCAGGTTGTGGGTTGAAGAAAGCTATCAACTAGAATTAGAAGAAACGTTTGATACTGTTGATGAGTCAATGCGTGGGGTTATTAATGACCCTAATGGCTATTATCAAACCGTATTAACTTTTAACCCATGGAATGAACATCACTGGCTTAAGAAGCGTTTCTTTGATGAAAAGACTAGAGTGGCTAATTCATTATCACTTACAACGACGTACAAAGATAACCCATTCTTAGACCAAGATTACGTCAATCGTTTATTAGAAATGACGAAGCGCAACCCAAGGCGTGCTAGAGTAGCTGTTTATGGTGACTGGGGGATTGCTGAAGGGCTTATTTATGAAAATACGGTTGTTGAGCAATTTGATATTAAAGAAGTAATTAAGGGCGCTCATGTGGTGCGTGGCATGGACTGGGGATTTGGTCCTGACCCAACGGCATTTATTGAAATGGCAGTGAATACTAAGACTAAAGATGTTTACATATTCAATGAGATGTACAAGCAACACATGCTAACCAATGACGTTTTAAAGTGGCTGCTAAACAATGGTTATCAACGCGCTGAAATTAGAGCTGATTATGCTAGTGGTGGTGATCGTATGATACAGGAGTTGCGTAATAAAGGTATATCGCATATGACTAAAGCTCGTAAATATGAAATCTCATTCGGTGTTACTTATTTACAGGACTTTAAGATACATGTATTGCCTAAGTGTAAATACACGATTAAAGAATTGAACGCTTATGTTTATGATAAAAACAAGCAAGGCGAATGGATTAGTAAGCCGGTTGATAAGGATAATCATTTAATGGACTCAATGAGATATGCAGTTGAACCACTAATTATGACACGCAAGAGTACAACAGACCGAATGGAAGCATTTAAGCAGTTAGGACTAGGGAGGTGAGAAAGTAAATGAATGAGTTTTTAAACAGCACCAGATTTAATCAATACGCAAATGACGTGTTCAAAATGTCGGCTGATGAATTTGAAAGCATTGATGATTTAAGCGGACAACATTTCACTGACCGATTACATGATTTTATTAATACGTTTTTACGTAATCAATTACCACGCTTACAAGAGCTTAAACGCTATTATTTAGCCGATAACAACATCAAGCGGCGTGAAACTGGTCGAGATAAGAATAGAGCTGATAATCGCATTGCTAGTGATTGGGCAAAGTATATTACCGTATTCATGCAAGGCTACATGCTGGGTAACCCTATCCAATACAATAGTGATGATAAACTACTGGAAAAGATTGAAGATTTTTCAAAGCAAAACGGGGCTGACTATCATGACGGACTGATTGAAACAGATTTAAGTATTTATGGTCGAGCTTATGAGCTAGTTTACACGGACAGCGACGCACAGGAACGTATCACGAAATTAGCGCCAGAACAAACCTTTGTGGTATATGATGATACGATTGCTGAAAATTCATTGTTCGGTGTTCGCTTCTACCAGATTAAATACAGTGAAACTGAAACCAATAGCTTTGTTGAAGTATACACAGCGAATAATGTTTACTACTTTAAATCAGAAACGAATTCATACGATAATATGAGGCTGATTAATGTTTCTGAACATATGTTCAATGGCGTACCAATTAATGAGTATAAGAACAACGAGGAACGCTTAGGCGACTTTGAGAGTGTGTTAGACGGTATTGATGCATATGATTTGTCACAATCAGAATTAGCTAACTTCCAACAGGATATGAACGATGCCTATTTGGTAATTAAAGGTAACCCAGCCACTGGAACGGCAGAACCTGAATATATGACTGATGAGAACGGTGAAGTTAAGTTAGATCAATACGATAACCCAATTCCAAATGACAATTCATCAAGCGATGTCATGAATAAGATGTTAAAGGCACGCTTATTGGTATTGGATAATAATAGCGACCCTGATGGTGTTAACCCTGACGCTTATTATTTGACTAAGTCATATGATACGACTGGCGCAGAAGCTTATAAGAAACGTTTGGTTGATGACATCTTAAGGTTTACATTCACACCTGATACGAATGACCAGAACTTTGCTGGTACACAATCGGGTGAATCAATGAAGTATAAGTTAATGGGTAATGACAACTTACGTAAGACAAAGGAACGACTGCTAACTCGTGGAATTATGCGTAGATTACGATTGCTAGGGAACGTTTGGAGCATCAAGAATAGTGTTGCCACAATTGGCAAACAAGAAGGCTTGTATGACCGTATTAATGATGTGCAAGTGCAGTTCACACCAAACATTCCACAGAACGACGAAGAGCGTATCTCACAGCTTAAAGAGTTGTACGGCATTATTAGTGATGAGACGTTATTTAATCTATTAGAGACGTTTACAGGCATTGACGCAGAGACTGAAATGCAACGCTTAGCTGATGAAAAGGCAAAAGCAGCAGATGAATTTGCAGAACAACAAAATGCTTACCCTGATTTAAAGTCTGATGATGGTGGCGACGATGAAGAGTAATGATTATTGGACTAAGCGCACACAAGAAATTATGGCGCAACTCGATAAGGACGACCCAGCATTAACTAACGCAGTGTTAGCTGAATATAAGCAAGCCGCAGAAGAAATCGATAAGAAGATATACAACTTCTATGACAAATACGCTAAAGATAACAAATTGAGTTATCAGGAAGCGATGAAACGTGTCAGAGCAGTTGATATGCGGGACTATGTGAAGCGTGCTAATGCTTATCGCAAGGCAAATAAAAAGAACCCAGAGTTACTTAAGCGCTTGAATGCACAGTACATGTCATCAAAGATTACTCGATTAGAATTGCTGAAGTTAGAGATTGAATTTAGTATATTGCAAGCTAGTAATGAACAGGTTGGCTCATTTACCGATTATTTGAAGAATGAGAGTGCTTATGTTTATGGTGCATTAGTTGCAGGCAATGCAATTAAAACGCTGAATAATCGTGAAATTGAAACCATTCTTAATATGGAATGGAGCGGGGCTAACTATTCATCTAGAATTTGGCGCAACAATGATGTATTAGCTAACAAATTGAAAGATGAATTAGTTAAGGCAGCCATTAACGGCAATAACCCAGTAGTTACGGCTAGACGATTGCGAAAGATATTTGATAGTACCAAAGTCAATACAGAGCGTTTAGTAAGAACTGAAAGCACGTATGTGGCTAACGCAACCACTGCTAAACGATATGAAGAAATGGGTGTTGAGGAGTACGAGTTCACTGCAGTTATGGATAGGCGAACATCTACTATTTGTCGAGAGATGAATGGCGAGACGTTTAAGCTTAAAGATTTCCAACCAGGAACGAATGCACCAGCGATGCACCCTAATTGTCGAAGCACGATAGTTCCTTCAACCAAAGATTTAACGAAGTACAACAAGTATTTAGATCCAGATATGGTGGATGATTTAGCAGATTAAGCACTTACATTAAGTTGTTGGTGCTTTTATTTTGACCCGAACACGTCAATAAACTATTCAAATAACAAAGCGTATATGGGCTGTTGTCGTGTCGTGTGTGGGGAAACGTACATGGGGCGTTAATTGGCAATAAGCGTATATGGACTAAAAGGAGTATTTAACATGGCAGAAGAAAACAAAGATGTTGAACAAAATCAAGAGCAACAATCCAAAGAGCCAGAAGGTAAAACTTACACGCAAAGTGAGTTAGATTCATTGCTTGATAAGCATGCTGCTAAGGCTTTGGAAACTGCAAAGCAAAAGTGGGATGAAGAAAAGCAAGCAGAGATTTCTAAGGCTGAACAACTGGCTAAGATGTCGGCTGCTGAACGTAAAGCTGAAGAAGATAAGGCTAAGCAAGAAGCCATGGATAAGCGTGAAAAAGAACTCAATATGAAAGAGTATCGTTATGAGGCACGCCACCAACTGGAAGATAACGGTTTGCCTGTTGATTTTGTTGACATGGTTATGTCAGATGATGCTGAAACAACTAAAAACAATATCGCTGCTTTGAAAACACAATTCGACAAAGCAGTAGAAGCAAGTGTTACTGAAAAAATGAAAGGGAATACGCCTAAAGCGGGAGTTACTGCGGAAGGAAACTCATTGAAAGATGCATTAGGACTATAAAAAGGAGACACATAAGTTATGGCAATTAATTACATTACAAAAGATAATGGTCTGTTTGACCAAAAGATTAATCAAGGGCTATTGACAGCTGCATTGGGAGTGCCTGATGTGCAATTGGTTAATGGTGGACGTTCATTTACATTGACGACACTATCAACATCAGGATTGAAGCCACATACTCGTAACAAGGGATTTAACGCTGGATCAGCAGAGAACGAAAAGAAAGTCTACACCATGGGTCAAGACCGTGACATTGAGTTCTATGTTGATACACAAGATGTTGATGAAACTAACCAAGATTTGGCAGTTGGTAATATCTCAAAGGTGTTCATTCAAGAGCATGTGCAACCAGAAATTGATGCTTACCGTTTCTCAACGTTGGCAAAGGGTGCAGGACACTCAACTACTGAAACATTGACGGTTGATAATGTTTACACGCAATTAAAGGCTGCGTTGCTACCAGTACGTAAGTTTGGTGCACAAAATATCATTGGTTTTGTATCATCAGAAGTAATGGACTTTTTGGAGCGTTCAAAGGAGTTCACACGTTCAATTACTAATCAAAATGTAGGACAAACTGCATTAGAATCTCGTGTAACATCAATTGACGGTGTGCAATTAGTAGAAGTTTGGGATGATACACGTTTCAAGTCTGATTATGATTTTTCTGATGGTTATGTACCTGCAGAAGATGCAGCAGACATCAACTTCATCCTAGTTGCTAAGCAAGCTGTTATTCCTGTAGTTAAGGAGAATGCAATCTTCTTATTTGCGCCAGGACAACACACTCAAGGTGATGGCTACCTATATCAAAACCGTTTGTATCACGACTTGTTTATCAAGGAACAACAAAAAGATGGCGTGTCAGTGTCTTTAAAGGGGTAGTCGTGCCAGAGGTTGACAGTATTGACACGACTGCCACTATGGCAACTATCAATTTAAAGTAGAAAGGAGGTAACATGGCTCAAACATTTGATTTATACAAAGATGGCAAGGTTGAACAAACTGGTGTTGAGGCACCTATCAAAATTACTGGTTTAACCCCTAACACGCAATACGATAACTATGCGTTAGCTTTTGAAGGTAGACCTGATAAGACACCATTGTCATTTAAAACAGCGGTACAGGCTGTTACTGGTGTATCACTAGATAAAAGTACATTAGCACTTGAAACCGGTGCCACAGCTACTATTAAAGCGACTGTTGCTCCAGCTGACGCAACTGACAAGGCGTTCACATTCAGTTCAGCTGATACATCGATTGCGACTGTTGACAACAACGGTAAGATTACCGCAGTTAAAGCTGGAACGGTTGATATCACAGTTAAGACACACGACGGTGGTAAGACCGCAAAGGTTACGGTTACAATTACCGATCCAGCATAGACAACAGCTTATATCTGTTCGAATGGGGTGAAAAGCCCATTAGGAGATGCATATGGATGATTTAATGAAAATTAAGTTGTTGTTGCTGATTGAAGATGATAAACAAGACAAGTTGTTGGCGCTGATTAAGGAAGAAACCGAATCACGTTTGCTTAGCTATATGAACCAAGACGGTGGTGTGTTGAAAAACGTACCTGCTGATTTATCGTGGATAGTTCGTGAGCTTGTTGTACGCCGATATAATCGTATTGGTGATGAGGGTAAAAAGTCATCAACTGAAAGTGACGTAACAGCAACGTGGGACACTGACGACTTAGCCGAGTACATTATCTATTTAGATAAGCACCGCAAAAAGATTGGTGGCAATGGTGTAGCGAGGTTTTACTAATGAGATACAATGATCGCGTTAAAATCGTTACAACAACTGAAGATGATGATTGGGGTGATACGACATCTGAAACATCTGATTGGTTAGCATGTCGCATTACTGGTCTATCAACGCAAATGAACATGAATGTGTTTGGTAAATACACTTCTAATGCGCTTGCTGTGCATTTTAAAAACAAAGTGTCAAAAGTGGATTATGTGTTGCTTGATGACGTTAAACGCAAGCCACAAGCTGTTTTACAGGCACGTAAGAATACTGTTGTCATAGTTGAGGCGGTGTAATTATGGGTAAAGGTATTACGATTAAATTTGACGGGTTAGATGATTTATTGAAACGGATTGAAGCACAACCTGCCAAAGTTAAATCAGAAGCTGGCGATATTATTCAAAACACAGCATTGCGTGTTGAAAAACGTGCTAAAGCAAGTGCGCCAGAAGATACTGGCTACTTGAAACAACATATCGCAGCAGAAAAAACAGGTGAGTTAAGTGCTGATGTCACATCATTAGCTGAATATTCGATTTACAACGAATTTGGTACACGAAAAATGGTAGCGCATCCTTATATGAGACCTGCGCTTAATCAGGAACAACCGTTCATTTATCAGAAGCTAGACAACTTAATAAAGAAAGGGTTGCTATGAGCCCAATGATGAGCCTAATTACAACAATTAGGGACAATTTAAAAGTCACTGGTATTCCGATTAAATCAAGGTTGCCAGATGAAACAGTGCCAGAGCCGTTTATCGTAATTGGCACACATTTTGAAGATGATAGCCAATCAGGTAAAACGGGTAAGGTTACAACGACAGAGTTACAGATTGATCTATTCTATGCTATCGACAATCGAGCAGCACTAGAAGATGCAATCTATGAAATAAAAAGATTAATTTATAACAGTACACAACAAATCACACGAGTAACATCAAACACCATTACCGAAGATTCGATAGGTAGAGATGTATTCCATGTGATTTTTTTAGTGTCCGCATATTTATAGGAGAATTGAAATATGGCATATGTAGATAACGGTGTTGAAACAGTAACAGCTAAGCCAACATTAGCAAAGAGTATTTGGTACTTCATTCAATCAATTGATGCGCCAGTTGGTAGTAAGGCCATATTACCAGCATGGCAAACAGAAGGAGAGACCGATTATGGCGGTGACTCAATTGACGAGCAAACAAAGTTTGGGCGTATTGTTATGCCATCAACAAATGAAGACTCAATCGAATTGACAACTTATGTTGCCCCAGGTGACAAATCAGTAGACATTATTAAGGACGCTAAGCACAACGGTAAGTCAGTTAAGGTTTGGCGTGTGGTTGCTGATAAGCGTTACGCAACTGATGAAAAGGACGGTGAAGACACACATCAAGTCTTCCCGGCTGAATTTGGGTATGGAACAGTTGATGAGTTAGATATGTCTGATGGAGATGATTTGGTTGAAGCAAATTACACTTTGAACATTACAGGTAAGTTAGTAGATGGTACATTCCCATTGACTGATGAACAACTAGCAACACTTGAAGAAGTAGCTAAGTTTGAGCGCCCTGGTGAGACAACTGGTGAACCTGGAGCGAGTAAATAAACCGAGTATCAAATCAATAACAACAGACGCCCACACGGCGCAAATTAACGTTGAATAACAGGGCTTTTGCCCGCATACATAAAGGAGTTTAGCAATGCAAGTAACGATTAATGGCAAGATGAGTGAATTAAAGTTCAATTTTAAGGCGCTATTTAAGGCAAATAGTGAATTTAGTTCTGTTGAGAATGGCGTTAACCAAGGAAATGGTGCAGTGATGTTATTCTTACGTTTGATTGATAATGATGTCACGGTTATTCCGGACATTATCAAGGTGGCTAGTAACTTTGGTAAAACAGCCAATGAAGATAAATTGTTTGAAGCGGTTGATGAAATCACAGATGGTGGTGGAAAGATTGATGAAATTTTAACAGAGTTGAAAGATGAGTTGAAGCAAAGCGGTTTTTTCATGAAAACAATCAAGTCTTACAAGAACAAAATCGAGGACAACTTACCAGTGATGGAAGAGAAAGCCAAGACGGACGAAACGGTAGCCGACAACCTACCAATCATCAAGGCTATGTTGAAGTCATTGAACGACAATCTTTAATTGAAACCTGCGCCCGTTTTGGTATCTATGATATTGATTGGGCGCTTTCTTTATACAAGTGGGAATTAGACTCTGTGTTGAAAGGCATTCAAGCAGGTTACATTGACGAACGAGAACGTTTAGCAGTGTTGGCCAACAGTATCGCGTATTTTTCTAATGCTAAGAAACCTAAATTCAAAAAGGTATTCGATCGTGCCAAAGAAGAACGTTTACTTGAAGAAGCTTATGCAGATGGTAATACCCAAAACAAACAAACCGTTAATGAGAAGCGTGTTGAACTATATGGAAAGCTCGTTGCTGCATTCGGAGAAAGGAGTTAAATATGGCATTTAATGGCGGGCAAGTCGTTGCCCATATTGGGGCTGATATTACCGATTACAATTCAGCAATGAAAACAATATCTAGCTCAACTAGTAATGCAGCTAGCAGTGCAAAACAATCATTAGCTGCCGTTGGTAAGGTATTAGCAGTTACTGGTGCTGCAATCACGGCTGTTGGTGTGAAAAGTCTGAAAGGCTTTGGAGACTTTCAACAATCATTGAACCAAGCAGCTGTTATTGCTGGTGGTACGTCTAAAGATATTCAAGGACTGTCTGATGTTGCCAATGAAATGGGTGCTGTTTTGCCTTTGAGTGCACAAGATGCAGCAGACGCTATGGTTGCTATGGCTCGTGATGGTGCTTCGATTAGTACAATCAAAAAGGAGTTCCCAGCAATTGCACAAGCAGCAACTGCTGCCGGAGCTGACTTACAAACGACTGCCAGTGTAGTTCAACAATCAATGAACATTTGGGGTAAGTCGTTAAAGAGCCCACAACAGGCAGCAGCTATCTTGACGCAAACAGCTAACTTATCTAATGCTTCGATTGAAGATATGCAACAGGCTTTGGCAACAATTGGTGGTACAGCTTCAAACGCTGGTATCGACATGAAAACCACTGCTTCGGCAATCGGCTTACTTACTAACCGTGGATTCAGTGCAGCACAAGCTTCGCAGGACTTGAACCACGCAATTTTGCAAATGCAAGCACCTTCTAAGATAGCTCGTGGACAAATGGACGACTTAGGTCTGTCATTCGTTGACGCCCAAGGAAACATGAAACCCTTGCCTCAAATTCTTGGTGAAATCAGTGACTCAATGAGTAACATGACATCATCTGAAAAAGCAGCCGCTTTAAAGAAGATGTTTGGAACATCTGGAATGGCAGCTATTTTGCCACTAATGGACTCTGTTAAGGATAAAACTGATAACACGACCACAAGTTGGGACGCGTTCACAAAGAAAATGGACGGGGCTAGTGATAGTACACAAACAGCAACAAAGTTCTTAGCTCAACAAGCTGAAGAAATGCAAAAGAACCTTGGATCTAAGATTGAACAAGTTGGTGGTAATTGGGAAGCATTGAGTAATAAAGCAATGGCTAGTAGTGCTGGTGTCACTGGTGCGTTCTTAGACATGACGAACAGCGCCTTAGAATGGGCAGGAAGTAGTAATAGTTCAGTCGCAGGGTTTATTCGACAAATTTTAGGGCTTACGCCTGTTATTGGTGGTGCAGTCACGGCAACTGGTGCATTTTTAACATCTGCTACAAAGATTGGCAGTGTATTGAAAACTACTAGTTCAGCAATAACTGGGCTACTTATCAGTCCGCTAGGTCTAGCAATTACTGCATTAGGCTTATTTGCTGGTGCAATCAGTTTGGCGTATAAGTATTCTCAACCTTTTAGAGACGCAATTTCTAATGTTGGGAAGGCATTTAATCAAGTGTTTGGACCAGCTTTATCAGGTTCAAGTAAAAGTGTTAAAGACTTTGGCGGTACAGTAACAAACGTTATGCAAAAGGTTAGTGAAGCTTTTGGTGATAAGTTGGCAAAGGCTATTAATAGCGTAAATTGGGTTGGTGTATTTACATCAATCAAAAATGTTATGGCTGGTGTGTTACGGGTTGCGACAAAAGCAGTTGCTGTATTTGGTGAACTAGCCGTTAAAATTGCCAACAGTGGTGCAGCTGCTACCGCATGGCACATAGTTAGAGATGCCCTGAAAGTTACTTATGACATGGCAAAAGTCGCTTACGACATGTTTAAAGACATGTACGATATGCTGGGGCAAATTGGAGGTCAAGGATCAACAACTGGCAAAGCTTTGCAATCTGCTTTCGGCATTGCAGCACTGTTGTCAGTTCCGTTAGGTATCAAATTGTTACCAAAAGCCATCGGATTGATTTTATCGCCTGTTAGGAAGCTAGGTGGTGCCTTTGGTGGTGTACTTGGTAAATTAGTTCCATTTAGCAATACGGCAAAAAAAGCAACTGATGTCGTTGGCGCTTCAAAAAAGCCTTATTCAAACTTTGCTACCAAATTATTGGAAGTCGGTGCTGGTGTGGGTATTGCAGCTGGTGGCTTAGGAGCTTTGGCTCTTGGTGTATCACAACTTGCTAAACAAGGCGATAAGGGCACTGGAGCTATGACGACGTTCGCTTTATCAGTCGGCATACTGGTTGGTGAATTTGCATTATTTGGCGGTGCATTAACTACTGGTGCAATTGGTATTGGTGCTTTGTTAGGTGGCTTAACTGCGGTTGCGTTAGCATTTACCGCTTTAGCTTCGACTGGTAAGCAGGGGCAATCAACAATGATCACATTTGCATTGTCGATTAGCGGTGTTGTAACGGTGTTCGCAGTATTGGGCCCATTGCTAACCGCTGGGGCGACCGGTATGCTAGCATTTGGCGCAGCAGTATTGTTAGTTGGTGCTGGCGTTGCATTATTTGGAACTGGCATTAACTTAGTCGCACAGGCTATTACGTTATTGTCAACAAATATGTCAGCAATTATCCCAGTGATGACAGCAATGGGTGTTGGATTTGCTCTGATGATCACTGGCTTTATTACACAGGTATTAGTTGCCGTACCACAAATCACACAAGCATTCTTCTCAATGCTAACGCAAATAATGACACAGGCAGTGACTTATGTGCCAGTTATTACAGCTTTGTTCTTACAAATGGTGACGGGGTTCTTAAATCAATTGATTACCTATGTTCCACAAATAACAGGACAATTCATTACGTTGTTGCTAGGTGTTATAAACACAGTGACAACGTACGTACCACAAATAACAGCAGCATTTGTTGGATTACTATTAAGTATTATCTCTTCGTTTACCAATTATGTACCACAAATTGCTGATAAGATGACTAATTTATTGCTTGCACTAATGAGAGCCGTTGCTGATAATGGTCCAAGAATCGTGGCTGGTTTTGCTGCAATGCTAGGTGATTTAGCTGCGGCGATGGTTGAAATAATGCCTTACATTTCGCAGCTAATGGGTGCGATGATGGCAGCGTTGGCTGCTATTGTTATCGATTATGGGAAAACATTTAAACAATTAGGTGGCATTCTTATTAAGTCATTGGGCGCTGGTATTACTGGTCAGAAATATGATGCAAGTAAAGCGGCTGCTAATGTTATGAAAAATGCTGGTTCACAAGCCTCAGCTGATGGTATGAAAGCTTTTGATGCAGCTGGTGGAAACTCAGCAATTAAAGGTTTAAAAGCCATCGAGAATAAAAAAGGTGATGCTAGAACGGCTGGTAGTAATTTAGGTAAAAGTGGTGCTGATGGTGTTAATTCAAAGTCGGGTGACTTTAGAAGCGCAGGAAGTAAATTAGGAGATAGTGCAGCTAATGGTGTGAAATCTAAATCAGGGAACACGCGAAGTGCTGGTAGCTCGATAGGAAGCAGCGGAGCAAGCGGGGCTAGAGGCCAACAAGGTGCTTTTCAATCTGCTGGATCATTTATTGGGCAAGGTTTGGTTAATGGTATTAATAGCATGGCTGGCCCTGCTATGCGTGTCGCAGCTTCAATTGCTAGTGCAGCCGCTGGTGCTATTCGTCGTGCTTTGAAAATCCATTCACCATCTCGAGTTACTTATGCATTAGGTGAGTACGTTGGTGCTGGGTTGATTAATGGTATTGCCTCGCAACAAAAGGCTGTAGCAGCGGCTGCCAGCTTGTATGCTGACGCAATTCAAGACCAAAAGTACGAAGCCAACGCACGACTGACAGCAAGTAGTTCGGCAGTTGCAGGTAAGATTAATGGTGGCTTAGAAGCGCTAGACAGTGATGTCCGTGAACAAGCTGCACAATCGCCAATTTTTGAAGTTTACAACGAATTAGTAGGCGATAAGATTACCACGACAGTTAATAGTAAAAACGCACGGCGTCAGTCAATGACTCAATTCATGAATGGAGGTATCTAATGGACTTATTAGTTAATAATGGCAGTTTGAACGTCAAATTAAGCGCTAAGAACATTGTTACCACCGATATTGATGAGAGTATGCCTAGTTTGACACCAAACACGCTATCGTTTAAAGGGCGTAACGGAAAGTTAAGTTTTGGCAGTGATTACGCTGAAAAGAAATTGACCTACACGGGTTATCTAACGGCAACTAGTCAATCTGATTATGAAACAAAGCGTAATCAGTTGTATCAGTTGTTCAATAGTACGAACCCATTTTACATCACACCTATCTATTCAGATGATGATATGTACGAGTTTGAACGTCCTGGGGAAAATAAAGGTGCAGTCATTGCGCAAACTGGTGGTACAGAAAGCGCCAAGCGTTTTTATGTCTTACTAGAAGATACATTTCAACCTGAATTTCAGGGGCGTATTGGTGGTAAGCAGTTATATAAATTGAGCATTAGTTTTGTAACGGCTGAATTACCATTTGGCGAGAGTAAACCCAAAACAGCTACAGTTACGGATAAGCTAACATATCAAGGCACTGTTTCAGCTTCACAGTTGGAAGTGCCTTTTTATGTGCAAGTAACTGCTAATGAAGTGGCAACTAATTTATCGTTACAGATTGGCGACCGTACATGGACTTACCGTGGTCCCGTTGCAGTTGGAGACATATTCAAGATAGGAGGCGTTTACAATTTGAAAAACAGTTTAAATGTTAATGATGATACAAACGCTGAATATTTTGTTTTAGATCCATTCAATGGTAATAAGGTGGTTTGTTCGATAAATGCCACGATTGAAATACACGACTACAAGGAGCTTTACTTATGATTAAATTTAAAAATATCAATGGTGATGTGTTCCTTGCGGTGGGTTCTGTTAAACGTAAGAGTGCGTTGAATGGTGAAAAATCACTCACAGGAACACTTTTTGAAGGGGATGATGTTCTTAACAAGATTGATAAAGGTTGGTCGTTAGAATTCAACAATGAGCCGTATGTCGTGACTTATTTTGAACGAAATGACAACGACAATACAGTTGAATTTGACGCCATTCACAAGTTCTTTTGGGATATGACTAAAGATGTGTTGTATTTTAGTTGGTCAGGTAGTCATACAGCCAAAGCTTATTTAGACCAGATATTCGATGGAACGGGTTACACATATGCATTGAATTTCGAGCCTAGCGCTTTCGAAAAAGATAACTGGGGCATGAAAAACAAACTGTCATTATTTAACGATGTTATTGATAGTATGGGTGGTGAATTTGAAATCAATGGGACGCTTGTTTCAATTTTCAAAAATGTTGGTAGTGACTTATCAACCATTGTTCGTCATGGGTTTAATTTATCAGATATGTCCTTGGAAAATGATAATACTGATTTTGTCACTTATGGTGAGGGGTTCGGTGCTTATGCGGATCAAGAAAATCAAACAGGGGAACGTCTACACGTAACCTACACGAGTCCATTGGCAAAAACATTTGGGAAATTACATGCTGAACCGATTGATGATCAACGCTATACGATAAAAGACAACTTGCTACAAGCGATTAAGGACAAGGTAGACGGTAGCTTTGCTATCTCTATTAAATTGTCTTTATATGACTTAACTGCTGCTGGTTATCCGTACAAGATGGCGAATATTGGTGATTGGTTGCTGGCGATTGATGAAAACTTAGACTTCAAGCAAAAGATACGTATCATCAGCGTTGATGATGAATTCGCAACAGATGGTACACGTATTTCATACACGGTAACTTGTGGAGACATTGGTGTTGTTCAGAAGTATCAACAAGCTAACGCTTCGTTGGGACAAAAGGTAGATAGTGCTTATCAGAATGCGCAAGATGCTAAAGAGTCGTCTATTCAAGCAGTCATTGCTGCTAATGGGAAAAATACTAACTATTGGTTTGATAGTAAGGAAGAAATGGATGCTTTCAAAGCCAATGAAGGAGATATGGCTTTTCTTCGTACTGGCGACGGCGAAGCAATGTATATCTACACGAAAATGCCTGATGGTTCGTTCGAGTGGGTTAAACGGGTTGACCCTGATACTGGCGAACAAATCGCTGCTGGTGTTGATTTAGCTGTCGAAACAGCACAATCACAAGCAGCTGCTATGGACGCGGTACGTGCCAGTGAAGCAGCTGTTTTCCAATCAGAAGCTAACGCAGCATTAAGTAGTGCAGCTGTTGAACAGGCGGTGTTTTCTAGTAATGCAGCATCAATGGCGAATAGTGCATCAGCTCATGCAGACACCGTGGCAAACAGTGCATCAGCATACGCTAAGGCACAAGCTAATAGTGCGTTAAGTAGTGCTAATTCAGAATTAGCGAAAGCTAAGCAAGAATTGGGTTCAGAAGTATCAAAAGCGCAATCAGATATTGTTGCAGCTAATAACGAATTGGCTGGTAAAGTTTCACAGACTGATTTTGATACTGTCACTGGTGACTTAACCACGAAATACGGTCAGGTCAAAGCAACTGCTGATGCAGTAACGACTGATGTGACTAATTATAAGAAAAGTAATGACGGCAAGGTGTCGGCTAATACAGCAAATATCAATACGCTAAGTGGGCTAATTGATTCAAAGGTTTCTAAAACTGACTTTGATTCCGTCACTGGAGATTTAAGTGGTAAGTATACTGAAACTAAACAAACAGTTGACAGTATGTCGCATACTGTTTCCGAGTTACAAGCTAAAGCTAATGCGCAGGGACAAGTTAATCAGTTGATGAACACGGAATTCAACCCTGATTTAGAAGGGTGGTTAGTAGACTCAACGGATAGCAAACATAGTCCCTACAGAAGTTACCTTGATAAAAATGCAAAAGCAACAACTGTTGGATTCTATACGTTAAATGCAGATACTTCAAATGGTTCTTATTTCTCACGATTCTATCAATCAGTTCCAATAGGAACTTCAGGTAATGGTTATTTATCACTATCATGGCAATCTTACTTAGTAGAGATGGCAGATGGCATGTACGGTCATATTTGGATTAAATTCCATGATAAAGATGGTAATGCTGTTTACAATTCTACTGGTGCAAACCCTATGGGTAACTGGATTTCAAATGGTCAAGTTACTTGGGAACGTCAGAAAATGGAAAAGATTGAAATTCCACAAACAGCAACAGAGGTAACTATTTCCTTTGAAACGAGAGAAGTAATTAGAGCTTATCTTGCTAGACCAATGCTGGTGTTTGATGACCATGCTGGTGATTACGTCCCAGGTAACTACAACAACAATGCCCGCGTTGCAGCAGTAGAATTAGGCATCGACCACATTACTGGTCTAGTAAACGACCCAAAGAATGGTCTATCTGCCACAGCGACGCTTGCAGCTAATGGTATGACGGTTGCCACAAAGGCACAGTCTGATGCCACAACAGCTATTACCACTGCTAAAGGTATTCAAACGCAGGTAACATCAAATGATGGCGATATTAAGAATCTGCAATCAATTACCACGCAAACAGCTAGTCAAGTCACAGCTGAAATTGAAGACCGTAAGAATGGTGATAAAAATACACTGACACTGACAAGTCAGATGATTAGCGACCAGATTGCTGATTACAATCTTGGTGTAATGTTGAATATGAACGCTATGGCTAATGGTATTTACACAAGTATCTCAACACCAAATCAGCTATTGAACACGGAGTTTAACCCTGATTTGGAAGGGTGGTCAGCAACAGCTGATACTGGAAGCAAAGCACCTTATCGTTCATATTTTCAAAATAATATTAACGCTACAGTCGTTGGTTTTAACACAACTTCTGCCAGTACCTCAACATACGCACACTTACAGCAAACAGTGCAATTACCGTCAACGCCTGGTTCAGGTCATGCTGTATCAATGTCATGGTATGCTTATTCTGGTCAAACCGATAATTATAATAATTTATGGATAAGGTTTTATGATAATTCAAATACCAAATTATCTGAATCGTATAAGCATTGGGCTGATTTGAAAGGTAGTAATCCAAGTGGTCAAAATAGTTGGAACGTTCAGAACAAATGGGAAAATATTACCGTTCCTGATACGGCAATGTATTTAGTTATTTCATTTGACGCACGAGAGGGGACTAGCGCTTATTTAGGACATCCAATGTTGGTATTTGGTTCGACTATCGGCGACGCTTACATGCCTGGTTCTTATTCTGGTATGAATACATCAACAGTACTTCAACTGTTTAAAGATAACTGGGCAATTGGTATTCAGGATAATTCGGGTGCACTCATTAATGGTATAAATGGTGATGGTACGAATGTCCGTATTGCAGCTAAGAAACTCATTATCGACAAGGATGTCACGATTGGTGGTACTGGCTGGATGGACGGTGCAGTTATCAAGAAGGCTTCTATTGGTACCGCCCAAATTGGCACGATTGATGCTAGTCAAGCTAACATTATTAATCTAGACGTTAGCAACCTAAGTGGTAACATCACGAGTTTTGTGAAGTCATATTGGGACGGGGCGTACGGTGAAGAAGTTTCTATTCAAAGCGACCACATATCGTTTTTTACTAATTCATATAGAAGTAATACAACCATATCTGAAGGAAAGATTGACATGACAGTGTATAACGATTACACCAAGACTTCGGAACATATTGGTGGATTGAAACATGGAGTTAAACCAGGGACACAAAATCAGGATTACTTAATCATGTATCTTGATGGTTGGCGAACACAAGGTGGTCATGGTGATGATGCTGCCGCACATGGTGGAGATGGTTTCATGTTCTCCGTTAGCGATGGGTGGACACAACTAGAGACAGGAATGCCATTGTTGACTTGGGAAAACGAATTATTGGCTAGTGGTAATAGTCGTTTGCCAGGATGGCATTTTTGGGATCACACAGAGTTCCATAGTGATGTCATGATGTTTCCAGGTAATGCCTATCAAGGCTTGTATTTCGGTACAGTGACTTATAAAAACACTATTTATCCAGCAATCATGGGAAATCAAAATAAAACAGATGGCCCTGCCATTTTCTGGGGTAGTACAGAATTATATTTCTTATACCAAGGAACTGCATACCAGCTATCAAGCATTCTTGTAAACACTGAATTAATTCAATTTTAGGAGAAAAAATAAAATGAACTTACAAAACAAAGCACTCGTACCAGTAGGAAATTTCCTACAATCATTAACCTTGCCAGCGCAAGTTAGTCGAGCAAGAACAAAGCTGGTTGCTAGTTTAAACGCTGAGTTACAAAATTTAGCCGAATCAGAAAAGCAACTGGTAGCTGACTTTAATGGAGAGGTCAATGATCAAGGACAAATTAATTGGCCAAAAAACAAAGATGGTAAGTCAAAAGCGCCAGTCGAGTATCATACCGAACATGCAGTGCTATTAAATGAAGAAGTAACTATTGAACTTAACCAACCAACCCTTATGAAAGCGTTGAAAGATTATTTTGCTGAGTGGAACGAAGACATTGATCCGCAATATGCAGAAGCTTTCGATGCTTTTTTTGATGCCTTAGAAACAGAACAGGAGAATTAATCATGGATATTAAACAATCAATTTCATTTTCAGCACAATTAAAATCAGCTGACGATACACCATTCGTAAACTTCAACGGTTCCGTTGATGAGAGCGCAGTACCTAGTGTGAACTACTACATTTCTAATCAAGACGTTTATCGTGCTAACACGAAGTTATTCCGTGACAGTCTAACGACTTTCCAAAACACTGTGTTTGATGCAGCAGACAAAAAATCAGCTGAATTAGAATCAGAGACAACTTCTACTACAGATGCAGCACCCGCAAATTAACGAGGTGCTTTAATGGACATTTTTAAAGTACTGGAAATATCATTCGGAGTAATTGGAGCGGGAGCGACACTGTTGGGCGGGCTTTGGTGGGTGTTAAAGAACACAATCGTGACATCAATCAATAATTTACGTGAAGATTTGCGTGAAATTAAAGAGCAATTGAAGGCTGCAAATAAGGTTGCTCAAGACCATGGTGAACGTTTACTTAGGCTTGAAGTATGGAAACATAACAAGTTTGGTGATTAATCAGAAAGGATGACACATGTTACAAAAAATAAATAATGCACTTAAAAACCCAGACGGTAGCTACTCAGGAAAGGTGATTGCTGGTCTGGTTTCTTTGTTAATCGTACTTGTTCAACAAGTATTTGCAGTGTTTGGTATCAAGTTTACTGGCGATTGGAACGCCATTGTTGCCGTGGTTAATACGATTTTAACCATCTTGGGAGCATTGGGTGTACTGTCTGGTGGTGGTGTCGTTGAGGCGGAAGCAGAGGCACCAGTTAAGGTTACTCAAGTATCTGATACGACTGACCAATTAAAATAAGGGAGACGTTATGAATAAATTCAAGCAAGCACTTGTTGTGGCAGGTGCTTTTTTAGCGTTCGCAGGCGTTAGTTACGTATCATCTGATACTGTTTCTGCTGATACACCTCGTGTCGATATGGTGGATGTATCTAACCACAACGGACAAATGACCGCGCCAGAGTTCGTGTATATGCGAAACAATTACGGTGTTAAGGCAATTACCACTAAGATTTCAGAAGGCACGACTTTTCATGATTACACCGCACCAGGTAACATTGCAGCTGCTAAGGCTGCTGGTGTTTACATCAACGGGTACCATTTCCTGTCATCAACAACTGTATCAGGGGCAATTGCCGAAGCTGATTACGCAGTGCGCATGGCCAAGGCTGACGGATTGCCGACTGGCGCTGTACTAGCCGTAGACATTGAAAACTCATACCAATTGTCAATGGGTTCAGCAATGCAACCCGTTGCCAAGGCGTTTGAAAACGAAGTCATGCGTGCTGGTGGCTATCGTTCAACAACTTACACTGGTGGTTATTCATCAAGTGTGAGTCCTGCTGGTGAAAAGGCGTGGCTAGCACAATACCTGTATGATCCAAGTAAGGCAATGGGCTTGTATAGTCAAGAACATGCTTATCAGTGGAGTTCAAGCCAGACGTTTGCCAGCTCATACGGACGTTTTGATGTATCTGTTTTGTATGACAACTTCTTTACAGCTGGAACAGATAAGGACGCCGTTGTGCCAAATGTGACGCCAAGCAAGCCAGTGGTAAATCATGATACGTCCGCTATCAAGCAGTTTAAGAACGCTGGTAACCGCTTTACTGCATACAAGTCATTCCGTGTTGATAAAATTGCCTTTGTCAATGGCATGTGGCAAGCAATCAATTACGACCTTGCTGGTGGTAAAGACGCCTCATGGACGGCTAATGGTATTCCGCTTGCTATGCTAGATAACATCACTCGTGGTAACTATGCAGCAACTCGTGTCGGTGATATGGTTAAGTTCAAAGCTGGTTACAGCTATGGTACAATTGACCAATACGATAACGCCTCAAATGGTGCTGGTATTGTTGAAGGTGCTTATGGAAGCATTTGGTACAACGCCAATTCGTTATTAACTAAATAAGGGATCGACATTAATGTTGGTCGCAAAATCAAGCCCACTGGTCATTACGACTGGTGGGCTTTTTATGTATTTATAAAGTTATTGATGTATAATGAGAAAAAATAAAAAAAGTCGAGGCGTAACCCTCGACGTTGAATTTGATATTAGCTTGCTGAGTATGTATCTGTCACGTCCGCATACATAATATCATGCTTGAACGATTAGTTATCAGAGTTCATTGTTAAAACAAAGCATAACGAAACAAACAAAACTTCATTAAAATCTTTAGTAATTAAGAAAACTAAGATAGCTGCTACTAGTTCAGTGTAAATACGAGTAGAACCATTGTTCAATTCTCTCACCTCCTTTCTCTAATTGAGAAAGAAACAGAAGATGCGTGGCGCCTTAATTCCACGCAAAAGTAAGTATAGCATATAAACGTTATTATTAAACGGGGTTTACAAATATGCAATTAACGTGTTAGTATGACTTTGTAAATACGAAGAGCCAGTTTAATTTTTTTACTGACCAAACGGAAGAAACAATATCGCCTTAATATTGTTTGATCCATTTAATTCTCCTTTCTCGTGTGCGAGAGAGGATACATATATTAGAAGCCCACTAGGTTATTCGATTGAATAGCTTGGCGGGCTTTTTTGTTATGTGCTATAATTTTTTTGTAGAGTGTAATATTTATTTTATTGACTACTCTTGGATCACTCTACAAATAGTTATGTGTTGATCCAGTCACATAACTATTAAAACCATGATATCTTACCATTTTGTATTTGCTCTTTGTCATGGTTCAAACCACCAGTTTATGCGACTGGTGGTTTTTTTATGAGTTATTTAAAGCATCGTGTTAAAATATTTGTATAGATATTTGGTAGGCAACATTGGCTACTATCTATCTTGATTAGATTCTTCTAGATTTTGTTTACTTACTACAATTTTCGTTGTGTTTTATCTCATCTTATTAGTTTGTTAAAACTAGGATAGAACATTTTAAAACAGCCCCACTGGGTAGAGCGGTTACTCTATCTGGTGGGGCTTTTTTATGTTTCTACTACATAAGTAGACTATTAAATTTGAATTCGGCACTGATTCGGCACCAACCACAACGAAAATGCTGTTATATCAGCGTTTATAGCACCTGTAAAATGGAGCCGAGGGGAGTTGAACCCCTGTCCTAACATCTTGCAACTGACACCTCTACGTTCATAGCAAAACGATTTAAATCTCACTTATCGCACGCCGTTTTGCCAAGCGATCGAATAAGCCAGCCTGATTATCCTCTTCTAAACTCCCGCAGACGGAGAGCGTTTAGCGCAGGTTGCTCAATTTGAGACTTACGATAGCACGCAACTAATACTAAAGTAAGCAACGCCAGCTGGTTTTTAGGCAGCTAATGCGTAGTTATTGTTTGAATTTTTTGCAGTTAATTCTACTGAGTGGATTATAGGGCCACAACCCCTAAACGCAGTACCAGCCCAAACAATGCTAGTCGATTCCGTAACGACCCCGTTAATAGATACTAGTATACCAAGCTTTTTGTAGCAGTACAAATACGATACGTCAGATGTTCTAGATAAACATTCGCATTTAATGAGTTAAAAATATTGTTTAATATTTTTAGTTCGTGTATAATCTATTAATGGTGGTTAAAATAATAAATAAAATTTAAAAACACGAACATTCATGCTTAGGAGTTTATAATATGGAATTTACGACCGTTTTTGACTATGAGGATATTCAACTAATACCAAACAAATGTATTATTAATAGTCGTTCAGAGGCTGATACATCAGTAAAGTTAGGAAATCACACGTTTAAAATACCCGTCGTGCCGGCAAATATGCAAACCGTTATTGATGATGCATTGGCAATGAAATTGGCTAAATCAGGTTATTTTTACGTCATGCATCGCTTTAACCCAGAAACACGTCTGGATTTCGTGCGAACTTTTCATGAAGAAGGCCAGATTGCTTCCATTTCTGTTGGTGTCAAGCAAGAAGAATATGACTTTATTGATCAGTTGAAAGCTGCAGATTTAGTACCAGAGTACATTACAATTGATATTGCCCATGGTCACTCAGATTCAGTTATTGAAATGATCAAGTACATCAAGAAAAATTTGCCAGAATCATTTGTTATTGCTGGAAACGTTGCAACACCTGAAGCAGTTCGTGATTTAGAAAATGCTGGGGCAGATGCAACGAAAGTTGGGGTTGGTCCTGGAAAGGCTTGCATTACCAAATTAAAGACAGGATTTGGAACTGGTGGCTGGCAACTGGCAGCTTTGCGTTTGTGCGCTAAGGCTGCAAAGAAGCCAATTATTGCTGATGGTGGCATTCGTTATAATGGTGATATTGCAAAGTCAGTTCGTTTTGGTGCCACAATGGTAATGATTGGCTCACTATTCGCTGGCCATGCTGAAACACCAGGTGACATTGTCGAGTTGGATGGTGCGAAGTATAAAACTTATTTTGGTTCTGCTTCTCAATATCAAAAGGGTGAATATAAGAACGTTGAAGGTAAGAAGTTATTGGTACCTTATCGTGGCTTGATTCAGGATACTTTGAATGAGATGGAACAAGATCTGCAATCATCTATTTCATACGCTGGTGGACGCCAATTACGTGACTTAAGATATGTTGACTATGTCGTTGTTAAAAATTCAATTGTGAATGGTGATTCATACTAAAAATCGTTTGACAATCGTGAGGAGTTGGGACAAAAAGAACTGTTCCAACTTTTTTAGTCAAAAATGGCGCAAATCACGTTACCCACCGGCTGCAAAACGATTTTTGTCTCGCGCGCTCTTTTTCGAATCTTGTGAATTTGCGAAGAAGTTTGTCTTTTAGTTTTATGAAGCTAATAAATTAGGTATGATATTGTTATAGAAAAATTGAAGGGAGTCTTGTATGAAGCTTTTACAAAAATGGTTAATCAATAACTTTGATTGGCAGGCACTTGGACTCGCTTTGTTAATTATTATTTTGACAATTATTGTAACTAAAGGGATTGTTGGCGTCATCTTTTATCAAATTGAAAAGAGATTGTCTAAGCGATTCGCAATTTGGCGAGATGTGCTTGTTGCTTTTGAAAAGCCTGTAAAAATTGCAGTTTTATTTGCTGGATTTGTTTGGGCTTTACATACTGCTCGAGCACCACATTTAATTCTTCAATACGTCGATGCAATTAATAAATCGGTTTTGATGTTTAGTGTGGGATATGGTTTATACTCATTAATGTCATCTCTCACTGATTTGTTCCAATATTTTGGTGCGAAAATTCATGTTGAAGTTGACTCGATTGTGATGCCATTCTTAAAGCGAACGTTACAATTTGTTGTGATGGCATTAACGATCACAATGATTTTGTCTGATTGGGGTATTAACGTTAATGGTGTGTTTGCCGGATTAGGTTTGGCAGGCTTGGCTGTTTCAATGGCCGCCCAGGATCCAATTAAAAATTTATTGGGTGGCATTATCATTATTACTGAAAAGCCATTTCAAATTGGTGATAATATTGAATCACCATCCGTTGCAGGAATTGCAGAAGACATTACATTTCGTTCGACTTTAGTGCGTACCTTAGACGGGGCATTAGTGGTTGTCCCAAATGCAACACTTTCCAACGAACCAATTACCAATTGGTCACGAGTAGAAATACGTAAAATCCCATTAGTTTTTTATTTATCTTTGAAAACAGATACCAAGGAATTGATTGCTGTTTCAGAAGAAACAATGAGAAAGCTATTAGTGGATGATCGTTTTGAAGAAGGCACAGCTAAGGCGTTTATTAATCAGGTAACGCCTTATGGGTATGAGTTTAATGTTAATGTATTCTTGAAAATGCTCCCAGATACTGATTTTCCGGGAGCACGGGCTGATCTTAATATGATTGTATTGCGAATTCTTGCGGCACATAATATACAGCTATCAGTTAATACGAAACAAATGCCTCAACAATGATTGACTTCAAATTCAGAAAACGGTATAGTTTAACACAATAAAATATTGCTTTTTTAATAGTCAGACGAGAGCTGACAAAGGAGCGCGTTATAAACGAGATAACTAATTTAAATCGCGCCATATTTGTGGGGCGATTTTTTTATACCTTTATTAAGGAGAAAAAATGGCAAAAGAATTTGGACGGGTGCAGGCGATAAGTGAGAACCAGCGAACAATGTCAAACTGGGATATGTTTGCGACATGGATTGGTGCTAATGCGAATAATGGTACCTGGTATATTGGTGGTGTGATTGCAGCGGCAGGTATGTACACAGCATCAACGACACTAATTGTGACAGGAATTATGTCATATCTATTTCTCACGTTAGCTTCTTACATGGGATATAAAACAGGGCTACCGATGATGGCCTTAACAAGAGCATCGTTTGGATTGAAGGGGTCGTTTGGCCCATCAGTAATTAACATTGTCCAATTTATTGGGTGGGCAGCAGCTAATACTTTTATTGCAGCAATATCAATTTCGGTAATTTTCAAGGACTTATTAGGTTGGACAGCTTACGCCAATGGTGGTAAAGCAGGTCTAGTCGTCGGAATTATTATTATGTCATTGTTACATTTAGCTTCTATTTCGCTAGGTGAAAAGTCTGTGCGACTGATTGAGCGAATTGGTATTATTTTGGTCATTATTTTTGTTGTTTGGGAGGCAGTTGTTGTCTTTCAAAATGTCTCACTAAATCAAATTTTTGCCTGGCAACCGCCTAAGTCAGTTCGTATCTCTTCAGGAACGGCAATTGATATTCTAGCGGCCTTTAATTTGGCTTGGGTGACAGCATCATCTGACTTTTCTAGGTTTGCTAAGAAAAATTCTGGGGCAACCGGTTGGTCATTTTTGGGAGCGAATATCGGTTTGTTTGGCTTTGCCTTTATTGGATTGCTAGCAACGATTGGCACTGCTGTGATGAATCACTCATTCGATCCAAATGATTCGGATCCATCAACGATTGCATCTAAATTGGGATTAGGAATTATTGCGTTACTTGTCATTATCATTACATCAACGACTGCTAATGCGGTTAATTTAATGGCGGCTGGCTCTGCGTTGACTAATATGTGGCATAAATTAAAATTAACGCCTGCTTTATGGATTGTCACATTGATCGCAACGGCAGTATCGTTCATTCCATTATTGTTTACGACTTTCCTGGATGCTTTCACGGCATTCTTAGACTATATTGGTATGTTTTTAGGGCCAGAAATTGCCGTCTTTTTAGTTGATTATTTTGTGATTCGAAAAGGAAAATATGAGTTGTCAGAATTTACAAAAATAGACGGTAAATATTGGTATCAAGGTGGTTTGAATTGGTTGGCAATTATCTCTTGGGTAATTGGTATCGTGCTATACTTTAGTTTAAAATCAGTTTCATGGTTAAGTGAAACGATTGGTGTAACTTTTGTGGCAATGCTTTTTTCAGGGATAATTTATTATGGGTTAACCTGGCTATTTAATAGTAAAGAAAAGTAATATTGCCAAATAAAACTTTGCTTTAAGGATTGAATTCAGATGAAATATTTAATTGTCACAGAGAAGCCATCTGCTGCTAAAAATTTTATAAAAGCGTTAGGTGGGAAGTCAGGTCAATATGCTGGATATGACTATCAAATTGTTAATCTTCATGGTCACATGATGACTTTTAAGGAGCCAGAGGAGATGGTTACTGAAGATTTACGAACGGCTTATAAATCTTGGACGTTAAAATATTTACCGTGGCAATTAACACAGATGAATTGGCAGCGCACGTATTTAAAACAGCGTCAACCAAGAACCGGTCGTTTAAAATCAACGAAAACAGAGCTGACAGACTTACAACAAGAAAGTCGACGAAATTATGATGCCATTGTGATTGCTACGGATACAGATCCATCAGGAGAAGGTGATTTGCTGGCATGGGAGGTCATCGATGCAATTAAGTGGCAGGGAAAAGTACTACGTGCAAATTTTGTCGATGAGGCGCCTAAAAGCATTAGACAAGCGATGGCTAATTTAAATGACGTTTCAGATAAGACAAAGCATGGTGCGTACTTAAAAGGGGAAACTCGCAGTCGCTGGGATTTTGCATCCATGCAATTGACGAGAATTGCAACAACTTCTGCTAAAAAAGCTGGCTTTAAAGTTGTAGCGCGTGAAGGTCGTTTGAAATCAGTGATTGTTTGGAAAATTTACGAGCAAATGCAGAAAATTAAGCAGTATGTGAAACAGCCTTTTTATGAGGTTCGCTTCAAGGATCCAGCTGGGCACATATTTAAACGTTCGTTGCCAAAAGATGATCAGGTTGCTTGGCGGTATGCTGAAGAAGCACTTGCTCAGGTTGAAAAACAAAATTATCAACCGGCAGATGTCATTAACGAAAAGCATACTAAACGGCGACAAGCTCCTGATAAATTATTAGATTTAGCTGGTCTGGCAGCAATTTTGGCGCCACAGGGCTATGACAGTAAAGAGGTGTTGCGAACGTATCAGAAAATGTATGAAGCACAAATTGTTTCGTACCCAAGAACTGATGATAAGTCGGTCACCCCAGAACAATTTGCAGAACTGTTACCAAAAGTTGATCAAATTGCTCACTTGGTTGGCGTTGATAAACAACTTTTGACGCATCGACAACCGCGTGCAACGCATGTCAAACCACAAGGGTCACATGGGGCTAATCGTCCCGGATTGAATGTACCAACAAGTATGCAAGCACTATCAAAATATGGTGGGAGTGCCGCTGCAATTTATGAAATTTTAGCTAAAAATTATTTGGCGATGTTGGCCGAAGATTATATTTATGATCATGTAACAGCAGAATTGAAGCAATATCCTAGCTTCAAAACAGCATTTAATATACCAATCGCCAAAAATTATAAACTTGTTTATGATGCACAGCAGGCTTTACAAGATAATCAAGTTGATGAAGCGCAAAATGATGCAACAGTCGGACCTAAAGCAGATCCGTACATCTATGAGGGCACTAATAAAAAGCCAAGTTATCCCACAACAAAGTGGTTAATGGCCTTTTTGGAAAAAAATAATGTTGGAACTGGAGCGACACGTGTTTCAACTTTGTCGGAGATGAGTCAGGGAAATCGTAAAATGATGACTGAAAAAAGGGGGCGTCTGACGCTTACTGAAACCGGCAATGTTTCTGCTATTATGGTTGCGGGAACGTGGATTGCATCTCCTAAAATTACCAAAAGGTTATTTGAAATAATGAACGAAGTCGGTGAATTTAAGGTAACGATGGCAAAAGCGTTAGATTCAGTAACCCAAGTTGTTCAGCATGACATGCCAATCATGGTTGAAAATGCTCAGCAATTGGTTGTTGAATTAGGGAAACCCAAAATTAAAAACGCGGGAACAATAAAGAAAAGCTCTGAAAAAATTAAAGGGCAATTTAACGGTCAAGAGATTAGTTTTGCCAAAACGTGGAGTGACCATACTTTTTCGGATGAAGAATTGCAACACTTGCTTAGTGGTGATGAAATTAGTTTTGAGGCGAAAACAAAACGTGGAAAAAATTATACAGCAACCGGTTATTTAGCAAAACAAACATATAAAGGGCATTCATATTATGGTTTTAAATTAAAGCCAAGAAAAAAATAAAGGGTAAATAATAAGGAGATTAGGTATGTTAATTAAACAAGTTGTGATTGAAAATGCTGAAAAATTGCAGGATGTGCGGATCATAGATGGAATGTTTGCTGCAATTGATGATTTTTTAACACCAATTGCGGGTGAACAAGTTATCGATGCAACAGGAAAATTAATGATCCCACCCTTTGTTGATCCGCATGTTCATCTAGATTCAACAATGACTGCTGGACAACCCGAGTGGAACGAGAGCAGTACTTTGTTTGATGGTATTCGAATTTGGGGTGAACGTAAGCAGACCTTATCCCATGAGGATGTTAAGCAGCGAGCCATTGCGGCTTTGAAAATTCAAGCGACGCACGGACTACAGTTCGTCCGATCACATGTTGATGTGACCGATCCAGATTTAGTTGCTTTAAAGGCATTACTAGAAGTGCGTGAAGAAGTTAAGCCTTGGATGACTTTACAGTTAGTTGCCTTCCCGCAAGAGGGTATTTTATCTTTTCCCAATGGTAAGGAATTGATGACCAAGGCGGCTGAAATGGGAGTAGATGCAATTGGTGCGATTCCTCATTTTGAATTTACTCGTGAATACTCAGTGGACTCATTGCATTTTGCATTTGACTTAGCTAAGAAGTATCACTTGTTGATTGACGCACATACAGACGAAATTGATGATCCAGCATCACGAGGCTTAGAAACATTAGCCATGTTAGCATTAGAGACAGGATTGAAGGAGCGGGTGACAGCATCACATACGACAGCAATGGGGTCTTATAATGATGCGTATGTTTCTAAACTTATGCGACTATTAAAAATGGCTGATATTAATTTTGTTGCTAATCCATTAATTAATATGTATCTAGGTGGGCGCTTTGATACATATCCAAAGCGTCGTGGGTTAACGCGTGTTAAAGAATTAGATGCTGAAGGATTGAATGTTGCCTTTGGAGAAGATGACATAAAGGATCCCTGGTATCCAATGGGAAACGGTAATATGATGGATGTCTTACATATGGGGTTGCATGCAACACAGATAATGGGCTATACAGAAATCATGAACTCATACCGTTTTATTACTAGTCAAGGTGCGCGGACGATGCAGGTTGCGGAGAATTATGGTATTGAAGTGGGGAAGCCAGCAAACTTCTTAATCTTTAATGCCGCTAATTGGTATGATGCCTTGAATGAACGAGCAGAATTACTATATTCTGTTCATGAAGGGCATGTTTTAGTAGAAACAAAGCCAGCAGAAGTGCATGTAAACTTGCCAAAATAAGGTGAAATAGGTTGGGACATTTTCTTTTGTTCCAACCTATTTTTCCTTACATTAATGGTATTTTAGGCAAAAAATGTTTGTCAGTGTTGCAGTGATGAAATAACGATTTGAAAAGTTTTAAGAAGCATCGTTGTATAATAGAAATTAAAGATTTATGGAACAAAAAAGTGCTGATGGTGGATATAGGTAAAAACATGAAATTGTTAATGATAGAAGATAATACATCCGTGTCAGAAATGATGGGGATGTTTTATAAAAAAGAAAAATGGGATGTCACCAATGCCTACGATGGTGAAGAAGGACTTAAGTTATTTAACGAGAATGCACAGGCATGGGATGCTGTTATCTTGGATTTGAATCTTCCAAAAGTTGATGGCATGCAAGTTGCTATGAAAATTAGAGAAGTGTCTGCAGAGGTGCCTTTAATTATGCTAACAGCACGCGATTCTGATTCAGATCAGGTGCTTGGTTTTGATGTTGGTGCGGATGATTATGTTACGAAACCATTTAGTCCAATTACATTGATTGCACGAATCAAAGCCATTCATCGGCGGGCAATGATGCAACCTGTCAGTCATGAAGAAGGCGTAATTGATGATTTTGATGTGCAAACACGAACATTTAAGTTAAATTCAAGAACACGGGAAGCATATTTAAATGATGTGTTGATTCCGGATTTAACACCAAAAGAGTTTGATTTATTACGTGTGCTTTCAAAAAAGCAACGGCAGGTGTTTTCACGTGATCAACTACTACAATTAGTATGGGATTATGAGTATTTTGGTGATGAACGCACTGTAGATGCTCATGTGAAGAAACTACGTCAAAAAATTGAAAAAGTTGGTCCTCAAGTGATCCAAACTGTTTGGGGTGTGGGGTACAAATTTGATGATTCAAATGTACCTGAAACACCAATGAAATAACGATTAGAGATGAGCAAATGAAAAAAGGGCACATTGAAAAATTGTTAATTATATTAATTCTGATGTTTGTATTGGCGGCTTTGTTGATATTGTGCCATTTGAATGAATTGATTACCATTTTAGTATTAACTTTGATAACAGTGATTGGCGTTTATGGTCTAATCTTGCTTAAAAAACAAGTTAGTTTATTAGGAAAACAACAGCATGAGATAAAGTTTTTAAAAAACAAAATTGTTGCACAGCGTGATGAAGAAGCGGCAATGTTGTCAAATGCTTCACACGAAATGCGGACACCGCTTACAACGATTGCAGGTATTGCTGAAGGCTTGCAATATGGCGTGATTAGTCCAGATGAACAACAACATTCTTATGATTTAATCAAAGAAGAAGCAGATCGATTAACAAGGTTAATTAAGTCAACGCTCTCATATGAGCGATTACGACAACAACAACTAGATAACCGACCTGAACAATTTAGTGTTGTTTCAGTTATTCGACGTCAAATTGAACAATTGACTAAGCAAGCTGAGTCAGTTGGTGATGAGATTCAAGATTTGACCGAACAAGACGTAATCGTTTATGCAGATCCAGATCAAGTCGCACAAATTTTAACGAATATCTTAGCCAATGCCATCCAATTTACAACAAATGGCATTATTACGGTGGCAGTTGATGAGATAGCCGGACAAGCACATATTGTCATTTCGGACACTGGGATAGGAATGACTAAAGACCAGTTAGGTAAAATTTGGCAGCGATACTATAAGGCTGATCCATCACGTACGAAACGTGGTGAATCTGGGTTGGGGATGGCGATTGTCAAACAACTAGTTAGTGCCAATCATGGTGAGATAAAAGTGTCATCTAAGTTAGGAATTGGCACAACTTTTGAAATTCTATTACCATCAAAAATTAATTAATAACTCATTTTACATTTGATTCAAAAATATATCATAAAAATGATAACGGATACATTGTTTTTGAAGTTTTACTATGTTATCGTTCAATGTTGTGAATATTTTTTGAATAATTGTGAAGGAGATATTATGTCAATTTTAATTGCATTGATTCCGGCATTGGCGTGGGGATCAGTGGGCTTAGTTACCACAAAAATGGGTGGTACGGCTGCTCAAGGAACATTAGGAATGACTTTTGGATCATTAGTCTTTGGTTTATTGACCCTATGTGTTTTTGTTATTCCAAATTCCGGCATGTCGTTTGCTTTTAATCCACGTATTTGGTTAGTTGGTTTCGTTTCTGGAATTTTTTGGGCGGTTGGAACTGCAGGCCAATTTGTTGGTTATAAAAAATTAGGTGTTTCAATTGGGCAACCATTGTCAACTGCAGGTCAAATTATTGGTAATGCATTATTGGCCGCTATTGTGTTGGGAGAATGGCAGACTGGGCATATGTGGTTGTTTGGAACAATCGCTATTATTGCCGTTGGTTTGGGTGCTGTTTTGACAGCCTTACCAGATTCTGCACAACCAGGTACAGCGTCTGCTAATCATGAAGCGAAAAGTGGTGCAATTGCTATTCTAATTTCAACATTAGGATATATGTTGTACTTTATCTTTCCTAACTTACTTAATAAAGTTGGGTATATTACTGATCATGTACATAATCAAAACAAAGGTTTGGACTACATGACGGCAATTGTTGGTCCACAATCAATTGGACAAGTTCTAGGCGCATTAGTAATTGTTATCTTCTTTATGAAAGAGGGTAAGACAATGTTTGAAAAAGGAACTTGGCGTAATATGGTAACTGGTTTAGTTTGGGGACTTGGAAATGTCTTCATGTTTATCTCAGCTGCCAATCCAAATGTTGGTCAAGCAATTGCTGCAACCTTATCACAAACGGGTGTTATCGTAGGTACATTTGGTGCAATTTTCTTACTAAAAGAGAAGAAAACACCACGTCAAATGGTGTATATTGCAATTGGATCAGTTTTGGTAGTTGTTGGTGCAATTTTAATTGCAAAATTATAATTTCATATGTTTAACAAAACAATCTAAGATTAGTTCTAGAAAGAATTTAAAACAAATTCTTTCTAGAACTTTTTGTTTATTTTATGATGAGGTTATAATCGTTATGAAAACGGTTTATTTATATCCAGTTGCGTGCAAAATAATGTGTTAAAATACAAGTATATTGGAATTTTATAGATGGATATTTTAGGGGAATTGAAAAGAGGGAACAATAATGACAGTAACTGTTCATGAAATTGGTAAGATGCCAAATGGCGAAATTGCAGAGCAAATTGTGATTGAAAATAAAAATGGTCATAAAATTGGGGTGACAAATTGGGGTGCCACATGGCAATTCTTTAAAACAAATGATAATCAAGATTTGATGGTTGGATTACATACGACTGACAAATTATGGGAACAAGCATATTCAGTTGGGGACGTTATTGGTCGCGTAGGTAACCGTATTACAGGCGCAAAATTTACGTTGAATGGTAAGACTTATCATTTGAAAGATAATGAATTAGGTAATGCGTTGCACGGTGGTAAAGATAATTTCTCAAATCGGATGTGGGATTATACGATTGATCAGGCGACAAATTCAGTAACATTTACAACCGCGATGACTGAAGAAATTGATCATTTCCCTGGTACAATGCCAACATCAGTAACTTATACATTTTCTGATGATGATGAAGTGTCTTTGACTTTCTCTGCCGAATCAGATGAAGATACTTTATTTAATCCAACTAGCCATGGATACTTCAATCCAGCTGGTATTGACACTGATGCTCGCGATTTGAATTTGCAAATTCATTCACAACGTCGTTTGGAATTACGTCCAGAAGATACAACACC
This sequence comes from Weissella paramesenteroides, assembly GCF_036327715.1. Lineage (NCBI taxonomy): Bacteria > Bacillati > Bacillota > Bacilli > Lactobacillales > Lactobacillaceae > Weissella > Weissella paramesenteroides. The sequence continues at coordinate 493,145 of NZ_CP130559.1, forward strand.
AACTGGAAACTTCCTGGATAATGCAAATACACCATTTGATTTTAACAAACCAACTAGAATTGGTGATAATTTGGCTAAGTTAGATGGTCCATATGATGTGAAATTTGATAATGCTTTTGAAATCAATCAAGTTGCTGGTCGTCCGGCTGCAGTGGTGTCAGATCCTAAGTCTGGCCGTAGTATTGAGGTTTATTCAGACAGAAATGCTATTATCTTCTTTATTGCAGATCCAGAAGTTGCTTATCATGAAGGTGATCGTGAGTGGTTTGACAAGCATCCATATAATGCAATTGCGTTGGAAGCACAGACATTGTCAGATGCGATTAATCATGAAGGATTTGGGGATATTGTTTTGCCTGCAGGTAAGAAACAAACTTATCGCACGGTTTATAAGTTCAAGAATTTAGATTAAGCTAAAATATTGTGTAAAAGATTACATGGAAACACTTTCATTTTTTACTAGGAAAAGCTATAATTGGTCTATACCGCATATAAAAAATAGTAATACAACGATATAGAGGAAGAAGGATTTAATTATGACCACATTATCATTTGATACTTCAAAGTTGGCTTCTTTTGTGGGAGAAGAAGAGTTATCAATGATGCAACCGATGGTTAGTGTTGCAGATGAGTTATTACGTCAGGGAACTGGTGTTGGTGCTGAGTACACAGACTGGCTGCACCTACCAACAGAATATGACAAAGATGAATTTGCTCGAATTCAAGCAGCTGCTAAGAAAATTCAGAGCGATTCAAAAGTGCTTGTTGTTGTTGGAATTGGTGGATCATATTTAGGTGCGCGTGCAGCTAATGATTTCCTTAATGATTATTTTGCTAATTATTATCGTGATGAAGATCGTGACTTCCCACAAGTTTTGTTTGCTGGTAATTCAATTGCGCCAGCATACTTGAATAGCTTAATCAAGTTAATTGGTGATCGTGATTTCTCTGTTAACATTATCTCAAAGTCTGGTACCACGACAGAACCAGCGATTGCTTTCCGTGTATTTAAGCAATTGTTAGAAGACAAGTATGGCGTTGAAGGTGCCCGTGAGCGTATCTATGCAACGACGGATGCTGCCCGGGGATCTTTGAAGACCTTAGCGGATGAAGAAGGTTACGAAGAATTTGTTGTGCCAGATGGTGTTGGTGGGCGTTTCTCAGTACTAACAGCAGTTGGATTGTTACCAATTGCCGTTGGTGGTGGTGATATTGAACAATTGATGGCCGGAGCGGCAGCTGGTGAAAAGGCATATGCAGATGCTGATTTATCAAAAAACCCAGCTTACCAGTATGCAGCCTACCGTAATATTTTGTACCGTAAAGGCTATACAACGGAATTGTTGATTAATTATGATCCAACTTTGACACAATTTGGTGAGTGGTGGAAGCAATTGCAAGGAGAGTCAGAGGGTAAGGATGGCAAGGGAATCTTCCCAGCATCTGGAAACTTCTCTACTGATTTGCATAGTTTTGGACAATATATTCAAGACGGTCGTCGCAATTTGTTTGAAACGTTGATTCGTGTCACAGAACCAGTCACTGACGTAACCATTCCAACGATGGATGCTGATGATGGATTGGGTTATTTGCAAGGAAAGCAAATGAGCTATGTTAATCGCACGGCTTCTGAAGGAACTATGCTTGCCCACGTTGATGGTGGCGTACCTAACATGATTGTTGAGATTGATAAGCAAAATGAATTTGCTTTGGGACAAATGATTTATTTCTTTGAGGTCGCTGTTGGTATTTCAGGTTATTTGAATGGTATTAATCCGTTCAATCAACCGGGAGTCGAGGCATACAAGCGCAATATGTTTGGTTTGCTTGGTAAGCCAGGATACGAAGAACTGACAGAATCATTACAAGCACGTTTGTAATTCTTGAAAATAGAAGTTTAAAAATCGAAGCAGGGTTGTTTCGATTTTTTTGATTGGTGTGTAATTTTTTTTGACGAGCAAAGAATTAAAAAACATTCTGTTAAAAATATATATAAAGCTGGTTTTTAGCGGAGAAAACTGATAATATAATTCAGAAAGACATAAATTTAGGAGAATTCAATCATGGCAACTATTGGTATGAATGACTTGAAAACTGGTTTAACAATTTTGTATAACCAATCAATCTGGCGCGTTTTGGAATTCCAACACGTTAAGCCAGGTAAAGGTGCAGCCTTTGTACGTTCAAAGTTGAAGAACTTACGTACAGGTGCAGTAAACGAAGTAACTTTCCGTCCTGGTGACAAGTTTGAAACGGCAAACATTGACCAAACGGATATGCAATATTTGTATGCTGATGGTGATCAACATGTATTCATGGATAATGAAACATATGAGCAAATTTCTATTCCAGCAGACAAAATCGCTGATGCATTGAAGTTTTTGCTAGAAAACATGAGCGTTAAGATTACAACTTATAATGGTGAAATCTTAGATGTTGAACTACCTAAGACTGTTGAACTTACAGTTAAGGAAACACAACCAGGTATCAAGGGTGCAACTGCTAATGGTGGTGGTAAGCCCGCAACGATGGAAACTGGTTTGGTTATCATCGTGCCTGACTTCATTAATGAAGGTGACAAGCTTGTTGTTAATACTGACAATGGTGGATCATATACTTCACGTGCCTAGTCTTTACTGGCAAAATTGGGTATAATTAACTATATCAATTGAGAAAGCGCCGACCGGCAGCCGGCCGGCGCTTTCAAACTATCTTAGGGAGGTTAGTTCCGTATGGCAGAGGAGACAATCGTATTAACACACTCAAGTGAGGCTTCTGGTGAAACATTAGTTAGTATGCGCGTGTTAGAGATTATCGCAGGTTTAGCTGCACAAGAAGTCGAAGGCGTTTCTCGTTTATCTGGTTCATTATCTGAACGTGCACAAGAGGCGTTTGGCCGACGTGTCCATGGTAAGGGTGTCGCATTACAGCAAACTGCAGATGGCTTAACTGTGGATGTATACGTATACCTTAACTATGGTGTGAGCGTACCGAAAGTATCTCATGCAATTCAGCAACGAGTAACCTCACAGGTTGCAGCAATGACAGAATTACAAGTGAACCTCGTTAATGTCCACGTACAAGGTGTTGTTTCACAAAAAACCACTAGTTCTGTTGATGTTAACAATTTGTTTGGTGAAGAATCAGACACGGAAGGAACCAAATAATGACCGAACTAAATCGACACCAAATTCGTCAAGCAGCGTTCCAATCACTTTTTGGGTTAGCTTTGAATCCAACAGCAGATGTTGATACGACAATTACCCAAGTTTTAGTAGGCGATCCTGAAATTGCTTGGGAAGATGAAATACCAGCAGATTTAACTTCAGTTGTCTTAGGAGTTGTAGCTAAACAAGATGAGCTGGATTTAATGATTACGGATCATTTATCATCAGATTGGACATTGGATCGTTTAAATACAACTGATTTAGTTTTGATGCGTCTGGCTTTGTATGAAGCAAAATTTACGGATGTGCCGGCTAAAATTGCGGTTAATGAGGCTTTACAATTGGCCCATGATTTTACTGATGATAAGTCGCGCAAATTCATCAACGGTATTCTAAACAAGTCCTTGACTTTAAATTAACCCAGTGTATAATTAATATTTGTTAGGAAATAAAGTAATGGCATACCCGCTATTCACCTAGTTAAGATTACTTATCAGGTTAATCATTTTATCGTAAAGATGATAGATGGCGGGTTGTCGTGTGTAACGGCAAGCCGCTTTTACTTTATCGCAAGTTTTTTCGGAGGTAAGGATCATAGCAAACGCACGCCAACCACAACAACAAAAAGATTTAATCAATGATCGCATTCGTGCTCGTGAAGTTCGTCTGATTACTGATGACGGTGACCAAGGTGTCATGTCAACAGCAGATGCACAACGCCTTGCTGACGATGCGGATTTGGATTTGGTATTGGTGCAAGCCAACGCGAAACCACCTGTAGCAAAGATTATGAACTATGGTAAGTTCAAATTTGAAGCTCAGAAAAAGCAACGTGAGCAACGAAAGAATCAAAAAGTTGTCAATATTAAAGAAATTCGTCTTAGCCCAACTATTGATGTTAATGACTTTAATACCAAAAAGAACAATGCAATCAAGTTCTTAAATAAGGGTAATAAAGTTAAAGTGTCAATTCGTTTCCGCGGACGTGCTATCACACACAAGGAAATTGGGCGTGAAGTAATGAACCGTATGGCAATGGATCTTGAAGAAATCGCAAAGGTGGAATCAAGAGCTAAGATGGAAGGGCGCAGCATGTTTATGGTGCTTGCACCCAAAGAGACTAAGTAATTAAACCAGTTTGGAGGACATATCAATGCCTAAGTATAAGACACACCGCGCTTCAGCAAAGCGTTTCAAGAAGACTGCTAATGGTGGGTTGAAGTCAGCTAACGCCTATACGTCACACCGTTTCCACGGTAAGACTAAGAAGCAACGTCGTCAATTGCGTGGAACTTCAATGATGAACCACACAACTTTGAAGACATATACGCACTTGTTGAGCCGTTAATTATTAATTTTTAATAATTATAACTGGTTCCGAATAAAAAATTAGAAATTACTGGAGGAAATACCCATGCGAGTTAAAGGTGGTAACGTTACGCGTTCACGTCGTAAGAAGATGATCAAGTTGGCCAAGGGTTACCGTGGTCAACGTCATATCAACTACAAAGTTGCTAAGCAACAAGTTTGGAAGTCATGGTTCTATGCATTCCGTGACCGTAAGCAAACAAAGCGCAACTTCCGTAAGTTGTGGATTGCACGTATTAATGCTGGTGCACGTATGAACGGTTTGTCATACTCACGTTTCATGAACGGTTTGTCATTGATGGGTTCAACTTTGAACCGTAAGATGTTGGCAGAACTAGCTGTTTCAGACTTTGAAGCTTTCTCAGCTTTGGTTGAATCAGCAAAGAAGGCTTTGGCTGACAACGGTCAAGTTGTTGCAGAAAAGTCAGCTGCTACTTTGGAAAAGGGTGTTGTTATCAACGCTGCTGCACCAAAAGCTGCATCAAAGTCTGTTTCAAAGCCAACTGATAAGAACACTGTTGCTGAAATTAAGGCATACTTGTCAGAAAACGGTATTGAATTTGCTTCTTCAGCAAAGAAGGCTGACTTGTTAGCATTGGTTTAATGCTTAGTAAGTAATAAAACGCTATGATATTAATCATGGCGTTTTTATTTTATCCAAATTTGCTGTACTAAGAACACGATATATCCCATGGTGATGGCCGGGATAAATGCAATCATTTGTTTGTGAGTCAGTAAATGAAAAACTAATTGGCAAGCGCAGGCAATTGTACAAATAAACCAAAATTGTTGAAACGTAACATATAAACTTAAGGTTGCTAAAACATCTAAATCGCCATTGCCAATAAAGCGTTCACCACTAAGTATATTAATTACCAAACAAAGACAATAAATTGAAAATAATAACCAGATAGGGGTGCGATAAAATAAAGCACCAAATAGTAATGGTAAGATCAACCATAGGCTATTAATGTATTGATGACAAACGTCTTGGTAAGAAAGAGTTAATAATGTCGTTAATAGTAATAAGTCAAAAAACATCAGTGTATATTCCTTTTTCTAAATTAATTAGAAATAAAGACACTATAAAACCTATATTTAGCAAAAATGACACGCCCGGTATTGTTTGCAAACTAAAAGCCAATCTATCAACGTTTTTATGTGATAAAAGGGTTGCATAAGGAACAAAATGGTGTTATATTATTAATTGTGCTTTTAGTTAGCAGGGTGTTTGCGGTTACGCGACGTGCTGAACTCGTAAACGAGAAGTACCAAATAAAGTCTATTTACCAGTATTGTTGTCTAATAAATGACACGCCTGGAAATGTGGACTAACTACTATAAAAAGAAAAATTGAAAGGGGACTCTTCGAAATGCCTACAATTAACCAATTGGTTCGTAAGCCTCGTAAGTCACAGAGCACAAAGTCAAAGTCACCTGCTTTGAACTTTGGTTATAACTCACAATCAAAGAAGGCCACTCATGTTTCTTCACCACAAAAGCGTGGTGTTGCTACCCGTGTTGGTACGATGACTCCTAAGAAGCCTAACTCAGCTTTGCGTAAGTACGCCCGTGTACGTTTGTCAAACTTGATTGAGGTTACTGCATATATTCCAGGTATTGGACACAACCTTCAAGAACACTCAGTTGTTTTGATCCGTGGTGGTCGTGTTAAGGACTTGCCTGGAGTTCGTTACCACATTATCCGTGGTGCACTAGATACTGCTGGTGTTGACGGTCGTATGCAATCACGTTCTAAGTACGGTGCAAAGCGCCCTAAGAACAAGAAAAAATAACCAGGGAGGACTAAATAATGCCACGTAAGAGTTACACTAAGCAGGCTGAAGTTCTGCCAGATCCAATTTACAACTCAAAGCTTGTTTCACGTTTAATCAATCGCTTGATGCTTGATGGTAAGCGTGGAACTGCTTCAACAATTTTATACGATGCTTTTGATCGTATTAAGGAAGTTACTGGTAACGAACCATTAGCTGTCTTTGAAGAAGCATTGAACAATATTATGCCCGTATTGGAAGTTAAAGCACGCCGTATCGGTGGTTCTAACTACCAAGTTCCTGTCGAAGTTCGTCCAGAGCGTCGTGTGACATTGGGATTGCGCTGGTTGGTGCAATACTCACGTGCCCGCGGTGAGCACACTATGGAAGAACGTTTGGCAAAGGAAATTATGGATGCTGCTAACAATACTGGTGCATCTGTTAAGAAGCGTGAAGACACACACAAGATGGCTGAAGCCAACCGTGCCTTTGCACACTACCGTTGGTAATATTCCAATTTTGTGGCTGCAGTCAAATGACAGTAGCCACTTTTGGTGTATTTAAGGTATAATAAAAGTAGACAACCAAACATTTAATCAATTACAAAGTTAAATGTTAAGAAACTCAAGGAGAATTTACTCATGGCTAACAAGCGTGAATACCCTTTGCTACGTACTCGTAACATTGGAATCATGGCCCACATCGACGCTGGTAAGACAACGACGACAGAGCGTATTTTGTACTACACTGGTAAGATTCACAAAATTGGTGAAACGCACGATGGTGCCTCACAAATGGACTTTATGGATCAAGAAAAGGAACGTGGAATCACGATCCAATCTGCCGCAACTACTGCTGTTTGGCACGGTTTCTATGACCAATTTAAGAATGATCCATACCGTGTTAACATCATTGACACACCAGGTCACGTGGACTTTACTATTGAAGTTGAGCGTTCACTACGTGTTCTTGATGGTGCCGTAGCCGTTTTGGATGGTGCTGCCGGTGTTGAGCCACAAACTGAAACGGTTTGGCGTCAAGCTGAGACTTATCAAGTACCACGTATTGTGTTCGTTAATAAGATGGACAAGCTAGGTGCTGATTTTGGTATGTCTGTTGACTCATTGAAGGAACGTTTGGATGCAAACGCAAAAGCTATTCAATGGCCAATTGGTGCAGAAGATGACTTTGCTGGTGTCATTGACTTGATTGAAAAGAAGGCAATGTACCCAACTACTGAACTTGGTGAGGAATGGGAAGAACGTGAAATCCCAGCTGAATACACTGACTTAGTAGAAGAAAAGTACAACGAATTGGTTGAAGCTGTTGCTGATGTTGATGATGAAATCATGGACAAGTACTTGGAAGGTGAAGAAATCACTGAAGCCGAGTTAAAGGCAGCTATTCGTCGTGCAACAATCTCACTACAATTCTACCCAGTTCTTGCAGGTTCAGCCTACAAGGATAAGGGTGTTCAAATGATGTTGGACGCGGTTGTTGATTACTTGCCATCTCCATTGGATGTTAAGCCATATGTTGCTAACGATCCAGAGACTGGTGAAGAAATTGACTTGATTGCGAACGATGAAGATCCATTCGCTGCTTTGGCTTTCAAGGTTATGACTGATCCATTCGTTGGTCGTTTGACATTCTTGCGTGTATATACTGGATCATTGGAGTCAGGTTCATACATTATGAACACTTCAAAGGGTAAGCGTGAGCGTGTTGGTCGTTTGCTACAAATGCACGCAACTGACCGTAAAGAAATCCCTGAGGTATTCTCAGGTGATATCGCTGCTGCCATTGGTTTGAAAGATACAACTACTGGAGATTCTTTGACTTCACCAGATCGTCAATTGATTTTGGAGTCAATGGAGTTCCCTGACCCAGTTATTCAATTAGCCGTTGAGCCTAAGACTAAGGCAGACCAAGCAAAGATGACTGTTGCTTTGCAAAAGCTTGCTGAAGAAGACCCATCATTCCGTGCAGAAACGAATCAAGAAACTGGTGACACTTTGATTTCTGGAATGGGTGAGCTTCACTTAGATATTATTGTTGACCGTATGAAGCGTGAGTTCCACGTTGATGTTACTGTTGGTGCACCACAAGTTGCTTACCGTGAAGCATTCACAAAGACTGTTCAAGCTCGTGGATACTTCAAGCGTCAATCAGGTGGTAAGGGACAATATGGTGATGTTTGGATTGAGTTCGCACCAAACGAAGAAGGTGCTGGATTCGAATTCGAAGATGCCATCGTTGGTGGTGTTGTTCCTCGTGAATACATCCCTTCAGTTGAAGCTGGTTTGAAGGATTCATTGAACAATGGTCCTTTGGCTGGATTCCCATTGGTTGATTTGAAGGCAAAGTTGTATGATGGTTCATACCACGATGTCGACTCATCTGAAGCTGCCTTCAAGATTGCTGCTTCATTGGCACTACGTGAAGCTGCAAAGACTGCTGGTGCTGTTATTTTGGAGCCTATCATGAAGGTTGACATTGTTGTTCCTGAGGATAACTTGGGTGATGCAATGGGTCACGTTTCAGCTCGTCGTGGTTTGCTTGAAGGTCAAGAACAACGTGGTAAGCAAATGTTGATCCACGCTAAGGTTCCGCTATCAGAAATGTTTGGATATGCAACTACTTTGCGTTCAGCTACGCAAGGTCGTGGAACATTCCAAATGGCATTTGATCACTATGAAGCAGTTCCTAAGAACGTTCAAGAAGATATCATTGCTAAGTATGGTGAGTCAAACAACTAAACTTAGTTTTTAGATATGTATATAAAGAAGATGTTGATTTAATAATCAACATCTTTTTTTTTGAAGTTTTAAGCGCATATCTTTCGTTATCGACTATTTTTTGATAAGTTTGTATAATTAAAGTTATGTAAAGAAAGGTGGTACTGATAGTGGCACAACCAATTATCGAATTTAAAAATGTTGCCAAACAATATGATGATAATATTGTTTTAAAGTCAGTAGATTTAGAAATAGAGGCTGGCAAATTTTATACTTTATTAGGACCATCAGGGTCTGGTAAAACAACTATCCTACGTCTTATCGCTGGCTTTTTGGAAGCGACTTCAGGAGATATTTTATTCGAGGGTAAACGGATGAATGATTTACCGCCTGAAAAACGGCGTGTAAATACTGTTTTTCAAAATTATGCACTATTTCCGAATATGAACGTCTTTGATAACGTTGCATTTGGTATGTCAATTAAAGGCATCAATAAAGGTGATATAAAAGCCAAAGTCTCTGAAATGTTGGCGCTCGTAAAGTTAGATGGTTTTGAGGACCGAGAAATATCTGAGCTATCTGGTGGACAGCAACAACGAGTTGCAATCGCTAGAGCACTAGCAAATGACCCAGAAGTTCTACTATTGGATGAGCCGCTATCAGCATTAGACTACAAGTTACGTAAGGATATGCAATATGAATTACGTGAAATACAAAAAAGATTAGGAATCACTTTTATTTTTGTCACGCACGATCAGGAAGAAGCGTTGGCAATGTCGGACTGGATTTTTGTTACGAATGATGGTGAGATTGTCCAAAACGGTACACCAGTGGATATTTATGATGAGCCAATTAATCACTTTGTTGCAGATTTTATTGGTGAATCCAATATTTTACCAGGTGTCATGCGAAAAGATTATTTAGTATCATTTGCGGGTAAAGAGTTTGAAAATGTTGATGGTGGGATGCGACCAAATGAGCAAGTTGAAGTTGTCCTGCGACCTGAAGACTTAGATTTGGTAGCGGTTGACAAAGGTAAATTAGTTGTAACCATTGATGGTCAATCGTTCCGAGGAGATTATTACGAAATCACAGCTCATGATGATGATCAAAATGACTGGCAAATTCAAGCGACAAACCCAGCAGTTATCGGGGAAAGACGTGGGTTATTCTTTGATCCAGAAGATATTCATATTATGCGGTTAAATGAATCTGAGGAAGATTTCGATGCACGTATGGAAGAGTATGAGGATTCAGAGGAGGATGGTTTGCATGAATCGTAATCATACATTTAGTTATACAATCCCTTACTTCTTGTGGTTGGGATTGTTTGTTATTGCACCAGTTATCCTACTTGTTATCCAGTCATTTGGTAATCTATCTGGACACTTTACGTTAGCAAATTATGATGCTTATTTTAGTTCGGGTACGTACTTACGCATGACCTTTAATTCGGTGTTTTTTGCATTCGTCGTTACGGTCATAACGCTATTAATCAGTTATCCAATGGCTTATATTATGAGCAGGTTAAAGCATGCACAATTTTGGTTATTACTGGTTATTTTGCCCACGTGGGTTAATTTATTATTAAAAGCCTATGCATTTATTGGTTTATTTTCTAAAACTGGCACGGTCAATAATTTTTTAACTTTAATTGGTATTGGTCCACAACAGATTATGTTTACTGATGCATCGTTTTTGATTGTGGCAGCGTATATTGAAATTCCGTTTATGATAATGCCTATTTTTAATTCCCTTGTTGAGCTGGATCAAAGTTATATTAATGCTGCCCGTGATCTTGGTGCAAATTCATGGCAAACATTAGTCAGGGTCATTTTTCCTATGTCAATGGGTGGTGTTAAAGCTGGTATTCAGGCTGTGTTTATTCCAACGCTATCATTATTCATGATTACACGATTGATTGGTGGTAACCGTGTCATTACACTAGGAACGGCAATTGAGGAACATTTCTTAGTCACACAAAATTGGGGTATGGGCTCGACAATTGGTGTTATTCTTATTCTTGCAATGGGACTAACGATGTTATTGACCAGAGATCGTAAAAAGAAAGGGGCAAAACATGGCAAGTAAATCAAAAAAATGGGCTAATCTCTATTTGGTTTTTGTATTTATTTTAATGTACGCACCAATCTTTTATTTAATCTTTTATTCGTTCAATAAAGGCGACTTTATGACCGATTTTTCAGGATTTTCATGGCGTCATTATGTCGATATGTTTGCTGACACACGGTTGATGCAAATATTGGTCAACACATTCATTGTTGCATTGTTATCTGCTTTGATTGCGACTTTGATTGGTCTTTTTGGTGCGTTAGGAATTTATAATACAAAACGGCAAAGTGTTAAAAACATACTACTGTCATTGAATAATATTTTGATGGTCTCACCAGATGTTATTATTGGTGCAAGTTTTTTGATCTTCTTTACAATTGTGGGATTAAAATTAGGCTTTGGGTCAGTCGTTCTGTCACATATTGCTTTTTCAATTCCAATAGTTGTTTTGATGGTCTTACCAAAACTAAATGAGATGAATCCTGCATTGGTAGATGCAGCTCGTGATTTAGGGGCGAATAATTATCAAGTCTTGTCTCGCGTTGTTTTGCCTTATGCTTGGCCTGGTATTTTATCAGGTTTCTTTATGGCAATCACTTATTCCTTAGATGATTTTGCAGTTACCTTTTTCGTTACAGGTAATGGTTTCTCAACGCTATCAGTTGAAATTTACTCGCGTGCACGACAGGGAATTGATTTATCAATTAACGCAATGTCAGCGCTTATGTTTTTACTATCTTTGATTTTAGTAATTATCTATTACTTTATTTCAAATTATAGTTCAAAAAATGGTAAGAAAAAGCGTGGTGCAAGAATGGTGGTGCATCAGTAATGAAAAGAATTATTTGGTTATCAGGGGTTATCTTAGTAGCTGTATTATTACTTTTTGGTATTAATCTAGGTTTTCAGCATTCTGAAAATTCAAGTACTAGTGCAAAAGGTACAGGCAACAAAAAACTCACTATATACAATTGGGGTGACTATATTGACCCATCTTTGATAAAAGAATTCCAAAAAGAAACGGGTTATAAAGTAGATTATGAAACATTTGACTCTAATGAAGCAATGTTTACAAAAATTCAACAAGGAGGTACGCACTATGATTTAGCGGTTCCTTCTGATTATATGATTCAAAAAATGAAATCAGCCAATTTGCTCGTACCATTGGATCATAGTAAGTTAACTGGATTGAAAAATTATGACAAACAATTTATGAATCAATCGTTTGATCCAGGTAATAAATACTCAATACCTTATTTTTGGGGCACATTGGGAATCGTTTATAACGATAAATATATTAAACCTGGCGAGATAAAGACTTGGAATGATTTATGGCGACCAAAGTATAAGAAAAGTATTATGTTGATTGACTCATCCCGTGACATTATGGGAATGGCTTTAGCTTCAAGCGGGCAATCTGTTAATACAAAAAGTATTCCTGAGTTAGCAGCTGCTAAAGGAAAGCTAGATACATTGATGCCTAATGTTAAGGCAATTGTTGCTGATGAGATTAAGATGTATATGGCTCAGAATGAAGCGCCATTAGCGGTTGATTACTCTGGAGATGCCTCTGAGATGATAGCCGAAAATAAGCATTTACATTATATTGTTCCCAGTGATGGTGGCAACTTGTGGTTTGATAATATTGTCATGCCTAAAACTGTTACCAATAAGCGAGCAGCGTATGCTTTTCTCAATTTTATGAGTGAGCCAAAGCATGCAGAACAAAATGCTGAATATGTTGGTTATGCAACTCCTAATAAAGAGGCGGTAAAATTATTGCCACGTTCAATCAAAAATAATAAAGCTTGGTATCCTTCAAAAAAGACTTTGTCACATTTAGAAGTTTATAAAGATTTAGGACCATCTTGGGTAGGCACATATAATGATTATTTCTTAGAATTTAAGATGACAAGTCGCTAATTTAAGTGATTATTTTATCTTTAGGCTAAGCAAAAAATTATACAATGGTTCATAATATTTATGCTTTAATGTTAATAAAGAATGGGAGTTAACAAAATGAAGAAGGGTCGATCAGAAATGATTGTTGCTAGCGTAGTGGTTGTTGTCGTTCTAGCTGTCATTGGCATTGCGTTTCTATCATTGCATTCTAACCAGCAGTCAACCACTCAGACGAAACAGACGTTGTCAAAAAAAGAATTAAATAAACAACCGCTACCACAACTTTCGAACACAGTTCATAAGAATGAAACGGTTGTTGAAATAAAAACAACGGTCGGTGATGTTAAGGTGAAATTATTTAATAAATACGCACCACTTGCGGTAAAGAATTTTGTGAAACATGCAGAGACAGGATATTACAATAACACAATTTTCCATCGTGTCATTAATGATTTTATGATACAAGGTGGTGATCCTACTGGTACAGGAACTGGTGGTTCGTCAATTTGGAAAAATAAAAATTCAAAAATTGATTCTGGCTCAGGGTTTAAGAATGAAATTTCGGCATCTTTGTATAATATCAGAGGGGCATTATCAATGGCTAATGCTGGTGCAGATACAAATGGCTCACAATTTTTTATCAACCAAAATCATGAAAATGTCGCTTCGCAATTAAAGAAGAAAAATTATCCAGATAAAATTATTAAAGCATATCAAAAGGGTGGTAATCCCTCACTTGATGGCAACTATACAGTATTTGGACAGGTTATTAGTGGTATGGATGTGGTAGATAAAATTGCTAGTGCTGAAGTTAAGGATAATGCGGATGGTTCTGAAAAATCTGCACCTGTGAATCCGGTTAAAATTTTAAGTACAACTGTAATTAAAAAATAGTTTGTTGTGGCAATATAATAAAACAACGTCATCAGAATGCAATTTGATTCTTGATGACGTTGTTTTATTATACTTATTTGTGACTGTGATTTTTAAAACGAGGTGGCTACTTCACATAGTCCTTTTGTTTCGAACCGGAGTAAGCCATCGCAGTGTTAGTAACGATTAATTGGAAATAATTATCAAAACCGGGTTGATTATAACTGCGCAATAAGCCAGCAAAATCAGCCGGTGACCACTCAGAAACACTAATTGCACCATCTTGATATTGCAAAGAGTGAGCAATCGATGAGGTGCTTTCAACTAAGTAAAAAGTGTCATTCGTATCTAAATATAGTAATTGTAATTTAATGTTTCGGTTTGCGCCCAATGCAGTCGTTGAAGTTAAGAAGGGATCCTCCAACCAACGTTTGCTAAGGTGTCCGTGTCGAAATTTGTGAATTGTTTCTAGTGTATTGCCTATAATTTTCATAATTCTTCCTCTACTTTGATATTGATTAGAAATATAAAATTATTATAACCTAATTTTAATAAAAATACATTGAATTCTATTACATATAGGTATAATAAGCATCCGTAGATAATAAAAATACCAACCACAGGGTGGCTGGTATTTATTTTTACTGCACAATTAAAATATCTGCTTTAGCATTTTGAACAACAAAAGTCGTAACTGAACCAACCAGTAGTCGTTCCAGCGTGTTTAATCCAGATTTACCTAACATAATTAGACCAGTGTCATGGTCTTTAGGAAAGTCGCGAGCAATAACGGTTTTTGGCGATCCAAAACGAACGTGGATGTTAACTTCTTTAGCACCTTGCTTACGTGCAATTTCTGCGTACTTAGATAACTTTTCTTCTGCATCTTGCACTAGTTGGTAAACAACGTCACCAGAAATTGACATACCGGCTAATCCTGAAATTGAATTGGTATCAATGACGTACAATAAATCTAAAACGGTTTGGTTACGTACCGCAACAGCAGCAGCCTTTTCAACTATGGCCTCAGAAATTTTTGAACCATCAATTGGCGCCAAAATATTCCTGTATGCAATTTTGTCCTCTGCCATGGAAGTCACCATCCTTATAAATTAGTTATTAATTACATAAAATTCTTTATATGCTTATATTATATACCTAATAACACTTTATTGTAAGCGCCATCTTAAATTTTAGCTTAGTAATGATACATGTATGCGTTATGTATAGTTGAAAAATTATAGGCTATTTTAAATAAAAAGATTGTTTGCTGGTAGTCATTGTGCTATAATTATTTTTATGCGATGAGTCGAGAGGATCTTAAATGATCTTTGATAAACGGCCCTCATTAACAGTCGTATTACTGGAGGGTGTAAAGCAAGTTGTGGAACTTGCTTTACTGCACATGACTACCTTTAGGGTTACCCAATGGGTGTACGTTGACTGGTGGGTAACCATCACGTGAGCTAAGACGCGTCAATCTTAGCAATGCCAAATGAAACACACTGTCATTATTTGACAGTGTGTTTTTTTGTCGAAAAACCAATCTAGAGAAAACATTGTTATGTAAGTAATGCATTTTGAATAACATGTATTTTAAAAATATGTTTGGTTAAGTTATTTTCTGTAAAATGGTATATAATAATGAGTGAGTTGGATATATCTTTTAGGATACAGGGGGACGTATCACATGGAAAAATTAATTCAAATTCGGGTTGAAGAAGAAGTACGCAATGCAGCAGATACAGTATTTAAAGAAAACGGGTTAACGACACAGCAAGCCGTTAAGATGTTTTTGACCCAGGTGGCACATAGTGGGGAGTCACCATTCAATGATCTATTTCGGGCAAAGCACAAATAAGTTTATTAATAGATTCTGATAATACTAGAAATGGACGCGTCCGTTTCTGGTTTTTATTTATCACAATTAAGTATATAAATTACCGAACATTTAGCCAAATATTAGCCTAATTTTGATATACTGGTGCTAAGAATAACTGGAGGAAATAGATGAAGACAGTTACTTTTAAAAATTTCTCATTTTGGCAACGAATTATTATTAATACAGTTATGTTATTAGCAATGGCGGGACTATTTAGAAATGGTCTCTATATTAGAAATATTTGGACGGCAATACTGGCTGCTGTGATCCTAGGGATTTTAAATGCCTTGGTGAAGCCATTCTTACAATTACTTGCTTTGCCACTAACTATTCTATCATTTGGCTTGTTTGGGCTAGTTATAAACGGCGTTGTATTGTGGCTGACAGCCTGGGTCGTTGGTGACGGGTTCAGATTTGCTAGTTTTGGTTGGGCAATGTTTATTGCTATTGTGATGTCCGTGGTTAACATGATAATTTCTAGTTACTTTAGTAAAAATGATAATCAATAATTAAGACAGGTAGTAGAAAATGGCAAAAGAATTAACAGTAAAAGATTTATTGGATAATACTCGCCTAAAAATTGTAGCAGGTGAGGAATACCTAGATCGCAAGATTACAACCCCGGATATTTCAAGACCCGGTCTTGAAATGACAGGTTATTTTAATTATTATGCACCTGAGCGAATTCAGTTGATGGGAATTACTGAAACTTCATTTGCTCATCGAATGAATCATTCAGAATTATTATTGATTGCAAGAAAGATGATGCAACCAAATACGCCAACCTTTGTTGTATCAACAGGTCGAAAATTACCGGAAGAGTTCATGCAATCTGCAAAGGAAAATCAGATTCCGGTATTGGCAACGGAATTAATATCTTCAAAAATATTAGCTAATATGACTTATTTCTTAAGTGGTGGATTAGCGGAACGTCAATCTGTACATGGTGTTTTAGTTGATATTTATGGGTTAGGTGTGTTAATTACTGGTGATTCAGGTGTTGGAAAGTCAGAAACAGCATTGGAATTAGTACAACGAGGACATCGATTGATTGCTGATGATCGTGTTGATGTTTATGCACAAGATGAGGAACGCTTAGTTGGTGAACCGCCTGCAATTTTGCGTAATTTGATGGAATTACGTGGTGTAGGGATAATTGATGTGATGGACTTGTTTGGTGCTGGTGCGGTTCGCTCACACGCGACAATTGCTTTTAATCTACATCTTGCTAAGTGGCATGATGATCAAAAAGTGGATCGTTTAGGTAATGGTGAAGAAGTTATTACGATTCAAGGCGTTGATTTACCACGTTTTGTTTTACCTGTTCAAGCTGGACGAAATTTAGCGGTGCTTATTGAAACGGCAGCCAAAAATTTCCGGGCTAAGCAAATGGGATTTGATGCAACAGAAACCTTTAACAACAACTTAAATAGTTTGATTGCCGAAAACTCAAAATAGGCTAGTAACGTTGTTCTGTAGCGATCCATTCATGATAAGATTGCTAAGATATTAGAATATGGTATTATTATGATATTGGCGCTCATGCAATAAAAAGGAGGAATCTCGTGAGTAACGAAATTATTGCAGTTTTAGGTGCTGGATCGTGGGGAACCGCACTGGCAAATGTTGCTGCTGAAAATGGGCATGACGTTCGTTTATGGAGTCATCGAGCATCACAAGTTGCTGAAATTAATGAAACGCATCGAAATACAAAATATTTGGGTGATAATCCATTAAATGAAGGGGTTGTTGGTGTCGCAGATATGCAAGCTGCAGTCCAGGATGCTGATATTGTATTAAGTGTTGTGCCAACTAAGGCGACACGAGAGGTTGCAAAACAATTAGTTGCAGCCCTTAAAAACTTAGATCAAAGTATCATTCTAATGGCTGCAACCAAGGGATTAGAACCAGGGACATACAAACGTGTATCAGAAATGCTAGCCGAAGAAGTGCCAGCTAAGTATTTACGTGGACTTGGTGTGATTTCAGGACCTTCACATGCTGAAGGCGTTATTACACATGACCCAACCTTGGTTACAGCAGTTAGTACAGACGTGGCAGTTGCTGAAAAGGTCCAACATGCATTAAGTAATCAGGTGTTCCGTGTTTACACCAATACTGATATGATCGGATCAGAAATCGGTGGCGCATTGAAGAACGTGATTGCCATTGGGGCAGGAGCACTGGAAAGCCTTGGGTATGACGCTAATGCTAAAGCAGCATTGTTCACCCGTGGCTTAGCAGAAATCAGTCGTTTAGGACAGGCTTTTGGAGCTAATCCAATTACTTTTATGGGATTGTCTGGTGTGGGGGACTTATTTGCCACAGCTACCTCGGTACATTCTCGAAACTATCGAGCTGGTGTCCAATTAGGTGAAGGTAAGAAATTAGCAGATATTATTGAACATATGGGAATGGTTATTGAGGGGATTTCAACAACCAAAGTTGCCCATGAATTAGCACAAAAGAAACATGTTGAGATGCCAATTACGTCAGCGATTTATCGCGTACTTTACGAAAATCAAGATGTTAAAGAAGCTATTCAAACATTAATGGGACGTCCAGTCTCACAAGAAGGGAAGTAAATTAATCATGAAACCAGTACGTAAAGCAATCATTCCAGCCGCAGGATTAGGAACCCGTTTTTTGCCTGCCACAAAGGCATTAGCAAAAGAAATGCTACCAATTGTTGATAAGCCAACTATCCAATTCATTATTGAAGAAGCTTTGGCTTCAGGAATTGAAGATATTGTGATTGTTGACGGTAAGTCAAAGCGTTCAATCGAGGATCATTTTGATTCAAATCCTGAATTGGAAAACAATTTACGTGAAAAAGGTAAGGATGAGTTACTAAAGATTGTTCAAGAGACAACTGATATTAACTTGTACTTTATTCGTCAATCTCATCCACGTGGCTTAGGGGATGCTGTGTTGACCGCAAAATCATTCATTGGCGACGAACCATTCGTTGTGATGCTAGGTGATGATTTGATGAGTGATGAGGTGCCTTTGACAAAACAATTGATTGATCGCTACAACACAACTGGTGAGTCAACGCTGGCCGTGATGCAAGTACCACATGATCAAGTTTCTGAGTATGGTGTGATTGCACCTGAAAAGGAAGTTGAACCTGGACTACACCAGGTTAATACTTTCGTTGAGAAGCCAAAGCCAGAAGATGCACCATCTAATTTGGCAATTATTGGTCGTTATCTATTAACACCCGAAATTTTTGAGGAATTAGAGAATACTAAGCCAGGTAAGGGAAACGAAATTCAATTAACTGATGCCATTGATTCATTGAATAAGCGTCAACACGTTTATGCTCATGAATTTAAGGGTAGCCGTTATGATATTGGATCAAAGATTGGTTTCTTAACAACTAATATTGAATTTGGGCTAAAGCACCCACAAACGTCTGAAGATTTGAAGGCATACATCAAGGAATTAGCTGCTAAGCTAGATTAGTCATTGATGAACTCACAAAAACTGCAAGTGTTTCGGTATCTATCGGGCTTGCAGTTTTTTATTTACAAAAAGTAAGTTAAAAAACTTGCTTTCTAATTAAAAGAATGTAAAATGTAGTAGATAGTCAATAAGAGTTTAATAAGCAAGTACTTGAAGGGGAGGTGTTGTTATGACCCAACACTATGACACAATAATTTTGGGTGCAGGTCCTGGTGGTATGACGGCAGCGACTTATGCTTCACGTGCAAATCTGTCGGTACTAATGATTGATCGAGGGATATATGGTGGCCAGATGAATAACACGGCTGAGGTAGAAAACTATCCTGGTTTTAGTAGTGTATTAGGTCCAGACTTGGCTGAAAAAATGTATCAGTCTTCAACACAATTCGGTGCTGAGTATGCTTTTGGAACAGTGTTACATGTTCAAGCACAAGAGGATGGCTCATGGCGCGTTGTTACTGATATGGACGAATATACAACTAACACAGTTATCGTGGCGACTGGTTCCGATTACAAGAAATTAGCCGTACCTGGTGAAGACCAATATTCAGGACGAGGTGTATCTTATTGTGCTGTCTGTGATGGTGCGTTTTTCCGCGGACAACATGTCATCGTTGTTGGTGGTGGTGACTCTGCAGTTGAAGAAGCAACCTATTTAGCTGGGTTAGCAGATAAGGTTACTATTTTCCATCGTCGTGACAAGTTGAGAGCACAGCAAATTTTGCAAGAACGTGCATTTGCCAATGAAAAGATTGAGTTCGTTTGGAATACTGAAGTTGAAGAAATTTTAGGTGATGATAAAAAGGTTACAGGGGTCCGAGTACACAATAATGTAACTGATGAAGTTTATACGGTTGATGCTGCAGGTGTATTCATCTATGTTGGTGTCTTACCAGTTTCTGATGTTGTTGCTGATTTGGGTATTACAAATGATCAAGGTTGGATCAAAACAAATGAGCGGATGGAAACATCATTGCCAGGTATTTATGCACTTGGTGACGTTCGTGAAAAAGAATTACGTCAAATCACGACAGCCGTTGGGGATGCAGCAATCGCTGGACAAAACGTCTTTTCATACAATGAAAATTTCAAACTACAACAGCAGAAAAAGATAGCGGAAGCATAAGATAAAATTTATTTTTGATGCTTCATGCATAGTAAAATGCGGTTTATAGGCTGAGTTAGAGAAATTCTGGCTCGGCCTCTTTTTTAACTTACATGGTAAGAAGATAACAGAGGGTAACATATGACAACTTTTTATTTTGTACGTCATGGACAAACGGCAGCTAACGCAGCGGGTTTGAAACAAGGACAAATTAATTCTGCTATGACACGATTGAATGACAAAGGTAAATTACAAGTTCGCCAATTAGCGGATCATTTTGATATTAGCTTTGCAGATTTGTTAATAAGTAGTCCGTTGCACAGAACTATGCAAACGGCAGATATCCTTAATAATATAGCTGGTATTCCTATGCAACAGGATCAGCGTTTATTAGAAATTTCGTATGGTGAATGGGATGGACAAAAAAATCAGCAACTTGAAATGCAATTTCCGGATGTCTTTAATCCTGTTTTACACGATGTGACCGCAAATTATACGAAATATGCCACAGCAGGTGAAACATTTGCACAGGTTGTTGAAAGAGTTAACCTATTTTTGAATGAAGCAAGCTTGCAGCATCCAAATGAACAAATAATTGTTGTTACGCATGGTTTTACGATTAAGGCGATATTAATGGCTACTTTTGGTATAAATCATGTAACTAGCAATATACCTGAACCAGATAATGCCAGTGTGACTAAACTGACCCAAACTTCTGATGGCAACCGATATTTACATTATTTCAATCGAAATTAGTTATGAAATATGTTTTTTTAGTAAAATATTAATGTCTTTTTGTGGTTAGCATGCGTATAATATCTTTTGAATAGAAATTAGGAGGAGAGCAAAGCATGGCGCAAGGCGTAAAAATTGTTGCTTCATCTCATTATGTGCCGCAAGACATTGTGACTAATGATAATTTAGCTACAATCATGGATACAAATGATGAATGGATTCAAGCACATACGGGTATAAAGACTCGTCATGTTTCATTGCGGGGGGAAAATACTTCGGACTTAGCCACTAAGGCAGCGCAACAAGCACTCGCTCAAACATCACTTACACCAGCTGAGATTGGGTTAATAATTGTAACAACATTTACACCAGATGGATTGGCACCATCGACAGCAGCCCTGGTACAAAAAAATATACAGGCAGAGAATGCATGGGCATATGACATTTCCACAGCATGTGCGGGATTTATCTTTGGTTTGAGTACCGCAGATAAATTTTTAAAGGCTGGTACGGCAAAGTATGCGTTAGTTATATCTGCTGAAGTTAATTCAAAAATGATGGACTTTAAAGACCGTGCCTCTTCGGTCTTTTTTGGGGATGGTGCAGGAGCGTTCATATTGGAAGCCAGTGAACAATCACTACTAGTGGCAGAAGAAATGCATACGATTGGTAATGCAGAGGTGGTGCATTCAGGGCGTATTCAACCGCTACATGAACTTTCTGCAGATAACTACCCGAAAACCGAAGCCTTTCATCAGGAAGGACGGCAAGTTTTTAGTGAAGTTGAACGTTTGATTCCTGATCATATTATCAACTTTTTAAAGAAAAATGATGTGACACCATCGGATGTTGATTATTTCATACCACACCAAGCTAATTTAAGAATAATTGAAATGATTGCTAAAAAATTAGAGCAGCCTATGGAAAAATTTGTGACAAATGTTACGAAATATGGGAACACATCATCGGCTGGTATTGCAATGGGCTTAGATGAATTGCGACACAATAAGCAACTAGCTGGTAAGAAAGTGTTGTTAACTGGATTTGGTGCGGGATTTACATATGGAAGTATATTGTGCCAATTTTAATTATCGCTGTATAATGTAATTGAGGAGGCAGAATGGATTATAGTCAGATGTTAGATCAACTAAGATCAGGCGAATTAGATGAATTTGTGGTAACTGCAAAAGAGTTTTCTGATTTTTATGTTGTATGGCGAGATTATCCCTATCAGAATGCAATTAGGGGCACTGCCGAACGTGGTGGTATAATTACATATACAGCAAAAAATGACGAAGCATCATAGAATAAAATTTATAGCTTAACGATAACAAATTATATTTTATGAAAAAAATATGTAAGCGCTTGCGAATATGTCTTATACCTGATAAAATGAATGTATGAAGGTTGGTTAAAATTGATTGTAGAAAGCATAATTTAACTTAACCCAAAGTAAAAGAATAATATTTAAATTTAGAGGAGATTATCACCATGGAATCACGCGAATTTCACATTGTAGCCGAAACTGGTATTCACGCTCGCCCAGCAACTTTGTTGGTACAAGCAGCTTCAAAGTTCTCATCAAACGTTACACTATCATACCAAGGTAAGGACGTTAACTTGAAGTCAATCATGGGTGTTATGTCACTAGGTGTTGGTCAAAACGCAGATGTTAAGATTTCTGCTGAAGGTGATGACGAAGCAGACGCTTTGGCAGCTATTGCAGAAACAATGTCAGCAGAAGGTTTGACAGACTAGTTTTTTAGATTAGGTTAAACAGGTTCTAGGGGAAATAGAATGACTAATAAAATTACAGGAATTGCTGCATCAAATGGTGTCGCAATTGCAAAAGCTTATAAGTTAGTTGACCCAGATCTGTCTTTTGAGACTCGCACAATCGACGATACTCAAGGTGAGAAAGACCGCATCAAGGCGGCCTTTTTGTCTTCTAAGGCAGATTTGGAAAAGATTCGTGCAAAAGCAGAAGAATCAATGGGTGCAGATGAAGCTGAAGTCTTTACAGCACACATCATGGTTACTGAAGATCCGGAGCTTTTGGGTAACATTAACGATAAAATTGATAGTGATAAAACAAATGCTGAGGCAGCTTTAAAGGCTGTCACAGATATGTTTATTGGCATGTTTGAAGGCATGGCAGATGATAATCCATACATGGCTGAACGTGCTGCTGACATCCGCGATGTAACCAAGCGTGTGTTAAGTCACTTGCTTGATAAGGAATTACCAAATCCAGCATTGATCAATGAAGAAGTTGTTATTGTTGCGCAAGATATGACACCTTCTGATACTGCGCAATTAGATCGTCGCTATGTCAAAGGATTTATTACAAATGTTGGTGGTCGTACGGCACACGCTGCTATTATGGCTCGTACATTGGAAATTCCTGCAATTGTTGGTTCTGAAGTTGCTACAAAGGAAATCAATGAAGGTGACACAGTTATCTTAGATGGTCTTGATGGTGTGGCGTTGGTAAATCCAACAGAAGATGAAATCTCAACTTATCAAGCTAAAGGTAATCGATACGCTGCTAAGAAAGCGGAATGGGCTAAGTTGAAAGACGAAAAGTCTGTATCAGCCGATGGCAAGGAATTTGTCATTGGAGCAAATATTGGAACACCAAAAGATCTTGATGGTGTCATTGATAATGGTGCTGAAGGTGTTGGACTATATCGTACAGAGTTCTTGTACATGGATTCTTCAGAATTGCCAACAGAAGATGATCAATTTGAGTCTTACAAGAAGGTATTGAAGAGTATGGACGGCAAGCCAGTTACGGTTCGTACAATGGATATTGGTGGTGATAAGCACTTGCCATATTTGCCATTGCCTGAAGAGGAGAATCCTTTCCTTGGTTACCGTGCTATTCGTATTTCTCTAGATCGTGATGATATTTTCCGTACACAATTACGTGCATTACTACGTGCTTCAGTTTACGGACAACTTTGGATCATGTTCCCAATGGTTGCAACGTTACCAGAATTCCGTGCTGCTCGTGATATTTTCAATGAAGAAAAGGCTAAGTTAGTTGCAGAGGGTACGCCAGTATCAGATGACATTAAGCTTGGTATTATGATTGAAATTCCAGCGGCTGCTGTTTTGGCAGATAAGTTTGCACAAGAAGTGGACTTTTTCTCAATTGGAACCAATGATCTAATTGGGTACTCTATGGCTGCTGATCGTGGTAATGATCGTGTGTCATATTTGTACCAGCCATACAATCCATCAATCTTACGCTTGGTTAAGAATGTGATCGATTCTGCACATAAGTATGGTAAGTTTGCTGCAATGTGTGGTGAGATGGCAGGGGACCCAATTGCATTGCCAATTCTTGTTGGTATGGGATTAGATGAGTTCTCAATGTCTGCAACTTCTATTCTACAGGCACGTTCATTGATGAAGAAATTGGATACGAAGGATATGGCTGAATTAGCTGCTAAAGCTGTTGATGCCGAAACAAATGATGAAGTTGTTGCGTTAGTAAAATCTAATGTTTCAGCTGACTAGTTGATAAAAAATTGTGAGAGCGACCAAAAATGGTTGTTCTTTTTTTTATAGTTAGTAATTTTTTCTTCAAATATGTTACCGGTAACATTCTATGGTAGGTTAAATATAATTTTTATATTAATTTTATTTTAAATGATTTTTTAAATATACATATATGTTTATTTTAATAGTAATTATGATTAAATTGTTGAAAAGGATACAATGTAAGCGTTTTCTTTTTGTAGCGAATTAGGATTGAATATTTAACCTAGCTCATATATGCTAAAAACATTAATGAATATTTGGGGGAATATATAGATGTCTACAAAATGGTGGCAAAACGAGATTGTTTATCAGATTTATCCACGTTCTTTTCAAGATACGAATCATGATGGAATTGGTGATATTCAGGGAATGATTGATCACTTGGATTACATTCAAGAATTAGGGGTCACAATGATTTGGGTCTCACCAATTTACAAATCACCAATGGTTGATATGGGTTATGATATTGCTGATTATCAAGATATTGATCCGCAATTTGGTTCACTGGATGAGTTTAAAGTTTTCTTGTCTGAAGCTAAAAAGCGTCATATTAAAGTAATTATGGATTTAGTTGTCAATCATACTTCTGATCAACATGAATGGTTTAAACAAGCATTAGCTGATCCCAAAAGTAAGTACCGTGATTACTTTATTTTTAAAACGACTGATGACGGGGATGTACCAAATAATTGGCGTAGTATTTTCGGTGGCTCAACTTGGGAGCCAGTTGCTGATGAACCAAATACGTTCTATTTTCATACTTTTGCCCCACAACAACCAGATCTGAATTGGGAAAATCGGGCGTTGCGTCAGGAAATATATCAAATGATTAACTGGTGGTTGGAATTAGGTGTGGCAGGATTTAGAGTTGATGCGATTACTCATTTGAAGAAAGACTTAGATTGGGCTAGTTTACCTGCCGATGGCAGTGATGGTCTTGTCTCGGTTATTAAGAAGGGACAAAATCGACCAGGTATTGATGTCTTCTTGAATGAACTAAAGCAAGAAACATTTGATAAATATGATGCCATTACAGTTGGTGAAGCATACGGTGTTCCGGAGAAAGATTTAAAGAAATATATTGGCCCAAATGGCTACTTTTCAATGATTTTTGATTTTTCATATATGAATATTGATGTCCTAAATACTGATGAATGGTATCGCGGTCGTAGCCAATGGACAGTAAAGGATCTGCGTGAAGCTCTATTTGAGTCACAACAGGTTGCTGGGCAGGTTCATGGTACACTTGCCAATGTTTTAGAGAATCATGATCAACCTAGAGTATTATCAAAGTTAGTACCTGATAAGCATGATCAAACACCCACAGCTGCAAAAGCATTGGCAACCATGTATTATTTCTTACCAGGTGTGCCATTTATTTACCAAGGCCAAGAGATAGGAATGAAGAATTTCGTCCGTAAGGATATTTCAGAATTTAATGATGTCTCATCAATCAATAATTATCAAATGGCACTTAAGGATGGTTATTCTAAAGAAAGTGCTCTCGCATCGATTAACGATAAATCACGTGATAATGCACGAGTACCAATGCAATGGAATAATTCTAAATTTGCGGGATTCTCTGACACAGAACCATGGCTAGGCATGGGAAATGATAGAGAAGGTATTGATGTGCAGACAGAGTTAGCAGACGAAAATTCTGTTTTGAACTATTACAAGAAATTAGGGCAACTGCATCATGATCTAGCATGGCAATCAGTTATAACTACAGGTGATTTCCAACCAATTGATTCATTGCCTGAAACCGTTATTGGCTATCAGCGCATCCTTGATGGACAAGTATTAACGGTATTTGTTAATCTAAGTCATGAATTAGCAGAATTTGATGCACGCAATGTTGGAGACGTGCTAGAAAAAGTAGGAAATATCACAATCGATGACAATCATGTTAAAATGGCTGGATACTCAGCAGTAGTTATGGGGTTTAATGCTAATTAACGATTGTGAATATAAAGTAAAGTGTATATTTCATATTGCTCGTATAGACCATTAGGTAAATTATTAGCAATTCGGTTTGTGAAACACTGAAAAAGTCACCGATCTATCGACTTAAAATTGGTAGATTGATGACTTTTTCACTGTAAATTAAGTACTTATATTTGAACTAGTATAATATCAAAACATTGATTTGTTCATTAAGTAAATTTGAATTGGTAAGCGTGGTATAATCAGAATAAGCACGATGAGGGGTGGTAAAAGAGGATGTTACGACGACCAATTGTTATAGCAAATTGGAAAATGAACAAATTGCCAAGTGAGGTAGAACGTTATATTGCTGAAGTTTCACCAAAATTGGCAGCATATCCGCATGTGGATGCGGTACTAGCAGGACAAGATGTCTTATTAAATGCAATGGTGACTGCTGCTAAAGGAACATCAATTGAAATTGGGGCTGAAAATATGTACTGGCAGGATAAAGGTGCATATACGGGTGAAACAAGTCCAGCAGCACTTGCTGACCTAGGTATTAGTCGAGTGATTATTGGTCACTCTGAACGCCGAAACTATTTTCGTGAAACGGATGAAATGGTTAATTTAAAAACGTTGGCTGCTTTGCGTAATGGCGTTTCACCAATCATTGCAATTGATGAAGCTGTTCAATTGGAATCACTCAATGACCACGCACACTGGATTGTAAACCAGGTAGTTGAATCATTAAAGGGTGTGACACGTGAAGAAATGAGTCGATTAATGTTGGCTTATGAACCAACGGCAGCGATTGGGTCGGGGCAAGCAATGAGTCCCGAAGCAGCCCAAAAAAGTTTGCGTGTGATTCGTCAAACAGTTGCGGATATGTTTGATCAAGAAGTTGCTGACCATGTTCGGATTTTGTATGGGGGTTCTGTGAAACCAGCAAATGCGTATGAACTTTTGAAGCAGCCAGACATTGATGGTGTTTTAGTTGGGGATGCTGCATTGGATGCCGCAACATTTATTGAGCTGATTAGTTTAGCTGAGCAAGCAAAACGTAATTTATAACAAATTAAAAGGGTGTCAATCTAATAGGTAGATTGACACCCTTTCAGTTTCTAATGGTTATGTTTCATTGTTAATCAACAGATGAGATAGCCGTGTCAGGTGCGGGAGTTACAACTGAACTTCCTTGTGTATTACTGGTTTCTTTACTATCAGATTCTTTTGAACCTGAGTCATGATTTGCCGTTGAGCTTTCAGAGTCACTAGTGCTAGAACTCTCGCTATTAACTGAGCTAGAACCACTATTGTTTGAAGAGTCAGAAGAGCTAGAACTATTTGAACTACTTGAAGAATTAGAGCTGCTAGAACTGCTTGAAGAGCTAGAAGTACTTGAAGAGCTAGAACTGCTTGAAGAACTAGAACTGCTTGAAGAACTAGAGTTACTTGAAGAATTGCTTGAAGTAGAAGAACTTGGCATGCTAGATGAACTATAGCTACTTGAACTATGTTGTGAATGAGCACTAGAACTAGAACTTGTCGGTTGGTTTGATGATTTATCTCGATTAGTGCTGGTTGAATGAGATGACATTTCTTGGCTTGTGGCTTGCTGGGAGGTCTGGGAATTTTTAGGATTTTGAGCAGTCATCACTGTACGATGGGGGTCAACGGCATCTTCTGAGTTACTAGAGATGACCGAGACACCACTAGCAGCCAATCTTGAACTAAATTTTGCTAAGTTCGATCTTGATTCTGCTTGAGATTGCTTTTGTGCTTGTAGATGGGTGACCTGCTCTTTTGGGTCTGTTAACCAGCCCGAAAATGCTTGTGATGTACTTAGAAAGAAGATGGGAATAATGAATAATAGACTAACTAATAATGAAATAGTAAAAATTGCTCTTTTCATAAATCTTCTCCCTTAAAAAATAATGTAATAACAAGTATAGTTTAACGTGCTTAACAATTACATGACAGTCATTAGTATAACAAAACAACAACAAATCACTTGCAAATTAGTGACGTCAGCGCATTGATTTTTAAGAATAATTAAAAAGTGATCGTTTGATTGTGAAGGTAATGTGAATTTTTTGTGTCCGTTATTAAACTTACAGACGTCGTTGTTAGCATATACTGTGAATTATGTTACAATAAGTCTCGAGGGATATTCCCATATTTAACTATACTTTCAAGAATAAGTAAGGAGAAGACAACATGTCTGCAATTACTGATATTTATGCACGCGAAGTTTTAGACTCACGTGGTAACCCTACTGTTGAAGTTGAAGTTTACACTGAATTAGGTGGCTTTGGTCGTGGTATCGTGCCATCTGGTGCTTCAACTGGTGTTAACGAAGCTGTCGAATTACGTGATGGTGATAAGGGCCGTTTCCTTGGAAAAGGAACTTTGAAGGCTGTTGAAAATGTTAACAAGGTAATCAAGGACAAGTTGATTGGTATGGATGTTACTGATCAAGTTTTGTTGGATCGCACAATGATCGACTTGGATGGTACGCCAAACAAGGGTAAGTTGGGTGCCAACGCTATCTTGGGTGTTTCAATTGCTGCTGCACGTGCCGCTGCTGATGAATTAGGTACACCATTGTACAACTACCTTGGTGGATTTAACTCAAAGGTATTGCCAACGCCAATGATGAACGTTGTTAATGGTGGGGCACATGCTGATAACTCAGTTGATTTCCAAGAGTTCATGATTATGCCAGTTGGTGCTAAGTCAGTTGCTGAAGCTGTTCGTATGGGTTCAGAAACTTTCCACGCATTGCAAGCTTTGTTGAAGGAATCAGGTCACTCAACTGCTGTTGGTGATGAAGGTGGATTTGCCCCTAACTTTACTTCAAATGAAGAGCCATTCCAATACTTGTTGCAAGCGATCGAACGCGCTGGTTACAAGCCAGGAAAGGATGTGGCAATTGCCTTTGACGTTGCCTCTTCAGAATTCTATGATCATGAAAAGAAGATTTATACATTAGCTGGTGAACCTGATAAGAAGGAATACACAACTGATGAATTCATCGACTATCTAGAAAACTTGATTGAGAAGTACCCAGTTGTTTCTGTTGAGGATCCTTTGGCAGAAGCTGAAGACTTGAACGATGAAGAACAGTGGGATAACTGGGCAAAGTTGACTGATCGTCTTGGTAACAAGGTACAAATCGTTGGTGATGACTTCTTTGTAACGAACACTGACTTCTTGGCAAAGGGTATTGCTAAGGGTGCTGCTAATGCTATCTTGATTAAGGTTAACCAAATCGGAACTTTGACAGAAACTGTTGAAGCAATCGAAATGGCAAAGGAAGCTGGTTATACAGCTATCGTTTCACATCGTTCAGGTGAAACTGAAGATACAACAATTGCTGACTTGGTTGTTGCAACTAACGCTGGTCAAATTAAGACTGGTTCAATGTCACGTACTGACCGTATTGCTAAGTACAACCAATTGATGCGTATTGAAGATTTGTTGACTGATAAGGTTGCTGAATACAAGGGTATTAACAGCTTCTACAACATTGACAAGTCTGCACGTGATGCAATTGTTAACTACGAAGCAAAATAATTAACTAATATAAAGATAAGTGAGACTGATGGAATTATTGATCAGTCTCACTTTTTTTATTGAGACAATTTATTACCTATGTTATGCTATAAAAGTATATATGATGAGAGATAGAAGAAAGAGGAGGCACCAGGATGTACAACATACTATTAACAGCAATGATTATAGTGGGTGCACTAATTATTATTGCGGTTATGATGCAACCATCTAAGCAACAGGATGCTTTGTCAGCATTATCAGGTGGCGGTGGTGGTGACTTGTTTGCAACCCAAAAGGCCCGAGGATTTGTCGCTGTGATGCAACGAGTTACAGCAGTTCTTGCAGCAATCTGGTTTATTTTGGGATTGGCGCTTGTTTACCTTTCTTCACATTAAAAATAACCAGTGCTCAAGACCTCTCGTGACATTTATTACGAGAGGTCTTTCATTTTAAGAATAGTGAGAAATTAATGGAGTTACAAAATTTACAAAATCAATTATTTGGTTTTTTGAAAGGTAATCCAACCCAAGCGTATCCAGCACAAACGTTGACAGATGGGTTGCGATTAAATGATGCAAATGCTTTTAAGCTAGTTGTGCAAGCATTAGCGGCTTTGGAACGTGCTGGCAAAGTCAAGGTCAATGATGCAGGGGCTTTCCAGTATAATGCTGATCATGAGGGTGTGATTGGTATTTTTAAAGCTAATGATAAAGGTTTCGGGTTTGTTCATTACGATGAAACAGCACCAGATGTATTTATTAATCCAGATAATACTGCCTTTGCCACTCAGGGTGATGAAGTGCGTGTGAAATTACTTAATAAAGGTGATGAGAAACGTGGTCCAGAGGGTAAGGTTGAGGAAATTATTACGCACGGACGTGAACAAGTTGTTGGGGAGTTCGCTCTCGGTAGTGATTACAAGGGCTATATTGGTAGCATACGATTAACTGATAAAAAGTTTTCTTCATTTGAGTTTTTGGTCAAAGAAGGTGGGTTAGTTGCGACAGATGGTGAAGTCGTTGTGGCATCCATTGCAACATATCCGTCAGCTGAAATGCCAAAGCACTTTACAGGTGTCATAACAGATAAAGTTGGTTATAAAGATGATCCAGGTGTTGATATTTTGGAAATTGTCTACAACCATGATGTACCACATGTCTTTCCTGAAGATGCAATGAAGCAGGCAGAAGCGATTCCTGACGAAGTATTAGATAGTGAACGTGAGGGACGTGAAGATATTACCGACCAACCATTAGTTACAATTGATTCAATTGAATCAAAGGATTTGGATGATGCGGTTGTTGTTTGGAAGTTACCAAATGGTAATTTCCACTTAGGTGTTCATATTGCTGACGTATCTCATTATGCGATTGAAGGAACGCCTTTGGATGAAGAAGCTTATAATCGTGGCACATCAGTTTACCTAACGGATCGTGTGATTCCTATGTTGCCACGTAAAATATCAAATGGCATTGCTTCATTGAATCCAGGTGTTGATAGATTAGCGATGTCAGCTGAAATGGAGTTCACACCAAAAGGAAACTTGGTTAATCATCGTCTACATACATCAGTGATGCGATCACATGCACGTATGACTTATAAGGCAGTGAATGCAATCTTGGATGGTGACGAAGAAACCCGTTCTGAATATGCAGAATTAGTGCCAATGTTTGAAGATATGGCTGAGTTACATCGCATTTTGTCGGCAAAGCGTACGGCACGAGGCGCAATTGAGTTTGATGCACCCGAGGCAAAAATCATTGTTGATGAGCAAGGAAAGCCGACTGATATTGAATTACGTGAACGTGGTTTATCAGAACGAATTATTGAATCGTTCATGTTAGCAGCAAATGAAACTGTTGCGATGCACTTTGACTTAGCTAAGGTACCATTCTTATATCGTATTCACGAAACGCCGGATGCTGATCGTGTGCAAAACTTCGTTGAATTTGTAAAAGCTTTGGGAGCACCAGTAAAGTTAGATCCTGAAAAGATACAGTCAACAGATTTGCAAGCGATTCATAATTTCTTTGTCGGTCGTCCGGAAGAACAGATGGTTTCAACGATGATGCTGCGTACAATGAAACAAGCGAAGTATTCAAATGAACCATTAGGGCACTTTGGAATTGGCGCCCAATATTATACGCACTTTACATCACCAATTCGTCGTTATCCTGATTTAACTGTTCACCGATTGATCAAGTGGTATGAAAAGAATGGGCTTGGTGAAGAAGCACAGGCAAAGTATGCAGACAAACTAGCTCAAATTGGTGAAGATACTTCTGTCAAAGAGCGTCGTGCAGTTGATACAGAACGTGATACTGATGCGATGAAGAAGGCTGAGTTTATGATGGACAAAGTTGGCCAAGAGTTTGATGGTGTTGTCAACGGTGTGCTAAAATTTGGTATGTTTGTTTCATTAGAGAACACCGTTGAAGGATTGATTCATGTATCAAACTTTACTGATGATCAATATGTTTACGATGAAGCACACATGGCATTGATTGGCCGGCGCTTACATCATATCTATCAAATTGGTCAACCAGTGAAAGTTCGTGTTGTTCGTGTTGATAAGGAACAAGCATCGATTGATTTTGTACTGGTAGACCCAGATGAAGCACCTTTGACCGATATTAAAGTACCAGAAGAACATCGTGGTGCTTTTGGTAAAAATCGTGGTGAGCGCCGTCAACATGATAAGCGTAATCATTCATCAAAGGGAAATAAAACTCATAATGATGGTAAGCCATTTGGTGCCTATCAGAATAAACGTAAACCAGATTCGAAGCATCAAGGTACCAACCGTAAAGGCCGTCATTAGTAATTAGAATCAGGGGGTTGTCATGGTTAAAAAAAAGCAGCGCGCTGATGGTGCGTTGGCAACTAATAATAAAGCACGATATAATTATGCGATTGCTGAAACTTATGAAGCAGGTATCGAATTGACGGGAACAGAAATTAAATCAGTTCGTGCCAGTAAAATCACGATTGGGGATGGATTTGTCCAGGTTCGTGATGGTCAAACTTGGTTAGATAATGTGCATATTAGTCCATTCGAACAAGGTAATCGATTTAATCATGATCCGCTACGTAGTCGACGATTATTATTACATAAAAAAGAAATTCAAGTATTACAGGCGGCTGTTGCGCAGCAGGGTAAAACGATTGTGCCCTTGAAGGTTTATCTAAAACATGGTTTTGCAAAGGTTTTAATTGGTGTTGCAACCGGTAAACATAATTATGATAAACGTGAAACAATCAAAAGACGTGATCAAGATCGTGAGTTACACCGAACATTGAAGAAACGTTATTAATAACTTTTAAAAACATTGGTTTGATGGGAGTCTAGCTTAGAATCCATCAAATCAGTGTTTTTACTTTACGGATAAAGAGTATTTAATGTCAGAAAAACTGACACAAAATATCTTTTTATAGTGTGAATAGCGTAAAATAAACTGGTATGAATTTAAAAATTATAGTCTTGGAGGAATAGACAATGCGCAAGTGGTTAATTAGTCTAATGGCGTTAGTTGGGCTGGCAGTTGGGATAGTGGTAAGTTCACCAGCTGTGCATGCAGCAACACCAAACTATACCATTACAACTGATACAACATTCCCACCATTTGAGTTTCAAACAGATAACGGGAAGTATCGTGGAATTGATATGGATATGCTGAAAGAAATTTCAAAACGCGAGCACTTTACCTATACGCTAAAGCCAATGAGCTTCAATGCTGGCGTGCAAGCAGTTCAGGCCGGTCAAGTTGATGGTATCGTTGCTGGTATGTCCATAACAGACGAGCGTAAAAATACTTTTGATTTTGGAACGCCTTACTATAAAAGTGGTATTGTTATGGCTGTTTCACAAAAATCAAAAATCATGGGATTGTCTGATCTAAAAGGGAAAACAGTTGCTGCAAAAACAGGTAGTGCTGGAGCGGATTACGCACGTGAGATGTCAAAAAAGTATGGTTTTAAAGTGACCTTCTTTAATGATTCAAATACAATGTACAATGATGTTTTGATTGGTAATACGGTTGCTGTTTTTGAGGATCAACCAGTTATGGCATATGCGATTCAGCAAGGTACAAATCTAAAAATTGTCACAAAGCCAGCCAAAGGTAATTGGTATGGTTTTGGTGTCAAAAAGTCTGCTAATGCTGAACTATTAAAGAAATTCAATGCAGGTTATGCAGAAATTGTAAAAGATGGTACTTATGACAAGATTGTTAACCGATATCTAGGAAAAGGTGGTTACAATTATAAAAAGAATGCAGCTAACCAGACTGAAAATCAAAAAACAACAATTTGGGATCTTGTTAAAGAAAATAAGAGTGCGCTATCTAGTGGGCTAGTTAAGACACTAGAGTTGACCTTAGTGGGAATTATTCTGGCGGCTATTTGGGGAATATTCCTAGGTATTCTAGGCGTTATGCCAAGTAAGTTTGCTCGTGGCCTTTCAACGACAATTATTTACATTTTCCGTGGGTTACCAATGCTTGTTCTAGCTTTCTTTATATATATTGGAATTCCCAACTTAACTGGACAAAAAATTCCGGCATTTACAGCGGGTGTTATTACGTTGATTTTGAATGAAGGTGCTTATATTGGGGCTTTCGTTAGTGGTGGATTTAAGTCGGTCGATTCAGGACAGCTTGAAGCAGCACGTTCATTGGGACTACCATATGGTAAAGCAATGCGCAAAGTTGTTATGCCACAAGGAATTCGCTTAATGATACCAAGTTTTATTAACCAATTTATTATTACGTTGAAGGATACATCAATTCTGTCAGCAATTGGTATTATTGAATTAACACAAACAGGTACATTAATCATTGCTCGTAATTTGCAAGGATTTAGAGTCTGGTTAATGATTGCGGTTCTATATCTTATCGTTATTACACTATTAACTTGGTTATCAAATTGGGTAGAAAAGAGGATCAAATAATGGCAACAGTTATTGAAGCACGTGATGTTCATAAAAGCTTTGGAAAAAATGAAGTGCTAAAAGGGTTGAGCTTGGCTGTTGAAGAAGGTGAAGTTGTCGTAATGATTGGCCCTTCTGGTTCTGGTAAATCTACATTTCTACGTGCATTGAATAAGCTTGAAGAAATTAATAGTGGCGAAATTGCTATTGATGGTCAGAATATCAACCAACCTAAGGTGAACATCGACAAGATACGTGAAAAGGTTGGTATGGTATTCCAACACTTTAACCTTTTCCCTCATTTAACAGTCATGGAGAATATGACGTTAGCACCAGTACAATTAGGTAAGATGACCAAAAGCGAAGCGATTGCAAATGCTAAAAAGCTTTTAGATCGTGTTGGTCTAGCTGATAAGGCAGACGTTAAGCCTGACACATTATCTGGTGGACAAAAACAACGTGTGGCAATTGCGCGTGCTTTGGCCATGAATCCGGAAATTATGTTATTTGATGAGCCAACATCAGCATTAGATCCAGAAATGGTTGGTGATGTTTTAGCAGTTATGAAAGAACTTGCTGAAGAAGGTATGACGATGATTGTGGTGACTCACGAAATGGGCTTTGCTAAGCAGGTTGCTGATCGTGTGGTATTCTTCGCAGATGGTTATATTCGTGAAGAAGGTGCACCAAAAGAAATTTTTGATCATCCACAAGATCCACGTACACGTGATTTCTTAGATAAAGTTTTGAATGTATAAATAAGAGAGCGAGACAAAAGCCGGCTTCAGACTTTTGGAACGCGTTTATGCTATAAAACTAATATGCTCTTAATTACGCACTTTTAGCGCAAAAAATAAAAAGGCTGAGACAATTTCTGTCCCAGCCTTTTTATTTTCTAGGTAGATATTTTAGTGCTTTAGAATTAATAAATGGTGTCAAACGTGGGGCTGGCATATTGAAAATACTTGGCCAAGCTAGTGGGTGCCCATGAGCAATAAATTCCCATCGATCTAAAAAGGCAATAATCAATAATAAAAGTGGCTCTTGATGTGTATCAGAAATTTTGATTAATAGACGTTGATCTTTACTTGGGGTCGCGGTTGCTAATTGTTGACTAACTGTTTTTATTTGAAAGTGACGTTTTTCAAGACTACCAAGGACAAACCAGTTTAAGTTGTTCACAAATAATAATTCGTGTAACTTCAGCGATAGGCCGATTGAACCGACTTCTCGTTGATGGTTTGCTAAAATGAACCTAGGAATAATACCACTTGAAATTTGCGTAATCTTAGCAAGTGGTTCGTAGGATTGATTATAAATGGTGATCGTATCGTAACGTTGACCGATTTGTCCAGAGATAATGTATTTGACGACATTTGTATAAGTTGTGACAGTAGTTGTACCATCAAATTGTTCACCTACTTTTGACATTAGTAAATCATGCATATAAACACCTCGTCATGACATGAAAAAGATTACTCATTATTTTATTCTAACATAATCATGTGTGAACGTGTTTTAGTCGGTATAATAGGTATATGCATGAATTCAAATTATGAAAATAGGAGTCGATATGCCAGAGCTATTACCAAAAGATTGGGCAGATGCATTGCAACCAGTATTGCAGCCAAATTATATTGGTCGCATCCAAGAGTTTTTAGATACAGTTTATTTAGTCGATACGGTGTATCCAGAACGACAAAATGTATTTGCTGCGTTAAAAGAAACCCCTTTAAACAAGGTGAAAGTCGTGATTTTAGGGCAAGATCCATATCCAAACCCTGGCCAAGCGCAGGGGTTGAGTTTTTCTGTACCAGCAACGATGGCCTTACCTAAGTCATTGATTAATATTTATAAAGAATTGACAGATGATTTAGCAGTTACTGCACCCAACAATGGTGATTTACATCGTTGGGCAAAACAAGGTGTTTTACTGTTAAATACAGTTTTAACAGTACCAGCTCACCATGCAGGGGGGCATGCAGGAGAAGTATGGGAACAGTTGACTGATGAAATTATTAAACTAGTTGCGGAACGAAATCAACCAACTGTCTTTATTTTGTGGGGGAAACAAGCGCAAAATAAAAAGCAGCTCATTAATGGTGAACAAAATTTGGTGTTGCAAGCACCTCATCCAAGTCCATTGTCTGCTTATCGTGGCTTTTTTGGCTCTAAACCATTTAGTAAAACTAACGAATTTTTACAAAAAAATAATGTTGCACCTATTAAATGGGTATAAATCAATATATTTTGTTGCTAAAGTGAAACACTTAGAAACGGCTATACATCAATGGGTTTAGTGCCTCTATGGTATAATAGGATATGTACTAAAAAATAATTTTAAAAAAAGACGGGGGTTTGTTGATCATGGAGTTGTTTGAGCAATTAGCAAATAAGATAAAAGGACAAAATAAGACGCTTGTATTTCCAGAGGGGGAAGATGCACGTATTCAAGGTGCAGCAATCCGTTTAGCTGCTGATGGTCTAGTTAAGCCAATTTTGTTAGGAAAGCAGTCATTGATCGATGCGACGGCAGAAAAACATCAATTTGATTTATCAAACATAACAGTTATTGATCCAGCAAGTTATCCTGAAGATAAGTTGAACGACATGATTCATGAACTTATTGAACGTCGCCATGGTAAGACAGATACAGCGACTGCTAAAAAGTGGGTTACTGATGTGAACTACTTTGGTACGATGTTAGTCTATATGAATTTAGCTGATGGTATGGTATCTGGTGCAACACATCCGACTGGGGATACTGTTCGTCCTGCTTTGCAAATTATCAAAACAGCGCCAGGTTCATCAAGAATCTCTGGTGCATTTGTCATGCAACGTGATGATGAACGTTATATCTTTGCTGATGCAGCCATCAATATTGACATTGATGCACAAACGATGGCAGAAATCGCTATTCAGTCAGCTAAGACGGCAAAAGTCTTTGGTATTGATCCAAAGGTTGCGATGCTAAGCTTTTCTACAAAGGGTTCAGCCAAGGCACCACAGGTTGATAAAGTTTCAGAAGCAACGAAAATTGCTAAAGAACTAGAACCATCACTGGCACTTGATGGTGAACTACAATTTGACGCAGCGTTCGTTCCTGAGGTCGCTAAGTCAAAAGCACCAGATTCTGAAATTGCTGGTCAAGCAAATGTCTTTATCTTCCCTGATCTACAATCTGGAAATATTGGATATAAAATTGCCCAACGTTTAGGCGGCTTTGAAGCAGTTGGTCCAATTTTACAAGGGTTAGCAAAGCCGGTTTCAGATTTGTCACGAGGCGCCAATGAGGAAGATGTCTATAAGGTCGCTATTATTACGGCTGCACAGGCATTAGAAAACTAGATAAATTAATAGAGGAGCGACATAACACAAATTCGTTGGCAATTTATAGATGAGATGTGTCATGGCGCTTTTTAATATATAAGGTAAGAGGGACAGCGTATGTGTACGAGTATTTTTCAAGTTGCACGTAATGGTGTACATGTTTTGTCACGAACAATGGATTGGCCGAGGTTAGAGAATTCGCCAATGTTTGTGCCTAGAAAATATCAATGGCATTCATCATTTAATCGGCATCTCATACAAAACAAGTATGCCTTCATTGGTGGTGGTGAATTAAGCAATAAACGAACAGATATTGCGGATGGTGTTAATGAATATGGACTATGTGCACAAAAATTGACTTTTGGTAATGGTGCAAACTTTGTGGATGAAATTGACGATTCTAAAGTACAGATTGCGCCATTTGAATTTGTATTTTGGCTATTAGGAAATTTTAAATCAATTGCTGATATTACTGAACATATTGCTGACATTCAACTAATGTCTCAAAAAAATAGTGTCATAAAGTATGGCAATCCTGAATTACATTTTGCTGTTACTGATCCTACTGGGGCAATCGTCGTGATTGAGCCAACTACTTGGCCAATGAGAATTGTGGCGAATCCACTGGGGGTGGTAACCAATAGTCCTCATTTTGAGCGTCAAATTCAGCAATTAGAAAAATATGTTGATTTTAAACCAGAGTTCAAGGCGGGCAAAATGCCAATCAACGTTCCTAAAGTAACAACGGGAAAACTATCTGGCAAAGCGACACCGCCAGGTTCTTACTCACCTGGTGCACGTTTTTTAAGAGCAGCGTATCTAAAAGAACGGGCTGATCAACCTGCGGATGAAGCAGAGGCAATTATTACCAGCTGGCATTTATTAGATAGCGTGACAGTACCACAAAATTTGACACATCAACAAACATTCTCGGTTTATCGAGCAGCTACGGTGGCTGAAAGCCGTAGTTATTATTTTCAGTCTTATCATCAGGGTGAAGTGTCCAAACTACAGTTAACAGATGATATGTTAACTGCTACTGAGGCAGTCGTTTATAATGTTCCCGATGAGTTAACGGTTAATCAATTAAATTAAAATATTATGTCATTAAAGCTCCGTAAAAATTTTATGTTGAGCTTTTTTGCCTTTATTTGAGCCGTTTGTGCTCTGTAATCAGTTAGTCAAAAATGGTATACTTTTAACTATGAGAATATTAGTAAACACAGTGAATGAAACACAAGAATTAGCCGCTAAGTTGGCAAAAAATGTGATAGCTGGTGACACAATTTTGTTATCAGGTGATTTAGGAGCAGGAAAAACTACTTTTACACAGGGATTTGCAAAAGAATTGGGTGTGAGAAGGCCCGTTAAGAGTCCAACGTTTACTTTGGTACGTGAATATCGTACAGAAAAGTTTCCTTTATACCATCTGGATGTTTATCGTCTAGGTGAAGAGGGAAATGCCGAGGATTTAGGATTATCAGAGTATTTCGGTGGCGATGGTGTTGCATTAGTTGAATGGTCACAGTATATTAAGGCCGATCTACCTGATGATGTATTAAAAATTTCGTTTGAACGGGTTGCAGGTCAAGAGACAGAAAGACTAATTACAATTACGGCAACTGGTCATCGATCAAACCAATTATTAGCAGCAATGGAGGCATAATGGAAGTATTTGTACGACCTGCAGATAGACAGGATGCAGTAAAACTGATGGGACTGTTATTTCAATTACAGGATGAATCTAGTACATTTATGATTGCACAAGATCCTGAAACGATTGAAGCAACGGATGAAGCTGATAATATTGATATTCTGCAGACGACAACAAATAACATTATGCTAGTGTCGGTCACTGAAGAGGGACAATTAGTTGGTTTGGCGTCGGCTGCGGCAAAGCCTGGCCAACCAAGAGTTGCAGAAATTGGGGTTGCGGTGTTAGCTGATTATCAAGGTAATGGATTAGCACAAGCAATGATTTCAGAAATTTTAAACTGGGCAATAACCTTTAGTTCAGTCGATCAGTTGGTATTAACAGTACAAACAATCAATGAAATTGCCATTCATATTTATGAAAAAATGGGCTTTAAGCGCATTGCCGGTTCTGAAAGTGAAATTATGAATAGTGATCAAAAGCTGGTGCCAGCTTTTGACATGGCCTGGACGGTCAAAGATTGATGAGGTGTAACCATGAATTTTATTGCAATGGACTTTGAAACTGCAAGTGCTAAGCGTTATAGTGCTGTATCGCTTGGATTGGCAGTTGTGCGTGATAACAAACTTGTTGATGAATTTTATACATTAATTAAACCAGATAGTTTTTTTGATAAGCGTAATACTCGTATTCATGGGATTACCGAAGCTGATGTCCGTAATGCACCAATTTTTCCAGAAGTTTGGGAGCAAATTCAGCAGTTTTATACACCTAATCAATTAGTTATCGCTCATAATGCGCCGTTTGATAATGGTGTTTTGCGAGAAACATTAACTCATTATGATATTGACTTGCCGCACTATCTATCTTTAGATACTGTGCGCACGTCACGAAAACTTTATCCAGAATTACCAAATCATAAATTAAATACGGTAGCGGCAGCGCTAGGAATTGATTTAAAACACCATCATAATGCACTTAATGACACAGTAGCGGCAGCTGAGATTTTAGTACGACAAGCAACTGATTTTGGTGTTGAACCATTGAAACAGTTGGTTAAAGTGATTTAATTAAGGAATTGAAAAATGAAGATGTTGAATGAAATGTTTCCAAGTTATAACATTCAGGCGAATGTTAATTTAGGAGACTATACAAATACACGTGTTGGTGGGCCAGCAGATTGGTGCTTTTGGCCAAAAACACAACAAGAACTACAACAGGTCGTCCATTTTGCAAATGAGACTGATTTACCCATTACAGTTCTTGGTAATGCTTCAAATTTGGTTATTACTGATGATGGTCGACAAGGAGTAGTCATTTTCTTGACCGATATGCATCAAATTGAAGTCTTTAAAAATAGCATCACTGCTGAAGCAGGGGCATGGATAATTGAGGTAGCACAAGTAGCCTATGACTATTCATTAACTGGTTTAGAGTGGGCCGCAGGAATCCCTGGATCGATTGGTGGCGCTGTTTTTATGAATGCAGGGGCATATGGCGGTCAAATCGATCAAGTTTTACAAAGTGTTGATGTAATTACGCCGGTGGGAGAAATAAAAACATATTCTGCAGCTGAATTGGCATTCGGTTATCGTCATAGTTTGGTTCAGAAAACGGGCGATGTCATTATTAGAGCAACATTTACTATGCAACCTGGGAAACGATCAGAAATTGGTGAAAAAATGGCTGATTTTAATACCCGTCGCGCACAAAAACAGCCTTTAGAATTTCCATCATGTGGGTCAGTTTTTAAGCGACCAACTGGATATTTTGCTGGTAAATTGATTATGGATTCTGGTCTACAAGGATATCAAATTGGTGGTGCGCAGGTATCGACAAAACATGCAGGTTTTATTGTTAATCGTGGACAAGCAACCGGGAGTGACTATGTTCAGTTAATTAAGCATGTTCAAGATGTTGTATATGAAAAGTTTTCAGTAAACTTAGAAACTGAAGTTCGGGTACTAGGGAGAAAATAAACAAAGAAAAGGAGTGTGTGTATGGTTCTACTACAAACCGTTGTTGGTCTAACATTTTTAGTTGTGTTAGGCAACGTATTAGGTAACTTTCTAAAAAAAATACCAGTCAGTTTGATCCAAATTGGATTAGGATTACTTGTGGCTGTATTTTTTAATGTTGAAATTGAACTTGATACAGAATGGTTTTTACTTTTATTTATTGCCCCGTTGCTTTATTCAGACGCGTGGCGATTTCCTAAAAAAGAGCTTTGGGAATTACGAGGGCCTATTTTTGGTAATGCAATCTTATTAGTATTTATTACAACGATTGTTGGTGGCTTTTTGATTTATTGGATGATTCCACAGTTACCACTTCCTGTAGCATTGGCGATTGCAGCTATTTTATCACCGACTGATCCCGTAGCAGTGTCAGCCATTGCATCTGAAGCAAAATTGCCGCCTTCAATTATGCATTTAGTGGCTGGAGAAAGCCTAATTAACGATGCAAGTGGTCTGGTTGGATTTAAATTTGCTGTTGCAGCTGCAACAGCAGGAACCTTTTCGCTTTGGGACGCAACAGGTGAGTTTCTATATGTTTCTATTGTGGGAACTTTAGTAGGGGCATTAATGGGGTTTCTTATTAATGCTGTTGGTGACTGGCTATCTGCGCATGCCATTAATGATGTCTCATTACGGGTTGTGATTCAATTATTCACACCTTTCTTAGTTTATATTATTGCTGAAGAAATTCATTCATCTGGTGTTATTGCTGTTGTCGTTGCGGCAATTATTTTAAATATTCATACAAAACATGATGTTGATTATACGGGGGAACTCCATGTT
This sequence comes from Weissella paramesenteroides, assembly GCF_036327715.1. Taxonomy (NCBI): domain Bacteria; kingdom Bacillati; phylum Bacillota; class Bacilli; order Lactobacillales; family Lactobacillaceae; genus Weissella; species Weissella paramesenteroides. The sequence continues at coordinate 535,976 of NZ_CP130559.1, forward strand.
ATTGGTATTAATACATGGAATGTTTTCGGATACCTATTAAATGGATACATATTTGTTATTTTGGGAATTGAATTCCCATTAGCAACACATTTAGGCAAAGTCATATCATTACCGATGGCTATTTTGTATTCAGTAATTACTTGGTTCATTATTTTTGGTATTCGTGTTGTTTGGACTTATGTCTCACAATGGGTACGTTTAAAAAATCATAAAAATGAAACTGCATCATGGCAGGTTGCCATTACATCTGGACTGACAGGGGTTCGCGGTGCAGTGACAATGGCCGGAGTTTTGTCTGTACCACTGGTAACAGATAGTGGCCAACCATTTCCACAACGTGCGCTAATGCTATTTATTGCTGCTATCACAATAATTTTATCGTTGGTTGTTGCCATTGTGTTTCTACCAATAGTTGGTGGAACAAAGAAAACACAAGTGCCACCTGGTAAGAATAAGGCGCAAGCTAAGGTCGCACAACATATGTCAGAACCACGTGCACGGGTTTATGTTTTACAGTCAGCTGTGCGAGAAATTGAGGCACGACGCCGAGAATCAAATCAGGCGGTTGTCTATGAAATAATTCGACGATATCAAATTCAAATTCGCCAACTGCAATTGCAATTTATGAAAACTGACAAGTTGAGTCCAATCTTGAATGCAGAAATGTCATTACGGCAAATCGCTCTAGAAGCAGAACGAAGTGCCATTCAAAGATTGTTAGTCGATGAGCGCATTACACCATTAGTTTTTGCTAGTGAAGGTCGACGAATTGATCGTGCAGAATCCGAATTGGATGATTTAGTTACCCATGATCGAGGTAAGCGAACTTGGCGTCAAATTCGTAGATTCTTAATGAGTTTTGGACGCATGGTACGTGTCTGGTTAAGTGATGATTCTTCTGACACATTGATGTCAGAGTATGAATTAGCGCATCATGAATCTGCCAAAGAAGCAATTGCAGCAATCTCAAAATATATTAGTACAGAAGAGGCACAAAATTCGCACCTGGATCAAACGGCAGCGTATAATTTAATTATTATGTATCGTTCACGCTTGGAACGTGAACGTCATGGTCGTAAAGGTGTACAAAATATTGAAGATTTGAAAATTGAACTCGAATTAGTTGGCTTGAATGCACAACGTGAAGCGGTACAACATTTAACTGAAGCTCACTTTATCTCGAATGCGACGAGTATGAACATTCGACAAAATATTAACTTTACGGAAGCAGGCATGTTGACCAATTTGGAAGAGTAGGAGTTAGTATGAATTTTGATATTGATGCATTATTAAAAAATATAAACATTGTTCGTATCATTGATGTCATCATTGTCTGGTGGGTTCTTTACCGATTGATGATGCTGATTCGTGGTACCAAGGCGGTCACTTTACTGCGTGGTGTTGGAATTGTTATCATAGTGAAGGTAGTTAGTTGGTATTTCGGATTGGCGACAATTTCTTGGGTAACTGACCAAATTATTAATTGGGGAGTCATCGCCATGGTGATTGTTTTTCAGCCTGAAATTCGACGAGGTCTTGAACACCTTGGTCGTTCTGGCTTGTTCAGACAAAAACAGGCATATCAATCTGAAAAACGATTGGTTAATGAGCTCGATGATGCGATTCAATATATGTCTAAGCGACGTATTGGTGCTTTAATTTCAATTGAAATGGAGACAGGTTTAGAAGAATATATTGAAACCGGTATTCCAATTGATGCTGAAATTTCAAGTCAGCTATTGATTAATACGTTTATTCCGAATACACCGTTACATGACGGAGCAGTTATCTTGAAAGATAATCGATTGGCAACTGCTGCAGCTTATTTACCATTGTCGGACAGTGCAACAATTCCTAAAGAGTTGGGGACAAGGCATCGTGCATCAGTCGGAATTTCAGAAGTTACGGATGCACTAACTATTGTTGTGTCTGAAGAAACGGGTGCTGTGTCAATTACTAGAAATTCGGAATTGATGCAGTCGTTATCTCGTGAGGATTATCGGAAGTATCTTACCCGTCAGCTTGTCACATCAGATGAGGTAGCTAACCAATCTTGGTGGACGCAGTTAAGATCATTCTTAAAGCGAGGAGATAAGTAATATGAAACGACGTACTGATAAAATCGTGTATGGTCTGTTAACATTAGCTGTCGCCATCTTTATGTCTGCTTACACTGACTCACAATCAACGACGTCCACGCGTCGATCAAATAATAATACTAATGAATTATCTACTATTGGCAAGATAACATCATCACAGTCGGCAACGGTTAATGTGCCTATTCAATTTTCCGGCATTAATACAGATGATTATTATATTAGTGGTGCGCCTGACAATGTTGCGGTGACAATAAGTGGACCATCGGCATTAGTTACGGCTGCAAAAAACACGAAAAATTTTCAAGTATCAGCAAACTTAAAGAATTTATCAGATGGTACACATACTGTTAGTCTTAAAGTTACTGGGTTAAATAAAGATTTGACGTATAAGCTGAAAACACCTAAAGTAACATTGACCATGTATAAGCGCACTTCTTCATACTATTCAGTGAAAACTAACTATAATAAAGATGCTATTGCTGATGGTTACACAGTTGGTACGGTGACAACGTCAGTCAACAACGTTCAAATTATGGGACGTCAGTCCGCAATTAATGTCGTAGATAGTGTTGTCGCTGATGTGCAATTGAAGCGAGATACGAAAAAAACGGTTAGACAAAAGGTCACATTGCAGGCAGTAGATGCGAATGGTAATCCAGTAGATGTCGCTGTATCACCACAGGTTACAACGGTTAAAATACCAATTAAAACAGGTAATGGTACGCGTCAAGTACCATTGGATTTAAAAACAAAAAATGGTAATGCTTCAGAATTTTCATTGTCTGGCTCAGTTAATGAAGTAGCTGTACAAGGAAATATTGATGTCTTAAACAAATTAAAGAATGTCCAGGCTGTTGTAGATTTGTCTGGCGTAACGACAGCAACACAAAAAGATGTTACGATTGATGTGCCAAATGGTGCTGAAAGTGTTGACCCAAAGACAGTATCGGTGGTTATAACTCCTAAGGAGTAGAAAGAGAATTATGGTTGAATTACATTATTTTGGAACAGATGGCGTGCGGGGCATTGCCAATAAAGAATTGACACCTGAGTTAGCATTTCGTCTTGGCCGGATGGGTGGAGCAGTACTAACTCGTCATGCAGTAGATCATCGGCCTCGTGTGCTTGTTGGACGTGATACAAGAATGTCAGGTCCATTGTTGGAACATGCGCTAATTTCTGGTTTACTTTCTGTTGGTATTGAAATCCAACGTTTAGATGTGATTTCTACACCGGGGGTTGCTTATTTAGTTCGTGCACAAAAGGCCGATGCTGGTGCACAAATTACAGCATCACACAATCCGGCAGAAGATAATGGTATTAAATTCTTTGGTTCTGATGGTATGAAGTTATCAGATGAGCTGGAAGCAGAAATCGAAGCACTGCTCGATGCACCAGAAGATACATTGCCACGCCCAGCAGCTGAAGGCCTAGGATCTGTTTCTGATTTTAAAGAGGGAACGGCTAAATACTTAGAATATTTGCAAACGACTATCCCTAGTAACTTAGATGGTATGAAATTGGCTATTGATGCAGCAAATGGTGCTACTTCAGGTCTAGTGGCTAATTTATTTGCAGACATGGGCGCTGATTTTGTTACGATGGGGACATCACCAGATGGTCTTAATATTAACCAAAACGTCGGCTCAACCCACCCAGAAGCATTAGCAAAGTTTGTGCTTGAAAATGAAGCGCAAGTTGGTTTGGCATTTGATGGTGATGGTGATCGTTTAATCGCCGTCGACGAAAATGGGCAGATTATTGATGGTGATCAGATTATGTTTATCGTTGGTAAATATATGTCTTCACACGGTCGTTTAAAGCAAGATACCATCGTGACAACAGTTATGTCTAATATTGGTATGTATAAGGCGATGTTTGAAAATGGACTAAACTCTGTGAAAACGGCAGTCGGTGATCGTTATGTCGTTGAAGAAATGATCAAGTCTGGTTACAACCTAGGTGGTGAACAATCTGGACACGTTGTCTTTTTAGATTGGGCAACTACAGGTGATGGTATGCTAACAGCACTACAATTATTACATGTGATGCAAGAGGCCGATAAACCATTATCTGAATTAGCTGCAGAAATGACAGTTTATCCACAAAAATTGGTGAATGTTAAAGTACAAGATAAAAAAGCAGCATTGTCAAATGAAGCAATTAAGCAAATTATTAGCGAAGTTGAATCTGAAATGGGCAATGATGGACGTGTTCTTGTACGACCTTCAGGGACACAAGATTTGTTACGAGTGATGGCGGAAGCGCCTACTCGTGAAGCTGTCGATGAATATGTTGATCGAATTGTCACAGTTGTTAAGCAAGAGGTTGGTGTTGAGTAATGTCAGCAGATTTTCAGACGTTAGATATTATTGAAGAAATTACACGCAATGATGGCTCAACGTATAAGGAAATTGGCAATTTGTTGCATAATGGTCAGGCAGAGTATGCTGTTGAAGAAGGAATGATCAAGAAGGTTCGAATTTTAAAAATTAACATTCCACACTCTAAGAATGTTATTAGTTACGAAAAATTTGTTAATGAGAATTTTGATATTCCAACAAAAATTGCTATTTCAGAGTATATTGAATGGCAACGGACGCCAGAGATGGACGCTGTTGTTGAAAAAATCTTAGCTGAGAATAAAGTTAGTTAACTTTAATGAAAGAGTCAGAAATACTATCATACCTTGAAAACATCAAGCGTAATGGTGGTATTTAATGGCTCTTTTTACATGCTTTTTTTCCGTTATAAATAGAAATTTGTTATTATAAGTAATAAGTAATTTTGTGAAAGGTTGGTCAGTTATGAATATTGGATTATTTACAGATACATATGCGCCACAAGTTTCCGGTGTTGTATCATCAATTCAGACACTCCGACAGCAGCTTATTGACCATGGGCATCGGGTGTATATCTTTACTTCAACTGATCCAAATGTGCCAAAGGAAGTTTTAGAACCTGATGTCTATCGCTTTCCAAGTTTTCCATTTATTGGTTTCAAGGATCGGCGGTTATCGTATCGTGGTGCTATTCAAGCGATTCAGCTAGCAAAAAAGTTAGAACTTGATATTGTACATACTCAGACTGAATTCTCATTAGGTTTAATGGGAAAATTAGTTGCTAGACAATTGAAAATACCCGTTGTACATACTTTTCATACAAATTATGAAGATTATTTACATTATGTTGCTAACGGGAAAATCATTCGGCCAGCTAGTGTAGCAGTGATTGCGCGAAGTTACATGGCAGGAATGACTGGCGTAATTGCACCGTCTAAACAAACATTTGATACACTAACCAAATATAAAGTTTCTGCACCAATTGAGATTATTCCGACTGGTGTTAGTGTAAAACATGCAAAACAAGATGATACCAGCACTTATTTGCGTGAAAAATTAGGCTTAGCTATTCAAACACCGGTTGTCCTATCACTAGGGCGCGTGGCCTTTGAAAAAAATATTGATACTGCATTAACGATATTTGCAGAGGTATTAGAACAGGTACCTGAAGCGATGTTTGTAATTGTCGGGGATGGACCAGCAATGTCTGCTTTAAAGGATCATGTACGGTCATTAGAAATTGCAGATCATGTGATTTTTACCGGAGAAGTGGATCATAAAGAGGTCTACGGTTATTATAAATTAGCTGATGTTTTCTTATCTGCTTCCGTATCGGAAACGCAAGGACTGACCTTTATTGAAGCAATGACGGCTGATACACCCGTTGTTGCGATTCGTAGTCCTTATTTAGAGACAGTTGTTTTAGATAAAAATATTGGATCGCTTGCGGATGATAGTTATGATCTAATGGCACCACTAATCATGTACTTAAATGCAAAAAAACAACAGCAAGTGATAGGAAATCCAGCAGTACGGCAGAAAGTGCTGCATGATATTGATGAAGTTACTTTTGGACAACGAGTGTTAGATTTCTACTCTGAGGCACTAGTTGTGTACCATGAAGAGGAGGATATGGAAGAAGCGGATAGTAATGATTTTGAGTATGCAAAATCATTTTTGTCTAGGATGCCATTCCATAAAAATAATAAATGATTCGAATCACAATGTTCTCTGCAGCTGAAACAGTTCCCGGTCAAGGTGTTGGTTCAGCCTACCGTGAACTAGTTAATTTATTAACCAGTAGGTTTCCCGATAAATTCCAACTAAAATTTAACAGTTTGTCAAAGACTGATATTAGTCATTATCATACTATTAATTTTGGTTTCTTTTTGAATACATTTCTTCCAGGAAGAGGTAAAAAAGTAGGATATGTACATTTTTTACCTGAAACCCTAGAAGGTTCAATTAATTTATGGTGGCCATTTAAAAAGATTTTTTATTGGTATGTGATGACCTTCTATAAACGAATGGATCAGATTGTGGTAGTTAATCCAGTATTCATTGATAAACTAGTAGCATTAGGTGTGTCAAAAGAAAAAATCACCTATATTCCTAATTTTGTTTCCAAAGACGATTTCTTTCCTGTTCCCGAAAATCAAAAGGTAAATATTCGTAAAAAATTGACCTTACCTGAAGATACATTCATGGTGTTGGGCGTAGGACAGGTGCAAGTTCGAAAAGGTGTGTTAGATTTTATTCAGTTAGCAAAAGACAATCCAGATTGGACGTTCGTTTGGGTTGGTGGTTTCTCGTTTGGCGCTATAACAGCCGGCTATGAAACACTTAAAAAAGTGGTTGATAATCCACCTAAAAACTTGATTTTCCCTGGTATAGTGGATAGAAAATTGATGAATGATTATTATAATGCAGCCGATGTCTTTTTGCTGCCAAGTTATACAGAACTGTTTCCGATGTCAGCTTTAGAGGCCTTTAGCACTGGAACGCCAACAATTTTACGCGATTTAGATTTATATCGTGCTATTATTGATGGCTATTATTTACCTGCTGTTGATAAAGATGGGATGCAGAAACAACTTGATACGCTTGAAGCGGATAGTGATTTACAAAAACAGATGGCAAAACAATCATTGGCGGCGTCTGAATATTATTCAGCAACACATGTCTCTAAAATTTGGGACACTTATTATACAAGTCAGGTTAATGACAAAAATGATGGGGGACATCAATGACAAGGCGAAATGGCATTGTATTTGTTTTAATGATGATCGCTGGTGTAGCCATATTTTATTGGTCCTTTCGTAATGTTAGTATGGTGCAACTTGTGCAGGATCTTCGGGGTGCCAATTGGTGGTGGCTACTGGTTGCCTTGTTAGCAATGGTTGTTTATTTATTATTGGAATCAATTGTTGTCAAAGTTTTCGTGGATGATTCTCATGAGAAATTATCATGGTCCGATGCGATTCGGATTCCTTTGGTTGAACAATTTGGTAATGGGATAACACCATTTTCTGCAGGGGGACAACCCATGCAATTGATTACGCTTATTCAGGCTGGCGTTGATCCCGGTCGCGCAGGGTCTATTTTACTGATGAAATTTGTGGTCTATCAGGCAATGATTGTAATTAATTTTTTCATTGCAATTGTCGTGGGTTATCAATTTATTGCTGATAAGTTAAAGGCGTGGTCTTTATTTGTCATTTTAGGATTTATTATCCATCTAGTTGTGATAATTACGTTATTATTAGTGATGTACTGGCCAGGTTTAACTAAAGCACTGGTCAGAGTAGTGTTCAAGCCAATTAAATGGATAAAACCAAATAAGGCAGAAGAATGGCAACAAGTTGTAAATGAAAAAATTAAAAATTTTCATTCTGAAAGTATACGAATGAGCCATGATTGGTGGGTATTATTTAAAGCTATTGTTTTGACATTAGTTCAATTGACAGTCTATTATTTAATCCCATATTTCATTTTATTAGCATTGGGAGCTTCACAGGTTAATATTATTTTAGTGATGTCACTTCATGTGTTAATAGTGATGGTTATTTCTTTGTTCCCAATTCCTGGTGGTACAGGTGGAGCTGAGATTGGTTTTTCAATGCTGTTTTCAACGTTTTTGCCAAATGCAGCATTGTTAGTATGTGCGATGGCATTGTGGCGAATCATTACCTATTACTTAGGGATGTTTGCAGGTATTGTCGCGTTTAATATAAAATCAAAACAGTGAGGTTAGATTTATGCTGGCAGAGAATGATTTAAGTAAAATTGTGCGACGGGTTCAGGCTATGCGCCTAGACAAGCGGTCAACGATCCAACAGCGTGATTTTAGTGTGTTTGGTGTGCCAGTAGTGACCGTATTGTATGATTCTATGTCAGGTATGTTTGCTTTAGAAACAAATGAACGGAACCAACATCGATTTGCTTTTGATGATGTTGACCTACTGGCAATTGATATTTATGAGGCGTTAGTTGAGTTTAAAGAATCATTCTAATGAATTATAAGAAATTTTTATGGTGTCTTTTATAAAATGTTAGGTTGATAACCAGAATTTGGTAATTTGTTTTCAATATAACAAATAATTAATAAAATATTTGGAGATAATAAAATGCAACGAGTTATGTTAGCCATTAAGAAAAAATGGCCAGATTTCAACGATACCGTTGGCTTCTTCTTGTTATCTGTATTCTTAGTATGGCTTAAGACCTACTGGGCATACAAGACGAGCTTTTCTTTAGGTGTTCAAGGCACCCTGCAAGAATTTATCCTAGTCATTAATCCGTTACCAACAGCGATTATACTGTTGAGTATTGCACTTTACTTTAGAGGTAAGGTTGCTTATTGGTTAATGATTCTGATAAATCTGATCCAGTCAATTTGGTTGTTTGCCAATATGCTGTATTATCGAGAATTTTCAGACTTCTTATCGCTGAACATCCTTAACTCAGGTAGCTCAGTTGATAATAATTTGGGAAAATCAATTGCAGGAATTATCAGTCCATTTGATTTTCTAGTATTTCTGGATATCATAATTTTAGTGCTATTATTAGTCTTTAAGCGCATTAAATTCGATAAAGAAGTCGTTCAGAAACGTTTTGCTGCCTTGACGACTGTATTCGGAATTGTCTTGATGCTTGTTGGATATGGCATTTCAAGCAAAGACCGTTCTGGTCTACTAACTCGAACTTTCGATAATAATTATATTGTTAAATACTTAGGTTTAAATGAGTATGCAGCATATAATATTTTTAAGACAAAACAAACGGCGGATATTAAAAAAGATGCCAAAGCCGATGACCTTAATAAAATTAAGAATTATGTTAAGGGAAACAAAACCTTACAAAATGCGACCTATTTCGGTAAAGAAAAAGGCAAAAATGTTATTGTCTTTCATTTAGAGTCATTCCAACAATTTTTAATGGACTACAAAGTTAATGGCGTTGAAGTAACTCCTAATTTAAACAAGTTCTATCATGATCAAAATACTTTGTCATTTGATAACTTTTACAATGAAGTGGGACAAGGTAAAACAGCTGATGCGGAAATGATGCTTGAAACAGGGTTATTTGGTACAGCATCAGGATCAGCAATGGTTAATTATGGTACTTCTAACACATATCAAGCTGTGCCAGCTATTCTAGATCAACAAGGATATACGACAGCAGCATTCCACGGAGATGTGGCTTCTTTCTGGAATCGTGATAATACGTATAAGTCTTGGGGATATGATTATTTCTTCAGTAAGCCATATTATAAGAATGCAAATAATGCAGATTATAATATAGGATATGGTATGAAGGATAAAATTTTCTTGAAGGATGCATCGAAATACCTCGAACAATTACCACAGCCGTTTTATTCAAAGATTATTACAGTCACAAATCATTATCCATATGATTTAGATAGTCAAAATGCCTCTATTGCTAAAACCAAGACAAATGATAAGACCGTTGACGGATATGTCCAAACGGCCCGTTATTTGGATCAATCTTTTGGTGAATTCTTAAGTTGGCTCAAAAAGTCTGGCCTGTACGATAACTCAATGATTGTCCTATATGGTGATCATTATGGCATTTCAGAAAACCATAAGGCAGCAATTGCTAAATTGACCGGAAAAGATAGCGTATCTGATTATGACCTAGCTAATTGGCAAAAGGTACCATTCATGGTACATGCACCTGGATTGAAGGGTGGTATTAATCATACCTATGGTGGTGAAATTGATGTCATGCCAACATTGCTTCACCTGTTAGGTGTTTCAACAGATAATGATATTCAATTTGGTCAAGATTTATTAGCAACAAATCGTCGTCAAGTTGTACCATTTAGAAATGGTGATTGGGTTTCCGCGGAATATATGAAGTATGGTGGTAATTATTATGTAACGACCACTGGTACAAAAATTAATCCAAAAGAGGATCCAAGAGCTAAACAAATTATTGATGCAACACAAAAAGATGTTGATAAAATGCTAACGTATTCAGATGATGTCCAAACGGGTGACTTACTACGTTTCTATACACCGGAAGGATTTAAAAAGGTTAATCGCAAAGATTATTCATACCAGAAGGCAAGTGGATTGAAGCAATTGAAGAAAGCCAATAAGGACAGCCCAACATCAGTCAAAGCTAAGCATAATAACCAGTCAACACTGAAAGACTATATTACTGATGCGCCAGAATTGGGTGGAAAACCACAAACAATTCAGGAAGCAACGTCTTCTAGTCAAGATGATAAAAACGATAGTAGTGATAGCAGTTCATCATCTAGTTCAAATGATAATCAGTAGTTTTCTTTGAGTTAATTATTGTTAATAAATTTAAAGTGATAAGCTCACTGTAAGTTCCCTAAGAAAGGGAATCTACAGTGAGCTTTTTTAGGCTATGTTAGTAACTAATTTATTGCGTTTAAGTAAATGCAAGGTGAGTAAAAAATATTCGTAAGAAAGAAGGTGAAACTTGTTGTTGACGAACGTTCTTTTCTAAGGTATATTATATGAGCGGTTAAAAAAGCCGAGCTTATACAAATCATGATGATAAAAAAGTTGTTGACTTTTAAAAATTATGTCTGTATAATTAATTAAGTTGTCGACAGGACAACAACTGTTGATCATTGAAAACTGAATATCGTTTCGATGAAACAAATGTGTAGGGTCATCAAGTAATTTACTTGATACAAAAACATTTGCGAAGTCAATTCGCTAATAAATTCGTTTAACTTCTGTTAAACAAATAACAACAATTGAGTTATACTCAAACTTTTAAAATGAGAGTTTGATCCTGGCTCAGGATGAACGCTGGCGGCGTGCCTAATACATGCAAGTCGAACGCTTTGTCTTTAATTGATCTGACGAGCTTGCTCTGATTTGATTTTATCTGACAAAGAGTGGCGAACGGGTGAGTAACACGTGGGTAACCTACCTCTTAGCAGGGGATAACATTTGGAAACAAGTGCTAATACCGTATAATACCAACAACCGCATGGTTGTTGGTTGAAAGATGGTTCTGCTATCACTAAGAGATGGACCCGCGGTGCATTAGCTAGTTGGTAAGGTAATGGCTTACCAAGGCAATGATGCATAGCCGAGTTGAGAGACTGATCGGCCACAATGGGACTGAGACACGGCCCATACTCCTACGGGAGGCAGCAGTAGGGAATCTTCCACAATGGGCGCAAGCCTGATGGAGCAACGCCGCGTGTGTGATGAAGGGTTTCGGCTCGTAAAACACTGTTATAAGAGAAGAACGGCACTGAGAGTAACTGTTCAGTGTGTGACGGTATCTTACCAGAAAGGAACGGCTAAATACGTGCCAGCAGCCGCGGTAATACGTATGTTCCAAGCGTTATCCGGATTTATTGGGCGTAAAGCGAGCGCAGACGGTTATTTAAGTCTGAAGTGAAAGCCCTCAGCTCAACTGAGGAATGGCTTTGGAAACTGGATGACTTGAGTGCAGTAGAGGAAAGTGGAACTCCATGTGTAGCGGTGAAATGCGTAGATATATGGAAGAACACCAGTGGCGAAGGCGGCTTTCTGGACTGTAACTGACGTTGAGGCTCGAAAGTGTGGGTAGCAAACAGGATTAGATACCCTGGTAGTCCACACCGTAAACGATGAGTGCTAGATGTTCGAGGGTTTCCGCCCTTGAGTGTCGCAGCTAACGCATTAAGCACTCCGCCTGGGGAGTACGACCGCAAGGTTGAAACTCAAAGGAATTGACGGGGACCCGCACAAGCGGTGGAGCATGTGGTTTAATTCGAAGCAACGCGAAGAACCTTACCAGGTCTTGACATCCCTTGCTAATCCTAGAAATAGGACGTTCCCTTCGGGGACAAGGTGACAGGTGGTGCATGGTTGTCGTCAGCTCGTGTCGTGAGATGTTGGGTTAAGTCCCGCAACGAGCGCAACCCTTATTATTAGTTGCCAGCATTTAGTTGGGCACTCTAGTGAGACTGCCGGTGACAAACCGGAGGAAGGTGGGGATGACGTCAAATCATCATGCCCCTTATGACCTGGGCTACACACGTGCTACAATGGCATATACAACGAGTCGCCAACCCGCGAGGGTGCGCTAATCTCTTAAAGTATGTCTCAGTTCGGATTGTAGGCTGCAACTCGCCTACATGAAGTCGGAATCGCTAGTAATCGCGGATCAGCACGCCGCGGTGAATACGTTCCCGGGTCTTGTACACACCGCCCGTCACACCATGAGAGTTTGTAACACCCAAAGCCGGTGGGGTAACCTTTTAGGAGCCAGCCGTCTAAGGTGGGACAGATGATTAGGGTGAAGTCGTAACAAGGTAGCCGTAGGAGAACCTGCGGCTGGATCACCTCCTTTCTAAGGAAAATCGGAAACCTACACATTCAACGAAACGATATTTAGTTTTGAGTGGTTAACACTCAACATTAGTTCTTTGAAAACTGAATCATAATTGTAAATTTTTAAATTCATTATAATTGATCATATCAATTAAATTGAGCCGAAAAAATACACCGCGTAATTTTTTGAGTTTTTTAAATAAGTTTAAAATCGCTTGTGACCATCGAGTCACAATACTCAAACGAAATCATCAACGATAGTTGATCGGTTAAGTTATTAAGGGCGCATGGTGAATGCCTTGGCACTAGGAGCCGATGAAGGACGGGACTAACACCGATATGCCTCGGGGAGCTGTAAGTAAGCTGTGATCCGGGGATTTCCGAATGGGGGAACCCAACTTGTGATGCAAGTTATCGTTTAATGAATACATAGTTAAACGAAGGTAGACGTTGTGAACTGAAACATCTCATTAGCAACAGGAGAAGAAAGAAAAATCGATTCCGTCAGTAGCGGCGAGCGAACGCGGAGGAGCCCAAACCAGAGTGCTTGCACTCTGGGGTTGTAGGACTACCGTTGTGGAGTTACAAATTTGTTTATTAGCAGAATCAGCTGGGAAGCTGAGCGAAACAGGGTGATAGCCCCGTATGCGAAAGTAAGCAAACTCCCGTGTAGGATCCTGAGTACGGCCGGACACGTGAAATCCGGTCGGAAACTGCGAGGACCATCTCGTAAGGCTAAATACTCCCTAGTGACCGATAGTGAACCAGTACCGTGAGGGAAAGGTGAAAAGCACCCCGGAAGGGGAGTGAAAAAGTTCCTGAAACCATGTGCCTACAACAAGTTAGAGCCCGTTAATGGGTGATAGCGTGCCTTTTGTAGAATGAACCGGCGAGTTACGATACCATGCAAGGTTAAGGTGGAAAGACCGGAGCCGTAGCGAAAGCGAGTCTGAAATGGGCGTTTTAGTATGTTGTTGTAGACCCGAAACCAGGTGACCTACCCATGTCCAGGGTGAAGGTGCGGTAAAACGCACTGGAGGCCCGAACCCGTACATGTTGAAAAATGTTGGGATGAGGTGTGGGTAGCGGTGAAATTCCAATCGAACTTGGAGATAGCTGGTTCTCTCCGAAATAGCTTTAGGGCTAGCCTCGGAAGATAGCGTGTTGGAGGTAGAGCACTGTTTTGGTGCGGGGCCCATCTCGGGTTACTAAATTAAGATAAACTCCGAATGCCAATCACGTATGTCCGGGAGTCAGACAGTGAGTGATAAGATCCATTGTCGAAAGGGGAACAGCCCAGATCGTCAGTTAAGGTCCCTAAGTGTGTGTTAAGTGGAAAAGGATGTGAAGTTGCATAGACAACTAGGATGTTGGCTCAGAAGCAGCCACCATTTAAAGAGTGCGTAATAGCTCACTAGTCGAGTGATTCTGCGCCGAAAATGTACCGGGGCTAAACACACCACCGAAACTACGGGTGCCACATCAGTGGCGCGATAGGAGAGCGTTCTAAGGGCAATGAAGTCAGACCGTGAGGACTGGTGGAGCGCTTAGAAGTGAGAATGCCGGTATGAGTAGCGAAAGACAGGTGAGAATCCTGTCCACCGTATGACTAAGGTTTCCTGGGGAAGGCTCGTCCTCCCAGGGTTAGTCGGGACCTAAGGCGAGGCCGAAAGGCGTAGTCGATGGCTAACAGGTTGAGATTCCTGTACCAGGTGAACATGTTTGAACGATGGAGGGACGCAGAAGGCTAACAGAACCCAGCGGCTGGAAATGCTGGGCCAAGCAACAAGTCTTAGTGTGAGTCAAATGCTTGCACTTATACGGACAAGTTGTGATGGGGACCGAAATAAAGTAGGGAAGTCTGTGATGTCACGCTGCCGAGAAAAGCTTCTAGTTAGTGTTTACCTGCCCGTACCGCAAACCGACACAGGTAGTCGAGGAGAGCATCCTAAGGTGAGCGAGTGAACTCTCGTTAAGGAACTCGGCAAAATGACCCCGTAACTTCGGGAGAAGGGGTGCTCAGCGCAAGCTGAGCCGCAGTGAATAGGCCCAGGCGACTGTTTATCAAAAACACAGGTTTCTGCAAAATCGTAAGATGACGTATAGGGGCTGACGCCTGCCCGGTGCTGGAAGGTTAAAAGGAGTGCTTAGCTTCGGCGAAGGTACGAATTGAAGCCCCAGTAAACGGCGGCCGTAACTATAACGGTCCTAAGGTAGCGAAATTCCTTGTCGGGTAAGTTCCGACCCGCACGAAAGGCGTAACGATCTGGGCGCTGTCTCAACGAGAGACTCGGTGAAATTTAAAGACCCGTGAAGATGCGGGTTACCCGCGACAGGACGGAAAGACCCCATGGAGCTTTACTGTAGCTTGATATTGAGTGTTTGTGCAGCTTGTACAGCATAGGTAGGAGCCGTAGAAATCGGGACGCTAGTTTCGATGGAGGCAAACGTGGGATACTACCCTCGTTGTATGAACACTCTAACTCACACCACTCAGCGTGGTGGAAGACAGTGTCTGGCAGGCAGTTTGACTGGGGCGGTCGCCTCCTAAAAGGTAACGGAGGCGCCCAAAGGTTCCCTCAGAATGGTTGGAAATCATTCGCAGAGTGTAAAGGCACAAGGGAGCTTGACTGTGAGACTTACCAGTCGAGCAGGTACGAAAGTAGGGCTTAGTGATCCGGTGGTTCCGCATGGAAGGGCCATCGCTCAACGGACAAAAGCTACCCTGGGGATAACAGGCTTATCTCCCCCAAGAGTCCACATCGACGGGGAGGTTTGGCACCTCGATGTCGGCTCATCGCATCCTGGGGCTGTAGTCGGTCCCAAGGGTTGGGCTGTTCGCCCATTAAAGCGGTACGCGAGCTGGGTTCAGAACGTCGTGAGACAGTTCGGTCCCTATCCGTCGCGGGCGTAGGAAATTTGAGAGGAGCTGCCCTTAGTACGAGAGGACCGGGGTGGACGTACCACTGGTGTATCAGTTGTTCCGCCAGGAGCATCGCTGAGTAGCTATGTACGGATGAGATAAACGCTGAAAGCATCTAAGTGTGAAACTCGCCTCGAGATGAGATTTCCCATTCAGCAATGAAGTAAGACCCCTCAGAGATGATGAGGTAGATAGGCTAGAAGTGGACGTGCGGTGACGCATGGAGCGGACTAGTACTAATGGTTCGAGGACTTAACCAAGTAGCAAGTGGTGTAAGGCAAAAAATAGCAATTATGATTCATTTTTGAGGGAACTAAGTTCACTCAATAAAAAAACGTGTCGTGATGATGGCACTGAGGTCACACCTGTTCCCATACCGAACACAGTAGTTAAGCTCAGTAGCGCCAAAAGTAGTTGGAGGATCGCCTCCTGCGAGGATAGGACATCGCGATGCACTATAATGGACGTTTAGCTCAGCTGGGAGAGCACCTGCCTTACAAGCAGGGGGTCACAGGTTCGATCCCTGTAACGTCCATTGGTCGCATGGTCTAGTTGGTTATGACGTTCGCCTGTCACGCGAAAGATCACGGGTTCGAATCCCGTTGTGACCGTTTCAAATTAAGTATTACATCACATTATAGGGGTATAGTTTAGCGGTAGAACAACGGTCTCCAAAACCGTCGGCGGGGGTTCGATTCCCTCTACCCCTGCCATGGCGGTAGTGGTGAAGTGGTTAACACACCGGTTTGTGGTTCCGGCACGCGTGGGTTCGATCCCCATCTACCGCCCTGAATTGATGTAATATTTAATATGATGCCGTTGTGGCGGAATTGGCAGACGCGCTGGACTCAAAATCCAGTTCTCGCAAGGGAGTATGGGTTCGACCCCCATCGACGGCATAACATACCCTAGGAATTCTTAAATTGAAGAATCCCTAGGGTTTTATTTTGTTATTTTATTAGAAAAATAAATTATAAAGTGTTTAAAAAATTTTGGTTTATAATTAGTTGAATATAGAAGAAAAAGATAATAGGTGTCATACTGACATAGTATGAATTTTAATTGAAGGGGATATAAATATGACACATAGTCCAATTACTAGTGATACTCATCAACAATTAATGATAGATTTTGGTGTGGATGGCCCACAAGTTGGTGAAAAAAATATCTCATTAAAAGAGGGCTTTTTGGTACGAGATGAATCAGGAACAGAAAAGAACTATACACATTGGGATGTCATTCATCGTGCAGATGAAACTTATTGGTCACCTTTAGATGGTGATCGTAAGACATTGTATGATATCACAAGTTATGAAATTAAAAATAAAAAAAGTGATCAGTGGGTCAGTATTGCAGAATGGTTTGCTTCTGAAGAATTGTAGTAAATTATTATATGTGAAAGCAAGACAAAAGTCGTTTTGAAACCAGTGTGACACGTGATTTGCGCTAGTTTTTGTCGTAGCAAAGCGAAAGGCAGGAGTAGGTAGAGTCAAGTGCATTACATTGTGACTTCAGACTTTTTGAATACGTTTATGTTATAAAAATTACAGGCTTATAATTAATACAATTTTAGCAAGAAAAGTTTGGAACATTTTCTTTTGTCCTAAGCTCTATGAATGATGTATAAAAAAGCTCTGAATCGAATTTCGTAAGTTTTGGAAATGATGCCAACTTACGAGGCTCGTTCAGAGCTTTTTTACATGAAAAAATTATTTATATTTTTGATTGATTCGTATAGGTTTAAAAAGATTTATAAAAAGTACTAAACAGCAAATAATAACACCAAGCAGAAAACTGATTTTACCAATATGGCTGCCAGGAGTGTGATAGTAGAGTCTTATATTATTTTTACCTACAGATAGTGGAATACCAATAAATCCATTACCAAGTTTAATTAAATTAGCATGATTTCCTTTGATGCGCCAACCATCACTATAAGGAATAGTGGTTGCAAGTATTTTAGGCTTATTAACAGTAACAGATGTTGTTAATTTATTATTTCCAATTTTGTAACTTGGGGCTGTATTTTTAATGTGTTTTGCGACTTTATTAAACCGATTGTCAGTAGGAATGGCTTTAATTTGTACATCAAAGGCGTATTGTCCAACTTTATTAAAAGTAAGTGGAATAAAGGCTTCCTTATTTATGTCACTAGCCTGTCCAAGATTCATTGTAATAGTAGTCTGTGGATTATAAAATGATAAGTTTGACTGCCCAGTTTGTGTAAATGTATTTACCTTATTGTTGTAAGTAGTTGAGATAGTATAATTACCGGTTTCTTTACCCATACTGCTAAAGTGTGTTTTGTACCAGTTCCAAGTAAATGCTTGACTATTGTATTGACGATCAATTAATTTTTGTGCATTTCTTGCATCTTGGACATGCTTATATCGATACTGATTCAAAGCGACATGTTGCTGTTGTTTCAACGTGTATGGTTTAAAATGTAAGTTCGATATTTCCAAGTGCAATTCTGTACCTTTTAATGCTTTAGAAGGGCTAAGGTAGAATCCAGTAGGTAACCAATCTGCATTTGTTTTATAAGTGATATGCTGTGTTTTCTTTGCTTTTTTTGTTAAATCAGTCCTAATTTGACCAGTAACGACCTGTTTACCGAATTTTGATTTATTGGTAGATGAATGATTAGTTAAAACCACACTGTCTGCTAGAGTAGCTTCTTTCTCAGTCGGTGACAATGTAGCATAGTATTTTTTACTGAGATAGTATTTTGGAAAATACAAGAGCGGATATGCATTGTTTGATTGAGTAACTGACTGTCCATTAATAATTTGATTGGTTTGTGTTTGGTATGAGTTCGGTGTTAAAGTATCCGGATTTTCAAATCGTTTTGAGATACCTAATACGTTGCTAAGAACATTACGAGAATCAAGATTGCCAGTGATGTCATTAGGATTAGCTGAATTGATAGCAAGTGCGCTTAATCCCTTACTAACTGAACCATTCTGCAATGACCAGTAGCTTTCAACATTATTTAAAGTGCTAAGAAGTGGTAGGTTTGTTGCAGGAGCAATGCCAGTCGCGTTATTTAATTGATTATCGACATAAGATCGTATAACTTGTTTTGAATCTGTATTCGAATAATTTTTTTGTTGATTCATCAATTGTTTAACTACTTTATTGGGTAATAAATCTGTCGCATTTGGATTTGTATTACTTGTATGATTACGAGTTACCAAGAAAAATGAATTAACGATAATTAATAGAACTAACCATACTGGTTTAAGGACAGTATTTGATTGAATCGTCCAGATTAAGGCTAATGAAGCAAAATACAAAGCAATCATCATACCATAGCGACTGTTTAAGTTAAAATTACTGATAATGAATAGAGACAGACCGGAAATTAGACCAGTCATAAAGAACCAAAAATAATCGCGTTTAGTTAAAGTATCCAACTGATTCATCAGTTGTAAAACCATACAGCTAATAGGTAATGATAATAGGAATATCCACCGATTAGATGGTGAAGAACCGCCATTTAATATTGCTGCAAATATTGGTAAACACAAGCCAATTAAACAGATTGACCATAGCCAATTAAATAATTGATATTTATGCCAACGACGCAACCCAAATATCACAGCCATGATACTAATGGCTGTAAAACCACCAGTTAACCAAAAAGATGGGGTGGTTTGATTGGCAATTAGATTACCAGGCAATGCAAAATAGTAATAGGCAGGATAGGCAAATAGTCCATTAGCAATTTGACTGTTTGATCGTGCAGAAGTGAATACGGCATCAATGCTAGGAAAAAGTAATGGTGCAGCAAGCAAAGTAGCAAGCAGACCAGAAAACAGCAGTTTAATATGCGCCAACCAGCTTGACCAAGCATGATTTTGGATTTGATAACCGATCCAATAAATAGCTAGACCAATCATTAACATAAAGGCAAAATAAAAATTATTCCATAGTGTCCAGAAAAGCATCACTGTTAAGAAGGTATATTTTTGTTTAGATAAAGCGACATTTAATGCCAGGACAAGTAGTGGAAAAATAATTAATGGGTTAATAAAAAAAGGATGCTCAAATGCTGAGAATGCGGTGTATCCAGAAAAAACATAGCCAAATACGGCAATTTGATAGTGCCATGTTGGACGATTTTTAAACCAATATTGTGCGGCAACCAAGAATGAAATACCGGCTAAATAGAGTCGCACAATGATCATAAAGTTGTAATAAGTGATTAGATGGGACTTAGAGATAAAGGCAGCGCCGTAACTAAATATATCGCCTAAAGTATAATAAGAAAAAGTTTGATAATAGTCTGCTCCCAAACCAATATGCCATTGCCAACTTGTTGGCAGCGTGTGATGCTGAATAATATTTTTTAAATCTTCTTGCCAACGCACTAATGCTGGAAAATGTTGCGCAATACCATCTGATTGCCAAATTAGAGACGTATCTGTGAAGTAGTAAGGTGCAAAAATAAATATTGATAAAATTCCAAACAGCATTGTATAGGTGATAATTGGTCGTATAGACCATTTCGACCGGGATTGCATATTTCATACCTCCAAAAGACTATCAACGTATTATAGCATTTTCAGTTGCTTTGAAGGTTTAAACTGGAAATTCCAGGAGTGTTTCAGTATGATAAAAGCCGAAATAGTAATTAGAAAAATAAATAATTTAAAGTAAGTGTGTAACCGTTTACAGATTGTGAAAGATAGTCTATAATTACACAAGTACATGTTATCTTTGTACTTTGGAATTATTATATAAATAAGGAGCGTGGCAATTATGGTAAATTTCATTATTGCTAGTCATGGTGAATTTGCTGCGGGTATCCGACAGTCAGGTCAGATGATTTTTGGTGAGCAAGAGAATGTTCAAGTTGTAACATTCATGCCCAACGAAGGTCCAGAAGATTTGATGAAGAAGTTTGAGGATGCTCTTGCAACATTTGAACCTGAGGGACAAGTATTGTTCCTCGTTGATTTGTGGGGTGGATCACCGTTTAACGCTGCATCTCGTATTCAAGCCTTGCATGAGGACCGTATGGCCATCATCACAGGGTTAAACTTACCAATGTTAGTAGAGGCTTATGGGGCCCGTTTCACAATGGAAACAGCTGCTGAAATTGCAAGTTACTTGATGCCAGTTGCACGAGATGGTGTAAAGACCTTACCAGAAACTGAAGAACCAGCACCAGTCGCTGCAGATTCTACAGAAGATGATCAACCAGTTGTTGAGGCTGGAGACATCAATAAGGTTATCCATTCAGGTTCTGCAACAATGGATGTTCGTTTAGCACGTATCGACTCACGTCTATTACATGGGCAAGTGGCAACAGCATGGACAAAGTCTGTGTCACCAAACCGTATTATTGTTGTTTCGGATGGTGTGTCAAAAGATGAACTACGTAAGACATTGCTTGTTCAAGCAGCACCAGTTGGTGTAAAGGTTAATGTTGTTCCTATTCAAAAATTAGTGGATATCTGGGATGATCCACGATTTGCTTCAGTGAAGGCTTTGCTATTGTTTGAAACACCACAAGATGTTGCGAAAGCGGTTGAGGGTGGCGTTAAATTAGGAAAAGTCAACATTGGTTCAATGTCTCATTCAGAAGGTAAGCGCATGCTAACAAATGCGGTTGCTGTTGATGATGAAGATGTAAAGACATTAGAATACTTACGTGATAATGGTATTACTTTCGATGTTCGTAAAGTGCCAGCTGATCAAAGTAAAGATGTTTTTGACTTATTAAAGAAGTCATAATTTGTTATTAATTAAATAGTAGAGAAATTATTCGGGAGGATAACGCATGATTTCAGCGTTTTTCGTAGTTCTATTTGCATTCCTAGCTGGAATGGATGGAATTTTAGATGAGTTCCAATTCCACCAACCATTAGTTGCTGCAACTCTAATTGGGTTAGCTAATGGTCACTTAACTGAAGGAATTATCCTTGGTGGAACGTTGCAAATGCTTGCCCTAGGTTGGATGAACATTGGTGCCGCTGTTGCACCGGATGCTGCTTTGGCATCTGCAGTTTCAGCATATCTTGTAACTGGTCCAGCACAAGTTAGTGTTGATACTGGTATGGCGATTGCTATTCCTTTGGCTGTTGCCGGTCAAGTTTTGACGATTGGTGTTCGTACAATTACGGTTGCCTTGGCTCACGTTGCTGATAAGCAAGCTGAAAAGGGTAGCCTACGTGGAGTTGAAGCAATTCACTGGACAGCCTTGATTATTCAAGGTTTGCGTATCACAATTCCAGTGATTATTGTTATGGCTGTTGGTGCTGGTCCAGTTAATGATGCTTTGAACGCAATTCCAGATGTAATTACAAAGGGATTGGCTGTTGCTGGTGGATTCATCGTTGTTGTTGGATATGCCATGGTTATTAACATGATGGCAACTGCCGAACTTTGGCCATTCTTCTTCTTAGGATTTGCATTGTCAGCTGTTACAGAATTGAACTTGATTGCCATGGGTATGATTGGTCTTGTATTGGCTTTGATCTACCTACAATTGTCACCAAAGTTTAATGGTGGCTCAGGCAAGGGTGGTTCAAACAGTTCAAATGGTGATCCAATCGACGCCATTTTAGATAATTACTAAGCTTGGAGGATAGTACATCATGAGTGAAAATGAAAAAGTCGAAGTTCACTTGACTAAGGGTGATCTTGTTAATACTTGGTGGCGTTCAACTTTCTTGCAAGCTTCATGGAATTATGAACGTATGCAGAACGTTGGTTGGGCATTCGCAATGATTCCTGGTATCCGTCGTTTGTACAAGACGAAGGAAGACCGTGCTGATGCTATGAAGCGTCACTTGGAATTCTTTAATACACATCCATATGTGGCTTCACCAATCTTGGGTGTTGAGCTTGCTATGGAAGAGCAACGTGCTAACGGTGCAGAAATTAATGATGAAGCCATAAACGGTGTTAAGGTCGGAATGATGGGACCTTTGGCTGGTGTTGGAGACCCTATTTTCTGGGGAACAATGCGTCCCGTTCTTGGAGCGTTTGCCGCTGGTATGGCGCAAGGTGGCTCAGTTTTGGGTCCAATTATCTTCTTCGTTGTTTGGAACTTGATTCGTATGTTGTTCCTATGGTATACACAACAATTAGGTTATAAAGAAGGTACAAACATTACACAAGATTTGGCTGGTGGTGCCATGCAAAAGATTACCACTGGTGCTTCAATCTTGGGTATGTTCATCATGGGTGTTTTGGTTCCTCGTTGGACAACGATGAACTTCCCAGTTGTTATGTCAAAGGTTAAGGTACAAGATGGTGCTGCTGCTGATATTCCTGGCCTAGCAAAAGCTATCAATGGTGGTCATGTTTCTGCCTCAAAGATTGCTGATGTTGTTGGTCAAATTCAAGGTGGTCAATCACTTTCTGCTTACAAAGTAACAACTTTGCAAGATACATTGGATCAATTGTTGCCTGGTTTGGCACCATTGTTGTTGATGTTCATTGTTTTGTGGATGCTACGTAAGCGCGTATCACCAATCACAATTATCTTTGGATTGTTCATTGTTGGTATCTTGGCATACGCCTTTGGTATTATGGCATAATACAATTTGAAAGAAATTTGTTAAAATAAAAGATGAGGCAGCGATAATGCTGGCCCATCTTTTTTTATATAAAATAGGAGAATGATAATGGCTCAGGCATTAAATTCAAAAATATTATTATCAGGAAATGCAAATGCGATGATGTCACCAGTTAATATTCAACAAGGAAAAATGTATTATGGTGATCGTGGCATGGAATTCCGAGCAAATACACGCGGAGGATATATTCAAATACCATGGAAAAGCGTTAAATCAGTCAGTATGGAAATTATTTTGAAATTTTACTATCGTGGTTTTTTTGTTACGACTACCGATGGTAAGACATTTGAATTTGTTGGTGGTAAGGCGAAACAAGCCGTCAATGTATTCCGAGACCATTTAAAACCAGAACAAATTATGCGGCGTAAAGGGGTTATGGAACGTAAACGCAAGTGATTTGTGCTAAAATGAGCAAGGGAGGGATGAGCAATGAAAACTTTACATTTATATGTGGTACGTCATGGCAAGACGTATTTTAATCGTTATAATAAGTTACAGGGTTGGGGAAATTCACCATTAGTGGCTTCTGGTATTCAAGATGCACACCAAGCTGGTCAAAAACTATCTCAGGTGCATTTTAAAGCGGCTTATTGTTCTGATACAACTAGAGCAATGGATACCGCAAAGATTATTCTAGAGGAAAACAAAAATAGTCGAGAAATTAGTTTAATTACAGACGCCAAATTTCGTGAAGAGTTTTATGGCAGCTTTGAAGGTACCAATATGGATGCCGCTTGGACAAGTGCCGGAGCACCAGTAGGGTTGCGGACATATTCAGAAATTGTGGATAAATATGATGTTGATAAAACGAAAGATTTATTAAAAGAAGCCGATCCATGGCACGATGCCGAAAATAGTGAAGAATATTGGCAACGTGTTTTAGCCGGTTTCAAACGAATATTGACTAATCCAGTATTAGATGATGGCGATAATGTATTATTGATCAGCCATGGTAATTCACTTATTTCTTTAGCTGATCGCTTTGGTGAAGGTAAAATTGCAGTTCATGAACGTCCTGCTAATGGGTCGATTTCTCAAATGGAATTGAGCAAGGATGGTCTGACAATTCTTACCTATAATAACGAGCCAGTGAAAGATTAATTTTTAATGAAATGAAGATGCAGAATGTCAGTAAGATGTTCTGCATTTTTTAATTACATACGGAATAACTCTCTATGACATGATATACTTATTGACGTCATAAAAGGAGGCAGTAAAATGGGCCGTAAGAAAAATATACCAATCGGAGCTGCAGTTGTTATTGTGGGTCTTTTATTTTTACAGCAAACAGGGCTAATAAATATTGATGATCTGCCTGATCATTCTAATCAGCAAACATCTTCATCATCGAGTGTAAAAAAAACTGTGAATGTTAAAGATGGTGTTGATTATGGCACAGTATCTGATACTCATCCAAGTGAGTCATTAGCTAAAACAGTATTAACGGATGATGTTGTTAGACAATTAAATGCTAATAAAGTCTCGTTTAATTCCGCTGGAGCATATATAGTCAATGATAATCAGACGAATTTAAATGCTGCAGTAAACGTTGCGCCTTATGTGCAATTAGCAAAACAAGATAGTTTTGGTCGGCCAGGAAGGGCAGATGCATTTTTAAATAGAAGCAGCCGTGAGTATCAATCTAGAGCTGATACGGGCAATGCTAAAACTATTGAGCCTGTGGGGTGGCATCAATCTATGATTGGTGGACGATATAATACCCTCTATAATCGAGGTCATTTAATTGGCTATGCTTTGGCAGGAAGTATAAAATCATTTGATCCATCAGAAGCCAATGCACAGAATATAGCCACACAAACAGCTTGGGCTAATCAAGCATCAAATGGTAATTCTGAAAATACAGGACAAAACTATTATGAAACGCTTGTTCGAAAAGCTTTAGATAGTAATCGGACGGTGCGATACCGAGTCACGCCTATCTATGTTGGTAATGATCTGGTGCCATCAGGAAATCATATGGAAGCAAAATCCAAAGATGGAAAGTTACAGTTTAATGTTTTTATTCCTAATGTGGAACCTGGTGTCAAAATAGATTATGCTACTGGTGAAAGTGCAGTGGTTAAATAATTTAAAGATGTCTATACAATAGAGTCATTGGTCTATAAATTTTTCAGTAGACCTATGGCTCTATTTGTTTGAACCAGCAATTTTACGCACAAAAGCCAGATTGTTTTTCCGATGAAAAAATGTATAATTAATTTTTAATGGGATATTAATTTTAGTGAAGTGTGGAGGGGTAGAAGTGAAAAAATCTTTTGGCATTATTGGGGGAATGGGTACGATAGCTACCGAAAATTTTGTACATATCATCAATGAATTGACTGTTACACATAAAGATCAAGATTATTTAGATTATATTGTTTTTAATCATGCATCAATTCCGGATCGAACAGCTTATATATCTGATCATACAAAGCAAAATCCGTTGTCCTTTTTAGCATCAGACGTTGAGAAATTGAATTATCTTGGCGTGTCATTTATTGTAATAACTTGTAATACCGCACATTATTTTTTACCAGAGTTGCAAAAGCAGTCA
Organism: Weissella paramesenteroides; assembly: GCF_036327715.1. Lineage (NCBI taxonomy): Bacteria > Bacillati > Bacillota > Bacilli > Lactobacillales > Lactobacillaceae > Weissella > Weissella paramesenteroides. The sequence goes on from NZ_CP130559.1 coordinate 561,825, forward strand.
GAGGTACCAATTTTTAGTATGCCTGAACTAGCTGTGAAAGCTTGTAAAAAAGAAACCAATAAGAGTATTAGAGTTGGCATTATGGCTACAAATGGAACGATTTCAGCAGGTATCTATCAAAAGGCATTAATTGGAAAAAACGTTACTCCGGTGATACCTGATGAATATCAACAGAACTTGGTTATGTCATTGATCTATGAAGACATTAAAAATAGAAATTTTGTTGACCAGGAAAAGTATTATCAATTAATTGAATATTTTTTTGAAGAGTGTGAGTGTGATTACATTATTTTAGGATGTACTGAATTATCAGTTGCGCAAGAACAGACACACTATCCGTCTGAATATGTCATTGATGCGCAGTTTGAATTGGCAAAATATGTTGTTAACCAGGTTAAGCAAGCAGGTTAATTGTTAATGGGGGATGTTTGATAAGATTTTTAAGAGGGAACTTTTTACATGATATTTGTTAAATGAACTTTTATACTTATTAAATTGGAGGAAAGTTTTAAATGTTGAATACAATTTTTCATATAGATGAAACGCAGAAATGGTCTGTTGTGATATCAAATCTCAAACATCTACACGAATGGATGCAGAGCAATAACGAAAGTGGTGTTATTGAATTGGTTGTCAATGGGGAAGCCATTTCTGACACAATAATTAATTCGAAGCAAAATTTAAGCGAATTATTCGAGATTGGCATTGATGTTCGAGCTTGCAAAAATTCAATGGATCAACGCGAAATTCAAGAAGATGATTTACAAAATCATGTGAAAGTAGTTCCTTCAGGAGTAGTTGAGCTAGCAATCAAACAACGTGATGGATTTGGGTATATTAAACCTTAATAAGACGCTACGTATGTTGTTGTTTGTAGATGGATAAAAATTGTGTAGCCCTTATAATTAAATTGTTTTATGGGGGTAAGTAAAAACTTTACAAACTGGGAGTTCACACCGTATAATTAAGACATAGAAAAAAGCCTGCAAGGTATCGCACACCTTACAGACTACCGAGTTTGAGAATATTCTTTTTATTTTTAGAATTGCGCTGATTAGTCTTTACGGCTTATCAGCGTTTTTCTTTATCTCGTAGGCTTTTGCTAAGTTGATAGCAAACTTACCTAGAGCGCCTAGCACAATAGCTATACAGATAGCTAGATATACCATGCGAGCATACTCCCGTAGAATTTTGTATCATCATCACACCTCCCGAATTTGAGAATGTGTAAGGTATGGATATACTCACTAACTCGGATAGCTTCATTGAGTAGCTAACTCAAATTCACTACTTAATTATCATAATGGAAACGGATGAAGTTGTATATAGTAATTAGTATACAAAAATGGCCGTTAAACGTTGGTGTTTAGCGTTTTTTATTGTGTAAAAGTGTTAATATTTGTTACTATCGGTAGTAATATAATTATATTGAGTTAGGGTTATGGAGGTACTAACTGAATAACAGATAAGAACGCACAAACAGAAGCTAACAAGCGTTGGCAAGAAAAAACAAAGAGCATTCTAAGTATTTAAAGTATCGGAGTACCGCACGATCATTCATCAGGAAGTTGGCGGCCAAAGATGATTTAGACGAGCTAGAACAATTGATAGCGAATAAGCGTAATGAGCTTTAACCATTGATTTGAAAATTACAAATGAAGTTATGAGGGGGAGTGACATGGACTACAAAGTAATTTCAGCTTTTCCGATTGGTAAAAATACAGTAATAGAACTTAATGAAATGCCAATGATTTCAATAGGTCAACTCATAACGATTGACGATATAAAAGCTAAAGTTATTGGTATTCCAATGTTACCGCCAGACAAACAAGCTATTTATGTTGATAAGGTTGTTAGCGTTAGTCAAGATGTGCATGTATGAAGTTAAACAAGAGAGGGGACTACTAGATGGACTATAAAGTAATTTCAGCGTTTTCAATACGTGGCATGACGGATGTTGCTATTGATGCGCCACAAAAAGGCATACCAAATTATAAAGCGGCCAGAGATGAGCAAGGCAATTTGTACGAGGTTTTACATCTAACGTTACCCCGTACTCATAAACCACCAAAGGCCTCATTTTTGTTAAAGGGCATATTTAAAGGCGATACAATATCACTTTATACAAACGATAGGGGGACAGATGAACATGATTGACTATGAAAAATTAGCTCAAAATCATAAAAAAGTTTCGTTTACTTGGTATGGTAGAGAAATTCAAGGAACTATCGTTTATTATGATGATCCTGAAGATGAAGAAGATGGGCCCGCAACTCTTGCTTTAGAGAACAACGACAATAGCAGGTTTTATGTAGCATATGAAATTCCAACTATTACAGATTTAAAAGTATTAGATTAAATAAATTTACTGAAACGCTTGGTTATTATAACTAGGCGTTTTTATTAGCAATTGTTGTTAATTATTTATAATTTTCTACTATATAAATCTTTCATTGAATGCTGTTGCTGTAACTATTTCAGAGAGCTGATAACTGATTATTTTAATAGCAGGATGTAAGCAAGAAACGAGACATTAAATACAATTCATTGGTCTACTGAAAAAGTAAATTTATTAAACAATTGAGAAGGAGGTTATCAGAGCAATAAAAACCGCTATTCAATCAATTTGTATTGATAAACAAAAAGCCTGTTGAGCGACTAAATTGATAATCACTCAACAGACTAAAATTGTTTATTAACAAACTGAAATTGAATTTGCCACTAATTTGCCACCAACTACAACTGAAATGCTTTTAAATCAATGTTTATAGCGACTTATAAATGAACCCGGGGGGAGTTAATTCATCCCCTGTAAACGTTGATATAATAGGCTTTCGTTTTTCAAGTACACATTAAAGTACACATCTCTTTTAAAAATCGACCAATCTTGTATAAATATCGGCTGTTTGTGCTTTGTCCGTTTCAGTCAGTCCACTGTAAACTGATAGGGTAGTTTGAACATCATCATGACCCAGTTGGTACTGCAATTGTTTAACATTCATACCAGCTTGAATAGCAAGCGTGGCATAGGTATGACGGAACCCATGAACTTTAATTCTAGGTAGTCCAGCATGTTTAGCAACTTGCATGAGCCACAACCGCAATTTATTTACATTCTGATAGCTAGTTAAGTCGCCATTAGTAAATACTATACCAGTAGATGAAAGACCACCAGCAAGCGTTAAACGTGATTGTATGGCGTGCCAATGTCTTAAAATAGCCAGTGTGTTATTATCAACTCGCACATCACGTTTACCCGCCTTTGTCTTTGGTGGGTGTATACGTTCCTTAACGCCTGAACTTGTAACTAAATTCTTAGTAATGCTAATCGTTTGATTACTGTAATCAATATCCGACCAATTGAGCGCTAACATCTCACCACGTCTTACACCAGTAAATGCAAGTAATCGAAACATGGCATAAATTCTATATTGGTTGTCGTCTTGCTTACCGTATAGATCCATAGCGCTATTCATAAACTGATTGAGTTGAGATTTAGTGTAAAAATCCAATCTATCCGTAAAAATAGGGGATGGCTTAGGCTTTGGTCTAACAATCTTATCAAAAGGGTTACTATCAATTAGATCCATAACAACGCATTGCGCCATAGTTTGCTTTAATGGCATGAGGTTCTTATTATAATCATGAACAACGGTACTTAGATCATTAACAAATTGTTGTAATCGTGCTGGTGTGATTTCATCCACATAGCTACTCTTGAACCACTGATCAGTAAATACATGATTTTCCATAAACCGAGTAACACGGTAAAATGTTGTATCGGCTACTTTTGGCTTATAGGTTACTAACCACATCTCATAGACATCAATTAACAGTATCCTAGCGTTTGCCTGCTTAGGTTGCTCATTTTTTAAAATATCAATCTCATTAAGGGCTTTACGTTCCCACTGCCGAGCAAGGGTTATGGACGTAAAGCCCTTTTTCTTTTTGCTGTGACGTTTACCAGCCATATCCGAGTATGTTAGACGGACTGAATATGTTTTGTTGCTTTCTTTTTTGATACTCATTTGAAACTCAATTCTACAACGGACACCACACCCGATAGTATATGTATGTTTCAGTTATTTGAGTATCAAGCATCCCCACAAGTTGGGAAATTAAACAGTGTGTTTAATATATTTCGTTCCACAGATTTGAGGAGCGCTCAAATTTGAGCCGTCATGGCGTAGTTTTCCGTAGTGAGCTTATATTGTCAACTGGATTAGTAATAAGATTGCGACAATGACAGCCAATGTTCCTTGTTTGAAGAAAATTGACTTATTTCCTGATGAAAAACTACCGTATAACGCAACTAAAATAATGTAAATCATAATAGCTAATAAACCGCCATTGTAGTTTTTCGTAAAAATAAGTAGGTAGAGGATGCCAAGACCAATAAGACCATTGTAGATACCTTGATTTTTTAGCAAAGTTCTTATTTTTTCGTTTTCAAGATCATCTTTTGACATGCTAAATGTTTTAGCAGTACGAGGTGAAGTCGTAGCAAAGGTTTCTAAATACATAATAAAAAAGAATTCCAATGCTACTAAGATACTTAAAATAATTATTAAGGTGTTCATTTATAGATCCTTTTTAAATTTGTAAGTGATGAGAAGTGAGTGCGCTATTTCATTATAGAATCAAACATATTTTGTAAATGTTGTAGGCCTATTTTGTTGGTTTCTGACAGTCCTTGAATTCCAGTTTGAGAAAGAGGCGTAGCATCCGTTTGTGATAAACGTTTTTCATTTGTCTTAGATAAACCTTTCCAATACATAAGATTGTCCCTTCTAAAATAGTGAGTACGACATTGTGCCTACCATAGGTATCAGCAATATTGCGAAGACTTTGGCCCGACTAATTTAGTTGTGAAAGGGGGTGTAGGTTAAACCGACATCCTTTTATTTCACTGTCGAATTTTCGACCGTGAGAATTTATGAATTATTTTTTTGGCTATCATTTTTATCTGATTTGGAAATGATGTTATAGCCGAGCGTTAATATAATTTCACGTTGTAACTTTGCCAAAAGGTCTTTTGTATCTTTTTCTGATATGATTTGCCCTTTTTTGTTTGGCTTATTGACATTTGCTACTAATTCAATTATCCAATCAATTGTAGTTATTCCAGTGGAAGAAATTTTTAAGTTATCAAAATCATCAACAGTATATTTTGATTTTGGTATCATCTGCTGTCCAATTTCATAAAGAATATTAGGAGCGTTATTCTGTCTATCCGCTAGTATATATTCTGAAATTTTTTCCTTATCCTTTTCTGAAATTTTTCCAGTATTATCAAGCTTTTTTCTCATATCTTGAAAAAATGAATCATTTTTATAGTCCTCTTGACGAGATTTTATATTGCTTATTCCTTGTAAATATCCAACTGTTACACCAAAATAATCAGCCAACTTTTTCCATGTTGCCAGTTTTGGTTCACGCCTTTCGTTTTCGTAATTACCAAGCGCACCAAAAGAAATACCGACATCTTTGCCTAATTTTTGTAGAGTTAAGCCTTTCTTTGTTCGCAATTCTTTAATTCTGTTCATAGTAGTTTCCTTTCATATGGTTGATTATAACAGTTTTGTTGTTCAGTGTGAACAAAAAGCACTTGCAACGATTGTTCATTTCGAATAAAATGAAGTTATTCAAAATGAACAAAGAAAGAGGCGCGAATTATGCAAGCAATTATAACGGAACAACAACAAGTTGCATTGATTAAAAAACAGGCTGTTAATCGGCTAACACGTTCACAATTAGCAACTAATTTGAATTTAGCTAGATCAACTGTAAAGGATGTCTTAGATAAACAAGCGCCATTCGTGGTTAGTGGTAAGACGTTCACGGCAGTAAATAATTATTTGCTAGAAGATTTGTAAGACACAAAAAAGCCCCACCACGGCTAAATGGCAGGGCAGAAATCTAATTACGGAGGTAATTATATCATGGAAGATTTAGTTTTTATTCACGATTTGAAAAGTGAGCCATATACGACAGTTGATGTACTAGTACATCACACAAAAACATCAAGACATGCTGTAATGCAGTTAATCAGTACTCATAAAAATAAGTTAGAAAAATTTGGGGTTATGGCATTTGAAATGCGCAAACCTGTTAAAGGTTCAAAGGGTGGGCATCCTCGCAAAGAATGGCTTTTGAATGAACCACAGGCAACTTTATTAATGACAATGTTAGATAATACGCCAGTAGTTGCAGAGTTTAAGCTCAATCTTGTTAAAGCATTCTATGAATTGCGAGAAGAGATTACTAAACAACGAGTAATGTTAGAACGCAATCGTAAAACAAACAAAGACTTGGGGCAAGTGATCCATGATTATTTACCTGATAACCCATACGCCTATTCAAATTATCATACTTTGGCATATAAGACGGTAACAGGGTTCACACCAAAGCAATTGCGGGGGATGTTCCACGTTGAGGACGCTCAAGATGCACTGACGAGTGAACAGCTTGAACAAATTGAGTTAATTAGGCAGGTAATCGCAGGGTTAATAATGATTGGCCAAGATTATCGAACTATACAGCGGGCAATTAGTAAAGGGGCTTAATCATGAAAGAATTTTTTATTGAAATTGGAATAGCAGGCACTATTTTATTGATCAGTGCACCAATCATGGACTACTTTGTTAGACGCTCATTACTAAAGAAAATTGAAAACTAGATTAAATTTAGACCGTTGTCACTGGAAGTATAAATAAAATATACGGACACCACACCCACCAGTGAAAATGGTCTAAGAAAGGAAATATTATGACAGAACCAATTTTAGCAGATTATCCAGCACTGGTTAGCGCTGTTATGTCAATTGGCGAAAAGCTTGAATTACATAACGACCAACGTCAATGGATGAATAAAGAACAAGCACAAGCCTATGTGAACCTCGGACGTATGGCGTTTCAGACATTAGTTGATAAAGGTATCATTAAACCTCATGATTTGGCACCTTATGGACTAGCCAGAATGGAGCGTTACAACCGAGATGAATTAGATGAGGCTATGAAAAGCATTTAATCATATCATGTAAAAATACCAATATCCGCCCTAGACATGGCGTAAAAAGGTACTTGAACAAAGTTACTAAGGTAGCGGGGAACGCATCCCCAGAAAGCGAAAATATTATGACAGAAACAAAGCACAACATCCACCCAGTAATGGACACAAAGTTTTACACGAATGACACTATTCCAGTACCCGACAAATATGACTTGATCAGATTAACAAATGAATTTCTGTTAGCTTTGTATTTTGCCAGCCGTGACACGATTGACGAAACAACGGCAGTTAATCAAAGCGTTAGTGTAACTGATAGCTATGTGCAACTAACATCAGCGCTTGAAGAGTTAGCAAAGGATATGGGTGGAAGTGCTGCATTTGCTTATGGGCATGGCGAGACAGCTCAAGTAGTTCCTGATCAGACGACTAGCACAGAAAATACAACAGTCGAAGTAAATGACCCATACGGCTTAATGGATCTAACAATGGCATTTCTAGAGGAACCAGACGATAAGTTTACAAAAGTACAAGATTTAGCGAGTGGCATTCTAAGTTATTTTTCTGATTTTGAGAATGGTAGAAAGGCATAAGCCATGAATGAATTTACATTTGATGATGGTTTCCAGTTGGCTAGTCGAGCAATTGCCAACGCCATTACAGATAGTGGACTACTCAACAAGGAAACTAAAGTATATGTATTGCATTTAATCGCAGACCAACTTGAAGTATTAGGGAGGACAGCAGAATGAACCTAAGTAGTAAAGCAATTGAATTACTTAATTTATTGAGTACAGGCATTGAGAACGCTAAGCCACGTAAAGAATTGGCCAACATTTTAAAGACGGATGTTAGAAGCGTTTCGCAGTTATCTTCACAACTAGTAAAAGCGGGTGTTCCTGTTGGTTCTATTAGAGATGGCAAGATGGGCGGGTTATTCCTCATATCAAACCAAACAGAGCTACAAACAGCAACATACAGCGTAGAAAATGATGCACTAGAAAGCATGCAACGAGTACATAAACTAAGAGGTATTAACCTAACTGATTGGTACACGGAATTTACAAGCAATCTAGACCAACAAAAAAGCCAGCTACTTTTAAACAAGTAACTGACCGTGATGAAGTCATATATTTGAAAGTTTGGACGCTAGAAAATATATGACTTTTTATAAACCCAAACAGCACTATATAGCACTGAAAGGACGTTTTTTATTATGACTGAACAAACACAACCACGCAAGCAGATTGAACTACTAGAAGTTAAATATTTGATTGAGCTAGTTGGCAAAATGGAATGGGTTATTAATGGCCACCTAGATAATATAACCAAACAAGAGCTTTTAGATCTTAATAACACCAAACTATCTTATCAGATTGAAACAGTGGTATCGCTTTTCCCTAGTTTTGATAAATTACTTAACGATCTAACAAAAGCGATTAATGAGTTACCTGAATTTGTTGAGGTGGCTGATGAACTTTAAACCAACAAAAGAACAGCAAAATCAGGCATTGGCAGGCGTGTTTGAGCTTTACTACACCCCACTTAATCACAATCACTATGATCATTACATTTATGCTTTTCTCAATTCCTTGATTTTGCACCCAGATGATATTAGCCAAGCAATGGCGTTAACAAAAGCTCTTAATGATCGCCTCATTGATCCACTGAATAAAAAGGAACAGGCGGAAGCATATTGGAAGCTAGAAATGGGGTGGTTTGATGATCTATCTAACTAAAGGCATACGGCAAAGCCATTATAGTGTTGGCAGATATTCAAAGCCTGATTTTAGCCACCTTGTAGAAGCCACCAGAAAGCCACAAGAGGCGTTTAATCAGACAGCGAAACAATTAGCCGAATACAAGAAAAATGAAGCACTGTACGTTATTCATGGCACAGTGGCGGGGATGAAACGTAAAGACGAGGTTATTAATCGGACAATTTTGTTTATTGATGTTGATGATGAGAGTAACTACAAGAATGCTAGTAAGCGACTAGATGATTTACTTGAAGCGTACGACATTAACCACGTCATTTATCCCACGATTAGCAACTGCATTAAAGATGGGGCAAGGTTGCGGGTTGGTGTGGCACTAGATAGGTCGGTAAATGCTGATGAGTATTTGAAACTTTGGCGTGTGATATTGGTAAATGTCGGGCTACATGGCGACAACACGGCAGTAAATCATAGCTTTAAACAGTTGCAGGGCTTATACATCAAAACGTCACAGAATAGCTCACAGGTGCCAATTATTTACGATAGCGGGCAAGGGTTACCAGTAGATGAGTTTATAAAAATCTATGATAGCGATATAGCAAAATATGAGGAACAAAAGCCAGCCGTTGCCACTGTTGGCAATGATGATGAGGACATCCCCAATTATGCAAAAACTAATAAAAAGATGATTGCCACATTATTAGATCCTGAAGCTAATTATCAACAGTTTGGCGGTTGGGATAACATGCTGACGGCTTTGGCTGGTTGGACTTTCAAACAATCATACGGCGATTTCATTATTACGGCTGATGTGGTGGAAACTACAAACAATAAAGGCAGTGACCCGATTGAGGAACAAGAACTCATAAAGAAATTTAAGACATGGGCGAAAGGGTGGACTTACTAAATGGCAAACTTAAAAGATGTTGCACAAGATTTGAATGCAGAGAAACAAGAAAACAAGTTGCCTAGTTGGTTAGTTATTGATAGCAATGGCGGTAAGAGTGTTAATTCAACAGCACTAGGAAAAGCAATTGAACAAGAACATCCCCTTATTAGAACGCCTGCTCTGATGAATGGCGCTTATTACAATGGGAGCTATTGGGAACGAATTAAAAGTTTAAATGAATTAAACGCAAGAATAGCTAAATTAGTAAATACAAAGTTAGATGATCATAATGTGTATAACAAACATAGAAGTTCAGAGATAAGAGAGTGGTTAAGTAGCGATATTTTTATAACGGGCAATGTGTTTGAAAAAAACACGCCATGGCTAATACCATTCAAGAACGGCACTTATAACTTGAAAACCGACCAACTGCAACCAGCAAATAAAAATGATTATATTCTTGGTGGGTTTAGTTACAATCTTGATATGTCAGGACGTGAACCGAAAACTATTAAATCATTGATTAAGTACATGGTAGGAGATGGCGACCAATTCTTAATAGAATATATTGGCTATATGTTTTATCGAAGTTATGAGCCATTCAATAAATTTGTGATTTTGCAAGGCAAACCCGGTAATGGCAAGAGTACGCTAAACAATCGCATTATTAAACCGTTAATTTTAGAAAAAAATATTAGTCATTTGTCCATGGAAAAATTAACTAAAACGGATGGTACGGATGCTTTTAATATTGCTGATTTATTAGGAAAATACGCAAATATTTTTATGGACTTGAAAAAAATATATATTGCTAGTCCGGATCAGTTAAAAAATCTAACTGGTGGAGATGGTGTTAATGCCCGATTTAAACAAGGTAATGAATTCACACTAGAAAATTTTGCGACATTACTATTTGCAGCGAATGACCTACCGACGTTACGAGATGATGAAGGTGTGTTTAGTCGAGCGTTAATTTTGCCAACAATTGCCCCGGTTGTACGGGATAACCCAGTAGAACAGGAAAAGAGAGCCAAATTATTTCCTGATAATGTGATTAAATCAGAGTTACCAGCATTTGCGTATTATGCTTTACGAGAGTTTAAGAAAGCATTAGACCATGGCAAGCTATCAATTACAGAAACTATGAAAGAAGTAACTAAGGAATGGCGATATAGTGATCCGCTAAGCATGTTTTTACAAGAGAAAACTAAAAAGTGGGATGCTCTTGATGTTAGTGGCGGTATTAGAGTTAATCGTTTATATGATGAGTTGAAAGATTGGTTTGAAGATGGGGGACTTACTGTACCAACTAAGCAAGCTGTTAATAATTCATTGCTGACGAGAGGAATAGAACGAAAGAAAGTATTACATGGTCCAGATGATGATGGAGTACAAGCGTGGCGATATATGGGGCTAGATATTATACCGGATGATGAAATTATCCAATAACTAGCCAAAAATATGCCGTAAAATCGGCCATGTATGGATAATTAAAAATGCCTATGTGTCAAGGGTTAAACTACTTATATTAAAGTATTATCCATATTATCCATAAAAATATAAAATTAATATGTATAAAGAACATACACATACATATAGTGACAGCGCTAGTTTGAGTATTTACGGATATTTTGGATATTTTTCTAAAAAAACAACTGAAACCATTGATATGACAGCATTCTTGACTATCCATAAAGGCTATTGTTAATAGCTATTAAATGGTTAACTTTTGGATAGTTGGGAAATTAGAGCAAAAATTATAGAAAGTGAGTGGTCAAAAAATGAGATATGCCGATTATGATGAACAAGTATTTATGAAACACTTAGCCCAAAAGGATGCCGAGTTAATGGCAGAGGCTAAGAGAATTGATGATCCACTTCTGAGAGATGTTATGTATAATATGGCTCAAATTGTGGCACATTTTGCAGATGTAGAGGATGAAAATGTACTGGAAGCAAGTAATCGACTAGAAGATGAAGTAGTTGGACTAAGGGAAAACATCCCCATTGTTGATGATCCAGAGGAAAAGTTACAGAAATTGGAAGATGAAGTCTCAAGATTGGAACGGCAAAATAGAAACTTGGCCAATCGTCTAGAAAAGCTAGAAAACAAGTTGACCAACGTATAAGGGGATGGAGAGGTAAGAATAATGAATGAACATTTTATTATGCAAGAACTATTAACTTTAGTATCACGACCAAACAACGATATACAAACTAGAATTGAATTACTGAAAGTTGGCGTTTTACACAATATTTCAGTATCACTTAAAAATATTGAGAGGGCGAAAGAATGAGTAGTGAAGTTGGTATTTTTATGTTTGGGGTGTTGATTACTTTATGCGTACAATGTGTAACGTTAGGCATGTACCTATTATTTAAAGAAAATTAGATTACAGATCATGACAGGTAAATAATAAGAAAGCACCAGCAAAGTATTTTCTAGCTCTGCTGGTGTTTTACTATATATGAGCAGTTGTATACATTTTATTATTCAATTCTTTTAAACTATATGTTATCGTTTACATATGTTAAAAATGACATACGAATGTTAAGGGGATAAGCTTATGAATTTAGGAGTATTAGTCATTACGTTTTTAGGCGTTAATTTTGATTTTTTCTTTATGCTATTATTTTTATTAAAGAAGTATCGAGTATCGCAAGTCATTATTGGATATTTAATTGGTGTAATTATTTTACTAACAGCTAGTTATTCCATTGGTGCAGTATTGGCATCATTCTTGCCAGAGTGGATATTAGGACTATTGGGAGTATTACCCATTTATATCGCTCTCCACGATAATGATGAAGAACAGGATAATGACAGTAAAAGGTCGCCAATTATAACAGTATTACTAACATATGTATCAGTCTGTGCAGGGTGTGTTTTAGCTATATTTTTACCTGTTATGGTGGGCGAGAGCTTTAAAAGTTTTTTAATCACACTTCTAATTATTGCCATGTTGACGATCGTTATTGTGTTCATTGTTAAGTTGGTAGCAGATATGAAAATTGTTACTGGGCTAATGGATCGTTACGGTGAAATACTGATGAAAGTCTGCTATGTCCTCATCGGTTTATATGTATTTTGGGATAGTGGTTTGATTAGTCATTTAATCGCATTATTTTAGTGAGAGGTTAGTACTATGATTGATGAAGAACACTTAAATGAAATGAATAAGGTCATGAAATTATTAAGTAACCCTGTTAGAGTGCAAATGTTGTATATGTTACAAAATACAAGCATGAGTGTTAATGAATTAAGTGAAAAGCTATCAGTAGAGCAGTCGGTTATATCGCATAACTTAGCATTATTACGTGAGTATCAGCTAGTAATGGCTGAACGACAAGGCAAATACAATTACTACCAATTGAATGATCCACATATTTTAGATGTAATCAATGAGACACTAGAACACGTTGATCATGTCATACGTGGTAAACAACACGGAGAATAACCAAGTGTAAGCATCTATAAAGATATAGAAATTAGTGTAATTAAATAAAGTAACACCAGCAAAGTATAATGCTTTGTTGGCGTTTTTTAGAGGGGTCGATTAAACCGATATCACTTAGATTAAATAACATGGGTTGGCGGAAAATTTTGCCACCCTAAGTATTGAGGAGCGCTCAAATTTGAGCCACCAACTTGTCATGCCTTTATAAATATGTTTAGGTAAGCAAAAATAGGTTAACTGGTCACCGTGATAGATGGGTTATATATAATTAGAGGTATAGATAGAAGTGTAGAAAATGTGTCTATAATAGAAAATTTGACAAAGATATAACCTTAATTATATCAACAAAGTTAACCTATGATAGAATATATAGAAGACTTAAATTGATACATTCAATTAAAGGAGAAAAAAATGAAGTATAAAGAAGTTTTTTCACCTAATTTTATTCAATTACTAAATGATAACTTGGGATCAGAAAGTGAAAATCAGCGAATTAATCCAGATGAAGAATTAGCTACAAGCTATGTAGATGTAGAGTCTCTTCTGAAAAAACTAGGCTTTGAAGTTAAGCCTGAAAAATCTTTGGGCGTAAGTGGTGAACTCAGAGATAAAACCATTTTAATTGATAAGGATGAAGTTGAATACCGCCAGAGATTCACTATGGCGCATGAATTGGGTCATGCATTCCAGGGAAAGGTAAATGCATACAGAAAAAATGATAGCAGGGATTACACAGTAAGTGATAGGAAAGATGAAGTTTTTGCTAATAAGTTTGCTGCACAATTGTTAATGCCACGGAAATTAGTTTATAAATATACTGAAGATTATATTGATGATAAAAATCTTGATAGAAATAAATTAAATAAGGAATCAGTAAAAGAGATTAAAGATTATTTAGCACAACAACTAAATGTTTCGGGTAAGTCAGTAGAATTCCGAGTTGAAAATCTAAATTTATTTGTTCGAACTGCTGGGTAGATAAATATGACAATGGAATATGAATCAAGGAAAAAAGTTTATGTAGAAACGAAAGTTTTTGACACACTTGAAATTGATATTAAAGTTGGTGTAACTAATAATGATGACAAAAGATTTTATATTATAAATGATATTAGCTGTGCAAACGAACAGTTAAATTCTCCTGTTTTGCAAAATATCGGTCAAGACATAGTGAAACATATAAATGATCTAGAATTTTCAAAATCACATTCAAAGATAAGACAGAGTTGGTCTGCTTTTTATGCAATTAAAGAAATAATTGACATTATTCGCACTGAAGTTAAAGAAAAATGTAAAGGCTATAAAATTTATTTTAGAGGTCAAGGGGGAGATTGGCCTCTAAAACCTACGTTGTATCGAGATGGCGAAAATGGCTATTCAGATGAATTTAGGATTCAATATGATACAATTTATGAGTCTATCGCTAATAAATTTCCACACGAAATAGAGTATTCTTCAGATTTTGGGAGTAAAAAAAGAGCTGCAAATTTAGCAATTTTACAACATTATGGATTAGGAACGCCTTTAGTAGATATTACTGAAAATCCATTTATAGCTATGCTGTTTATGACTAATAATTATCAGTATAGCGAGGAACATGGCTCACTTAAAATGGATGTTTTTTTTATACGAGAAGACGGGGAAAACACTTTGTTTCAAGAGGTTGGAAATAAGGATAATAATCTTAGAATTACAGTTCAAAAAGGAGCATTCTTAAATTTCGAAAAGTTAGAGGGGGCATTAATATATGGGGAAAAGAAAATAGACCGTATCTCCATTAATTTAAAATACGATAATGCTAGTCTTGAACAAGAATTGTTACCAGATGGTCTTGATGATGAAGGAAATAATAATCCTGAGATAGCATTGAAAACAGCTGCTAGGGATATCCAAGAAAAATTAACGTCATTTAATTATATGAATGCTGATCTTTTTCCTGACTTTTATAAATGTTTAGAAATGATTAAGTTAAAATATACCCAGGGTAACGGTACGGAACAACCATGGTATAAAATTTTTTATCACAAAATTGAAAAATAATAAGGTACATATATATTTAAAGCCCGCTAGGTTATTTGATTGAATAGCTTGGTGAGCTTTTTTTATTGGTTTTCGACAGAAGTGTCGAACCTGACAAAACCTTTTTTGAAATGAATGGGGATGTTCAGGAACGCCCGCATTGTTAGTCATTACAGAGTTGTCCAATTTGGGGTAACAATGACCTAGATAGTAACTAGATCGTCTTTCTGCCACTGTTGATAGAAAGTGCTCAAATGTAGGTATGACATCATATATTTCTCACAGCCGAAAATTCGGTTATGAGAATTACACATTTTTACATGAAATTAAAAAATGATGCTATATAAACGTATTTAGAACCACAAAACAGCCACTAACCTATATACTTGATAGTGAAAGGGTGGTTAGAGCTATGACTTCAAGACAAGAACGGGCAAAAGAACAACAACAACATAAAAAATTTAAAAATCGGGTTATTGTAATTGTTATCTTTATGTTAGTTGTTATTAGTAGTGGTGTATTTACTTTTCATCAGTTGAATAAGCAAAATAAAATATATACGCGGGAAACAACATCCCCGATAAAAAAGCATGCGGTAGTTAAGGATAAGCATGAAGAATCTAATGTTAGCCCATCAAGTTCTGTAAGCAACGATAGTGAGGTGGCTGATGAAGTAACGAGCTCACAAAGTGGTGTGACAGAAGAAAATCAAGAAGTTAATGCTTATGGACATTCGGTTAAAGACAATCAGCAGGATAATACAGGTATTGCTGAAAGCGATCGACAACGAAATGAAGATTTAGAAAACTTAGATTATATAGTCACAGCACCTTTAACGTATGAACAAAAAATGACTCAAATGGAATCCTGGGGCTTTTCTTTTACACCAGCGCCACCATCAAAAAAATTAGTTATTTGGGGGCAAGATGTAAGGTCAAGTACTGTGTCAATTGGCATCATTTATCCGGATGGAAGTGTTGAAAAAACAACTAATTAAGATACTTATAATGAACAATGGTGATTAAGCACTAGCATTAATTTGTTAGTGCTTTTTTGCGCTTTATTATCACTTTTGTACTATATAAATAGGTTCATTGAATGTTATTGAATGTAATCGCTAGTTATCCATTTTTTAAAAAAAGGAGACGGGGCGATTAATAAAAATCAATGATATTTTTTGTATAATAATTAAGTAATGACCTATTCCATTATGGAATGAAGGAGGTGCAGAAGTGGAACAAACACAGCAATTAATTAGAGATTATTTTAGTGGTAGATTGAAAGTTAATATCAAAGCGACTAAGCTCAACATGGCTTATGAGCAAAGTACGGATGATACCAAGCTAAAGATGTATGAACATCAACTAGAAACCGTTGAAAACATGTTATCAGAATTGCCAGCTATCCAATTAAGGGCTATGACAATGCATGAGAAAGACAAAAAGACATGGCAACAGATTAGTTATCAGTTTGATGCTAAGTATAGTGTCGTAGCTAATTGGAAATATCAATTTAATAAGCAATTACAAAAGAGGTTAGCCGAGAAGTCGGCCAACACAAAGCCAGATATGGACATGGCTGTTAGAGAATAGGGTGGCAGAAGTTTCGGCCATCTCTTTTAGGTCTCGTCGATATTAACGATACCCGATCAGACATTTACAGGGTATAGCCAATATTGGGCAGACCCATTTGAGGCTTGTTTATAATTAAGCAGACCTATTGGGGGTTTGCCGAGAAGTCGGCCAACCTAATTTATTGATTAACGAGCGCAGATTTGAGCCCGGCATATTCAAACAAGTTAAATGGTCATAGCTGGCCAATTGATTAAATGCAGAATAACGAGACAATTTGTAAACGAACAAAACGACTATTTTGATGATTTAGGCAGGTACGTTTGCCTCGTTTTTTAGTAAGTAAAAGTTCGTGTTGATGTCAAGAAATGTCAAGGTAGGATGCTAGGAAATGCTAGGGCAAATGCTAAGAAATGCTAAGGTAAAATGTTAGGAAATGTTAGGATGCTATGCTGGAAAATGCTGTAGCAGATGTTGGAAAATGC
This sequence comes from Weissella paramesenteroides, assembly GCF_036327715.1. Taxonomy (NCBI): domain Bacteria; kingdom Bacillati; phylum Bacillota; class Bacilli; order Lactobacillales; family Lactobacillaceae; genus Weissella; species Weissella paramesenteroides. The sequence goes on from NZ_CP130559.1 coordinate 578,973, forward strand.
TGGACTAAAATGATGGTAAATGATGGTGTGAGATGCTAGCATTTGCTAGCCTAAAATGCTAGTCTTTAAACGTTGTCGCAACGCTGTTAGATGTTAAGAAATGTTAAGGTAACAAGCTGGTTTGGAAGCTATTTGAAAGGGCTATGAAGCTCTGATTTAACAAGAAAAAGCGTTGCAACGAATGCAACAAAATGCAACGCAACGCAACAAAAACGTTGCAACGTGTTGCACTAAAACGTAACGCTAAATTTGCGTACAAAATCAAAAAGTACGCACAAAAAGTACGCACACAAAACACAAAAAGGGTGCACATAAAACGGTTATAATTTCATGATTTAATAGAGGATAATTTTTACATGTTGTCGATATTAGAACAAGAAAAAGAATTAGATGTTAAGCAGAAACAAAAGAACGTTAAAGAATTTTTTGAAAAAGAATTACCAATCATTATGATCAGGGCGCACACAAGTTATATTGATTTAGAAAGTCCGCTTATTGATGATATGCCTAAAGTTAAGCACAATGACAACACCACCGATACAAAACTAACGGTTTATATGCAGTCGAAGATATGGCTAAGTCAGATATTAGAAGCTATGCAAGCAGTACCAGAGCGGCCAAGAGCCTTTTTAAAGTATCAGTACTTACAGAGACTAAAGTGGCTAGAGATTGAAGACATAACAGGCTACAGCAGTAGGAGCGGACTACATTTTTTAAATCAGGGTTTTATATCATTCGCCAATGCTTTTGTAGACATATATGATTTTCGAGCATGGTTAAATTAGTTACTAATAATGAGTATGACAACGATAAAATGACAAATTATAAACGAGAAAAAGCCATTCACTCAATGTATCTAATAAATATGTATGATTTCCACGAATTGCTGATTATATTAAATTAATGAAATTTTGAAATATTAGAAAAATTTGACAGAATTGAAATTCCAGTGTAAAGTCCTACATGTTAAATAATTAATCTTCGGGGCAGGGTGAAATTCCCGACCGACGGTAATGGTACGATGTACCTCAGTCCGTGACCTACATACCGTGGTATGTAGTTGACACAGTGTGATTCTGTGACCGACAGTTAAAGTCTGGATGGGAGAAGATTTAGAATAAGCTGGTTTTTTTGTGTGGATTTTTTCATAATAGAGACTGGTTGTTTTAAATTAATCTAAAAATAAACCCGATGTGTTTTTTTAAACATATCGGGCTTTTTGCTCCAAAAAAGGAGGAAAAGATGGATGATTTAACATTTATGAATATGGCTGCACAAGTTGCTAGTTTAGCAGACAAAGCACTGACATTTGAAAATCCGCGTGTTGGTGCCGTAGTCGTTAAACATGGAGAAATTTTGTCTATTGGATATCACAAAAAATTTGGGGAATCTCACGCAGAAATCAATGCTTACAATCAATTATCTGATAAGTCCCAAATTAAAGGTGCGACAATGTATGTTACCTTGGAGCCATGTGCTGTTCGTGGAAAAGTTAATTCTTGTGCTGAAACCATGAAAGATTGGGGATTAAGACGTGTTGTTATAGGTTCTATTGATCCAAATCCCAGGACTAGAGGACAAGGAGTTGCTATTTTAAAAAATGCGAACGTTTTAGTTTCCATATTAAATACGCAACATAGTCGGGAATTAAATCCGGAATTTCATCAATATTTTGAGAATAGGTTACCATATATTCAACTGAAGGTAGCAACGTCTCTTAATGGCTTTGTGTCAACATCTAATCAACAACGAGTTAAATTAACTGATGATCGAGCGGATAGTGATGTGCATCATGAAAGAGCTACGCGGAGCGCTATTATGATTGGAAGTCAAACTTTCTTAACGGATTTACCGAATTTAACTGTGCGACATAGCGTGATTGATCATAAACAACCTGCTCGCATCGTAGTTGATCGTCGAGGTAGATTAAAAACATTACCATATAGTTATATAAAGGATTGGATTGTTTATACTGAAAATGAAGAGTTTGCTTCATTCTATGAAAATATTATTTTAATGCATGATGGTTTAATTGGGATATTGAATGATCTATTTGATAAAAAAGCTCAATCTGTCATGGTGGAAGGCGGACCAACATTTATATCATCGTTTTTGACAGAAAATTTATGGCAAGAAATGATAGTCTATAAGACCAATAAAATTTTGAATAATAATAGTTTGGCTGCAGTATCACCAACGATGAAGCCAGTCAGGCAAACTAAACTTGGTAATGCTATAAAATCGGTTTATATTAATCAGAATTGGAGATTTTAAAATGTTCACAGGTATTACACAAAGTATTGGAAAATTGAGTGCTATACATTGGAAAAATAATCAGGAATTGCGATTGAAAGTTGAGACAAGCAATGATTTTTTTAAAAATGTTAGTTTGGGTGACAGTATCATGTTAGATGGTATCTGTTTGACTATTGTTGATTTTTCATCTAGTGAAGCACAATTTGAAATTATGGTACCAACTTTTACCACAACTGCAGTAAAAAATTATAAAGTTGGGCAAAATATAAACTTGGAAAAAGCGATGCCAGCTTCAGGAAAATTTGATGGGCATTTTGTTTTAGGACATGTTGATGGAATTGGGACAGTCGTGCGACGACAGCAGGTTGATAGTACAATTTTGTTAACTCTGCAACCAGATGATCAAGAGATTATGAAGCAAATTGTGAAAAAGGGATCAATTACAATTTCAGGAGTTAGTCTCACCGTTATTACGATGTCAAAAAAAACGTTTCAAATTGGATTAATTCCATTAACGATCCAAAAAACTAATTTAGGAAATTTAAATATTGGTAATGAAGTAAATATTGAGACGGATATTTTAGCAAAATATTTAATGAAAGGCGATATTATACATGGAAATCAAAGATAGTATCAATAAAGTGACTAGGGCAATTCAAAGTCTAAAACGTGGTGAATTGGTTATCTTAACTGATGATGAAAATAGAGAGCATGAAGGCGATTTAGTTGGATTGGCTGCGTTTGCTACACCAGAAGCAGTAAATTTTGCACTAAAAAAGGCAAGGGGTGTATTAACAGTACCGATGTCAAAGGACCGTGCACTTAATCTTGGGTTAACACAAATGGTGGAAAATAATACTGAAAAATTTGGGACAAAGTTTACAATTAGCGTAGATCATATAGCAAGTACTACTGGTGTTTCAGCATATGAACGAGCTAATACAATTAAACAGCTAGCAAATCTAAGTACAAGAAAAAATGATTTTGAAGAACCAGGACATGTATTTCCATTGGTAGCTGAGGATGGCGGTGTCTTAACTCGTGTAGGGCACACTGAAGGGGCCGTTGATTTGGCACGTTTAGCAGGAGTTACACCAATTGCGTATATTATCGAAATTTTATCTGACGATGGTAATATGGCCCGAGAAAAAGAATTAAATAAACTTGCTGAACAAGCAAGTTTATTACAGTTATCGATTCAAGACATTATTAATTATAGACAATATATTGAAGAACGAAACATAAAACCTGGAATAACAGTTCATTTACCAAGCAATTATGGTGATTTTAATTTGACTGAATTTAATACAGAAAATGAACGACCTAACATACTTATTGAAAGTCGTGGAGCACACCAAAATGATGTTCCGCTTGTTAGACTGCATTCTGAGTGCATTACTGGTGAAGTTTTTGGATCTTTAAGATGCGAGTGTGGTCCACAACTACATGCAGCGCTAAAGACAATAAATGAACAAGGAGGAGCGATTGTTTATTTACCTCAGGAAGGACGAGGTATTGGTTTGTATGAAAAATTAAAATCATACGTTTTACAAGAAAATGGATACGATACTTATGATGCTAATGTTGCTTTGGGACATCAACCAGATGAAAGAGATTATAAGCAAGCTGCTGAAATTCTAAAATTAGTGGGGATGACTAAAATTCGTTTGTTAACAAATAATCCAGAAAAGATTCAAGCATTGACTGATAATGGTATTGAGATTGTGGAACACGTTCCTTTAATTACGGGGGTAAATAATATTAATAAAAAATATATTCAAACTAAAAGGGAAAAATTTAAACATTTATTATAAAAACTAACAGCTGGTAATATATAGGCTATTGATAAAAATAATTTATTACTTTTTATCAATAGCCTAATCATAAGTGACAGCACTTACTTTATAGTAATGATCACGTTAATATAATGACTTTCAGGAGATTAAAGTATGATTTATAGAGGAAACTTAACACAAAATGAAAATAGAACCATTGCAATTATTGCGAGTCGCTTTAATACATTAATTGTCGAACAACTCATTATAGGAGCAAAAGAATCCTTGAAGATGCAGGGTATTATAGAAGAAAATATTGATATTATATGGGTGCCGGGGGCTTTTGAAATTCCATTAGTGGCAAAGAAGGTATCAGAAAACAAGAAATATGATGGCATTATTACATTAGGCGCCGTAATTAAAGGGGAAACAGATCATTATGATCTAGTTATTAATGCGTCTGCTAATGGTATTTCGGAAATTGGTATACACACTAATACACCTATTGTATTTGGGGTTCTAGCAACTGATACATTAGAACAGGCTCAACAAAGATCGGGGGGGAAATCTGGTAATAAAGGGTCTGAAGTGGCTTTAGCATTGCTAGAAGTAATCAGTGTTCTGCATAAATTAGAGAATTAGTTAGAAGAATAGTTCTGTTTTCGTGTAATAGCATGAGAACAGAACTTTTTTATATATGTAGACTATGGTATAAAAGGTACGATTAATTTAGGGTTTTGGCTAGTTAGTGTACACGATCAAGCATCACATACCTTTCGATAATTTTGCATTTTCTGCATAAAAGCTGAATTGCAATTGTTGACGGCTGATACTGATTATAAATACTTTTTCGTCAATACTTTGGTATAAAAATGATCTAACACTTGCATAACAATTTTGTGTGCTGAACTATGAATTTTTTATGTCATGATATAAAACTTTCGTTTCTAATTATTTGAGTCTGAATATCCCTATTAATACAGAAACAAGGACGCTTTTGACTAGGGCCATTATCATCCACTCGCATAGAAGGCGGTTTTGTTTCTGCCGGTTATTTCCCAAATACAACTGATTTAAGTCTTAATAAAAAACGCCATTCACTTAAAGCGAACAGCGACATATAACAAGGTGTGGTTATCCATTGATTTTTCTAGGTACACATTAGGTACACATTTAACTCTATTTCCATGTAATTCTATGACATTGTGTGTACTTAGGTGTGTACCTGAATGCCTGATGTAAAGGCAAAACGTTGATACAAAGGCATTTCTAAACCTTACTATGAACCCGGGGGGAATCGAACCCTCATCTCCGGAACCGGAATCCAACGTGATATCCATTACACTACGGGTCCACAACAGATTAAATTATAGCCTATTAAATTTGTATTTGCAACATTAACAATGGCTTCGATGTACCTAATCGTTAGGTTAAACCTTGCAATTAATTAAGTTTAGCTTTATTATAGTAATTGTAAAAATAAAAATAATTCAAAACTTTAAAATAGAAAAGGTGGAGCATATGGCATCATCAGAAGGAAAGGCCACGATGGGCCGAAATATAAAAAGATACATTAAACAAAATGAAATGACGGCAGCACACCTTGCTGAAGTTATTGGTGTATCAACCGCAACTATTTCTGATTGGTCAAATGGAAAAACATATCCGCGAATTGATAAAATTGAAGCAATGGCTGAATTTTTTGGCATATCAAAATCAGATCTTGTCGAAGAGCCTAACCAATCTTCAAAAGCAGTGGTTACTGATGAACCAGTCTTAATGGCTGCCCACTGGGGACTAGATATTTCTGGTTTACCAGATGAAGAACGTTCACGAGTTATTGATAGAGCTAAGTCTTATATTGAAGGACTAATTGCTGATTATGAGGATCGGAATGGGAACAGATAGTTATGATGATCTTCTAATTAGGGTGGAGAATGATCTACTTGGTTTGGGGATGACACCGGTTATCTTAGACACAATGCCACTTAAAGAAAATTCTGGGTTAGATGGCGTTGCTTACTTAAAAGGGAATAAGGCGTATATTTTTGTAGACAAAACGTTGTCAATTTTTGATAAAGCGAAGACCTTGGTTGAGGAATATCATCATGCGATTTCAGATATTGGTAACCACATGGATTACGATGCAACACTTGCTCATAACGACGAAATCGATGCACGCGAGTCGGTAATTAAATATATGACACCTGAGAAAGTTATATTAAGGCTTGCACATGAATATGAGGATCAACCATTCGAGGCCTGGATGTTGTGTGAATATTTAGGATATCCATTAGATTTTGCGCAAGAAACTGTTAGCTTATATAGAAGAAACGGGTTGTTAAGTTAAATATAAAATTTATCCTTGAAATTAATTTAAACCTAATATATACTAATAATAGTCCTAAGGAATTGTACTTAGGACTATTATTAACAAATAACATTAAGTTTAAACTAATTGTCAGGAGGCAATTTATGAGTAATGATATGATAACGTTCTTAATCATCTTGGGGACACTGACATGCATGTGGATTGTGGTAATGGCAATTATTTCAATGATTGAGTTTTTAATTGATGGAAATGTTCATCGAGTGGTACGTGGTGTCAAGTTATTATTACGTTATAGTCTAATTAGGCTAGGGGGCGTTGATGGTGAAGAGGCACATCGGATTCTATTAGGTAAATAAAGTGTGAAATTTCACAAGTGAGTATGTTTTGTTGTCTGTAATATGTCAAATTAACGATTTGAAAACCGATAATAATAAACTATTATTTTGTAATTAAGTCAATACGGTAAGTGAACTAATGTTCAAGCAAATATAACGAAATTTGTTCCTGCTTATCGTATAATACTTGTAGTGGGTGACATTTGAATACTAGATGATATTCACTAATTCATCCTTCATAATATTAATTTCAATTGATATGAAATTAATACGTAACAATAGTTGGTGGGTTTGTTTGCGAAATTGTAAACAAAGTCGTATAATAATTCATGTAGAAACGTTACAAAAGAATTTTTTCTGGGAGGAATCTTAATAATATGACTGTTAAGATTGGTATCAACGGTTTCGGCCGTATTGGTCGTTTGGCATTTCGTCGTATTCTTGAATTAAAGGATACAGCGGACGACATTGAAGTTGTTGCGATTAACGATTTAACTAACCCTGCTATGTTGGCATACTTGTTGAAGTATGATTCAACTCATGGTACTTTGAACGCTGACGTTTCAGCTGACGAAGAAGGAATTATCGTTGACGGTAAGAAGATCCGTGTATACGCTGAGCGTGATGCAGCTGACTTGAAGTGGGTTGCTAATGACGGTGTTGAAATTGTATTGGAATCAACTGGTTTCTATACTTCAGCAGAAAAGTCACAAGCACACTTGGATGCCGGCGCAAAGAAGGTATTGGTATCAGCACCTGCTGGTAAAGTACCAACGGTTGTTTACGGTGTTAACCAAGATACATTGACTGCAGATGACAACATTGTTTCTGCTGGTTCATGTACAACACAATCACTTGCACCATTGGCAAATGCCTTGGACAAGGAATTCGGTGTTGAAATTGGTTTGATGACTACTGTTCACGCCTTTACTGGTACTCAAATGCTTTTGGATGGACCTAAGGGTAAGAAGTTGCGCTCAAACCGTGCAGCTTCTGTAAATACAATTCCTCACTCAACTGGTGCTGCTAAGGCTATTGGTCTTGTTGTTCCATCAGTTGCTGGTAAGTTGGATGGTCACGCACAACGTGTTGGTGTTGTTGACGGTTCTGTTACTGAGTTGACTGCTGTATTGTCAAAGAAAGTTTCTGCTGAAGAAGTTAACGAAGCAGTTAAGAAGTATGAAAATGCTTCATTCGGATACAATGATGATGAAATTGTTTCATCAGACATCATTGGCGACACACACGGTGCCGTATTTGATCCAACTTTGACTAAGGTTATCACTGTTGGTGATAAGCAATTAGTACAAACTGCTGCTTGGTATGATAACGAGTATGGTTTCACTTCAAACATGATCCGTACTTTGTTGCACTTGGCAACACTTTAATAGTTACTTACACTATTATTTGAAAACGGATGGTTTAGTAATAGTCTGAACCATCCGTTTTTTATATAAGATTTGTAGTATTTGAAGTAAAAAAGAAAGAGGGATTCCATGGCAAAGTTGACAGTTGAGGATCTAGAATTAAAAGGTAAAAAAGTATTGATGCGTGTTGACTTCAATGTTCCACTAAAGGAAGTTGATGGACAACAAGAAGTTGCAAATGATAATCGTATCGTTGCAGCATTGCCAACAATCAAGTATGTTTTGTCACACGGTGGACGTGCGGTATTGTTCTCACATTTGGGACGTATTAAGAGTGAAGATGATAAGCCAGCGCTATCAATGAAGCCCGTTGCACAACGTTTGGCTGATCTACTTGGCCAGCCTGTGACATTTGTACCAGCAATTGAAGGTCCAGAGCTTGAAGATGCTATTAACAAGTTAGAAGATGGTCAAGTATTAATCTTTGAAAACACACGTTACGCTGATGTTGTTGATGGTGAAGTTGTTAAGCGTGAATCAAAGAATGATCCTGCCTTGGGTGCTTACTGGGCATCATTGGGTGACATCTTTGTTAACGATGCTTTCGGTACTGCACACCGTTCACATGCATCAAATGCCGGCATTGCTGCAAATATTGCTCAAACTGCAGCTGGTTTCCTAATGGAAAAGGAAATTAAGTTCTTAGGAGGCGCTGTTGAAAATCCAGAGCGTCCATTTGTTGCCATTATTGGTGGTGCTAAGGTATCTGATAAGATTACTATTATCCAAAACTTGTTGGAAAAAGCTGATAAAGTCATTGTTGGTGGAGGAATGGCATATACATTTGCTGCTGCCAAGGGTGAGAAAATTGGTAACTCATTGTTTGAAGAAGACAAGGTTGAACTTGCAAAGCAATTAATTGCAGATGCTGGTGATAAGTTAGTATTGCCAGTTGATGCTGTTGCTGCTGATAAGTTTGCAAATGATGCTGATTCATATGTTGCAGAAGGTGACATTAAAGATGGTTACATGGGACTAGATATTGGTCCTAAGTCAGTTGAACTATTTAAGTCAGTTCTTGCGGACGCAAAGACGGTTGTTTGGAACGGACCTATGGGTGTATTCGAAATGCCTAACTTTGCCAAGGGAACCTTAGCCATTGGTGAAGAACTAGTTAAGGTAACCGAAAAGGGTGCAACAACGATTGTTGGTGGTGGTGATTCAACTGCTGCTGTTCAACAATTAGGTGTTGCTGATCAATTGAGCCACATTTCAACTGGTGGTGGTGCTTCTCTTGAATACCTAGAAGGTAAGACATTGCCAGGAATTGCAGCAATTTCTGAGAAGTAATTTTAAGATAATCAATGAAGAAACTGGAACATTAAATTGTTCCAGTTTTTTTCGTCATATGACCAAGAATCACATGATTAGATTTAGAAACAGTGATAGTTATTTAGTGGTCTTTCAAATATTTTTCAAAAATTAACTAGGTATTGAATAAAATTTACATATGACAAATTTAACTAAAATGTGATAAACTATTCCAAATAGTAATAATTGGGGAACTGTATCATGGATATACATAAATTTAAGGTCTTTCTAGATTTAGCTGAAACAGGTAATTATTCAGAAACTGCTGAAAGATTATATACAACGCAGGGTAATATTTCTAAGCAAATTTTATCTTTGGAAAAGGAACTAAAAACGCAATTATTCAAACGTGAGCACCGCCATATTTCCTTAACTGAGTCAGGAAGAATTACCGAAATGTATGCAAAAAAAATTTTGCATGAATTTGACGCATTACAACAGACTTTAGTGCAACATGATTCAGAGTCAGATAACGTGCTGACGATTCATACAATGCCAACATTTTCGAATTATCGTGGTTTTTCATTAATGAGTGACTTTCACAAAAGTCATCCTGAAATTACGCTGCACTTCTCTGAAACTAAAGATAGTTTATTACTTAACTCATTAAATGATAATCAAGCAGATATAATTTTTGGTCACTATACACCAGATGTTAGTAATAAACTTGAGACGCTGCTGACCGATCAAGACAACTTGATTTGTGTATTACCCGCTAATCACCCATTGTCAGCAAATCAAGTTATTTCATTAAGCGATTTAATGAAGGAAGAATTATTGCTACTAGAAGGCGAAGAGACAATCATTTTCAACAAATTTGGCTCTGCTGGAGAAAGAAGGCAATTGATGTCTGCAGTTGCCTATCAAGGTGAGCGAATCGATATTATTTTAAACATGGTATTAAATGGTATGGGTATCGCTTTGATGATGGAAAAAAGAGTTGATATGACGAATGATGGGCAAATGGTAAAGCGTAAAATCGCAACACACACAACAAGTGATTTTGGCTTTATGAGAATGAAACAAGTTCATGAATCCAAAGCTAATGAATTATTTTGGAAATACATCACACAATCACTTAACCATGATATTATTTAAAAATACATTTTAATCGTATGTGTGATAATATTATAGTATAAAAATTAAATATAATCACAAAGGGGAGCCAATCTGGCTGAGAATGAGATAGAATCTAGACCCTTCGTACCTGTTTTAGTTATTTAAGCGTAGGAATTGTGTGAATGTGTCAATTAATGGCCTCTTTGTGATGATTTTTTTATTGCGAGGAGGTTTTTTTATTTTGCATCTATTCTTGGATTAATGAAATTATATTGTCTAAATTTACTAGGGGAAAACAATAATGAATTCGAAAGTTAGAAAAATAACATATTTAGCTATGATGATTGCACTAGACGTGGTGTTGTCACCAATTTTACGTATCGAAGGAATGGCACCAATGTCCAGTGTGATTAATATTTTAGCTGGTGTACTTATGGGGCCATTGTATGCAACGATTATGGCGACTTGTTGCGGAATTATTAGGATGATGATGATGGGTATCCCACCATTGGCATTAACTGGGGCCGTTTTTGGCGCCTTGTTAGCAGGGTTAGGTGCCCGTTGGGTACATAGTATTTATGGGTCAATTGTTGGTGAGATTATCGGTACTGGAATAATCGGATCTTTACTATCTTACCCAGTTATGGTGCTATTTACGGGCACCAAGACAGATTTGTACTGGTTACTGTATACACCAAGATTCTTAGGTGCCACATTTATTGGTGCAGTAGCAGCTTGGCTCATTTGGCAACAAGCAAAAAAGATATCTTTGTTCAAAGACATGATGCGAGTTTTTAATGGCGAGGAGCGTATTATAAGATGAAAAAGATCACCATTCCGTTGCAAACAGCACCACTCATTCATTGTATTACTAATGCTATCTCAGTAGAGACTGTGGCAAACACACTCCTTTATATTGGTGCGAAGCCGATTATGACAGAAGACATTCGCGCCTTTAATGATTTGGCATTGCAGACAAATAGTTTGTTGTTAAATTTAGGAAGTCTGTCACTTGATAAGGAAAAGAGCATCTTAGCAGCCAGTAAATTAGCGATTGGCAAAGAACCAGTTGTACTAGATGTGGTTGGAATTGCGAGCGCTAAATTTGCCATGAAAGTCGCTAAAAAAATCATTGCAGATCAACCAACAATTGTCCGCGGTAATATTTCAGAAATGCGTGCACTTTGTGATTTACAAACGCATGGACGAGGTGTGGATGGTAGTTTATTAGACCAGACAGATGAAGAATTAATCAATTTAATTACGGCACTTAAGCAGTTACCTCAAGAATCGGTTTATGTTGCTACTGGGACAAAAGATATTGTTGTGGCTAGGAATAACGTTTGGGTTCTAAGTAATGGTGTACCAGAATTAGATCGTTTTACAGGTTCAGGAGATACTTTAAGTGGCCTGTTGGCAGCGTTATTGGGAGAAGGTGCTTCCCCCGAAGATGCAGCGATTCAAGCAATCAGCTATTTGAACATTGCAGGGGAGACCGCAAAAAGCAAAACTGTGACCTCAGGAATTGCAGAATTTCGACAGTTATTCTTAAATGAGCTTTCATTATTAGGGGTTGAAGATTCTGACTGGATAAATAAGATAAGGGGAACAAAAAATGACGAAACAATTATATTTAGTGACAGCGAGATATGACGAATCAGAAAGTGAATTTTTAAATAAAATTGAAACCGCTTGTGCTAACGGGGTTACAGTTGTGCAATTGCGGGAGAAAAATTTATCGACAAGGGATTATTATGAATTAGCGCTAAAAGTAAAAAAAATTACAGATAAATATGACTTACCATTAATTATTGATGATCGAATTGATATTTGCCTGGCGGTTGATGCGCGTGGTGCCCATATTGGTGATGACGAGTTACCAGTCAAAGTTGCTCGGAAATTGCTTGGTAAGGATAAAATCTTAGGTGTGTCAGCAAAAACAGTTACACGTGCAACTGAAGCGGCATCAGATGGTGCAAATTATTTAGGAACAGGTGCTATTTTCCCAACACAGACAAAAGTTGTTACGAAGCAAACGTCAATTGATACACTCAAGGCAATTACTGCAGCTGTTAATATTCCGGTTGTTGCCATTGGCGGCATTACAGAAGAACGTATTGATGTCTTCAAGGGAACAGAAATTGTTGGTGTGGCAATTGTTAGTGAGATTATGAAGGCAACAAACATTGCTCAAAAAGTGCAACGTTTAAAAAAGGCGCTTGAAACGTTATAATGTATCAAAGGAGAGCGAGACAAAAGTTGTTTTGAATCCGGCGTAAATTGCTTTACATTGAGACTTCAGACTTTTGGAACGCGTTTATGCTATCAAACTGACATGCTTTTAATTAAGATATTTTTAGCAAAAAAGTTGGAACATTTTCTTTTGTCCCAACTTCTTTTTTATATTCCTTTGATTTTGAAGAAATTATTTTGTAGATGGCAATTAGGTGCTAAATAAAGGAGTCATAGCAATGATAGAATTCAGTGATGTGGTCAAGACATATCAAGAAAAGCAAGTCGTTAATAAACTCAATTTAACCATTGCCTCAGGTGAATTTTTTGTTTTGGTTGGACCAAGTGGTAGTGGGAAAACGACAATTTTGAAAATGATTAACCGATTGATTTCCCAATCTGATGGTCAGATATTGATTGATGGGGTGGACACTAATCAGGTGGATAGGGCCAAGTTGAGAAAAAATATTGGTTATGTTTTACAGAATATTGCGCTGTTTCCAAATTTAACAATCAGTCAAAATGCCGGTATTTTATTAGAGGCACAAGGTATTAAACGAGAAAAACGACAAACATTGGTCAATGAATTGTTGGATAGAGTTGGCTTGCCTCATGAGCAGTATAGTGATCGAATGCCTAGTGAACTATCAGGTGGTGAACAACAACGTGTCGGAATTGTTAGGGCGTTGATTACAAAACCAAGTATCATTTTAATGGATGAACCCTTTAGTGCATTGGACCCATTATCTCGCAAACAATTACAGGATCTTATTTTAGAGTTACATAAAGAATTTAAGCCAACGATTTTATTTGTTACTCATGATATGCAAGAAGCACTAAGATTGGGGACCAGAATTGGTGTACTTGTTAATGGACGTTTACAGCAAGTTGGAGATCCAAATACGGTGATTAATCAGCCAGCTAATAAAATTGTGTCATCACTATTTAACAATCAACGGGTTACATTGATTTCGGATTTAAAATTGGCGGGCTTATTTCATTTATTAAAGTCAGACCAAGTGATCCAGGCGCCACATTTGTCGGAAACGCAGACAATTCAAGAATTAGCAATGGTTTTACGAGAATATCATCAAGTAATTATTGATCAGCAATATTTTGTTACTGCAGATGATTTACTGCAGTATATCAGTCAACAATAAAGGAGATTGCATGTTAAACGATTTGGTAAATTTACTGACAACGCAGTCAGGTGATATTTTGGTTGCGTTGCGTGAACATGTGTTACTCTCACTAGCAGCCATTCTCATCGCAGCGGCAATTGCCGTGCCATTGGCAATTGCCTTAATGAATCATCGTCGAGCGGGTGAGCTAGTTTTACAGATAGCAGGTGTGATTCAAACGATTCCTAGTTTAGCTGTTTTAGGAGCATTGATTCCATTTGTTGGTATTGGAACAGTGCCAGCAATAATTGCCTTAGTTTTATATGCAATTATGCCTATTTTTCAAAACACGTATGCAGGTTTAACTGAAATTGATCCAAATTTAACTGAAGCGACCGAAGCATTCGGCTTTTCGCGTCCGTTTAAGTTATTCAAAATTCAGTTACCGCTAGCTATGCCAATGATTTTATCAGGCTTAAGGATTGCAACCGTTATGGTAATTGGTACCGCTACATTAGCTGCCTTGATTGGTGGCGGTGGTCTTGGAACTTTTATCATGATTGGTATACAAACTAATGATAATGCACAGCTTTTGCTAGGTGCTATTTTGTCAGCTTTGTTGGCGCTAATTTTCTCTTGGGGAATTAAGTTGATTGGGAAGCTTTCTTTGAAAAAGATTGGCATTCTTTTAGCTAGCCTTGTTGCAATCGGTGGTATCTATATAGGTGGTCAAGCAATTTTACAACCCAAAGGAACAATCACGATTGCGGGCAAGCTGGGTGGCGAGCCAGAAATTTTAATCAATATGTATAAGGAACTCATTGAAGCAGATAACCCACGTTTAGATGTAAAATTGAAACCAAATTTTGGCGGAACAACCTTTATTTATAAAGCCTTAAAAGGTGGTGATATTGATATCTATCCAGAATTTACAGGAACCGTTTTACAATCCTTGGTAAAAGGGGAACATGTTAGTCACCAACCTGCACAAGCTTTTAAAGATGCGCAGCGTGCAATAAAAAAGCAAGATAATCTCACATATCTAGCACCTATGAAGTATCAAAACACATACGCATTGGCTGTTCGGCAATCAGATGCGAAAAAGTATCACTTAAAAACGACAAGTGATTTAGCCAAATTATCACCTCAGTTAACGGCTGGGTTTGATCATGATTTTTATGAATTAAAAGATTCGTATCCAGGTATGAAACAGGCATATCAATTACAATTTAAAAAAGTTACCAGCATGTCATCAAATTTGCGTTATAAAGCTTTAGTAAACAAACAAATTGATGTTACAGATGCCTATACGACGGATCCACAATTAAAAGCCTATAAGCTGGTGGCTTTGAAAGATGATCGGAAATATTTTCCACCTTTCCAAGGAGCACCGTTGGTTAGAACGGCAATTCTAAAGAAATACCCAAGTATTCAAAAGAGTTTATCTCGACTCGATGGAGAGATAACCAATAAGGACATGATTGAGATGAATTATCAGGTAACTGTACAACATAAACAGGCTGATGAGGTAGCCCATCAATACCTAGTCAAACATCACTTATTAAAGTAGTATTGAGTTTTTTGCATAATTTAATATGTTGATGCAACATAAAACTGTTAGAATAATAGTACTATTCAAAAGGAGTGTGGGTATGTTTGAACATTGGATGGTATTGATAGTGGAGTTTGTGTTCATAATTAACACACTGGCTGCTATTTTAACCGTTTTTAGAGATCGCTACCGTGATATTACAGCAATCTGGGCATGGATGTTGGTTTTGCTATTATTCCCAATCGTTGGATTTTTAATTTATTTTCTGTTTGGTCGAAAGTTGTCGGGAAACCATATTTTCACGATGCAGACACAACAAATCATGGGTATTGATCGAATCGCAGCAAATCAGAAACAAGAAGTACTGTCGGTATCGGATCCCGAGCATTTTGTTGAAGAACAATCATTTATTAGATTGTTTTTACAGAATGAACAAGCAATTTTTACAAATCAAAATGAAGTTGATATCTTAACAGATGGTCATGACATGTTCGAAAAATTATTTTCGGACATTCGTGCTGCAAAACATCATATAAATATTGAGTTTTATACTATTTATAATGACAAAATTGGTAATGAACTAGTTGATTTACTGACTGAAAAAGCTAAAGAAGGAATTCGGGTTCGTGTCATTTTTGATTCATGGGGATCGGGTGGAAAGAATGCAAAACTATACAAGCGACTACGAGCAGTTGGTGGACAGGTTGAAGCGTTTTTAATGCCAAGATGGCATCTCTTTTCATTACATGTTAATAATCATGACCACCGTAAATTAGTAATTATTGACGGAAATATTGGTTATATTGGTGGGTTCAATGTGGGTGATCAATATCTTGGTCGTTTAAAAAAGTTCGGGTATTGGCGTGATACACAACTCCGCGTGGTGGGTGATGGTGTTTTAGCCATGCAGAGCCGCTTTTTTACCGATTGGAACGCAACGACAAAAAATGAAAAGTTGGAGTTTAGTGAAAATTACTTTCCATCAACGAATGCAAGCGGGGATGTTGCGATGCAAGTCGTCTCTTCAGGACCTGATTCTGATACAAGGCAAATTTATCAAGGTTATTTGCGGATGATTTCGATGGCGCATGAAAGTATCACGATTCAATCGCCATATTTTATTCCGAATTCAGCCATTATGGATGCAATTGAGGTTGCTGCCAGATCTGGTGTGAGAGTAAGGGTGATGATTCCATCAAAACCAGACCATATGTTTGTTTATCGTGCAACTGAGTATTATGCTAGCGTCCTTGCGCAGGAAGGTATTGAAGTTTATGCTTACGACAAAGGATTCTTGCACGCTAAGACAATTGTGATTGATGATAAAATCGTAACCGTTGGTAGCGCGAATATGGATATCCGTTCTTTTGCATTGAATTTTGAGGTGAATGCCTTTTTGTATAGCCAGAGTTTGGCATTAAAAATGAATAATATTTTTGAACACGATTTGGCAGATGCGACCTTATTGACACCAAAGTATTTTGCTAAGCAATCAGGGTGGTTAAGATTTAAGCAATTTTTCTCAAGATTATTAACACCTATTTTATAAATTATGAATAAAAAAGACAGAACACTTCATTATGTAATGTGTTCTGTCTTTTTGTTATTGATGTTTGATAAATTATGCTGGTTGATTCAAATCATTTTTGCGACTAAAGAAACTAACTAGTAGGAAGAAGATACCTAACAAGTCTGTATAAACACCTAAAATAATTTGCATATCATGGGTTGAGTAACCTGTGAACAATACTAGGAATAACCCTAGGAAAAGACCGATTGCACCAATCACTAAACCAACGAGACGTTGCCAACCAATTAATAACTCGGGTACCCAAGTTTGGGCTAAATTACTCGTGGCATTGAATAAAATCCAAAATCCAAATACCAAGCCAATAAAATCTTTTGCAACATCTTGCCGAAATAGGAGAACTAGTCCCATGACAGTACTCAACAAGGCACTCATTAAGTGTGAACCACGTAGATAGGTACTGTGACCAAATAGTAAAATATCAATTAGCGCAATAAAAATCGAAAATAGTCCAAATAGAATTGATACCGCTAATAACCATTCAGGATTAAAGACAAAAGCAAAAATTCCTAAGATAATTGAGATAACACCTGCGGCAGCTAACAGTTTACGCACGAAGTATGAAATAATTGGTTTTTGTGGGTGTTGTTGCTCTGAACGTCTTTGAGGATTCTTCTCACCATCGACATCAGGTTGTTGAACTTCTGGCAAATTATTCATTGCTAAGCCTCCTTATAGTTTAAGTTGTTTAAATTGAGTGTAATTGAAAATAGAGTAAAATACAATTGAAGACTAATTTAAAATAAAAAATATTAGATATTTATAAAAAAAGGAAATATAAAAGATGATTGAAGTTATTATTCTCCTTGTACTATTGGCATTATTTGGTTATACACAATATCGTCAGAAAAAGTTTGATAGATCAGTTGATCAAAAAGCAAAAGAATTAACTGATAAATTAAAGGATAAGAATGACCATTAGTGGCACTACCATGATGATAAGAATACTTGTATAATAGTATGGACAGAAAATACAAAGAACAGGAGCGCAATAATGAATATAGAAGAAATGCAGGCGCGCCAAAAACATATACGAAATTTTAGTATTGTTGCTCATATTGATCATGGGAAGTCAACGATTTCAGATCGTATTTTGGAAGCGACACATACGGTTACCGAACGAGAAATGCAAGATCAATTGCTGGATACGATGGATTTGGAACGTGAACGTGGTATCACAATCAAAATGAACGCAGTTGAGGTCCATTATCGTGCTAATGATGGTGAAGATTATATTTTTCATTTAGTTGATACACCAGGTCATGTGGATTTTTCTTATGAAGTATCTCGCTCATTAGCAGCAGCTGATGGTGCAATTCTGGTTGTTGATGCCGCCCAAGGCGTTGAAGCGCAAACGTTAGCAAATGTCTATTTAGCGATTGAAAATGATCTGGAAATTTTACCAGTTATTAATAAAATAGACTTACCAGCAGCTGATCCTGAAGCTGTTCGTAAAGAAATTGAAGATGTCATTGGTATTGATGCATCTGACGCCGTATTAGCTTCAGCCAAAAAGGGTATTGGTATTCCAGAACTTTTGGAAAAGATTGTGAAGGATATTCCAGCGCCTGAGGGAGAACTTGAAGCACCCTTGCAGGCACTGATTTTTGACTCAGCTTATGACTCATATAAAGGCGTTATTTTAACCATTCGGGTGAAGACTGGTGTATTGCAGCCAGGCGATAAAATTAAATTTATGAACTCTGGTGCAGAATATGAAGTCACTGAGGTTGGTGTTAATTCACCAACACCAATCAAACGTGATTTCTTAATGGCTGGTGATATTGGCTATGTTGCTGCATCAATTAAAAACATTCGTGATGCTCGCCCGGGCGATACGATTACTCATTTGAAACGACCTGCAGCAGAACCATTGCCTGGATATCAGCCAATGACGCCAATGGTTTATTCTGGATTATATCCAACTGACAATGCAAAATATAATGATTTGCGTGACGCCTTGGAAAAATTGCAGCTAAATGATGCTTCACTGGAATTTGAACCAGAAACATCACAAGCACTTGGCTTTGGCTTCCGTACGGGCTTCTTAGGACTACTTCATATGGATGTGATTCAAGAAAGGTTGGAACGTGAATTCGATCTAGACCTGATTACAACTGCACCATCGGTAACCTATCATGCTTATACAACAGATGGTGAAATGGTGGAGGTTGCGAATCCATCTGAGCTACCAGATGTTTCAGAAATTAAATCAATCGAAGAGCCATTCGTACACGCACAAATTATGGTGCCAAATGATTATGTGGGTGCTGTAATGGAACTTGCGCAGTCAAAACGTGGTGAGTTTGATACCATGGATTACTTAGATGAAAATCGTGTTAATGTTAAGTATTACATGCCATTGTCTGAAATTATCTTTGATTTCTTTGATAAATTGAAGTCAAGTACTCGTGGCTATGCTTCATTAGATTACGAAATTTCAGGTTATCGACAATCTGAACTAGTTAAGATCGATATTTTATTGAATGGCGATAAAGTGGATGCATTGAGTTTCATTGTGCATCGTGATTTTGCACAAGAGCGTTCACGGGTTATTACGAAAAAGTTAAAGGAAATTATTCCACGACGAAACTTTGAAATTCCAGTTCAGGCTGCCATTGGATCAAAAATTGTTGCGCGGTCAACGATTAAAGCCTACCGTAAAGACGTGACTTCTCGTATCCATACAGGAGATCCAGATCGTCGTGCAAAGCTATTAGATAAGCAGAAACGTGGTAAGAAACGAATGAAGGCAGTGGGAACAGTTGAAGTACCACAGGAAGCTTTCATGGCAGTTCTTAAGACAGACGAAGAGTAATCACGCTAATAAAAGAATTAGCCGATTTTTAATAGCTTTTCAGTTAAAAACTATCATTTTATAGTTTTTTATGTTAATATATTCTAGTTAAATAAACTGACTCTGGTTTTTAGAAAACTAGGGCGATAAGGAGAAAATAATGAAGGCTGATATTCATCCAGATTACCACCAAGTGGTTTTCGTTGACTCAACTACTGGTTACAAGTTCTTGTCAGGTTCTACTCGTACAACTGATGAGACTATCGAATTTGAGGGTGCTACTTACCCAATGATTCGTGTTGAAATTACTTCAGATTCACACCCATTCTACACTGGTAAGCAAAAGTTTATGACTGCAGATGGTGCTGTTGATAAGTTTAACAAGAAATACGGACTTGCTTAATCGCAAATTCCTACAAATGCCGTTGCATAGCGCTAAATGCCTGTGGGACGGCTTTTTTGTGCGTTTTTTAAAAGTGTTTTCCTGTATCAAAATGTGTCGAAAAGTGTCGAAATTAGGGAACTTTTGGGAACTTGGGAACTATTTGGGAACTATTTTTGAAACAAATTCAGCATCTTTTTTTCTTCATTTTCTCGTGCCTTATTAAGAAAATGGAAGTAAACTTTTTGAGTTACATTGACTGAACTGTGACCTAATCTTTCGCTGACGTAAGCAATATCAACTCCGTTGTTAATCAAGATGCTTGCATAGCTATGTCGCAGTCCATGAAATGAAATTGGTTTGATGTCTAACTCTTTGGTAAGACATCTTAAACGATAACTGGGTACTGATTGAGAAGTTCTTTCGCCAAATATATGTTCATCTGTGTCAGGAAACATTTGTTTAAAACGATCTAACTGTTCAAAATAATGAGTTGGCATTGTTATTTCACGTATTGACTGTTTAGTCTTTGGTGTAGTGTACTGATAAGGCACCCGATTAGTCTTTGATTTAGTAACTAATATTTTGCTATTTTTCATATCAAAATCAGCATAAGTCAGCGCCAAAATTTCGCCTGCACGCATTCCTGAAAGGGCAGCAGTGTATATCATGAAATTAGGTGCAGTCATGGGGGTATCTTCAATATATTTAACTAGCTTATTAAATTCATCTTCTTCTAAAAATTTTAGATCAGTTGGTTTGCTTTCATGAGTGCCTTTGAATTTTAGATTAAACGTTGGGTCTGTTTTGATAACACCATCACTGAAAGCCTCTTTTAGGCACATACCAACACGCATAGATATTTGATGCACAGAACTAGCTGTTCTCGTTGTACTTAGCTCATCTAAGAACTGCTGATACCTTTTGCGGGTCATTTGCTCCAAAGTGATATCTTGTAAGTGTTCATGAACGATAGTTTGTGTGGCTATATGATTAGCAATTGTTTGTTGTTTGATACCCGACTTAATATGATTATCCAGCCACGTATCATAGAAGTCTGTAAATAGTTGTTTACTAGACTCAATATCGTATCCCTGATTGAGTTTTGCTTTAAGCATTGTTTCATAAGCCAATGCTTCCGATTTGTACTTAAAACCACCTTTGGTGGCTTTCTTACGTTTTCCGTCAGCTTGATAGCTGACAATTGCACGCCAAGTTTTACTTTGTTTTTCCACTGACATTAGCTTAAACCTAACCTTTCGTTTAAAAAATATAGATAGTTTATCGACATACCTAGGTCGTGTTATACTAGATACGTTAAATAAAGCGCATAAAACCGCTTGTTAATATGTGAATGCACGTACACTACTGTTTGGCGATAGGGGTGTGCGTGTTTTTTATTTTAATTACCTAAATGTTGGATAGCGTAATCAGCTTCTTCTGATGTGAATTTTTCACCATAATCAGATGTTAGTTGTTCTCTAATTTCATCTGCACCCATACCTTGTTGATTTTTATAATCTCTAGCTTTGTTCAAAGCGTTCTTATTATAATCAGCTTTTAGATTATCAACGGCATATTGTGCTTCCTGTTCTGTAAACTTATCTCCAGCAGTAGCCATTAATTGTTGGCGAATGCCTTCTTTAGACATGCTTTGTTGGTCAGAATATGCCTTAGCGGTCTTTAAAGCGTTAGCGTTATAGTCAGCTTTCAAGTGGTCTACTACATATTGTGCATCTTCATCACTATATTGATCACCAGCTGATGCTGTTAATTGAGCAAAAATACCTTGCTTAGACATGTGCATCATTGATGAGTATGACTTAGCTTTTAGCAACGCACCTAATTGACTTTTTGTGGCACCTGTAGTGTCTACTGTTTCGGCGCTGCTTGAACTTTTACTGCTTGCGTTAGAAGAACTAGATGTATCTTCCTTATTTGCTGTCGTGCTTTTATCTCCACCCATTGAGCCAAAAGCTGCAATAACAACAATAATAATAACTACCCATACCCAAATTCTTTTGAAAAATGGTTTCTTTTCTTTGTTGCGTGCCATTTTATCTACTCCTAAAAGCTTTTAACGTGGATCATTATTGCACGTAATTGTTATATTTCTTTAATTATATTACGAACCATATTCTCAAATGAAGATGGTAGCCCAAACTCGTTCATGAAATTTATATAATTACGATATTCAACTGGTGTATCTGCGTATACAAATTTGCCCAAAATTTTTACAGCGTTCTCATTTGCTTCACGTTCGCTTGCTCTACGAGTGCCGATAGAAAACTGATAAACACAATTCTCTTCGTAATTGCCAAGCATAATGTGTGAAATCTCGTGTGCTAATCTAAACGCTACTTCAATGTGCGTATCATAGTTAGCGTTAATGATTATTTTTCTTTGAGAAGGTACGCTGATGTCTGGAATGGAGCTATCTAATTCATCTGATATTTTGTAGTTAATACCTAAATCTCTACATAGGTAGAGTAGGTAATCAAAAATATCAATCATCCATGTCCTCCAAAATGCGTTTAATAATTTTCATCTCTGCATCAGGTATTTCTTTACCATCAAACTTCAAAACAGGATGCTCATCAAAATAATCTTTTAGATCATTAGTAGTTTCTTCTTTTAACGGGTTATTACCACGTTCTTCTACTAAGTCAGATTTATCAATACCAAAATAGTTTGACATCATCTCTATTTTATCAATGCGTGGATATGTTCGTGCATTTATCCAATCGTAAACGGTTGTTGATTTAAACTCTAAATCACGAATCATATCGCTGGCTGATTTTGCATTCTTAGCAAGATAGTATTGTATGTTATCTGCCATGACTTGCTTATTTCCAAGTGCCATAATATCTCCTTAATAAATTCTTAACTATTAATGTATACATTGATTTTACGGATTTTTTCGGCATTTGTACAGTAAAAAGTCCGTTTAAAACGTAATATTATATTGTTTTTCGGTTTTGTACGGTTTATGATAAACACATCAAATGAAAGGAGCAAGCGAATGGGAGTAAAAGTTACACTCAAAGCATTACGAGTTAATCGTGAGTTAACTCAAAAACAAGCTGGGGATAAGGTTGGTGTATCAACTGATACATGGTCATCTTGGGAACACGCAAAGACATTTCCAGATGTTAAGCAACTTCAAACTATCGAAAAAGAGTTTGATGTTCACTATGATGATTTGATTTTTTTGTAAATCATATTTCGGTTTAACCGTAAAGGAGAAATTTTATGACAAGTGAAGTGATCAAAGTACAGGAAAATGAACAAGGCGAGCAACACGTAAGTGCTCGTGAGTTATACAAAGGGTTAGGAATTAAAGAACGTTTTAGTCTTTGGTTCGAACGTTATGAAGATATGTATGTCAATAGCGTTGACTATGAGGGTGTAGGTTTGCCTACACCCTACCGAAAAGGGTCAAGTAAAGTTCAAATTATTCAAGACTATTCATTATCAGTCGATATGGCTAAGCACATTGCCATGATGACCAAGACCGATAAAGGCAATCAAATTCGTGATTACTTCATTGAAGTTGAAAAAGAACACAAGGCATTGATGAATGATCCACGTATTCAAATGGCAATGGGTTTGCAGTCGGCGCAATTTCTACTAGACCATAAAGATAAAATCATTGAGGAAATGAAACCAAAGGCAATATTTGCAGATGCGGTAAATACAAGTAAGCAGTCAATTCTAGTTGGCGACTTAGCAAAGTTGATTTCACAAAATGGTGTGAAAATCGGGCAGAACAGATTATTTGCTTATATGCGTGACAATGGTTATTTGCACAAATCAGGAAGTCAATACAACCGCCCAACTCAACGTTACATTGACCAAGGACTATTTGAAGTTAAGGAAAGTTCGCACACAAACCCAGACGGGTCAACACGATTGACGTTTACAACCAAAGTTACTGGCAAAGGGCAACAATATTTTGTAAACAAATTTTTAGCAGATAAAAACGAGGAGAAATAACATGACTGAACATAAATTTGTATCACACCCAGCATTACAAACAGACAACTATGTGCGAGCAACAACACTTGTTCCTGACAAGTACGGCATTATCCAACTATCAAGCGATTTATCAAATTGCTATGCACGAAGCGGATATGAGCAGCTTAAAAGATGACACAATGGAAGATGTAAGTCTAAACGCAAGTGTCATGGATAATTTCACACAACTAACTGACGCAATGGAAGATTTAGCTAAGGATATGGGTATTGAAGCTAAATTTAAATTTTAGAAAGCAGGCAGTTTTATGGAACCAGATAGCAACCGCAAGGTCACGCAAAAAGAGGCGTGCAAGATTTTAGGTGTTAGCGTGAACACTTTCAGATTTAAGATTAAGCCCACTGAATTGTTTCAACGCAACGTTCCTGACAAAACACCTGATGAACGTACTATCACATATTCATATCATGATGTGGTGCGGTACAGCAAATTAAGTCATTGGTATTAGGAGGAATAAGACATGGCAGAAGCAGCATTCTTTTGGAAATTGTTAGAAGCAGCATTACCACCAGCAATTGCACTGACAACGGTAATCATGACATTGGTATTGGTTATTCGCAATTATGGTGGGGCAATCATTCGCTACATTGGACGTTTCGTTAAGTGGTTCGTGATGATGTTATTCAACGAACCAGAGGCAGCACAACACGTTAAGAAATCATGGCGTGATAGTCACGCTAACTAATTAAATAAACGGTTGACCGTCGACACAGGTTGAGATGTGAAATAAAGATTTTACACGGGTCCATATACGCATTTTAGCCGGTGTGGACGGTCAACCAGAAAGGAATAAACATGGGTGATTATGATACAGGTTCAACTGGTGTAGGTAAGTTGCATATCAGTTTTGCCAAGCGTGAAGATTTGGTGGAACTACCAATTGCTAACAATGCGCAGTTAATCAATGGTTACAGAGCTATTAAGTTCAACAAGCAAAATACAGTTGGTAAATCACGTATTCGGAATGTTAAATCACACATTGTCTATGAAAAGAATTATCAAATTTTCAAAGACTGGCGTGATAGATACCCAAATGCGCAAGGCTCTAATTTACAAAAGTTGTACGAAAAAATATCAATGGAAAACGGTATTGCCACAGGCACATTGAGTGGGAAAAGCTACGAATACAGATGGAGAGATGAAAAAACGCCTAACTATTGCGAGTAGTTAGGCGGTGGGTAAACAAAGGTAATTGCTATTACCCTCTAAGAATAACACAAGGAGGCGTGTCGTGCCAGAAGACTTAATAGATCCACCAGAAGATGAAATCTGGGGATACACAATATATGGTGAAGAAATTCAAGTAGGTGAATTAGACATTCGAGAAACAGTTGATGGCTATTTAAAACCGGAAGAATTTGACCGCTACATGATGGATAACAGTACCAAAGTTGACACGGAGGAAAGACTAAATGATTACACGGAATGAGTTGAACCCAACGCCAGAGCTAAACGCAGATTTAGCAAAAATGCAAATGAACATGGTCCAACCGACTAAGACAAAAAACGGACATTTCGGAAAATATGCAGATTTATCTGATATTGATAATGCGGTGAGGTTAGCTATCAAAACTTCAAACGTACCGATCACTTATACCCAATCAATTATTGAGGGCCTTAATGCGAATGGTAAACGTGAAATGCAAGTTGTAACTAATATTATTCATTCATCTGGTGAGTTCATGCAGGTTGAGGGGCTACCAGTTGAAACCGGTTCTACACCGCAACAGACGTTGGCTAACACCACGTATGCACGACGCGGTAGTTTGGCGTCAGCGTTTGGCATTGTCGCAGATGATGACGACGATGGGCAGTCTATTACAGCCTTGAAGCAAGAGCAAATCATACAAGACCAAATGCGTAAAGCAATCATAGCTAAGCTCAAAGAAGTATTGAAAAATGCTCCTAAAGAAAAAGTACCGCAAATATTTGCCACGGCGGGTATGACTGAAAAAAATAATAACACTAGTGATCTAGATAAATTATCAGCTGATAAGGCATCTGTATTGGCTGGAGCAACGATATTCGCAATTAATGACGCAGGTATTCAGTAATGGAACTTTGGGGACGAATTACAGCGATTAAAGGTAACCAAATAGCGGTCACGCTTGAAAGCCGTGAAGAGCTGGCAAGCTTGTCCCTGTTTACTACCGAAGACCAACCACAGGTTGTGGTTAATGTACAAGATGAACGACATTTGAGCAAAATTCAACGCAAAAAGGCTTATGCGATTATTGGCGAAATTGCTAGGTGGTCAGGTTATGTACCAGAGGAATGTAAGGAGTGGTTGAAATACTACTTCACTGCTGAAACCGGGACACCATATTTCAGTTTTGCTAATGCTGATATGACAACTGCAAGAGAATTTATCACATTCTTACTTGATTATGCAATTAGAAACCACATACCAATGCAACATAGCGGGCTAACTTATCAAGATGATTTGGATATGTATATGTACCAATCATTGAAATATCGGTCATGCGTTATTTGTGGCAAGCACGCTGATATTCACCATCTCGACACAGTTGGAATGGGTAACGACCGTAATTTAGTTGACCACCGTCAAAAGCATTTAATCGCTTTATGTCGTGAACATCATCAACAAGCACATCAAATGGGCTGGCAAACGTTCAAAGAACAATATCATGTCAAAGGAATTTTGTTAGATCCACAAATATTAAATCAGCTAGGCATCATGACCTACAAACGAATCGAGGAAATAGATGATAAACAGCACCGTACTAACTGGCAGACTAACTAAAGACATGGAGTTGAAATACACCACGTCAGGTACAGCCGTAGCCAGTGCAACATTAGCAGTCGAACGCTCATTTACTGACGGTAATGGCGAACGAGGTAGTGACTTTATTAACTTTGTTATTTGGCGTAAGAGCGCTGAAAACATGGCAAATATGACGGCTAAGGGTTCGTTGGTTGGTATTGAGGGACGGCTAAAAACTCGTAGCTATGAGAACCAACAAGGACAAAAAGTATTTGTTACCGAAGTTGTCGTTAATAATTTCTCGCTATTAGAAAGCAAGGAAGTTACTGACCAACGTAAGCAGGGCGGGGTTAGTCAACCGCAGCAAAATAATTTTAATCAGCAACAGGCGTCACAGGGCAATTTCAATCAGGGTAATAACTTCAATCAAGGTAATTACCAAAACAAGCCGCAAAATCAGTCACAACCAAGACAACAACAGACTGGTTTTACCTCTGGTCAAATGTATGGTAACGATCAGAATTTTGAAGACCAATTACCATTCTAGGAGGGAATATGGCAAACAAAAAATTCTTTTGGATAAAACTGAAACAAGATTTTTTCAATGATCCATATATTAAGTTGTTACGTCGTATGGCTGGTGGTGACACCTACACGATTATCTATCTTGAAATGCTAGTTAAAAGCGCCTCAACAGGTGGCATGTTGTATTTCCAAGGTGCAGGACAAGATATTGCAGAAGAGTTGTCCTTGATACTAGATGAAAATGTTGAAGATGTGCGTGCTCTACTTGCTTATCTTGAAGCCAAAAAACTTATTACACACCCTGAAATTAAAGAAGATGTATTTCTTGTTGCGAGCGCTGATTTAACAGGTTCAGAAACCGACTCGGCAATGAGAATGAGAAAGTTTAGAGAGCGACAAATGTTACATGGTAACGGCCAAGCGTCACTTAGTTACGCAGATGTGACAGACCGTTACGATAAGAAAGAGATAGAGACAGAGTTAGATATAGAGACAGAGAGAGAACAAGAGACCGAAAACAAAAAGTCGTCTGTCGTCACTCCTGCCAAAACAATGCTTTTGAATTCTTTACAAGCAAACGTTTTTTTTGTCAGTCCTAACTCAATGGCTTTTGATAACCTAATAGCTTTCCATGAACAAGACGGTATGGAAATTGAAGTTGTGATTAAAGCAGTTGAAGATGCTAGTGCGGCAGGTAAAAGTAACGTTAGCTATATCAACGGAATTTTGAATAACAAGTTATCGAATGATATCAAGACTCTTGATCAATACAACCAAAGTGAAAAAGTCTGGCAGAGTAAGCAATCTAATCGCCAAGCAGAGAGTGATTTAACGCCTGAACAAGCTAAATGGTTAGCCGACCGTCAGAGAAAGCGTGAACGCAATGCCACTAGCTGAAAATTGGGTTAAGCAATTAGAAAAACGAGGTCTTGAACCTATTCATTTAACGCCTGAACAACGGGCTGAAAAAGAAAAACAAGACGCTGCTAGATTTACGAAGCAGTGGCAGGCACAAGACCGTGTGAAATATATCAATGCCAGTCTGTGGGGCGAAGAACGGGCACGATCATTTAAATTCACTGATTGGTTACCTGAAAAACAAGCTAACGAACAACGAGCCAAAGAGGTCGGCAATCAAGCCTATCGCATTATGCGCCAATTAGTAGAAGAACCGTTTAATGTCTTTTTGAATGGTGCAGCTGGTACAGGTAAGACATCCCTTGCGTTGGCAATCATGGACGGGTTAGGTGATAAGCATACGAATATGTTCGTGTCAGTGATTGAATGGCGAGACATGACATATCAATCGTTCCATGATGAAAAAATGCAACAACAATTAGCAGTCATTGAAAAATATATGCGTGATGTTGATGTCCTGATACTTGATGATTTTGGTAAAGATACGCAAAAGGAAGCTAAAGAAAAAGTAGCCAGTATGTTGTTTCGCTTAGCAGACGCTAGGAAAGGTAAAACGACAATTATCACATCAAATGATAATGAGTTAGCTTTAACGAAAAAATATGATATGGCAACGTTGTCTAGGTTAATTCCTAGCAACCCACAACATATTATCGACATGAATGGTATGGAAGATGTCAGGGAGGTGTAACAGTGGACGAAGAACCAAGATATGAATTGCACGCCCATGTTTTGAACGCAGATAGATATTGGGGTGCATATCCGTTGAAACAGGTGGCATACCAACAAGAATATTTAGCCAGTGTTTACGGCATGAAATCAAGTGATTTTAAGATTGTGATGGTGGGTTAATGGCAAAGTTAATCATTCCACTAACGGCATTTATCTTGCCAATGAAAAAGCAGGGCAAAATGCGGTTAGTCAAAATGACATTAAACAATTGGATCATGATACACGGTATGAAAGCTGGTCGAATTATTGCCAACAAACGCAAGCATCAAATTCAAGCAAAAATCATTCCGTTAGTTGATCAAGGAATTATTGATGGACTGGCACCGATTGATAAACACACGAAGTTCCATTTCAGTTGGTATTTTCCTGACAGACGCACAGACTTAGACAACTGGACGTTCACACATAAGTTCATTTTTGATGCGTTTCAGGCTAGTTCAGTTCGTGGGCAGGTATTTATGCCAAACGACAATTTAAACTTTGTGGTGGCGACGTATGACGATTTTATGGGGGTTGATAAGAATAACCCCACAGTTGAAATAAATTGGGAGAACTAACAACAAACAGCCAAGGGTGAAAAGACTGTGAGCCCGTTGATGAATGGTTTTAAAAAATGCAAGTGAAGCTAGGAAACTAAGCACTAAAAATCATGATGAAAGCGTAGAAAAAAGAATTTTTGATTTAAAGCAAGAAATTGCGGGCCAAATTGATACGGCTATCGACAGCGGTAAATTTAGTTTAAAAATTTCCACTAGCTATAATGACAACAACTTGGTTGACTCTATAAAAAAATGGCTAAATATAAACGGCTACAAGGTGACCTTTGAAACATATTCAATAATGTTCAATCGTACGGTGACATTCAAAATATATTGGGAGTGAAGATGGTGATAAGTATGAAACAACTAAATGAGTTTGCTGAAAGTCGTGGCTATCAAGATTGGGCAGAGTTTGAACATGAAAATGATGAGTTCACAGTTCATGAGGCGCTCAAGATGATTAGGAGGGGCTACTGATGAAAATAAGCAAACTAATTAATGAGCTTGAAAATCGCAAACAAAATTATGGTGATATGGACGTGTTTGATATTACAGGACGTCCATTCACGCATACAGTCATGACTTATGAAGATGATAAGATAACGTTACAGATACGTAGTTAAGCAGTTAGACATAGTTGCATGGTGTGATTTAAAAATGCAATACTGACGTGTTTATCAGGTCAAAGTAGAGTCATATTATTTTTATAATACAAAGTAATATGTTAACATCTATGTGTCTAGAGTAAGCGCTATCAATTTTACAAAGGGGGAATTTATATATGATTTAGGTATTAAGAATACGTATATCTATGTAATTGATGCTATTGTTAATCGAATGGTTACTACGCGAAAGAGGATTGCTATGGGGAGGATAAAGAAGTTATTATATCTAATTTTAATACTCATCAATGCATTAGTTGTGATAGTAAATACATGGCCATTTATAATTGATCGGATAAATGGTTGGTTAAGTTATTTGAATATAGATTTCGAAATAGAAAGCAAATTTTTAGTATATTCATCTATCTTTATATTGTTCATAAACTTAGTGTTTTTCTTAGTTATAATTTTTTTTCCAAAACAGAGAAAGGGCGTAATATTATCGAATGATCTAGGTGAATTAGTAATATCAAATGAAAGTATTATTAGTTATGTTAAAACTAGTTTGGGAGAAAAAAACTTTACTGATGTCTCTGTGAAAATTAAGAATTGGCGTAATAAAGTTACCATAAATGTCGAAGCCAAAACCAATTTTTTTCAGAAAGAGTTTTCCAATTTGGAAGATTCACGGTTGGCTTTGCAGAAGCAAGTGACAGATTTATTGGCATCTAAGAAAAAAATAGAAGTGAAATTAAAAATTAATAGAAAAAGCAAAAATACATCTCACAAATCACGAGTAGTTTAAGAGGTGATTTAATGGAAAATTCTAAATTTTGGTGGACACTTATTGGTGGAGTTGTTGGTGTTATATTAGCTTGCTTAATATGTGTTTTTGGATTTTTAAAAACATTGTTTGTTATCACATTGTTTATTGTTGGATGTGTTATCGGATATTTATTGTTTCATATACGACACATCATCGAAAAAATTGGCAAATCTCTTTGAATATTAGAATGAGGGGAATTAATTATGACAACACAAAATAACAGCGTTTCAAATGAAGTTAAAGGTAATTTAACCTTTGATGATAAAGTTATTCAAAAAATTATTGGGCATGCAATCGAAAATGTTAAAGGGCTCTTAGATGTAGATGGGGGATTTATTTCAAATATAAAAAATAAGTTGGTCAATTCAGACGATGTAACTGATGGTATTGATGTCGAGGTTGGTAAGGAACAAGTTGCAGTTGATTTAAAGATAATTATGGAATTTGGATATAATGCGCGCAATGTATATGATGAATTGAAAAAATTTGTAGCAAAGGACATTAATGATACTACAAATTTAGATTTGGTAGAGTTAAATGTTGAAGTTGCGGATATACAAACTAAACGTGAATATGAACAGAATAGTACTACAGTTCAAGATAAGTTGTCGGATGTAGGGTCTTCAATACGTGAAGGAGCTAAAGATAGTACAGAATCTATGTCTCCCGATAAGAGAGTTGAATAGTTGAAAGATAAATGTGTATTGATAGATTTAAGCCGTTAATATTTATATAGCGGCTTTTTATTTAGTTTAATTATTCCATTTAAAAATAAGTTAGTTGCATGATGTAACTGAAGATCCATTCCAGTACTGTTTGATCTGATTGAAGCATAGACTCGAAGACTTATTCCTTTATCCAGAGTTATAATCCATATTAAATATCAAAAGGTGTTAGATTTAGTATTAACAGGATTTCCAATCAAAAAATGTTGAAAATTTAACAGGAAGAAAAATTTTATGGATGATAAAATAAATGCCGAGCGGATGATGGAATTAGTTCAGCTGCTTGAAAATAGATATGGTAGTTTGTCAAAAGTTTCAGAAGATGATGTACAACTTAGTGAGCTAAGAAGCTTAGTCAAAGTGAGAGAATTAGAGTAAATAGTAGTCACTATATGGATATGTGTTGTAGCCTTCATTGTTTTTATGTATCTATGATATAATTACTGAAATTATGGTTCCACCGGGAACATTGCTTAAAAATAAGCAGTTGATTGCATTTCATTAGGTCTTTGAAGAAATGTAATCGACTGCTTTTGTCTTTTATTAAACAAGGGAGAACACAGATATGCACATCAAAAAACTAGATTTAACAGATATCAATGAACTACAAAAAGTTAGTGTGGAAACTTTTTATGATACTTTTGCGGATCAAAATACAGAAAAAAATATGCAAGACTATGTGTCAAATAGTTACAAACTCGAGACATTAACTGAAGAACTAAAAAATAAAAATTCATTTTTTTACTTCGTACTCAGTGATGAAGATGACATTATGGGGTATCTGAAGTTAAATATAAGTGATGCACAATCGGAAGATGATTTTGAAAATGCTCTTGAAATTGAACGAATCTACATTCGCAAAGAGTTTCAAAAACAAGGATTGGGTAAAATTTTATATAATATAGCACTGACAAAAGCAACTGAGTTGGAAAAACAGCGTATTTGGTTAGGCGTTTGGGAATTTAACCAAAACGCTAAAGCATTTTATCAACACCTAGGCTTTGAATTTGTTGGAAGTCATATCTTTAATATGGGTGCCGACCCGCAAACTGATTTAATTATGGTTAAAAGCATTTAATCTATAACTCTGTAAACTAATTATAATATTTGCTTTTTATTTTTACTGGAGGCCTTTTATGACGTGGTTTTACCTTATTCTAGCGGGTTTGTTTGAAGTTGTTTGGTCAAGTACTATGAAGCTGAGTGAAGGATTTACTCAAATTAGTTGGACAGTAACAACGTTTATTGGTATGTTTGCTAGCTTTGGATTCTTGTCCTTGGCACTGAAATATCTGCCATTGAGTTTAGCCTATCCTATTTGGACCGGTGTAGGTGCAGTAGGAGCAATTGTTGTGGGAGTCTTCTTGTTTGGAGACAAAATATCAGCAATTACTTGGTTTTTTGTAATTTTGTTAGTAATTGGAATTATTGGAATTAAAGTAACGAGTGGTCATTAAGTTAAAAAACTGTTTCATTTGAATATGAAATGGTTTTTATTTTTTAAAATACATTCCATTTAAGAATATTATTTCGTAAATGATATAATAATGGAATAGTAAAACACTGGGAGGTGTGCATATGGCGGATAAATTAGATCATTTATTGAGTGATTACTTTACAGGTAAATTAGATGTGGCTATTCAGTTACGTCAAATGGAATTAACTTATGGACATGGCACACCAGATGAAAATATTGGTGGTGGTCGGAAACAAAATGATTACAACAACGCTGTCGAGTCTCAAATGATCCATGAACAAAACGACCCAGAATTAAAACGGCTGCGTTATCAAAAATCAGTTATTAAGATGATGTTTGACTGCCTGATCAAAAGCCACCAAGATGTACTGATTGATAAGTACGGTAATAAAAAGAGTTGGGTGACGATTGGCATTGATAATCATATAGATGAACGGACTGCTAGAGAGTGGCGTGATGACTTTAAAGAAGGGATTAAAGGATATCTTTATACGACGTTTGATATAGCCACCCGTTTTAGAACCGTCTACGCCCCAGTTTAGACCCGATTGAATGCCAAAAACAGCCTAAAAACAGGGCATAATTAGTAGTGTGGAACTGTTCAACAGATATGATAAATTTTTTGTTTTTACTTTAAATCTCATGTTATTTCTTC
Source organism: Weissella paramesenteroides (assembly GCF_036327715.1). NCBI lineage: Bacteria > Bacillati > Bacillota > Bacilli > Lactobacillales > Lactobacillaceae > Weissella > Weissella paramesenteroides. Next base: position 612,900 of record NZ_CP130559.1, read on the forward strand.
TAGCTGTTCCTTATTTTAAAATTAAAGCTAAGTTGGTTAACAGGCGATTTTCTAAATCGTTGCTAGTAAAGCAATTATAGATTCGAAAATTATCTATTGTGTATTCTTAAGTGTTAGCTATCAGAAAGTATCTTTTTAGTAGATATACATTTTTTATTATGTTATTATTATCTCGTGAAATATATTTTACTTATAGTAAATCATATTTTTTATTGGAGGTAATATTATGATTTGGTCATTGATTGTGGGAGCTATCATAGGAGCAATTGCGGGAGCAATTACGAATCGTGGAGCTGCCATGGGATGGATTGCAAATATTGTTGCGGGGTTAGTTGGTGCATGGATTGGTCAAGGCCTTCTTGGAACTTGGGGACCCTCACTAGCAGGCATGGCACTTATCCCTTCAATTATTGGTGCTGTTATTCTGGTGCTTATTATTTCAGCAATTTTTGGCATTAGAGCAAAAAAATAAACAGTTTTGTCTGAATATTTTAGACATATACAATTATTTGATGGATTATCTTTTTGTTGAAATTTTTTCGAGAAAGTATTTATAGGGGGAATTTAGATATGGCTTTAGAAGATAAATTTGATAGTACCAAGGACAAAGTGGCTGGTAAAGCTAAAGAAGTTGAAGGTAAGGCTACCGGAAATGAATCACGGAAGGCAGAAGGTAAGGCCCAAGGGATTTTAGGTAAGGCAAAGGAAAAGCTTTCGGATGCTAAGGAATCAGTAGAAGACGTAGCTGAAGATATTAAGGAAAAGCTTAAAAAGTAATTACTAATTAAGGTAACAGTCAGAAGATTGTTGCCTTTTTATTTTGCATAACATAAAAGGAAGTGAGAATATGGGATCATGAATGGTACCGTTAAAAACTCAGATCATTGATACGGTGGATAATCGGGGAAAATAAATTTGAATATCTCTTTACAGCTAAAAGTGATTCTATCGTATAATGGTTAGAAATAAGGAGGTATATTATGATTGGTTTACATGTGTTTTTTGGTGTGATGATTGTTGTAGGTGCTGTTATGACCGCAATTTCATTTCAAGGTGATACAGATAAATTAACTAAGTGGCAAAAGATTTCATTAATTGTAACAACGTCTGCTATTGGATTAACAATAGTTTCCGTTATTTCTGTATATGCATCGATCTATATTGGATTACTATTATTTGCATTATTAGCAGCATATGAATATTTTGCTTTCGTACGAGTAGTTCGAGAAAAATAACTATTACGTAGTTAATTACGAGCGTTATTTCAATTATTTGAAATGCGCTTTTTTTATTGCAGAAAATTAAGAGGAAATATGAGATGGGACCATATTATAGAAACGTTGAAGCCTCCATTATTGGAAAGTTGGATGCACAAGAACGAAAAAAATTAAAGAAGCAAGCCAAGATTAAGCAACATAAGTCAGTTAAAAAGAAGCGAGGTGGGTGATATGTAATGACTGAGAAGTGGGAAAACGCAGAAGAAGATTATAACGCTGGTATGAAGTACAAAGACATAGCCGATAAATATGATGTGGCATTGAGTACCGTCAAGAGTTGGAAACAACGTTATAGTTGGTCCAGAAATAAGGATGCACCACCTAAAAAAAGTATGCGTACAAAATTCAAAAGTACGCATACAAAAAATGAAGTGGAACAGGTCATTGATGAACTAGCTGATAGTGAATTGACTGATAAACAAAAAGCTTTTGTTATCGAATATGTGAGACTATTCAATGCCACGCAAGCATATATCAATGTGTATGATGTGGGCTATGAAACGGCTAAAGCCAATGGTCCTAGAATGCTTGCAAATGCTAGAGTTAAATCGCTTATTCAAGAGATGAGGCAAGCACGCTTACATGACTTAGGTGCTAACAAGGAAGATATCTTAGCAGACCTGATGAAACAGTCGTTTTCAGATATTGGCGATTATTTAGACTTTGGAAGAACTGATATTTACGCTAAAGATTACAAAGGGAACAAGGAACTTGATGTTAACGGTAACCCAATAATCAAACATTCATCATGGGTGCAACTCAAGGATAAATCAAAGGTTGATACAAGCCTAATAAAAAATGTGTCAATTGGTCGTGATGGTGTTGTCCTTGATTTGTACGATAAACAAGCTGCACAAAAGAAGTTGCTTGAAGAGTTAAATAAGCTCATTCCTGATGATATGCAAAATGCACAGGTACGCAAAGCAAAAGCTGAAGCTGATATGGCAGAGAGCAAAGCTAAGTTAATGAATGATGATCGTGGATCACTTGAAACTAAGATTGTGATTGGGGAGTTCGAAGATGAATAAAGGTATTACATTAGAATTTCCCAAGCCGCAAAAGGTATTCAACAAGCAAATATACAATAATCTAACTGATTACAGTTCACGCATTGATCTTTGGTATGGTGGTGCTGCAAGCGGTAAATCACATGGTGTCGTTCAGAAAGTCATCATTAAAGCATTGCAACAATGGCAATATCCACGCAGAATATTGGTATTGCGTAAGGTTGGGGCAACAATTAAAGACTCAATCTTTCAGGACTTCCTAGAGCGATTAAGCGATTGGCAGATACTAGACTATTGCAAGGTGAGTAACACAGATAGGCGTATCATACTACCGAACGGCGCAGAGTTCTTATTCAAGGGACTAGATAACCCAGAAAAGATTAAGTCAATTAAGGGTGTGTCTGACATCATTATGGAAGAGGCAACCGAGTTTACACTTGATGATTTCACACAACTTAACTTACGTTTGCGTGAGAAAAAGCACGATAAAAAGCAAATATTTATCATGTTCAACCCAGTTAGTAAAGCTAATTGGGTTTTTAAAACGTTCTTTGAAAGTACGTTTGATGATACAAAGATACATCTATCAACGTATTTAGATAATCGGTTTATTGACTCACACACTAAGGACACGATTGAGCAACTAGCACGCACAAACACCGCCTATTACAAGATATATGCACTGGGTGAGTTTGCTACGTTAGATAAGCTTATCTTCCCTAAATATGAGACACGATTATTAAACCCACGTAGTAAAGAACTGGTAGGCATACCATCATACTTTGGACTAGATTTTGGATATGTGAATGATCCGAGCGCTTTGGTACATATCAAAGTCGATAAGAAACGCAAGATATTGTATTTCATGGACTGCTATGTGAAACAGGGTATGTTGAATGATGAAATTGCTAATGTGATTAAACAAATGGGATATGCCAAAGAACAAATTGTAGCTGATGCAGCTGAAAAGAAATCAATTGCTGAAATCAGACGATTAGGCGTTCCACGTATCACTCATGCCAAAAAAGGTGTAGGTAGTGTGTTATTTGGCTTGAATTACATGTCACAATACAAATTAGTAATTGATGAACGTGCTAAGCCCATGTTTGAAGAACTAGACAATTACGTATGGCAGAAAGATAAATCGACAGGTGAGTATATCAATGAGCCGGTAGATGCGTTTAATCACGTTATTGATGCCACTAGGTATGCTATGGAACGTTTGGCGTTAATGGATAATGTATCAACAACGCAGAAGATAAATAAATTACAGCAGTTAGGACTAGGTAGATAGAATGGAATTTTTAAAGAAAACACGGTTCGACACCGAAGCCAATGCAGTGTTTAAGATGTCGGCTGCGGAGTTCAATAGTATTGATGATTTCGGTTCAGAAAAATTTATTAGTCGATTGAACGATTACATTACTGAATTTAAATATAGCCAGTTACCACGATTACAAGAGTTGAAACGCTATTACTTAGCAGATAACAACATCAAGTACCGTGATACTGATAGAGACAGCGATAGAGCGGATAACCGTATTGCTAGTGATTGGGGTAAATACATTACTGTATTCATGCAAGGCTACATGTTAGGTAACCCTGTGAAGTATGTGAGTGATGATGATGCACTGGTCGAAAAGATTGAAACGTTTGGTAAGCAGAATGGCGCTGATTATCATGACGGCTTATTAGAAACTGATTTGAGTATTTATGGACGTGCTTATGAACTGGTTTACACGGACAGTGAAGCGCAGGAACGCATTACTAAATTAGCATCTGAACAAACATTCGTGGTGTATGATGATACGATCGCTGAAAATTCGTTGTTTGGTGTACGTTTTTATCAAATCAAATACAACAAGACTGAAACAAATAGCTTTGTTGAAGTTTACACAGATAATGCGATTTATTATTACAAATCAAATAGCAAAGAGTTTGAGAATATCGCCCTTGTGGATAGTGCGGAGAGCCGTTTTGATGGTGTGCCTATCAATGAGTATAAGAATAACGAAGAGCGCTTAGGTGACTTCGAGAGCGTACTAGATGGCATTGATGCTTACGACTTATCTCAATCAGAATTAGCTAATTTCCAACAGGATATGAATGATGCTTATTTGGTAATCAAAGGAAACCCTGCCACTGGAACGGCTGAACCTGAATTTCAAACTGATGATGATGGCGAACCAGTATTAGATGAGTACGGCAACCCTAAGATGGTTACTAATTCAAGTAGTGATGTGATTAGGCAAATGAAAAAGGCACGATTACTTGTGTTGGATAATAACAATGATCCAGATGGTCCTGACCCTGATGCCTTCTATTTGACTAAGACGTATGACGCAACTGGCGCAGAAGCTTATAAGAAGCGTTTAGTTGATGACATTCTACGGTTTACTTTTACACCTGACACAAACGACCAGAACTTTGCTGGGACACAATCAGGCGAGGCTATGAAGTACAAGCTCATGGGTAATGATAACTTGCGTAAGACCAAAGAGCGGTTGATGACACGGGGTATCATGAGACGTTTGCGCCTACTAGGTAACGTTTGGAGTATTAAGAATAGCGTGTCAACAGTCAATAAGTCAGCCAGTTTGTATGACAAAATCAATGAGATTGAAGTACAGTTCACACCTAACATTCCACAGAATGATGAAGAGCGTATTTCACAGTTAAAAGAGCTGTACGGAGTTATTAGTGATGAGACGTTGTTAGAGACATTCACAGGCGTTGATGCAGCGGACGAGATGAAACGATTAGCTGACCAAAAGGAAAAGGCTGACAGCGAGTTCCAAGCACGTCAGGAACAAGCAACCTATCCTAATCTAAATATAGATGATGGCGGTGATGATAATGGTCAACAAGGATAATTATTGGGAACAACGCACGCAAGACATCATGAAGCAACTTGATAAGCAAGACCCAGAATTAACTAACGAAGTGTTAGCTGAATATAAGGCTGCTTATGATGATATTCAAGGCAAGATATATGACTTCTACGATAAGTACGCCAAAGATAAGCATATTTCATACGCTGATGCTATGAAACGTGTTCGTTCCACTGATTTAGATGATTATGTGAAGCGTGCTAATCAGTATCGCAAGGAACATAAGAAGAACCCTGAATTATTAAGACGTATCAATGCACAGTATGTGACATCTCAAATTAATCGTTTGGAGTTATTGAAGTTAGAAATCGAATTTCGTATGATCCAAGCCAGCAATGAACAAGATGTGGCGTTTGGTACATATCTATCCAAAGAAAGTGCTTATGTTTATGGGGCATTACAAGCAGGCGAAGCGGATAAGCAAGAAATTCGTATTAATGCCATTGACGAACGCTTAGATAAACATGATCGTAAACTGGAACGTCATGATGAAAAACTAATCAACCTTTCTAAGGAGGTTTTCAAACACAATGATTAAAAAATTAAATAATTCGCTTAAGAACGCAGACGGTAGTTACTCGGGAAAAGTAATTGCCGGTCTGCTTTCTTTGTTAATCGTGCTAACTCAACAGTTATTTGCAGCTTTTGGTATCAAATTTACTGGCGATTGGAACGCCATTGCCGCCATTGTTAATATCGTGCTGACTATCTTAGGTATTCTTGGTGTGGTATCGGGCGGTGGCGTTGTTGAGGCGGAAGCAGAGGCACCAGTTAAAGTTACTCAAGTATCTGATACGACTAAACAATTAAAATAAGGGAGATGTTATGAATAAATTAAAGCAAGCACTTGTTGTGACAGGTGCTTTTTTAGCGTTCGCAGGTGTTGGCTATGTATCATCTGATACTGCCCATGCTGATACACCTCGTGTGGATATGGTCGACGTATCTAATCACAACGGACAAATGACAGCGCCAGAATTTGTTTATATGCGTAATAATTACGGTATGAAAGCTGTCGCAACGAAAATTTCAGAAGGGACAAGCTTTCATGATTATACAGCACCGGGTAACATTGCGGCGGCTAAGGCTGCTGGTGTTTATATTAATGGATATCATTTCCTATCATCAACAACAGTAGCCGGGGCAATTGCCGAAGCTGATTATGCTGCAAGAATGGCAAAAGCTGATGGGTTGCCAGTAGGTGCTGTCTTGGCGGTTGATATTGAGAACTCCTATCAATTGTCAATGGGTTCACGTATGCAACCAGTTGCGACAGCTTTTGAGAACCGTGTGCGGGCATATGGTTACCGCTCAACCACTTACACTGGTGGTTACTCATCAAGTGTCAGTCCTGCTGGTGAGAAAGCATGGTTAGCACAATATCCATACGTACCCACATCGGCTATGAAGCTTTACAATACCGAACATGCTTGGCAATGGACGTCAAACCAAACCTTTGCCAGCTCACTAGGTCGTTTTGACGCCTCAATTTTGTACGACAACTTCTTTACAGCTGGCACTGATAAAGATGCAGTTGTGCCTAATGTGACACCAAATGATAAGGTAGTAAACAAGCCAGATACGTCAGCAATTCAACAATTTAAGAATGCTGGTAACAAGTTCACGGCTTATAAGTCATTCAAGGTTGATAAAATTGCCTACGTCAATGGTATGTGGCAGGCTATTAACTATGATATGGCAGGAGGTAAAGATGCTAGCTGGACGGCTAATGGTATTCCGCTTGCTATGTTGGATAATGTGACTCGTGGTAACTATGCAGCAACTCGCGTAGGTGATCAGGTTAAGTTCAAGACTGGTTACAATTACGGTACGATTGACCAATATGACAACAACTCAAATGGTGCTGGTATTGTTGAAGGACGATATGGCAACGTTTGGTACAACGCCAATTTACTATTAAATAAATAATTGTAAAGTAACTATCAATAAACTATAATCTAGTTAACTTGATAGCTAATCTCCAAAAATTAAAAGCGATAATTATTTGCATTAAACAAACAGTTATCAAGTTAAAAGCCCACTAGGTTATTCGATTGAATAGCTTGGTGGGCTTTTTTTATGTGTTATGATTATTATATAGAGCTTAGTATCTCTTCCAGCTGCTCTATAAGTAGTTATGTGTTGATTAAGTCATATGACTATTAAAACCGTGATATCTTACCATTTTGTATTTGCTCTTCATGGTTCAAACCACCAGATTATGCGACTGGTGGTTTTTTTACGGGTTCTTTAAAAGATTGTGTTAAAATATTTGTATAGATATTTGGTATATTTAACCATCTATCTAATTGTCTTGATTAGATTCTTCTAGATTTTGTTTACTGACTACAATTTTCGTTTTGTTTTATCTCATCTCATTAGTTTGTTAAAATTAGAGTAGAACATTTTAAAAGGTCCCACTGGGTAGAGTATGCACTCTATTTAGCGGGGCTTTTTTTGATGACAGGGGGTTGTGAGTAATGTATCATAAATTTTGATAATATTAGTTTTGTTGCCTAAATATATGAATTAAATTATTATGAGGTGTAAATATATGAATAAAGTGGTAAAGGGAATAGTTAGTTCGATAATAATAATACTTTTTGGAGGGTTTTCAGCGTTTAGCGTTGAATGGATAAAAGGGGTAGACATAGCTAGTATATATGCGACTCTTAGATTACCTCCTTTTTCTCCGCCTAGTTGGCTTTTTGGTCCAGTGTGGACTGTATTGTATATATTTATTGGTATTTATTTATCTAATCTTGCCTCTCTTAGACTTAATAGAACCAAATTATACTTATTAACGTATATTCAATTGGTTTTAAATATTTCATGGACAATTATATTTTTTGCCTTTTCGAACTACTTATTAGCGACATTTATGATTTCTATTATGGATATAATAGTTATATTTATGTTATTTATTGATTATCGAAAAATAAAGTGGTTATTAGTTCCGTATTTAATCTGGTTAATATTTGCTTCATACCTATCACTTGGTGTTTTCTGGCTGAACAGGTTATTCGATTAAATGGTTTAACAGACTTTTAATTTGTCAAAAATTTTTGATAGAATATAGATGGCTCGATGACTTATTCTCTCGGCAACTTCAAAAGTTAAAACAACAACTGGCAAGTCAAATTAAAACCACTGGTCATTGCGACTAGTGGCTTTTTTTGTGCTATGATGATGAAGTGCACTTGGGGGTTAAACCAAAGTAGTGTTTATATGTACTTATGGCTACACTTATTTCTCTTTCCTTTCTTTGACGGTTGTGGGAAGAGATACATATATTACAAACTAATTATAGTTAACAATAAGATTTTTAACAAAATTTGTGATATAGTTACGGTGTAAATATCAACTCTACTCTTGGTGTTTGCAAGCAAATTGATGTTTTTGAAGTTAGTAACCCTTCTAGGATTTCATTTTTGCTCTTCCTTGACGTGATATCTTCCTCTTAAAGGATGTCATGGAAAATCCAGCTAGGTTATTCTAAGGGAATGACTTGGCTGGATTTTTAAAAATATGTTATAATTTTTACGTAGAATGTAATGGTTGTCTGACTGACTACTTTGAATTATCTCTATGAATAGTTATTTGTTGATCGAGGCATATGACTATTGTGAACCATGTATTTTCATGCCTATCTCAGTTTAAAAATCTCATGGTTTAAGCTACCAGTTTATATGACTGGTAGCTTTTTTTCTTGTACTTTAAAGCATTGTGCTAGAATGGATACGTAGGTATTTGGTAGTCAGTATTGTCTGCTAATTATCTTATTGAAATTCCTTTAAAGCTCCTTGACTTTACGTATTACAGGTTTTGTTTTATCTCATCTTATTAGTTCTTTGTAACTAGGATAGAACGTTTATTAAAATCCCCGCTGAACAGAGTATATGCTTTGCTTAGTGGGGATTTTTTACAGCTTTATTGTGGTATGGATAAGACGATGATTTTTAATGTAGACTACATTTTTGTGCATTTAGTAACTATTAATATAGATATTTATGGTCATTCACAATACGCTTTTTAATCGAATTTATGTTAACATTGTGATGTAAATATCAATCTTACTTTTACCAAACCTACTGTTGGTCTTTACGTTCAAATTGATATTTTAAAGCAATTTAGCCTTTCAAAATATCAGTTTGTTTTTACTTCACGTGATTTTCTCTTATCAAGAAGTGTCACAAAAAAATCTCGCTAAGTTATTCTAATCGAATAGTTTAGTGGGATTTTGTCTTGTTGGGAACTAGTAGGGAACTATTTATGCTGAAACTGTTGATACAAAAGCATTCTTAAAGTTTAACAAGAAATACGGACTTGCTTAATTGCAAATTCCTACAAATGCCGTTGCATAGCGCTAAATGCCTGTGTGACGGCTTTTTTGTGCGTTTTTGAATTGAGGTTGACAAAGACTTAATCGATGCGTAAAATAGCGGATATTGGTAGGATACTTCATTGTATGTCAGAGAAGCTACGGGAGCTGTGAGTAGCGCAGGTGGAGTAACTGAACTATTTGAAACAGTTAAATAAACTTAAGAGAGTTGATCCGCAGTGACCAACTAATTTTTGGGTGGTACCGCGGAAAAATTTCGTCCCAGTGATAGGTTAAAAACCTTGTCGCTGGGACTTTTTTATGCAGAGAGGAGCAAAAAACAATGGGGTACTAAAGCATACCGGACATGTCGGAGGACTTAACCGTTATCAATTATCAACTTATTTAGGAATAACATGTTGAAACAAAAAATTATTTCATTTAATTAGAGGAGAAGTTCGATATGGTTAAAACAATGACATTTAAACAAAGTCTTTCAATATTATTAGTATTAATTTTCATTTTTAGTTGGAGTATTCTTGGGTTTGGTTTATCCCCCAATGTACCATTAGTTATTAGTATTATTGTTGTCATGGTATTTGCCAGGATTCGTAGGACCACTTGGCAAACAATTCAAGATCAGTTATTAAAAGGGATTAAAACTGCATTGGCACCATTATTCCTATTTTTGCTCATTGGTATGCTGATTGGCCTATGGATGGGAACCAATACCATTCCATCTTTATTGTGGGTCGGTTTGAAAATTGCCAATGTGCAGTGGTTTCTGTCAAGCGCGCTATTGATTATGGGCTTAATGGGTACAATGATTGGGTCTGCTTTCACAACATTGGCAACAGTCGGGGTAGCATTAATGGGCGTTGGAACAGCCATCGGATTTGATCCGGGTGTGGTAGCTGGTGCAGTATTATCAGGCGCAATCTTTGGTGATAAAAGTTCACCATTATCAGATTCAACAAATCTAGCATCGTCGATTGCAGGCACAGACTTATTTGCGCACATTAAGAACATGATGTGGACGACAATTCCAGCGCTAGTGGGGTCATTAGTGATCTTTACGATATTAAATCAACAACAGACAATTAAGGGTAGTGTGAACGATTTACAAAAATTGGCTGGCTTATTATCTCCCACTTGGTGGTCAGTCATTCCAATTGCATTGTTATTTATCATGGCATGGCGACATATTCCGGCAATTCCAACGTTATTGGTTAATATTGCTGTGACTGGCAGCATGTTTATGGTGAACCATAACTTGCAACAATTGTCAGATGTCATTATGAACGGGTCAAAAACAGCCATCCATAACAAGTTATTAGTAGCATTATTGAATCGTGGGGGGATGCTTGCCATGATGCCCACGGTCATAATTATTATGTTGGCATTAGCATTAGGTGGATTATTAACAGAACAGGGTGTCTTAAAATCAGTTATGACACCGTTAGTTAATCGTATTAAAACGAAAGCTGGTGTGATTACTGGTACGTTATTGACTGGTATTTCCGCTAACTTTTTAATTGGTGAACAATATTTAGCAACCATTTTACCTGGACAACTTTGGCATGATACGTTTACTCGCTTAAGTATTAATCGATTAACACTAGGGAGAACGTTGGAAGATTCAGGTACGGTTATTAATTATTTGGTACCTTGGGGTGTGGCAGGAAGTTTTGCTGCACAGACATTGGGTGTTTCGGTAACAACGTTTGCACCGTTTACGTTTTTTGCCCTGCTATCACCAATCTGCTCATTAGTCAGTGCGTGGACAGGTATTGGTCAACTTAATGTTGATGATGAATAGCTTGCCATGCAAGTTGGTGGGCACCATGGTTTTGCTTTTCCGGCAGCCATGTCGCAATGATTAGGTGATAACGGTCATAGTAAGTTAGTAACTGCGCTAATTGCGGTCCGAAATGTTTCGCATAGCGTTTATGGATGCTATCGATAACAATCTTTGAATCTGCATAATACATGATCGTATCAGTTTCATTGCTGAGAGTGGCTAAAACTTGAAAAGCCCAAATAGCAGCTGCAAATTCGGCCTCATGATTTGACATGTTTCCTAGATAGCGATGCTGCTGAATTTGCTGACAATTATATAGAATGACAAGCCCAGCACCACTATTACCAGGATTTCCTTGACTAGCTGCATCTGAGTAAACTTTGATTAACATGACAAGTACCTCCAATTTCATTATACTAGACGGTAGGGACATTCTCAGATGATTTACAAACGCTTTGATTATTTGGTAAATCAGAAAGGACATAAGAATGAAGGGATATTATCAACCAGCTGGCCTGATCGGCTGGGTTAACTGGCTGTGGATTCTAATGATTGCCTTGTTTGGCCTCATTATGCAATTAGAGGTAACACACCTTAATGTATGGACATACGGGGCAGTGGCTGCCTTTATTGCGATTGCATTATTGACTTATTTTAGACGCAGAGTTGCGCTAACCCAAGAAGCCCTATGGATTTTACCTATGTTTGGGGTGCATACGGATAAGTTTCGCTTTTCTGAAATGGCACATGTGCAATTTACAAAACGAACGATTTTATTTAGTTATGATGGTGAGCACTATAGCTTTTGGATGAATCAACGCTTTTTAAACAACTTAAAAAAAGAAATTGAAGGACAAACAAATGACTGAGGAATCACTAACAATTACAGACCAAGAAGGCCGTTTGGATAAAGTTGTTGCAGAGGCATTCACGGATTACACGCGAACACAAATGTCAAAATGGATTGATGATGGTATTTTAACAGTTAACGGCGAAACTAAGAAGGCAAAGTATAAAGTGCATGCTGGTGACGTGATTTCGTTTGTTGTACCAGAACCAGTTGTTTTGGATATTAAGCCAGAGAACTTGCCTTTGGATATTGTCTATGAAGATGATGATTTATTGGTTGTCAACAAGCCACAGGGGATGGTGGTTCATCCTGCTGCTGGCCATCCAAATGGCACGTTAGTTAATGCATTGATGTATCATACTGAATTGTCATCAATTAATGGTGTCATTCGGCCAGGAATTGTTCACCGCATTGATAAAGATACATCAGGTTTGTTGATGGTAGCCAAAAATGATCAGGCTCACGAAGCTTTATCCGCAGATTTAAAAGACAAGAAAAATCTGCGTCAATATTATGCGCTAGTGCATGGTGAGTTTTCTGAGAATAAGGGGACCATTAAAGCGCCATTAGGACGTTCGAAGACAGATCGTAAGAAACAAGCAGTGATTGCTGGTGGTCGAGATGCAGTTACTCATTTTGAGGTCGTGAAGAGATATGTCGGGTATACCTTGTTACGAGTAACGCTAGAAACAGGACGTACACATCAAATTCGCGTACACATGGCCTATATCGGTCATCCAGTGGCTGGCGATCCATTGTATGGCCCAAAGAAGACCCTTGCTGGTAATGGTCAATTCTTACACGCTGCGACATTAGGGTTAACACAACCAACAACTAAAAAAGAATTAACATTTGAAGCACCATTACCACAATATTTTGTTGAAACATTAGCACAATTACAACCATATGCGGAAGAAAACAACTGATAGTACGCAAATAACGTTGAACATGCTAAAATAGTTTTAGATAAACGAAATGAAAATTGTAACTTTCTTAAAGTAATCCTGTGAGGTTATTAGGAGGTAGCGTGGTAAACATAATGAACGAGACGTTACCCTTTTTAGAGGAGGTAGTGTCTCTTTTTATTTATTAACTGAAATCAACTAGAGAAAAGGAATAAATTATGGCAAAAGAAATTGTTGACGCAATGGCAATGCAGCGAGCACTCACAAGAATTACATATGAGATTATCGAAAAAAATAAGGGTGTTGCCAATCTTGTGATTGTTGGCATCAAGACACGTGGTGTATTTATTGGTCAACGTATTGCAGAACGTCTTCAACAATTAGAAGGTGCAACAATTCCCGTTATACCTCTTGATATTACACATTACCGTGATGATGATACAGATGGCACCGGTGAAAAATCATCATTCAATGTTGATATTGATAATAAACGAATTATTTTAGTTGATGATGTCCTTTTTACTGGGCGAACAATTCGTGCGGCCTTAGATGCCATTATGGATAACGGACGACCAGCAGCCGTTAATTTAGCAGTTTTGGTTGATCGAGGACACCGTGAATTACCAATTCGTGCTGATTTTGTGGGCAAAAATATTCCAACAGCGACTTCTGAAAAAATTCGTGTAAACATGAAAGAATTTGATGGCATGGATGGTATAGAAATTCGTTAATTTTTCAACGGTTAGACGGGAAGGAGGGATCGTTTAGCAAAACTGTTAAACGAGATCTACGTCATGACAACACGTTATTTAATTTTACAAGATGGCACTGTGTATGCTGGTGAAGCTTTTGGGGCACCTGCAACAACTTTTGGTGAGTTAGTTTTTAATACGGCTATGACTGGTTATCAGGAGATTATTACTAATCCAATTTATTACAATCAAATTGTGATGTTCACTGCACCAACGATTGGGGCAGCCGGCATTAATCACTATGCGGATGAATCAATTGTGCCCGCAGTAAAAGGGGTTGTTGTACGTGAAATTGCAGAAATTTCGACCAATCGACTACAAGCGCTGAGTTTAAATGATTACTTAAAAAGGCACAATATTCCAGGAATTTCACAAATTGATACGCGTGCCTTGACGCGTCATTTACGGGAAACAGGTGTGCAAAAAGCATCAATTGTTGACCAACCGGATGATCATGCTTTTGATCAATTACGGGCGATGGTGTTGACAAATCAACAAATTGCACAAATTTCGACGCCCAAAGCATATGCTAATCCCGGGCGTGGAGCAAATGTTGTTGTATTGGATTTTGGCCTTAAAAGTGGTATTTTACGGATGCTCAGCGATTTTGATGCAAATGTTACAGTATTACCTTTTTCTGCCACAATCGATGAAGTTGCTAATCTTGATCCTGATGGTATTGTCATTTCATCGGGGCCGGGTGATCCAGGGCAAGTTCCTGAGACAGCATTAGATATTATTCGCGAGTTTGAAAAACGCATACCATTATTTGGTATTGGGCTAGGTCATGAATTATTTGCAATAGCTAATGGTGCTAAGGTCGGTGAACTTGCATCAGCCCATCATGGGATGAATCATCCTATTCGTGAGCAGATTACCAAAGATATTATGTTTGCTACCCAAGGTCAGGCATATTATGTGGATAGTGAGTCGATTAAGAATACACCTTTATTTGTGACCCATATTGACATTACTGATAACCAGATTCAAGGGTTACGGCATCGAGATTACCCAGCATTTAGCGTACAATTTTTTCCAGATGCGGCACCAGGACCATTAGAAGAGACTCAGGCATTTGCTGAGTTTATGGAAATGGTGATGGCACGTCGAGGAGGTGGAACGATATGACAGAACGAGTCTTAATCATTGGTGGTTCTGCTAACGATTTTGGCCGAGAAACTGAGGGTGATGTTGCTGCTTATCAGGTTGTTCATGCCCTAAAGCAATATGGGCATGAAGTGGTGGTTGTTGATGACAATCCATACTCTTTTACCAGTGCACGGCATGATATTCAAGTGATTGAACAAACATTGACCGTTGAAAACCTAATTAAAATTATTAATGATGAGCATATCACAGCCATGATTACTTCGGTTGGTGGTTCAACAGCGATTCGCCTGGGGGCAGACATTCTTAAACTAATGGGAAATGGTGCCCCAACCGTTTTGGGATTATCATTGCCAGTGATGCAAGCAACCCAGAATACAAAATATTTGCATGAACGTTTGACCCAGTTAAAAATTCCAACGGTACAGTCACGCCTTGCTAGTAATTTGAATGAAATTTTCGATGCAGCTAGAGATTTTGAGTTGCCTGTTGTTATTCGGCCAGTTGCGCCAATGGGTCAGACATTGCGACTACAGGTTGAAGATACAGATGATTTAGAAGAGGCAGCAGAAACCGCACTTAGTCGCTCAATTACCCATCAAGTGAATATTGACAAGAGTATTCGTGGCTATCAAGAAATTTCTATGTTAGTTATTCGCGATAAAAGTGATTCAACGATTTTAATCGGTGGTGTTGAGGATATGGATCCGGTTGGAATTCATTCAGCGGATTCAATTGCCATTACACCAATTCAAACATTACCCGATCCCGTGTACCAAAAATTACGTGCAGCGGCATTTACAGTTATTCGGGGATTTGATGTTGTGGGCCTATTAGAAGTCCGTTTTGCTGTTGATCCAAAGAATAATGAGTATATTATTACTCGTGTGACACCTTATTTTGATCGGACGGCCGCATTATTAGTAGCCGCAACAGGTTATCCTTTGGTGCCAGTGGTTATTCGATTAATGCTGGGTGAAAATCTTGAGGATGTTAAAACACCAGTTATCGGTGCCAATCATACAGCATTATTGGAGCCAACGATGGATCATATCGTGATTCGTTTTCCTATTTTTTCATTTGGTGATTTTGAGTCAAATGGTGTGAAAACAGAGCATCGACTGAATACAGTCCAAAAATCAGTCGGTGCGACGATGGGTGTTGGAAGAAGCGTTGAGGAAGCCTTAGAAAAGGCTATCCGTGCTGCGCATTTTAATAACCGAAATTTTTCACCGACTGTGATGAATGCGCTAACAGATAACGAAATAATTGAACAGTTGATTCACCCCCGAGATAACCGTATTTTTGTGCTGATGGAAGCATTGCGAAGAGGATATACAGTTGATGAATTGGCAGAATTAACAAAAATTAATGCCTTTTACTTCTATAAATTAGATCAGATTAATAAATTAGAAGAAACTGTAAAAAATAACGCTTGGCAAACGGATGTTTTAAAATTGGCAAAGTATTACGGCTTGTCAGATGGATTGATTGCCCGTTTATGGCATGCAAAGTTTGAGGAAGTCCGTCGTTACCGATGGGATAATGGTATTTTGCCAACGTTTAAGGCGTTCGAGCCATCAGCAGGTGAATTCGAAGAGGCAGCTAATCAGTATTATTCAACCTTCGAATCAGAAAATGAAAGTAATCGATTGGGACGACGGTCGGTATTGGTTATTGGTTCTGGTGGATTCCGCCTAGGAGATGGTGCAGCAGCGTCCTATGTGATGGCAATGGTCGTCAAAGAACTGCAAAGTCAGAATATTGACACTATTCTCATGAATAACAATCCAACTGATTTAATGTTTATGTCACAGTTGGGTAGTAAAAAATATTATGAGCCTTTAGAAATTTCTGATGTCATGAATGTGATTGAAATTGAACAGCCAACCCAAGTATTCGTCCCTGGTAATCGAATCAAATTGATCAATAGTTTACGCCAGAATGGGATTAACGTTCAGGTAATTGCTAAAGAAAAATATTTACCAAGTAGTATGAAAGATGATTTACCACATATCGTGATTAATTATTTTTATGATGGGCAAACGATTTACTTAATTGGGTTAGGCTATCAAAGTAATCAAGGTATCATTTTAGATCAATCGTTAATGTCAGAAGAATTATGGGAAAGGTTACCGCGACCACAAATGAGCTCTGAGACACCAGGATTGTATCAATTGATCATTAATCCATTACCAAGTTATGATGAAAATCCAGCAATGATTGTACGACCAATGCCATTTACAATGGTCGCTTTTTTGGATAAGGTAACGGGCATAGACTGGTTACGATTGGTAATTCGTTATATGCTAAATCGGCAAACTTATTCAGAACAACAATTTTTAGCGCAACTGAAGTCGTTGACCTGGCGAGTTCCCAGAGCACAACTCGAGTATTGGGATGCTGATTTTGCTGAACATATGGAAATTGATGAAGAATTAGACAATGGTCGTTATGCGATTGGGGCAACTTACCGTATAATTTAAGTATCAATTGTGTTTATATGATAAACTAGACAAGTTGAATTAAAAATTTCGAGAAAGAAGGCACTACCGATGTGGAAAAAAGTATTAGGCGTGCTCGTCGTAATTGCGGCGGGTGTTGGGTTGGCTGCTTGGGGAATTGGCCCAAAGTCACTCGTAACGACCGATGCAGGTAATGTTTCACAAGCTGAATATTACAAAAAATTAAAAAGCTCTCCTGAAGGACAAAAGGAATTGGCCAATATGATTATTCAAAAGGTTTTGGATAAGAAATATGGAGATAAAGTTTCAAAGAAATCTATTGAATCACAATACAATGACGCTAAGTCACAGTATGGTTCACAATTCTCACAAGTTTTGTCACAAAATGGTATGACGGAGGATAGTTTCCGTGATTCATTGCGTATACAAGCTTTGGAAAAGCAAGCAGTAATTGCTGATAAGCATTATTCAAATAAGCAATTGCATAAAGCTTACAAAGAATATCAACCAAAGGTTAGTGTATCAGTTATTTTGACTTCATCAGAGGATGATGCGAAAAAGATTATTACACAACTTGATAAAGGTGGTGACTTTGCTAAGTTAGCAAAAGAAAAGTCAATCGATACCAATACCAAGAAAAATGGTGGTAAGATGACTAGTTTTGATTCAACTGATACAAATCTTGAAGATGATTTCAAAACAGCTGCTTTCAAGTTGAAGAAGGGTGAATATACAAAGACACCTGTAAAATCAACATCATCGCAAGGATACTTTATTATTAAGATGGACTCAAAGAGTGATAAGAAGTCATTTAGTGCTTTGAAGTCAAAAATGAAGAGTATCTTGGTTGAAAAGACAATGTCAGATACGACTGAAGTTCAAGCAATTGTTGGTGAAGAATTGGGTAAGGCCAATGTGAATATTAAGGATTCAACATTACAAAATGTTTTGTCTACGTATACACAAGCTGCCGCAACTGCAAAGACTGCAAAGAGTAGTTCATCTTCTGAGAGTTCAAGTTCTTCATCGGAAGCATCTTCAAGCTCTTCATCTAGCTCTTCATCAAGTTCATCAGCATCGTCAGATAGCTCAAGTTCTTCATCGGAAGCATCTTCAAGCTCTTCATCTAGCTCTTCATCAAGTTCATCAGCATCGTCAGATAGCTCAAGTTCTTCATCAAGTGCTAGTTCGGAAAGTAGCAATTAGTTAATCATAAAAACTACAGATTTTTTTCTGTAGTTTTTTTATTTGATAAAATGCTGAAAGAAATTCGGATTTACGTTACAATAGTTGTTGGATATAATAATTTGTTCGGCTTTTCGAAAGGGAATAAGAGGTTAAAAAGGATGCTTGATCGTTACACACGCCCAGAAATGGGACGTATTTGGTCGCTTGAAAATCAATACCAGTCATGGTTAGATGTTGAAATTGCCGCTACTGCCGGTTGGGTCTCAGTTGGGCATGTGCCAGCAGACGACTTAGCTGCCATTCGTGCAAATGCAAAATTTGATGTTGCACGTATTGCAGAAATTGAACAGTCAACGCGTCATGATGTCGTTGCTTTTACCAGAAATGTTTCAGAATCATTAGGTGAGGAGCGGAAGTGGATTCATTATGGATTAACTTCAACAGATGTTGTTGATACCGCACAGGCTTTGAGATTACGCCAAGCTAATCAGGTCATTAAGGATGATTTGCAGGAACTGAAAGCAACGTTAGCAGAGTTGGCTTTAAAATATAAAGATACGGTTATGATGGGACGTACTCATGGTGTCCATGCTGAGCCAACGACCTTTGGATTGAAAATGGCTCGATTCTACCAAGCAGCTGTACGTAATATCGAACGTTTTGATCGCGTTGCTGCAGCTATTGAAACCGGAAAACTTTCAGGTGCTGTGGGAACCTTTGCAAATATTCCACCGCAAGTTGAAGAAGTGGCGATGAAAGAATTGGAATTAACCCCACAACCAATTGGTTCACAAGTATTACCGCGTGACTTACATGCCGATTATATGACAACGATTGCTGTAATTGGTGCTAATTTAGAAGAACTGGCAACAGAGATTCGTGGCTTACAACGTTCAGAAATTCATGAAGTTGAAGAAGGTTTCCGTGGTGGTCAAAAGGGATCATCAGCGATGCCTCATAAACGTAATCCGATTGGATCTGAAAATGTCGTTGGTTTATCACGTGTCTTACGAGGATATGCAGTTACTGCACTCGAAGATGTGACATTGTGGCATGAGCGTGATATTTCACACTCTAGTGCCGAACGAATCATTCTCGTTGATGGCACAACCGTTCTAGATTATATGTTACATCGTTTGACAAATATTTTACGCAATTTGCAGGTTTTCCCAGAAACGATGAAGAATAATATGACGCGCACATATGGGTTGATTTATTCACAACGTTTACTATTGAAATTAGTTGATGCGGGATTGTCACGAGAGGCAGCATACGATACAGTTCAACCATTAACGGCCCAGTCTTGGGATAATCAGTTACAATTCCGTGAATTGGTAGACGCTGATGAAACAATTCAAGCCAACTTAACGCCTGCAGAGGTAGATGATGCATTTGATTACCATTGGCACCTTAAGCACGTTGATGATATCTATAAGCGTCTAGGTTTGCTATAAGGAAATATTTGTATTGCTTTAGCTTAATTTGTTATTAATTTTATTGTTTAATAGATATTATTTGCACCTTTTGCGAATACCAGTTATTATAGAGAAAATATAGAAACGGGGGATTATATTTATGGCAGTAGAAGATGATGTAAAAGGTAAAGTTGATGAAGTTTCTGGTAAGGCGAAGGAAGTTGCTGGTGTTGTTTCCGATGACGAAAAGTTAGAAGCTGAAGGAAAAGCACAAGGGTTAGCTGGTAAAGCACGTGGCCTTTTCGGAGATGCAAAAGATAAGGTTGAAGATTCAGCCGAAAACCTTAAGGATAAGGCAGAAGATGCAGTTGATGATCTGAAGTCAAAGTTCAAGAAGTAATAATTTACCAATAATAAATTTAAAAGTACAGCGGTCAAGACAATGATGTTTGTCTTGGTCGTTTTTTGTTAGAAAATTAATTATAGCGGCTTGATTTGATAGCGATAATTTTAATGAAATATTAGATAAATTCGATTAATCTGTATAATAAGTTGACATTTATGCCAAAAAGCAATAACATTTGAATATCGAATATTTCGATGTTCGAAATAAATTTTGGAAGGAGCACGACTGTGGCAGTTCTATCTACGACAGAGATTATGGATTTAATTCCAAATCGTTATCCCATCTTGTATATGGATTATGTTGATGAAATGACCCCAGGGGAATCATTAATTGCAACAAAAAATGTAACAATTAATGAACAATTTTTCCAAGGACATTTTCCAGGTAATCCAGTTATGCCAGGCGTTCTAATTATTGAATCACTGGCACAAGCGGCTTCAATCTTGATTTTATCATCACCACAATTTGTTGGTAAAACAGCTTATATGACTGGTATTGATAATGCCAAGTTTAAGAGAATGGTTAAGCCAGGCGATACAGTGAAGTTGCATGTTGAATTTGGTAACCTACGTGAAAATATGGGAACAGTAAAAGTTAAGGCAGTAGTTGATGGTAAATTAGCTACTAGCGCTGAACTAATGTTTGTCGTTTCACCTGAAGACAAGTCAGCTAGTGACACGGAGAAATAAGTATGACCGCACATGAAGAGGATTCTTTTGAAAAAATGAATGAGTCATTAGTAGATGTCTTCAATAATGTGATGTGGATTGAGGAAGCCTCATTGCGCAAATCACGCTTTAAGGATATTTCTATTAAAGATATGCATACGATTGCGGCGATTACTATGTATGATACGCGGACGGCATCCCAATTAGCTCAAACGATGCATTTAACACCTAGTGCAATGACTAGTGTAATTGATAAGCTTGAAAAAAAGGGTTATGTCGTTCGTACGCGTGATACGAAAGATCGACGTGTGGTTCGCATTGGATTGACGCACAAGGGTCGTACGGTTTTTCGTGCCCATGAAGCATTTCATCGAGGTATGGCCCATTCATTGTTTGATTCATTAGAGGAAGGTGAAGCACCTGCGGTTGAAAAAGCCGTTAGTGATTTACAAGATTATCTTCGTGAGCTAATACAGTTTTAATTGAGGACATTATGGAACGATTTACAATTGTTGAGTCTGCCCACGTGGTGCCTGAGCGTGTCGTCACAAACGATGAATTAGCAACGTTTATGGATACGTCAGACGAGTGGATACACTCTCGCACAGGTATTCATCAACGACACATTGTGTCAAATGAAAGCACGAGTGATTTAGCAACGACTGTTGCAGAAAAGCTTTTGGCACAGGCAAATTTGTCAGCAAATCAATTAGATTTTATTATTGTTGGCACAATGTCACCAGACTACTTAACGCCAAGTGTGGCACAACAAGTCCAAGGACGAATTGGTGCAACGAATGCTTTTGCATTTGATTTGTCGGCCGCATGTTCCGGGTTTGTATATACACTTAGCATGGCTAGTAAGTTACTAGCGACCAAGTATCAACGTGGTTTGGTAATTGGTGCTGAAGTACTAAGCAAGCTAGTAGATTGGGAAGACCGGTCTACTGCAGTCCTGTTTGGAGACGGTGCTTCAGGTGTTTTGTTACAACAAACAGTAGAAGATACTGGTCTGTTAGCAGAAGCGCTAAAAACATACGGTGATCAATCTGAGTTTTTGACGGCAGGTCGTCAGCGAAATAGTAATCATTTCGTTGGTGATATCGTTGCAGCTGATCCTTACTTTCATATGAATGGGCGTGAGGTTTATAATTTTGCAACACGTCAAGTGCCAGCTGTCTTATCTCAAGCATTAGAAACGGCACAATTAACTGCAAATGATATTGATGTATATGTCTTACACCAAGCAAATGCACGAATTATTGCAAGTATTGCGAAAAGATTTGGACAACCGATTGATAAATTCCCAACCAATGTTGTCAACTATGGGAATACAAGTGCTGCAAGTATTGGCATCTTGCTTGATGAATTACGGGCAACAGGCGTTGTTCATCAAGGTCAGAAAATTGCATTAGCTGGTTTTGGTGGTGGTCTGACTGCAGGTGCGCTAATTATCCAGCTATAATTTATAACAACTAATTTATTATTAATAAGACAAAAAAGAGGAAAATAACATGACTGAAACAGAAATTTTTAACAAAGTAAGCGAAATCTTGGTTGACCAATTCGATTTGGAAGATGATGAAATTAAGTTAGATACAAACTTAAGTGAAGATATCGATGCAGATTCACTTGACTTGTTCGAAGTTTTGAACCGTGTTGAAGACGAATTTGATATTAAGCTTGCTGTTGCTGAAGAAATTCAAACAGTACAAGATTTGGTTAACAAGGTAACAGAACAAGTAAACGCCTAAGTAGTCGACGTAGTTAGAAGGGACGATATTATGAGCTTTAAGCTAAATAATCCACTTTTTGAAAAGTTGGGCATGAAATATCCTATTATCCAAGGCGGTATGGCTTGGGCTGGAACAGGTCATTTGGCTGGATCTGTTTCAGAGGCTGGTGGATTAGGTATTATCGGAACTGGGTACTGGAAGGCTGACAAAGTTCGTGAAGAAATTCATCGTGCGCGTGAAGTGACGGACAAACCTTTTGGGGTTAACGTGATGTTGCTTTCACGTCACATTCGTGAAGTGTTTGATGTTGTGATTGAAGAAGGTGTAAAGGTCGTTGCCACTGGTGCAGGTGATCCATCACCTTTTATTGATGAATTGCACAGTCACGGCATTCTAGTTATCCCAGTTATTCCATCAGTTGGTCTTGCTAAGATGATGGAAAAGAAGGGTGTTGATGCCGTTGTTGCCGAAGGTATGGAATCTGGTGGTCATATTGGTAGTTTAACAACCATGACGCTTGTACCTCAAGTTGTTGATGCTGTGAATATTCCAGTTATTGCAGCTGGTGGTATCGGAGATGGTCGTGGTGTTGCAGCCGCCTTTATGCTCGGTGCTTCAGGTGTTCAGATGGGAACACGATTCCTAGCTTCTGAAGAATCAGAGGTACATGAAAACTTTAAGAATGCAGTTGTCAAAGCAAAGGATATTGATACTTTAGTAACTGGCGAAATCATGGGAAACCGTGCGCGTGTACTAAAGACAAAAATGTCAAAGAATTTCGTTAAGCAAGAACGAATCGAAATTCAAAAGCCTAAGCCAGATGCTGATGCAATTGAGGATCTAGAGAACGGTTCATTACGCCGAGCTGTTATTGATGGTGATAAGACAACTGGTGCTTTCATGGCTGGACAAGTTTCTGGTTTGATCACTGAATTGAAGCCAGTCGCACAAATCTTGGAAGATACTTGGTCACAGGCAGAAGATCTTTTGAATTAACAATATTGGAGGACATATGAAACTTGGAATTTTAATGAGCGGACAAGGTGCTCAAAAGGTTGGCATGGGTGCTGATTTATATGAGCAAGTACCAGCTTATAAAGAAACCATTGATGAGGCTAGCCAAGTGCTAGGTTATGACATCATGTCAACTATTGTTAATGATGAAGAGAATGTAAAGCAGACAAAATTCACGCAACCTGCAATTCTAGCAATGAGTACTGGTATCTATCGCGCATTGGCGGATGTCATGCCAGCACCACAAGCAACGCTGGGGCTTAGCCTTGGTGAATACAGTGCTTTGGTCGCCGCTGATGTATTAACTTTTGATCAAGCCATGCGGATTATTAAAGACCGTGGTGCATACATGCAACAAGCGGGTGATGATAATCCAGGTAAAATGGTCGCTGTGATGACAGAAGATCAAGACTTGGTTATTGCAACTATTAACAAATTGCAAGCAGCGGGTAAGCGTGTTTATCCAGCGAACTATAATACATTTAATCAATTAGTTATTGGTGGTGTAGGTGCTGATGTTGATGAAGCAATTGCAGCACTGACAGACGCAGGTATTGAACGATTGGTTGAGTTACCAGTTTCAGGACCTTTCCATACGCCATTAATGCAATCGGCAGCCGATCAATTGACGACACGTTTGGCAGATGAGCCATTTTCACCAATGTCATTTGATGTTTATTCAAATACAACTGGTAAAAAATTCTCAGATGTTAAAACAACATTGTTAGACCAAATTGTTTCACCAACTTACTTTGCGCAAGCATTGCAAGCGATGGTAGATGATGGGGTTGATACGTTAATTGAATTTGGTCCAAGTGATACACTTTATAAATTTGCTCGTAAAATTGTCGGTAAAGATATTAAGCGTTATAAGGTTACTAATTTTAAGACGTATCAAGAAGTTCGTGAAATGTTAGCAGCAGAATAGGAGACGAAGTGATGAATCTCGAAGGGAAAACAGTTTTAGTTACAGGGTCAACTCGTGGTATTGGTTTGGCCATTGCACACGCTTTTGATGATGCTGGCGCACGTGTTATTTTACACGGTCGTTCTGCACCAAAGGCAGAGGTGTTAGGTGAATTTAGCGAAGGTACCATGGCCATCACAGCAGATATTGCAGATGATGCTAGTGTAAAGACAGCATTAGACGGATTATTTGCTGAAATTGAAGGCATTGACATTCTAGTTAACAACGCTGGTATTGTGAATGATAAACTCACAATGGGGATGAAACCAGCAGATTTCGCACAAGTTGTAAACACAAACTTAAATGGCACATTTAATGTGACACAACCTGTTTTTAAGAAAATGTTGCGTGCCCGTACTGGACAGATTATTAATATGGCTTCTGTTGTTGGTTTGATGGGAAATGTTGGTCAAGCTAATTATGCTGCTTCAAAGGCAGGTATCGTTGGGTTAACAAAGTCATTAGCTAAAGAAGGCGCAATGCGTGGTATTCGTGTGAATGCCATTGCTCCAGGGATGATTGTCTCAGATATGACCAATGCCTTGTCAGATAAAGTGAAAAATCAAGTGCTGGAAGCAGTACCATTAAAACGTTTTGGTGAAGCAACTGAAATTGCAAATACAGCTGTTTTCTTGGCTCAAAACGATTACATTACCGGCCAAACAATTACGGTCGATGGTGGGTTATATATTTAAGCAACGCATACGTGCGCTTTTGCACTTATTTATTTTTACTTACTTTTTTCGTACGTATAAAATTGCTAAAACATAAAGGAGAACAAGATGACACGAGTTGTTATTACAGGTTTAGGTGCTGTTACCCCTGTTGGAAATAGTACTGAAGATTTTTGGAATGGTATTTTTAATGGTGAAGTTGGTATTGCGCCAATCACTAAATTCGATGCAACAGAGACTGGTATTACTGTTGCAGGTGAAGTAAAGGATTTTGATCCTTCTGCTCGCGTTGGTAAACGTGAATCACGTAAGATGGATCTATTTTCACAATATGCTGTTCATGCTGCTGGTGAAGCACTTGAGCAAGCTGGATTAGCTGATGGTGTTGATAATCCAGACCGTTTTGGTGTAATTATGGGAACTGGTATCGGTGGTTTGACAACGATTGAACAACAGGTTATTAAAATGCACGACAAAGGACCACAACGTGTTAGTCCAATGTTCGTACCTAATGCAATCCCTAACATGGTTTCTGGTAATGTCTCAATGCGCTATGGTGCAAAAGGTGTTAACTACACAGTATCAACAGCTTGTGCCAGTGCAACCAATGCAATTGGTGAGGCTTTCTGGCGTGTACAATCAGGTAAAATGGATGTTATGATCACAGGTGGTGCAGAGGCTTCAGTGAATGAAATGGGAATTTCTGGATTCGCAGCTTTGACAGCTTTGTCGACAGAATCTGACCCACTAAAGGCTTCAACACCATTTGATGTTAACCGTCACGGATTTGTGTTAGGTGAAGGTTCAGGGGTCTTAATTCTTGAATCATTAGAACATGCACAAGCACGTGGTGCCAACATCATTGCTGAGGTTGTCGGTTACGGTTCAAATTCTGATGCTTATCACTTAACAAGTCCAACTCCTGATGGTTCAGGTCCTGCTGGCTCAGTTAAATTAGCCTTAGAAGATGCAAATATTCAACCAAGTGATATTGACTATGTTAATGCACACGGAACAGCTACCGGAGCAAACGATGCCGCAGAGTCAAAGGCAATGGAATTGGTCTTTGGTAAAAATGGTGTCCTAGTTTCTTCAACAAAGGGTATGACTGGTCACCTATTAGGTGCTGCCGGTGCCATTGAAGCCATTGCTGCAATTGGTGCAATTGTTCGTGAAGAGTTACCAGTGAATATTGGTTTAACTGAACAAGACCCTGAAACAGCAGGTGTAACCCTAGTTAATGAAGAAAATAAGCATGTTGCACCAAATTATGTTCTGTCAGCCAATTACGGATTTGGTGGACATAATGCAGCAATTATTTTTAAGAAGTGGAGTGAAAATTAATGAGTTTGCAATTAGATGAAATTCGAACATTGATGCAAGATTTAGAAAATAGCTCATTGCGTGAATTTTCATTACAATCAGAAGATTTTAGCTTACATTTAAGTAAGAATGAAATTTCTCAACCAGTTGTGGCAGCAACCACACAACCCGAAACAGCTGCACAAACTGCTGTTTCTGAGAAGAAAGCAACAGAGGGAACTGCTGATTTAGGTACTGATAACAGTGTCTTGGTTGAAGCACCTTTGGTTGGAACTGTCTATTTGAAGCCAAAGCCTGATGCAGCTCCTTTTAAAGAAGTTGGTGATCATGTGCAAGTTGGTGAACAGGTTGCAATTATTGAAGCAATGAAACTGATGACACCAGTGAAGAGTGAAGTAACAGGTGTTATTAAGGAAATCTTGGTTGAAGAAGAAGATGTTGTCGATTACGGACATGCATTATTCCGTGTTCAACCGGATGCCTAGGAGGATTTGATATGTCAGTATTAAATACACAACAAATTCAAGAAATTTTGCCTCACCGTTACCCAATGTTGATGTTGGATACAGTAGAAGAACTTGTACCTGGCGAAAGTGCCGTTGCTATTAAAAATGTAACAATCAATGAAGAGATTTTTCAGGGTCATTTTCCAAATAACCCAACTTTTCCAGGTAATTTGACGATTGAAGCCTTAGCACAAACTGGTGCTGTTGCTTTGTTGTCAATGCCTGAACATAAAGGAAAGACAGCTTACTTTGGTGGTATTAAGAAGGCACGTTTCCGTAAGATGGTTCGTCCAGGTGACCAAGTAAGATTAGAGGTTAAGTTAACTCGTTTACGTGGCCCTATTGGTGAAGGTAAGGGAACAGCATA
The DNA here is from genome assembly GCF_036327715.1 of Weissella paramesenteroides. Classification (NCBI taxonomy): domain Bacteria; kingdom Bacillati; phylum Bacillota; class Bacilli; order Lactobacillales; family Lactobacillaceae; genus Weissella; species Weissella paramesenteroides. The sequence goes on from NZ_CP130559.1 coordinate 640,540, forward strand.
TGTAGATGGCAAGCGTGTCACTACAGCTGACTTAACATTTATTGTTGGAGATTAAGTATGTTCAAAAAAGTTTTAGTGGCGAATCGAGGAGAGATTGCGGTTCGTATCATTCGTACACTGAAGGAAATGGGCATTAAATCTGTTGCTATTTATTCTTCAGCTGATGCGGATAGTCTTCATGTGCGATTAGCTGATGAAGCCATTGCTGTTGGTGGTCCTAGATCAAAAGACAGCTATCTAAATATGAAAAACATATTGAGTGCAGCTGTGTTGACTGGCGCTGAAGCCATTCATCCTGGGTATGGATTCTTATCAGAGAATGAAGCCTTTGCTGAAATGGTTGGTGCAGTTGGTCTCAAGTGGATTGGACCAAGTCCTAAAGTCTTGGAGTTAATGGGAAATAAGGCGAATGCACGTGAGTCAATGCGTGAAGCTGGTGTACCAGTGATTCCGGGATCTGAAGGTTTTATTCATAATGCTAGTGAAGCTAAAAAAGTTGCTGAACGGATAGGTTATCCTTTATTGTTAAAAGCTGCTGCTGGTGGTGGTGGTAAAGGGATGCGTTTTGTTTATTCAGAAAATGAATTAGCTGAAAAGTTTGATGATGCGCAACGTGAAGCAAAAGCTGCTTTTGGGGATGGTCACATGTACGTTGAAAAGGTGATGACAAATGTGCGTCATATTGAGATGCAAATTATTCGTGACCAACAAGGCAATGTCCTATACTTCCCTGAGCGTAATTGTTCATTACAACGGAATAACCAAAAAGTAATGGAAGAAAGTCCAGCCGTTGGCGTGACTCAAGCAATGCGTGATGAACTGGGAGCAATTGCAACGCGTGCGGTTAACGCATTGGATTATGAGAATACTGGAACATTGGAGTTCTTGGAAGACCATGATGGCAATTTCTACTTTATGGAAATGAATACTCGTATCCAAGTTGAACATCCAGTAACTGAATTAGTAACTGGTGTTGATTTGATTAAGATGCAAGTGCAGGTTGCGGCCGGCGAGGCATTAACTTTGCGTCAAACGGACATCAAAGTTAACGGTCATGCAATTGAAGTACGTTTAAATGCTGAACAGCCTGAACGTAACTTTGCACCAAGTGCGGGTAAGATTAATTTTGCCTTTTTGCCAACTGGTGGCCCTGGTATTCGCATCGATTCAGCAATTTATTCTGGTGACATTATTCAACCATTTTACGATTCAATGATTGGAAAATTGTTGGTACATGGTGATGATCGTGCTGAAGCAGTTGTTAAAATGAAACGTATTCTAGATGAAATGGTTATTGATGGTGTCAATACAAATGCTGATTTCCAAGAAGCGTTGTTAAATGATGATGTTGTTGCAGAGGGCTTGTTTACAACACAGTACCTTGAGCATGACTTTTTACCAAAATGGCAAAAAAGTTTGACATCAGGTGAATAGGAGGCAAATAATGGATTTATTTAATAAACCAAATGCCAAATTACCTAAAATTAAAAAAGACGCGCATGTTGATGCTCAGATTCCAGATGGTTTATTTCTAGCATGTCCATATTGTGGGGCACAATTGTATTCTAAACAATTAGGCGAACACCGTGTTTGCCCAAATTGTGGTTACGGGTTCCGTTTGCAAGCGTACGAGCGTGTTCACTTGATGACAACGGCGTTTGAGGAATGGGACGCAGACTTAACATTAGAAAATCCAGAATTTCCTGGATATGCTGAAAAGTTAAGTCGAGCAAAATCACAAACTGATTTAAATGAATCAGTCTTGAATGGTAAAGCAGTCCTTGAAGACGAAACCGTTGCCTTAGGAATTATGGATTCTTACTTCATGATGGGTTCGCTAGGAACAATGACTGGTGAGAAAATTACTCGTTTGTTTGAAAAGGCAACTGAGCAAGAATTACCAGTTGTTCTATTCACTGCTTCTGGTGGTGCTCGTATGCAAGAGGGAATTAATTCCTTGATGCAGATGGCTAAAGTATCTGCTGCTGTTGCCGCGCATCAAGAGGCTGGATTACCATATTTCGTGGTGTTAACTGACCCAACAACTGGTGGTGTGACAGCTTCATTTGCGATGCAAGGGGATGTCACATTGGCTGAACCGCATGCTTTAGTTGGCTTTGCTGGTAAACGTGTGATTGAACAGACAATTCACGAAAAAGTACCCAAGGACTTTCAACGGGCCGAAACGGTTTTGGAAAATGGATTTATTGATGCAGTTGTGCAGCGTAAAGAACTACCTAAAGTCTTAGCACAACTTGTTAGATTCCATCAACCACAAGGAGGTCGTTAGTCATGGTAAGTTTATTTAGACGTGAATTAACACCCGTTCAAATTGTGAAACGTGCACGTGAAGATCGATTTATGGCGCGTGAAATTATTTCAGGTGTCTTTACTGACTTCTTTGAACTGCATGGTGATCGCTATGCTGGTGATGACCAAAGCGTTATTGGCGGGCTTGCTAACCTGAATGGTCGCCCAGTGACCGTTATCGTGATTGACAAAGGATCAGATATCAATGATAAGTTAGCTAAACGGAATGGTTCACCTGAGCCATATGGCTATCGTAAAGCGACGCGCTTAATGAAACAGGCAGCGAAGTTTGGTCGTCCGATTATTACTTTTATCAATACACCAGGGGCTTTTCCAGGTAAAACTGCGGAAGATCAAGGTCAAGGTGAAGCGATTGCGCAAAGTATTTTGGAAAGTTTGAAATTGCCAGTTCCTATGATTGCCATTGTCTATGGTGAAGGTGGTTCTGGTGGTGCACTTGCACTAGCAACTACTGATCAAGTGTGGATGTTCCAAAATTCAACTTATTCGGTCCTTTCACCTGAAGGTTTTGCATCAATTCTGTGGAAAGATGCGAAACGACATGATGAAGCAGCTGCAGTCATGGGCCTAACACCAAATGACTTGTTAGATAATCACATTATCGAGTACATCATACCCGAAAGTCGTTCACATACACGTGTCTTCTCATTAATTCGTGCAAAATTGGATGAAGAAATTCAAAAGTTGGCAAATATGCCAGCAGATAAGTTAATTGCACAACGACGCGCACGTTTTCGTAAATTTTAGTAAGAAGAGTTTGGAACATTTTCTTTTGGCCTAAACTCCGTTTAAAAACATCAAGTTACCACATTAACAACGGTAGCTTGATTTTTTTTAGTCTAAAAAATTTTATGATTCAGATTCTTTTGGTTATAAATATTGGTTCGATAGTAAACACGTTTATTGCTATCTTTTTTTATGCTTTATCGGTAAAATTAATTTACTGTCAGGGGGAAAAGGAGGAACACATAGTGATTGATCAACAAATTATTCAAAAACAGCAAGCTGGCGAATTTGCAGCGACTTTAATTACTGATGGCATGATTGTTGGTTTGGGAACAGGGTCGACCGTACGTTTTTTTATTGAAGCGTTGGCTGCCAGAATCAACAATGAAGGTCTGAATATTACTGGGGTGACAACCTCAAATAAAACGTCATCATTAGCAAAATCATTGGGGATTAAGCTTGCTTCTGTTGACGAAGTACCAATGATCGATTTAACGATTGATGGTGCAGATGAAGTTGACCATCAGCTAAATGGTATTAAGGGTGGTGGTGCAGCGTTATTATTTGAAAAAATTGTGGCTTTGAATTCGAAGAAGAATATTTGGATTATTGATGAATCAAAGTATCATGAGGTCATCGGCCAGTTTCCATTACCTGTTGAAGTGGTGCCTTATGGTAGCCACCATCTGTTGAAAAAATTTTTGGCAGCAGATATGCAGCCTACTTTTCGTCGGACAGCGACTGGTGAACGGGTTACAACTGATGTTGGTAATTATATTATTGATTTACACTTGAATCGTATTGAATATCCCCAGAGTTTAGCATATTTTTTGGAACAAACGATCGGGGTTGTTGAACATGGTTTGTTTTTAAAAACGGTTGATGAAGTGATTATCGGTGGTAATCAACCAACATTAATTTCTAATACGAAGCCATAAGGTTGGACTAAATAACTGAATAATCCTATGGTACAATGAAATTAGTTATATTGGGGAACATAATAATAAAGGAGAATGACAGAGATGACTTGGCAAGATAATTTTCAAGTATGGACAAAGCGTAATGATTTACCAGAATATTTAAAAAATGAGATGGATGCATTAGCAAAGGATGATCAACAAGCAGAGGATGCTTTCTATCAACCATTATCATTTGGAACCGCCGGTATGCGTGGTCTGCTAGGGGCCGGAATTAATCGCATGAACATCTATACAGTGCGACAAGCTACTGAGGGATTAGCACGTTTGATGGATTCATTATCTGAAGACGTAAAAGCACGTGGCGTTGCCATTTCATATGATTCACGTCATTTCTCACAAGAGTTTGCTTTTGAATCAGCTAAGGTATTAGGGGCACATGGTATTAAGGCGTATGTTTTCGAATCATTACGTCCAACACCAGAGTTATCTTTTACGGTACGATATTTTAAGGCTTATGCGGGTATTATGATTACAGCTTCGCACAATCCAAAAGAGTATAACGGATACAAGATTTATGGTGAAGATGGTGGTCAAATGCCACCAAAGGAGTCTGATATCATTACGGCATCTATTCGTGAAGCAGATATGTTTGCGGTGCCAGTAAAATCACAAGCTGAACTAGAAGCAGCTGGATTGTTGGTAACTATTGGTAAGGACGTTGATGATGCTTATTTGTCTGAAATCAAGACGGTAACAGTTGATCAAGAATTGGTCAATAAAGAGGGACGTGATATGAAGTTGGTTTACTCACCACTTCATGGTACTGGTGCGTTGATTGCAGGTCAAGCTTTGAATAACGCAGGTTTCAAGAATGTTACAATCGTGCCAGAGCAAGAGCAACCAGATGGTGATTTTCCAACAGTAACTTTGCCAAATCCTGAAGATCCAGCAGCATTAGCAATGGGCATTGCATTGGCTAAAAAGCAAGGGGCTGATGTTGTGATTGGGGTTGACCCGGATGCTGATCGTATGGGAACGGCTGTTCGCTTGCCATCAGGTGAGTATCAATTGCTAACTGGTAATCAAATTGGTGCAATTTTGTTGCACTACTTATTAACTGCTAAAAAAGCAGCAGGAACATTACCAGCTAACGGTGTTCTTGTTAAATCAATTGTATCATCAGAATTCGCAGCAGATATTGCGAAGAGTTTTAATATTGAAACAATTAATGTATTGACAGGATTTAAGTATATTGCGGAGCAGATTCAAAATTATGAATCAACACATGAGCATACCTTCTTATTTGGTTTTGAAGAATCATATGGATACTTAGTAAAATCATTTGCTCGTGATAAAGATTCTATTCAAGCAACTGTTTTGCTAGCAGAGGTTGCAGCTTACTACAAGTCACTTGGTAAGACATTGTATGATGGTTTGCAAAATTTGTTTGCAGAGTATGGTTACTTTGTAGAAAATACACAATCACTAACCTTTAAGGGGATTGATGGGGCAGAAAAAATTGCTGCCCTAATGGCAAAATTCCGTGCAGAGCAACCAACTTCATTTGGAAATATTGCAGTGACAAAATTTGCTGACTTTACATTACAAACTGAGACTGACGTCCAGACAGGTGTGGAGACAACAATGTCATTACCAAAAGCTAACGTATTAAAGTACTGGTTGTCAGATGGCTCATGGGTAGCTGTACGTCCTTCAGGTACTGAACCCAAAATTAAATTATACGTTGGTACTAATGGAACAACCCAACAAATAGCTGATGATAAGTTAGCAGCTATTCAACAATCAATTGCTGATTATGTCGATTAATATCAACTATTTTTAAACATTAGATATTCGTTTAGAGAGCGAGACAAAAGTCGTTTTGAAGCCGGTGTGTAACGTAGTTTTCGTCATTTTTGGCCGAAGCAAAGCGAAGGACAGAAATGACGTAAATTGCGTTACATTGAGGCTTCAGACTTTTGGAACGCGTTTATGCTGTCAAACTAACATGCGGTTAATTAATATCTTTTAGCACAAAAATTAGAGGCTGAGACAACATCTGTCCCAGCCTCTTTAAACATGTTCCAAAAGACAGCAGTCGATTGTTACACTTTCTTTCCAGAATGACATCGCAATATTTGGTCATTTTTTATAAAAAAGTAAATATTAAACAATGTAAATTTTGGGGCATGGTACAATGTATATTAGATAGACTATAAAGCATCTTATGAGTAATTCATAAAGAATGGAGAAAATGATGATTGGATGGATTATTGTCGGTATCGTGATTGTTCTAGCTTTGTTATGGGTCGGCATCTATAACGGACTGGTGCAAGCACGTATGCGTACACAAGAGTCATGGAGTCAAATTGACGTACAATTAAAACGACGAAACGATTTGATTCCAAATTTGGTTGAGACGGTTAAAGGATCAGCTAAGTTCGAACAAGGAACTTTGGAAAAAGTGGTTGGACTTCGTAATGCACTAACTCAAACACCAACTGATGACCATCAGAAAACAATGGCACTGTCTGACCAATTGACGAGCTCTTTAAAGTCAGTTTTTGCAGTTGCAGAAGCTTATCCTGATTTGAAAGCATCAAATCAATACAATAAGTTAATGGAAGAATTGACAAATACAGAAAATAAAATTGCTTACTCACGTCAATTATTTAATACGACAACTGCCACATATAATACAAAGTTACAGTCGTTCCCAACGAATTTTGTGGCTAAGATCCACAGTTTCAAGCCTAGCGAATTCTTGGAAACACCAGCTGAAGAACGAGAAGTGGTCAACGTGTCATTTGATGATCGTGGCCTTTAAGAGGTAATTGACCATGTTATTTGAACAAATTGCAAAAAATAAGCGCAAAACGATTGTGTTATTTATTGGATTCTTTTTGTTCATGGGAATTGTCGGTGCAGCACTAGGATATTACTTGCTCGGTGAATGGGTACCAGGTGTCATTATTGCGATCGTGACGGGGATTGTTTATGCTGTTTATATGTTTAGCCAGTCAACTGACGTTGTGATGAGTCTAAATCATGCCCAAGAAATTACGAGTGCGGATCAAGCGCCTGACTTGTGGCACATTGTAGAGGATATGGCGTTAGTAGCTAACGTTCCGATGCCACGAGTATTTATTATTGATGATCCGAGTCCAAATGCATTTGCAACAGGTAATGATCCTGAACATGCTGCGGTGGCAGCGACTTCAGGTATTCTGTCAGTATTAAACCGTGAAGAATTAGAGGGCGTTATGGCGCATGAGATGACTCATGTTCGTAATTATGACATTCGTATTCAAACAATTGCGGTTGCCTTGACGTCAGCAATTGCGATGCTGGCAAATTTTGGTACTCATTTTTGGTATTTCGGTGGTGGTAATCGAAATCGTGATAATAAAGATGGTAATATTATCGCCATGATTGCTTCAATTTTAGTTTTGGTATTGGCACCGATTGCAGCAACGTTAGTTCAACTAGCAATTTCACGTAATCGAGAATTTCTTGCCGATGCGGGGGCGGTGGAGTTAACACGAAATCCACAGGGATTGATCAATGCGTTAAATAAAATTTCGCAAAGTGAACCAATGTCGGATGAAAATGTTTCACCAGAAAGTGCGGCGTTGTACATCGCAAACCCATTAAAAGAGAAGAAGTTAACAAATCTTTTTGCGACGCATCCACCTATGTCGGAACGCATTGCGGCATTGCAAAAGATGTGATAATTGTTGTTACAGTAAGAATTAAATATTTTGGCATGCGTTTATGAGGTTGGGACAAAAGACAATGTTCCAACCTTTTTTAGCTAAAACTAAAAATGTAACGCAATTCGTGCCGACTTCAAAACGACTTTTTTCTTGCTCTCTTTTCAATATTTCCTTTTCGTTTTGTCTGACGCTGTGATACAATGAAATGACTGTTGGTCGTCGAAAAGGCCAAAAGAAGGAGAAAATGATGAAAAAGAAAGCCCCTGTGGTTAAGAATCAAGAATTTGATGCTGAAGTTATTGATTTAACCTATCAAGGAAATGGTGTTGTTAAAGTCGATGATTTCCCAGTGTTTGTGACAAATGCTGTCCCTGGTGAAAAAATTCGTGTGGGGATTACAAAGGTTACTAGTAACTATGCCTTTGGACGAGTTGTGAAGACGATTGAGTCATCACCAAACCGTAATCATGAAGTCAATACAGCAGCACTAACAACTGGTATTGCACCACTAGCACACTTGAAATATGATGCGCAGTTGAAATTTAAGCAACAACAGATTGCTGAATTATTTAGTAAGCAACACATTGATGTTAATGTTGCACCAACTATTGGTATGGAAAATCCAACAGGTTACCGTAACAAAGCACAAATTCCAGCCCGTGAAATAAAGGGACAATTAACTACGGGATTCTTCCGTCGTGGCTCACATCGTTTGATGCCAATTGAAGATTTTTATATTCAAGATCCGGAAATTGATAAAGCAATCGTTATTATTCGTGATATTTTACGAAAGTTCCATGTGCCTGCTTATGATGAAATCCATCATAAAGGTGTTATTCGTAACATTATGGTCCGTCGTGGATACTATTCACATGAAATGATGGTTGTGCTAGTAACGCGTTCAAAGCGTATTCCTGGCGCAAATATTATTATTCCACAAATTAAAGAAGCGCTACCAGAAGTAACTTCAATTATTCAGAATGTTAACCAGGATAAGACGAATGTTATTTTGGGTGATGTTAACCATGTTCTATGGGGTAACAAAGTTATTAAGGACACTTTGTTTGATAAGACCTTTGCTATCGGTCCAAATTCTTTCTACCAAGTTAATCCACAAACAACTGAAATCCTATATAAGTTAGCAGCTGATAAAGCAGAATTAACAGGTAATGAAACGGTCATCGATGCTTATTCAGGTATTGGAACTATTTCATTAACGATTGCTGATAAGGTAAAGTCAGTTCTTGGTGTAGAAGTGGTACCAGGAGCGGTTGATGATGCAAAACGTAATGCTGATTTGAATAATGTCCATAACGTTAAATTTGAATTAGGTAAAGCGGAAGAAAAGATGGTTGCTTGGCAACAAGATGGTCTAAAACCAGATGTTATCTTCGTTGATCCACCACGTAAAGGACTAACGACTGAGTTAATTGATGCCGCTTCAGCTATGGCACCAAGCAAAATTGTGTACATTAGCTGTAATCCGGCAACCTTGGTGCGTGATGTTGCTCAGTTCAAAGAAAATGGCTACACAATCAAAGGGGATGTTCAACCAGTTGATCAATTCCCACAAACAACGCATATCGAGTCAGTGACAGTACTTGAGCGTAACTAATTAAAGATACTTATAGCTGCCAATCCATCCAATGAAAATGGTTAGATTGGCAGCTATTTTTATATCAGTTTGTTACTTTTAAAAAAGTGAGTTAAGGGCATGATATAATTAAAAGAGGAGGGTGACAAGACATGACAAAAGCTTTAGTAAGTATTGATTATACAAATGATTTCGTTGCTGATAAGGGCGCTTTGACTTGTGGTAAACCGGCACAAATTTTGGAAGATTATATCGTTCACCAAGCACAGACTTTTTTGGAAAATGGGGATTATGTCATTTTACCAACCGATGCGCATTTCAAGGATGACATTTATCATCCCGAACACAAGTTATTTCCACCACACAATATCGTTGGTACTTGGGGCCAGGAATTGTACGGTGACTTACAGCATTGGTATGAAAAGCACCAGGGAGATAAAAAAGTTTATCAATTTAATAAAAACCGCTATTCTGCATTTCAAAATACTAACTTAGATAATTTCTTAAGAGAGCGACATGTGAATGAACTTTGGTTAGTAGGAGTATGCACCGATATATGCGTTCTTCATACGGCAGTTTATGCTTACAATTTAAACTATCAATTGACTATTCCAAGTGAGGGCGTGGCAACATTTACACCTCATGGTCAAGAATGGGCTTTGGATCATTTTAAGAATAGTCTAGGAGCGCAAATTATTTAAAATAGCCTTCGTTGGTATTTAAATAATTTGATTTTGAGTTATTTATCAGTCAAAAGCTAGCAGTTTTTATTATTGATGATGATATAATTAATACTAACTAAACGTATATGCGGTATATAAGGGAGACTAATTATGGCATACAAACTTGGAATAATTGGAACCAATTGGATTACAAAGCAGTTCGTACAAGCGGCTCATGAATCAGGTCAATATGCATTAACTGCAGTATATTCACGCCACGAGGATACTGGTCGGCAGTTTGCGCAAACATTCAATGTTGATGCAGTTTATACTGACTTAGAAAGCTTTTATACCAGTGGCATCAATGTTGTTTATATTGCCTCACCGAATAGCGTACACTTTGAACAGGTAAAGGCAGCTATCAGCCATGATATTCATGTAATTGTGGAAAAATCAGCATTTTCTAATCCAACTGAATATGCAGCTATTTTAGAATTATTACATGACCATCCAGCTGTGCGGTTATTTGAAGCAGCACGTCATATTCAGCAAGCAAACTTTAAAATTATTGAAAAGCAAATTGCCAAAATGGAAAAAATTTCAGGGGCAACATTTGTGTATGAAAAATATTCTTCACGCTTCGATGATTATCTAGCAGGTAACGAACCTAACGTGTTAAGTCGTCGCTTTAGTGCCGGTGCTTTGACTGATTTGGGTGTGTATCCAATTTATGCAGCAATTAAGCTATTTGGGGCACCAAAACAAAGTCATTATTTTGCTACACCGTTACGCAATGGTGCTGATGGTCGTGGTATTGCGATTCTACGCTATAACGATTTTGATGTAACAATTGAATTTGGTAAGGGGTCTAATAGTCATTTGACCTCAGAAATTTTAGGGCGTCGTGATACCTTAGTTATTGGGGATATCGCTGAAGTACTTAATGTAACTTACTATGATGATGGCGGTACTGCTCATCAATTAAGTCAGGAACCATTATCAAATCCAATGATTGCGGAAGTTGTTAAGTTTGCTGACATGATGACTAATCCAAATGAAACAGTTGAGGCATATCAAGAATTATTGACTTTGAGTCGAACAGTGAACCAAGTTTTGTTTGATTTACGCCAAGATGCAGGCATTGTATTTCCTGCTGATGAACAATAAATAAACACAATATAAAGGAGACAAAATGGATTCCCGTTTTGAAGAACGATTAACTAGTGTTGGGTTTACCACACTAACACCAATTCAGGAAGCTGTCGCTGAACCGCTAGCAAGTGGCCAATCGATTGATGCACTTGCACCAACAGGGACAGGGAAAACATTGGCTTTCACGTGGCCATTGCTACCTGAATTGGTGCCAGAAGATGGTGAACAGCTATTGATCTTGGCACCATCACAAGAATTAGCCATGCAGACAACTCGTGTTATCCGTGATTGGGCGAATGTTTTATCGTTGAAGGTATTATCCTTAACAGGTGGTGCAAATATTAAGCATCAACTGGACCGATTAAAAAAACATCCAGAAATTTTGATTGGTACGCCAGGACGTGTTAGTGAATTAATTGCAAATGGTAAACTAAAATTGGAACGTTTACGTACGTTGATTTTAGATGAAGCAGATGAATTGTTACGCGATGACACAGCAAATCAAATTGACCTGATTTGGGATGCTATTGATGACGATGATGTACAAGTTGCATTATTTGGTGCAACAGAAGTTGATCAGTCAACAGCAAGTGGTTTGTTTAACCGCGATTTTTTGCGTATCGATCAACGTCAGGTTAAAATTCCGACAGCAATTAAACATGAATTTTGGCCAACAGCACGTGATCAACGCCAAAAAAGATTGCGCCAATTGGCAACGCAAAAACATTTTCAAGCAATCGTATTTTTTAACACAACGAAGCAATTAAAAATAACGGCAAGCTTTTTAGCCCATGAACATGTTGCAATGGCTACGCTGGTACGTGGTGATTCTAGTACGACCAGATCAAAATCATTAACGAACTTCCGTCAGGGGAAAGCAAAATTTTTACTCACAACAGATGTGGCTGCTAGAGGCCTTGATATTCCTGATTTACCGGCAATTATAAATTTTGATTTACCACGTGATGGAGAAACATACACACATCGTGCTGGGCGTACTGGGCGTATGGGTAAGGCAGGTACGGTAATTTCCTTTGGAAACGATCATGATTATCGTGATTTAAAAAAAATGGTAACAGTTGATATTCAGACCATTTCTGGTAATCATGTATTACCAAGTAAAAAAACAGCGATTGTTGCTGAGAAAATAGCACCACGCAAGCCGGCAACGCCTAGTTCATCTTCAACATCAGACAAGCCACGGACTAATAATAAGGCAACACAACGTAAGAAGTCTGAGGTGACAAACGTTATTTCACGTCAGGAGCGCTTTGATAAAGAAAAGCGCGCAAAGCGTAAGCATCGTAAAAATAAGGGTAAGCCAAAACATAATTAATACATTTTTAGCCAAAAAAGACAGCGAGACAAAAGTCGTTTTGAAGCCGGTGTGTAACGTAGTTTTCGTCATTTTTGGCCGAAGCAAAGCGAAGGACAGAAATGTCGTAAATTGCGTTACATTGAGGCTTCAGACTTTTGGAACGCGTTTATGCTGTCAAACTAACATGCGTTTAATTAATATCTTTTAGCACAAAAAGAAGAGGCTGAGACAACATCTGTCCCAGCCTCTTCTTTTTTAAGGTTATCACCGAAGTTTCAGTCACTTTTTTATCAAAAATCCAGCATTCCGGAAACGCTTACAGAAAATGGTGGTTTGTGAATTAATAATTGTTATTTCGTTCACATAATGTGCTATATATGGTATGATTATAACTAATAAGAGGTTCACAATGTTGGAGTTAGATTGTGAAATAGTTAAAATTTGGAAAAAGAGGTCGAACAAAATGGTTGAACATGATATTCCTAGAGCAACGGCAAAACGATTGCCAATTTACTATCGTTATTTGAAGTTGTTGTTAGATTCTGGGACTGTCCGCGTTTCATCAAATGAATTATCTGATGCAGTAAAGTTTGATGCTGCAACAATTCGACGTGATTTTTCTTATTTTGGAGCACTAGGAAAACGTGGGTATGGGTATGACGTGGAAGCTTTGATGAAGTTTTTTGGTGAAATTTTGAATCAAGATACTTTAGCTTCTGTTGCATTAGTCGGAGTAGGAAATCTAGGACAAGCTTTGTTGAATTTTAATTTTCACCAAAGTTCAAATGCACGCATTGCAGCAGCATTTGATGTTAATCCTGATATTGTTAATACAATTCAATCAGGAATTCCTGTATATAGTTTAGATGATTTAGAGAAGCAAATTACAGATCAACGAATTGACGTTGCAATTGTCACCGTACCTGCTGATGTTGCGCAAGACGTTGCTAAGCGCTTGGCAACGGCAGGCATTCGAGGTATTTTGAATTTCACGCCATTGCGTTTAGATGTACCAAAATCAATTCGCGTTCAGAACGTTGACTTAACAAATGAGTTGCAAACGTTGTTGTACTTTATTAATAATTTTGGTGAAAAGTAAATAATAAATACAAAAAAACATTGATGAAATGACATCAATGTTTTTTTGTGTTTTGTATATAAATGGGATAGTTTAGTCGTTGATATAGATAAAATCTGCGGCATGTTGTGTGACTTGGATTGTCCTATCGCCAGAAACTAACACCAATGGTCCATCAAATGGCAGGCGTTCTTTGATTGTCCAAGTGCTGTTTAGGTCTAGATGTAAAGTTTCAGTATATTGTAGTAACTCTAAATCCTCAGTAAAACTGTTAATAGTAACAGTTTCATTATCAGTTGCTTCACGCAATGTCCGTAATGATTTTGGAGAGTAGTGGTGGTCAATATCAGGAATGACAAGACCTTGGGGACTTAGTGATGGGAAATCTAAATATTTATCTAGCGCATTGATGAATTGATCATTTGCATCATGATCAAGATGATCAGCATTAGAATGAGCTTCGGAAATTGACAGTCCTAGTTTTGTGGCACCAAATGTCTCGATCAAACGATGTGATCGGATTAAACGTAAGGCAGTTTCACGTCCAGGTTTCGTTAATGTGACACCATAATAAGGGACCACGTCAACTTCGCCCGCTTCTTGAAGTTTTGCTAACATGTTTGAAACTGATGAAGGGGTTACATTTAAATGCTCAGCAATTTGATTATTTGAAATTTTTGTTGACTCATCGCCGCCGCTTAATTCTAAGATTGTTTGTAAATACTGGGTTTTAGAAATCGATTCGGTCATAATGTGAAAATTCCTCGTTTGTTGTGTAGTAGTTAAGGCTGTTAATTGTATGTTGAAACAGGTAGTCATGTTTTATTTCAGGAAAACAAAATTATATGTTTGTTAAAACATTTATGATAGGTTATCATAATTATGGAAAATTAAATAGTAACTGATACAAGTCAGAAACAAGTTTTGGAGGCTAGATATGCAAGAAGTACAAATGTGCCAAGAGAACAAGTTAGTCCAATGTGCTGTAATTCGGCAACTATTACAAAGCTCACGAGATATTCCAGAGCAGACTGTCTGTCAGCTGATTGCATCATTGGAATCAATGGTTGCTGGCCAGCAAGAAATTTTTGTTGGTCAAGTATATGACAGTTGTGTCTACTGGATTGGATGTGGTGATGTGTGTTCAGAAACGAAATTAACATTTGCCACACCAGATGTCCGTAATAAGTTTGCTAGTTCATTTGAGGTTGCCTGTCGAAAAATCGGGTTGCGCATTCATCGAAGTTACTAATGATAGGTTAAAAAATACTTTCTAATTTCTATAATTAGTCATTTTGATGATAACACTTTTTATGATTTAAGTAACAGAGATATTTCTTTAACAGCCGGTATACCAGAAAAGCCAGTCAATATTATGACTGGCTTTTCATTTGTTTTATATTTTTTGTTGTAATTGTTCAATCGTCTGATTGTTAAGCAAAAAATATAATAAAATACTTTGAATAGGTAAAAAGATAAGCTGTTTAATAATACGGATCCACAATAGAGAAATAATTGTGCCACTATTATGAATATTACCGATCATGGCAACCCATAGTGTGTTAAGAATCACATTAACAACGACCAAAACGATACTTACGGTAATGATTACTCGCAACCAAGATATTGTCTGTTGCTTATAGAAAGAGAAACCATAAATTGCAGCACCCAAGACAGCAGATAGGGTAAATCCCCAGAAATAACCATAGCCATTAATCAAACTACCAAGCACATCAGTAAAGATTGCGACTAGCATCCCCCAGGCAGGACCATACCATTTGGCAATGATTCCGACAATTAAGAAGGTAAAGCCAACTTTTACCGTGGCGGTACCCAATGAGAAACGACTGATGACTAATTGTAAGGCAATTAAAATCCCTAGCATTGTCAATTGCTTCGTTCGTAAACGTGGTAAACCATATTCTAATGTTTTCATTTGAAAACACCTCCTTTTTTTGGAGGGTTTCACTTCTTACAGTGAATGTGATCAAGACATCGCGGTAATCCTTCGTCCATGGCCCACATTCCGTTTCCATGGCACTTAACGCGTCTCAATCTACCCTGTGCATCTAACAATGTTATATTATACTGCAATGAAAATAAAAGTAAAATGAAATTTTTAAAAAGATAAAACAAGCAGCTTGGGGTTTAAAATGTTTAAAAAGTTGGTAAAATGTTTTAATAAGGATAATCACTGGGTTTTGACGTGGGTCAATATTGGGAGATAACAATAAAAAAACTTAGTGACAATGGGCTAAAATAAGTAGTAGATAAAGAGGTCGGATATGGGAAAAGTTTCAATTAGAGATGTTGCGAGCCTAGCAGGTGTGTCAATTGCAACCGTGTCACAAGTATTGAACGGTAAAGGCACAAGGTTTTCTGAAAAAACAAAAGCCAAAGTGTTTGCAGCTCGGGATGAAATTGGTTACGTTCCAAACGCCAGTGCACGCAGTTTAAAGCAAGACGCTAGAATTTTAGTCGGGGTGGTTGTACCTAGTTTACGTAACCCATTCTTTGGCGATTTAGTGCAACACATGCAAGAAAATATTCCTGATAATGTCTCGTTATCGATTATGACGGCAAGACAAGGACAGGCGGATCAAACAGTTGAGACTTTAGTTAATTCAGGAGTTCATGGTATTATCATGGCAAGTCAATTAGCGAAACCTGTTGCCGTAGCTAGTAGTTTAAAAAAACGTGGCATTGCTTTAGTTGTACTCGAGAATCATGACGAATTACTTGATGCAGATGCTGTTTATGCTTCTGATAAAAAAGGTGGTCGTCTTGTAGCTGAACACTTATTAGCATTGGGACATAAACATGTTGTTCTATTAGGTAATCAAGTTTATACTGATAATTTGCAATATCGGACAGCATCATTTAAAGCAACAATGTTAGCAGCCGGGGCCAAAGTTAGTGAGGTTGCTACTCGTAATTTAACGAAGCATGCTGGTCGGGCAGCGGCAATGGCAGTTTCTATTACACAGGCAACGGCTGCGTTTGCACTAAATGACGAGCTAGCAATTGGATTAATTTCAGGTTTGAATGCCCATGGTATCCGGGTACCTGAAGATATGTCAGTCATTGGTTATGATGATACGGATTATGCTGAGTTTTTTAGACCAGCACTAACAACCGTTGAACAGCCACTATGGTTAATTGCTGAGACAGCATTGCAGACGGTCATTGAGCGTATTAACCATCCGGATGCTGAACGCCGGGTTGCAGCATTTGATACAAAATTAATCGTGCGCGAGTCAACTGCATCAATATCATAAATATGGTAAGCTAATCGTAGCAAGGAGGTCATTTTATAATGACAGGACTGTTCAAACGAACACGTGAATTAATAAAATCGCCGACAGGGGTAGATAAGCGACAGGCTATTATGTCAGCAGCACTGTCAACCCAAGTAACACATTTAATGAATGATGGTTGGGTGCCAAAAGCCATTGCTGCTTATGTGGATGAGATTGTTAATAATGAGCAACTTAATGATCAAACAATGAATCGCATTTTATCAGAAAATTGGATAGAAGCACATCGGATTGGATCATCACTTTTTACGACGATGTTTACAGCTGGCTTTCATCGCGGAGGTGTGCCAGCAGCTGATCGGTTGGAAATGTTGTACGAGTTGTTTGGGATGACTGTAAGTCCAACTAATTTTGTGAGAATGTCACGGTTAGGGGATTGGTACTCGAGAGATAAAATTAAAGATGAAGATTTATATTATTTTCACCTTGAGACAATTACTGATGTGCAGGATTATTTTGAATTCATCAAACAAATTGCTTTTATGGTACGACTAAAGCATCATGCTTGGAACGGTATTCGCTCGAAATATGAAACAAGTCGTCAATTAAGTACGATTATGGATAATCAATTACGATATTATTTAAGTAAACCAGTTGTTGATTTTATTTTACGTAATCACTGGCATCAGACAGATGTTGCTGAGGAAATTCTACAGTTAACCGGAACCCCTGTTTCATATCCAAATGTGGACTTTCATAATCGAGGGGTCGTTAACAAAGATAATGTCAAGGTAGCATTACCGGGTTATCACTTAGAATTAATTTTCAATAACCAGGGTGAACTTGTATCGATGTGGCAAGCTTTAGAGGCTCATCAGACAGTTAATGAACGTGGGGTACTTGAATTTTCTGAATCATCTGAAGATTATTCATTAGCCGAATTACAAATGATTGCTAACACGGAATCAACAAATTATGCAAATGCTGGTGGGCAAATTCATCAATCATTAGATGTTAAGCCAGCAAACCGCCATGCTGGTCTTGAATCAGATTTACGTAATTACGCGAAGAATCAATTTTAGCAAGAAGAGAGCGAGACAAAAGTTGTTTTGAAGCCGGTGTGTAACATGATTTGCGTAATTTTTGGCCGTAGCAAAGCGAAGGACAGGGATTGCGTAAATTGTGTTACATTGAGGCTTCAGACTTTTGGAACGCGTTTATGCTATAACAAGTAAAGAGTACGATCTTATTAATTTAATAGCAATAGTATAAAGAAGAGGTTGGCACTTTTTTTGTGCCAACCTCTTCTTTATACTATTGCTATTAAAAAACGGCGTGATAAATAACATGCACAGCTTCATTCATGCGATCAACAGGAACGCCAATCATGGTTGAAATTTGTGAAGCTCCTTGATTAATCATGGGCAGATTAATACCAGCCTCAGACAATGCGGCAGTTATTTTGCTAAAGGTACCAATATGTTGTTGCATGCCTTCGCCAACAATCATAATAATGGCATAATCATCTAACCATTCTAGTTCATCTGGTGCAATAATTGCATAGATATCATGGCTAATATGGGCTTTAATTTCAGGGGTTAATTGTGCTTTATCAAAGATAATCGTCATATCGTCGATTCCGGATGGCATATGCTCATAACTAACATTGTAAGTTGCCAAAATTTGCAATATTTTTAAGGTAAATCCAACTTCACGATTTAGCAAATAGCGGTGTAAGTAAAGTGCTGCAAAACGATTATCATTTGCGATACCAGTTACGGGATTGCTAGGATTAACGGCATGATTAGGCATAATCATTGTCCCTGGCGCCTGGGGGTCATTAGTGTTTTTAACATTGATTGGTATATTTGCTTCAATGACAGGAATAATTGCTTCATCATGGAAAACTGCGAAACCAGCATAAGACAATTCACGCATCTCACGATAGGTCATTTCTGATATAGACTGTGGATGAGGCACAATCTTTGGATTAACAGTATAGATGGCTGATACGTCAGTAAAGTTTTCGTACAAATCTGCATGGAAACCACGTGCTAAAATGGCACCCGTAATGTCAGAACCACCACGGCTAAAAGTGGCAGCATAACCATCATTGGTATAGGCGATAAAGCCAGGAATAATTAGGAGGCGTGAGTCATCAATTTGATAATTACTAATGGCATGATAACTTTCTTGATCAAGACGTGCAGACCGTGGCGAACCTGTCACAGTAATTCCTAATTCAGCTGGTGATACAAAAGTGGCAGGCAAACCTTTTTTTTGCATGACAGCGGCAATTAATTGGGCATTTAGTAATTCGCCATGACCCATAAAAGCGGCGTATAGATGGTCAAATGATGGATAATGGACACGATTTAAATGAATGAGTTGTTGCTTAATCTGTGAAATAATCACATCATCTTCTAACAAAAAATGTGCAGCAATTTCTTGATAGCGAGCTAAAATGGTCATTAAAATTTCAGTTGTGTCAGCACCAGCAATCGTTTGATCAGCGTAAGATTTTAATAAATCAGTCACTTTTATATCACCATCAAAACGCTTGCCCGGAGCTGATACGACAACGATACGACGATCTTCATCTGCTTGAATAATGTCTAAAACCTTTTGTACCTGAGAACCAGTCGCTAGTGAAGAACCACCAAATTTTACAACTTTCATTATTTATGCCTCCAATTAAATTCCTAATTGGCACTAATTAAAAGTGAAAAAAAGATGAATGTCAAGGGTTGACATAGATATA
This sequence comes from Weissella paramesenteroides, assembly GCF_036327715.1. Lineage (NCBI taxonomy): Bacteria > Bacillati > Bacillota > Bacilli > Lactobacillales > Lactobacillaceae > Weissella > Weissella paramesenteroides. Next base: position 660,055 of record NZ_CP130559.1, read on the forward strand.
AAATTAATATATTCTAATGTTACGTTAATGATTAATAGAGGTTGCAACCAACAAGAGTCGCTTAGTAGAGTCCACACAGACGGTGATATTAAGTAAAAGGGGCGGTTGCCGAAATGATACAGATTGTGTAACCCGTATTGTTGGGCTAATAGCTAATAACTATTAGACTGTCGCTGAATCAGCGGGGAGCTATTGTCACAGTCTTAAGGAATAGAAATGTGTCCGATTGACAGTGCAATAGTGCTGTTAATCGGTTTTTTTATGCAATTAAAAATTAAAGGGGCATTGATCATGGTAGTAGCAGTAACGAGACCAACAAGAATTAAAATATCACAAGCGGCAGTGACACATAATATGGCTGTGACTCGTCAGGCGAGCGGTGCAAAGTTCATGTTCTTAGCTGTGAAGGCCAACGCTTATGGATTTGGTTTGATACCAATGGCTCAAGCAGCAATCAAAGCAGGGGTAGATGGGTTAGCAGTTGCAGTTTTAGATGAAGCCTTAGCATTACGACAGGCGGGAATCACCGTGCCGGTTCTTATTTTAGGAATCACGTTACCACAGTATGCCAAGTTGATTGCTGATAATGATTTAATTGCAACAGTCAGTGATTTGGATTGGTTGCAGGCAGCACAGCAAAATCTGGCAGGTTCTCAATCGACGTTACAAGTTAACTTAGGTGTTGATACTGGGATGGGAAGAATTGGCTTTCGCAATCGTGAGTCGTTGTCTGAAGCTATCACATACTTGGCATCACAACCAACATTTTTTAAATATCAAAGTATCATGACTCATTTTTCAGAATCTGATTCATTAGCAACCGATTATTTTCAGAAGCAATTGGCAAATTGGCACCGGTTGACGGATGGGTTACCAATGCCACCAATGGTTCATTTGGCAAATTCTGGTGCAGCCATGTATCATGCGGATGAGATACCAACGGATTACATTCGTGCTGGAACAGTTGTTTATGGTATTGAGCCATCACGTGGTGAAGTATTACCAGATAATTATCTAAAACCGGTGCTTACATTAGAAACGGAACTCATATTTGTAAAACAAATGCCAGCAAACGTTGGGATTAGCTACGGGCATACGTACTATACACACGAGGGTGAGTGGGTTGGCACGGTACCGATTGGGTATGCTGATGGTCTACCACGGCCAATCCAAGGATTTGAGGTGTTGGTGAATGGTCAAAAGGCACCGATTATCGGACAGATTGCAATGGATCAACTGATGATTTCCTTACCAGAGAAATTACCAGTTGGTACGGTAGTTACAATCATTGGCAAGCAAGGTCAATATGAAAATACACTTGAAGATGTTGCGCAACATGTGGGCTTAGCACCTTGGGTGGTTGCTACAGGATTACAGGATCGGCTCATGCGCGTGCTTGTCGACTAAAAAGGGGAGAAATAGTAAATATGTCAGTACCATATCAAGTCAATCAAAACGGTGAACTTACAATTGGCGGTGTCACGGCGACAGAGTTAGCAAAACAATATCAAACGCCACTATATGTGTATGATGTTAATCACATTCGTCAACAAATGCGTTCTTTTAAAGAAGTATTTATGAATAGGCAAATTAATTATGTTGTTTCATATGCATCAAAAGCTTTCGCAACGATTGCCATGTATGAAGTTGCAGCACAAGAGGGGATTCATTTAGATGTTGTTTCAGGTGGGGAGATTCAAACAGCGCTTGCAGCAAATTATCCAATGAGTCAGGTATCTTTCAATGGTAATAATAAATCAATCGAAGAACTCGAAATGGCAATCGATAGTGGGTTAGGAACGATTATTCTTGATAACTTTTATGAATTGTCAGTTTTGCATGATTTGTTAAGCGAACGTGATAAAACACAAGATGTCTTATTAAGAATTACACCAGGTGTCGAGGCACATACTCATGACTATATCTCTACTGGTCAAACTGACAGTAAGTTTGGCTTTGATGTGAATAGTGGTCAAGCATATGCGGCCCTGCAAAAAGCGATCGCTGATCCCTATCTAAATGTTCTGGGAGTGTCAGCACACATTGGTTCACAAATATTTGATGTCACTGGCTTTAAAATGGCCGCAGAAAAATTGGTTGATTTAGTTCATGAATGGGGCTTTGATCCACAAGTGATTAATACCGGTGGTGGCTTTGGTATTCGCTATACGGCCGATGATAAACCATTACCAGCAACTGAGTTTGTTGAAGCAATTATTGATACGATCACAGAAAAAACAACATTATATGGCATGACAATGCCAGCCATTTGGATTGAACCAGGGCGGGCCATTGTTGGTCCAGCTGGTTATAATCTTTATACAATTGGTTCAAGGAAAGATGTGCCAGGTATTCGCACATATTTATCTGTTGATGGTGGTATGGGAGACAATATTCGACCGGCATTATATGAAGCAAAATATGAAGCAATTTTAGCCAACAACCCACAAGCACCAACTGAAGAAGTTGTGCGAGTTGCTGGTAAATATTGTGAGTCAGGTGATGTCCTTGTCTGGCAACAAGCTTTACCAAAAACGAAACCAGGTGATGTTTTGGCAGTCTTGGCGACAGGTGCCTATGGTTATTCAATGGCTTCAAATTATAATCGTAACCCACGACCAGCCGTTGTCTTTGTTGAGGATGGTCAATCACAATTAGTTGTTGAACGAGAAACATACGCTGATATGCTACGTTTAGATGAGCATTATCAATAAGTAGACAATGAGAGTAGGAGATAAACTAGAATGAACAATTTAGACGCCCAAGAAATTATTAATTACATCGCAACTGCCCCAAAGAAGACACCCGCTCGTGTGACGCTGGCAGGCGATTTGGCTGACATTGAATGGCCCACAACGGTGCAGGCTTTTATTGAAACAAAGACGGGTACGGTCATTGGTGATTACAAAGATATTCAACCGATTATTGCGGCAGCAGCTAATCAAATATCAGACTACCATGTTGAATTATTAGCTCGTAACAGTGGTGTCCCATTGTTAAACTATGAAGATGTTCCAGCCCGCATTGAACCAGGAGCGATTATCCGTGATCAGGTGTCAATCGGCGATAATGCCGTTATCATGATGGGAGCTGTGATTAATATTGGTGCCGAAATTGGTGCTGGTACGATGATTGATATGGGGGCGGTTCTTGGTGGTCGTGCGATTGTTGGTCAGCATAGTCATGTTGGTGCTGGCGCCGTTCTTGCGGGTGTTGTAGAACCAGCATCAGCGACACCTGTGACGATTGGTGACAATGTGTTGATTGGTGCCAATGCCGTTGTCATCGAAGGCGTACAGGTTGGTGATAATGCCGTTATTGCAGCGGGGGCAATTGTAACGAAAGATGTACCAGCAAACACGGTTGTTGCTGGTGTGCCAGCCAAAGTTATCAAAACAATTGATGAGCAAACACAGGCAAAGACCGCTTTAGTTGATGCCTTACGATCATTGTAAGCGAGGTAGACATGACGATTACAGATTTAAATCTAATTGATATTCGGCGTCATCTACATGCTCATCCAGAGCTGTCAATGGCTGAATTTGAGACACAAGCTTATTTGAAAAAAATCGTGACGTCTTGGCACTCTCCTTGGTTGACTATCAGAGAAATTCCAGCTTTGCCAACAGCTTTATTGGTTCGCTTAGCAGGTAAGCATCCTAAGCGGACAATTGGGTATCGTGCAGATATTGATGCATTACCAATTACAGAAGAAACGGGTTTGCCTTTTTCATCGGAGCGTCCAGGGGTCATGCATGCATGTGGTCACGATATTCATATGACAGTCGCATTGGGTGTACTAGCGCATTTTGCAGAACAGCAACCAGAGGATAACATGGTCTTCTTATTTCAACCAGCTGAAGAAGAACAAGCTGGCGGTAAGCAACTGTATGAATTAGGGACGTTTGTTAATGAATGGCGCCCAGATGAATTTTATGCCTTGCATGATCAACCTGCAATGCGAGCAGGTCAGATTGCAACTCGTAAAGGAACGCTATTTGCGGGGAGCACTGAAATTCATTTGACGATTAAAGGAAAAGGTGGCCATGCGGCATTTCCACATCGCGCACATGATGTAATTGTTGCTGCAGCAGCATTTGTGATGCAGGTTCAGACAATTGTCTCACGTAATGTTGATCCGGTTCACGGTGGTGTCGTTACGATTGGTATGTTACAAGCAGGTACGATTGGTAATGTAATTCCGAATGAAGCACAGTTAGCTGGGACTATTCGGGCGTTTAAACAACCAGATTTGGAAATGATGCAACAACGTGTACGAGAAATCGCACAAGGTTTGGAAACAATGTATAATGTGCAATTTGATTTACAATTGATTCAAGGTGGTTATTGGCCAGTTAATAATGACCCCGACACGACCAAAGCGTTTATTCAATATATGACAAATGATGATGAGATTGACTTTACAACTTGTGAGCCAGCCATGACTGGTGAAGACTTTGGTTATCTAATTAACCAAATTCCAGGCACGATGTTTTGGCTTGGTGTTGGTGATGATGCACATACGCTACATGACAGTCGATTAAGCCCAGATGAAGCAGCAATTGAAACCGGCGTTAAGGCAATTATTAAATATCTGTCTTGGCGTATGTCAGAATAGAAAGTGTGAATAAAATGTACGAAGACATTTCTTTAATTACAGCAATTATTACACCATTTACAGATGAAAATACGATTGATTACCAGGCATTAGATTCATTAACTGAACGGTTAATCGCAGAAGGTACACAGGGATTTGTTATTGGTGGCACGACAGGTGAATCACCCACATTGACGCATGATGAAAAAATTTCATTATATGCTTACTTTGCGGCGAAAGTGGGTGATCGTGGACCAGTAATTGCAAATGTTGGTGATAATAATACCGCTCATTCCGTGGCACTTGCCAAGGAAGTTAGTGCAATCACAGGTGTTGATGCAGTATTGGCAGTGACCCCTTATTATAGTAAGCCTAATCAAAAGGGGATGATTGCCCATTTTCAAGCAATTGCAGATGCTTCAAATGTGCCAGTCATGATTTATAATATTCCTGGTCGTACCGTGGTTGGATTAACTAACGAAAGTGTTTTGAAATTGGCTGAACATCCAAATATCAATGCGGTCAAGCAAGTAACCAGCATCGATGACTTGGCCTACCTAGTTGCACATGCGCCTGCGGGATTTAAGGTGTACACGGGTGAAGATTCACAAACACTAGCTGCCAAGGCAGTCGGTGCTGCTGGTACGATTTCAGTTGCTGCTCATTTATATAGTAAGGAAATGACGGATTTGTTCCAAGCACTTGCTGCTGGTGATGTGGCCAAGGCTGGTGAAAAACAACGTTGGTTAACACCACGCATGTTAGCATTATTCAGTTACCCATCCCCAGCACCAGTTAAAGCCGTGCTTGCACATCAAGGTGAGGTTCAGAATGTAACACGTTTACCTATTTTGCCTTTAGATGAAAGCGAGACGGCAGATGTGTTGGCCCAACTTGATCGGGAGGAATAATTAGATGACAACTGTATTTTTGGCAGGTGGTTTTGGTAAAATGGGCCTCGCCATTCAACAACTGATAGAAAATGAAACAGATTTAGAATTAGTTGGTATTTTATCGGGTTCGCTACATGAGAGTGAGTTACCTGTATTTACATCATTAGCAGACATTGATGTGACGGCAGATGTTTGGGTTGATGTGACGCAACCAGAGGCAGCTTTTGCTAACGGACAGTACGCTTTGACTCATGGATTCCAATTAGTGGTTGGTACGAGTGGTTTACAGGCAGAGCAACTGGCGGCTTTAAAAACATTGAGTGAAAAAGAAAGTCGTGCAACCTTGGTTGTACCTAACTTTTCATTGTCGGGCGTGCTATTGATGCAATTTGCAGCGCAAGCAGCGAAATATTTACCAGATGCTGAAATTTTGGAGATTCATAATCCGAAGAAGGTTGATGCACCTTCTGGGACGGCACGTGCGACTGCTCAAGCAATTGCAAAGTCCCGCCAAGCAGATCCAGTAAAAACAAATGTTAAGGATCCGGCACGCGGTGATCAAATTGACAATGTGACGGTTCACGCAATGCGCTTACCAGGATATGTCGCTGAAGAAGAAGTTATCTTTGGTGCACCTGGGGAAACATTGCGAATTAAGCAGACCTCATTTACCCGTGAGTCTTTCATGGGTGGGGTTGCACTAGCTATTCGCCAAATCAATACCATTCAAGGATTGCAAGTTGGATTAGACAAGGTATTATAAGTATTAAAAAAATAGGCGAAGAGCCAGGGAGATTAAGAAATGGTTGAATTAAGCGCAGCGTTAGCAGGACAACATAATAATATATTGGCAAAGATGGTGCCTTCACCAATCCGTGTGGTAGATGATAAGTTCTCAACGATTGATGGCATTTTAAAATTAACTTTGGGTGAGCCAGATTTTGCAGCACCCGAGCATATTAAACAAGCAATTATTCGAGATGTGCAAGCAGATGATTCACATTATTCATCTTCACAGGGCGTTTTGGCATTACGTGAAGCAATCTCTGATTATCTAGTCGATCGGTTTGATACGCCAAGATATGATCCAGCTACTGAGGTGAGTGTAACGGTTGGTGCGGCTGAGGCAATCAGTGCAACATTCCAAGCATTATTTAACCCAGGGGATGAATTGATTGTGCCAACACCAACTTTTCCGTTATATGCATCGGTCGCACAAACATTAGGCATTGAAGTCATTGGTTTAAATACTGCACCTGATTTTATCGTGACTCCTGCGAAATTAACGGCTATCTTAACTGCGCACCCAAATGCAAAAGCTATTTTACTTAATTATCCATCAAATCCAACTGGTGTTACTTATTCTGAGACGGAGCTAAAAGCGTTGGTAGCGATTTTACGCGAACATCAATTACTTGTGATTGCTGATGAAATTTATGCTGAATTAGTCTATGATGCCAAGCATACATCAATGGCTCGTTTATTACCTGAACAAACAGTACTGATCAGTGGTGTGTCAAAGTCACATGCGATGACAGGTTATCGTATTGGTTATGTCGTTGGTCCAGCAGAATTAATGAAGCAAGTTGGTAAGGCACACCAAGCGATGGTTGCGACAGCACCTGGCCCAATGATGGCAGGTGCATTAGAAGCGCTACGAAATGGTCGTGAAGATCCTGAAAAGATGCGCGTGGTCTATGAAGAACGCCGTGACTTGGTTTTGGCAGGGTTGGCTGAAGCAGGCTTTACAGCAGCACAACCTGGTGGCGCCTTTTACATTTTTGCAAAAATTCCGGACTTTTTGAATACAAATGATACTGAATTTGTCTATGATTTGGCAGATACAGTGAAATTAGGTGTGGCACCGGGTTCAATTTTTGGCGCAGGGGGCGAAGGATATATTCGTATTTCTTATGCTGCATCAACGGAGAATTTGAAATCAGCGATTACCCGTTTAAAGCATTATGTTGATTTGAGGAAATAAGTTCATACATTTAGACATTGGGGGATAACATGACAAGCGAAGCAGGGTATAATGTGGCCATCTTAGGTGCAACTGGAGCAGTTGGTACACGTATTTTAGCACAATTAGAACAATCGACGATTCCAGTTAAATCATTAAAGTTGTTAGCTTCTGTTCGTTCAGCTGGACAAACGCGTCAATTTAAAGGACAAGACATTGTGGTGGAAGAAGCAACACCAGATTCATTTGATGGGATTGATCTGGTTTTAGCATCTGCAGGTGGTAGCTTAGCAGGATCGTTGCTTCCCGAAGCAGTCAAACGTGGGGCAGTAGCAGTTGATAACTCATCACGTTGGCGGATGAATCCAAAAGTACCACTTGTGGTACCAGAAGTTAACCCAGAAGCTTTAGCAGATCACCAGGGAATTATTGCTAATCCTAATTGTTCAACTATTCAAATGGTAGTGGCGTTGGAACCACTACGTCAGGCATACGGTTTGAATCAAGTGATTGTTTCGACATATCAAGCAGCTTCAGGTGCCGGTCAACGTGCTTGGGATGAGTTGTTGCATCAAGCACAACAACACCTAGACGGTGAAGAAGAGACAGCGGATATTTTGCCAACCAAGGGAGATAAGAAACACTATCCATTGGCGTTTAACTTATTGCCGCAAATTGATGTTTTCCAAGAAGATGGTTACACTTTTGAAGAACAAAAGATGATGCAAGAAACCAAGAAAATTTTATTTGGTGATCCACATTCTAGTGAAGTGAAAGTGACCGCTACGGCTGTTCGCGTGCCAGTTCCAATTGGTCATGGTGAGTCAGTATATGTCTCAGTAGATGATGAAACAGCAACAAGAGAAGATGTGCAGCGTGTTTTGGCAAGTGCACCAGGCGTTGTTTTAGAGGATAATCCAGATGAACAACTCTATCCACAGCCAATCAAAGCAGAAGGAAAGCGCGAAACCTTTGTTGGACGTGTCCGTGCAGACATTGAAAACCCTGGTAGTTTCAATATGTGGGTAGTTTCTGATAACTTGTTGAAGGGTGCAGCCTGGAATACAGTTCAAATTGCTGAAGAGTTGGTCAAGCGTGACTTGATCCATAGTCAGGCGTGATAAAAGGAGAGCGAGACAAAAGTCGCTTTGAAGCCGGTGTGTAACGTAGTTTTCGTCATTTTTGGCCGAAGCAAAGCGAAGGACAGAAATGTCGTAAATTGCGTTACATTGAGGTTTCAGACTTTTGGAACGCGTTTATGCTATCAAACTAACATGCGTTTAATTAATATCTTTTAGCACAAAAATTAGAGGCCGAGACAACATCTGTCTCGGCCTCTTTAACGTGTTTTAAAAACTGTAACAACCATGAATTTTAATTTACTAGTATGCTTCGACCCATGGAAATACGGGTTTGGTTGCACCATATATGGCATAACCGTTGTTTGTCAGACTAGCCCAGTTTTGATTACCATAATCAAAATGCCACCACTCTTCACTGTAGTTAGTGAATCCAGCCTGCGTCATTATATGATATAACAAGCGACGGTTACGACGGGCAACGTCGTATGCGTCAGAAGTTTCTTCAGTTTCATAATAAGTGGTCTTCGCTCGCACACTGATATCATCAAATGGGCTGCCCATTTCTAACAAGCGACCGTCTTCATCAACGATAGATAAATCAATTGAGCCACCCGTATTATGAGGGGAAGGTTTCATTGGATCTGTTGATGGCAGTGCAACGATTCGAAGAGCTGCTTGTTGTACCTGTTCATCAGAATAGCCAGGATGATCACGTTGTACAAAGTGCTTCATTTGATCAAATAAGGCTTGCTGTGTTGGAATGCTTCGCCATGTATCAAAAATCACAAATTTATAGCCATAAGGTAATTTGCGGGCGGCACTAATTAATTTATTTTGTACTTCTAAACGTGTATATAACTCAGGGTATGACCCAGGTAAATTTTGAATGAAGTATTGCGGGCTAACAACCATTTTTTCTGGTAAATAACTTAATGAAATCAGTGGTTCGTCATTTTCCCGAATAGGTACTTCACGAATGGGAGACCAGTCCCAGTTTGTAACTGGTGTTTCAATTGGCGTGTCAGTAAAATCTAACATCGTATGCCTCCTTGTTAATTAAATGATTAAAAAATTATGTCAGTTAATGTGTATGACTTATGGCTATTTTAACATGAATTTTGCATAATGAAAGCGGTTCACAGTTGTTAAAAAAGGCACAAACAGTGTAGAATGTAGGTATTATACAAAAAAATCCAAATATTTTCCTAAAAATCGGATTTTATATTATAATGATATTCAATTAAAAAATAAAGAGAAATGTGAGTGAATTAAAATGACGAAAAATGAATTTGTACAACCACTTAATCCAAAGGTAACAAGTTTAGCAGCTGACGGTTTAATCGGCTTTCAAAAAAAAGTTCGTGATATTCCTGACTTATTGCGCTTAACTTTCGGTGAGCCCGGTTTCAATGTTGATGATGCAATCAAAGATGCCGTCATCTCATCAATTGCGAATGATAATTCACATTATAGTGATGCTCAAGGTGAACGTGACTTACGCCAAGCAGCCGTAAAATATTATGCTTCTCGTTATAATTTACCATTTGAAAGTGAAGATAATGTCATTGTGACTGTGGGTGCATCAGAAGCAATCAATGTTATTTTTATGACGTTATTAAATGAAAATGAAGGTTTGATTATTCCTGAACCAGCTTACACACCATATACTGCCTCACTTGATTTGGCTCATGGTAAGAAAATTACAATCAATACTCGTCCAACAGACTTTAAATTGACACCAGAACTAGTGGCTGAAGCTGTTGAACAGGCAAATGTTCCTGTAAAAGCCATCTTATTTAACTACCCATCAAACCCAACTGGGGTCACATATACTCGTGAAGAACTACAAGCTTTGGCTGATGTATTTAAGCGATATCATTTGTGGGTTATTTCTGATGAAATTTATGCCCAATTGACATATGATCAAGCACACGTATCGTTAAGTAGTTTATTACCAGAGCAATCAATTTTGATGACTGGTCTGTCAAAGTCACACGCGATGACCGGTTATCGAATCGGTTTCATTATTGCCAATCAAGCATTTATTGATGAAGCACAGAAAGTACATCAAGCATTGACGTTTGCCTTACCAAAGTTTATTCAAGATGGGGCAACGGTTGCTTTGACTACGGCAGCCGATGTTGCTGATGACATGCGTGACGTCTATAAGAAGCGTCGTGATTGGTTGGTGCCACATTTAGAAGAACTTGGCTTTGAAGTAGTTAATCCAGAAGGGGCCTTCTACATTTTTGCGAAGATTCCTGATGATATGGGGCATGATAGTGAGGCCTTTGCTTTGGATCTAGCAGAAAATGGCCATGTTGCCGTCATTCCAGGTTCTGCCTTTTCAGAATATACACCTGAATATATTCGCATTTCTTATGCTGCATCAGATGAAGATTTGCAAGAAGCAGTTCGCCGAATGCAAGCATTCTTTGCTGCAAAAAGAGCTAATGTGAACGTATAGTCAATAGAACATATTGAAGGGACGTCAATTTACCAAGCAAAATGGGTAAGGTTGGCGCCTTTTTAAAATAAAGCACTCTCTTTTTGGTATATAATAGACAAAATAGGTTAGTGTGTGCAATAATTTTATACGTTTGTTAGTCATGTGCTAACAAAAATTTATTAGTGTTAAAGTACGATAAATTTGGAGGAACGCGATGCAAACGCGTGTAAACAAAAGTCGACATCTGGTCTTAACAGCATTATTTATAGCAATTGTTTTGCTACAATCAATTGTGCCATGGTTAGGAACGTTGCCCTTAGGAGCTTTTGCAATTGGGGCGGCAGTTACCATTATCACCTATACGGTAGCAATTGGTGCAATGATTCTTGGACCGAAAACGGGTGCCTTATTAGGATTTGTGTGGGGTGCGTATTCACTATGGCATGCATGGTCTAGTGTTCCCAGCATTGGTGCGCTGATCTTTCGTAATCCAATAACTGCGCTTATTCCGAGAATCATGGTTGGTTTTTTGATTGGTTATTTGTATCAAAAATTTGTACAACATCGCGAATTGAAAAAACAAGGACCTTGGCTAGTTGTTTTAGGCGGTTTCTCAGCGTTGATCAACACGACTTTGGTATTGTTGATTACATGGGTGAGTTTTAAAGTCATGAATACATCTTTCACTGGTATTCCAAGTACTAATTTGGCGCAGTGGTTGATTGTTTCTATTGCCGGGTTTAATGGTATTTTTGAAATCATTGCGGGCGCAATATTGGTACCGCTGATTGGGTTACCAATATTGACTTATTTTAAAAACCGTATTTAAAAATTAAGGCTGTTAACGACAATTTAGAATCTATTCCGGTATTGAAAACTCTTCTGATTTTAGTACACTAAAAGAAGAGAAGAGTTTAGCAGTATCGTTAATGTTGAGAGACTGTATCTTTTCGGTCTCTTTTTTTATTGCTAAAAATATAAATTCCCGGAGATATTAATGACAGATCATTATGGACTAATTGGTTATCCGGTACAGCAATCCAAATCACCAGTTATGCAAAATGAAGCGTTTCGACTGGCTAATATTGATGCTGATTATCAGCTTTTTGCCATCGAACCACATCAACTTGGAGAAAAATTTAGTGAATTAGTTGCAAATGGCATGCGTGGTTTTAATGTGACGATGCCGTTTAAACAAGCAATCATCCCTTACCTTGACGAATTATCTGAGTTATCAAAAACACTAGGGGTCGTTAATACGGTGGTTGTGAAAGATGGTCATACGTTTGGTGACATTACTGATGGACAAGGCTTTTGGTCAACGATTAAAAAAACACCAAAAAATGTCGTTGTCTTAGGAACTGGTGGTGCAGCACAGGCAATCATTGTCAGCGCACCAAGTGAAAGTCAAGTACATGTTTTTAACCGTATGACACCAGCTTTTCGTGAGAAAGAACGAACACTGGCACCATTATTGCAAGAGTCGTTACATAATATTGCCTATGTCGACCAATTTCTATTAAAAGCAGATTTGATTATTAATGCAACAAATGTGGGTATGCAAAATAATCAATCGTTGCTTTCGCCAAAACAATTTGCATTAACACCAAATCACGTGCAAGTTGTCGATATTATTTATAAGTTGAACGATACACCATTTGTAGCAGCTGCAAAAAAGGCCAATCGGCAAGCAACCGATGGTCTCGCCATGTTAGTAGGGCAAGGCGCATTGAGTTTTGAAAAGTGGACAGGCATAAAACCTGATCAAAACGCAATGATGGCAGCAATTTTAAGAGAAGGAAGATATTGAAATGATCGTTATCATGGCAGATGTGTCTGCAGCACAAGCGACGTTAGCACAAGCAAAGGCTAATCACCTGGAACATGTTTATGCATGGAAAAATCGGGTGGGATTCGCAAACTTAAAGCGTATGAGCGAGGCACCATTTATTAATGAGCAACAGGTTGTTGATGTGATTTTGGATCATCCAGCCGCAATGCAAGTTAGTCGAACTTTTCAACCAGATGATACGGTTATTCAGACCAAGCATTCAATAATTGGCGGTCAGCATTTTAACTTAATTGCGGGACCAGATGCGATTGAGTCTGCTGAGCACGTCTTAGCCATGGGAAAGGCTGCCAAGGCAGCAGGGGCAACGATTTTACGTGGTGGTTCTTATAAACCACGGACAAGTCCCTATAGTTTTCAGGGCCTCGGTGAGCAGGGGTTAGTTTGGCATCGCGCCGCAGCTGATACATTAGGCATGGATATGATGACTGAAATTATGAGTCCAGCTGATGTTGAGTTGGTTGGTCAATATACGGATATTTTTCAGGTTGGCACGCGTAATATGCAAAACTTTTCCTTATTAAAGGCATTGGGTCGACAAAATAAACCGGTACTGTTGAAACGCGGGATGAGTGCAACTGTTGATGAATTTTTAAGTGCGGCAGAGTATATTGCATCTGAAGGTAATCAACAAATTATTTTGATGGAGCGTGGTATCCGCAGCTTTGACCAAAAATATTTACGAAACACAATGGATGTCAGTGTTATTCCAGTATTACAAAAATTAACGCACTTACCAGTGTTGGCTGATCCATCACATGCAGCAGGGGTTTCTGATCATGTGACACCAATTGGCTTAGCAGCGGTTGCAGCAGGTGCACAAGGATTGATGATTGAAATTCACGATCAACCAGCCAAAGCATGGGTTGATGGCAAACAAGCTCTCACACCAGATCAAATGATGACTTTATTTACAAAAGCAAAAGCAATTCATGAATTATGAGGTGATAATATGGTGACAGTTTCCGTTCCTGAAAAAACCTATCAAGTTCAGATTTTAAAAGGTATGCGTCATGAAATCGGCAAAATAATTCAACAGGTATGGTCAACTCGTCAGGTATTAGTGATGACCGATGAAAATGTTGCGGCACTTTATTTATCTGATACGGTGACCCAATTGCAAGCGGCTGGCTATCAAGTAACGACCCTTGTTTTACCCGCGGGTGAGCACTCAAAATCATTGGCATGCCTTGAAAAGGCGATTGCGCGTTTAGCTGAAAAACATTTTACTCGTGCGGATGGCGTAATTGCGCTAGGTGGTGGTGTGATTGGTGATCTAGCTGGACTAACAGCCGCAACATATATGCGTGGGGTTGCCTTTATTCAAATTGCCACATCACTGACAGCACAAGTTGATTCGAGTGTTGGTGGTAAGACGGCCATTAATTTAGGGCGAACAAAGAATATTATGGGGACATTTTATCAACCTGATTTGGTACTGATCGATCCGACCTATCTAAAAACTTTAGCAAATCGAGATTTAGTTGAAGGATATGCTGAAGTGGTTAAAAGTAGTGCATTAGCAGGTGGTGAATTCTGGCAACTAACAGGTAGGATTCAGACGGTTAATGATATTTTAACGAATGCGTCAGAATTAATTACACAATCTGTCACATATAAAGCAAAAATTGTGATGCAAGATGAGCGTGAAGCAGGTATTCGTAAGTATCTAAATTTTGGTCATACGATTGGTCACGCCATCGAATTACTTGCTGCTGGTGGTTTAAGACATGGCGAAGCAGTGTCAATAGGTATGGTTGCAATTACCAAGCGCTTTGTTGCCGAAAATGTTAGTTCATTTGAATTTTTACAGGCCTTAAGCCAGAGGTTACGAGTAGTTGGCTTACCAATTACGTCAGCTCTTGTTAGCCAACCAGCAATGATTGCGCAGTTAGCACATGATAAGAAGAATCTTTCAGGTATCTTACAATTAGTTGCAGTTAAAGAACCTGGCCAACCAGTAATTATCAAAAAATCATTAGCAGAGATGACAGAATTTATTGAAGGAGCATCATAATTTATGCGATATATGACAGCAGGAGAAAGTCATGGTCCAGAAGAGGTTGCCATTATTGAAGGTATTCCAGCTGGTTTAACAATTACGGCTGCTGATATTAATGAACAGCTTGCACGACGTCAACATGGTTATGGTCGCGGTCAGCGCCAAGTCATTGAAACAGATACTGTGACAATTATGTCAGGTGTCCGTCACCAAGTCACTTTGGGATCACCAATTGCTTTAAACGTCCACAATGATGACCATAATCATTGGTCAAAAATTATGGATCCAAATAGTCCAGCTACCGTTGAAAATAGCATGCGTAAAGTCATGCGCCCTAGACCAGGCCACGCTGATCTAGTTGGTGGTATGAAGTATCGTCATCAAGTGGATTTACGTAATGTTTTAGAACGTTCATCTGCTCGTGAAACGGTGATGCGAGTTGCCGTAGGGGCGGTTGCTAAAAAATTATTAGCTGCACTTGATATTGATGTTCATGGCTTTGTGACCAATATTGGACCAGCTAGTTCAGACTTGACACAACTTACCAAATATAAAACGTTAGCTGAATTACGTGCCATCACTGAAAGTTATCCCACACGTACATTGACTGCTACTGATGATGAAGCAATGCGTGAAGTGATTGATCAAACCAAACGTCAGCGTGATACTGTTGGTGGAACGGTGCAAGTGATGGCAACGGGTGTCCCTGCTGGCTTAGGATCGTATGTGTCAGCTGATGAAAAATTAGACGCTAAAATTGCCCGCGCTATTGTTGGTATTAATGCTTTTAAGGGTGTTGAATTTGGTGGTGGCTTTGCGAATGCGACCAAATATGGTAGTGAGCTGATGGATGAAATTTATTGGTCAGCTGAACGAGGCTTTTATCGTGGTGCCAATCATTTGGGTGGCTTCGAAGGTGGTATGACCACTGGTGAAATGATTGTTGTTCGTGGGGTTGTTAAGCCAATCCCAACATTATATCAACCAATGCAAAGTGTTGATATTGACACGCATGAAAATCACCGAGCATCAACGGAAAGATCAGATACAACGGCAGTAACTGCTGCAGCAGTCATTGCTGAGGCTATGGTTGCTATTGAGTTAGCAAAGGCGATACTAGATAAATTTGATACAGATAGCTTGTCACGATTGCAAGAGCAAGTGTCAGCATATCGTGAAGAAATCAAGCATTTTTGATTGGAAAAGAATTGTAGGTTAAATAATGGGCAAAATGAAGTTACAAACAGCGGGGAAACAACTGCGGGGAACTTTAACAATGCCTGGTGATAAAAGTATTTCACATCGAGCAGTTATGCTTGGAAGTATTGCGTCAGGTGATACAAGAGTACAACATCTTTTAGATTCTGAAGATGTACGTCGAACTGTGACGGCAATGTCGAATTTAGGGGTGACATTTAGTACCGAAAATCACGATTTAATCATTCATGGCAAGTCCTTGAATGAACTTGTTGAGCCAAAGCAGATGTTGGATATGGGAAATTCAGGAACAACAGCCCGATTATTAATGGGATTATTGGCGAATCAACCATTTGCGATTACATTTCGTGGTGACAACAGCTTGTCTAAGCGACCATTTGCACGTGTGATTAAACCATTACGTGCCATGGGGGTGAGCTATGTTAGTAAAAATGATCATCTGCCAGTTACGAAACTGGGCACCCGTTATCTTGAAGGGTTAGTTTATGAATTACCAGTTGCCTCTGCACAAGTAAAAAGTGCAATTATTTTAGCGGCATTACAAGCTAAATCACAAACAACAATTATTGAACCGATTGCGACTCGTGACCATACTGAACGGATGCTAGCAGCATTTGGCGTGATGGTGAAACGTGAAGGCAATCAAATTAAAATTGCACCTCAGACACACTTGAAGGCAACAACGATTCGCGTGCCGGGTGATATTTCTTCGGCTGCTTTTTGGCTTGTGGCCGGGTTACTCGTACCGAATAGTCAATTAACGTTGAAACAAGTCGGCATTAATCCAACACGTACAGGTATCTTAACGATTTTGCAGCGCATGGGGGCCCGGTTTATCTATCAGAATGAATCAAGTGATGGTGAACCAATGGCAGATATTCAAGTTCACTCACAATCATTAAACAGTACGATAATCACAGCGACTGATGTGCCAGCAATGATTGATGAAATACCGCTGATCGTGTTAGTTGCGACGCAAGCACAAGGGGATACAATTATTTCTGGTGCTAGTGAACTACATGTGAAAGAAAGTGACCGCATCGCTACGGTAACAACACAATTAAATAAGCTAGGTGCCAATATTGAACCTAGAGAAGATGGGTTTTATATTCATGGTGGGACACCATTACATGTTGATCAACCAACGACAATCGATTCTTGTGGTGATCATCGCGTGGGAATGATGTTAACGATTGCTGCCCTGATAACAACGGGAGAAGTTTCACTTGCAAATGCAGAAGCAGTGAATATTTCATACCCAGATTTTTTTAGAGACTTAAATGAGGTCGTAAAATAGGATGAAAGTAATTTTAATTGGCTTCATGGGAGCTGGTAAGACAACGGTAGGTCAATTATTGGCCAAAAAAACAAACCTAGCATTTTTAGATACGGATCAGTTAGTGAGTCAACGTACGGGTCAAACACCCGGTGAAATTTTTGCAACGGTTGGTGAATTAGGGTTTAGACAACTTGAGCAGACCATTCTGCAAGAAAATCTAGTTAAGCAGGGGGTTATGGCAACTGGTGGCGGCATTATTGAATTGAC
Source organism: Weissella paramesenteroides (assembly GCF_036327715.1). Taxonomy (NCBI): domain Bacteria; kingdom Bacillati; phylum Bacillota; class Bacilli; order Lactobacillales; family Lactobacillaceae; genus Weissella; species Weissella paramesenteroides. The sequence continues at coordinate 677,654 of NZ_CP130559.1, forward strand.
AGCAAACCGGCAATTATTAAAAAATAGTACGGTGCCAGTTATTTATCTATCGGGTTCTTTTGGCCAAACTGTTGAACGATTAGTCAAAGATAATTCACGGCCAATTGTTCGCAACAAGTCATTATTGGAACTAGCTGAACTTTGGGAACAGCGTCTAGCTAAGTATGCCGAGATTGCGACAGAAACCATCTACACCGATAACAAAACTGCTGCGCAGGTTGCTGAAGAAGTCAGACAGTACATGGAAGCATATCATGATGAAACGATTGAAAATAGGTAGTGCAGTAGCCACCGAACGGCGACCATTAGTGGCTGTGCCAATGGTTGACAAAACAATTGCTGCAATAAGATTAACTGCGCAAGCTTTGCGTCAAACACCTGCGGATGTTGTGGAATGGCGCATTGATTTCTTGTCGGATTTATCTGAATTAACAGTGACTAACATTCGCCAGGTGCACGAAATATTAAATAAACCGATGATTTTTACTTGGCGAACTGTTGATGAAGGGGGAAAATTAACCTATCATCATGATCGCTATCAAAGTGTCTATCATGACGCGATACAAGCTGGTGTTGAAGCCGTTGATATTGAGGTAACTTTATTAGCAGATCAGCAAGAGCTATTGAAATTGATACCTAAAGATGTCAAGGTTATCGGATCAAAGCATAACTTTAGCACAACACCTGCTCGTTTAGACGCATGTCTAGCACAGATGACAAAGCTACCAATCGACATTGCGAAACTTGCGGTCATGCCAAAAGATGCCACGGATGTTGAACGGTTACTGCAGGCAACGGCAACTGGTGCGAACGAAAGTGATGTGCCTTTGATTACGATGTCAATGGGTGAGTTGGGGATGGTGTCACGTGAGCTTGGTTATCAATTTGGCTCACAATTGACTTTCGCAGTTGTTAATGAGGCATCAGCACCAGGTCAAATGCCTTTAGCAACACTGTTACATAAATGGGGAGAATCATATGTATAATAGTCGTTTTTTTTCAGAAGATAGACAGGCTGTAATTAATAAGATACCCGGCACCATGGGGTATACGTTGATTACATTTCATGCGGTCGGTGATGATATTGCTCTAAATCAAGCAAAATTACGCCTTGATTGGCGAACACCTGATATTTTTAAACAGCACTTGGCTCAAGAATTAGCGACTAATCCACAGTTTGACCGGATTGGATATGTTACTCGTGTCGAAATGTTGCTAGGGCAGGCCATGCTTGATTATAATGGGCATTTTACTTTAGATACAACCACTCTAACGAGTGCCATTCAAAAGCAAGCCCAAGAACCTATGCAGTTAACTGCAATCGCTGCTGATTTGATTTTACCAATTGGATTAACTGATTTACGACATGTTGTTCATTTAACAAAATGGGTTCATGAGAACCATGTGGTTTATCATTTAGTAGCCGGATTGCCAGCACTAGAACAAAAAGTAGACAATTTACGCAATGCAGAAGTTTTTAAAAACAAGGGACCAGTATTAATCCATGAAACAGAGCTTGATTCACAAGCATTACTATTGTTTGTGCAAGATTTAATTCAAGATTATTTTGGTGTCGAAGTTGCGAAACTCCATTTGTCACAGGCAGCATTTGGTCAAGCAGATCCGGCAGATCAGTCTGCTGGTAGCCGTGTCCTGATTGCTGATTTTGAAAATTAAAAAATAAACATTTTTTAATTTTATTTTAATTATTTATTGATTTTTCTCATACCAGCGTTATAATTAAATAAATTCTAGTAAGACATGCAAGGAGAAATCATAATGTTATTAATTCATTCAGAAATTAATCAAGTTGTACTCTCAGCAACTATTTCATGGTGGTGGCCAGCGAGATAGTTGGCTATTTGTTGTGGGCTAGCTATCAGTTATGCATTAACGATAGCTAGCCGCTAGAAATTAACCTGTCATTTTTAAAAAGACAACGGCTAGTTAGCACATAATGTGCTGGTTAGCCGTTTTTGTTTAGTTAATTATTATTTAATGGAGAATATCTATGAGAATTAAAAAAATATCGTTTATATTGATGGTGGGGTTATCAACTGCGACTAGTATAAGTTTGTTTCAAGACAAAGCAGTCTATGCGAATCAAACGATAAACTGGACAGAATCTGCAGATTTGACAACAATGAATCCATCACAGGCGAATGATTCTACTGGTACAGAAATCATCACACAAACAGGGCAAGGGTTATATCGATATGGGAAGCATAATCAACCCCAATTAGCTGATGCTAAGTCGGTTGATGTATCTAAGGGTGGCCATGAATATGTTTTTCATTTAAAAGATAATTTAAGGTGGTCTAATCATGAAAAAGTGACAGCAAGTGATTATGTCTTTGGTATACAGCAGACTGTTGATCCAAAAAATAAGTCTAATGGGGCAACGTTAGCCAATAATATTAAAAATGCGGCAGCAGTGACAAATGGAAAGAAGCCTGCTTCTGACCTCGGTGTCGAAGCACTTGATAGTCAAACATTAAAAATTACCTTGAATAACCCTGATCCAGCATTTAAAAGTATTCTGACAGGGACAGCGTTCTATCCGCAACCTAAAAAATTTGTAATGAAAGTTGGTAAGGCATATGGTACATCAGCTGATAAATCATTGTCGAATGGGCCATTTGTACTAAAAAATTGGAATGGATCAGATAAGTCGTATCAATTAGTGAAAAATAATGATTATGAGGATAAAGGGAAAGTTACTACAAATAAAATTAATATTCAAACAGTGACTGATAATACAACTGGTTATAATTTGTATAAAGCAGGTAAATCTGACTATACATCACTAACTGCTGATCAAGTTCGAGCAAATGAGAATAATCAAGCATACCATAATATCAAGAATGGTAGAACTGACTTTTTAGGATTGAATTTGAAGAATAAATATCTGCAAAATAAAAAAGTACGTGTTGCAATCAAACAGGCCATTAATACGAAGGGATTAACAAATAAGGTTCTCAATGGAATTGAACGTAGTGGAAATGCCTTTACGCCTGAGAATACGATCAAAAATCCTGATAACCAGCGTGATTTTAGTAAAGATGCCAACAGCAAAAAATATACATTTAATAAGCGAGATGCTAAAAATAGTTTAGCTGAAAGTAATGTGAAAAAAATAAAATTAACGTTACTAGCCGATAATGACGATCAAAGTAAGGTCGAAGCACAATATGTACAGAGTCAGTTACAAAATAATTTACCCGGTGTTGAATTAACGGTTAAGTTTCAACCAAAGGCAGCGAGGGTTAAAGCGCAATTATCACATGACTTTGACATTGTGTTGACTTCATGGGGTGGAGAATATGCAGATCCAATGAGTTTTCTTAATATGATTCAAAGTGATAGTGGTATCAATATTTCTCAATTTAACGATAAAAAATATGATTCAGCGCTCGCACGAGCAAATGGGAATGATGTGAATCAGCCAGACAAGCGCTATCAAGATTTATTGCAAGCTGAACAAAGAATTCACAGTGAATTACCTGTCGTGACATTAGGACATCAGTCGATACCGGCATTGATTCGACCGAACATTAAAGGGTTGTTGGTGAATACTTATGGAGCAACGTTTGACTTTAAAGAAGCTTATAAGAAATAAAGGGAGATATGAGACATGACAAAAGTAAAGTTTATTAATGGAGAGATTTTTATAGCAGGTGAATTTAAAGCAGCAGACTTTACGGTCGATACAGAATCGGGTTACTTTACAATTAATGACAATTATTCTCAGGTTGTTAGTTTATCTGGTAAGTTTGTCATTCCTGGTTTAATTAATGCTCACACACATATTTCAGATTTAACTGCAAATGATAAAAAACAACTGACAACCATTACAAATGAAGCAGAATTAACAATTTATGCTATAAAACATTTACATGAATTGTTATCAGATGGTGTAACGACTATCAGAGAAGTTGGGGCAGCAAACAATATTGATATTAAATTAGCGAAATTGATTAAACAGCATGTTATAGAAGGACCAAATATTATTGCCAGTGGTGCTGCGCTAACAATCACTGGTGGGCATGGCGCAGGAGTCATTGGTAAAGAAGTGGATGGTATGGATGAGGTACGTAAGGCTACACGTCAGTTAATAAAACAAGGTGCTAAAAACATAAAGTTGATGGCGACTGGCGGGGTTACAAGCAATGATCAAGAGGTACCTGGAAACGTACAATTTAGTGTTAGTGAATTAGCAACGGCTGTCGAGGAAGCACATAACTATGGCATACCTGTAGCAGCACATGCACAAGGTAATCAGGGGATAAAAAACGCAATTAAAGCAGGTGTAGATTCAATCGAGCACGCTATTTACTTGGATGATGAGGCAATTGATATGCTGTTAGAAACAGATACGCCAATTGTCCCAACCCTTTCTGCACCAGATGCGATTCATGATCATAAGGAAGATATTGTCAAATGGATGTATGACAAGAATGAAGATGTATTGATAGCCCATCGTCATAGTATTGCAAAAGCCATAAAAGCGGGAGTAAGAGTTGTGATGGGGACTGATGCCGGTACGCCTTTTAATAATTTTGATGATGGCTCAACAAAGGAACTTGAAAAGATGACGTCACTCGGATTAACTTCTGGAGATGCTCTTTTGGCGGCAACTAGTAGTGCTGCAAAAGCTTTGAGAATTGATGACCATGTTGGGAAAATAGCACCTGGTTTTATGGCTGATTTTATCGTTTTGGACGAAAATCCATTGGCGAATATAAAGGTTCTGCAATATCCGAAAACTGTGTATAAATTTGGAAAATTGATTAACTGATTTTTAAGACTAAAAATACGCACCTTGTTACTGTAAAGTCAGTTGCATGGTGCGTATTTTGTATAGCTATTTTTTTATTACCAAGGTTTTATCACAATAGCGACAATAAAGTAGGCGAGCACTAATAGAAAGGCAAGACCCCATTGCCATTTTGGTAAGTGTTCTTGGATGGTTTGTGTCCTTGGAAAACCTTCTGAAAAACCATGTGAGGTCATGGCAATTGCCAAATCATCTGACCAATGTAGTGCACTCAGGATGGCCTTAAAGTAAATTTGTGGCTGCCATAAGTGATAGGTGATGCCACGTAAGGCACCAGCGTACCGAATAATTTGTACCTGTCGTCTAACACGGGGTACTAAATTAAATGCAGCTAATAAGCCGTATGTAAAAGTATTAGATAATTTTGCATGTTGGTTTAGGCTGAAAAGTAGATCTTTAACTTTGACAGTTAAAGTGACTGCTGCACCCAAAAGTAAGTAGGCATATAAACGAGTGGCATAAACAAGGGCGAGGTGATGGGTATCACCAGTACCAAAGGCAATAAATGACCACCAGGTTCCAAAGGCAACCGGAATTGAAATTAGTAACATCAAACCAATAACCTTTAAATTTGGTCGTTGTATTAATAGATAAATCAGGCTAATTAATGCAACGACGCCATTGAGAATGACAGAACGAACGAATGATGTTTCAATACCAATTCCTAGCATAATTGCAACAAGAATGGTTGGATTTAATTTAAGCATTTGGTGCCTCCCCAACAAGGTGTAAAGCTTGATTTTTAAAAACCAACTCGTAATCAATAAAATCAGCCAAACCAGAACGTTGGTGCGATATCATCAAAACACTCTGGTTTGTTGCTTGAATGCTATCACTGATTAGTTGCATAACTGCTTGTACTGAATCAATATCAAGACCTGCTAATGGTTCGTCCAATAATAGAATCGGTTGTCCCATGATAAGCATGCTAAGCACCTGTAACTTTTTTTGTTGACCCCCAGATAATTGATAAACAACGTGTTCAGTTAGATGGTTTAAATTTAGGCTTTTTAAAGCTGATTGAATCCGTTCTTCTGACCAATAAGCCGCTGCTAAACCATGTTGCTGTGACAACGTGATTTCCTCTTGCACGGTCATTGTAACAAATTGATCACTAGCTGATTGGAAAATCAAAGCAACTTTTTTTGCCCAATTTTTTAGTTTAATTTTGGTTGTATCCTCATTATGCCAAGTCACTTGCCCAGTATATTTGACCTGGTGACTTAGTGCTTTGAAAAGCGTTGACTTTCCAATCCCATTTGCACCTGATAAGAGACCAATTTGTCCAGTTGGTAATGTAAAGTTACTATTTTTTAGCAATTGACGACTTTTGCCAACGGTTAGTGTCAAATCTTGCCAACCTAAGGGACCGTTTGAATGGGGCAAACCATAAAAAGGGGTTTGCGCCGGTAAATCAAACAGTTTTGAAAGTGGTTGTTGATGCAATGTACCTGAAGCCGTATCGATAGCAAATAGATGATCAACCAATTCTTGATAACCTGATAAGTCGTGATCAGAGATAATAATTGTCTTATGTTGCTCTAATTGCATTTTCTTTAAATCAGTTAATAAGGCTAAACGTGCAGTTGGATCAACACTAGCAAATGGTTCATCAAGTAACACGATATCACTATCCATTGCTAGGATGATTGCTAGGGCAACTCGTTGTTTTTCACCACCTGATAATGTTAATAAATCTTGGTCAGCAATTTGCTCGAGATGTAAGGCGTTAATTGCTAAAGCGACGCGCTGATTAATTGTATCAATTGGCAACTGCAAATTTTCTAAAGCAAACACTAATTGCAAGCGTGCAGTGCGCATGGCAAATTGGCGGTCCGGATTTTGAAAGAGCATGGCGATGCGCTTAGCTCTTTCAAAAGGGGCCAGCGGCTGAATCGGTTCGTCGTTTAAAAAGACGTTACCAGCAGTGATGACACCACCAAATTTTGGTAATAGACCAGCCATTGCCTTAAGCAATGTTGATTTTCCTGAACCTGACGGACCAACTAATAGATTAAATGAACCTTCTTCAGGAATCCAATTTATCTGATTTAATACATTAGGTTGGTCAGCCTCGTAAGCAAAACTTAAATTGTCAACTTGTAGTTTTGTCATGAGCTTAACGTTTTAGTAATCCAGACTTTGTCACAAGTTTCTTGATGTAGTAAACTAACACACCACCAAAGAAACCGGCAGAAATCAAACGAATAATGAATAGGGTAATCATCATTCCTGGCTTATAATCGGCATAACCACTATTAAATAGGTCCCAAATGAACGTGACAATTGTTGTGGTCAATACAGAAAGGGCAAGGCCTAGTTTATCCCAGTTCTTGTAGCCAGTTGCAGCAAATCCCAATTCTGTCCCAATTCCTTGTACAAAGCCAGAAATTAAGTTGGCAGCGCCCCAACTTGAGAATAGTAGCATTTCAACAGCAGCGGCTAGTACCTCACCAATTGTTGAACTACCAACTTTTTGTAGAATCGCACCTGCTAATGGTCCAGCCATCAACCAAACACCTAAAGTTAAATCATTCGCGTAGGGTTTTAGCGGGGTAGCAGCGACCGCATAATAAGCCGCACTCCATAATTCAAAAATAACACCGAAAAAAATTGCGATGATTGCTAAGAAAATCACATCGCGTAGTGACCACTTAACCTTTGATTCATTAACTGTTTGCATAATAATTGCAAACCTCCTTAAAAATAAAATGTTATCGAATCGCTGAAGCTTTGGTAACAAAAAAAGCCCCAGTATCAATGGCGTTTGTACACACCGATACTGGGGTTCGTTTACTGTCATGGTAAACAAACCAAGCTCCCTAGCAACATTACCTTGCTCAGGTTCTATGGGTATTATCTCAGCCAGCTTTATGGCACCCCAGCTTGTTTGATTCGCTTATCCAAGTATAATAGTAATATTATAAATTTGCAAATAAATTATATTGTACCGATAATGCAATGCATAATAGGGGCAGATAATCGTATAAAGGATATCGTAAAGAACTATATTTTGTTAAAATAGATGTGACGACAGTTGATGGTGAGAAATGGAGGAGTTCACTCGTGGAATCTCAAATAAAGTTGTTAGGGTTAACTGCTAATCATGAACTAGCAAATGCAGTGGCAGAAGAATTACATATGCCGTTAACGCAGCTAGATATCAAGCGCTTTGCGGATGGTGAAATATATGAGCGAATATTAGAGAGTATTCGTGGCGACGATGTGTATGTCATCGCACCGATTGCTGAAGAGGTTAATGATGCATTTATGGAAATGATGATTGTTGTTGATGCGCTGAGACGTGCATCTGCGGGACAAATCACACTGGTTATTCCTTATTTGGGTTACGCTCGGCAAGATCGCAAAGCAAAATCACGCGAGCCAATCACTGCTAAAATGGTTGCTTCACTCATTGAAATGAACGGTGTTGATCGGGTTGTTTCAATGGATCTACATGCTGCACAATTGCAAGGCTTCTTTGATATTCCAGTTGACCATTTGCAGGCGGCACCACTGTTAACAGATTATTTCTATAGTCGCAATTTGACAGACGACTTGGTGGTTGTCTCTCCTGATCATACTGGTGCTGGTCGCGCACGTAAGTTTGCTGATTTACTTGGCGCACCATGGGGAATTGTCAATGACAATGTTGCCATGTCTGACCCAACGTCTGCTGATGCAATTGTTGGTGACGTGAAGGGGCGTCGGGCCATTATTGTTGATGACATCGTTGATACTGGTTATCGTGTGCAAATGACAGCTAAGGCGCTACTAGCTAATGGTGCAACTGAAGTCTATGTTGCAGCGACTCACCCAGTTCTGTCTGGACAGGCAGCTGAAAATTTGGCGGCTGATAAGAATATCGAACGTCTGATCTTCACAGATACTTTACGCATCCCTGAAGAAAAGCAGAGTTCAAAATTTACAACACTATCTGTTGCGCCTTTGTTTGCTGAGGCAATTCGTCGTATTCATGAGCACAAACAAATTGATGTGCTACTACGTTCAAATAACAAACCAGAAGTAAATCTATAATCTTAATCAAATTGAAATTTAGGGGGTACCGTAATGGTCTATGCAGCAGCAGAAAATCGTTATGAAGTCATGCCATATCGCCGGGTCGCAGATTCGGGATTGATTTTACCAGCGTTATCATTTGGATTGTGGCGTAATTTGGGAGACCAAAAGCCACTAGCTAATTCAAGAGAAGTGATGTTAAAAGCTTTTGATAATGGTATTTTTTCATTTGATAATGCTTCAAATTACGGCCCATCAGATGGTACAGCAGAAGAAACATTTGGCGCCGTTTATAAACAAGACTTACATCCTTACCGTAATGAATTAATTATTACAACAAAGGCTGGATACCACATGTGGCCCGGACCACTAGGACAGTTTTCGGGTAAAAAGACCTTAGCGGCCGCTTTGGACTTGTCATTGCAGCGAATGCATTTAGATTATGTGGATATTTTTTATGCGCATCGTTGGGATCCAAATACAAATTTGCGTGAAACTGCTGAAGCATTAGACTTAATGGTTCGTCAGGGAAAAGCATTGTACGTTGGTGTGTCTAATTATACGACTGAGCAAGTGGCAGAAATTAGTAAAATCTTTGATGAGTTACATACACCATTCATTGGTAACCAGATGTCATACAATATGTTTAATCGTGAAGCAGAAGACACTGATATGTTGGCAACCTTAGATCAACATCATGCGGGATTGATTGCGTATGGACCATTGGCTGAAGGCTTGTTGACGGATCGCTATTTAAATGGTTTTCCAACAGACATGCCATTACACCGTACCAATGCGTTTATCAAGGACGATCCTGAAGGTGCGGTAGCCAAATTAAATGCTCTGAATACAGTAGCGGCCGATCGTGGACAAACTTTAGCACAGCTAGCCATGGCTTGGTTACTTCGGGATAAACGTGTGCCATCAATTGTTATTGGTGCTTCTTCAGTTGATCATTTATTAGACAATGTGAAAGTTGCTGATAATATGACCTTATCTGCTGAAGAATTAACAAAGATTGATGCTATCTTAAAAGGTTAAAAATTTGATGTAAATGAATTGTTTATTTTCTAGATAGATTGACTGAAAATAAACAATTTTTTTGTGAATAGTCATGTTAGGAGGATTGAGGAATGACGAGAAAGGTAACAGTATTGGGTTCATTGAATTCTGATACGATTTTACATATTGATCATTTGCCTGTACAAGGTGAAACGATGGCGATGTCTGATGCGTCCACTGCACCTGGTGGTAAAGGGGCTAATCAAGCAGTCGCAGCACAGCGTTTAGGTACCCAAGTACATTTTATCGGTGCTGTTGGGCAAGATCAGAATGGTGAATTATTGCTGAATGCTCTAAAAGAAGATGGTGTGGATACAACCCATGTTGCCCAGCTTGCTAATGTCGGTACTGGGGCAGCATATATCTTATTAGAGAGCGATTCACATAATACAATTCTCATTCTAGGAGGCGCTAATCAATGCATTAGTGAAACAAACGTTGATGAAGCAAAAGAGACTATTCAATCTTCGGATGTACTGGTTGCACAATTTGAAACGCCAGTCGTCGCTACGTTACAAGCATTTAAACTTGCAAAATCAGCGGGTGTCATGACAATTTTGAATCCAGCACCCGGACGTAAAACAATTCCAAAAGAGTTAATGGAGTTAACTGATCTTATTACGCCGAACGAAACCGAAGCAGAAATTATTACTGGTATTCCAGTAAATGATGACCTATCGATGATTAATGCTTCCAATAAAATGCAAGAAATGGGTGCCAAAAATGTGATCATTACGCTTGGTGAGCGCGGTGCCTACTATCAACTGGCTAATGGCCAGCATGATTTTGAACCTGCTTTAAAGGTTAAGGCGGTCGATACGACAGCTGCAGGGGATACATTTATTGGTGCACTGGCGACTAAATTAACACCAGATATGAAAAATATTGTTGAAAGTGTTCGTTTTGCTAGTGCGGCATCTGCACTGACGGTACAAGGAGCTGGCGCACAACCATCGATTCCAACTCTTGAAAAAATGAAGGAAGTCCGGCATTAATTATGCATAATAACGATATTGTTCGAAGACTACAGTATATTTTCAATATTAATAGTAAAGATATGATGACGATTTTCAAACTAGGTGGACTGGTACTTGATAAGCAAACATATCTAGCTATTATGGCTAAACCAGATCAAGATAGTGCACGAGATGCACAATTATCACGACACGATTTAGAAAAGTTCATGAATGGATTGATTATTTCTCAGCGAGGACATAAAACAAATCCCGATGGTTCAATAGTTGCGCCAGATTATAGCATGCAACGTGATAATGATATTAATAACGTAGTAATTAAGAAAATCAAGATTGCCATGGCATATACAAATGAAGATTTACTTGGTTTTTGGGCAGCAGCAGATTTCAAAGTCACCAAAGGTGAAGTTGGTGCCATGTTGCGGCGCAAGTCACATCCTAAGTATCTAGTTGTTGGTGATCAATTCATGCGTAAATTACTAATGGGTATGGCTAATAGTTTACGTGGCTAAGTAAGATCGAGACAAAAATCGTTTTGAAGCCAGTGTATAACGCAGTTTGATACGTTTAAAGCTATCAATTTACCAATTAATTTGGTAGGTTGATGGCTTTTTTAGCAGTCTAAATTGCTACTTAAAGTACGACTTTAAGCAAATGTTTTAAGTGAAAACGTTTTAATTTTTAGTTAACGATAAAAATTAAAACCGTCATTGAATAAACTTTTTGATATTTTTGTGAAAAAAAAGTAAAAACGCGCAAAACAAATGGTTGCAACCACTGTTGTAAACGAGTAAAATACAATTTGCGGGTAAGGAGAGCCCCGGTTAAGTAAAAGTCATAAGCTTTCAACAACCAAGTTGAACGAAAATCTTTATGAATTCTATTTAGCACTATATACAAAAGTAAATAGTACACTGGGACTGCCTTGTTACGACATTTTACGTATCATGGGAGGTTGTCATGTCTGGAAAAGAAATGGCAAAAAATAGAACGCTGGTTCAAGACGCAGCTGCAGATGATAGTTTAGGCGATATCAATGGTTCTGTAGTTGTGCCAAAAGGCGGTTCTTTTTGGAGAAAATTGTGGGCGTTTTCAGGCCCTGGTGCATTAGTTGCCGTTGGATACATGGATCCTGGTAACTGGGTCACTTCGGTGGCTGGTGGAGCAACTTATCATTACACTTTGCTTTCAGTTGTTTTGATTTCATCATTGATTGCAATGATGCTACAATACATGGCTGGTAAGTTGGGGATGGTAAAGCATGAAGACTTAGCACAAGCTACACGTAATCGTACAAATAAGACAGGCGGCATTATACTTTGGATTATTTCCGAGTTAGCTTTGATGGCGACAGATATTGCTGAAGTTATCGGTGGTGCGATTGCGTTACACTTGCTATTTGGCTGGTCGATGATTGCGTCTGTACTGACGACGGCGTTGGACGTTGTGTTGCTATTGTTATTAATGCGCTTTGGATTCCGAAAAATTGAAGCAATTGTTGTAACACTTATTTTAACCATTCTATTTATTTTCGGATATCTAGTAGTTTCATCAAATCCTAATCTAACCGCATTATTTGGTGGTTATTTACCACAATTACAAACAGTTAGTACGCATGGTATTCATGGTGCAGATTCGCCATTAGTAATGACGTTAGGTATTATTGGGGCAACAGTTATGCCACACAACTTGTATTTACACTCATCAATTTCACAAACACGCCAAGTGAGCCGTGAAAACAAAGCAGAGTTAAAAGAGGGTGTGCGGTTTATGACATGGGATTCAAATATTCAATTGTCATTAGCTTTTATTGTTAATTCATTTCTATTGATTTTGGGAGCATCATTGTTTTTCGGACATGGTGATCAAGTTGGTACTTTTGGACAAATGTACAATGCGTTAGGTGATAGTTCAATTGCGGGAGCCATTGCTTCACCAATTCTATCAACACTATTTGCGGTTGCATTGCTAGCATCAGGACAAAATTCAACCATTACTGGAACTTTAACTGGTGAAGTTATAATGACTGGTTTCTTACATTTAAAGGTGCCAATGTGGTTACGTCGTGTGATTACCCGTGGTTTAGCCTTAATTCCAGTTGTTGCCTTTACGTTAATTTATGGCGGTAATGAAGGAAAGCTTGATCAGTTACTTGTTTATTCACAGGTATTCTTGTCAGTTGCTTTGCCATTTGCAATGGCACCATTAATTGCATTCACATCTTCGAAGAAGGTTATGGGTGAAGATTTTGCTAATCCAAAATGGATGACTTGGATAGCATGGATTGTCTTTATTGTTTTAACAGGGCTAAATATCCAATTAGTTGTCCAAATTGTTGGACAGATATTTGGTTAATTAATAAAGTTAATCATTTTAGAATGTAATTGAATAGTAAATGTATCAAGAGACCGAATTTAAAAAAATCGGTCTCTTTTTTTCGCTTTAGATAGAAATTGTTGGAATCTTTATTCTTGACACATCATTATACGTCGTATAACATAATGATATACAAGATATAATATACAAAAATAAGGAGAATAGCCATGAATATTCAAGTACCGACGGTGGTACTCGATGGTTCTGTATTGGCCGTATTAACCAAGGAAGATACATATGGTTATATCATTACGAAGGCGATGCAAGAATTATTGGGCGTCAGCGAATCAACGATGTATCCCGTTCTAAGAAGATTGAAGCGCGATGGCTACTTAGAAACATACGACAAACCATTTGAAGGTCGAAATCGACGTTACTATCACGTGACTGATTTAGGTCGGGCACATTTGAATGAAATCAGCCAAGCTTGGGCAGAATTCCGCGTGGCCGTGAATTCATTATTGGAGGAGAGCGATGATTAAAGAGTATTTAGCAGCAGTTAGATCAAATCTAAAAGATATTCCTGCTGATGAACGTGAAGAATTATTACAATTTTACGAAGAGCAAATGCTAGATGCAGGTTACACGATTAAAGAAATTGAAGAAAAATATGGGACCCCAAAGCAGTTTGCTCGTTCATTAAAAATTGAATATTTTATTGAAAATGATGAAACGGCAGATGAAAATATTCCAACTGGTGAACGAACAAAGAACCGGGTTAATTTGATTTGGTTAATCATTCTAGGACTATTTGCCTCACCAATTTTAATTCCTGTTGCAATCGGTCTAATCTGTCTATTAGCTGGTGCATTTATTGCCTTCTTGGGAATATTATTTGCTATCTATGCAGGGATTATCGGTGTATTGGCAGGTGGTTTATTTGCCTTTGTAAATGGGGTCATTTTATTGTGGCAGTCTGTACCAACAGGTTTGTTGTTTATGGGAGCTGGCTTGCTGCTAACAGGTGCAGTCATCTTCTTTGCACCGATTGTTTGGCGATTAACACGTTGGTTATTTGAGATGCTGGTCATGTTTGTGAAGTGGGTTGGTCATCGTTTCTTGAGTAAAAACCGTGTAAAGGAGGCTCACTAAAATGGGATTAAAAGCAACACTCATTACTGGTGGTAGTGTGATGGTTATTGGTGGTGCCATGATTGTTACTGGATTATCAACCGGAGCAAAAACGACGATTACTTGGGATAATGGTCCAAAAATTGTGAAGGTACACAAGATTAACCAAAAGTTTAATAATAAGAATTTCAAAAAAATAACCATTGATGGTGGTTCGAATTCGTATGTACGAGTTGTGCGAGGTAGTCAGTGGCGAGTGTCTGGCAAGTATCTTGATAGTAAATTGAATTTAAACACGACGAATGATGAATTAAAGTTAGCGTTACGTGAATCAAACAATCCAATTTTCGGTATCGAGGAGTCTAGTCAAACGGTTGTCGTGACCGTACCTTACAAAGTTAATTTGGACAACTTAAACTTAACAACCGATGGTAGTGGGATAACGACACAAGATATTTCTGCTAAAAATTTGACGGTGCGTAATGATTATGGTGGTGTGCGTTTAAATCAATTGACTGCCCAGAAAATTGATATGCAAGGTGATAGTGGTAATTATCGTCTGCAAAATGTGACGGCAGATACGCTACACGTCAATAGTGGGGATGGCTACTTTAAGGCCCATAATCTAACGTTGAAACAAGCTAGTCAAATGCAGGGCGATAATCAACAAATCGAATTACACACAATTCATGTACCAGGTATTAATGTGGCAAACCAAGATAGCAGTATCTATGCTGGCGGTGCTGATCAAGCCGATAATGATTATCATACGGGAGACCAAAGCAAAGCCTTAACAATTAATGGTGCCAATAATGATGTAACCATTAAATAGAAAATTATAGCGTTTCAGACTTTTGAAACACGTTTATGCTGTCAAACTTACAAGCATATAATTAATATATTTTTAGTTGAATAGGTTGGAACATTTTCTGGTGTTCCGACCTTTTTTATATGTTCTCATTATGTTTTAATCTTTGTTATAATGAAGTCATTGAAATGGAGAGTGAAATATGAAAATAAATCAATTTGGGGTTATCGAAACGACTTTCGAACAAAAGATAAATGAACTGACGTCGATCGGTTTTTATGATGAAAAAATTCAAGCGGCCATTTCAAAGGGGAGCGTACCTTTATTACAAGCATTGTTAGAACAAGCAGCGACATCAACGGCTGTAACAACAAAGTTTGATGATTATATGGTCAGTGAACAACAAGATTTAGCAACTTTTTTGGCAACAGGTCAACAAGTCACAGTACGTGAATTTGATGCGCTTGCCTTGCAACTATTAAATTTTTTAGAATCGATTGATTATACATTAGCTGATCCGGAAAAAGCGGTGGCAAAAATTGGGCTACCATTACACAATAAACCTGGTGAGTGGGACACGGATGATGTGTTAAATGCTTGGTATGATCTATTAACGACACATACGAAAGGCGGATTGCAACTTATTGATGAGTTAGTCAGTCATCAATATTTTAAAGCAACGAATCAGTCACTGTTTTTTAATGGTAAAGCCTTGGCTACATTTGATACTAATCAATTAATTAAAGAAGTTGTCTATGTGGAAACGGATTTAGATACGGATGACGATGGCATCAAAGATTTGGTTCGTGTTGACATTATTCGACCAACAACGTCACAACAAGTACCCACTTTGTTTACCGCTTCACCTTATTATCAGGGGACAAATGATGTGCAGAGTGATAAGAAATTGCACGATGTTAATGTACCATTACAGCGGAAAGTGCCAAATGATTTAACCTATGAAGATATTGCGTATCAACCAGCTGCGCCCAAAAAGTTAACGGCACACGAACAAACAGGTGAAGCGACGACAGCGACAGAAACTTTTTATCCAACATCACATGTTGATTTAAATAATTATTTCTTATCACGTGGTTTTGCAGTAGCCTATTCGTCTGGCGTTGGCACCCGTTATTCAGATGGGATGCAAGATACTGGTTCACCTGAACAAGTCATCAGTATGCAAGCGGTTGTGGAATGGTTGGCCGGTAACCGCACCGCGTTTGTTGACCGAAAAAGTGGCGTAACGATTAAAGCACATTGGTCAAATGGTAAGGTTGCCATGACTGGTAAGTCATATTTAGGAACGTTAGCAACAGCAGTAGCGACCACTGGTGTTGCAGGGTTAGAAACAGTTATTTCAGAAGCAGCTATTTCTGATTACTATCAATATTATCGTGATAATGGTCTTGTGATTGCACCAGGTGGTTTTCCAGGAGAAGACATGGATGTACTGGCAGAGCTGGTTTATTCTCGTATGCAAGATGCAGGCGATTGGCATCGTACCAAGACACAATGGGAGCAATTTCAAAAGCAAACGGTTATCGATATGGATCGCACGACCGGAAATTATAATACTTATTGGGATGCCCGTAATTATCTAAAAAATGTATCAAATATTAAGGCAGATATTGTGATGGTTCATGGTCTGAATGATTGGAATGTTAAACCACGCCAAGTTTTCCGTCTTTATCAAAAGCTGCAAGAACTAGATGTGGTGAAGAAGCTCTATTTGCATCAAGGACAACATATTTATATTAATAATAATCGGTCATTAGATTTTAGTGACCAGATGAATTTATGGTTAAGTTATAAATTATATGATGTAGAAAATCATGCGGGTGAGCAGTTGCCTGATTTAACCTGGCAAAGTAATCAAGCACCGGAAACTTGGGAAACACGTCAGAGTTGGGGTACAACGACGCCTACAAAAATTTCATTGGCCAATGTGCAAACACCAGTTAGCTATACAGATAAGCAAACCAAATTAGCTTATACATCATATAGTCAAGATTATAATCACTGGCGTTCATTGATGATTGACCGTGATGCTCATGAATTGGATCATTCACGGGTTGTCTTTTTACAACCAAAACAAAAGCAAGATTTGCTAATTGATGGTGAGGTATCACTACAATTGCGGATTAAATCTTCAACTAATGTGGGATTAGTGAGTGCAATGCTTGTAGACTATGGGGATGCTAGTCGGTTGACAACAAAACCTGTACCACAGGGCAGTCAAATTGATCGTGGCATCAATTGGCAGCCAACCCCCTTAGTTGAGTTCCAACAAGCCAAAACAACGCCCAATAAAATGATTACGATTGGGCATATCAATATGCAAAATCGAGAAAATGCTTGGCGAGTCAATGATTTACGTCCAGACGAATATGTTGATCTAACACTGACACTGCAGCCGACTCTGTATCAGTTAACGGCTGGTCATCAATTAGGAATTGTCATTTATGGTACTGATTTTGAAATGACCGTGCGTGGCAATCAAAAAATCACTTATACAATTGATACCAAGCATAGCCAGCTATTAGTACCAGTTGTGCCTAGTGAATAATTAACATTGTGGGAAATGAGAGAGTAAAAGAGGATCGTAGCGATGGGACGTAAATTAATTGGTATTGATTTAGATCGAACAACCTTGAATGATGCAGGGGAAGTTTCTGAAAGAACACGGCAAGCTATTCAAAAAATGCAACAAGCTGGGCATGTTGTTGCCATAATTACTGGTCGACCAGTGCGTTTATCAATGGATATTTATCATCAACTTGGCCTAAAGTCACCAATGATCAATTTTAATGGGGCACTTGGTGAAATTCCAAATGAACTGTGGGATTATGCTTATTCATACCAGGTTGATCGTGAGATTGCATTTGATTTAATTGAAAACGCGGCAGACATGGCAATCAAATCGGTAGTTGCGGAAAGTCGTGCAGATGTCTGGACAAACAGTCATATCGGACCAACAAACCCGAATGAAGCATTTTTCTTTCCGCAATCGACAGACACCTACCATATGTTAGACCGATTAAATTTAAAAACGAATATCAATTCAATTTTAATAGAAGCACAAAATAGTACGCATCAGGCATTGATTCAAGACTATGTGACTAATCGTTATGGCTCTGATCGGGTAACTGTTAACACTTGGGGTGCAGATTCACCAGTACTAGAAATTGTACCCGCAGGTGTTGCAAAGGATACAGGGCTGCAAATCATGCAACGTGCGTTTGATATTAAAAAGGATGATGTCTATGCTTTTGGAGATGGTATGAATGATTACGAGATGATCGACTATGCCACACATGGGGTCGTTATGAAGAATGGTCAACCAGCTTTAAAAGCAATTGCAAATGATATCACATCATATACAAATGATGAAGATGGCTTAGCAAAGTACTTAGAACAAATTATTTAAAACATTTAAGAGGCGTCGATCTACCAAGTTAGATGGGGTAGGTCAACGCCTTTTTATCATTGTCAGTGATCGTAGTTATTAATCTGCCAGGACAGTTATAACTTCATTAAAAACACTTTTTGAATAGTGCAAAAACGTGTAGAATAAAATTATTATATATAGGACAAGGAGTTTATGAAATGGCGGAGTTACCGACAGATTATCAGACAAAGTACCGTCAATTAATGGGCGATGATGCAGATGAATTCTTTGCCGCATTTGATCAACCAGTTGTGAAAGCTTTTCGTATTAACCCGTTAAAAGCAAATCAGCAACTGTATGATACGCCAACAGATGGTCAAGTTCCATGGGGCAAGTGGGGTTATTTCGGCGTCGCAAAAGGTCATTCGGTTGATCACACGACGGGCCTGATTTATTCACAAGAGCCATCTGCACAACTGGTCGGTGAATTAGCACAACCACAGCCTGGAGAACGAGTGCTTGACTTGGCAGCTGCACCAGGTGGTAAATCAACGCATCTAGCGTCTTTCATGAATCAGCAAGGTTTATTGGTGTCGAATGAGATTTTCCGTAAGCGTGCACAAATTTTAAGTGAAAACATTGAACGATTTGGTGTTCAAAATGCCTTGGTAACGAATCATTCCCCACAAGAATTATCGAAAAAATTTCCGCAGTATTTTGACCGGATTGTTTTAGATGCACCCTGTTCAGGTGAGGGGATGTTCCGTAAAGATCCAGATGCAATGCAATATTGGCATAAGGATTATCCGGCAGAAAATGCGACTCGTCAGCGCGAAATTTTAGTAGAAACGATGAAAATGCTAAAACCAGGCGGAACACTGGTATATTCAACTTGTACATTTGCTCCTGAAGAAGATGAACAGATTATTGCTTGGTTATTAGCCGAATATCCAGACTTACACTTGGTTGATGTGCCAAAACATGACGGTATGTCAGATGGTCGTCCAGCATGGGCAGATGGTAATCCAGAATTAGCTAAAACAGTACGGTTATTTCCACAATCCGTTGCTGGTGAAGGCCATTTTATGGCAAAGTTGCAGTATCAGCCAACTGACGTGGTGCCGGCTAAGGAGCCAAAATTAGCCAAAACGAATTTAACAGCTGAACAGCGACAGTATTGGAAAAAATTTCAACAACAATTATTGCCAAACTATCAACCAGGTGTTTTATTAGCATTTGGTGATCAACTTTACGCAGTACCAACTGGCACACCGGACTTAAAGGGGTTACAAGTATTGCGAGCTGGATTACATTTGGGCACATTTAAGAAAAAACGTTTTGAACCTAGCTTGGCGTTGGCGTTGGCTCTTCATCCAGACCAGTTTATACAACGTTATACATTAAATGATGAGGAATGGCGTCAGTATGTCCATGGCGACACATTCATGCTACCATCGTCTGTCGAAAATTTAACAAACGGCTGGTATTTACTAGAGTTAAATGGTAATGGTGTCGGCTTTGGTAAATTAGTCAATCGACAAATGAAAAATTTTTATCCAAAGGGCTTGCGATTTATTGTGCATGAGAATCAAACGAATTTGGCAGATGACATATACTAAATATAAAATCTTTTGGTAAAATAGCTATATTAAAGCATGAAAGGAATTAACATGGCAAACGAGCAAATTACGCGTGAAGAAGTTGAACATGTGGCTAGCTTAGCAAAGTTAGCTTTAACAGATGCAGAAGCTGATATGTTTACAGATCATTTAGGTAAAATATTTGATATTGTGACAACATTAGCTGAGGTGGACACAGAAAATGTGAAGCCAACATATTCTGTGACTGAGATGCAGACAGTATTACGAGATGATGTTGCGGTTAACGCACAACAATCACAATCATTGCTAAACAATGCACCAGAACACCAAGACACTTTGATTAAAGTGCCTGCAATTCTTGATGGGGGAGCTGAAGGTTAATGAATTTTTTGCATACAGACATTGAAAAGTTACATGAGCAACTTGTAAATAAAGAAATCACATCAGTTGACTTAGTGAAAGAGACGTTAGCAAATATTGCGCAAACTGATGCAAAATATGATGCATTCTTAGCAACTATGTCAGAAAAGGCATTGGCCGAAGCTGCTGCTATTGATGAAGCGGGTATTGATCCAGATAATGTCTTGTCAGGTATTCCTTATGGTATCAAAGATAACTTGATTACCAAGGATGTGCCAACAACTGCCGCATCAAAAATTTTGGAAGATTTTAAGCCGATTTATGATGCAACTGTTGTCTCACGTTTACGTGAACAAGGTGCAGTGGGCGTTGGAAAGTTAAACATGGACGAGTTTGCCATGGGATCAACGACTGAAACATCATACTATAAGCAGACCAAGAACGCTTGGGACCAAACCAAGGTACCTGGTGGTTCATCAGGTGGGTCAGCGGTCTCAGTTGCTGCTGGTCAAGTACCTTTTGCACTAGGAACAGATACTGGTGGTTCGATTCGTCAACCAGCAGCCTTCAACGGTATCGTTGGTATGAAGCCAACTTATGGTCGTGTATCTCGTTGGGGTGTGATTGCCTTTGCATCTTCACTTGATCAAGTAGGTGTGTTTACGCGTCGTGTCAAAGATAATGCGACTGTGTTAGCTGCAATGGCAGGTCATGATGACCATGATCAAACTTCTTCAGATCAAGCCGTTCCTGATTTTACTGCTCATTTGGATGGTGATATTTCTGGATTGAAGATTGCTGTGCCAACAGAATACTTTGGCGCTGGAGTTGACGATAGTATCAAAGAGACCATTCGTGCCGGCATCGATCAATTACGCGAACTCGGTGCAACGGTAGATGAAGTATCATTACCACATACAAAGTATGGGGTTGCTGCTTATTATATCTTGGCTTCTGCTGAAGCATCATCAAACTTGCAACGTTTTGATGGTATTCGTTATGGATTCCGTCCAGAAAACGTTAAAAGCTTAGAAGACTTGTATGTCCAAACGCGTACCCAAGGATTCGGTGATGAAGTGAAGCGTCGTATTATGCTTGGTACTTACTCACTTTCAGCTGGTTCATACGATGCTTTCTTTAAGAAAGCTGCACAAGTACGAACATTGATGAATGATGATTTCCAAAAGGTCTTTGCAGATTATGATTTAATCGTTGCGCCAACGACACCAAATGTTGCTTATGACTTTGGTGCTAATCAGGACGACCCTGAAGTGACTTACATGAACGATGTTTTGACGATTCCTGTCAATATGGCCGGCTTACCAGGTATGTCAGTACCAGCTGGATTTGTTGATGGCTTGCCAGTTGGTATGCAATTGATTGCAAACCGCTACCAAGAGGAAACGATTTACCGTGTTGCCTATGCATTTGAGCAAGCAACACGTCTATTTGAAAAAGTACCAGGAGGTAAGGATTAATGGCAGTGCCAAATTTTGAAACGACGATTGGACTAGAAGTCCATGTTGAGTTAAAGACTAACTCGAAGGCGATGTCACCTTCTCCTGTTCAATATGGTGCTGAGCCTAATGCGAACACCAATGTGATTGACTGGGGATATCCTGGTGTTTTGCCACAGGCAAACAAGGGTGCTTTAGAATACGGTATGATGGCATCATTAGCACTACATGCTGATATTACTCGCGATTTACACTGGGATCGTAAGAATTACTTCTATCCTGATAATCCCAAAGCCTATCAAATTACGCAACAACAACAACCAATTGGTCGCAATGGTTGGCTAGAAATTGAGTTTGAAGGTAAAAAGAAACGTGTTGGTATTACTGAATTACACGTTGAAGAAGATGCAGGTAAGAATACCCACGGAACTGATGGTTATTCTTATGTTGATTTGAATCGTCAGGGAACCCCCCTAATTGAAATCGTTGGTGCACCTGACATTGCTTCTCCGGATGAGGCTTATGCTTATCTAGAAGCATTGCGCCAAGCGATTCAATTTACTGGTATTTCTGATGTGAAGATGCAAGAAGGATCAATGCGTGTTGACGCGAATATTTCAATTCGCCCAGTTGGTTCAAGTGAGTATGGGACAAAGGTTGAGTTGAAGAATTTGAACTCATTTAATTATGTCCGTAAGGCACTTGCATTTGAAGAAAATCGCCATGCAAAGATTTATATGTCTGGTGGTACCATCAAACAACAGACTCGTCGTTTTGATGAAGCAACGGGTGAAACTGTATTGATGCGTGTTAAGGAAACAGCAGATGATTACCGTTACTTCCCAGAGCCTGATTTGACACCAGTGCATATTACTGACGAATGGGTCAATGAAGTGAAGGTAAAGTTGCCAGAAACAGCTAGTGTCCGTAAAGCACGTTATGTTGATGAGCTTGGTTTGGAAGTCTATGATTCAGAAGTGTTGACTCAGACGCTAGCAATGGCAAACTTCTTTGATGAGACGGTTAGTTTTGGTGCTGAGCCAAAGCGTACGGCTAACTACTTGATGGGAGATGTTAATGCCTTCTTGAATGAGCAACAAGCTGATTTGGAGGATACACCATTAACACCAGCTCACTTAGCAGATATGATCAAGTTGATCGATGATGGCACAATTTCAACAAAGATGGCCAAAAAAGTCTTTAAGGCAATCACTAAGGGTGACGATCCTGTTGCATTCGTCGAGAAGAACGGCTTGAAGCAACTATCTGATCCAGCAGTATTGACACCATTGATTGACGAAATTTTGGATAAGAATGAACAATCAATTATTGATTTCCACAATGGAAAAGATCGTGCGGTTGGTTTCTTGGTTGGTCAAATTATGAAGCAAACAAAGGGTAGTGCTAACCCAGCAGTCGTTAACAAGTTATTGTTAGCTGGTTTGCAAGCACGCAAGCCTGAATAAAATATCAGAGCGAGACAAAACGGCTCACTATCGACATCAGAATTAGGTAATCTGTTCTGATGTCATACATATATTAAAAATTAGGAGCAAGACGGAATGAAAAGAGCACGAATTATCTATAATCCAACTTCTGGTCGTGAAGCCATTCGACGTGATTTAGTCGATATTTTGGATGTGTATGAGGAAGCTGGTTATGAAACGAGCGCCTTTGCGACAACTCCTGAGCCAAATTCTGCCATGACTGAAGCGAAAAGAGCTGCGGAAGCGGGCTTTGAATTGCTAGTTGCCGCTGGTGGCGATGGCACAATCAATGAGGTTGTCAATGGTATCGCACCATTAGATAAACGGCCAATGTTAGCCATTATTCCTGCTGGTACAACCAATGATTACGCACGTGCATTGAGCATTCCGCGTGAAGACCCATTGGCAGCAGCGAAGGTTATTCTAAAAGGAAAAGCAGCCAAGATGGATATTGGGCAAGCCAATGATTCATACTTTATCAACATCGCAGCTGGTGGTTCTTTATCAGAACTCACTTATTCTGTGCCATCTAAATTAAAGTCAATGTATGGCTACTTGGCATATGTGGTGAAAGGTGCTGAAATGTTGACTAGCATCAAGCCGATGGATATCCATGTCAAATATGATGACGGTGAATTTAACGGTAAGTCAGCAATGTTCTTTTTGGCATTGACGAATTCTGTGGGTGGTTTTGAACAAATTGTGCCAGATGCAAAATTAGATGATGGTAAATTTACTTTGCTTATTGTGAAAACAACCAAGTTCGCTGAGATTTTGAACTTGATTACGGAAGTGCTAATGGGTAAGCATATTAATAATCCAAATTTGATTTATGTAAAATCTGAAAAAGTTGAAGTGTCATCAACTAAAAATGATAAGATTATGATTAATTTGGATGGGGAATATGGTGGCGATGCACCAGTGACATTCACTAACCACAAGCAACATATTAAAATCGTTGCCAATGTTGATGATATTTCACCAGATACGTTAGTTGCAGCACCAATTAAGTTATTTGAAAAATAATTTTATAGAAAGTGTGACAATCGGCTTCAGTCTTTTGGAACACGTTTAAGGGGCAATAATCTACCGCAGTCAAATAGGTAGATTATTGCCCCTTTCAGTCTACAATGGCTAGTTTTGTCCCAGATTTTTTTATCATATGAATGATTCGTAAATAATTATCCAGAATGTTCCGCCGAGCAAGAATGATATATGATAAAATAAAAATTTAGAGAGTCGTTTGATGAACAAAAAGATGAAGGACTGGTTTGCGTATGGGCACCGTTGAAACGTATCGACAACTTGAAGCAAGTTTGGGTGATGATTGGCAATTATCACCAAGTAAACATAGTCGTGTAGGCATGTTAAAAGAAATTTTGAATTGGATTGGTCATCCTGAGCGACGATTATCAGTCATCCATATTGTTGGTTCAAATGGTAAAGGATCGACTGGCGTGATGTTGAGTAAAATTTTGACAACGGCAGGTTATCGGGTCGGTCACTTTTCAACCCCAGCAATTTTGTCAGATCGTGAAGTTGTCACGATTAATGGACAAATGATTAGCGAAGCAGACGTGATGTTTCACTATAAAAGAATTATGATTGAAATCAAAAATCATGGTGGTGATGAAAAAACACTTACCAAATTCGAGCTGTGGACCTTGATTGCCCTTTGTCATTTTGCAAAACAAGAAGTTCAGTTTGCGATTATTGAAGCAGGTTTGGGTGGTACTGGCGATGCGACAAATGTTGTTGAAAAGCCATTGGTTGTCGCTATCACAAAAATTTCTGATGACCATTCAACAATGCTTGGCCACGACATTATTAAAATTGCTGAGAACGTTGCTGGTGCAATTAAGCCAGGAAGTTTAGTGGTCAATTATCCGGGGCAAGATGTTGCTGTTTTTAACATTCTTCGTGATAAGGCCAAAGCAGTTGGCGCAGTTTGGAATCCTTACCCAAAGCCACAAATTACTTTAATTCGTTCATCACCAAAGGGATTAGTTGTTAATGCAGACCAGCTGGAAGGGTTGAAATTGTCATTAACGGGTGCTTATCAGGCAAATAATTTAAGCACTGTTTTACAAGTCGTCACAATTTTGAAGAACAAGCGGATTGCATTGTCCGATGTGACGGTTGCGGAAGCCCTTGCCCATGTTAAAATCACGGGTCGTATGGAATATGATAGTGAAAACAATATTTTGTATGATGGTGCCCATAATCCACATGGTATCACCAGTTTGGTGGCGGCTATTCGTTCATGGCATTTACCTTTTAAGCCCATTGTTATTTTGGGACTGATTAAAGGTAAAAATCATATGGACATGCTGGATGAATTACTACCTTATGTGTCAACGGTAATTGCCGTAACACCTGATGCAAAGAATGCAATGTCAGCTGATGAATTAGCGGCAAACATTGTGATGATGAGCAATGTTGATGTTGAAATTGCTGATGACTCAACAGCCGCTATTTCTCTTGCCAGACAAGTTAGGGAGTCATCAAAAGCATTAATCGTGGTGACCGGATCATTTTATACGTTACGAGCTATCGAAAGAGAGGAGAAAATTTAACATGATGACACGTTTTGTTATTGCCTCAAACAATACTCATAAGACCGATGAGATGGTTCGTTATTTAGCAGTACTAGGGCTAAAAGGTCTCAATTATCGTCATTTAATTGATGAAATCACATTTCCACCAGAAACAACAGATGATATGGCTACCAACGCATTGGTCAAGGCACAAACCATTCATAATTTGTTACCTAATGAATATATTTTAGCTGATGATTCTGCATTATTTATTCCAGCAATTCCAGATCATTTTGGTGTCACAACCATGCGTGAATTTAAGGTACATCATTTGAGCGGGGATGATGAAATTAACCAATATGTCCTCCAACAATTACCAGCTGCAGCACCTCGTGATGCCTATCTGTTAGCACATTTTGTGGTTGTCACACCACAAAATGTTGTTTATACGTCCGAAGGTAAGGGTGGTGTTGTGTTAGCAGACACACCACGCGGTAATCGGAATGGGCTGGATGAGTTGTTAGAAACTGAGAATGGGTTGACTTTGGCCGAAATCGATATGCCGGAGCGTGTGCATTACGCACATCGTGGTCGGGCAGCAATTAAAATGAAAAGCCAACTACAACAAGCTGGCGAATTAGCATAATCAATGAAGAATCAGAAAAGAGGATTAAGTTTAATGACACTCACTGCAGATAACATTACAACGTTATTGGCTGATCAAGATTTATTAATATCAGCACCAGATTTCGATGGTGAGATACAACATTTAGCTTATAATTCCAATGATGTTGTGCCAGGTACCTTACTCTTTATTAAGGGAAATTTTAAAGCAGAGTATTTAACCGATGCCATTGAAAAAGGGGTCACTGCAATCATTGCACCAGCAAGTTTTAAACATGCAACCAAGCTACCTACTTGGGTCGCTGATGATGTGCCTGCAGCAATGAGTATTATTGCAATGGCTTTTTATCAGTATCCCCAAAATAATTTGGCACTAATTGGTATCACTGGTACAAAGGGAAAAACATCGACCGCATATATGGCATATGAAATTCTACGTGCGTATACCCATGACAAAGTTGCCTTGTCATCAACATTACAAGTGATTACTGGTAGTGAACCACAATATCATTACCGGGCCCATTTAACGACGCCTGAATCAGTAGATCTTTTTCGTTGGATGCGAGAGGCAGTCGATAATGGGATGACCCATATGGTGATGGAGGTATCATCACAAGCCTTTAAAATGCGCCGTGTTTATGGTCTTCACTTCAATGTCGGTATCTTCTTAAATATCAGTCCAGATCACATTGGTGAAAATGAACACCCAACCTTTGAAGACTATTTACAACATAAAATGATGCTGTTTGATCATTCAGAACAAATTGTGTTGAATGTTGATTCTGATCATTTTGGTGAGTTGATTGCCCATGCTGAACTAATGGTTCATCGTGATGGTATTTGGTTGTATGGTCAAGAAGATGTTGATTCACCAAAGGCAGATGTCTATTTTGAAGCGACCGATGCTAATTTGCATGGTAGTATCTTTAAGGTACGAGAGGTTGGTCAACAAGCTGAACATTTGCATATTAAGGGTGAATACACATTAGATATGCCAGGTGATTTCAATCAAAGTAACGCCTTAGCGGCAATGATTGCAACTCGTCTGGTTGGTGCGGATGCACCAGCTATGGCTGAGGGACTTGAAACAGTTAAAGTACCAGGACGGATGCAGGTTCTAAATACGCAAAAGCACGGTACGATATATGTTGACTATGCACATAATTATGCTTCGATTGCGGCCTTATTACAGTTTGTCCGCCAAAATGAATCAGTCAATCAATTAGCCATTGTTGTTGGTGCACCTGGTAATAAAGGTGTGTCACGTCGACCAGGTATTGGAAAAGCTGTTAGTGAAGGAGCAGATGTTGTTTATCTAACAAGTGATGATCCACAATATGAAGATCCGGCTAAAATTGCTGATGAAATTCAAGCAGCGATTACTAATCCAAAGGTGACAATTTATCGCGAACTTGATCGAACCAAAGCGATTACTGCTGCTATCCAGGCAGCAGGACCGGACGATGTTGTTGTGCTAGCAGCTAAAGGATTGGATGAATATCAAAAGATAGATGGTGTTGATACACCATATGAAAATGATTGGGCAGTGGCCAATCGCATTGTTTCCGAACTAGAGCGCTAGTTTTTAGGCTAGAAATTTGTTATAATTTATAGAATTGTCGTTATTACGGCTAACTAATAATAAATTAAAAAACCTCAGTTATAAAAGTAAAGGGGAAACCATCATGGCTAAAGAACCAGTAGAAAATACATCTGAATTCGACGTCGGCGATTTTGTTGCCGGTAAGAAGTTTGCCAATTTTGAGCACGACTTTAAGGGTATCGTCGAAAAAATTTATGAGCATTCATTATTAGTGGTTATTACTGAAAATAATCCTGAAGATGATGCAACTGTGAATGAATACAATCATCGGGCAGTATTACGTATGTCAGAAACTAAGATTTTAGTTAAGACGGACAACCCTGCACCACGTCCTTCAGCAGAGGATGATGCCGAAGATGATAACGCTAAAGGAGACAACGCTTAATGGACTACAAGAATCAAATTGCAGAAACAATTGCTGCAGTCGTCCCTGAATTGGATAATGCAACGATTCTTTCAAAAATTGAGGTGCCCAAGGATGCTAGCATGGGTGACTACGCTTTTCCAACATTTTTATTAGCTAAAGCACGTCGTATGGCACCACAACAAATTGCAACAAATATCGTTTCAGAAATTGCTACCGATGGCTTTAAAGAAGTTAAAGCCGTAGGACCCTATGTCAATTTCTTTTTGGATCAAGCACAATTTGGCGCTGATACATTAGCAGAAGTCCTACGTCAGACAGATTATGGCCATAATACTGACGGTGAAGCGGGTCATATTACGATTGATATGTCATCACCTAACATTGCTAAGCCAATGTCAATGGGACACTTACGTTCAACAGTTATTGGAAATTCATTAGCTGAAATCGCGAAAGCAAATGGTTATCAACCAATCAAGATCAACCATTTGGGTGACTGGGGAACGCAATTTGGTAAGTTGATGTCAGCTTACAAGCGTTGGGGATCAGAAGAAGAAGTTAAAGCTGATCCTATCAATACGTTAGTGAAATATTATGTTCGTTTCCATAAAGAAGCTGAAACGCAACCTGAATTGAATGATGAAGGTCGTGCCTGGTTTAAAAAGCTGGAAGATGGCGATGAGGAAGCTCATGAACTATGGTCATGGTTCCGTGAAGAATCACTAAAAGAATTCATGGAATTATACAATGACTTAGATATTGACTTTGATTCATTTAATGGTGAAGCCTTCTATAATGACAAGATGGACGCTGTTATTGATACGCTTAAAGAGAAGCACTTACTTGTTGAATCACAAGGTGCACAAGTTGTTGATTTGGAAGATGAAGGCTTGAACGTCGCCATGATTCAACGTACAGATGGTGCAACATTGTACATGACGCGTGACTTAGCAGCTGCTATTTTCCGTAAGAATAACTACAATTTCGTTAAGTCATTGTATGTTGTTGGTGGCGAACAACGTGAGCACTTTATGCAAATGAAGGCTGTCTTGAAAAAGATGGGCTACGAATGGTCAGATGACATTGAGCATATTCCATTTGGTATGATCACAGTTGATGGTAAGAAACTATCAACCCGTTCAGGTCGGATTATTTTGTTGAAGGATGTTTTGGCTGATTCTGTTAAGTTAGCAACTGCTCAAATTGTTGAGAAGAATCCAAATCTAGCGAACAAAGAAGTTGTTGCCCATGAAGTTGGAACTGGTGCGGTAGTCTTCCATGACTTGATGAATGAGCGTCTTGGAAACTTCGATTTCAAATTGGAAGAAGTTGTGCGTTTTGAAGGTGATACTGGTCCATACGTACAATATACGAACGCACGTGCACAATCAATTTTGCGCAAGGCTGGTAAGCCAGAACTAGACTTAAATAATTTGTCAATTGATGACGAACAAGTTTGGGAAACTGAAAAGTTAGTGGCAAGCTTTAATGATATCGTGCGCCGCGCATGGCGTGATCGTGAACCATCAGTCATTGCTAAATACTCATTGAATTTGGCGCGTGCCTTCAATAAGTACTATGCAAACTCAAAGATTTTAGTTGAAGATGATCAACTAAATGCTCGTCTAGCACTAGTGACTGCTGTTTCATATGTGTTGACAGAATCACTACGTTTGCTAGGGGTAAAAGCTCCTAAGGAAATGTAGTTAAAATTTAAAAGATTTTAGCAAAAGAGGAGGTTGGAACATTTTTGTTCCAACCCTTTTTATATTAAAAATGTATTTAGTTATCAGCCCGTAAGTTTGATAGCATAAACGCGTTCCAAAAGTCTGAAGCCTCAATGTAACGTAATTTACGCCATGGGTGTCCTTCGCTTTGCTACGGCCAAAAATGACGAAAATCACGTTACACACCGGCTTCAAAACGACTTTTGTCTCGCTCTCTTTGTGCTAAAAATAAGCTAAAGTTAAGTGAAATAGCCGATTATGATAAAATAGTATAAGTGACGGCGATAGATTTCCAGTCATAATGACTAAGTAAAAAAGAGGAATGAAACATGGCTTTGAAAAAGCAAGAACGGCAAGCAATGATTCTTGAAATATTGGCACATAATGTGATTGATTCTCAAGAAGAGATTCTGCATCGTTTACAACATGCAGGGATTGCAGTCACACAAGCAACGGTATCGCGTGATATCAAAGAATTGCGGATTGTGCGTCGTCCTGATGCAACTGGTCAATCAAGATATCAAGTGATGGCAGATGCAACTAATACAACTATTAGTGATAAAAATCAAATTGAACAAGGTTTTGCAGATATGGCCGTAGAAATTACCCCAGTATCTTTTATGGTTGTGGTAAAAACAACACAGGGAAATGGTAATCGGCTAGCTGCCATGATTGATGCTGCAGAAATGCCTGACGTGATTGGCACACTAGCTGGTCATAATACAATATATGTCACAACGCCAACAGCTGATGCAGCAGTTGCTTTGGTTGAACAATTT
The DNA here is from genome assembly GCF_036327715.1 of Weissella paramesenteroides. NCBI lineage: Bacteria > Bacillati > Bacillota > Bacilli > Lactobacillales > Lactobacillaceae > Weissella > Weissella paramesenteroides. The sequence goes on from NZ_CP130559.1 coordinate 708,732, forward strand.
AATAATTGGATGCAATAATATGAAAGAATTTTTTAAAGGACTAAAAGATTGGTGCCATCAAAAAATGACACCGGTGACTAACTGGTTACGAAAATTTTTTGGACCGTTAATTAGATGGCATCAACGATTTTTCCATCCGTTCTATGCATGGATACGAAAGACCTTTGGTCCGTTCTGGCATAGGTTTCAAATTAATCGATGGTTAATTGCGCTTTTCCTATCGATTATTCTGGTAGTGAGCGTTTTAGGAACTTTTGAGGCCAAAACGACAGATGTTTCTGATTTGAAAAAGCGTCTTCAGTCAACTACTGAAATTTATGATGTTTCTGGTAATAAAGCCGGTAGTTTGTCTGGTCAAAAGGGAACGTATGTTAAATTCAGTGATATTTCACCACATGCAGTTAATGCGGTGATTGCAACTGAGGATCGTCATTTTTATCAGGAACATGGTTTTTCAATTCGTGGGATGACACGTGGTGTTTTGACAACTATTTGGTATCGTTTACGTGGTAGTAGCGTGTCTGTTGGTGGGTCAACCTTGACGCAACAATTAGTGAAAAATGCCTTTTTGAGTCAAGATCAAACCGTTACTCGTAAGGCACGTGAACTATTTTTGTCAATTCAAGTTGAAAAAGAATACTCTAAACATGATATTTTGGCCATGTATTTAAATAATGCTTATTTTGGTCATGGTGTTTGGGGAATTCAGGATGCCGCTGAGAAATATTTTGGTGTCAGTGCGGCCAACTTATCAGTTTCACAAAGTGCTATGTTAATTGGTATGTTACAATCACCAAATGGTTATGATCCACTAACCTATAAAGATGCCGCTAAGCAACGTCGTGACCAAGTGCTACAAAATATGGTGGCAACGAAGTATTTGACACAAGCACAAGCCGATTACAATGCAAAACTTGCCTTAGGGGCAACGAACCATGAAGTTGATAATTCAAATTACAATTATCCGTATTATTTTGATTCAGTCATTAATGAGGCTATGAGTAAATATGGCTTGAAAGAGCAAGATATTTTGGATGATGGGTATAAGATTTATACAACTTTGAATCAAAAGGATCAAACTAATTTACAAAATGATTATGCTGATGCGACCTTGAATCCAATCGGTGAAGGTTCACAAGCAGCTTCGGTAGTAATGGACGCAAAAACTGGTGGTGTACGGGCAATTATTGGTGGTCGTGGAGATCATGTATTTAGAGGCTTTAATCGTGCAACACAGTCATATCGTTCACCAGGATCAACGATCAAACCGATTGTTGATTATGGGCCATCATTATCGCGTGGTTTCTCGTATGACTCTGAACTAAAGAATAGTACGATGAGTTTTGGAACGAATGGTTATTCACCATCAAACTATGGTAATTACACTAGTGAGAAAATACCAATGTACAAGGCGTTGGAAAATTCTTACAATATTCCAGCTGTTTGGTTACTTGATCAAATGGGTGTGAATGCAGGTTATAATGCCGCGGTTAAGGCAGGTTTGCCATTAACAAAATCTGATAAGAATTTAGCACTTGCTATTGGTGGTCTGAAAAAGGGTGTGACACCGTTACAATTGACGCAAGCTTACACAAGCTTTGCAAACGGTGGAGAGATGAGTAGTAGTCATTTCATTACAAAAATTGTTGATGCTTCAGGTAAGACAATTGCCCAAGCCAAAGAAAAGCATACGCGACTATGGTCGAAGCGTGTTGCTAATGAAATGACCTCAATGATGCTTGGCGTATACACTCATGGAACCGGGGTTGCAGCTGATCCAACGGGCTATGATGTTGCCGGTAAGACCGGAACGACTGAAGTTTCGGGAACTAACTCAACCAGTGACAACGCGACTGATTCATGGGCCATTGCCTATACACCAGACGTCGTTGTGACAACATGGACTGGTTATGATGAAACGGATGCGAGTCATACGATTTCAGCTTATTTATCACAGACGGCTGGACCATTGATGAAGACAACACTTGAACAAGTACTGCCGAATACGGCACAGACGAAATTTAGTGTGAAAAGTGTCCGTGCAAAGTTGTCGGCTACTGAGGATGCTGCTTCAAATAAGAAAAATGGTATTGCCAATAATATTTCTGGTATTGGTGATGATATTAAAAATGGTGCTTCCAGTGCTTGGAGTAATGTTAAAGATGGTGCGAAAAAAGCTTGGTCCGGAATTCAATCATTATTACCACAATGATAATAAAATATGAGATAATGGAATAATTAAAAGGGATGGGGAATATATATTTATGATTAATATTTACGATAATGTTAATGCAGTTGCTGAAAATTTACGTGAAACAGCACAATACAAGACCTTGCGTGATGCCATTGCGGCTGTTGAGGGTGAGCCAGAAGCAAAAGCTATCTTTGCTCGTTTCCAACAAGCACAAACGCAAATCAACCAAGCAGTTCAATCTGGTAATGAACCAGCAGAAGATCAAATCAAAGCTTGGCAAGAAGTTGCCAATGAGATGGAAAAGTATGATTCTCTAAAGAAGATGCTTGAAGCTGAAAAAGGTTTGAACCAATTGTTGATGGAAATCAATGACATTATTACAAAGCCAATTGCGGAGTTGTACGGTCAAAACTAAGTGAGAGAGCGAGACAAAAGTTGTTTTGAAGCTGGTATGTAACGTTATTTTCGTCATTTTTGGCCGTAGCAAAGCGAAGGACAAGAATGTCGTAAATTTCGTTACATTAAGGCTTCAGACTTTTGGAACGCGTTTATGCTATAAAAATTATAAGCTTATAATCAAGATAATTTTAGTAGGTATCAATCTACCAAATTCAAAAAAGAGTGTCGCAACGCGCCACTCTTTTTTTTATAGGCAATCTCCAATATAATGAAATTGAGAGAGCGAGACAAAAGTCGTTTTGGAACGCGTTTATAAAACAAAAAAGGGGTTAGAAAAATGAAGTTTATTCATGCTGGTGATTTGCATCTTGGCAATCCATTTGGTGGTCTATCAATGACACCAGATTGGTTAACCGATCAGTTACAAGCTGCAACTGAAACGGCAGTCCATCGATTAGTGGATGATGCCATCACTGCGGCGGTAGATTTCGTTGTATTGGCTGGCGATTTGTTCGATACAACTACTCCTGATGCACGTGCACAATTAGATTTAGTCAGGGAGCTAGAGCGATTAGCAACGGCAAATATTCCGGTCTATGTGGGCTTTGGTAACCATGACTACGTTCTTGATTGGCAACGGGTACCCACATTTCCTAAAAATGTCACATTATTCCCAAAAGACGTGACAACATACCACGTGCAGACAAAAAATCATGAGTCTGTAGCCATTTCAGGCTTTTCATATACACAGCGGCATATAACAACAGATCAGGTTGCTGAATTTCCTATTAAATCAACTCAAGATGATTGGCATATTGGGATTTATCATGGATCTATGGGCGAGGTTGGTTCAGGAAACTATGCGCCATTTAATTTGCAAGCGATGCAACAGAAACATTATGATTATTGGGCGCTTGGTCATATTCATGTACGTGAAATCTTACAAAAAAAGCCATTCATCGGGTATTCTGGTAGTATTCAAGGACTGGATAAAACAGAAACTGGTGCTAAGGGATATTACATGGTGGAAAGTGAGGGGAATGAATTAGTACCGACATTTACTCCGGTTGCACCAATAACCTGGGTAACAGCCGAGGTACGTACTGAACGTGACCTGAGCACAGTTGTGCAATATGTCCGAGGACAGTTTGCGATGAAGGATGAATTTGAATTAATTTCATTAAATCTGATAACTGAGGATCCTAATGTATTGTCAGCAATTGTGAACCAACAACTATTAGCACAGTTTGTTGCTGCAGCACAAACCACCGATATGTTTTTTATTTATGAAATCCAGGCACAAACACAAGAGCAGCACCTACCATTACCAGCAGTTGATGAACGCTATTGGTCGGAAACCATTGGCGATGTGTTCACCCGTGAACAATTGCAGAAGATGGGATTAAAACAAGTTACGGATGTCGATGTGCTCGATCATTTTTTAAATGCGCAGACATTACAAGCTTTACAGGAAGCTGTTAAAACACAATTACACTTGTCACAGATAGGGGATGAATATCATGTGGATTAAAAAAGTGCATATTGTTGGATTTGGTCAGTTTAATCAGCAAACATTTGATTTCGTTCAAGGGTTACAAGTGGTTCAAGGACTAAACGAAGCCGGAAAAACGACGTTACATCAATTTTTATTTGATATGATATTTGGTTTTCCACAAGCTAAAGGACGTAAAATCAACACCTATGAACCCCTAGACAAGGGACCATATGGTGGTAGTATGCAGTTTGAAGTTGATCACCAGCTTTATGAACTCGAGCGTCTGGGAAGGACGCAGACAGTGACGACATTAACTGCTGTAGGCAGTGGTCAACAATTTGCTGATCCAGAAGCCATGCTAACAAAGCTATTGGGACCAGTTGATCGTGAATTATATTTAGCAATTTTTAGTTTTGATCAAGAAGCTTTAATGAATATCTTTTCATTGAAACCGGATGACTTTGCAGCCTACTTACGCACACTTGCTACGCCAGGTGCACAGAACTGGCTAGAAGTTGCGAATCGTTGGGATAAAACAGCAACTGCGAAATTTGGTAGCACAAAAACGGCCCATCGTGAACTAAATCAAGCGTTGGCGAATTTACAAATGCAACGTCAACAGTTACAAAATAATTTGCGTCAACAACCATCATTGGATAAATTACAAGCTGAGGCACAACATTTGACCCAGCGTGTGGCGAGTTTAGAGCAACGACAAGCCCAATTACAAGGTCAAATGAATCATCAACAAGCCCAGGTGCATTTGTTACCGGTATATCGACGTTGGCAACAAATTAAACAGCAAGTGAAAGCAACTGGTAAACCATTAGATTTAACGGCAGCCGACAAAGCTGATCGTGTACGTCAACAGTTGACGGCCTTAGATGACGTCATGGTTACGACTGCAGTAACGAAACAACAGGTTGAATCGGCAACGGTTGCACTAAGGCAATTAGAGAAGTTAGAAAATCAACAAAAAAATTTAGCTGAACAACAAGTCAAAGCGGTTCAAGCGCAAACAGCATTACTAGAAAAATATCATTGGACACAAGTACCACCGTTATTAACTGATCAGCAAAAAAGTCAGTTGGGTGGCCAAAAGGAAACGGGACAACAATCAACTAAGAATAGCTGGTTAATTATCGCGATAATCATTAGTAGTTTGATCATCATTGGTGCATTGTTGATTAGTCATGTTGCAATAGGTATTCTATTAGCGCTAATTAGTCTGTTGCTTGGTTGGTGGGGCAGTCGTCAGCAGAAAACAAATGTGGTAGCTAACACTCAACAAGATTTGCCTGCTGCCTACCAGCAAATGGCGACAGCTGATATTTTTGCCGCACAAACAGATATCCAACGGATTAACGACATGATGTTGTCAAATAATCAAATTATTCATGACCAACAAGCCATGATGTCAGAACTTGTGAAGATGCGAGCGGCTTTAAACTGGCTGGGTGAGGGATTGACGGTTGATGAATACCGTAAACGACTAGCAGATATTCATATCAAGCAAGAAACCATGGGACAACAGCAGTTACAACGGGCTAATCTACAACAAACGTTACAAGAATTGTATCAAAAACTCGGGGTGAAGGATGTAGCCATGCTACAACAGCGCCGTGATGCCCAACGTCATATTAATGACTTACAACGTGAGGCGAATATGCTTGAAGAACAGCTAAAAGGGGCTGACCTACATGAACTCGCCGCACAAGCCGCAATTGCAACGGACGATAAGCCAGCAATGACAGATCAACAAACCATTTTGCAACGCATTCAGGATGAAAAAAATCAATTGAATCAAAAACTAGCTGAAATCAATGTGCAGTTGCAAAACTTGCAGACTGATAATACGATTGAACATCAACAGCAAGTGGTCGCCAATCAAGTGGCTGTTGTTAATCAACAATTAACGCAATATTTTGTTGATCGGTTAGGTAGTGAATGGATTAAGCAAGCCCTAAACGCGGCAATTGCTGATCGCTTACCAAATCTTTTGGCTCAGGCAGGAACATTTTTAAGGCAGTTGACTGATAATCATTATCAAACGATTCAGCAGACGAAGACCTTGTTAAAAGTAGTTCGAAATGATGGCAAGATTTTAGGTGTGAATCAATTATCAAAGGGGACAGCAGAACAATTGTATGTGGCGCTACGTTTAGCTTTTGTTAAAAACGTCACTGCCACTTTGCAATTACCATTGTTGATTGATGATGCCTTTGTTGATTTTGATGAGCAACGTCGACAAACGATGTTGACATTATTAGCAGATTTAGCATCATCTGAGCAACAAATTTTCTACTTTACAGCCCAAAAGACACAGGGCAAACATGTCTTAACATTGACTCATCAACAATAGGAGGCTATTTTGGCAAAAGAATTAAAGGATTATCAATTAGATGAACGTGTTGAAACCTTTGCATTACTCAAAGAAGTTGATACACGGGTGACACAGCAAGGAAAACGCTACTTGGCTTTACAATTAGCTGATCGTTCAATGGACATTAAGGGGATGAAGTGGGATACGACTGAAGCTGAAGTCAATGAGTTGCATGCTGGTATCGTGGTCTACATCCAAGCAGTGCGTCAGGCGTATCAAGATAAACCACAACTAAAAGTTTTGTCGATTCGACCAAGTAAAATTGGTGAACCACAAGATCCGGCAGATTTTGTGGCAGCGGCACCAATGAAAAAACAAGATATGGCTGAAGAAGTTTCAGCAATTATTTTTCAGATAACAAATGCTAACTGGCAACGAATCGTTCGCCATATTCTTGGCAAATATCGTGAGCAATTTCTACAATTTCCCGCTGCGAAAAGTAATCATCATGCATTTGCTGGTGGGTTAGCCTTTCACACGTTGTCCATTGTTCATTTGGCACAAGCTGTGGTCAAGCAATATGATAATTTAGATGCTAGTTTGTTATATGCTGGTGCATTATTACATGATATTGGTAAAGTGATTGAATTATCAGGACAGGTAGCAACACAATATACAACTGCTGGTAATTTAATTGGCCATATTGTGTTAGTTGATGAAGAAATTGTTTTAGCAGCCACAGAATTACAAATCGATCTGAAAAGTGAAGACATGATTATTTTACGACACACGGTTTTGGCACATCACGGCTTATTAGAATATGGGTCGCCGGTACGTCCAATGATCAAAGAAGCCAATGTGTTGCATCAACTTGATGAATTGGATGCTGGTATGCAGAGTTTTGACAATGCTTTAGCCGAAACTAATCCAGGTGAATTTTCACCTCGTCAATGGGCATTAGATAATCGCAGTATTTATCGACCAGCCGGGGGTCATCTCGGAAATGAAACAAGATAGAAAAAAATTTTCGTGTCTTTGTTTGCAAAATGTAAGTTTTTTACATAAAATTAAAGTAAGCGTTTGAACAAAATATAAAATATGAGAGGTTTTATTAATGGATTACCTAATTGGAGTTGACTTGGGAACAACGTCAACAAAAGTTGTCTTGTTTGATACAAAGGGACATGTGATCGCAAGTGCAAATAAAGGTTACAAACTATACCGTGATGCACCAGATATGGCCGAAGAAGACCTAGATGAGATTTGGGAAGCTTTCACTGATGCGATGGCACAAGTGACACGTGCAGCAAAAGATGGCAAAATCTTAGGTGTTTCATTTAGTTCAGCAATGCATTCATTAATTGCATTTGATGCTGACTGGCAGCCTTTGACACGTGTGATTACTTGGGCGGATGCACGAGCTGTTAAGTATACAGAAGAATTAAAGTCAAACGGTATTGGTCAAGAAATTTACAGTAAGACAGGAACACCAATTCACCCAATGGCACCTTTGTCAAAGTTGCTTTGGTTGAAAAACGAACACACTGATATCTACAATAATGCCGTTCATTATCTTGGTATTAAGGAGTTCTTGTTTAATCGTTTATTTGGTGCCAATAAGATGGATTACTCAATTGCTTCGGGAACAGGTCTATTTAATATTTTCAACTTGGACTGGGATGAGCAAGCATTGTCAGTAACTGGCATCACTAAGGAACAATTGCCGGAACCGGTTGATCCATATACGATTGAAACAGGCATGGATCCACAATATGCAGCAGAAATGGGCTTGGATGTCGACACACCATTCATCTATGGTGCTGGGGATGGCCCATTATCAAACTTAGGGGTTAATGCGATTCAACCAGGTGTCGCAGCGGTCACAATCGGTACATCAGGGGCTATTCGAGTGGTAACGGATGCACCGAAGATTGATCCAAAAGGTCGTACATTTACGTATGCCTTGGATAAGGATCACTGGGTCGTTGGTGGACCGGTTAATAACGGTGGTGATGTTTTCCGTTGGGCTCGTGATAACATGTTCGATTCAGAAAAGTCGACAGCTGAGTTATTAGGGATTGATTCATATGACTTATTAACTGAAATTGCATCAAAGATTCCGGCAGGTGCTGATGGCTTGCTATTCCATCCATATTTGGGTGGCGAACGCGCACCAATTTGGGATGCTAATGCGCGTGGTTCATTCTTCGGTTTGACACATAACCATACGCGTGCGCACATGGTTCGTGCTGTCCTAGAAGGAATCATCTTTAACATCTATATGGTTTCATTAGCACTTGAAGAAGTTGTTGGTGACCTATCAGCCATTCAAGCAACGGGTGGTTTCGCTCGTTCACCATTGTGGCGTCAAATGGCTGCGGATATTTTCGAGCAACCAGTTACTGTACCAACCGCATTTGAATCAGGTGCATTGGCAGCAACGGTGATGGCACAAAAGGCGTTAGGTCTAATTGATAATTTGGAAGTTATTGGTGATATGATTGGAGAGGCAAATACTTACCAACCAAATCCTGAAAACTACGATGCTTATCGTGAATTAACACCAATTTTCATTCGTCTATCACGTCAATTGCAAACAGAGTATAAGGCAATTGCAGATTATCAACGAACACATATTGAAAAATAAATATTACGTATTAGTAAAAAAGATCAGAACCTGTTAAAAGGATCTGGTCTTTTTTGTTTCGTTCTCCTGAAGTTGTTTGCAATCTAAATTCTGATTATGGTAGGCTTAGACTCATTAAGGGAAGGGATGGATATTTCTATAAAATGGGACAACAATTACCTGAGAAGATTAAAACAGTTTGGCGTTTGCAAGCGGCAGTTAATTTATTAATTGCGGTCGGTATCGTAATAGGTGTCGTCATATGTCATTATTTTTTTGCATGGCCAGTGTGGTTGATATGGGTGGTAGCCGTTGTAGGTGTGATTTTTTCGAGCGTAGAATTTAGCTTGATTCCGTACCGTTATCAATTTTGGCGGTATCAGATTTTGGGTCACGATGTTGAAATCACCACTGGTTTTTTCGTTCGTCAAACAACAGCGGTACCAATTTTACGAATTCAAGATGTTACCCTGTCAGCTGGTCCGTTGCTACAACTGAATAAATTACAATCCGTTAAGATTCATACGGCAGCAGCTGTTCATGAGATTGGCGGTGTCGATCTGGCAACGGCGACGCAATTAAAAAATCAAATTATGGATTTAGCAAAGGAAGAGGATGTTTATGACAGTTAAAGCAAAACACCTTCATCCATTAGCGTTAGTCATTTTTTTGGTTGAAGAAGTGAAGACTTGGTGGGTTTTATTGTTATTAGGTGTGGCTAATCAATTATGGTGGTGGTTAGTGGCAGCTGTTTGTGTGGGTGTTTTTTTTATAGTCAGTCGTTATGCCACGCTAACTTATACTATTTCAGCCGATGAAATTATGATTAAGCAAGGTTTATTCAACAAACAACAACTTCACTTAACTTATCCAAAGATTCAAACATTTCAGACAAAACAATGGTTTTTTATGAAACCTTTCCAGTTGGTTAGTTTAAAAATCGAAACATCTGCACATGTTGATAATCAAGCAGATGCTAGTTTGCCGATTATTTCTTTAAAAGAAGTGCACGAACTGGAACAATTAAAACAGAATGCTCGTTCAGAAATAAACGATCAACCGATGTCACCGACGAATGCTGTGCATCGTGATGATGAAGTGAAACAGCAGTATCAAATTAAGTGGCGCGATTTAAATCTATATGCGGTGACTTCATTTAGTATGGTGCCAATCTTATTGGGAATAAGTGTTGTTTATAATCGGCTAGATGATATTCTACCAAAACACTATCTCACCCAATTGGTTAGTCGGTTTAGTCAGCAGACAGAAACAGTGATTATTTTTGACATTGTGTTTGTCATATTGCTAGCGGTTGTCATTTCCTATTTGTTGATTATTCAACGATACTATCATTTTAAAATTGTGCAACATGGTACGCAGTTAACAACAAATAAAGGCTTTTTTCAAACTAGTCGGGTGACCGTCCGCCTCAATCGCATTCAAAGTGTTGTCTATATCCAATCTTGGTTACGCCAATTATTACATTTAACAACAGTTCAAGCATTGGTTGCTGCGAATGCTTCTGATGATGAAAAAAGTGGCGGTGTAGTTATTATGCCCGTCGTACAATCAAAAGACGTGCAACAGCAAATGCACGCTTTTATCGATTGGTTACCAATACAAGATGTTACAGGCAAATCAAGGTGGCGAGCTAACGCGCGTGGCCGTTGGGCCTTGATTCGTAATCGTTTATTAATTGCGGCGCTAATTTGTGTACCAATTTGCGTTTTTCTTCGTCCGTTTGGTTTATTGTCCCTGATTGTATTGCCAGTAGCATGGAGCTTAGGGATTTATACGGGGAAAAAGACAGAAATTGGTGTCACTGGCGAGAAAATTTTGGTGGCTCAGGTTGGTCGTTTGTTTGGTAAAAAACGCTATTATATGCCTAAGAAAAATATCCAATCAATGCAATTGTCCCAAAGTATTTTGATGCGGCAGACAGGACTTGTTCATTTGGTAATTCGTCTGCGAAGTGGTAATACCGAGCTGTCAATTAAAGTTCGTTACTTGCCAGAAAAAGACGCCAAAGCAGTTTATGCTTGGTATCGCCAAGCTTAATTGCAATGAGATGTTATGCAATGATTTTTAGTTCATTTTATGTTATAAAGTACGTAGGAGTATCTCGATAATCTAACAAAATAGAACAGGAGAGATTGATATGGTATGGGGAATTATTATTGGTGTCGTAATCGTTATTATTGTTGTTTGGTTAATTGCTATTTACAATCAATTAGTTAGGCTACGTGAAAATGTACGTAATGCCATGGGGCAAATCGCTGCACAAATTGAAAGTCGTTGGGATGCCCTAACCAATTTGATGCAAGCAACAGAAAAATATCAAACATATGAAAGCCAAACGTTTGAGAAAATCGTTAATGCTCGTCAAAACGTTTCAGAACGGTCAGATGTTGCTGATGTTAATGCGGATGAACAACAATTCAATCGGGTATTAGGTGTTGTTAATGCCTTAGCTGAGCAATATCCAGATTTAAAAGCCAGTCATGTTTATCAACAAACGATGACGGCGGTCGATGAATTTGAGAACAAGGTTCGTTTGTCACGAATGGTTTATAACGATTCAGTGACCAAGTTGAATCGGTCAATTCAAGTCTTTCCTAACTTTATGATTGCTGGGTCGATGGGCTTTAATCAGGAAAAGTATTTCGAAAATACGCCAGGAAAACAGGAGATGCCACAATGGGAAAAATCAGAGTAAAGCCACTCTGGTTACTATTTCTGGCATGTATTGCCTCGTTTGTCATGCTAGGAAATGGCCAGAGTATTTCGGCTGAACAAAAAGTTAATCGCATGAATATTGATGTTGCTTTGAACGATCAAGGAATGGCAACAATCACTGAAAATTGGTCAGTAACTGCTGATGAAGGTAGTGAAATCTATAAAGTTGTGAAATTGGTTGGTCCACAAGCACTCTCTAACTATCAGGTCAGTATGGATGGCCGTCAGTTTAACCGACAGCCAAACTGGCAGACGGATGATAATCGTAAGCAGAAGGCGTATAAATTTGGTCAGCATGGTAATGAGCTAAACTGGGGAATTACTAAATATGGTACGCATCAATACACGATTCGTTATCAAATTAGTAACTTTGTTGAGCAAACAGCCACAAAGCAAATGATTGCTTGGCAATTTTTGAACAGTGATGTGGCCATTTCACCAAAGCATTTGAAAGTAACACTCCATGATCCTAATCATCAGTTTTCGGTGAAGAATGGTTATGGTGTTTGGGGCTTTGGTTTTGCAGGAAAAACAGCCTTTGACAAGGGCCAAGTGACGATGCAAAGTACTAAGGATTTGTCGGAGGACAATTATGTTAAGATGATTGTTCAAATTCCTCGACATACGTATGGTACATTTTATACGACATCACGATCATTTGATTCATATATGAAAGAAGCCTTTAAAGGCAGTGACTATAATTATCAAGATTATAAAAATGGTGAAACTGTAAAAAATGACCAAGGTCGTCGGTTAGCGATAATTGTCGTGACCATTGTTATTTTATTAGTCCTTGGTGGTGGCATTTGGCTAACCCTTTGGTATCGAAATTATCACCATTATTATCCAACGATTCGTGCGTTACAGAAACAAACAAAAGGGGAATATTATCGTGAAGTACCGACTGGTAGTATTTATAATGTCTATCTGCTATTTAGTGCCATGTTATCTAATGCAGCGACAAACAACTTTTTGTCGGTTGGGTTATTGCAATTGATACGTGATCGATACCTGACGATACAGACAAAAAATGGTGAAAAGAAACCCGATAAGAAAAAAATAACATTTGTATTGTCTGACAAGGCACTTGCCGAAGACACACCTGAACCAGTTCGAAAGTTGCATCAATTACTTGAAAATACCGCGTCAAATGGTGTGATTACGCAAAAAGCGTTTGGGCGGTATTTAAGCAAACACAGTAAGAAACTTGAAGCGCTAACAAAGGCTTTCCGTGATTATAGTCAACAATATGGGGAGTCAAATGACCTTATCTTCCCTGAGAATTCAAAATCTGTGAAAACAGGAGACCGTAAACGTGATCGTGCCAATCGTGCGGCAGCATGGCTACAAGGCTTCCGAAAAAAGCCAGCCGCCACAGCGATTGATCTGGATTTGGCGCGGTTAAAGAATTACTTGCAAGAATTTACCTTATTAGATGAACGAACACCACAAGAAGTTGGGCTATGGGATGACCTGATGTTAGCAGCTGCCGCCTTCGGTATTGCTGAAGAGGTGGCCGAGCAATTGACGATTGCTTATCCAGGGTATGAAGCAGAAAGTGCTTATTATTATGGCTCACTTTATCCATTCTTTGCTGTCCAACACTTTAGTAGTGGGGCAATGTCTACGGCTACAAGTACTGGTAGTGGTGGTGGCACGAGCTTTTCTGGTGGTGGTAGCTTCGGTGGTGGCTCCGGTGGCGGTGGCTTCCGATAAGTCGTGAAGATAATTAAAAGTGTGTACCAAGTTTGGGACAGCAATTGTTGTCTCAAACTTTTTTTGTGTCTAGACCGGTTGTAAAAAGTTAGTGAAGGGGTGTACAATATTTAAGTTGAGCAATCGCTTACACAAATGTGAGTGAAATTATTTTTTGATTGTAGAGGTTAGTATATTATGTTCACAATGCTAACAGGATTATCAATCGACAAGTCTACAGGGCTATATCAGTGGCTATTAAACGATTTTAATGTTTGGCCATTTTTGATTTTAGTTCTTGGAATTGCCTTGTTGCTATTTTTCATCCTGAAGTTAAATGTTAATACCTTCGTGGCATTAATCATTACATCTATTTTAGTTGCCCTTGGATTAGGTATGAATCCAGCTGGCATTGCTGGCGCACTAAAAGATGGTATCGGTGGTACCATGGGCGAGCTGATTATTGTCTTTGGTTTTGGATCAATGATTGGTCGTTTAGTATCTGATTCAGGTGGTTCGTATCGCATCGCCACAACGCTGATCAACAAGTTTGGTAAGAAGCGTTTGCAGTGGGCAGTTGCTGGTGCATCATTTATCATTGGTATCTCATTACTATTCGAAGTTGGTCTTGTTGTTTTGATTCCAATTGTGTTTACAATTGCGCTTGAAGCAGAAGTGCCTTTGCTTTACTTGGGTATTCCAATGGCTGCCGCTTTGTCAGCAGCACAAGGTTTCTTGCCACCACAGCCATCACCTACTGCGGTCACGAACATCTTGGGTGCTAACATTGGTATCGTTTTGATGTACGGTATTGTTGTTGCCATTATTGCCATGATCGTTGCGGGACCATTGTTTACGCGTGTGATTAAAAAGGTTGAGCCAAAGGCCTTTAAGATCACTAAGAAGCTAGATGCTATTGGTGAAGTTAAGACATTTAAGTTAGAAGATACACCATCATTTGGGTTGGCAATCTTCACTTCATTGATGCCAGTTATCTTCATGCTTATCTCAACGATTTATACGTTATCAGTGAACGCTGGTAAGCAAGTATACTCAGGTACGATTGGTGATGCAGCTTGGAAGGCCATGTCACATGCAGCCCAAAAAGGTTACATTACAGATCCATCTGTCTTAGACAAAATTATTGCAATGCTTGGAAACCCAGTGATTGCGATGGTCATTGCGATGGCCTTCGCTATCTGGTCAATGGGACCAAAGCAAAACCGTACGATGGCCGAAGTCGGTGACTCAATGGGTAATGCATTGAAGTCAATTGCTAACTTGTTGATGGTTATCGGTGGTGGTGCTGCTTTCAAGGGAATCTTGACTGCCGGTGGTATTTCTGATGCGATTGCTGCTGCTTTCTCACACACATCATTGTCACCAATCATTTTTGCTTGGATCATTGCCTTAATTTTGCGTGTTTCAGTTGGTTCAGCAACAGTTGCTGGTTTGACCACAGCCGGAATTGTTGCACCATTAGTTGCCAGTCAAACAGCTGTTAACCCAGCCTTTGTTGTTCTAGCAATTGGTGCTGGTTCGCTAGGTGTTTCACACGTTAATGATGCTGGTTTCTGGATGTTCAAGGAGTTCTTCGATTTGGACGTACCACAAACTTTGAAGATTTGGACGGTCCTAGAGACACTGATTTCTGTTGTTGGTTTGATCGTTATTTTGATTTTGTCAGCAATCTTTTCATAGTTAATTTTAATCGGAAACTGGGATAGAATTTCTATCCCGGTTTTTTGTTTTAATGTCACAATCACAGGTAGGGATAACTCTTTAAAATCTATTAATACTATTTGGAAAAAGTGGTAAGTCATCAGTTGAAAGGTTATACTTAAAAGCAATTGCTAATCTTAAGCACATATTTTAAATGAAAGTGAAAATACAAGCAATATTTTCATCAGAGAAGGTACAGTTGTGGTAACAAAAGAAATTCAAACGGGTGTGTTTGTCCATGTTTTACCGACAAAACAATTTGCGACAACTCACATTGCGGTTAATTTTACGCAACAATTAAATCGACAAACGCTCAATGGTCGTGTGCTAGCAAGTAATATGTTAGAAACAGCCTCAGCAAAATATTCTTCACAAACTAAGTTTGCACAAGCGTTGAGTGAGATGACAGGGGCAGCTTTTGGTACTGAAGTTTTCAAAGTTGGCCAATTGCATACCATCCGCCTGCAATTAAATTTGGTTCATGAACGTTTTACGACTGCTGGCAGTCATATTCTGAACGATGGGTTTGATTTTTTAAATGAAGTGATCAATCGGCCAATTGGTGATGAAACAACAGGCTTTGCGTCAGTTATCTTTAACCGGCAAAAAGAAATGGCACTAGATGAAGTTGCTGGATTACGTGAAGATAAACCCTATTATGCGTTACGAGAGGCCTTGCAAGCCTATTTTGGTACTTCAGATCAGGCACTACCAGCGTTTGGGACAATTGATGGTCTGGAAGCCACCACGACACAACAGGCATGGCAAGTTTGGCAAGATAGTGTTGCCCACGATCGCATTGATATCGTCGTGGTGGGAGATGTTGACATTAATAAAGTGATTGCAGCAACTGATCAGTTTAACTTTGCACCACGTCGGCAATTGTTACAGGCAACTTATCATCAGGAGTTGTTGCCACAAGTTAAACAGATCAAATCACAGGATGAAGTGACCCAAGCACGATTAGTGTTGGGTTATACATTAGCGTCAAATAGTGATGAACGGTTTATTGCTAATGTATTTAATGGTCTTTTTGGTGGTCTGGCAATTTCAAGGTTGTTCTTAAATATTCGCGAGTCAGCCGGTCTTGTCTATGGTATCTCGTCAGATTACAATCCATACACTGGCTTGTTGTTGGTAGAAGCTGGTGTTGATCAAATCAATTTCGCAATCACGATAACTAAAATTAATGAAGAATTACAGCGTCTGCAACAGACATTGGTGTCTGAAGAAGAGTTAGCCATTGTTAAACAATTATTGAAAACCTCATATACGATGACATTAGATCAACCGCTTTATTTAGCTGATCGTTTGTACAATCAGCAAGTTTTGCACCAAGAGTTAACTGATGAAGCATGGTTGGCTAAGATTGATGCAGTGACGGCTGCGCAGGTGCAAGCCTTCGCGCAACGAGTAGTTTTGCAATTACAATATGAAATGATTGGAGGGAATGCAAATGTTGGCTAAATCGCAGAATTTTTTTCCAGCGGAAAAGCATGTCACATTAGACAATGGGTTGCGTGTCCATTTGCTACCCCGACCAGATTTTCATCAAGTAGTGGGGATGGTGACAGTTGACTATGGCGCACGTGATCGTCTGTTCATGAATCATGGACAACTTGTGTCACAACCTGCTGGTGTCGCACATTTTGTGGAGCATCGTTTATTTGCACAACCGGATTATGATGCTTTCTCACGATTGAGTGAATTAGGGGCGAATGCCAATGCATTTACCACCCAGACACGCACAAGCTACTATGTTTCAACAGCGGTTGGTAATCAAGCAACCTTACAGGAGTTATTAACATTCACGCAAGAGCCATATTTTGACTTAGAGACCGTGAAACGAGAACAAGACATCATCACGCAAGAAATTGATATGTACGAGGATGATATTAATTCGAGATTATATCGACTGATTTTGGCACGTTTATATCCAGGAGATCCGTTGGGACAAGATATTGCCGGTACAGCAGCATCTGTCCATCAAATCACGCCAGAACAACTCCATTTGGCATTTTCATCGTTTTATCAACCAGATAATATGGATGTTGTGTTTACTGGTGCATTTGATGAGCAGGAAATGCTGGCCTTGGTTAAAAATTCACCTGCAGGACAACGTGCGGCAGCGAAATCAGTTGTTAAATTGATACCAGAACTTGAGCCAGTTATCACAACACCGCTAGAAGTATCGTTAAACGTTGTTCGCAATAAAGTGGTGTTAGGGCAGCGCTGGGAAATCGACTTCAACAAACTTTCGCACCGTGATATTTTACGCGTGACGATTATTGGTAGCCTAGCAATTGATTTAATTTTTGGCGAATTTTCACCAGCTTATATGGATTGGTATAATGATGGTTTGATTGATGATAATTTTAGTGCAGAATTTGATGCGGAACGACATTTTGCTTACTTGACGATTGCTGCTGAAACGGCAGATCCTGAGCTTGTGATTGCGGAAGTTTCAAAGATGCTCACTGACTTGCCAGCACAGGTCAATCAGCTTAAGGACAGTTTTAATTTAGTGAAAAACGATGCACTAAGTCGTTTGATCAATAAGTTAAATCAATTAGAGGAAATTGCCATTCGATTTGAAGGACAAACTTTTGATGAGGCCACACTGCAAGACGAAATTGCTATTTTAAAAGCATTAACAGTCAATGATATGATGACGGTGTTAACTGAGACAACAGTTAGTTCAGCAGCAAGTGTAATCGCTCGTTCTGATATGTCGGAATTATGTTAAAATGAAATAGAATGCAATTATATTTATTATGCTAAATTTTAAAAGTTAGGATGAGAGATTTATGAATGAGGAACGCAATAGCGCCATCGGACAAGAGCTCCAACAAGCTCGACTTGATAAGGGTCTATCACTTGATGATATTCAACAATCAACGAAAATTCAAAAACGCTACTTAGCGGCGATTGAAAGTGGCCAATTTGATCAATTACCAGGTGCTTTTTATGAACGTGCATTTGTACGTCAATATGCAACTGCAGTTGGCCTAGATGCCGTTGCCTTCATGCAAAAATATGAAAATGAAGACACCGAAACAGTTGCGCCCGATTTAAGTGCAGCTCGTGTCGATGCTGATAATGTGACGCGTGCAGGGATGCACCAGACTGAAGAAACAGTTGCTGATAAAACACGTAGTATGATGCCTAAGATTATTATTGGTGTTGTCATCATCGCCATTATCGCGATTATTTGGGTAGTGGTTTCATCATTTGCTGGTTCAGCCAAGCAAGAATCAAAGAACCAATCAACGGTATCAGTGACCACATCGCAAGTTGCTAACAAAAAAGCTTCGTCAAAGAAGTCTGAGACATCAACGACTGCTTCAAGTGAGTCAAAGTCATCAGTAGCAAGTAGCTCGAGCAAGGCGTCATCAAAGTCATCTTCTGAAAAGAAAACAACTAAAGCTAATAAAGTTGACTTAGGTCAAGGTACAGTTAGTGGCACGACCGTTACTTATAGCTCAGTTAAAGCACCTAATAAGACAATGAAGATGCAATTGCAGGCTGAGAATGGTTCTTCATGGATGCAGGTTAGTGATGCAGCTGGTACTGTATTATGGAATGGTACAGTGGCAGATGGCAAGACACAAGAAGTTGACATTCCAACGACGGCTACTGGCGTATCAGTTTCAATTGGAAATGCCTTGGCAACTAAGGTGTCACTAAATAATAAGGCAGTTGATTTACAGTCAAGTAATGCAAGTGTTTGGCACTTGGGTATGACCTTTACACGATAAGAATGTAGGAGCAGATAAAAAATGAATTTACCTAATAAACTAACTGTGTTTCGTATGATTTTGATTCCAGTGTTTATGCTAGTATTGTCCCTTTCACCTGATTGGGGAGCTTTGGCAGTTGGCGGCGCAACACTACCAGTTACACACTTAGTTGCCGCAATTATATTTATTGGGGCTTCGTTAACTGATCTTGCAGATGGTAAAATTGCCCGTAAACATCATCTGGTGACAAACTTTGGTAAATTTGCCGATCCGCTAGCTGATAAGTTGTTAGTTATGACCGCCTTGATTTACTTTGTTCAATTTGATTGGGTACCAGGTTGGATGGTTGCAATTATTGTTATCCGTGAATTAGCCATTACTGGTTTGCGTACATTGATTGTAGAAAATAACGGTAAAGTATTGGCAGCCGCTATGCCTGGCAAGATCAAGACAGCTTCACAAATGGTGTCAATTTCATTCTTCCTACTACACGATATTTTCTTTGCTATGATTAATGTGCCATTTGCTATGATTATGATGTGGATTGCATTAATTGCAACGATTTACTCAGGAATTGATTACTTCTATAAGAACCGTGATGTGTTCTCTGATGGGTTTAAGTAGCGAGCGTGACAAAAGTCGTTTTGAAGCCAGTGTGTAACGTGATTTTCGCTATTTTTAGCCGTAGCAAAGCGAAGGACAGGAATGGCGTAAATTACGTTACATTGAGGCTTCAGACTTTTGGAACGCGTTTATGCTAACAAAATTATAGGTTTATAATCAATAAATCTTTAACACAAAAAGGCTGGCACATTTTCTTTTGTGCCAGCCTTTTATAATAAAAAAACACTTATACAACAATTTACCTCTTTATTAATAAGGAAGGAGAATCATCATGCAACAACAGCGAGTTGGTCAAAGTTTAATTGCACGCCATCAAACGATTACGTCGGCTGAATCTTTAACAGCCGGATTGTTTGTGGCAACCTTAGCCGAGGTTAGTGGGATATCAGCAGTGTTGCCCGGCGCTTTTGTCACCTATGCAGCAGCAGCAAAAACAAAATTAGTCGGTGTACCAGCAGAATTAATTACGATGTATGGTGTCGTATCTGATCAGGTAGCACGGGCAATGGCTCGTGGTGCCCAAGAAAAATTAGCAACTGATTGGGCAATTAGTTTCACTGGTGTTGCTGGTCCTGATGCTTTAGAAGGTCACCCGGCGGGAACGGTTTATATTGGTGTTGCTACACCATCAGGCAAAACATTGGCACAGCGATATCAGTTTCAAGGTAATCGACAAGCTGTTCGTGAAGCAAGTGTTGCGGCAGGATTTGACTGGTTAGCAGTTTTATTATCAGAAGAATCTTAATTTTGTCAGATGTGTTGAAAAAAAGTGCTGATTAGGTTACACTAGAACTGCGTTAAGTTAAAGTTAATGAGTGGAGGCCCAAATATTATGGCTACAGGAAAGAATATTAATCCAAACAAAAAACTAGAAGGTAAAATTACTGATCCAAAAGAACGTCAAACAGCATTGAACGACGCATTGAAGAAAATCGAAAAGTCTTTCGGTAAGGGATCTGTTATGAAGCTTGGGGACAGTCGGTTTACCAAAGTTGAATCGACGCCAACAGGTTCATTGAAGTTAGATGTTGCGTTAGGAATTGGTGGTTATCCAAAGGGACGTGTCATCGAAATATATGGACCTGAATCATCTGGAAAGACGACCTTGGCTTTACATGCCGTTGCGGAAGCTCAAAAAAATGGTGGTATCGTTGCCTATATTGATGCTGAAAATGCCATGGATGTTGAGTACGCCAAAGCATTAGGTGTTGATGTTGATGAACTCCTATTGTCTCAACCAGACACTGGTGAGCAGGGACTAGCCATTGCCGATGCCTTGATTGCTTCTGGTGCAATTGACATGGTAGTTATCGATTCTGTCGCTGCTTTGACACCAAAGGCAGAAATTGATGGTGAAATTGGTGATTCATCAGTTGGTTTGCAAGCACGTATGATGTCACAAGCCTTGCGTAAAATGTCGGGGGCCATTTTAAAGACGGGAACAACGGCAATCTTTATCAATCAATTACGTGAAAAGATTGGTGTGATGTTTGGTAATCCTGAGACAACCCCTGGTGGACGTGCTTTGAAGTTCTATTCATCAGTCCGTTTGGATGTTCGTCGTAAGGGTGGGATTGATGCCACAAAAGCAGATGGTGATAATATCAAATCGGTTGGTAACTTGACCCGTATTAAGGTTGTTAAGAATAAGGTCGCGGCACCATTCCGTGAAGTTGAAGTTGAAATTCTCTTTGGAAAGGGAATTTCAAAGACTGGTGAAATGATTGATTTAGCTGCTGATAAAGAAATCATCATTAAAGCAGGTTCATGGTTCTCTTACAAGGGTGAAAAGATTGGTCAAGGAAAGGTCAATGTTATTCGCTGGTTGGAAGAACCAGAACACAAAGCAATCTACGATGAGATTTATGATCAGGTTCGGATGGCTTACATTGGTAGTCACGATGGTTCAGCTGATGCACCGGAGGCTGTCCAAGATGAAGCTACTGATGAAATACCATTGGATATTGAAGATAATTAATTTATAATTAGTAGATGAAAACTGGGGCAAAATGCTTGTCCCGGTTTTTGTCTGTGAAAAATAACTGGCTAAACAGCTTAAAGTGGTGTAACATAGAAACACTAATTTTTATCGGGGGAACGTAACATGACGCCGTACGACTCAGAACAAAAACGCCTAGATGCTGTATTGGAAAAAATCCAGGATGCTAAGGCAAAAAATAAAATGCAACAAGCCAGCGCAGTTGAAAAGAAAGCTGACGTAGAATCGGGCTGGAAAGATGTTCGATTTAAATCATCAACATATGGTAGCTTATTTGAGACTGCAATGTCTGTTCGTCAACAACAACAAATGTTGCAAGAACGTGAGCTTGCCATGAATTCAGCAGAACATCAAGCTGTGGTATTGGATCGTTTAACAGAACGTCCTTATTTTGCCCGCATTGATGTTCAAGAAAAGGGTACCGAAAAAGTTGATCAAATTTATATTGGGTTAGCATCATTTTCAGATGGTCCAGATAACTTTTTGATTTATGATTGGCGGGCCCCAATTTCTTCAATCTATTATGATGGTGGATTGGGTCAAGTCACTTACGAGACACCAGATGGTAAACAAGATGCTGAGGTTTCTTTGAAACGCCAATTTCAAATTGAAGACGGCAAAATTGTGACAATCTTTGATACTGACGAAGCAGTTGGTGATCAAATGTTGCTTAATGCCGTTTCTGGTGAATCAACGACAAAGATGAAGTCCATTGTGACGACAATTCAAAAAGAACAAAATAAGATTATCCGTAATACAGCGGCTGACTTGCTATTTGTGCAAGGAGCAGCAGGTTCTGGTAAAACATCAGCCGTTTTGCAACGAGTTGCTTATTTACTATATCGTTACCGTGGTCATCTAACCTCAGGACAGGTCGTTCTATTCTCACCAAATCAATTATTTAACGATTATATTGATCAAGTGTTACCAGAATTGGGTGAGCAAAACATGGTTCAGATGACATTTTATCAATATGCGTCACGCCGTTTACCGAAGCTCCAATTAGAAACTTTACAAGAACGATTCGAATCACAGCCAACGGGTGTTGCGAAGAAGGTGATTGATTTAAAGGGGACGAGTGTGTACTTTCAAGCGATGCAAAAGTACGCGCAGTCACTAAATCATGCCAATATCAAATTACGCAGTGTTAAATTCCGTGGCCATGAAATAATTAGCAAAGATAAAATTGCGGCTATCTACTATTCATTTAATGATAACTACCAACTTGGTAATCGTCTGCATGCAACAAAAGAACAATTGATGAAGATTTTGCAGGGAAAATCAGGGAATGAGGTTCATGCTGATTGGGTAGAAAATGAAGTGCAAAATTTGAGTAAGGAACAATATGATACGATGCTACGTGATAATCCACGTGAGTTTGATTCAGACGAGGCAGAGTACAAGTTCATTGCAAAACAATTAGTGATGCGCGCATTTACGCCGGTTATTCGTGGCGTAAATCGTAACCACTTTATTAATATCAATGAACAATTTGTTCACTTCTTAAAAACAGTACCACAGTTAATAAATTTGGCTGATTATGGTATCAGTGATGCTGAATGGCAAACGGGTGTTAAGCATACGATTGAACAAATGCGTCAAGGTATTTTACCAATGTCAGATATGACACCATATATGATGTTGTTTGACTTAATCAAGGGTAGTCGCGGCGAACGGGATATTCGTTTTGTCTTTATTGACGAAATCCAAGATTATACGCCGTTCCAACTTGCTTTCTTGAAGTTTAGTTTCCCAAAGGCGCGTTTTACTATGTTGGGTGATTTAAATCAGGCAATTTTTACCAAAGAAAATGCAGTGAGTTTGCAAGATGAATTATCACAGTTGTTTGATCCTGAAAAGTCGGAGTATATTGAACTAACCCAAACCTATCGCTCAACACAGCAAATCACTGATTTCTCAAAAGATATCTTGATCCAAGGTGCCCAAATTGATGCCTTTGAACGGAAAGGTGCTTTACCAACTATCTCGGTAGTACCAACGACAGAGGCAATGGTTGCTGGTATTATCGAACAATTGGCAAGTAATCAAGCAGCAGAAGAGACAACTGCTATTATTACGAAAACTTTGGCTGAAGCAGAGGTAGCTTATGCTGCATTGCGTGACCAGGCTGATGTTACCATTATCCGAACGGAAAACCAGCGGTTAGTGCCTGGTACAATTATTGTGCCGGCTTACTTAGCAAAGGGATTGGAATTTGATGCGGTTATTATGTGGAATGCTGCTGCAAAGGTGTATCATGGAGATGATGAACGACAACTTGTTTACACCATTGCATCTCGTGCAATGCATCAACTAACGATATTTGCCGTTCAAGAATTGACGCCACTATTAGTAAATGTGGCTGATAACTTATACGAGATGAGGTAGAGGGGATGGCGACAGCACCGTTAAATTTTGCTGTTTTTAATAGAGAGGATTGGCAAAAATTAGCCAGTCAGTATGTGGTGCCAGAAAAAATTGATATGACACCGCAGACGTTACAAAATATTAAGGCTTATAATGATCGCATCGTAATGGCGGATGTATTTAATATCTATGGACCATTAGTCACCTATATTAAATTGCGATATGACCAATATCGTCATGACATTGCTGAGCGGGCAGCCTTTCTTGGTCGACAAGCATCACGGGGACCATTCATTATCGGGATTGCGGGTTCAGTTGCTGTTGGGAAGTCAACGACCGCTCGATTATTACAATATATGTTGCAATCAGCATTTCCTGAAAAGGAAATCGCCTTAACGACAACGGATGGTTTTCTGCTTTCTAATGATAAATTAAAGGCGGCTGGCATTTTTGATCGCAAAGGTTTTCCAGAGTCTTATAATATGGTGGAATTGCTATCTTTTATGAATGCTTTAAAAGAAGGTAAAAAGAAAGTTCGCTCACCAAAGTATTCTCATGAAATGTCAGATGTGTTAGCAGGTGAATATGATGAATTTGATAACCCAGATATTTTTATTATTGAGGGAATCAACACATTACAAAGTGGTGCTAATACACCAGTATATGTGTCAGACTTTTTTGATTTATCTATTTATGTTGACGCAAAAACGGATCTGATTGAACAATGGTATGTTGAACGCTTCCGAGCCTTGTTGACTGTTGCAAAAGAAAATCCGGATGACAATAGCTTTTTTGCCGAGTACACAAAAATGCCCGTTGAAGAAGCTGTGGCGTCTGCAGTCGATGTCTGGCATCAAGTCAACTTACCAAACTTAAATGAATACATTTTGCCAACTCGTGAGCGTGCTGACTTAGTTTTGCATAAGCAAGCCAATCATGAGATAGACACGATATGGTTACGCAAATTTTAAAAACGTTACTTTTCAAAGTGACGTTTATGTAACAAAAAGTGATAAAGACGGAGGACATTAGCGTTCAACGTCTTTATTTTTTATTTTAAGGATAATTTTAGTAATTATTTATCTAGTTAACTATCTTAATATTTCCTTTATAAATGCCTGTTTTATAGGGACGGAAACATTTATATTACAGAAATGTTTCTTGAATTAGCGATATTGATTGAACAATTCAAATTCATGTAATGTTAATGTAATTTGCCAAACACTGAAATTGGTAAACTATTAATTGTCGTTGGGTAATGCCCAAGTAATCGACCTGAGTAGTCACAGGTATTAAATATAGAATTCAAACTTATCCAGTAGGAGTGTTATTAATTTTTATGAGTAAAGTGAAACAAACAGCCTTAGCAGTCGCCGGTGTTGCATCAGTCTTCGTTGCTGGTACGTCTATCGTAAACGCTGCCTCAACTTACACAGTTAAAGAAGGCGATACGTTATCAGAAGTTGCCAATAAATTTAACATGACAGTTGATGACTTGGTAAAGTCAAACAACTTGAAAGATGCAAACATGATCTTTGTTGATCAAAAGATTGAAGTCCCAGATTCACAAAGTGTTGCTGAAACTGATGTGGATGCATCTTCTGACTCTGCTGCTAACGATGCTGCATCATTGGCAATGTCACAAGCTGCCTCATCAGCCGCTGCAAGTTCTGCAGCCGCCGCATCATCAGCCGCTGCTGCTAGCTCTGCTGCTGCATCACAAGCTGCTGCTCAAAAGGTTGCCGCAAGTGAAGCTGCTGTATCAGCTGCTGCAACGACAGCATCAACGCAACAAGCTGCCTCAGCAACGACTTCAGTTGCATCAACTTCTTCATCATCAGCAAGCACGTCAGCTGCTGGTGGTTCAGTTAAGGCACAATTCTTAGCTAATGGTGGTACTGAAGCTTTGTGGGATTCAGTTGTTATGCCAGAATCTGGTGGAAATCCTAATGCTGTTTCATCAAACGGTTACCAAGGTCTTGGTCAAACCAAAGAATCTTGGGGAACAGGTAGTGTTGCCAGCCAAACTGCAGGTATGGTTAATTACGCAACATCACGTTACGGTTCAGTTCAAAATGCAACGGCTTTCCGCCAAGCTAACGGTTGGTGGTAAAAAGCACTTAATGATTAATAACAGAAAAAAGATTGAGCACATCATGTGTCTCAATCTTTTTTTATGGTAAAAATTTCAAAAAATTTGTGAACTCATCACAAGTAAAAACTTAATAAACACTATATTTATGTAAGGGATTTCATTGTTTATATGCTTACATTAGGAAGTCAAAAAATAATTAATTCATATTAGTACTTGCCTAACTTATTGTGAACATGACTACAATCTTTGTTAAATTACTTAACAAAAAAGCTTGATTAAATTGGTTGCGAGTTTTACAATTAAAAATTGTGATTACATAAAAAATGGAGGAAAACAAATGGCACAAAATAAAAGCGTGGCCTTGGATGTGAATGGTAAGCCATTTAACCGTTCTGCCATGGTCGCCGTATTATTAATTGGAACTTTTGCTGGTGTGTTAATGCAAACATCACTGGGAACTGCTATTCCAACCTTAATGAAAGATTTTGATATTTCATTTGCGACAGCGCAACAAGCAACCACCTGGTTCCTACTAGCGAATGGGGTGATGATGCCTGTTTCGGCTTTCTTATCAACACGTATTAAATCAAAAACACTTTATAATATTGCTTATGCACTTTTAACCTTGGGAATGGCAACGACAGCCTTCACTCCCGCAGATTCAAATATGTGGTGGATGTTTTTAGCCGGTCGTATTATCACGGCCATCGCGGTTGGTGTCACAATGCCTTTGATGCAAGTGGTCATGATTAATATCTTCCCAGCAGAAGAACGTGGGGCAGCTATGGGATTAAATGGTATTGTTATCGGATTAGCCCCAGCGATTGGTCCTAGCCTTTCGGGATGGATTTTGGAAAAAGATCATTCATTCTTAGGTTTAACAATTTCTAATTCGTGGCGTACGATCTTTATTTTGCCATTGATCGTGATTGTGATTGCTTTTATTCTGTCTTTCTTCTTGGTTAAAAATGTTTTGCCGACTAAGAAAATTAAATTGGATATTTTATCATTTGTTTTGGCAATTGCTGGATTTGGTGTCTTCCTATGGGGATTCACCAACGTTGCGACAGATGGTTGGGGAGACGTGAAGTCAGTGATGACACCAATTGCAATTGGACTAATTGTTATTCTCGTCTTTATTTGGCGACAATTGAAGATGAAAGTACCATTTATGGATGTTAGTGTCTTTAAGAATCATCAATTCACAATTACAACGCTTGCCGTCATGATGACAATGATGGCGATGATGGGTGTTGAGATGATGTTGCCAACTTATCTACAAAATGTTCATGGCATGACGACCTTGGATTCAGGGTTGGTACTATTGCCAGGGGCTTTGATGATGGGTATCTTGGCCCCAATTACTGGTCGTGCATACGATCGGATTGGCGCTAAGCGTTTGTCAATTGTCGGCTTCAGTATTTTGGCATTAGGTACTTTGCCATTTATGTTTATTTCTACATCAACGCCTAGTTCATTTATTACGACATTATATGCCTTGAGAATGTTTGGTGTTGTTATGGCAATGATGCCCTTAATGACAATGTCAATGTCGGTTTTGCCACCAAATGAAGCCGCCCATGCAACGGCATCTAACAACACAGCCCGTCAAGTGGCTTCATCAGTTGTTGTGGCACTTCTGACATCAGTTACCCAAAACATTATGAACAATAATGAACCAAGTAAGGCATTGCAGGCTGCTAATCCACTACAATACGGATCAGATATTTTGAATGCATCAATGAAGGGATTCCATGTCTCATTCGCCATTGGATTTGCTTTCTCAATCATTGGAATTATTTTGTCATTATTCATGCGCAGTGGTCGTGTTGAAGCATATGGCACAACTAATCATGTTGCAATTAAAAATGAAAAGGAGGACTAGACACGATGATTATTATTGTTATAGCAATATTAGCTATCCTGACTTATGTGTCATGGATTAATATTGAAAAGTTATCAACTAGAATTGTGGCAGGTCTGATTTCATTTGTGTTACTTGCAGCAGCTGTCTTGTTATTGACAGCCAATATGAATTCCCACTATGGTATGAAGAAAGTTACCACATCAACAGAAAAAACAATTTACTCAGCCGGTGGTTCAAAGTCACCAGCGGGTATGTTGATCACACAGCGTTTGGGTACGAAGGCTGATAATTATGTAATGATTTATGCCGATCGTGAAGATAGCAAAGCCAAAGCACATTTTGTTCCTAATAAGAAGAAAATAACAGAAGCGATCCATAAGCGGGCAACTTATAGGACTGCTGATGTTAAAAAAGCGACTGTTAAGACAGTTACAACACGTTGGGAATGGAAAAACGATTTCTTTAAGTGGTTGCTAGAATTTGGTGGTGAGGGTCACTCATTAGCAAAGCAAACCACGACTGTTACAGTACCTAAGAAGACTTGGGTCGTTTTGAGTGCACAACAAGCAAAACAAGTGACAGCAAAGCAAAAGGCTGCTAGTCAAAACAAAGCGGCGGCAGCTGCGCAACAAAAGCAGATGCGTGATGCCGTTCAAGCCAAGGTCGCTGCCTACATTAAGGCGAACCCTAAGGCTAGTGCAAACGACATTGCAAATTACTCTAAAGAAGCAACTGCTGAAATGACAGCAAGTGCTATGAAACAAATGTTAAAGTAATTATGGAAAACATTTATTAAGCGATTACTGCTTAGTAAATGTTTTTTTATTATTAATTTTATTGCTTGGTATGACTGGTATAATAGACAAACATTTGATAATAATTTAGCTATCAATTAAAATGTTTGTATCATTCAGTACGGACACGTGTTATACTTAAAACATAGTTTGAAAGATTTTGTTTTATGTTTCTAAGAAATAAGGGCATCTTCGTTTTGGATTATTAATTTTTATGGCAAGATGCCAGGAGGTTTCAGACATGGAACAAGGAACAGTAAAGTGGTTTAACGCAGACAAGGGTTACGGATTTATTTCACGCGAGTCAGGTGACGATGTATTCGTACACTTCTCAGCAATCCAAACTGATGGCTTCAAGTCATTAGAAGAAGGTCAAGCTGTATCATTCGAAGTACAACAAGGTGACCGCGGTTTGCAAGCTGCTAACGTTTCAAAGTTGTAATATTAGACAACTTTAAAACAATAAAAGAGTCTGGGAAATTTCCTAGACTCTTTTATTTTGGTACATATTTATGGAGTGAGCGCAATGGCAGGATGGACAAAGAAAATAAAATTACCAGCAGATCAGCCAGCAATTTCAATTAAAGAACAACTGACAGATTGGCGCATTCCGCGGCGGGTACGGGGAAATTTTCGAATGGCACGGCGACTCTATCTTAATGGTCAATATCAACCGACTTCAACAATTCTAAAACCATATGATGTCCTGACTTTGAATTGGTTGCCCGAAGACTTTATGACACCGGATTCACAGTATGTTCCTGATGATTCGCAATCATTGCAAGTCTTATACGAAAATGATGAGTTAATGGTTGTTAATAAACGCAAAGGGGTGAAAACACATCCTAATTCACCAGGTGAGAATGGCACAATGATGAATTTTGCTCAAGCATATTTAATGAAACAAGATAAACGGGCTTACATGGTTCATCGCTTAGACGGGCAAACGACTGGCGCGCTCATCATTGCGAAGGTGCCTTATGTTGTGCCAATCCTGAATCAGATGCTACATGATAAAACAATCAAACGCACTTATTTAGCATGGGTTGATGGGCATTTAACAGATTCGACGGGGACGATTACGTTAGCCATTGGCAATCATCCCACTAATTCTCGGTTGCGACAGATCAACGGTGCCAATGCAAAGCCAGCCATCACACACTGGACAAAGATTAAATCAGTCTATCAGCAAACGTTAGTACGTTTGCAGTTAGAGACAGGGCGCACGCATCAAATCCGTCTTCACATGGCCGCAATTGGTCATCCGTTGGTGGGGGATGATTTGTATAATCAACAGTCGGCGTATGCAGACGGATTATTATTACATTCTGCTAGTGTGCAATTACCAATGCCATTTTCAAATGAAATAAAATCGATTGGTGCCCCGTTGCCAGCTAGTTTCTCAGTAAATCTTAAGTAATCGCCCGAATTTATTAAGAAATTTCAAAATTTACCTTTAGTTTGTAATGAATTTGTTAAGAAGTTCTGTTATTATTAAGAAACGTTGTAAATTAAACGGAAATTAAATGCGCATAAAAGCGTAACGGATTAAGGGGAAACTTCTTCAATGGAAATCAAGTCACACAAGAAAATGTATAAGGCAGGTAAGCAATGGGTATCAGTTGCAGTAGCAACTACTGCAGCAGGTGTTGCCTTCGTCGCTGCTAATGAGTCTGCTTCTGCAGATGTATGGCAAGCTAACCCTGTTGATCAAGTTGCAGCACAGGTATCAGCAAACGGTGGGATTAATAATTACCAAATTCAAAATGGTGATACTGTTTGGGCACTAGCTATGGCAACCAATGATTCAGTTGCTCATTTTGCATCTGTCAACGGTATCGTCAACCCAGATTTAATTATTGCTGGTCAATCATTTAATGGTGCGACTGCAGCCACAGCAACGTCAGCATCTGCGGCTGCCCCAACGCAAACGGCTTATACACCAGTAGCAAGCGATTCAGCCACATCTACTGCAAACGATGCAGCGGCATCTGAAGCGGCTGCCAGTCAAGCAGCTGCCTCATCACAAGCAGCGTCTGAAGCGTATGCTGCCTCAGTTGCTGCCAGCGTTGCTTCATCACAAGCTGCCGCTGCTTCAATGGCAGCTGCAGAGTCTCATGCAACTGCTGCTAGTGAAGCGGCTGCTAAGGCTGCTGAATCACAAGCGCTTGCCGCCGCAGCACAATCAAGTGCGGCTGCGCAATCTGCTGCTTCAGTATCATCATCAGTAGCTGCTGCTAGCGCTGCTGCAGTTGCCTCATCACAAGCAAACGCTGCCAGTCAAGCAACGGCTAACCAACAATCATCACAAACGGCGACAACGGCTACTTCATCAACAGCTGGTAATGTTGATAATGCAACTTTTAATGCATTGAAATCTTTGCGTAGTGGTATGACAACTGAATGGTCATCTGATTTGGCTGCTCAAGCCCAAGCACGCGCACAACAAATTGCTAACAATGGTGGTTCAATTCCTAGTGAACACTGGAGCAATGCCAATGAAGTTATTTCAATTGGTTTTGGTGCCGGTTCATCAGTTGTTAACGCTTGGTATAATGAAACGAACATGACGACGGCATCAGGAACTGGTCATCGCGACTGGGAGATGCGTGCAAGCTCAACCCACTTTGGTTTTGCCCAAGTTGGTAATGTTATTGTTGGTATTTCTGATTAGTGAAAAAATAAAACGAGATTTGGACTTTAACATCCAAATCTCGTTTTTTAGTTATATGACGTTTATGCCCAGTTTCCTTGACGGAAAACTGGTACAAGTTGACCGTCTTGGGTGACGCCGTCAATTGTCATGTCAGCAGAGCCAATCATGAAATCAACGTGCACGATTGAATCATTTTGACCTTTCGCTTGTCGCTCGGGAACTGACAGTTGCGTACCGTTTTTAATATTTGAAGGGTAGGCAGCGCCAAGTGCTAAGTGGTCAGAAGCATTTTCATCAATTAAAGTCGTATAGAAAACAATGTTTGAGTTAGAAATTGGTGAATTATCGGGTACGAGTGATACTTCGCCCAGTGAGGCCGCACCGGCATCAGTTTGAATTAATTGTTGCAATACATCCTGGCCAGATGTTGCTTCAGCAGCAACTACTTGACCGTTGGCGAACGTCAATTTAATATCTGTGATTAAAACACCAGCATATGATAATGGCTTTGTTGATTGAACCGTCCCATCAATATGGCGGTAATCAGGTGATGTGAAGACTTCTTCGGTCGGCATGTTTGGGACAAAACGGTTACCAGCTTTGTTGAACGATTCAGCAGCTTCCCAGACATGATCTTCCGCTAAACCAACAGTTAAATCAGTTTTTGCTGAATGATATTGCAAAGCTTTGAAATTTTGCTCATTTAACCAGGCTGCCTTTTCATTTAGTGTATTAATATGTTGTTGCCAGTCAGCAATCACATCATTATTTAAGGCGATGCGGTTGATTTTAAAGATTTCTTGCCAGAGTTTGTCTTGCGCTTCATCAGATGTTACATCTGGAAAGACTTTTTGTGACCATTCCTTACCAGCTGCTGAAACAACTAACCAAGCGACATCATTATTCATGGTTGCTTGACGAACGGCAACATTGGCTTTTTGATAGGCTTGTTCATACAGTGAAACACGATCGCTAGGCACATCACTGAACCCATCAGGATCACTAGATACAATTGAGATGCGTGATGTTTGATTAGCCATCAAAGATTCAGCACGTACAAATACCCAAGCTGGAATGTTCGTTAGGGTTGCCTCACTGGCATGTTTCAAAAATTCACGCTTTAGCATTGTATCTTGCCATTCGACGATTACTTGGTTAGCACCTAACTGATAAGCTGCATCCATGATGCGGTGGACTAGTTCAGCCTGATCGATTTCAGCATAGATAATGATATCCTGACCTGGCTTAACATTGACACCGACACTGGTAATTAAATCAGCGTACTTACTTAATAATTGATCGAAATTTTTAATTGCCATAATTTTTTCTCCGTTTTCTAAGATAAGCTTCATTTTACAGGAAATAACGATTTCGTGAAACCGTAACTTAATAATTGTAAGCAATGTTAACGGAATGAATTGTTGGTCAATTGTAAATCATGATATAATGCAACAAATACTTATTGAAGGAGTATAACATGAGTCGAAAAAGAATAATGTTATCTGTGTTTGGGCTCGTCGTGCTCATTATTGCTGGTTACGCGGCCATGATGTGGTTTAGCGATGATCAAACTTATTCGCGAGAATTAAATAAAGCCCGGGATGCAGTTGCCGTCCAAGATTGGGAGACAGCTAGAAAGCATTATCAAGCATCACGTAAGGTTCGTGTTTCGGTTGAAAATCGAACTGCTAGTGAACAATTAACTGATCTAGAACGTGCAGATGCAGCTATAAAGAAACAAAATTGGCAATCAGCCCAAAGTTTATATCAACGGGCAATTGATACTGATGGCGGGGTTGCTCTGTTAAAGAAGGCGGCTAAAACAAATCAACGTTTTGTGACAGCCAAGCAAGATACTGGTAAGTATCAAGCATCAGCCTCATCCTTGCAAAAATCTGTCGATAAAAAGGATAGTGAGCTCAAGGCATTACAGAAACAAATGAGTGAGTCAACAGCTTCAGCTCAGGCAGCCCAGAGTTCGGCTGCGCAAGCAATTGCTGATGCAAAAGCAACGGCAGATTCTGCGAACCAACAAGCCTCATCGGCGGCATCTGCTTCACAAAAAGCAGCTGATGATGCGAAAAAATCATCGTCAAGTTCAAGTAGTAAAGACGACAAAAAGTAAAAAATTGAGTTAACGGTGTATCCTATAACTAGGGGGTATGATGAATGACAATGCAAACAGCTATATTTGCTGGTGGATGTTTCTGGTGCATGGTTGAACCATTTGAAAATCTACCAGGTATTGAAAAAGTTCGCTCAGGCTATACGGGTGGGACAGTCGCTAATCCAACCTACGATGAAGTAGCTGCCCACATAACAGGTCACACAGAAGCAGTCAAAATTTGGTTTGATGATGATATTGTTTCATATGAATCTTTGGTTGAACTTTATTGGCAATTAGCCGATCCAACTGATGCGATGGGACAGTTTGCTGATCGTGGTGATACCTATCGCCCGGTTATTTTTGTGAAAGATGATGGCCAACGCCAAATTGCGACTGCTTCTAAACAAGCGTTAGCAGCATCAGGTCGTTTTGATCAACCAATTGTGACAACGATTGAAGATGCCAAACCATTTTATGATGCTGAAGAAGAGCATCAACAATTTTATAAGAAAAATCCATTACGTGAAATGTTAATGATGATACCGAGAAAAAAGTATCAGCAAAAGTATTGGTCAGATAAGGAGGACACCAGCCATGGCAAAGCCTAATGAGGCAGATTTACGTAATCGATTAACACCAGAACAATATGCGGTGACACAAGAAGCCGCAACAGAGGCACCATTCAATAATCAGTATGATGCTTGGTTTGAAGACGGTATCTATGTCGATATCGTCAGCGGTGAACCACTGTTTAGCTCCTTAGACAAATATGATGCTGGTTGTGGTTGGCCGTCATTTACTAAGCCAATTGATAAAAAATCTGTGAAGCGGCATCTCGACACCTCGCATGGTATGTATCGAACAGAGGTCAAGTCAACTGATGCCGACTCACATTTGGGGCATGTGTTTACCGATGGACCGATTGCAGCAGGTGGGTTACGCTATTGCATCAATTCAGCTGCGTTAAAATTTATTCCGGTTGCTGACTTGGCAGCGCAAGGATATAGCGAATACGAATCGTTGTTCAAATAAGAATGATTATTCAGTTAAGTAGTTATTAACTGTGTTAAAACCACTTTCATGGGTATCGTCATGGGGGTGGTTTTTGACTCGTGATTAATTTGAGAAGTGAGGGATTGAAAGATGACAGAGCTATTGTTAGCTGTTCAGCCATTGAATGAACAAGAATCAGCTATTTTGATTGATCAGGGGATTGAAATTGTAACCCCAGAATTAGTAACAGTTGACCAATTAAAACAGGTAACTATTAGTTATGGCTGGTCGCCAGAACTAGGCAATCGTATTTTGGCTGAATCAGATAATCAACTTCGCTGGGTTCAATATCAAGGAGCAGGGGTTGATTTATTACCATTAGCAGCCTTTGCGGAACGACAAATTTTGGTGACGAATGCCAGTGGGGTGAAAGCACCACAAATTGCCCAAACCGTGGTGAGTTATTTAATGCATTTTGCACGGGGATTGCATGTTTATCAGGAACAACATCTTTGGCATGAATATGAAGATCAATATACGCTAGATGAGTTACCAACAGTCATTTTCGGTACAGGTAAAATTGGCCAAAAAATTGCCTCATATTTATCACCATATGGTATGCCCATTTATGGTGTGAACTCATCCGGTAAACAAGTACCTGGTTTTGACAAAGTGTTTGCGCTGAATGATTTATTGTCCGTCTGGCCAGAAGGTATTCAAGTCATTATCAACACCTTGCCTGATACACCAGCAACCCATCATTATTTTAATTCGCAAAATCATAAAATCTGGGGTGAGCTCTTCTTGTTGGTCAACGTCGGTCGAGGCGGTACGGTTGATGAAAAAGAATTGATTGCTTCATTGCAGTCAGGACGAATTCGTTATGCAGCGCTCGATGTGACGGAGGTGGAACCAGTGCCTGCCGATTCAATGCTTTGGCAACAACGTAACCTCATCTTGACACAGCATACGTCTTGGGCAAATCATACGTATCCAGAACGACGCTCGGGGGATGTTTTCCGCATTTTATCAACCAATCTATCAGCTTATCTTAATCATGAGCCATTAATTGAAAATGTGGTGGATCTAACCAAGGGTTATTAAGAGCGACTTTATTTTTTTCATTAGATAAAAAAATAGCGAAATTAAATTTGTAAATAAAGTATGATTGTCTTATGACTAACTAAATGGAGAGAGCAAACAAAATGAATTGGTTACTTTCAAAAAAAGATGAGGAACGATTGGCTCTGCATCAGTATCTAATCACACATCATAGTAAGACTTTTCTGATTAAAGATTTGATAAAGGCAATGAACTGGTCTAGATACCTTGTTTTGCAGGCTGTGCAGCAGCTAAACGTTGACTATCAAGCCATTACCAAATCATCGCAAACCTTCATTACGATTGCTGATGCTAATCGAACAATGACCTTGCATAACTTACAGTTAATCAGTGTGGGGGCATTAAAGGGATACTATTTGCGACAATCGTTAAAATTCGAACTCCTGCTCGATGTTTTTTTAGAAGATGTTCATTCCAATGAAACCATTGCGTTTCGTCATTCATCTAGTACCACAGTTGTGCGGACGATGAAAGAAGAGGTACGCGATCAACTATTATTGCAAGGTATTAATATTGCCGATAATTATAAGTTAGTTGGCGATGAACGCCAAATTCGGACGATGATGGTTGAACAAATCTATATTGCTTTTGCAAATGACCAGTTACCATTTAGTGCGGCAACCCTAAATTACGTGAAACAAGTCCAGCATGATATCATTCCGTTACTCACGAAACGAGCAACAATCAAATGTGTGCTGGAAGTTACGATTGGTGTGTGGCATACTCGTGTGTCGAATCATCATCATATTCAACCAACCGATGAAAACCTGCTTCGGCCAACTGAACAATTACAGTGCCCAACGAAGCACTTAATGGGAAAATTTGCGTCTTACTTAAAGTTCCGGTTAGATCCTGAAGATGATTGGGTCGAGGATGAATTACGCTACGGTGTCGCAGTTTGTTACGCACTTGGTATCGGTCATACACAAGACTATTTATCTGATTTAACCGATGATAATCAAGAAAAAGTTGATTGGGCAATCCAACGAATTGGCCGAGCATATGGCCATTACTTTATGAAACAGTTGCCAGATGAACAAAAGCAAGCAATCAAAGATTTAATGGGACCAGCGTTGATTCGTTTGTGTTATTTCCCACCATATGATATTCAGCCATTGCCAGATATCGATTTTCAAATGAAAACTTATCCGATTCATACAGCATTTACGAAACAAGTGGTTCACATTTTTACGAGGCGCTTTGATTATGATGAGCAACAGCTGATGTCGATATTATTCAATCCTTTGTTGAGTGCCTTTATCAAGGTATTTGATGTCCGTGCAATTTTTCCAAAGATCACTGTGACGATAGATTTGATTGATATGCCAGCGTTAGAAAACTATTTGACTCAAATGGTCGCGCAATGGGATACATTGAACCTACATATTACGAATCAATTGACGAGAAAGACCGACTTTTATCTATCTAATGTGATGATTAGTGAAAAAGTTCCCGGCTTTGCTTGGCAGTCCATTCCAGAGTGGTCGGAACAGTTGGCATTACGGCAACAAATGATTGACCTGACAACGCGCAGATTTTATAAATTGTAATACATAAGTATTATAATTAGTGATTAATCTACACTTTTGTTACAATTGTGTTAAATCATTATATCTAAAGAGGGATATGGTGTGATGATTTCAATGGAGCAGTTGCAAAAGGAGGGCAAATCATGAATAAAACAATAGTCGTCGGCACTGCCGTTTTGGTTATCGCGGCAGCTGCTGGTGGGGGAACATATGTCGCTTTGCATACGCCAAAACGACAGTTTGCATCTAATTTAGTAAAGATGACCAAAAGCAATGACAATATTGCAAATTTTCGCGTAACAGCTAGTGGTACTGGTGATGATACTGGCAGCGCCAGTGGTACACTGAAAGCAGATGCACAGAATGAAAACAATCTGGCGGTCCATTTAAAAGTAAATGATAAAAATACACCAGAAGCTATGAATATTAAAATGGATAAAAAACATGTTTATGTTTCTGCGGATATTCTGACCAGTTCAGTGAAGGCATATGGTTCAAAAGGTCTGACTAAAGTGACAAAGTCATTGGATAAGTATTGGTTGGATGCCTCACATAGTGTGTCATTAGAAGATACGTATAGTCCTATTAAGACGAAAGAAGTCCGGTCAGATGCAACTAGTGTCACTGAATGGTTTAAAGATTTAGATAGTCGTAAGTTCAAAAAGGTGTCTGATGGCTACCAGGTTAACCTGAATAAAGCAGATATGAAGAGCTTGATGACGAAGATTTCAAAGACAAAGTCAGGTAAAGAACTTTCAAAGTCAGAATGGAAAGAAGCAAAATCATCACTTGATCCAGTGAAAAACTTCAAGCTCAAATTAACTGTTGGTGACAAGGGCAAGTCATTTGGAATTGATTTTTCGGGAAAAGAAAACAATCGCAAAGAACGTTTGACCTTTAAAGTCAACACAAAGCGTGACAATAACTTGAAGGTGAAAATGCCGGCAAAGTCACTGATTAAAACTGAGTCACAGCTGACGGCATTGTTGCAAGATAAGATGTTGGATTATTATAGTGATCAAATTGATGCAACGGTTGACGAGTTTAATTCATCATCAAGTACCTCGTCACTAAGTGATGATATTTTGGATGCGTAGTCAGTAGCGAAAAATCTGGAGGAATGTATATGTCTGAAAAAGTATTAGTGGTAACCACAGAAACTATTGCAGGCTACCATGTTGTGGAAACAATGGGTGAGGTATTTGGGCTAACCACTCGATCACGTAATGTGGTATCAAGTGTTGGTCAATCATTAAAGACCATTGTTGGTGGTGAAATTAAAGGTTATACCAAGTTACAAGATACAGCCCGTGATGAAGCCATTGATCGATTAAAGACAGCCGCTGCCAAAGTAGATGCGAATGCCGTTTTGATGATGCGCTTTGATTCATCATCAGGTGCGATTGGTGATTCCGTCGCTGCATATGGTACAGCTGTTAGAATTGAAAAAGATATTGATTAATTTGTAAAGAATAGGACAACGCTAGTGATTGCTGACACTAGTGTTTTTTTTTGTGGAAAAAACCGTTCAAAATGCCTGAAACAAGGCACTGATTTCCAGTTGCGGATAAAATGAAATTGAGATAAACTTAAAATGTTAGTATTTATTTTTACAATTTATTTCCTATTTTATAGGTATTGTCACGATTGTAAAAATTTTTGAAATCAAAAGATAATTAATGTTGATGGGTGTCAATATTAATTGATGAAGAGATTGGGGTACAAAATGGGCGAACATTTAAAATATTTAACTGTACCTGAAGTACAGAAAATCATGTTAGCTATTTTGGCTGACATGATTAAATATTTTAATGAACATAATTACCACTATGTCTTAACCGGAGGTAGTGCATTAGGAGCAGTTCGTCATCATGGTTTTATTCCGTGGGATGATGACGCGGATGTTGCATTACCACGCGTTGAGTACGAACGGTTTATTCGTGAATATCGACCAAGCAATTCGCAGTATGAATTGTTAACACCATATAATACTGAAAATTGGCTATACGCATATGCCCGGGTAAGTGACACACAGACCCAAGCTAGTGGTAAATGGGCAATGGTTAATAATGGTGTTTATGTTGATGTTTTTCCGATCGACGCGGTACCCAAATCTAAGGTTGGACAAAAAATGGCCTACTATCGCATGAAGTATTTAGACGTTATGCGTAATTCGACCCGGCGAATTGCTATTTCAAAGCAAGAACCAGGTTGGTGGTTGAAACCATTGTTGATTAAATATGCACAACGCCGTACGACTGGTTGGTGGGTGCAACGGATGGATAAATTGGCCCAAAAGATGAACCAACAGCAGGTTGATCGTTCGAATATCTATAGCTTGTATATTGTTCAGGGCTTAAATAAGACGAGGGAAAATTTTCCGTTAGCCATTTATCAGCAGCGGCAACAGGTATCATTTGAAAATTTGACTGTATACATACCGGCAGCCAGTCAGGTCTATTTGACACAGATGTATGATAACTGGCAGGCTTTGCCACCAAAAAATAAACAAAAAACGCATGCCCGTTTCTATTATAAAGGAGTAGAAGTACATGATTAGTTTATACATACTACTCATCGCTAGTATTATTGCCATCTTTGGCTTATTTGTAACTATTTTTGCACACGTTAAAAAAATTGATCGTTCAAAGCGCATGGGTCATTTTTTTCTAACTTTTGGTGTGATTGTCGCTTTATTTGCGGGCTTTTCAATCAATAAAGAAAAAGAAGCGCATCAAGCAGCTGAAGACCATCAAAAAAGAGTCCAAGCAGAACAAATTTATGATGCTGAATTGATTCATTTGAGTGCTAAAAAAGTAACTATTAAAGATGGCGAAGCCAAAGTAACCATTCATGTGTCAAAAAATACAGCGGTGAAGATATACAGTAATCATGAACAACTGCATGACTTAGAGTACAAGCCTAATAATAGTAAAAAAGATATCAAAATCACTTTTGTCATGCCGGGTAAGTACACGGTAAAAGCGACACGAGGGCAAAATCGGATTATCAAGCACATTACGGTAAGCAAAGACAATCATAAAAAGGTGACTGCATCAACTAGTACAAGTTCTTCATCGAGTGAAGTTGTAGAAGAAACATCTAGTGAGCCAGTTGTGGACGATTCAGCAGTGTCTGAAGAAACAAGTACAGAAGAAACCATTGTCGATCCGAGCCTAGCTGATAGTGCTGCGACTGATACGACAACGACTGATGTCACACCATCGTATGACTACACACCAACTTGGACACCGGATACTTCAGCGGGTACGACGACCACAACACCAGCAACTGGCGATGGCTCAGCTGACACTGGTACCCAAGAAAGTGATTCAACGAGTGGTACTGAAGGATCAACGAGTACATCAGATGCAACTGTTGATAGTAGTAATGCAGCACAATGAAGATAGGTTAGAAAAATGGTTGAAAAAAAAGTAACCGTTGCAGCAAATCACGTCACAAAACGATTTGATTTGGCTGAACGACAATCAGATAAAGTAAAAGCTGTCTTCAAGTTTTGGGGCAAAGGTATTCCTAATTTTTGGGCAGTAAAAGGAGTCTCTTTTGAAGCACATGCCGGTGAAACAATTGGTGTGATTGGAACGAATGGATCAGGTAAGTCAACGCTGCTAGAAATGGTGGCGGGTTTGACTCAACCAACTAGTGGTCACATGACCATTAATGGTTCGACGTCAATTATTGCGATTGGGGCAGGAATGCGTCCGCAATTAACGGGTCGCGCAAACATTCGTTTAAAAGCCTTGATGCAGGGGATGACAGAAAAAGAAATTGACGCCAAGATGGATGACATCATTGAGTTTTCTGAATTAGGTGATTTTATTGATCAACCCGTAAAATCTTACTCATCAGGTATGAAGTCGAAATTGGGATTTGCGATTTCAGTGTACTCAGATGCTGATATTGTCATTATTGATGAGGCCTTGTCAGTTGGAGACCCAACTTTTACGCAAAAATCAATGGAACGGACAAAGCGTTTTAAAGAAGAAGGCAAGACAATTTTCTTCGTGTCACATTCGGCGGCGCAAATGCGGCAAATGGCAGATCGTGTGATTTGGATGCATTATGGTGATATCCGGATGGATGGTCCTCTTGATAAAGTTATGCCAGAGTATGAACGTTTCTTGAAGCGGTTTAATCGTTTTTCAGAAAATGAGCGCTTAGCTTATCAAAAGCGTTATAAGGATGCGCAAAAAACATTTACGTTGGCACACTTAAAGCAATTGGAACGTAATCGTCAGATGTTGCTTGATCCTTCGACCGCTTTAAAGCGACACAAAGAAGATGAGCATGCCTTTACTGAGGGTAGTGAAAAGATGGGCTGGTTCACACGGGCCTTTTTGCTAGTGATTACGATATTAACTGTCGGTTTGATGAACAAGCAGTTGTTAAATATGTCATGGGCAAATGTAATGGCACACCCAACGCATTTGATTACGAATTTTGCACCATCAAAATTGGCACAACTTGATCAACGCCATGGTCGAACGGGGTCACCTAAACCAGCAGAGACGCCAGTTTATACCGCGACGCAAAATACGTATACCGTAAAAGATGGGGAAACCCTCGTTGGGATTGCTGAAAAAGCAAATATTTCTGTCGAGGCTATCATGCAGGCAAATCATATGACAGATCAAGTAGTTAATCCAGGGCAAGTAATTATTTTGCCGGTTGAGAGGTAGTTATTGTGAAAGATATTTGGAAAATTTTTAAGGAATTGGTAAAGAGTTGGCCAGTAGTCCAACGAATTGCTCGTTACAATAATGACCAGGTCTACCGTCAAAATTATCTGGGTGATTTTTGGCACTTTGCTGATCCAGCATTGCAAATTGGTATTATGATTTTGATGTTTGCGATTCGTAATGGTGGTGATAAAGGTAATCCACATGCAACAGGCCTCTCAGGATATATTGCTTGGATTGCTCTTGGAATGGTGACGTATTTCTTTATGCAGTCAGCCATGCAGAAGTCAGCAAAGAGTATTCAATCACAGATTAATATGTTGTCGCGCATGAAGTTCTCATTGTCAGCAATTCCGATGACGGAAATTATGACTGAGTTACGGCGTTATTTTGTGATGTTAGGGATGGCATTCTTTTCGATGCTGTTTATGAATGTTAAACCATCACTTTATTGGTTGCAATTCTTTTATTATTTTTTTGCAATGTTGATATTTTTATACGCTTTATCATTGGTAACTTCAACAATTACGGTTTTAGTACCCGACTTTTATAATGCATATGTGGCCGTGTTACGAGTAGGTATGTGGGTGTCGGGCGTGATTATTCCAGTAGATAGTCCCAGCTTTCCTGTTCTATTATCAAACGTTTTTAAAATAAATCCACTATATT
Source organism: Weissella paramesenteroides (assembly GCF_036327715.1). Classification (NCBI taxonomy): domain Bacteria; kingdom Bacillati; phylum Bacillota; class Bacilli; order Lactobacillales; family Lactobacillaceae; genus Weissella; species Weissella paramesenteroides. The sequence goes on from NZ_CP130559.1 coordinate 751,184, forward strand.
ATATAATCCAAGGATTTAGGGAAACATTGATGGAAAATCCTGTTTGGTTTTGGCATAATGTTACCGCCAATTTGGTATTCTGGGGAATTGTGATCATTCTATTATTTGTGGGTGCACATATTCATATGCGTTTCCGTAATCGTTTCATGGACTTTGTATAAAGGAAGACAAAATGAAAAAGAAATTAGGCATTATTCAAGTATTGGCAATTTTAATTATTGGAATCATGATTGGTGCATTTGCTGAACGGAGTCATGTGTTTGGTTATGCAGACAACACACCAATTATTCCAATTGGAACTTACAAAACTTCGAATGCAAATAAATGGCAAAAAATAGACGTTGAAGGTTCTGAAGTGAAAGATGCAAAAGGTAATCGATTAGTGGTTGTGGATAATCGATTTACTAATCGTACGCGTGGTCGATTAGTACTGGCTAGTTCCGACAAGGGAAATCGGTCTTGGTCATTTTATATTGCAAAGATCAAAGAAGGTTGGCGGGTCAGTCCAATTGTTAATGGTGCACCAGATCACGACTCGGATTTTATTATTTACGTTAACTAAAAAAGTATTTAACCCAGGGTTATTTCCTGGATACATATAAAAAATAGAGGGACATTCATATGGAAAATCATGTAAAAATCATAATTGATAAGTTAGATGCTTCTGAAATTAATAAGATTAAGCAATATATTGCCAATCTACGTCAACTTATTAGTTCCGACTTATCATTAAAGATTTTAGATCCACGTTATAAAGGTGACTATGACCAGTTGATTAATAACTATGAACAACTTGCAGTTGATTTTCCTGATGTACAAATCGATAGCTTTTATGTTTCACAATACTTAAAAAGTGAGCGACGTGATAATGTCAATCAGTTTACAACCGATTACATTGGTGGTCAGAAATTTACGGTTGAGAAGAAAGATGGTCAACGTCTCTTTATGCAAAATGGTGAAGTCAGAATTGCCATTATCACAAATCAAGCCGGAAAAGTAACAGCGGTTGATTTTGCGAAACCAGGTCAAAAAAGACCTCATCAACGGGTTTCTGTGAATTCTTCTGGTAATATTCAAGTACTTCGTCATTTTGATGAGAAAACACATTTGCCAGCGTTAGATGAATATCTAGATACTGATTTGAATACATTTATGCTCGTTCACTTTGATGAACGTGGACTGCGTGCGGATTACCAACTAGTTGGCTGGGATGAGCCAGTCGTCTATAGCGAAGTTGACCTGTATGATCAATGGTTTAATCGGGTAATTAAGCCAGATGACTATGTGATTAACCTAAATCGCCATTATGATGTCTTATTTGAACATAAGCACGACGTAACAAAAGTCTTTCTGATGTAATAACTAGGTGGCAATTGATATGGATTTAAAGACAAAAGTAAAACGACTGGCACATATTTCTGAAGTTGCGATGACCTATAAATACTCTGATTTGAAGAAGACCCGGGAGTATTATATTCGTTATTATGATCAGTCAACTGTTGATGAGCTGACTATTTTGTATGAAGCTCGTGATGGTCAGTCAATGACGGATTCACCACTAGCAATTTTTCGGTACCTAAATACACATGAACAATATCAACATTTGCGACACGTGTGGGTTGTAACTGATGATAGTCCAGAAAACTTAGCTCGAATGGTTGCTAATATACCTAGCAACATGCAGGATAATATTGTTTGGGTCAAACGTAATACGATTGCGTATGCAAAGTGGTTATTAAAGGCCAAGTTTCTGATTACAAATTCAACTTTTCAGTCATTTTGGCATAAAAAGCCTGACCAAGTTTATGTGAACACTTGGCATGGGACACCTTTAAAATACATGGGCTATGATATCCCAGGTTCGAAAACCTCTTTAAAAAATGTGCAGCGTAATTTATTGATGGCAGATTATATAATTTCGCCAAATGCACATACCTCTCATGTGTTTTTAGACCGCTATAAATTAAATGGTTTATATCAAGGAGAAGTTCTTGAAAGTGGGTACCCGCGAATTGATTTGACGTATAGTCGTGATCAAGCACAAACCATCGCTTATTTATTACAAAGTGGTGTACGAATAGATAGGGACAAACCAATCGTCATGTACACACCTACCTGGAAAGGAACTTCAATCACCAATCCGTCAGGTAGTATTAATCAAATATTCGAAGAAATTAAGTGTCTAAAGCAATTAAATCCAGACAAAAATATCCTTGTAAAAGTACATCCATATGCCTATCAATTAGCCAAGCGTCATGAAAAATTGCATCAATATCTAGTTCCTGATGAAATGGATGCAAATTTAATTTTAGGTATCACAGATATTTTAATTACTGATTACTCAAGTATCTTCTTTGATTATTTAGTAACTGACAAGCCAATTATTTTCTACGCATGGGATCATGAACTATATAGTAGTTATCGGGGAATGTATTTTGACGATGATGAACTACCTGGTCCAATTTTAGAGGATATTGCGACGGTCGGGCAGACTTTACAAGCTATTGATCAAGTTCACACACAATATCAGCGAAAATATCAGCAGTTAAAAGAAAAGATTGTCGCTTATGACGATGGTGAAGTTACTGAACGGATTGTGCAAACCATTTTTGATCAACAATTAGTACCTGGTATCAAGCATTTAAAGGCGAATGATTTATCTAAAAAGAAGCTCTTGATTTATCCAGGAGGCATGGGAAATAACGGTATCACCACCAGTGCGATTAATCTTAGTCGAAATCTTGATTATGATAAGTATGATGTGACTTATTTATTATGGGATAACGATAATGAAGAAATTGTTCATAATGTCGAGCAACTAGATGATCGTGTACGTGTAATGTACCGTTTTGGTGTCACGGCACTGACAAGACCAGAAAATAAACTAGATCGTTATATTAGTGAACATGGTATCAAATCATGGTCTGATACCAACATTCCAAAAACTGGCTATCAACGAGAGGCAGATCGCTTATTCAATAGTGTGCAATTTGACGACTTGATTGATTTTTCCGGTTATTCATTTAATGGGTCAAAATTATTTGCAGTCATGTCAAGAAAGCAATTGATTGTATATCAACATAATGATTTGTACGTAGACTCACAGAAAATCATTAATGGAGAAAAAGTGCACGCAAAGAAACTGGGTGCATTATTCACGCTCTATCAAGTTTTCGATAAAATCGTTTCCGTTTCGGAAACTCTGAAGCAAATTAATGAGACAAAGTTAGCGAAATATATTAGGCCAGAGCAGATGGTTGCTGTGCCAAATTCATTGACCGTACCTACTGGCATAGATGAAGAGTTGGCTGACTTACCTGTAATTGAGGATTATCAAGCAGCTGCAAGTGTGCGTCATCAAACGGTTGAAATGTTTATGTCTCTGATGGATATTTCGCATGGTATATCTGTTACCAAGGAGATAAGTATGAATGAACGTGTTCGAGTCCTCGGACGTGCTCAAATTAATCAAGCCACATTTTACAAGCTTGCGGTTAATGATTTACCAAGTGGTTGGGTTGCGGCGAAGTCGGTTGAAGTTCATGAAGTGAATGAATTGTTGTATCAAGAACCAGTTCATCAAATTGGCTGGGTTTATAACAATAAACGTCGTTTATTTCAAACGCCTTACCTGAAAGGTAATGATGTAAGTGATGTGATAGGGCGGGCAAAATGGCTCAATCATACGTTTGTAAAAATTATTGCGCAAGCTGAAACTGGGGATGGTCGTTATTATCAGGTGAGATTGCCAAAAAGTCAGCAAGATGCCTGGATAAAAGCATCAAGTATTTTACCAATGCAAGTTTCACCGCACTTTGCCATGTATCAATGGTTATGGAATTGCTTGTCAAATAAGGTTACCGAACAAGCTTATCATGTGGGAATCAAGCAATTATTCACGATTACGCATGCAGTTGTTTTGACCAACCAGCCACTAGGACTAAGCAAGCGAGGCATAAAACAGCGCCAACTAAAAACGCTCAATAAACTTTATATAGCAATCGCATTTGCGCAAACGCTTACGGGAAATTATTTCAAAGTTCAAATTGGTCAGAAACAGTGGTGGATTGATGAACATGACATTAATAAACAAATAATTAACGTGCCAATATCTGATAATTATCAAGTCGATTTGAGTGACTATTTAGGGATGACTTTGAATCAGTCATTAATATTTAATCAACGAAGCAATCAAATGATTCGCACACAATTTGGTACATTGCCAGATGATTTGGCGATTATTGCAGGATACAGTACTGCTCAGTTTATTAATAATCAGCCTATTTACCAGTTATATTCGGCAAAATTTGGTGAATCAATGATGGTTTCGGTAAATGATGTCATTGTACTAGATACATCACATTTTAATGAAGTTTATGCTATCAGTCGTGAAACAACAATAACTTATCAAAGTATGCTGTTAAGTCAACAATCACAACAAATAAACATTAAAGAATCATTAGTTGAATTAGCCCGTGTCTGGAATTGGCAAACACAATCGTTCATGATTTATGGGTACTTCGCTAATCAATTTGGTTGGTTTGATGAATCAGTATTGAACAGTGATCATGTAAAGCAATTAGTGGTGCAAGAAAACAGTTTGCCAGATGAACATTCAGGTGTGCAATTAGAAGCCGATACTTTGCCAGTGAATGATATCCAACCAGTTGCAAAAATTAATCAACCATGGATTACACGAAAAGTTTCAGTCCATGCAGCAGGCAAACATTACACACAACTTCAGCGCCAAAATGGGCAAACAATCTTACTAGCTAATACGGGTGAATCAATATTAGCCGTTGATGTGCAACAGGCAACTTCAGAAGCATTACTGTATCGTAATGGTCGTCAATGGGCAACCTATGATCATTTTGTTTTTGTGGCTGTTGGCCGTCTATCACCAGAAAAAAATCAAACGATGCTGTTGGATGCTTTCGCAAAAATTTATGTGAAGCATCCAGAAGCAGAGTTAATTATTGTTGGCGATGGGGTTAGCCGTGATGAATTAGAAAACCAAGCTGTTGCTTTAGGCATTGCCAATGTGGTGCTGTTTACTGGTCAAGTTGATAATCCGGCCGATTATGTTGCGTTAGCGGATGCTTTTGTACATCCATCATTATATGAAGGTCAACCAATGGTTTTGTTAGAGGCATTGATGCAACAACGTTTGATTATTGCAACTAACATTGCCGCAAATATTGGTGTGTTAGGAAACCAAGAATATGGGTTGGTAGCTAAAGACGTGACATCACGAGCATTTGAACAATTAATGTTATTTGTCATGGAAAAACAAACTAACCTAGCAAAATTTAACATTGAAGTATATCAAAAACAGGCACGCCGGGCGTTCCATGCTATACTTAAATAATAAATATCAAGAGGAGTCGGGAATTATGAAGAGAGTTATTACTTACGGAACATTTGATATGTTGCACTACGGTCACATCAATTTATTGCGTCGGGCAAAGCAATTAGGTGATTATTTAATTGTTGTTTTGTCATCGGATGAATTTAATTGGGAATCTAAGCAGAAGAAAACGTATTTCTCATATGAGAAGCGTAAGCAATTGCTCGAAGCTATTCGCTATGTTGATTTAGTCATTCCTGAAAATAGTTGGGATCAAAAAATTTCTGATATGAAAGAGTATCATGTGGATACTTTAGTTATGGGAGATGATTGGTCTGGCAAGTTTGATTTTATTGAAGAACAAACAGAAACAGAAGTGGTCTATCTACCACGGACGCCAGAAATCTCAACTTCACAAATTAAAAATGATTTGAATAAGAAAAAGTTATCTACTGATGTTGATACATCTAAAATTGATGTATCCGGAAACTAATTATTAAGACTAACCAGAGATGGGGATTATTAGCTGTATGGAAGTTAGAAGCAAAGTAAAAAAAATCTTAGGGCAATTGCGTCATAAAAAAGTACAAAATGACTGGACAAATAAGAATGTTGTTGTTTTTGGTGACAGTATTGTTGCTGGTCAAGAACTCGTGCGAGAGGAAACCCCTTATCGTGATGCGGTATACGCCAAATTAGCATCATACTATTTGAATGTTCATAAGCTCGAAAATTTTGCTGAAACTGGTACGGGACAATTTAAAGGCCAGCATCACCTTGATCATCTAACGGGTTGGACACATAGTTTTGAAGGAAGTATCCAACATTACCGTCAAGAGATTCAGCAGGCTGATGTTGTACTTATTGCGTATGGTAACAATGACTGGAAGCAACCAAACCCAGACGGTTCATTGCATACATTAGATGAGGTTAAAGTAAAACTACGTGAGAACATACAACGTATTAGACTGATTAATCGTCATGTTCAATTAGTTGGTATTCTAGAAACGCTGGCCTTTCGGAAACACAAACCGGCTTGGCATCTAGAAGGTCCAAATGGATTTACTTACCAGGAAATGTTATCAGCCTTTATCGATGTTTACCACGAGTGTGATGTGCCTATATTTGATATCCGGGATTATCATCTAGGTAATCATATGGATGAATATGTTGACGATCGTGACCATTTTACCTTATCCATACACAAGCAGATTGCTAAATCATTAACGGATTTTGTACGTCACGGGTATAAATCACCAACACAGCGATTTGGAGAGACGATTAAATTTATTTTTCCTGATAATTTGTTTGAAGACTCTAAAATGCGACAATCGTTGTTTAGTGAAATTAGAAAGCAATCACTGCAAGGCAAACGAGCCGAAATTTTGTGGTTTGTCTTAGATAAAAATTACCAAGCAAATTTAGACGATTTATTGTCTAAGAATAAATTACCAACAGACTTAAAAGTAACTAATATCTATCAATATTATGCGGCACCATTACGTTATACCAGTGAATTTGATGAATTATCTTTGAAAGAAGGAGAATTATTTAATTCAAACAATGTGCCGTTTATACGCTTTAGTAAAGAAAACCAGATTTCGGTGAAAGACTTTGATGATAATTGGTCAGAGGCAATGACCAGTGAACAATTTAATAAACTTTGGATAGAGCATTATATTTCACTAAAGGATCAAGTTTACGTATGGCGTAATGATCATTTTGGACAAGTAGAACCCTTAGAAATTTAAGATAAAAGTGGAGTTGTGGGATGAAATTTTTAAACAAACAAGGACAAGAAATCACTCTTAAACGAGCAGAAAATTTGCCAGGATATGAAGTAACATTGTCAGAAGATGTGGTTATTGATTCAGCAGTTAACAACCCTTTTTTTAAAGGAATTAATGTTTTACAGTTACCCAAAAAATTGAAGGGGTTTAGAGATAATAAGGATTTACAAGAAATTCTTAAGCCACAAGAAGTAAATACAGGTGTTCAAGTAAAATTAGATGAAGGAGAATTGGCATTTTTTGAACCTGATAAAGATTTAATTCTAAGTAATAAATTGATTCTAGTTAGTAGAATTTTTGGTGAAAATGAAGGTATAGTACCAATGTTTATTAATTACGGACTTCAAAAAGTTCGGTTAAAAGCGAATACAATAGTTGGAACAATATTTATTCAAAAAAATTTTTCTTAATTTAGCGAAGATAAGCATATTAGTGAATGAAATGAGGTACATTATGGGTGATGATTTAGTTAGGAGAATTGCTAGAAAAATTTTAACAAAGCATCAGCGTGATTTAGTAAAACAAAATTTGGGTATAAAGAATGCAAACGAAGAACCTATTTATCATGGTGCAACACTTTCAGTTATTGTTCCTATGTATAATGTTCAGGACTATCTTAAAGAGGCATTGGGTAGTGTTTTAAAACAGAAATTCACTTCAGAAGAAATCAGGGTTATTCTTATTGATGACGGTTCAGATGACGATACACTAAAGATTGCACAACAATATGTTGAAAAAAGTCCAGAAATTTTTGAATTACATCAAGTAATAAACTATGGTGCAGGAAAAATCAGAAATTTAGGAATTAAATTATCAAATTCTGAATATATTACATTCTTAGATGCGGATGATGTAATCGAAGATGGGGCGTATGGGTCAGCACTTGATCACATTAATAAAACGGGGAGTGATATTTTATTAGGAAGAGTCCGACGATTTAATACAAAAAAAAGTTGGTTATCTGAGATTCATTCTAAGATTCCTACGACTGACATTTCGGATGGTATAACGATTAACGATCAGCCAAATTTGGTCTACTATACAACCGCTTGGGATAAAATTTATAATCTTGATTTCCTAAAACAAAATAATATTCTCTTTTCAGAAGGAGAGATTTATGAAGATTTAATTTTTACGAATTCTGCATACACTAATGCTAAGTCAATCGACATAACTGATATTCCTTTTTATAAGTGGCGTTCTAGAGATAATGGACAGAAATCAGACACACAACGGACTGATGATGTTCAGCCCTTGTTAGACAGATATAACTCTATTTTGGATACCTTTCTTCGTTTACAAAGTGATAATGCTACGGAAATAAATTTAGAAAACTACGTAGCAAAAGCTTTTAATTTTGATATTCCTGTAATGTTCAAAAGATTGCATCACATAGATTTATTATCAGATGTAGATAAAACACTTGTTTATGAGGCAACGCTTAAAGTACTAAGAAGCTTAAATTTTGAAGAGAATTATAATTTAACAAGTATGGAAACATTGCCAGTCCTTGATGCAATTTATAATGCACCATCAAAAAATGATTTTTTAATTGCTGTTAAAAAGTACGTTCGTCAAGAAATTTCTTTCTCTGGAAAATGGGTAGACGATAAATGGATGCTTAAATCTGATTTGTCAGATTTAACAAAGGTTGCCACTAGTGAAGATTTTAAACTTACTACAAAAGTTCAAAAAGTTATTTTTGATAATCAACAATTGATTATTCAAGGTTTTGTTTTTGCAAAATATAGCGATATGTCTAAGTTGAAATTTATTCAAGACGCAAGTGTAGCATTATTTGATTCAAAAAATAAATTAGTTGAGGGAAATGTTGGAAACATCCAATTTTTTTTGAATAAAAATATTACTGCTAGATACGGATATAATACTAATCATTTTATTAAGGATGGTGCAGATTTTAACTATGATTATTCTGGCTATAAAATTGAGATCCCTGTTCAAAAGTTAATAGTGGATAGCGAATATTTGACTGTTCAACTAAAATTTAGAGTAGATAATCAAGTTGCGTCAACTATGATTTCAAACCCAATACCTGGAAATTCTGTGCGTCCAAAGACAAAAATTATAGATAAACTGAATGCGGCAATTGATATTAGATACAATAGAACTGATTGGAATTTACAAATTATATTGGCGTCTAATATATCTTTGCTAAGCTATGAAAAGTCAAAATTTATTATTTCTAATCCGCTTAAAAATCTATATTTACAGCGAGGAAATGTTAGGTTACCATTGAGACGACTCGGAAAGTATGTATTTATTTCATCAAAAGTAAATAAGTATTTGAGTGAACATGAAAATAATACTAATAATGTTTGGAAATTTATAACTAGTGATAGTAGTTCTACGAAACCAGTGTATTTTTCGCAAGAGTTAGTCAATTTGTCCGAAAATAAGCACTGTAGATTTTTATTAGAGGATAACGGCCAGGCTGTACTTGATATCAATTGGCACTATAATAGGATAGTAAACGTTGAAGTTAATATGGACACACTCATTATTGAATTTGAATTGTTGGGTTGGGAACAAATTCCTGAACAAGTTGTAGTTCGATCTGATCCAAAGACTCCAGAAGTTTTCTGGAAAACAGAAAGAGATAGTGAGCAACACTACCATCTGACGCTCCCATTGACACTAAATGGATTTGGTAAAAAAGAATGGTTAAACTTTCAAGTTATTTTGAAATTTATAGATGGACATGAGGAAGTAAGTTATTTAAAATGGGGTAACAAGTCATTTGATCTTGAAGGAACTAAAATATCATCAAATAATGTTAGTTGGGAATTTCGCAGGATTATGCGTAATGATGGGGCTTTTGCTATTAAACGAACGGCTGATAGAGTTTATCGTGAAGAAATAGGATCTTTGGCACGCTTCTTAGAAACTCAGTATAGTAAATATTTAAAGGAACCTTTGTTAGATGATACAGTAGTTTGGTCAGCATACTGGGGACGGGAAAATAATTTTAATGGTAATCCTCGCGCACTTTATGATTATGTATCAAAGAATTATTCAAAATTAAAGCATGTGATTGTTGTGAAGGATGTTATACATAGTTTTGATAATTTTAGTGAAAATACTAAGGTAATTAGTTTTGGCACTAAGGAATATTGGTATTATCTAGCTAGAGCTAAATATTTTGTGAATGATGTAAATTTCACTCAGAATGAGCGAAAGAAGAGAGAAAAGCAAGTTGAAATTCAAACAATGCATGGAACACCGTTAAAAACAATGGGATTTGATGTACTAGATGAATGGACAGACGCTTCGTATAATAAAATGCATAAGCGGTTTAAATCTTACGATTATTTGGTTGTTCCTAGTGACTGGGTTGCAAGATACGCTATAAAAGCATTTAATATTAGTCCAAAGTTGTTAAAAACTGGATATCCAAGAAATGATATTTTTTTTAAGGAACATAATGAAATAACAATAAATAATATTAAGTATCGTTTAGGACTTCCTCAAGATAAAAAAATAATATTGTATACGCCTACTTATAGGATAAAAAATGAATTGGTTCAGTTACAACAGAGATTTCCTAATCTTGATTCATTGTATAATACGTTGGGAAATGATAGTGTTTTAGTAATTAAAAATCATAATTTTGACAAATATCAATCAATTCCTGATAAGTATAAGGATAAAATAATTTTAATGGATCCGTATGAAGAAATAACTAACCTATATATAGTTTCAGATGTACTTATTACGGATTATTCTTCTGTTATGTTTGATTATGCTTTGTTAAACAAGCCTATGATTTTTTGGGCATTTGACTATGAATCCTATGTAGAAAAAAGAGGAATTAATTTTGACTTGCGTAATGAGGCTCCTGGACCATTTGTTCAAAGTCAGGAAGAACTTGAAAAATGGTTATTAAATTTTGACAAAATCAAGGGAATATATTCAGCAAATATTGATAAATTTATAATTAAATTCGGACAATTTGATAAAGGTGACGCAAGCAGGCAAATTGCAAATTATATTTGGGGTAGCACACATTAAAAACTTCAATTAGGAAGGAGGAAGATTTTGGACTACAATATTGATTTATATAATGATTACTTGAATCATTTATTTGAAATAAAAGATTATGTAAATATATATATATATTCCCGTGATCAAATTGGAAAAGCCTATCCTTCTGAATTGGCTGATAAATTAAAAAAATTAGGTCTTAAGCACGATTTTGATGATAAAAGGACCGGTCGAGGACATAATTGGTATGCGTATGGGGCAGTTATAAAAAATGGTAGTCTTGTTTTTGAGAAAAAAACAAATTTGTCTAGTAAAGTTGAGTATGAAGATGAAAATGTTGTAATGATGTCTACTTGCTGGAACAAACAATTTGGAAATTTGGAACCTGTTTTTATTGATAAAAATAGTAATCAAAATTTGTGGTTTCGAGATTCAGCGTTTCGTGGATTAATATTTGTTGTATATCATAACAATCATTTTGAAGAATCTGGTGCTTTTGATGTATCTCGAAAAAAAAATGAATTGTCGAAAACTTATCATTTAAATTCTTCTGAATATGCAAATAGAATTAATTGGCGTCGAAATGTTATTGGCTATGTTAGTGAAAAAAATTTTTTTGAAAATTTAATATCGAATAACGAATTTGAAAAGGTATCTAGTATGTTACTAGATAAAATTAATAGTGGGAACATTCAACAAGATTGGGTGTATAGTTACTATGTTGGGATTAATTATGAATATTTAAGGAAAAATGAAGTAGCACAAAATTTTTTTGAAAAATATAAATTATTAATTTCAGATGATGCCCCTATTAATAAATTTATGTATAAATGGAATAGCGCTAGATTATATTCTAAGTTAATTTTAGCTTCTTATATTGACAAACATCAATACGAAATAAGGAACATAGCGAATCTTATTAAAGACGAAACTAATAGATTTTCTCAGTATCCTGTATTTATCTACTGGGGACAGGGATTTAATGATGCACCACCTATAGTGAAAGCTGTATATCAACGTTTACAAAGAGTTGTTCCAGTTAAGTCCTTGATTACTTTGTCGGAAGAAAACATCAGAGATTATATATATATACCGGAATATGTGAATAAAATTCGTAAAGAACATTATGCTAATTATTCTGATTATATTCGTTTTGCATTATTAGCAAAGTATGGTGGAGCTTGGGTTGATGCAACAGTATATGTGAGTGAGGATTTTTATGAACAATTAATCCAATATAATAACCAGCCTTCGAAATATCCAATGGATGGTCCAATAACTGTTATGGGTTCTTGGTTCAGGACATACAAACAAACATCACATCTAGGTGAAAAAATGCTCCAGGCAACAACTTTATTTTGGTTAAAGCACTATTCAAAATTTCCTTTCTATTTTTTCATTGATTTTCTCGAGCAATATTATGCTGATTTTAAGATTGAACCTCATAAAGAAAGAGACGTTTTTTTTAGAAAGAATGATAATGATTTTACGTTGAGAGACAGTCTATCGAATTCTTTTGACAAAGAATGGGCAGAGAAGGTTTTGAGAAGTCAACCTGTTCATAAATTAAATTATAAATTAACAGACTGGGAAAAACTTGAAAAGGAAGATAGCTTGTATAGGGCTATTATAGGAAAAAAGCCACCATTCAATTCTTAATGTGAACTGAACCCCGCAAGTTGGATTAATTTCGGTTGTTCGTCAAATTGTATTAATAGCGGGATTATTTAATTGAATAGCTTGACCATCAAGCAACTGAATTCTTCACGAATTTGGTTGCCTTTTTGTATAGTTTTGTGAGTAGAAGATGTCTTTAAAAGCGATTAAGATGAGTAAACGAAATAGTTCAAAGTTACGAAAATCGTAGGCTGTACGTTTAATGATTTTAATTTATTGTTGGCTCCCTCAACGGGGACGTTTGAGAGTTTGTAGATAAATTTCTGGTAGGTGGTGTTTTAGAGTTCGGCGCGCTTTTTTATAGTTTCAAGTAGGTGCTGGAAACATGGGCCTTGGTTGTTCGTTTTGATAATATTTTGTAATTGGTTGAAGTTTTAATGTCGAACGGCATAAAACATATCTTGATAGAAGGTGGAAGATACTCGTAATTCTGGTGATAAAGCCAATGAACAATCAATAACTTCTTGATCTATTAGATAAACGTAACCGTAGTTACGAATCTTCCAAAAGTCGGTGTAATTCAGAATAGTTTCATCTTTCAAAAGAAGTTTCCAAATACTTCTTTAATTGCCGGTAAGCTTGCACACTTGAACTAAAATCTTTCATAGTTTGAATACGAATTTTGTTCAATGCACGATAGACTTGTGTTACGACATGAGATTGGTCGGCAATGATTTGTGCATGTGGAAATAAATCATGAATCATTTGGCGATAAGGATTGAATAGATCTACAATAATTATTTTAACAGCGACTCTAGTCTGATAAGAATACTGTGCACTCGACACATAACGGTATGAGGAGAAATGTTGTATACTTGGGCAATATGATTTTGACTGACATTCTCACTTAATTTCATGGTGGCTGCTTGTTTAACGATTATCTGGTTTGAGATATCTGAAAACTCAGCTAATGCTGCCAGATGACATTGCGGACAGATATATTATTGTTTACGAATTGCTAATTAATTAAATATATTGGTAGCAGGGGCAATGTGCTTTACGTGTTTCGTCCCATTCTTACTCATTAAACAAGCACAATTATTGTAAGATAATTTTAAATGCCAAATTTTTTGTCTAATGCCGTTCTTTAACTCAGTAATCATCATCTCTGATGCATGATTATCTAATTCAATGTGTGTATCTTAAAATCTTTATATACTTATTTGTGTTGGAGGCCTTTTCTAGAGAGAGGGATTTTATGTGGCAGACTAGTTACAGCTGCTCTATTTTTTAATAAAAGTGATGGGTCTTAGCCCATCCTTCCGGATAGCTTTGACATATTCATGGCCATCATAACGATTTCCATCTCTCTTTTAAACTTTTCCGACCCAAGAACCATGAAATCTGATCACGCCAAAATGAGCCTTCATTCGACCAAAAACAGGCTCTACTTCAATTTTACGTTTACGACGTGCATAAATTTCAGTATTTGTTTGGTTGTTGAGACTGTCACGTATTTTGGTTTTTTGGTATTCCCATGCGGGATTGATACTTATTCTTCGTACATTTTGTTTTGCTTGAGTAAGCTCACTATATCGAATGGTATTTTTCTGCGAAACAAATGAATACTTATTTGCATCAGCTAATATCTTAGTACCATCTACAAAGATAACATAATCAATCAAGTCTAAAGCGAGTAAACGTTCATGTAATTGGGTAAACATATCAGTAATCATGGCATCAATTTTATGATTAACACGAAAACGATTAATAGTTCGATATGAAGGAACTGCTCCTTGAGTTAACCATATAGTAACCTTGTTTTCACCTGCAAATCGTTCGATTTGTCGCCCAGAACAAAACCACGAGTATAAGCAAATAAAATTAATTTTAGTAGTAACGCCGGATGGTATGGATGATGACCAGTACGATATAAATCTTCAAAATTTATATGCTCAACTGGCTCATTAATTTGATAGGCGGGGTGATTTTCTGCCGGCTCATAAGCAGTGGGAATATCCAAAATTAGTTGTTTCATGTTATACCGTTTATACATTTTTGTTTGCTCGTTTCAGGGATAATCCTTAGCGCTGGGGTATGAGCCAACGTCAGGCACTTCGATAAGCATATTTTACAATGAAAAAGCACCAGAACGAATATTTTTGCCTTCGTTCTGGCGCTTTAAATTGGCTGAGTTTTGTCCCAGCCTCACTAAGTATTGTAGAACCTATAAAATTGGTGTTTATATGGTTGCGATTGAATAGTTGTAGACGTATCCTGAAAAAATGATTCAATGAATTATCATAGCCAGAAGTCGTACGACCAATTTGTTTAATGAGATGATTAATTTCTTAAATACGTCTGTTAGAAGGTGCTTGTAAAAGGACATGTGGATATTTTTTTGGACATATATCAGCTCATATTGCGGTTATGACGATATTCTGAGAGGATTTTTCCTTTCACGCTAGAAAGTATAGAACCGAAATTTTAACCTCTGATAACCCAATTGTCCTGAGAATAGGACAATTGGGTTGATTTTTTTAATTTAATAAGTTACTATATTGGTGAAACGTTTCGATTAATTGTTAAGGGGGAACAAAATGACAGATATTGTCAAAAAATTGTTAAACAAAATGACTGTCGAAGAGAAGATTGGTCAGTTGATTCAGGTAACTGGTGATTTTTTTAAAGGTAGTGAAAGTACGATAACAGGACCACTTAGTGAGAACGGAAGATTAAAGGACGAAGTGAAGTATATGATTGGGTCAGTTCTAGGAACTTCTGGATCTTCCGAAGTAAAGAAAATTCAGCAAGATTATCTAGCACACAGTTCTCTAAAGATTCCATTATTGTTTATGGCTGATGTCATTCATGGATATAAAACAATTTTTCCGATACCACTAGGAATTGCAGCAACTTTTAACCCAAAAATGATGAAAATAGCGTCACAAGTAGCAGCATCTGAATCCGCGGCTGCAGGATTGCACGTGACATTTGCGCCAATGGTTGATTTAGTCCGTGATCCACGTTGGGGAAGAGTCATGGAATCAACCGGTGAAGATCCTTATCTAAATGAAGTGATGGCGCGGGAGGCTGTTAAAGGATTTCAAGGGAACTTACCTATCGATGATTCACATATAGCAGCAACGGTGAAACACTTTGCAGGTTATGGTGCAGCAGAGGCAGGGCGCGAATACAATACAGTTGATATGTCAGAATGGCAATTTCGAGAAAACTATTTAGGTGCTTATCAATCAGCAATTGAAGCACAAGCAAAGTTGGTAATGACTTCTTTCAATACTATGTTTGGTGTACCCGCCACTGGTAATAAATATTTGATGAAAGATATATTACGTCAAGAATTAGAATTCAATGGTGTATTGATTAGTGATTGGGATGCGATTAATGAGCTGATTAATCACGGAACAGCAACAGACCTACAAGCTGCAACTAATTTAGCACTTAATGCAGGTGTTGATATTGATATGATGTCATTTGCTTATATAACACTTTTAGAACATGTTGATGAATTATCAAAAAATGTTTTGAAGTTAATTGATGAGTCGGCTAGTAGAGTATTGCAATTAAAAAAAGAGTTAGGGTTATTTCAGAACCCATACAAAGGATTGAATCCTGAAAAAGAAAATGATAAAGACATCAAGTTAGCACATGAAAAGAATGCACTAGAAGTGGCAGAAGAATCTATTGTCATGGTAAAAAATAATTCGTCAATATTACCACTATCATTTGATCAGCGAGTATTCTTAACGGGTCCAGTAGCAGATACAGGTGATTTACTTGGTAGTTGGTCCTGGAAGGGGGATGTTTTACAGACAAAAAGCTTGTTATTTAAGATGAAAAAGTCATTTAAAAACATTTCTTTTTCAGAAGGAATTAATTATCACGACCGTCATATTAAGGATTGGGATAAAATCAGTCAACAGGTTAGTGATGCAGACGTGATTATTGTTGCACTAGGACAACCTAGTTCGGAAAGTGGTGAAGCCACAAGTATGATGGAACCAACTTTACCAATTGGACAAATTGAGTATTTAAAAAAGTTAAGACAGTTTAATAAACCTATCGTTGCAATTGTCGTTACTGGACGGCCATTAATTTTGACACAAGTTAATGAATTGGTAGATGCTATGTTAATTAGTTTTTTCCCAGGGACAAAGGGGGCAACGGCACTGACTAATATTCTAACTGGTAAGTCAGAACCGACAGGACGTTTACCAATGACATTTCCACGGAATAACGGACAGATTCCTATTTATTATAATTCTTATACAACTGGACGACCAATTGAATTTGGGTTGCAAAATAATGAAACAAAGTATGTGACAAAATATATTGATGGGTCAAATGATCCACTATACAATTTTGGCGATGGTTTGGGTTATGCAGATATTTCGATTAGTGAATCCGTAATCCAAGAAAATGTTTTGTCCATGTCAGAACAAATTAAAGTAAGTGTTATTTTACAAAATAAATCAAATCGATCTGGGCAAACGGTATTGCAAGGATATATTCATCAAAAGATTGGTGAAACAGTTCATCCGACGAAAGCTTTGAAGTGGTTTAAAAAAATAGAGGTGCCGGCAAAGAATTCTCGGAAAATTATGATGTCAATTCCTGTGAATGAGCTTGCAAGCGTGCATCAAGATCTGTCAACCAGTATTGACTTAGGTGAATATGAAATCATGGTTGGACTTAATTCGACAGACTTAGTCAGTCATAATTTAACAATTGAATGAGAGGGGGATAGAATGCCAGTAATAACTGATGGAAAAACTACAATGTTTTTATTGGATAATGGTGTGATTGGGAAAATTATGAATGATACCATTATGGTCAATCAAATTGAAGGAAACAATATAGATGGTAGTTTTGGTAACATATTTTTACGCATTAAAAAGGAAGATGGGTATGACATACATCCTCTTATAGGACCAGCCAGCCAGAGCCATGTTTCATACACGACAAATACCGTTAATTGGACTGGAAATTATAAGGGGATTTTGTATGATTTACGATTGTTAATCGCTGATAATACATGGTTTTGGACAGTAGGATTGCAATCGGTAAGTAATCAGATATCAGTTGTTGATATCACATATACCCAGGACTTAGGACTTGGTGAAGAAAGTTTTGTTAAATCAAATGAAGCCTATGCTAGCCAATATATTGATCATTTTGTACAGAGAACTCCTGAGAGCATTACGATTGCGTCTAGGCAAAATCAAAGTCAGACAAATAATTATCCTTATTTGCAAGAAGGAAGTTTCCAGACACTACAAAGTTTTTCAACAGATAGTTTACAGTTTTTTGGCACTAACTACAAAGAATCACAGGTTCCTGAAGGGTTACAACATGTAGACCTAAATAATGAAAATCTGCAATATGAGGGGAGTTATACAGCATTAAGAACACCTGAAATTGCAGTAAAAAATCAATCAACTCAAGTTGTGTTTTATGCTAGCTTTCATACGACACAACCAAAAAATAATACAACAGTAATGATTGATGATGGGTTGTTAAAAAAACAGTACTTGAAAGCTGAAGTCAAGGGAAAAACCAAACAATTATCTGTTGTACAAACTATTGTATCTTTTGGTAGATCAGAAAATAAATATGAATTCTTAGGTGATGAACTGAAAAAATTATTTCCGGATACTATTCAAGTGGAAAAATTTCAAAATCAAGTCTTGTCATTTTTTAATCCAGATGGATCGCATGTTGTTTTGCCCACAAAAGAACGTATTCAGGAACGATTATCAGGGAATATTGTGTTGAGTAATTCAACAGTAAATGCTGGTCAGCCAGTTTTTGCAACGACTCAATATATAACTGGGGTATTTGAATCGCATAGTGTGTACGGTAATACTGACATGAATCAGTTATCAACATCGACGCGAGATGCTTTTAATATTTTCCATTTGCCAGGCACTCGAATTTATTTAAAGGAAAATGGTGTTTATCACATTTTAGCAATGCCATCAGCATTTGTGATGCACTATGACGGTGCGGACTGGTATTACAAATTGAAAGACGATATCATCAAGATTTCTGATGATTCTAGCGTTAGAAAAGCACAGTTAAATTTAAGCTTTGAATCCTTGACTGGTAAAAAATATGAATTGTTGGTATCAACACAAATTGAAAGCCAAACGCTAGGTCCTGATTATCAAGTAACATTTTTGGATAAAGTTGTTAAAATCTTGCCAAATAGTCATCAAAAGATGGCAAAAAAAGTTCCTGATTTGGGATATCAAATTGAATTCTCAAAACATAATGGTACGGAACTAGTCTTAGGTGATGAGAATATTATATTTAACCAACCGCTAGAATTTCCAACTAATCAGGTTATTGGCCATTATAAAGATGTTTCAAAGTTAAGTATTAGAACGGGTTTAATCAGCGATGAACTAGAGACAGTTAATATTAATAAAGTACGACAACAACATACAAATAATTTAATGTCATTGATTCGAAATATCCATTTTGATACACAAAAAGCTGCTAAGAAAGATTTAGTAACTCGGACTAATTTAATTTTGCCATGGTTTGCTCATGATGCGTTAGTTCATTTCCTTTCGCCACATGGTTTAGAACAATATGGCGGGGCTGCTTGGGGGACTAGAGATGTAAGCCAAGGACCAGCAGAATTATTCCTATCGACCGGTCATTTCGATAAAGTACGTGAGATTATTTTCACAACATACACGCATCAATTTATTGAAACGGGTAATTGGCCACAATGGTTTATGTTTGATGAGTATAGTGAAACCTATGCTGATGAATCACATGGCGATGTCATTGTTTGGCCACTAAAAGTGATAGCTGACTATTTATTGGCAACAGGTGATTTAGACATATTAACACTTAATATACCTTATATGTCAGAAAAAAATAGGCAAGCAACCAATTCAACAGAGACGCTGCTTGAACATATCAATCGACAAATTGATTATATAGAAAATAATTTTTTGTCTGGCACCTCAGTTTCGGCATATGGCGATGGTGACTGGGACGATACATTGCAACCGGCTGATAGTTCACAAAAGAAACAAATGGCTAGTACCTGGACGGAAGAATTAACGATAGAAGTATTTCGTAAACTAACCAAAGTATTACAAAAAGATAGTCGATTGTATCAACGTTGTAAATCACTTGTGAATCAAATGTATACCGATTTTCAAAAGTACTTCATGCAATCAGATGTACTACCTGGTTTTATTAAATTTACAGATACTGGTGAAGTACAACAAATTATATATCCAGGAGACAGGCAAACCGATATAGATTATCGGCTATTACCACTTTCCCAGGGTGTGTTAAGTAAAATTTTAACTGGTAACGATGCAGACAGGGCTATGCAAACCATCAAAGATCACTTACTCTACGCGGATGGTGTTCGATTAATGAATGTACCTGCTAAATATCATGGTGGGGTAAGCAAAGTTTTCAAACGTGCAGAACAGTCCGCAAATTTTGGCCGTGAAATTGGTTTGTTATATGTACATGCCCATATTCGGTATGCCCAAGCAGTGGCAGTTAATGGTGATAAACAGGAGGCTTGGCGCTTACTGGATTTAGTAAATCCAATCAATTTATCGAATCGAGTATCAAATGCCAATATTCGTCAGGCTAATGTTTATTTTTCTAGTTCAGATGCGGACTTTAAAACACGTTATGCTGCTCAAAAAAATTATGATCAATTAGCTAGTAAACAGGTTAAAGGGGGATGGCGATTATATAGTAGTGGACCAGGTATTTATATCGCAGCTATATTACAAGACATTATGGGTATTAAAGATTTAAATTTGGGAAGTAAGCACGAAATATCAGCAGCTTTTGATAAAGAAATTAATATAACTTGGGACTAAAAAATTTTGGCGTTAAATGTAAGCGCTTACTTGGAAAGGAGACGTTTGAATGAAATATAGTAAATAATACGATGATTTAACGTGAGTTTATGGGGGAAAGTAACATGAACATTAAAAAGTGGACCATTGGCACCTTGATTGTTATCGTTGCTGGTGGAGGTTTCATTGCATTGAATGAAGCAGCAGAAAAAGATACTAGTTCAACAACAAATGCAGTCACATTCTGGTATGGCGGGGATGGAAATGACGCAATTAAACCAATTATCAATGATTTTACAAAAGAAACTGGAATTAAAGTAAAAATACAAAGTATTCCATGGTCGCAATATAATGATAAGTTATTGACAGCAGCAGCTTCAAAATCAGGACCAGACTTGATTGATATGGGAACAACTTCTGTACCAAATTATGTTAGCTCAAATTCGTTACTAGATATTACAAATGAAGTGAAAAAGGATACAAATCTTCAACCAAATAATTTTTTTAAAGGAAACGTTCAAACAACAAAAATAAGTGGCAGGTATTATGGTGTGCCATGGTATACCGAAACACGAGTTCTTTTTTATCGTAAAGATTTATTACAAAAGATTGGATATAATGAGCCACCTAAAACATGGAATGAACTCTACACGGTAGCTAAGAAATTATCAGAACGTCGTGGTAAAGATACCTATGGCTTTAATATCGATCCTGCTGAACCAACATATGGTTTTATGTTGGCTAGACAAAATGGATCAACACTACTAAACGATAAACGTGAAACTGAGTTTAATCAGCGACCTATGGTTGACGCAATGACGTACCTACAAAAATATGTACAAAATGGTGTGGCTCCAAAAAACGATTTAAAGTTATCAATTGGTGAATCTTTTGGTGGTAATGCACCTTTACCAATGTTCATTTCTGGGCCTTGGATGGTTAAGAGTATTCAAGATGATGCAGGACTAAAAGATAATCAATGGGGAGTTGCTGAATTGCCTAAAGGACGTGTTAATAATATGTCCGTTACAGGTGGTGGTGATTTAGCTATTTTTAAGTACACTAAGCATCGGGCAAAGTCCTTAAAGTTACTGAAATATTTGTCAAAACGTGAAAACCAAATTAAATACTATAAAAATAGTGATTCTTTACCAGCACGTAAAGACGCTTGGACAGATCATTCGTTGCAAGGTGAAAAGGTTCAGACGATTAAAAAACAACTTAAATCTTCTAAACCAATGCCACTTATTAAGCAATGGGATGAAATTGGTCAAAATTATGTAAAAGCTTGGGAAAAAATTTCTGTTGAAAATGCTAATCCCCAAAAGACACTTGATACGCTTAATAGACAAGCAAACAAAAGTATTAATACAAATCAATAGGTAATAACAGTAAAGGTAAAAGAGGAAATTTCATGAAAAGTAATACAATGAAAAAATTAATACCTTATACATTTATTTTTCCTGCTTTATTATTACTAATCTTGTTTTCAATAATTCCAATTCTTATTTCGCTAGTTATTAGTTTTACGAATTTGGATATTACTGGATTAGGTAATTGGGGAGCGGTTAAATTTACAGGATTAGATAATTTTATCAACTTATTCAAGGATAGTTTATTTTTACAATCAGTTGGTAATACATTGTTTTATGTTGTCATTGGTGTACCTGCGGTAATTGTTCTGTCCTTAACATCAGCAATTATGATTAACTTTGGACAGAATAAATTTTTTAAACTTATGCGTTTAATCTTTTATACACCCTCAATCACCAATACAGTTGCCGTAGCCGTTGTTTGGACGTTTATGTATAATCCAAGTACTGGATTGATTAATAATATATTACACTCAATTGGTATTGGATCAATAGGATGGTTGACTGATCAGCATGTGGCTAAGTTTGCCTTGATTATTCTGGCAGTTTGGAAGGCTATTGGATTAAATATGTTGATTTTCTTAGCTGCTTTGCAAGGAGTACCAAAAGATCTTTATGAAGCTGCAGAATTAGATGGTGCAAGTTGGTGGCAACAAACACGCCACATTACTATTCCATCCCTTACATTTTCAATTTTCTTTGTCACAGTGACAACGTTGATTGGATGGTTCCAATTCTTTGATGAGCCGTTTGTGATGACAAAGGGTGGACCACTTGGAAGTACTAACTCTGTCGCCTTATTCGTTTATCAGAATGGGTTCCAACAAAGTAATTTTGGTTATGCAGCTAGTGCATCGTTTATAATGTTTGCCGCAATCATTATTGCAACATTAATTCAATTTAAAATTCAAAATAAACAGCAAAATAAGTAGCTAAGAAAGGATTTGCGATGAGTAACAGTTTACTAAAATCACAGCGTAATTCACGCGTTGTTGTTGGTGCAGTCCTAGCTATATGGGGATTTATAACAATATTGCCATTTCTATGGATGTTCTTGTCATCCTTTAAGACGAATGCTGAGATTGTACAAAATACACAAAATTTTCTTCCTAAAACATGGACATTTGAAAATTATCAAAGACTATTCCACAGTGGTTTTACTCTATATTTTAGAAATACAATTGTGATAACATTTTTTTCTTTTGTCGGTTTGTTATTTAATGCAATGGCTGGCTATGGGTTTGCAAAGTTTAAATTTAAAGGCAAAGGGTTCCTTTTTATTTTAGTATTAGCAACCATGATGATTCCTGGTCAAGTGACCATGATACCAGTGTATTTGATTCTAAATGAAATGCATTTAACCAATACATTGACAGGTATTATTTTGCCAGCATTAGTTGGAGCCTTTAACATTTTCTTGTTTAGGCAATTTATGTCTAATATTTCAGATAGTATATTGGAAGCAGCGAGATTAGATGGTGCGAGTGAATGGTACATTTTCTGGCATATCATTTTGCCGATTTCAAAACCGGTTTTGGCAGTTCAGGCGATCTTAACGTTTATCAATGGCTGGAATGCATTCTTGTGGCCATTGATATTGGCCAACGATGAAAAATACTATACCTTATCGGTTGGTTTGCAATTATTGCAAGGGCAACATACAACCGATTATGGTATTCAAATGGCAGGATCATCATTTATGGTTATTCCGATAATCATCATTTTCATTATTGGTCAAAAGTACATTTTGCAAGGATTCAATATTCAGGGGGATAAATAAGGTAAAATATATACAATATGAATTAAAAAATAAAGCGAGGGCTAAACATGGCAGGTATTCAAGATATAGCAAAAAAAGCTGGTGTCTCAATTTCAACAGTTTCTTATGCATTAAACGGCAGTAGCAAAGTAACTGAAAAAACAAGGGCTCGTATTCAAAAAATTGCAGCAGAATACAATTACTCGCCAAACTTAGCTGGTCGTATGTTAAAAAAACAAAAAAATTTTATTATTGGTTTATATCTCAATGACTTTGGTGGTTATTTCTATAGTCATATGATTGAAGGTGTGAATCAAGTGTTAGCAAAAAACAATTATGAAACAATTGTTGCGACAGGTGGTGCTCAGGCCAGAGATTTTATCGGACAAGGATTAGTTGATGGCGCAATCATTTTGGATACAACGTTTCCAGATGAGACTATAAGACGTTATGCTGAAATGGGCAAACCGATTGTGGTTATGGATAGACAACTATCGTATCAGAATGTCACGCAAGTACTTTTGGACAATCAACATGGCGCCCAACAAGCAGTTCATGCATTAATGGATGCGCAAATTTCGTGTCTTGTAATTGTCACTGGGCCAAAAAATTCTTACGACTCAAGTCAAAGATTACAGGCAGCATTAGCTGAAAGTAAAAAAAGTATTCATCTGCCTGTTAAGGTAATTCAAAGCGATTTTACAATTGCAGGTGGACAAAGAGTTGCTAGCGAAATTTTTAAAATAAAAGCAGATACAATTGGTGTATTCGCGTTAAACGATGAGATGGCAGTCGGAATAATTAATGAAATACCAACCAGTTTAATTGGTAAAAAAGTTAAGGTCATTGGATTTGATAATGACATTATCGGTCAATATATGACACCAGGTTTAAGTACAGTTGATTATTCAAAACATCATTGGGGAAATGTTGCTGCTGAAAGCTTATTGAAAATGATTGAAGGAAGTGTTCAACTTGAAAATCAAGAAATTCCAACACGAATTCGTCATCGACAGTCATTAGGTGAAAAGTAGCATAGTCAATATAGTTAGGAGAAGATTATGGCAATAAATCGGTTGTCGTTTTATTCTGAAGAGCTAGAAATGAAAACAGGTATTAATGTTATTTTGCCAGAACATCCTAGTGGTGAAGGGAAAACATTATTACTTTTGCATGGTTTAGGTGATGATGAAAATTCTTGGCTAGATAGAACAAGATTAGCTGAATATGCTGAAAATACTGACCTTACAATTATTATGCCACGTGTTGACCGTAGTTATTACGCAAATCGCAATGGAGATAGTAAATATTTTGAGTATATTAGTCAAGAAATTTTGCAACGCTGTCAACAATGGTTTCATTTATCAAGTATGAAAGAAAAGACATTTATTGCTGGTATATCTATGGGAGGCTTTGGTGCTCTAAAAACAGGGTTAGTATATCCTAATCAATTTCAAACAATCTTTGCTATGTCATCTATGACTGATATTGTACGAAAGTGGCATGAAAGTCCAAACCGTGATGCATGGTATCGAGGATTATTTGGTTCACCTGACCAAGTGATGCAATCCAATAATGATATTGCCTACCTTGTGGGACAACAAGAGAAACAGACACCGTTTATCTGGCAGTTATGCGGTTACGATGATCCTTATTATGATATGAATGTTACTCTTAGTGCCCAAATTGAACAAAAAGGTTTACGGCATGAATTCGTTGAAGTTGAGGGCGGTCACGAATGGTCTGTATGGGATAAAGCGATTCAACAGATTATTACGATAATTGTTAAAAATAATTGAAATGTTAGCGCAAAAGTAAATATCGTTTTCAGATTAACAGAGGGGGAACAAATGGTTGAACTAAATCTTGAACATATTTATAAAAAATATGATAATGCAGATGGCTATTCAGTTTCAGACTTTTCACTAGATGTGAAAGATAAAGAATTTATTGTTTTCGTAGGACCATCAGGATGTGGTAAATCAACAACCATTCGTATGATTGCTGGGTTGGAAAATATTACCAAAGGTAACTTACTGATAGATGGTAAAAAAGCAAATGATGAACTACCTAAAGATCGGGATATTGCGATGGTATTCCAAAATTATGCCCTTTATCCACATATGAGTGTTTATGATAACATGGCTTTTGGCTTAAAGTTACGACACTACTCAAAAAATCAGATTGATAAGCGAGTTCATGATGCAGCCCAAATTATTGGATTAGATGAATATCTTGACCGAAAACCTGCAGCACTGTCAGGAGGTCAGCGACAACGTGTCGCATTAGGTCGTGCTATTGTTAGAGATGCTCCTATTTTCTTAATGGATGAGCCATTATCTAACCTGGATGCCAAATTAAGAGTATCTATGCGTGCTGAAATTGCTAAACTACATCGACGTCTAAATACCACAACTATTTATGTGACACATGATCAGACTGAGGCAATGACGATGGCAGATCGAATCGTTATTATGAATGAAGGTAAGATACAGCAAGTAGGAACTCCTCAAGAGGTATATCAAAATCCTGTGAACTTGTTTGTTGGTGGTTTTATTGGTGCGCCAGCAATGAATTTCTTTGATGTTACCCTAAAAGATAATGTTATTATTGAAGACCATAATGACTTTTCACTGGAAGTTCCAGAAGGACATTTAAAAGTACTTAATGCCAAAGGTTATCAAGGAAAGAGTCTAAAATTTGGTATCAGACCAGAGAATATCCATACAGAAAATGCATTTATTGAAGCTTTTCCTAATGCCAAAGTGAAAACGGTTATTAATGTTTCTGAATTATTAGGTGCAGAATCACAATTGTATTGTAAGGTAGGAACTCAGGAGTTTGTTGCAATGGTGAATGCTCGAGATCATATTCAGCCTGGTACTGAAGTAGAAGTTGGTTTTGATGTGAACAAGGCACACTTCTTTGATCCAGAAACTGAATTGACAATTAATTAAAAATAATAGTGGACGAATTTTTGGTTTTAATCAAGAACTCGTCTTTTTTGAATAAATTGATGGTCAAATGATATTTTTATGTTCTTTGCGTGATAATATAATTGTTAATTAAATCAAAACTCATTTCAAATTATTACCATCATTTTTAAGAAAAGAGGTTCACCATGGCACATTTAGAAGTTAATTATTACTCACAAGTACTTGGCATGGATCGTACGATGAACGTTATCTTGCCTGAATTGTCGGACCACAATCCAACTTGGACGGCAGAAACATTACAAGATGTGCCAGTACTTTACTTACTACATGGCATGTCTGGTGATCAATCGACTTGGCAACGTCGTACAGATATTGAACGATTAGTAAGACAAACGCCACTTGCAATTATTATGCCATCAACGGATTTAGCATGGTATACCAATACGCAGTATGGCTTAAATTATTTTGATGCGATTGCAAAAGAATTACCAGAAAAGGTTGCCAGTTTTTTTCCACAACTTTCAACTAAAAGATCTAAAAATTTTGTCACTGGGTTATCAATGGGTGGCTATGGTGCATTTAAAATGGCGTTTGCAACCGATAAATTTAGTTATGCTGCTTCACTTTCCGGAGCTCTTGTGGGTGAGATAGATACACTACTTGATTTGGAATCATTAACTTATTGGCGAGGCATTTTTGGTGATTTGGATCATTTTATTGGTTCTGATAATGACATTTTGACGTTAGCAGAGCGTTGTGAAAACAAACCGAAATTGTATGATTGGATAGGGGAGCAGGACGAGTTTAAACAATTAAATGATACAGCTGTGTCTAAATTAAAGCAGTTATCATACGACATCACCTATGAAACAGCCCCTGGTCGTCATGAGTGGTATTATTGGGATAAACAAATTGAACGAGTATTGGAATGGTTACCAATTAACTACGTGCGAGAGGAACGCTTATCTTAATGAGGGGAGATTTTTATGGCGGTAAGTCGATTGTCATTTTACTCTAAAGCATTGAAAATGAATACAAGTGTCAATATTATTTTGCCAGAGTACCCAACAGGATCAGGGAAAACACTATTGTTGTTACATGGTTTAGGTGAAGATGAAAATGCTTGGCTAAATCAAACACGGCTGACCGATTATGCCAGTCAAACAGATATCACGATTATTATGCCACGAGTAGACCGGAGTTATTACACGAGTCGGGATGGTGAGAGTCAGTATTTTGAATATATTAGTCAGGAACTGTTACAACGTTGTCGTGCATGGTTTCGTTTGTCAGATCAACGATCACAAACATTTATTGCGGGAACTTCGATGGGCGGCTTTGGAGCATTAAAAACTGGATTGACACATCCAAATGGATTTCGAGCAATTTTCCCAATGTCTGCGATGACTGATATTGTACAAAAATGGCATGAGAGTCCAAAACGTGATGCTTGGTTCAAAGGACTATTTGGTTCACCAGATCAAGTGAAAAATTCTATTAATGACATTAATTACTTGATAACACAACAGGGAGCGCAGACACCATATATTTGGCAACTATGTGGGACTGATGATCCATTTTATGAAATGAATCTGGCCCTTAACGAACGAATTGAACAACAGGGGTTACGTCATGAGTTCGTTGCGGTCAGTGGTGGTCATGAATGGATCGTATGGGACAAAGCTATTCAGCAGATTATTAAGTTAATCAATGAAAATGCGCTTGACTAAATAATTACAAAAAGAATGGGGTGGATATTTTGGCGGAACAAATAACTGGTGTGATACTAATTTTAATTAGCTTTTGGGAATTTTATAGTGTTAGAGGGGGTTTCCTAAATAGCAAGCGACATGGTACAAAAAGTACGTCTCATTTTCTACCAGCAGCTCTCTGGAGTGGCATTGTGTTTGGTGTAGCAATGTTAGGGATTGGGATAGCACTAATTTTCAAGCAAATTTGATTACGGTTTAACTTCTTTTTTGTTGACTTGTTGGTGTAGACCAATTAATATGAAAGCGTTAACAATAACTTAGGGGAGATATGACGATGATCAAATTAATTGCGCTAGATATTGATGATACACTGTTAAATTCAGAGGGGAAGATTCTCATTAGTACAAAAATTGCTTTAAAAAAGGCACTTGAGAATGGTATCAAAGTGGTGCTTTGCTCGGGACGACCCTTGCCAGGGGTGCGACCATTTTTGAATGAACTTGGTATTAATAGTGATGACCAGTATGTCATTACTTATAATGGCAGTGTGATTGAGTCCGTTACTGGGAAAGTTATCAATAAATTAGGCATTCCAAATGCTGAATACCGTCACATAGATGAATATGCTAAGCAACATCAGTTGCAGTACAATGTGCTTGACGAAGATGGTGAAATTTATACTAGCAATACTAATGTTAGTCGTATTACCGTCATTCAGGCGTGGGAGAACGGTGCGGGATTATTGATTCGTACACCTGATGAATTAGGCAATGATTTCTCAATCGTTAAAGCCATCTTTGTGGGTGAGACTGATGAATTAAATCAGATTGAACCAGCAGTAGTGAAAGAATTTGGTGGTCAATATTACGTTGTACGAGCCGCTGATAATTTCTTAGAAGTTATGAATGCATCCGCAAATAAGGGAGCGGCGTTAGAAATTTTAGCAGCTGAACTTGGAATAGATGCTGAAGAAGTAATGGTATTTGGTGATGAAAAAAATGACATCCCTATGTTTAAATTTGCCGGCCATGCGATTGCAATGGGAAATGGCTCAGAGCTAGCAAAAGATTATGCGACGTTTGTTACGGATACAAATGACAATGATGGTATTGCGAAAGCACTAGAAAAGTTTTTATAAAAAAATAAAGAAAAAATTCCTGTGGTTCTTACGGTATACACCGTCATATTGACCTACAGGAATTTTTTGATTAATTGGTTAAATAAAACTTTGCATGATCAGGATGATAGACATTTTCAGAGTAATCAAAAATCTCACCACTAGTTGAATAAAAGGTTTCATAGACAGATAGGCCAAAACTTTTTTCTGGTAAACCGAGTTTCTGGGCTTCAATCGCCGTTAATTCGCGAACTTCAAAAAATTTATCTGTAAAACCAACGGTGATATTGTACGCCTGATTAATGTAATTAAATAAAGATTGTTGTGAAATGGATTCATCCAAGTAGGGAATATACTGTGAATTGTAGAATGAGGTTTCAAAACAGAATATTTCATTATTTCGGGATTTCACGCGTTGAACTTTAAAAACAGGATTATCAACTGGACAATTTAACTTGTGTGCGACATGTAGCGGGGCAGCAATTTTTTTTACAGTCACATCTGTATTTTCGGTGACTTTTTTGGTGAAATCGCGCGTCCAACCATGATTCAAATTAAAGTTAATATAGTCATCCGAAGGCATATTCCGTACGAAAGTCCCACTACCTTGTACTTGGTAGATAAAGCCTTCTTTTTCTAGTTCGGCAATGGCTTTTTGAATGGTAATCTTGCTAGCATGATAAATTTTTACTAGCTCCGATAGACTGGGTAATTGTTCACCTTGTTTTAATTGGCTACTTTGAATAAATAAAAAAAGTTCCTTGGCAATCTGTTGATATTTAAGCACTTTGCTACTCCTTTCAGTAAACACATTCGAATGTGTATGATGAAAACGCTTGCATTACTGTATATGTACTGTTATAGTGTACATATACAATTTAAGTTAGTCAAAGATTTTTAACTAAAATAAATTGCAGATGTTGGATGATCGTGTTCATGAACGAATTTGGGGAGGCGAACATGGGATTAAAATTAAACGACGACTTTCTATGGGGAGGAGCGATTGCTGCTCACCAAGCTGAAGGAGCGTGGAATAAGGACGGTAAGGGGGTATCGATTGCTGACATTTTAACTGCTGGCGCCAATAACAAACCTCGGAAAATAACCGATGGTGTCATTGAGGGATTAAACTATCCAAATCATCATGGTATTTATTTCTATGAGACATACAAGGAAGATCTAGCATTGATGGCTGAGATGGGCTTCAAAGCCTTTCGTACATCAATTGCTTGGACACGAATTTTCCCAAATGGGGATGACGCAGAGCCAAATGAAGCAGGCCTAAAATTTTATGATGATTTGTTTGATGAAATGCACAAGTTAGGTATCGAACCAGTTGTGACATTGAATCACTTTGAAATGCCGTATCACTTAGTTAAAGCCTATGGTGGCTGGTCGAATCGCAAATTGATTGATTTATTTGTAAAATATGCGACAACTGTCTTTATCCGTTACCAGGATAAGGTCACTTATTGGATGACGCATAATGAAATTTCCAACCAAGCAAACTTAACTGACGATGTCATGAGTGAATTCATGATTTGGACAAATTCCGGTTTGCAATTTGCACAAGATACGACGCCAGAGGAAAAGCTAGCCGCCATGGTGCAAGCAGCTCATTTTGAATTAGTGGCTAGTGCCAAAGCGGTCAAGGTTGGTCATGAAATTAATCCTAATTTTATGATTGGTGGCATGTTGAATGTTGCACCGTTATATCCAGCTTCACCAAAACCAGCTGATATGCTGGCAATGCAAAAAGCCCGTCAATTACATGACTGGTTCTCAGATGTGCATATTCGTGGCGAGTACCCAGCAGAATTTGAAGCATTTGCTGAAAGAACGGGTTACCGTCCAGACATTACAGCTGAAGATCGGGATGCTTTACGTGAAGGAACTGTCGACTATTTGGCAGTATCTTACTACAATTCAACGGTTATCAAAGCTAAGGGTGATCGTGATACTAATCTTGAGGATGTCAAAGGTTATGAGATTGTTCCTAATCCAGAAATTCCGGTTTCTGATTGGGGATGGGGCATTGACCCACAAGGATTACGCTACACACTGAATGAACTGAATGATCAATATCCTGGTTTGCCAATCATGATTGTTGAAAATGGTTTTGGTGCTTACGACGAAGTGGTTGATGGCCAAGTTCATGATCAATACCGCATTGACTATTTGAAAGCGCATGTTGCTGAAGTTGAAAAAGCAGTGGTCAATGATGGGATTCCAGTAATTGGGTATCTATCTTGGGGACCTATCGATATTGTTTCAGCCGGAACCGGTGAAATGAGTAAACGTTATGGTTATATCTACGTTGATTTAGATGACATGGGTGAAGGATCAGGGGAACGTCTCCGCAAAGATTCATTTAATTGGTATAAAGAAGTGATTGCATCACATGGTGTCAATCTATAATTAGAAAAAGAAGAATGAGGATTGAAAAATGGCAGATAAGAAGATTATGTTAGCATGTGCGGCAGGGATGTCAACATCACTACTAGTAACGAAGATGCAAGAAGCTGCAAAAGCCAATGGTAAGGATTATGAAATTTTTGCCAAGTCAACAGCGGATATTGACAATGAATTAGCAGCCGATGTGAAACCAGATGTTTTGCTACTTGGCCCACAAGTGAGTTATATGCAAAAGGAAGTTAAGTCAAAGACGGATGCTGCCGGTATTCCAATGGATGTCATTAACATGATGGATTACGGCATGATGAAGGGTGATAAAGTTTTGGCAGCAGCTGAATCTTTGATGAACTAATCAAATTGCTGTCTTAAACTGATAATTCAGAAGAGGATGTAAAAATGAACGATGAACGAATGACTGTCGTAATGGGACTAATCATGCACGGTGGCAATGCTAAGGGGCAGGCCTATCAAGCAATTCAATTAGCCAAGGAAGGCAAATTTGATGAAGCTGATGAAGCGATGGCATTAGCAAATCAGGAGCTAAAGGAAGCACATGATGTACAGACAGATATGTTAACCAAGGAAGCGCAAGGTGAGCATACTGAAATAGATTTGTACATGGTTCATGGGCAGGACCATCTGATGAATGCATTAACTTTCCGTGACATGGCGATTGAGTTGATTGCATTGATGAAACGAGTTGCAGAATTGGAGAAATAATATGGTCAAAGGTTATCAAATGCCAGACGACTTTTTATGGGGATCTGCTGTCGCGGCTCACCAATTAGAAGGTGCCTGGAATGTTGACGGCAAGGGTGTTTCAATTGCCGATGTGATGTTAGCAGGAAAAAGCGGTGTCCGTCGTGAAGTGACCGATACGGTTTTACCAGATGGTAATTATCCAAATCATCGCGGGATTGATTTTTATCATACTTTTCCAGAAGACTTCAAAAGAATGAAAGAACTGGGACTAAAAGCTTTCCGCACATCAATTGCCTGGACTCGTATTTTTCCAAATGGTGACGAGGCAGAACCCAATGAAGCGGGCTTAGCATTTTATGATCGCATGATCGATGAAATGCACAAAAATGGGATTGAGCCAGTAATTACATTAAGCCACTTTGAAATGCCATTGCATTTAGTCAATGCCTATGGTGGTTTCCGCAACCGTGAAGTGATTGATTTATTTGTAAAGTTTGCTGACACAGTAATTCGCCGTTATGGTGACCGTGTGAAATATTGGATGACATTCAATGAAATCAATAATCAAACTGAGTGGATGAATCCCCATCACTTACTACAAAATTCAGGGTTAAAGGATTATCGACCTGGTGATGCACAAGAACTTATGTATCAGGCATCCCATTATGAACTAGTGGCTTCAGCTTTGGTGACAAAGCATGCACATGAGATTGCTCAAGAGTTGGGTACTGACATTCAGGTTGGCTGCATGATTGCTATGAATCCGGTGTATCCAGCTTCATCAAAACCAGAGGACATCCTCGAAGCGCAACGTGCCATGCAAACACGATATTATTGGGGTGATGTACATGCCAACGGTGTCTATCCAAATTGGCTAAAGAATTTCTGGCACCATAAGGGCTTCAATATTGATATTACTGCTGCAGATGAAAAAATCTTGGCAGAGAATACAGTGGATTACGTTGCATTTTCTTACTACATGTCATGGACAGTTTCTGATACTGGCGATGAGTGGCTTGAATACAATGAAGAGGGCAATCATGGTGACAATCCATTCTTAAAGAAGTCTGATTGGGGCTGGCAGATTGATCCGGTTGGTATGCGCTGGGCAATCAATTGGATGTGGGATCGCTGGCACAAGCCGCTGTTTATTGTTGAAAATGGTTTTGGTGCTTATGATAAATTAACTGAGGATCATCAAATTCATGACGATTATCGGATTACGTATTTCCAAGGGCATATCCAAGCAATGGAACAAGCAGCTGTCTTAGATGGGGTGCCATTGATTGGTTACTTACCTTGGTCAGGTATTGATTTAGTTTCTGCATCGACGGGTGAGATGTTGAAACGTTACGGGTTTATTTATGTTGATTTAGATGATATGGGTCAAGGTTCGGGTGACCGGTATTACAAAGACTCATTTAAGTGGTATCAACGAGTGATTGCAACTAATGGTGCCACATTAGAATCGTTAGATTAATTAGGTATATAAAGTAAATATATTTAAAATAAGAGGAAAGAATTATGGCAAGTAATGTATTAAATGAGAAAATAATTCCATTTTTTCAAAGATTGTCGGGATCACGACATTTAGTTGCTTTGCGTGATGGTATGACGGCTGCCGTACCAATGATTATTATTGGTTCTGTCTTCATGATTGTTGCACAGTTCCCAATTCAAGGTTATCAAGATTTTATGGCCCACACGTTTGGGTCAAACTGGGCCACGGTTGTGCAATATCCAACGAACGCCTCGTTCCATATCATGGGATTAGTAGCGGTCGCAGGTATATCATATAACCTGGCCAAGAGTTATAAAGTAGATGCCTTTTCAGCAATGGTGGTTGCCATTGGGGCATTTATTTTAACTATTCCGCTAAGAGTTGATAAAGCTGGTGCAATGTGGGTGCCACTACAACAATTAGATTCTTCAGGATTATTTATTGCTATTTTAGTTGGTTTGTTTATTACTGATTTGTATGTCTGGTTGGTTCATAAGAATTTGACAATTAAGATGCCATCTACAGTACCACCAGCAGTCAGCAATTCATTTGCCTCACTATTCCCTGGTGCTTTGGCTTTGATCCTTATGTGGATCATTCGTATGGCAGTCGAAGCTTCACAAATGAAGAGTATTCCAAATATTATTAACTTCGTATTGCAAGAGCCTTTGAGCCATTTGAACAATTCATTGCCAGGTGCAATTATTGTTGAGTTGTTTATCTGTCTATTATGGTTCTTTGGAATTCATGGTGCGAATACGGTTAGTGGTGTCATGATGCCGATCTGGCTTGGTGCCATGACACAAAACGCCAACGCTATGCAAGCAGGTAAGGCATTGCCTAACATTGTGACGCAACAATTCTATGATAACTTTGTTCACATGGGTGGATCTGGTGCAACCATTGGTTTGGCATTTATGCTTGCCTTCCTCTCAAAGAGTAAGGAATTTAAGACCCTTGGAAAGCTAGTTGTTGGTCCGGCATTATTTAATGTTAATGAGCCGATCATCTTCGGTATGCCAGTTGTTATGAATTACAAGTTGCTATTGCCATTTATTTTGGCACCAATGGCCAATGTTATTACAACTTACACGGCAATGAGTACGGGTATCGTTGCTAAGACGATGGGTGTGATGGTTCCTTGGACGACACCACCAATTATTTCAGGTTACTTGGCAACTGGTCACTTGTCTGGAGCAGTTCTGCAATTGGTTAACATTGTGATAGATGGTTTGATCTACTATGCCTTCTTCAAGAGCATGGACCGTAGCCATTTGGCAGAAGAAAAAGATGAAGTTGCTTAATAAGTATTGAAACAAGAATATGTGGGTCAAAAAGAGTCTAAGATAATTTTTGACCTGCATTTTTTATTGAGGGGGATAACGATGACAAAACGACAACTTGGCTTATCAATTTATCCAGATCATAGTGATTTTGAAAAAGATAAGCAGTATTTAGCGCTTGGTAAAAAGTATGGTTTCACACGTATTTTTATGAGTATGCTAGAGGTGACCGGTTCGATCGCAGAAACTAAGCAAAAATATCAACAAATTGTGGCTTATGCTAATGATTTAGGTTATGAGACGATTATTGATGTAGCACCACGGATTTTTGATCAATTAGGAATTTCATATGCTGATTTATCATTCTTTAAGGAATTAGGTGTTGCAGGAATCAGATTGGATCAGTCTTTTGATGGTGCGACTGAGGCGATGCTATCGTACAATCCATATAACTTAATTATTGAATTGAATGCCAGCAATGATGTGGATTATTTGAATAATATTCTGAGTTACCAAGCAAATGAGCCATATATCTATGGTTGTCATAATTTTTATCCACAAAAGGGAACTGGCCTACCTTATGACTATTTTATTGCTTGCAGTCAGCGCTTTAAAAAGCTAGGTATCCATACGGCTGCCTTTGTTTCTAGCCAAATCGGTAAAATTGGCCCTTGGGATGTAAATGATGGTCTGCCAACGCTAGAAATGGATCGTTATTTGCCAATTGATGTGCAGGCAAAACATTTATTTAGCACCGGTTTGATTGATGATGTGATTATTGGTAATGCTTATGCGAGCGAAGCCGAACTAGCAGTTTTGAGTCAAGTAAACCGTTATCAGTTGGTGTTAAGGGTTGATTTTGAGGGGCAAATCAATGATATTGAAAAAACAATTGTGACCGTACCGCAACATTTCAGACGCGGGGATATCAATGAAACAGTTGTTCGTTCGACCATGCCACGAGTCGACTATCAAACGGTCGATAATTTACCTCATGATAATGAACAAGCGTTTCAACGTGGCGATATTGTGATTGGTAATGATGACTTTGGTGTCTATAAAAATGAATTACAAATTGTATTGGCCCCGCATCAAGATCAACGGAAAAATCGGGTCGGTCACATCAGTGCAGATGAGTTGTTTTTGTTAGACTTTATTCAACCGTGGACAAAATTTAAATTAATTGAAAATACTGACAGTGACATTTATTAGCCAGTATCAAAAAGCAAACCATTGGTAAGATACCTGGTTTGCTTTTTTGTTGATATAAAAAGAAAGCGCTTTCTTTTTATATAGTTCAATGCTATAATGAAGTCATTCGAATGAGTAAAAAGTAAGGAGGAACTTTATGACACAAATGGTTAGTTCATTTTAATCCTCATAGGATAAGCGTCAGTTCATCATGTGACATGAGGGCACGTTGATGACGATATTTTACAGGGGGGCATATGTATGTCAGAAGAACAACAGCAACGGCAAAAACAAAAGCAGGCATTAAGTATCAAAAGTATGGCCTTTAATCGATTCTTGTTATTTCGATACGTTACAGCCGTTTTTTTCTTTGCCAATTTATATTGGACGATTTTACTATTGGGGGCACCGGGTTGGTATTGGTTATTACCAGCAATATTATTCTTAATTGATATAGCAATTAGTATTGAGCAAACCCGCAAATATTGGCAGCCTGATCATTCATTAGTGATTACCAGGGTTGGTTATTGGGCACAATTAGCATGTAATATCGTTTTAATTAGCGCAACTTTGATGAAAGCGAGTCAGCCTTTCTATCCATTTATTAATGGCCAAAGTCAGCAAGCAATTTTCATCGCTTTGGGAATTGGCGTTATTTTTTGTATTTTTGTGCAACGACAAGCATGGTTGATTAGTCATGATCAAGACCGTTATTTACAACGTTTAAATGAGTTTAAAGCCAGTTTACAATAATAGAAAAGAGAGCAAATTATGGACAATACTGATAACAAGCTATTCCAGTTCTTAAGTAAGCATCTCATGGGACCCATGGGTAAGTTAGCGCAGTTTCGCATTGTACGAGGCGTAATGGCTGCTGGTATGGCATCCATACCATTCACGATTGTGGGATCGATGTTCTTGATCGTAAGTGTTATTCCACAAAGTTTCCCATCGTTAGCAGGCATTTGGGCAGCTTCTTTCGATAAAATTACAAGTTTATATATGATTGCGAATACAGCAACCATGGGTATTTTGGCTCTTTACTTCTGTTTGGTTTTTGGTTACGAATATACCAGAATTCAAGCACAAGAGGAGAAAGTCAATGTTAACCCATTGAGCGGTGCGTTATTATCAATGATGGCATTTTTCATGTGCGTACCTGAATTACTATTTAAAAATGGTGCGATGGGGTTGGTCAACATTGTCACTAAAGATCAAAAAATTATTGATGGTTGGGAAATGGGTGGTGGTGTCACTCGTTTAGGAACGACTGGCATCTTTACTGCTATTATTATGGGTATCCTAGCCGTTAAAATTTATACTTATTGTGTGAAGAAAAATTGGACGATCAAGATGCCTGAAACCGTACCAGCTGGAGTAATCAATTCATTTATGGCTTTGATTCCAACTGCCTTGATTGCCTTAACGGTCATTGTAATCAACGGTGCCTTGGTATTCTTGAATACTGATATTTTCAAAGTTATTGCAGTACCTTTTGGATTCGTCACAAATCTAACAAATACTTGGGTTGGATTACTTGTGATCTACTTTATTATGCACGCCTTATGGATCGTTGGTATTCATGGTGCGACTATCGTGACGTCATTCTTAACGCCAATTGTCTTGTCAAACATGGCTGCCAATCAAACCGGTGCCAACTTACCATTTGCTGGTGAGTTTAATAATTCATTCGTGACAATCGGTGGGTCAGGAGCTACTCTGGGCATGGTCATCTTTATTGCTTTCTTTGCCAAGTCGGCGCAACTCGGTGCATTAGGTAAGGCAGCAATCGTGCCAGCGTTCTTTAATATTAATGAACCAATTTTGTTTGGTATGCCAGTCGTGTATAATCCATACACGGCGATTCCATTCTTCTTGGCACCAATGGCATCAATGTCGGTTGCTTACTTTGCGATTAAATTGCATATGGTTAATCCACCAATTGCGCAAGTTGCCTGGCCAACACCAGGTGGACTATCAGGATTCATTGGTTCTGGTGGTGACTGGCGAGCAGCTGTACTAGGTGTTGTTTGTGCGTTAGTCGCCTTCTTGATTTGGTATCCGTTTATCAAATTCTACGACGGTAAATTAGCTCGTGATGAACAAACGGCTACGGCAGCATAAACAATTGGGGGTATGAATTAATGAGCACTTTTCCAAAAGATTTTTTATGGGGCGGCGCTGTTGCTGCTCATCAATTTGAAGGTGGTTGGCAAGCAGACGGTAAAGGCGTTAGCTTAGCAGACGTGATGACATCAGGTGATAATCAAACCGCTCGCCGAATCACGAATGGTGTTTTACCAGGAGAAAATTATCCAAATCATGAAGCTATTGATTTTTACCATCATTATAAAGATGATGTGAAGTTATTTGCTGAATTGGGATTGAAAGCTTTTCGTACGAGTATCGCGTGGACGCGTATTTTTCCAAATGGTGACGAGGATGAACCGAATGAAGCAGGTTTAAAATTCTATGACGATTTGTTTGATGAACTATTAAAATATGACATTGAACCGGTTATTACGTTATCCCATTTTGAAATGCCGTATCATTTGGTGACGGAGTATGGTGGTTGGCGTAATCGCAAGATGATTGATTTCTTTACAAAGTTTGCCAAGGTAGTTTTTGAACGTTATCAGGACAAGGTAAAGTATTGGATGACGTTTAATGAAATCAATAATCAGTCAGCCATGTTAAATGATTGGGCATTGTTTACCAATTCCGGATTAGTTGCGGAACCTGGTGAAGATATTGAACGAAGCATGTATCAAGCAAGTCACTATGAGGTGGTTGCAAGTGCATTAGCTGTACAAATTGGGCACGCAATCAATCCAAATTTTGAAATTGGGGCAATGTTTGCTTTGGGTCCTACTTATGCGGCCAGTCCAGATCCACGTGATGTGATGAAGGCGCAACGGTCAATGCAAGTCAATACATGGTATGCAGATGTTCAGTGCAAAGGAAAGTATCCTGCCTGGTTAAAGAAGTACTTTGAACGTAAGCATTATGATCTTGATATCACATTGGCAGATGAGGATATTTTAAAGGCCGGTACGGTTGATTATATTGGGTTTTCTTATTATGCATCACATGTGGTACAAGCCGTTGTAACAGAAACTGATGATTTTACGACCCGTGATGAACATACAGAAATTCCTAATCCAACGCTACCAGCATCGGATTGGGGATGGATGATTGATCCAGTTGGTTTACGCTATATTTTGAATTGGTTAACTGAACGATATGATTTGCCACTATTTGTTGTTGAAAATGGATTGGGGGCATTTGATAAGGTTGAAGACGGGCAAATTCATGATAGTTATCGAATAGCTTATTTACGCGAACATATTGAACAAATGTCTAAAGCAATCAATATTGATGGTGTGAACTTAATGGGCTATACGCCATGGGGTTTTATTGATTTAGTTTCAGCAGGAACTGGTCAAATGGATAAACGATATGGCATGATTTACGTTG
Source organism: Weissella paramesenteroides (assembly GCF_036327715.1). Taxonomy (NCBI): domain Bacteria; kingdom Bacillati; phylum Bacillota; class Bacilli; order Lactobacillales; family Lactobacillaceae; genus Weissella; species Weissella paramesenteroides. The sequence goes on from NZ_CP130559.1 coordinate 791,274, forward strand.
ATAAAAATGACGCAGGTGAGGGTACTCTAAAACGAATGAAAAAAGATTCGTTTACGTGGTTTAACCAAGTTATTTTATCAAATGGTGATAACTTGAACTAAATTAGTATGATAAAAGACTTGTTAATAGCACAATGATTAGATGGTTGTTTTGTGAATTAACAAGTCTTTTGTTTTGCCGTAAATTCAGGCATAATAAAGGTATTAGGGATATATTTCAAGGAATAAACAAAACATTGTAAAAGAAGTAATCATGAGTTAAAGGGGCATATTATGGCACAAAGAGAAAGTTCATTAGCTATTGATGCACTAGTTAAAAAAATGATTGCAGAAATTCAACAACATACGATTGGTGATGCTGCGAATAAATTACCACCTGAGCCAGAGTTAATGGCACGTTACCAGGTTACACGGTATACACTAAGACAAGCATTACAAAAATTGAGTCGCATGGGGTATACTTTTCAAGCTCATGGTATTGGTACGTTTGTTCGGGCACGGTTGGATCGACAAGCAATCTCAATGCAGAATATTGTTGGCATGACTGATGAGGTCGCGCGACAAGGCCGTCAGTTAACTACAAAATTTGCAAACTTAGCACAAACAACGGCAGCAGAAGCAGGATTTTTGCCAATCAATTCAACGATTGATGCAAAAACACCATTATGGGAAGTACAACGTTTACGATACGCCGATGATGAACCATTTTTGTATGAACAATCATACTATTTATGCGAACATGTCAAAGAAATACCGGAACAGGCTTTATATGGATCGCTGTTTAATTTTATAGAGAACAACGATAATCTAAAATTAGGTTTTCAAGATTCAACCATCGCAGCGGGCTTAATGACTGCTGACATGGCGACATTTTTTCAGAAGGATGAGGCGTCACCAGTATTAAGTGTTTATGATGAAACATACTTAAGCGCGGGACAGTTGATTGCGTTTTCGAAGTTGAGTTACGATGCTGACTTGACGAAGTTATTTATGTTTAAGAAGTTGTGATTGATAAACTTGATAGGAAGTAAAATAAGTTATTAATAAGATGGTGGTAGGGGTACATGAGTAATAAGGACAAAACAGTTAGTATAAACGATGTGGCGCTAGCAGCAGGAGTATCCATTGCGACAGTTTCAAGATTCCTAAATGGACAGCTTAACAGAATGTCCGATAAAACTGCAAAAAAAATTCAAACAATTATTGATGAAATGGGATACGTACCAAATGCTGCGGCACGTCAATTAATGACGAAAAGTTCTAAAATGATTGCCGTAGTTGTCGCAAATATTGATGATCATTTTTCTTCAGAGCTATTTAAAGGGATTGGTGCCATTTCAATTACTGAAGGCTATACACCAGTATTATTTGATTCAAATGATGATAAGCAACAAGAACTTGATTTAATTAACAAAATTGATCAACAAAATTTTGATGCCATCATTATTCAACCGTTGAATACTGATGCGCAAGTTATTCAAAAACAGATTAAAAGAAAAGTGCCAATTTTAACTGTTGACCGATCATTAGAAAATGCAATTTGGCCAAAGGTAATTAGTGATAATTACGAGATAGCTAAAAAAGTCAGTGAATATTATTTAAAAAAAGATTATCAACAGGTGATAGTTATTACAGAGCCTATTGGCACAGTCTCAACACGACAAGCAAGAACAAAGGGCATTCAGGCAATTTACCCAGACGCAACCATAATGGAAGTGAATATCCAGGAAACGGTTGGCAATAAATTGATTGATAATGTTATTAATAACATAGACAAAAAAGAAAGAACGTTGATATTTGCCCTGAAAGAGCGTTTAGTATTGCGCTTAGCTTCATTATTGATTCGACAAGATGTTAATAAAAATTTAATGCTAACGGGTTTTGCAGAAGCAGATATGATTTTTGAAATAAATCCAGAATTACAATTAGTCCGCCAAAATCCCTTTAAAATGGGGGCTACTGCGGGTGAATTAATGCTTGAATTATTGAAAAATAAGTCTAATCGTGTTGCGGAAACAACAACTATAAAGGCCAAATTTATTTAATTAAAAAAAACTGCTAATTTTGTTTGGCGGTTTTTTTATTTGTGTTATTATTAGGTAAGCGCTTACCTAATAAAAAACTCACGTACGTGTATAAAGAAAGGAAAACAACATGGCATTGCCTCAAAATATTTTATTAGATACTTATCCAGATTCAAAAATAATTGTCAAAAATAATGATGTCATATTAGTTTCAAATACATTCGAATATTTACCTGCTTGGCCAATATATATTTTAAAAAATGATCGTTATGTCGAACATGTTTCAAATGTTTTTAATAAAGCTAATGAATTTGATTTTTCAGGGGTTCCCGCTGGAGAAGGTTTAAGACTAATTGATTTCTCATTTGAGAAAGATCGTTATCAAATCATAGGAGAGTTTAAAGATACAATGCATCTGAATGTACAACAAGGTAATTTTACTGTTTATTCAGACGACTTAAAAAATTGGAGTGAGCCAGAGTGGTCGAGTGACTCTGAAACACCTAAAGCCCCAATCGAAAAATTTTTAAAATGTATGATCAATCATGGAAGTAATGGACAGTATCCACTAGATAGTGAATCTTTATTAAGTATCAGGGGGGATAAAGAAAATATTATCTTAGACCGTCATACTATGAAACTACAACCCGCTAATATTAATGATCAGTCAAATGTGTCATTTGTTGGTTTTAGGCAAACACATTTACAGACAAAAATTTCTGCAAATTTTAAAATTAATTACGATTTAGATAAGAATGAAGAAGTTGGTTTAGCAGTTCGAAAAAATGATACGGATTATATAAAGTTTGCAGTTTACAAGAATGTTGTAAAAATTGTGCATCGTCAACATGACATTGCTACGATAACCCATTCAAAAAAACATGATTTGATTGCGTTTCATTTAAGTATTGTAAGTGATTTGAAAAATCAATATCATTTCTTATTTAATGATGAGGAATTAGGGGTAATTGATGGTGAAACCTTGGAAGTAAGCAGTCAATTTGGCACGGTAATCGGACCTTTTGCAACTTCCAATGGCGATCCGACAACAGCCCTTGTAAACATATCAGACTTGGAATATGAAATAAAATGATTGACACATTTTGTGAATGATAATACAATGTTTTTGTAGAGATAAGGTAAGCGCTTACCTATATTTTAATTGGCGCTTATTATTATTTTTTACAATTTTGGGTAAGCGCTTACCAAGGGGAATAATCATATATTGTGAAAAGGGGTTTATTGTAATGGCATATTTTATTAATACATTAGTTTATGCAGATCGTCATAGTCGTGGTGAGCAACAGATTAATTTTCTAGGCGATATTAAAAATTTAAAAGCTGATGGTGTTGAGGCAAGATTAGAATATTTTTCAGATTTTGAACAAGAAGCACCGTTATTTGCAAAAAAAGCTAAGGGGCTAAATTTGAAAATTAATTTGTCAGTTCCTGATGAATTATTTGTCGCTGGTGAATTAAATCCAAAATTAAGTACTTATTTTAAATTTGGTAAAGTCTTACAGATAGATGAAATTAAATTTAATACTGGCGATTTCGGTAATTTTACAGGTAAATTATCAGAGATAACAAATTTATTACCTAGTGGAATGTCGCTCAATGTTGAAAATGATCAAACTGAATTATCTGGTAATTCAGAGAATATTCTCAAGTTTTTAATGGAGGCTCAAAAAAATGGTCTGGATGTTGGGTATGTTTATGATTTAGGTAATTGGTTAGTCACTAATGAGGACCCAATTAAAGTTGCTGAAAAATTGGCCCCCTTTACACGCTATATTCATTTAAAAAACATGACAGGTCATGAGAATGAAACTTCAACAACATTAGATCAGGGAAAGTTAGATTGGCAGGCACCTGCAAAATTCTTTCATGCAGGAACTGATGTTGCCCTTGAATATCCAATCGTTGACTTTGATACGCGTGAATCAGAACTAAAAATGGTCAAAACCATTTACCGGTAATAGGGGACTATGCAATGAATACTCTATTAGTTATTTTGATGTTATTGAGCTTCGTCATTTTTGTTTACTATATCTTACATAATGGTAATATGACGATTGGCTTTTTAGTGATGGCAGCTGTTTGGACAATTATTGGTTTTGCTGGTGGACAACTAAATCATGCTGTGATTACGAATGCAACAACTGGTAAGGTTGTTAATGTAACTGGTTTAACGGCAATCATTACCAATTTAAAAACAATATTTAATGATAAGATTGTCGCCTATGGTGGCACAATTGTTGCGATCGTTTTTGGATCATGGTTTGGTAGAACACTGGTAGAATCAGGAATTGCTGCATCAATTTCAAACGCAGTTGCTAAATTCGGTGAGAAAAAGAAAATGCTAACGGCGACACTGGTTGTGGCAGTGACGGCATTAATTTTCTTATCAGCTTATGGTGTTGGTTCTGTTGTGGCTGTTGGGGTCATATTATTACCGGTGTTGTTAAACATAGGAATTCCACGTCCAATCGCTTTAACAGCTTTTACTGTGTCGGTTGGCGCACCGTTATATTTAAATACAGTACAATTTAATCAGTTTAAAGCGTTTTTCCCGCAAGCTAATTTTGCTGATCCAAAATATATTAAATTTGGATTTATTGCGATGGTTATTCAATTAATATTTGTTATTTTATTTTTATTCATCAATAAAAGAAAATATACAGATCAACAAATTGCAGAAAACAGAGAATTTTTAACTACCAAAGAAATAGATGCATCGGAAACGCCAAATGTTTCAAAAATCGCCTGGTTTATTCCGCTAGTTCCGGTGGCCTTATCTATGATCTTTAAAATGGAGTCAGTTGCGGCATTATTGATTGCTATTATTCTGGCGGCATTAGTTACTGGACAAGCAAAGTCCTGGAAAAAATTCGTGGATTTTTTAGATGGTACTGCACAACGTGGTGTGAAGGATATTTCCGGTTTGATTACTTTTTTGCTTATTTTAATGACTTTCCAAGGAGTCGCTGGGGTTAATGCAGATCTTTTTACACCGATATTTAGAAATATCATTCCACAGCATAATTTGTTATTACTAGTAGTGGGTCTTGGCATATTGGCACCTTTAGCCTTGATGCGAGGTCCCTTAATGGCATATGGTGCTGGCGCAGCAACAGTTGCAGTATTGAGTTCTTTGAATATCTTACCTGATTCAGTGCTGTTGCCATTAATCTCAGTTGCATCGATTTTCGCAATTTCCACAGACATTACACAATCTTGGAATGTTTGGGGAATGGACTATCTTGATGTAAAATCAGGCCAATTCTTGAAACACGGTGTACCATTAATGTGGGGAGTGACATTTATTAACCAATTCGTTGTTTGGATAGTTTTCCATTGATTTTAAATTTAATAAATAAAGGAGCAGATAAAGATGGATTTAGTTGAACAATTTAGTACAGATTTATTTAGATTAGATGACAAGGTTGCCATTATTACAGGCGGTGCATCCGGCCTTGGCCAATATTATAGTAAAGCATTAATTAAATCTGGCGCAAAAGTGATGGTGGCAAGCTTTGATGAAAAAGGATTAGATGAATTAAAAAAGTTTGCCAATGAGAACGATTCTGAAATTGGATTTATCAATCGCGATGTGACTGCAAAAAATGCGGCAAAAGATATTGTTGCAGCAACCATAGAAAAATTTGGACAATTAGACATATTAATCAATAATGCTGGTATTCAAATTAGAAATAAGTGGGATGAGTTTAAGGATGAAGATTGGCAGAAGGTCATCGATATCAACTTAACGGCAACTTATCATTTGGCGCATGAAGCAGCATTAGTGATGGCTAAATCAGGTGGTGGTAAAATTATTAATATTGGTTCAATGCAGTCATACCGGGCTGGAAAGTTTATTTTCCCATATACAGCAAGCAAACATGGTGTTATGGGATTGACCAAGGCATACGCGGATGCCCTAGCATCAGAAAATATTCAAGTGAATGTTTTAGCACCAGGTTATATCGATACACCGATGACAAAAGCTTTGCAAGAAGACAATGAAAGAAATACAGAGATATTAAGTCACATTCCGGCTGGCCATTGGGCAGATCCATCTGAATTAATGGGCGCCATTGTCTTTTTGGCAAGTCCAGCTTCTAATTACATCACGGGTGTGACCCTGCCAGTCGATGGTGGTTACTTATTAAGATAAGAGAAGAGGTTAGTATAATGAAGAAAAGTGTCGTTATTCCTAAAAATTTGTCGCAAAAGGGTAAGGATACCTTGTTACATGCAGGCTTTAATTTAGTTGAGCTAGAAGATTTATCTGCATCATCAGTGATTAAAACAGCTCCTGATGCAGCAGCCATCATTTTAATGACTGAACCGTTTGAAAATTTCGATAAGGCCAAAATGCCGAATTTAAAAATAATTGCGCGTCATGGTGTCGGTTATGATAATGTTGACGATGATTTTTGGGGTAAAAATGGGGTTCACGTCACAATTACTCCGAATGCAAATGCTTCGACAGTGGCTGAAACAACGCTTGCCGAAATATTAGATTTATCAAAAAATTTGACAGTTACATCTAATGAAATGCGTAAGGGTAACTTTGATTATAAAAATAGTCATCGCGGTTTTAACCTTGCGGGACAAACTTTAGGCATTATGGGTTATGGACGTATCGGTAAGCAAGTTGCCAAATTAGCTCATGCATTTGGTATGAAAATTTTGATTTATGATCCATTTGTTAAAACAACTAATATTGGATCATTAGTTAATCGGGAAGATATTTTCAGACAGTCTGATGTCCTAACGTTGCATATGGCGGTGACAGCAGATAATCAAGCTGGGATTGGATCTAAAGAATTTGCACTAATGAAAGATACTGCTTTGTTAATCAATTTGGGAAGAGGTGCCCTAGTAAATCAAGATGAGTTAATTGAGGCGTTGAGAGATAAAGAGATTGCTGGAGCAGCTTTGGATGTCTTTAATGAAGAACCATTACCTTTAGATAGTGAATTATACCAATTAGAAAATGTCCTATTAACACCACATATTGCCTCAAATACAAAAAATGCCATGGAAAATATGGCTGTTGATTCAGCCAATGAGGTGATTAGAGTATTAAATGGTGAAAGTCCACTGTGGTCAGTCAACAAGATATAAATTTTAATCAATTTATGATGATAAAAGCACTACTTCCAAATCTTGTGAATTTGAAAGTAGTGCTTTTTCATTTATTCGAATCGTCATTGTATAAAATTTTTGCAGGGACGACAACTTTTTGAGTTTCTATCGGTTCTTTATTTAACTGCTTCAACATTAATTCCGCCGAAATACTGCCCATTAAAAAGGGGTTTTGGGTGATTAATTTTGAATGTGGATTAATAGCATGTGCTGTATTCGTGTCCGCAAAACCAGTCACAGCGATGCGATCATTATCAATCAATCCATCGAATGTTAGTAAAGATACAAACTCTAAAAACCATCGTTCCTTTAGTGAAAAGATTAAAGTTTTTTCATTACTGTCGGTCAGCAAATCTTTGATATGGTTATAAATTTTCTTTTTATTATAGTTTTCTTCAGGAATATCAACAATTTTAATATTAGGAATGACTGATTGAATTCCCAAGAAACGATCACGTCTCGTTGAAATACTATCAATTGGGGAAGTTAAGACAATGACGCGTGAGTAACCATCATTTTTGAATAAGAGTGTGGCGTTTTTCGCACTTTCGTAATTGTCTGTTAAGACTTGTGGCCAAATTGATGTATCAATATTACGGTCAACAATTACGATGGGTGTATCTGTGTTAACTTCCGAAAAGATATGTGACATATCGCTAGCATTTGGCTGGAAAATAATACCATCAAAGTTGTATGTACTAGTTGTCTTAATGATTTCACGTTCTTTTTCTATACTAGCATTACTATCAAAGAGCACTGCCATATAACCCTTTGATTCTAAAAAGGAACTAGCACCTTTAAATAATTCAGTAGAAAAGTAGTCATCAATATTAGAGACTAGAACGGCAACTAATTTACTTGAATTAGTAACCATTTGCCTGGCAGCAGCATTGGGAATGTAATGAAGTTTTTCAATTGCATTTCTAATCGTGTTTGCAGTTTCGTCAGACATTTTATTTAAATTACCATTTAAAAATCGTGAAACAGTAGTTGTAGAAACGCCGGCCAGATGAGCGACATCTTTCATGTTAGCTTTTCTTTTCTTTTTTTCGTCGACCATAGTTTCCTCCGTTAACCTTGTTAGTCATAATTATAAACCAATTATAAAACAGGGTAAAAAAGATATTGTAATGATATAAAGATATCACAATTAGCACCGATATAAAAAAACAAAAATAAATATAATTTTTTTGAATGTTTAAAAGTATTGAAAATAACTACATAAATTTTTGTGTCTTCTGGATAGATACTCATTTTTAGGGTAACGCTACACCAAAAATAAATATATTTTAAATAAACCCGTTTAAATAACTTAATTTAAGGCAATAGAAAGCGCTTGCAAAATAAAGGTGTAACGTTTAACATAATGTTTGTAAGGAAAACGTTAAACCAAAAAGAGAGGGCGAATTTATGGTGTAATGGATTGGTTTTTTGATGATAAATGAAGGTTTGGAAAATAAATTTTTATTAAAGACAGATAATGGGGGTTATCATGACAGTAATTTTGAATACATGGATTTTTGAAAAAGACGTTAAGCAGGGTGTCAGCCAAACACAACTCGTGGAACGTGTCAAGGCATTAGGGGCTGATGGTATTGAAGTTCGTCGTGAATATTTTAAGGATCTTGACAAAGAACTTGCACAAGTTGGACAAAGCGCAAAAAAGGCGGGCTTAATTGTAAATTACAGTGTACCTGACGTTGTCTTCTCTGAAGATGGCTTGGTTAATTCAAAGTTAATGGATTATTTTAAGGAAGGTGAAATTCTAGGTATTTCTAAAATTAAGTTCAATACTGGTCATTTTGACAAGTTTGATGGTGATTTGCAGGAAGCATTCAGTGAATTCCCGTTGGATCAAATTGAAATGAATGTTGAAAATGATCAGACAATCTTAAGTGGAAAAGTTGCCCCAATTAAAACATTTTTAGAAGCAGCACATCAAGCAGGATATTCAGAAATCGGTTATGTGTACGACCTTGGTAATTGGGCATTTACACATGGAGATGCAATTGCAAGTGCTGATGCTTTACGCGAGTCAACAAATTATATCCACTTGAAGAACACGATTAATGTTGATGGTGAATTGAGTACATCAGATGATTTGGATGAAGGTGTTTATGACTGGCGTGAAATCCTAACACATTTGCCACATGATGTGTCATTTGCATTGGAGTATCCAATGGATACTGATGAGCAAATTAAGCAACAAATTAGTTTATTGAAAGCGGATATAGGTGATTAATATGAGTTCGACGATCATCTCAATATTACTATTAATTTCATTTGCAGTTTTTATTTTCTACATTCTTAAAGGTGGAAACTTAGTTATTGGATTCTTTGTTATGGCTATTCTATGGTCAGTTATTGGTATGGTACCTTTCAGTACAGCAATCCAGAAAGTTTTTGCTGAACCAGCATTGAATTATGGACCAACTATTATTTATATCGTGTTTGGTTCATGGTTTGGACGAGTTTTGGTTGATAGTGGTATCGCGCCAGCTATATCTGAAGCTACTAATAAGGTAGGAAAAAAGAAACCTTTGATTGCTGCGATTCTAGTTATTATTGTAACGGCATTCATTTTTGTTAGCGCATATGGTGTCGGTTCAGTTATCGCAATTGGTGTTATCTTGCTACCAATTCTTTTGTCCGTTGGTGTTCCACGTGAAATTGCTTTAACAGCTTTTTCATTGGCAATTGGGGCCCCAATGTATGTCAATGTTGTGCTATTCAATCAAATCAAAGCATTCTTCCCACATGCAGTTTACGGTGGTAAGTACTTACAATTTGGCTGGACTGCAACGTTAATTCAATTGGCTATTGTCATAATTTTCTTGATCTTGATGCGCAAGAAATTTAAGCCACAAAGTGCAGAAGAAAACCTGGAAATTATCGGGGCAAAATTTAGTGAAGATGGTCAAGATGTTAAGAAAGTACCATATATTGCATACATCGTCCCAATTATTCCAGTTGCCATGAATATGTTATTCAGTTGGGATGCTATTCCATCACTTGTACTTTCTGTTATTGTTGCCATGCTTCTGACTGGTAAGATGAAGAGCTACAAAGAAACTGTGAACTTCATTAATAGTACTGTCGCTCAAGCAATTAGCGATATTTCAGGTTTGATTATCTTCTTAATGGCTTTGATTATGTTCAGTGGTGCCGCAACATTGAATGCACACCACTTTGAGCCAATATTCAATGCTATCTTGCCCCACAGTCATTTGATTTTGGCAATTGCACTTGGTGTGTTGGCACCGTTAGCTTTGTTCCGTGGTCCATTGCATGTTTGGGGAGCTGGAGCAGCAACAGCAGCTGTTTTGTCTGGTACAGGATTATTCAATGATGCATTCTTACTACCATTGCTATACGTACCAACTTTGATGGCCGTTTCAACAGATATTACTCAATCATGGAATGTTTGGGGATTAGATTATATGAAGGTGAAGTCAAAAGACTTCCTCAAGTATGGTGTTCCAGTGATGTGGTTAGTTTCAATCGTCAATGAAGTACTTGTATATGTATTCTTTGGCTAAATAAAGTAAAAAGAGGGAAAAAAGATGAGTGAATTTATTACAATTGGTGAACCATTAGTGACGTTTGCTTCAAAGGATGCAGATATTTCATTAGATGATGCGATTAATTTTCATAAGATTATGGGCGGTGCGGAACTAAACGTGGCAATTGGTGTATCACGTCTAGGACATAGTTCTGAATATATTTCACAGGTCGGGGCCGATCCATTTGGACAATTTGTGAAGAAGACCATTTTAAGTCATAATGTTGGTACAACCTATATTTCTGAAGATGCTGACCATTTTACGGGTCATCAATTAAAGCAATTAGTAACCCATGGTGATCCAGCAACGTTTAATTATCGTAAGGATTCTGCAGCATGTCATTTGACTGAAGAAGTGATTGATCAGGTTGATTTATCTGATGTGAAAATCTCACATATGTCAGGAATTTTTCCAGCAATTTCAGATATTGCTGAAAATACATTCCGTAAATTATTCAGTCGTCTAATTGATAATAACATTTTAACGACATTTGATCCTAATCTACGACCAACGTTATGGTCATCAAAGGAAAAAATGATTGCTACAATTAATGAATTAGCTGGTATGGCGGATATCGTCTTACCTGGAATGGAAGAAGGTAAGATTTTGATGGGTTCAGATGATCCTGAAAAGATTGCTGATTTCTACTTGAAGGGTGAGCGGACAAAGACAGTAATTGTTAAGATTGGCCCAGCAGGTGCCTATGTGAAAACTCAAGATGGTGAGAGTTATACAGTTAATGGATTTAAGGTTGAAAAAGTAGTTGATACAGTTGGTGCAGGTGATGGCTTTGCATTAGGTGTGATTACGGCATTGATGGAAGGTAAGTCATTAAAGGCTGCAGTATTACGTGGTAATGCAGTTGGTGCGTTACAAGTACAGACGCTTGGTGATAATGATGGTTACCCAACACTAGTGGAATTGAAAGAATTTTACATTAAAGAAGGAGTATCTGAAGAATAATGAAATTACAAGTAGCAATTGATAGGGTGCCGCTAGATAGAGCAGTAGATATTGCCCATAGTTTAGATGGCAAAGTAGACATTATTGAATTAGGAACTTCTATCGTAAAAGATTATGGGTTAGAAGCACTTAAGCAAATGGATTTTCATCTTGAAAAGTCGGAACTGCTGATCGATTTAAAAACAATTGATGAAGGAGAATACGAGTTTAAAAAAGGGTTTGAAACTTCAGCTGATATTTTAACAGTTATGGGTAGTTCATCAAATGGCACATTAAATCAAACCTATCAAATTGCTCAAGATGTGAAAAAAGATATTTTTGTTGATTTAATGGAGATTAATGATGATAGATTAAATAGCATGCCAGAATTACCAAATGCCATTTTTGGGCTACATCATTCTAAGGATTCTGTTGAATCATTTGATGCAGTGGATACAATTAAACAGTTTAACGATCAGCATCCACAAATTTCACGTTTAGCTGTTGCTGGTGGTATTGATATCGATCAGGCTAAGAAAATTGCTGATCAAGGTATTGCGGATATTATCATTGTTGGTGGTAAGATTTCAGGCACATCCGATCCAGTTAGTGCGGCACAAAAGTTCATGGAGGCAATCAAATGACATTAATTAAAGAAATCGTCAGTGAAGTAAATGAAGTTATGTCCCTAGTTGATGAAAGTCAACTAGAACAGGCTGAAAAGTTGATTGATAAGAATAAGCGTATCTTTATTTTAGGTGCTGGACGCTCAGGATTAATGGCAAAGGGCTTTGCAATGCGACTGATGCATATTGGATACACTGTCTTTGTGATTGGTGAGACAATTACGCCTTCGATTCAAGCAGGTGATGTATTAGTTTCGGTTTCAGGTTCCGGAAAAACAGGGAGTGTTCTGAATCCAAGTAAGAAAGCTAAGGAAACAGGCGCAGCTTTAATTTCAGTAACAAGCGATCAGCATTCGCCATTGGGACAAATCGGGGATGCAACGATTGTTGTACCTGGTGCAACAAAAACAGGAGACGGTGTCAAATCAATTCAGTTATTGAGTACGTTATTTGATCAAAGTGTTCATATTACATTAGATGTCCTTTGCTTAATGATCAGCCGTCGAGACCATATTTCTAACGATTCAGCTAAAGCAACTCATAGTAATATGGAATAATAGAATTGAGGGGCGTTTAAACATGCAAAAGGTTGATACATTATCACGTTTGGGGGCTGCTGGCGTTGTATCAGTGGTACGTGGAGAATCGAAAGAAATTGCCTATAAAACGGCGATAGCTTGTATAAAGGGTGGCGTAAAAGCAATTGAATTAACATTTACGGCACCTTCAGCAGATGAATTGATTAAGCAACTAAACGAAGAGTTTGTGAATGATTCAGAAGTAATTGTCGGTGCTGGCACAGTGCTTGATGCGATTACCGCCAGAGTTGCAATTATGGCTGGTGCAAAGTTTATTGTTAGCCCAGCATTTGACCGTGAGACAGCTTTCATTTGCAATGAATATCAAATTCCTTATTTACCAGGATGTATGACAATTAATGAGATTAAGTCTGCTTTACGTTATGGTGCTGATGTTGTCAAAGTTTTCCCTGGTAGCTCAGTTGGTAAAGACTTTGTTAAAGCTATCAAAGCACCGTTACCATTTGTTAATGTTATGCCAACAGGTGGTGTAAATTTAGATAATATGCATGAATGGTTTGATTTAGGCGTTGTAGCCGTTGGCGCAGGAAGCGATTTGACTGGTGCAGCAGCAGTCGGTGATTTTGACAGTGTTACAAAACGTGCAAAAGACTATCATCAAGAATATTTGCGAATTAAAAATTAAAATACTAATCTCTCCATAAAAATTAAATTTTGAGTTTCGCATGATAATTAACAACTTTCTACTATATAAGAAGGTTGTTTTTTGTTTTAAAATAAAGGATACATTCATGAATTTTAACTAGGGAAACTTGATTTATGCTATACTCAAATTAATTGAGGGGGAATTATGCAGAAAGATGATCGTAAGACTAAAATAAAAATAACCCATCAATTTGGACAGTCAGCATTTATTGGTGGCACATTATGGACGATTGGATTTTTTGCAAGACATTTGATTCATCATCAGAAGCGTCGCCAGTTAGGTTTGAATGATATTTTTACGGTTAGTAAGACTATCAAAATAAGTGCCGAAAGAGAATTGCGTTCAGATGTGAATTATCTTGTGTGTGATGTGGATCAAGCAACATATACTTTAATGGTATTAGATCAAGCAGATTACAAACCATTTTTGGTGACAAAAAAGACAATCAAACGCACTGTGATTCGAAAGGATTGGTGAGTATATGACAAAGAAAAACGTTATTATTACAGGGGCTTCTGATGGTATCGGGGCAGCAGCAGTTCGTGGATTAAATCAAGATGAGTATAATCTTTACTTGGTTGGCCGTAATAAAGCAAAGACCGCCAAGATTGCTAATGAAGTCAATGCACCTTATTTTATTGCAGATTTTTCGCAATTAGATCAAGTTCGTCATCTTGCATCAGCTTTGCAAACAACATTAGGTGAGCAAAAAATTGATATTTTGGTCAATAATGCGGGTGGATTGTTTGGGTCGTATGAATTAACGAATGATGGTTTTGAAAGAACGTTGCAGGTGGATTATCTGGCGCCATTTTTACTGACGCAACTGTTACTACCAAACTTTAATCCAAAGCAAGCAGTTGTCATTAATACTTCAAGTATTGCGCATCAATTATTTGGACATATTAATTTAAATGATTTGAACAATAGTCATAAAAAATATGAAGCAACCAAGGCTTATGGGGATGCCAAATTAGAAAATATTTTATTTGCTAACGAGCTAGACCGTCGTTACCATAAAAATGGATTATCTGCGGTTTCTTTCCACCCAGGTATGATTCGTACAAATTTTGCGAATGATAAAAAGAGCTGGATGTATCGTATTTACCATACGGTGCTGAATAAGGTGATTTTACAAAGTGCCAAAGCAGGTGGTGATACTCTTCGTTTCTTTATTGAAGGTACACCTGGCGAAACCTGGGAATCAGGCGCATATTATAATAAACGAGAAAAAGCAAAAAAGTTTAATCCACAGGTAAATGATTTAACTTTACAAGAGCAACTTTGGGATAAGACGAAAGAGCTATTACATTTAGTGGATTAATTGGTTGATGCTTTATGAGCGTATATGAGTTTTGCTAATTTTGGCAATTCATGTACGCTTTTTTGTATTTTGCTAACTATTAGCGGTCAATAAACGTTAATTATGATAGAATAGAAAAAATATTTTTGTGATAAAAGATTGTGAGGTGATGATGGTCTAATATGAGGTATTTAAAAATATTATTTGCTTTTGGGATGATTCTTTTGCTGTCATTTTGCATACCTAATCATAAAATTTATGGTCAGACAAATAATCCAGTAACCAATGTTGATTTGAAACGTAACATTCAATTGCAGACAGGTAGTAATCAGATAAAAGGTGCAATTTATGATACTAATGAAAGTGGATCAGTTGCTTATACACTTGTTGTGAAGAATCAGCAAAGTGTTTTATTAAAAAAGGTAATTATTTTAAACCAAGCGTTTACCGCAAAATTATCTCGCCCTTTGCGTAGCAGTGATCTGATTACGTTGTCATTGCAGGATAAAGCTGGCAGAAATTTGACGGGTGCAACACAAATTAAGCCGGCACAATGGCAGGTTTTGAATAAACCAAAAACAAAAATAAAGACGAGTAATTGGTCAAATGTTTTTCAAAATAGTCGCACTACGCAAAAAAAGTATCGCATTATTCAATCACCCGATACGGGTATTTCATATTTGAAGAAACCAACGTATACAGCAGCTAAAAGCAAATTTTCTACTTTACGGGCAACAAGTCGATCAGTGTCACCGATTAAAGGTTATCAAACAGCGCTATTGTTACCCACTGTGTCAACAAAGTTAGTCAATTGGCAATTACCACAAGGAAGTGTGATGAATGGTCGCTACTTGTATGTTGTTTATGAGTCACAGCAACGAAAAAATTATGGGCGCGTTGTGCGATATGATATTCAACAATTACAAAGACTTGGCGTGTGGCAAACTAGTCAAGCTGACATGCTTAGAAAAATAGAGAATCGTGTTAATCATCACCAATTTGCAACAACCAATGATGATCGACTGTTGCAGGCAATTAAGGTTGGACCAGAATTTTATATGGGGCATGGTCAAGCGATCGCTTATAATGCCCAAGATAATCGTATTTGGATGATTGCGTTAGCAAAAAAATCACGACAACAGCGTTTGATCAGAATTAAATTAGATACGCTATATCCTAGTGATCAACACCAGTTTATTTTTAGAGACACTAAAACTCATCAGTCATTTCACGGTGAACAAACATTAAGTATTGATGGGGATGGTAATGTGGCGATTGTTAGCATGGTTTCAAGCCAAACTAAGAAAAGTTTTGCTGCTAAGAATATTAAGGTGGGTGATTTGATGCTTTATCGTGGTGCTGTGTCGCACGGTAAACTTCGATTGTATATGTCGCGAACACTGATTAGACAAAAGCCAGGCTACTTTGGTCAATTTTTATCAATTAATAATAATACTGATCAATTATTTTATCTCACGGATGGCGCCTATTATGCTATCCCAGCTTCAAGATGGGCGAATGGTGCATTACAAAAATCAGATATTAAAAGTGGTGTCTATGTATCACCAAAACAATCAACCAGAGAGTTTGAATCACAAGTTTGGGATAACAATGGACGTTCTTATCTAGTTGTGAATCGTGGTGCTGAAATTATGCACGAAATCCAGTGAGTTTCTGAAGGATTTTTTATTTAATTACACGGTGTCAATAACATATTTTTGTTATACTTGAATTATTAACTTAGGGCAGAGGGTAATGGTAGTAATATGGGTCGAGCACAAAAAATAAAAAATCGTATTAAAAATTCATCTTTTTTTGGTGGGGCATACCTCATTCTTGTGGGTGCATTTGTTAAAGTTCTACAATTGTTTATTAGACCGAACGAAAAACAGATTTTGTTTATTTCATACAGTGGTCGGCAATATTCAGATACACCAAAAGAAGCATATAATATGTTAAGAACTGACCCAGCGTTTAAAGACTATGAGTTGGTATGGGCACTGAATAAACCAAATATTTATGTTCAACCTGAATTAGGCCGAAAGATTTCATCTAATTCGCCAACTTTTTTTTACCATTTATTAAAATCTAAATATTGGGTGGCTAATTCGAGCATTGATCGTTTAATACCGTTTAGTCATAAACGGCATATTTATATTCAATTTTGGCATGGTGTTCCTATGAAAACACTAGGTCATGCTGAAATTGGCTTATCAAGACTGGTACAATATTGGTATGACCATGTACAATTTGACTTTATGTTTACCTATGGTGACTACGATTTGGAAAAATTCAAAGAGGTATTTCCAAAGACAAAAAGGTTTGTGGAACATGGGCAATTGCGAAAGAATATTGTGACTCGTTATCAAAAAAATATAACACCAGCGCGTGTTAAGTATCAGTTGGGCATCAAATCGGAGAAACCAATTCTACTGTATGTGCCAACCTTTAGAGGTTACCAAGCGCGCGAACAGACAACACTAACACAAGCAACACTAGAGAAATTGTCTGAAACTTATACCGTGATTTACCGTGGTCATTATTTTTCAGAGGGTGTAAAAAAAGGTAGAATCATTACAGCTGATAATTATTCTTTGTATAAACTGTTTATGATTACTGATGTTTTGATTACTGATTTTTCAAGCGTCTTTTTTGACTTTGCCGTCTATGGTAAAAAGATTTTTCTTTTTCAACCAGACTTTAATGAATACCATGTTCGACGTGGTGTTTATCTAGATGCTAAAAAAGATTTGGGGTTACCGGTTGCATATTCTGAAACAGAGTTGATGGATCTATTACGAGCAGATGATTATGATTATCAGGTACTTGCAGACATTAGTCAGCAATACAATCCACATGATGGTGATGAAGCTGCGACAGCATTAAAAAACATTTTGATGCATTTATCGTGATATAATTATAAGGACGCTATGAGACTGTTAAAGTTAATAGCGCCCTTTAATTTGAAATAAAAATTAGAAAACAATCAAGGAGTTAGAAAAATGCATGCTAGTGCAATAAAGAAGGGATGCTACTACCTTATTCCAGGCTTAGTATTTGCGATCATCTTAGCCTATGTTGGTCGGTTTGGCTTTTTATATGCTGGTGCTGATTTACAATTCCATGCGAATAGAATTGTTGAATTCTATAATAATTTAAGACAAGGAAATTTGATACCAGTTATTTCAACATTTTCAGCTAATCAGATTGGTAGTATTGTACCAACGATGTATCCATCATTTCCTGTGTACATTGGGGCAGTATTGGAATTTATTTTCCCGCCAGTTACAGCCATGTATGTGTTGATGTGGGTGCAATTAATGACTCAATTCAGCATTGCAAAATGGGTTAGTAAAGAATTGGGGTTATCTTTGACAGAAAGTACAACGGCAGCTTTCATTTATACAATGGCTGTGCCAACACTTTCACAGGTTATTCAGCAATGGCTGTTTGGTGAAGTATGGGCAATGTCATTTATGCCTTTAGTTGTACTAGGATTAATTAGATTAACGAAGACAACAGCAAACAATTTGGTGGTATTAGATAAGAAAACTATTTTGTTGTTAGTCATTGGTTTCACCTTTATTATTCTTTCGCATGTTTTGTCATTTGCAATCGTTGTTGGCTATACTGCAATTTTTACTTTGTTTTTATTGATTTTTAGAAAGAATCGTCTGAATGTTTTGGCGAACTTATCAGTTGCTGCAGTTATTACGGTACTTTTGTCACTGATATTTTTACTACCATTTATTATTGCCATGTTGGGGAATACAATGGTTACACCAGCGGCAACAGAATTATCTATTTGGGCAGCACCGGATTGGCATGAATTTATTAAGTCAACCTTTGCAATTGCAGGAGATGCACGTTTTAAAACCAACACGGTGGGAATTATTGCTTTCTTAGCAATTTTTGGTGTATTAGTTACCTGGCGTAAGCAGGATCGTTTTACAAAAGTTGCGACACTTGTGTCTGTTGGGGTTATTTTTAGTGGAACGAGTTATGTTTGGAAATACTTGTATGGGACGAAACTAGGCGTTATTCAATTTCCACATCGGGTGTTTATTATTGCTATCTTCCTATTAAGTTTGAGTGCTATTTTGGCTGTACGTCATGTTATTAATAAAAATTGGTTACGAAATACAATCTACGTGGTATTAGCACTATTTTCATTTGGTGTTGCCGTGTTTAACGTCAAATATGGTTTTGTGGATCGGGTGAACGCATTCGCTGTTCAAACAAATTACAAATCAACAGCCAAGCACCCAGTTAGCTATACACCAATGGCAAATTTTAAGGTACACAATGAGGATTTTAAAAATTTGATGGGTTACTGGGTAACTTATGGTGCATTTGATTATTTACCTAAAAATGTTGATTTTAATCAGTCATTACAGAAAAAAGAAATTGTTCAAGATGACAAATTATTAAAGACAAAAGCAACGTCTGTACCGAATGGTATGGTTTATCGGGCTAAATTTGCAAAAAATACAACGACGGTCATCCCAATGGTGGGATATAAAAGTTTAAAGTATGAAGTTACTGATCAAAATAAGCATCAGTATCAGTATAAAATAAATAAAAATAAGCAACTAGTTATTAAGACGACGGCTGCACAAGTTAATCGTTTAACAGTTCGAGCAAAGACACCTGCAACAACCTATATTGCATGGATAATTAGTCTAGCAACTGGAGTATGTTTAATTATTTTTGGTGTACGAGATAAGCGTAAAACTATATAAGCACAACTGTTGTGCGACAAGCGAGAAAGAATTCTTCTTTCTCGCTTTTTTCTAACCTAAAAAATAGATTCATGATGCTATAAAGTGGTACAGTTATAGGTGTAATTCATAAAATTTAGGGGTGGCAATGGGCATGCAAAATCATAATAATTTATATCGAACGATGATATTTGGAATGAGTTTATTAGCAGGAGGACAGCTGGGCTATACAATCGTGTCTGCTGATGCAACAACATCATCTCAGACAATAACCAGTGAAATGAGTTCTGAACAATCTAGTCAGGCCTCTTTAACAACTAATTCAGTAAGTACAAGTAGTATAACGAGTAGTTCAAGCGTTATATCATCAAGTGCTGCTGATTCGACGGACGTACCAGGGACATCTAGTAATAGGACAACAACAGCAGCATCTGCTGTGGATCATCGATCAGGTTATGTCTATGCACCAGATGTTTCTTCCGCTAATGGTGGGTGGAATTGGTTAGAGAATGGGCAACCGTATACTGGGTTTAGGAAGTATCAAGGTTCATATTATTGGTTCCAAAATGGTGTGCGTCAAAATAACCAATGGGAGACAGCTTGGGGCCATCAATATTACGTTGGCGCAGATGGCCGAGCCGTTCAAGGCATACAATGGATCAATGGTAAAAGATATAATTTTGGCACAAATGGGACATTTTATTTACGACAGGATAATGTATCAGGCTACTTAAATGTACCTGGTGTTGGGTGGCGTTGGCTTGAGAATGGGCAACTTTATTCAGGCTTTCGCTATTACATGGGTGCATACTACTGGTTCCAACAAGGTGTGCGTCAAAATAACCAATGGGAAACAGCATGGGGTCACCAGTATTATGTTGGCGCTGATGGGCGTGCCGTCCAAGGGTTGAAGGTCATTAATAATCATATTTATAACTTTGGTACAAATGGGACATTTTATAAACGTGCAGTACCTTCCGGATATGTCAATGTTTCAGGGTTAGGTTGGCGCTGGATAGAAAATGAACAATTATTCACTGGTTTCCGTCATTATCAAGGTTCATATTATTGGTTCCAAAATGGTGTGCGCCAAAATAATCAATGGGAAACGGCTTGGGGACACCGATATTATGTCGGTGCTGATGGTCGAGCTGTTCAAGGAATTGTCACGATTGATGGTGTGAAACATAATTTTGGCACGAATGGGACATTTTACGAACGTGAAATGCCAAAAAAAGCTGCAAAACCTTACTATTATTCACAATGGGATAAACGCTGGGCAAATACCTGGTTAAGTGGCGGATCATTTGGTGCAACAGGCTGTGTGCCAACTAGTGCTGCAATGGTTCTAAAAGGAACGTACGGTATCAATGTCACCCCACGTCAGGTTGGTAACCAAGTGAGTCATTTCCATGAGTCATATGGTGCATCAGGTCTAGATCTAAAGACAATGATTAATGCGTATGGACATAGTATTCAAAGCTTAGGTACACCAAACGCAGTGAAATCAGCCTTACAACAAGGTAAACCAGTTATCTTCTTCGTGAATGTTGGAATTGGTCATGCGGTAGTTGGCTATGGCTATAACCAAGGTAACACAGAAATTTTTGATCCTTATAATCACCAGTTTTATAGTGGCTGGAATAGTGTAGATGGCATTTTGAGTAAGTTATCAAAGGATCCACAAGATTGGGATGCAGGAACACCTGCGTTTGCGATTAATTAGGGGTGATCAAGATGAAACATAAACATATTCTTTGGGTCGTATCGGGTGTTATTATCATGATTGTGATTATTTCATTATTCTTTGTGTTTAATAGATCAGAAGATAAGCACACAACGATGACTTCTTCACATACATCGAGTGTGAAATCATCCCATTCATCGCATGCGCAGAGTTCAAGTGTCAGTAGTACATCGTTATCCGGAGATAAGAGTCTCACATTGGAAACTAGCTCGGCTGAAACAACTACTAGTAGTGATCAAGACACCAGTGACTCTCAAGTTGTTAATATTCGGGAAGCGCGTATTAAACTTTACGAAGCTGGTGTTGATTCTTCAAATCTAGACGATGCAACGATTGCCCAGTATTGGCAAGCAGCTAAGAAACAACAGATTGACTTTCCAACCTATGTTAAAAATCAACTGAATCAATAGTCTGACTTATTTTTTTACCAACGTAAAATAACAGTTCTTATTTCAGTTACCAAATATTGTAATATGGTTAGGCACTTACAAAAAGTGTAATCATATAAATATGAGGTAAGGGTTAGATGCACTATTTTAAACAATTAATACTAGTTTTAATAATTAGTATTTTAAGTATTGCTGTTTTAGTACATCGTGTTTATGCGACAGGTGTGCCGAGTATTACAGTTGGTCAAGCAGGTACACCACGTACGGACTTTGTGGATGTTTCATCATGGAACGGTCGTTTAACCACCGCTGATTTTGACAATATGAAAAGTCATGGTGTCAGAGGTGTTATTGTTAAATTGACTGATAGCACATATTACATTAATCCAAATGCACAAGCACAAATTGCCAGTGCACAAGCTGCTGGGCTTCGAATTGCGGTCTATCATTATTCCAAATATCAGACACCTGTTAGTGCGATAAATGAAGCCGATTATTTTACAACATTTGTTAAAAAATATGGGTTAACGAACAATACGGTACTAGTTGATGATTTGGAAGATTCAGCGACCAGGCAAGGGGATGTCACACAGAATGCATTGGCCTTTCGTGATCGTTTAGCAGCTAATGGATATCAGCGATATATGCTATACACTTCGCCAAGCTATATCGCAGCGACAAAATTGAATCCAAATACATTTGGATTGCGTAATATTTGGATGGCATCATACCCATATCAACCAACTGCTAATAATTTATGGCACACGCAATATGGTGCGTGGCAATGGAATTCAAAAACTAGTTTTCCAGGTGTTCCAGGATTATTTGATGTGAGTATTGATTACGGATCGCCATTCTTACAACAAGGTCTAAGCACTGCAACGACTGCAACTGAACCAGTGGATCATATTTTTTATTCAGCAGGTAAACCAGCTGCAGGGTATCTAAATGATGGAACCGGTTGGTATTGGTTTGAAGCAGGTCGACGATATACAGGTTTCCGTCATTATATGGGAACGTATTATTGGTTTACAAATGGTGTTCGACAAAACAATCAATGGCAAACAGCATGGGGTTATCGTTATTATGTCGATGCCCAAGGACGTGCGGTACAAGGTATTCAACAAATTGGTGAAAATAACTATTACTTTGGTGATAATGGCACACACTTTTTGCGAACAAATCAATCGATTAAGGTAGGTAACCAAACCTTTTATGCTGATGCACAAGGCATACTTATTCCTTGGCAAGGTTATATACAGTCTCGTATGGGTTGGCAATGGTTTGAAGATGGCAAACCATACACAGGCTTCCGATATTATATGGGTGCATACTACTGGTTTACGAATGGTTTCCGTCAAAATAATCAGTGGCAAACAGCATGGGGTTATCGCTACTATGTTGGAGCTGACGGTCGTGCGGTGCAAGGACATCAAATGATAAATAACCATCATTATTATTTTGGTAATAACGATACGTTCTATTTGCGTTAATATTTCTAATATTGGCTATTTTCAGTGTTTATTGAAAATAGCCAATTTTTTATAGATAATAAGAAAAGTTTCCAAGAATTGTTAAAGTAAGCGTATAATGTTACTAGTTAAACTGAATTTAGAAAAGCAGGTTAGAACATAAATGATTACAATTAAATCACAACGTGAAATAGAAGGCATGAAAAAATCTGGTGAAATTATCGCTGGTATGCATAAAGGACTACGTGAATTAATCAAACCGGGCCTTTCAACTTGGGAAATTGAAGAGTTTAGTCGTCAATACATTGAAAGTCATGGTGGTCGTGCGGCTCAAATCGGTTTTGAAGGATTTGAGTATGCGACGACGGTTTCAGTTAATAACGAAGTTGCACACGCTTTTCCACGTAAAAAATTAATTTTAAAAGACGGTGATATCGTCAAAGTTGATACAGTTGTTGATTTGGATGGCTATTATTCAGATTCAGCATGGTCATATGCTGTTGGTAATGTGTCAGATGAGGTCAAGCGTTTGATGGCAGTAACTAAGAAAGCCTTATACATTGGTATTGACCAGGCTCAAGTGGGTAACCGAATTGGTGATATCGGTGCAGCAATTGATAAATATGTCACTGATGAAAATGGTTATGGTAATGTCCGTGAATATATTGGTCATGGGATTCAGCCAACCATGCACGAAGAACCAGCAGTACCACATTATGGTAAAGCAGGACATGGGTTGCGCTTAAAGGCTGGTATGACAATTACGATTGAACCAATGGTAAATCTTGGTGGTTGGAAAGTAGAGACCTCTAAAGAAGATGGTTGGACTGTTACAACCGAAGATGGTTCGTGGTCAGCACAATATGAGCATGTGATTGCCATAACAGATGATGGTCCCAAAATTTTGACGTCACAAGATCCTGAATTTGACGCAAAATATCTATAAAATATTAGCAAACAAGAAGGAGGTTTCGCGGTGTCAGAAACCGGATACTTATTTACGAAACGATTTTTAGATATTTCTGTTTCACTATTTGCATTGATTATTTTATCGCCAATCTTTTTGGTTGTTTCACTGTTTTATTTTTTTGGTGATAATCGTGGTCCTATTTTTTATCAACAAAAACGAATTGGTCAAAACCATCGTGAGTTTGGTATTTACAAATTTCGGTCAATGGTTGTCGGTGCTGAAGAAAAGCTATACGCTAATAAAGCACTTTATGCAAAATTTGTCGAAAACGGATACAAATTGCCAACTGAAGAGGATCCTAGAATCACAAAATTTGGTGCATTTCTACGTAAAACTTCGATTGATGAGTTACCACAATTCATTAACATTCTTAAGGGTGAAATGAGCATTGTTGGGCCACGACCAGTGGTTGAAAAGGAATTGGTAGAATATGGTCAGGATGTTGATAAATTCTTATCAGTTAAACCAGGTGCAATGGGGCTTTGGCAGGCAAGTGGTCGTAGTGAAATTCAATATCCAGAACGTGCCCAATTAGAAATTGGCTATGTCGATCAAGCTGATTTATGGTTTGATTTTAAAATTTTATTTATGACAGTTATTGCAGTTTTTAAAGGAAAAGGTGCAATGTAAAGAAAGTTAAAAAAATGTGACATAACTATCAAACTCGCTACATCTCATGTATACTGAAATGTAGCGAGTTTTCGCGTTTAACTGACGATGTTATAGTCAGAAATTTTATACTAAGAGGAAATAGTGAAAATGGACAATCAATTTACTATAACTGATTTGATTAAGCACATGTTACGGAATGCTTGGTGGATTATCGTATTAGGGATTATCGGCGGTGGTGCCATGTATGTCATGAACAAACAACCAGCCGTTACTAGTTATAGTGCTTCACGAAATATGTATGTTGGTAAAAGTGATAGCGATGTCAAAGATCCAAATTCACGTATCATGGGAAATTCTTGGATGTTAAAGACATACCGCTCAATCGGTAAGGATCGTCAGATTATTGAGCCTGCTGTCAAGCAATTAAAGAAACAACACGTTAAAGTGACCGCAAATGAATTACGTCAGGCAATTAGCTTATCGACACCTGATAGTACATTGTTAATAGATGCTCAAGTACATGGTATTAAAAAGGGAAATCAAGCAGTCAAAATGGTTAATGCTTATACAGACTCATTTGCTGTGAATGGCCCTAAGCTAATTTCAAATATGCCACAGCCTGAGTTAATGTCTGCCGCTAAAAAGGCACGTGCTGACTCAATTGTTTCGGGATCTCCTAAAAAGTCAGCTGCATTTGGCTTGGTTGCAGGAGTTGCCTTGGGAATTGTATTAGCGTTCTTTACTGGTATTTTCAAAAATTTTAAAACAACGAAAGCATAAAAAGGAGTGAAATATGGTTAATTGGTTAATGCCTTTTGCGATTTTGCCAAAAACATATACATTCTTTTTCTTTGATTTATTTTCTCAAATTGCTGTTGTTGTATTCGGTCTATTTATATTAGTGAAACTGTATTTACAACCTAAACAATTGGAAGATGTTTTACCAAAAACGTCGACTTTGCGTATCTGGGGTGTATTTGTTGTTGTACAACTGATTTTAATGACCTATGAATCATTCGTGGTAGGGGCAACTACGCGAGTATATGGCTTATTACATGGTTTATTAATGTTTATTCAAGTCATACTGTCAATTTGGATGGCATATACGATTCAAAAAATGCTTATTCGTAGTTATGACGATGCAATAAAGTTTATGAAATCTGTCGTCATTACAATGGCTGTTTACCTTGGCGTAATTGTTTTGCCGCAGATACTTTATCTTTTTGGCTTCACATCATTAACACATTGGATAAACCCAATCGCTCATTTGTTCGAACGTCATTGGGAAAATCGTAACTTTTATGACAACGGTAGTTATGTCACAACTTCGATGCGTGTTAATGGATTTGAGCCAGAAGCAGCATACTTGGCATTATTAGTTGGTATAGCATTCAGCCCATTCCTACTTATGTTGATACAAGAACCATTGAGAGCATTTAAAAATCGTTGGATATACTGGATAGCAATTATATTAGGTGCTGCCAGTTTAGGTGTATTGTTGTTAGCAAAGACAACAACGGGATTCCTACTAATTGGTATTCTTGCACTAGTGTATTGGTTAGCAGCACCCAAAAAGCAAAAAATTAGCTTATTTTTTCTGGGAATAATCGCAGTAATTGGGGTAGCCTTGACATATATCACTGTGCCAAGTGTTCATAATTTATTGAATACTTGGATTTTCCAAAAAGGTGGTACTGACAACCGACTTGGTGGAACAATTGCCCTAATTAGAACATGGATACAACATCCACTATTTGGTGTTGGCTATGGTTATGAGGGACAATATATTGTTGATAACTTACCTGCTTGGTCAAAAAATAATTTCGAGTATATGCAGGTCTATCAACATCAAGCTTATCCAATTTTGAACGATACCTTTGGTTGGTTAGCAAGATATGGCCTTGTATTTTTCTTGATATTTATTTGGCTATTGTTTGGCCTAGTTAAGCGTTCTTTAGTAGTTTTAAAAGAGTTATCTGGTAAATTTGATCAGCGTAGTATGTTCTATCGCGTCTCAATTAAGGCGTTTTATATGACAATTATCACTGTTGCTGTCGTTAGTTCAGTAACGCCATCGAATGTTGTGTCATGGCCAATTCTATTAATGCTGTTCTTTTACTGGCGTGTTATTCATATCGCTGAAAATGATGTGTTTGCAAAGGAGTCAGAATAATGAAGATTTTAATTGCAACCCATAAACCATATCAAATACCTGAAATTTCAGGATATCAACCGATTATGGTTGGGTCTGCGTTACGTGATGAGGTACCGGTAGGATATCTACGAGATGATCAAGGTGAAAATATTTCGTCTTTGAATCCATTTTTTAATGAACTGACAGCATTATATTGGGCAAAGTATAATTTGAGAGATGAAGATATAGTGGGACTTGCTCACTATCGCCGCTATTTCGGTACGAAATCAAGTCATAATTTGGCTGATATTCTTAGTCAAGAGCAAATCTATGATGCTTTAGAGAAAGTAGATGTATTGTTGCCAAAGCAACGTAATTATTACATTGAATCACAGGAGAATCATTACTTAAATGCACATAAAAATGAACCTTATTTTATGATGCAGGATGTTATTAAAGAAAGTTTTCCTGAGTATTTGTCAGCATTTCAACAAATGGGTCAAAGTAAGAAGGCACATTTGTTTAATATGGCAATCATGAAACAGGCAGACTTTCAGTCATATACTGATTTTATGTTTGGCGTTTTGAACCAAGTCGCACAACGGATTCCTTATGAATCGTATGAAGGCCAAGATCGTCGTGTATTTGGTTTCTTGTCAGAACGTTTAATGGATACCTGGCTGTATACGAATCATAAAACATTCCAAGATTTTCCTTTGGTAACTACTGAAAAAACGAATTGGCTTGATAAGGGTACACAATTTTTAAAGCGTAAATTTTTTAAAAATACAAATAAGAAGGTTCACTTTTAAAACACAATATCCTGGATTTATGGTAAAGTAAGTTCAGGATATTTTTTTATAGATATGTAGAGGAAAATAATAAATGACTTTAAATGATAAAAATTATGATTACTTAGTTGTTGGGGCCGGTCCATTCGGAGCTATTTTTGCCTATGAGGCGGCTAAACGTGGTAAGCGTTCACTTATCATCGAAAAGCGTTCACACATTGCCGGAAATACGTATACACATACTGACCATGGTATCACTGTCCATGATTATGGTGCTCATATTTTCCATACGGACAATAAAGAAGTTTGGGAATACATCAATCAATTTGCCGAGTTTAATGGTTACCAAAACCAAGTGGTAGCGAACTACAAGGGTGAACTTTATAATTTACCATTCAACATGAACACATTTTACGAAATGTGGGGTACCAAAACACCCGCTGAGGCCAAGGCTAAGATTGAAGAACAAAAGCAAGCAGCCTTATCTGAATTAGGCGATCGCGAACCACGTAATTTGGAAGAACAAGCAATTTCACTGATTGGTACTGATATTTATCAAAAATTGGTGAAGGGCTATACTGAAAAGCAATGGGGACGTAAGGCAACTGAATTGCCTTCATTTATCATTAAACGATTGCCAGTTCGTTTTATTTACGATAATAATTACTTTAATCACCGTTATCAAGGAATTCCGGTTGGTGGTTATACGCAAATCTTTGAGAAGATGTTGGACAATGATTTGATTGATGTTCGTGTCAATGAAGATTTCTTTGCTCACAAGGACGAGTATATCGCAGAGTTCTCTCGTATTGTTTACACGGGAATGATTGACCAATTCTTTGATTACAAGTTTGGTGAACTAGAATATCGCTCAGTTCGCTTTGAATCTGAATTAAAGCAGACTGAAAATTATCAAGGTAATTCTGTGATTAACTATACTGATGCTGAAACACCATACACACGTGTTATGGAATGGAAGCATTTTGATGGCTTGTCAGATGATGGTGTTACCATCATTACAAAAGAATACCCACAAGAATGGGATCGCTCAAAAGAAGCATATTATCCTGTTAATGATGAAAAGAATACAAATCTGTATAAGGAATACGCAAAGGAAGCACGCAAACATAAAGAACAATTTATTTTTGGTGGTCGCTTAGGACAATATCGCTATTATGATATGGATCAAGTGTTCAATGCTGCCTTTAATACAGTACGTAAAGAGTTTGATATTCCATCAGATTTTAACTTCGCACATGATGAAGAACATTAATTTTTGATAGATTAATAGATAATCGAGGCGCAATCACTCTTTAGTGTATTGTGCCTCATTTTTTCATAATAAGTTTAGATACAATAACAGGAGTGACATGAGTAATCCAGTTAACATAAGTGAACAACACTATTATTATTTGGATATTTTAAATATTGTGGCCACTTTTGCAGTAATATGGCTTCATACATCTGAATATGCCTTTCATTTTATGCCAAATGATCCCAATTGGTATTTAGGTGTATTTATTCAAGTAATTTTTATATGGGCAGTTCCAATATTTTTTATGATATCGGGAGCAAATTTGCTCAACTATCGCGAGCGATATGATACCAAAACTTTTTTGAAAAAAAGAGGGGCACGTGTGCTAGTGCCATTTCTGGTTTGGTCAATCATTTGGTATGCTTGAAATCATTTTATTTTGGGAATACCAGATTGGTCACTGTCAGGTTTGATTAATGGCATCGAACAAGATCATATTCAACCGGTCTTTTGGTTTTTTTATTATATAATTCCGGTATATATCGCAATGCCTTTTTTATCGATTTTAGCAACTAAAGAAAATAAGAAAGTCGTTGAATATATTATTTTGCTGTATATAATTGGAACTGGCATCATAAACTATGGGTATAGTTTATTGCATCGACCATTTAGTCAGCTTATATCAAATATTCCTTTAGCGTTGAGCATGGGAATGGGTATATTTTTTGTAGGTTGGTATCTACATAACTTTAAGCAAACAGAGCGGCAGAGACATTGGGTATACGGGTTGTCGTTTTTGAGCGTGGGATTTATGTTTTTATTGACAGTATTTCTTTCTATTAGTCACGGTGAAACTGCGCGTGAAGTTTATAATATATTTTCAATCGGTGGATTCATCTTGCCTTTGGGAATTTGGCTGTTTTTCCAACATCGATTCCCCAAAACTTGGCAACCAAATCCTAAAACAGGACAGTGGTTAAAACGTATTTCTGGCGCTTCACTTGGTGTGTATGTTGTCCATGAATTTATCATACAAATAGTTACTCATTTTCTACATATCAAACCAGATTCACTATTCCATTTGTTGGGGTTACCATTGATTGTCTGGCTTATTTGTCTCATTATCATACTTATACTAAAAAGAGTACCAGTCTTAAATAAAATTATTCCGTAATCAAAATTAATGATTACAAGCAGAGGATGGAACCATGCAAGTTGTCAAAAATTATTTATACAATGTGTTTTATCAGCTATTAGTTGTTTTAGCGCCTTTGATTACCATGACCTATTTGTCACATGTATTGGGTGCAGAAGGTATGGGTGTTCAAGCTTGGACTAATTCAATTGTTAGTTATTTTCTTTTGTTTGCGACTTTAGGAATTACACTCTATGGTCAACGAGAGATCGCTTATGTCCGTGATGACATTGACTTGCGTAACAAACGTTTTTGGGAAATTCAGCTCTTACACACGTTTGTCAGTGTAATTGCAATTATCTCCTATGTTATTTTTGTGTTTTTTATGCGCCAAGTTTCGAGCGAATTTAGTCAAAACACGCATCAACTTTATTTGCAAACCTGGGTAATTGTCTCAGGATTGTTAGACATCTCATGGTATTTTATGGGACTTGAGGATTTTAAGAAAACAGTTATTCGTAATTCCTTAGTAAAGATTGCGATGGTTATTCTGATATTCTTGGTTGTTAAATCACCAGCAGATGTTAATAACTATATTTTGCTGTTAGCCTTGACGCAGGTGGTTGGTAACATCACCATGTGGTTTTATATTCCAGGGCAGGTTAAACTGCCTAAATTGCGAACATTGCAGTTCAAGCGACATGTTCTGCCAACGTTAGGCTTGTTTATGCCTACCATTGCGACACAGATTTATTTACAATTGAATAAAACAATGTTGCCACTATTCCAAACAAACTCAATCGGATTATCTGCATTTTATGAAAATGCAGATAAAATCATTAAAGTGTCTTTGGCATTGGTTACTGCTTTGGGAACAGTTATGCTACCGCGTGTGGCAAATTACTTTGTAAAGGGTAATATTTTAGCGGTGAACAAAGCCATTTATAAATCAATGGATTTTGTGACCGCTCTATCAGTACCATTAATGTTTGGTATGATGGCACTGGGACCCAAAATGTCGATTTGGTATATGGGACTTCCTTTCTTGCCTGCTGGATGGACAATCTCAATTTTGTCACCAATTATTGTTTTAATTGCGTGGAGCAATGTCCTGGGAACACAGTATTTAATGCCAATCAGTCGGACAAAGGATTATACGATGTCCGTAACGATTGGAGCAATCATAAATATTGTACTTAACTTTATTACTATTCCACTTTGGAGTCTCTATGGTGCAGCGGTTGCAACGGTACTTTCAGAGGGTGCGGTGACGCTTTATCAGTTAATTGTTGTCCGTCATGATCTATCAATCGGTAAACTATTTTCTGGTACATGGAAATATATGGTTGCTGGGTTAATTATGTTTGCTGTTATTCTTCCAATGACAATGAAGCTACAAGCAAATCCTAGTGGTACAGTACTATGTATTGTTGTTGGTGCAGTTATTTATTTTGCAATTATTTTCTTATTACGCGCTAAGCTTGTAATGGAAAGTATCGGTTTTGTAAAAAAAATTTTAAAGGATAGGAAATGATTGGAATTTTGCTATAATAGAATGCAGTAAGATTTCAAAAAGGGGAAGAAATGGCTAAATTATCTTTGATTGTACCGGTCTTTAATGAGCAAGACACTGTAAATTTATTTTATGATGCAATAGAAGAGGAACATAAAAATTTTGCCGATTATGAATTAGAATATTGGTTCATTGATGACGGATCTTCGGATAATACAATGGACGTTGTGGAAAAGTTGATTGAGAAGGATAATCATGTCCACACAGTATCATTTTCTCGTAATTTTGGTAAAGAGTCAGCATTATATGCAGGGCTTGAACACGCAACGGGTGAATATGTTGCAGTAATGGATGTTGATCTTCAGGATCCGCCTTCAATGTTGCCTGAAATGTTGGCTGGCGTGTCGTCTGGTGAATGGGATGCGGTGGGTGCTCGTCGTACCAGCCGTGAAGGTGAGCCGGTCATTCGTTCATGGTTCTCAAATTTGTTTTATAAATTAATTAATTCAATGTCTGATACGCATATTGTTGAAGGAGCCCGTGACTTCCGAGTAATGAGCCGACAAATGGTTGATGCCATTTTGAGTATGCAAGAATATAATCGTTTCTCAAAAGGTATTTTTTCTTGGGTTGGATTTAAGCAAAAGTATTTAGATTATAAAAATCAAGATCGGGTTGCTGGTAAGACATCATGGTCTTTCTGGGGTCTATTTAGATATTCAATTGAAGGATTTATTGACTTTTCACGAGCACCACTGTTACTAGTTTCTGTTCTTGGTAGCATTGCCTTTGTTTTGGCGTTAATTGGTGCATTAGTTGTATTTATTCGTGCCATTTTATATCCAGATACTTCGGTCTTTGGTTGGCCATCAATGGTGGTTATTATTCTAGCATTGGGTGGTGTTCAACTTTTGAGTATTGGTATTGTTGGTCGATATATTTCAAATATTTATTTAGAAGTAAAAAAGCGACCAATCTATGTTGCTAAAAAAGTGAAATAATCTAAGCATACTTTTAGGTCGCAAATGTATAAGTGTATATGAACATGTTATATATGTTCATTTATAAAAATAGTTAATAGTTGGGAGACTATCTAATATGACTGTGAGTGCGGTTGTGGTAACGTATAATCGGCTACCAATGTTAAAAGAGGTCATTGAAGCCTTACAAAATTCTGAGACGAAGGTAGATAATATCATCGTTGTTGATAATAATAGTAAAGAGGATACTCAAGAGTATCTAACAAGTTTGGGTGACGCGATTCGATACGTTCGCTTAAAAGACAATATTGGTGGATCTGGTGGCTTTAATAAAGGTGTTCGTTACTTCATGGAAGAAACGACTGATGACTACGTCTGGTTGATGGATGATGACACAGTGCCAACACCAACAGCCTTAACTGAGTTGGTAAATGCAGCGAAGAAGATTAATAATCAATTTGGCTTCTTGGCATCTGATGTTCGTTGGACAGACAATTCACGAGCACAAATGAATCTACCATCTCCAAAGAGTAGGTTCCATAAAATTTCATTACATGCGACTGAATTAGAACCACTGCGGAATGCAACTTTTGTGTCAGTTATGTTTAGTCGAGAAGTTGTCGCAAATATTGGTTTGCCAATTACCGAATTCTTTATTTGGGGCGATGACATTGAGTATACTGAGCGTTCTGCGCGAGTACTACCAGGATATATGGTTCCAACATCTCGAGTTATTCATAAGATGGCAAACAATATTGCATCTAATGTTTCTTTGGACACAATTAATCGTGTACCTCGTTATTTCTATGCCTTTAGAAATCAAATGTACTTTAGCCGACAAAGAGGTTTGCTATTGTATTTGAGAACACATCTAAAGGTTCTATATGAAATTTTTAGAGTATTCTTAAATCACAAACCTAATATGCGCTTGCGTTTGAAAATGATTGTTAAAGGAACTGTAACTGGGTGGTTCTTCCGTCCAAAGGTTGAATTTGCTAAAAACAAAAAAGTTAGTCACTGATAGTTGTGCAGAAGTGTCTATAATGGAGGTTGTTAATGTTACGTTAGCAACCTTTTTATTTTGAGTATTTAAATCTAGCTAATTACATTCAAAAAGGAATAATAGAACCCATGATTTCAAAAATAAAATCAACAATTAATCGATATCCCAATTTTTTTAGTTTATTATTATTTGTTTTGTTGAGCTTTTTGCTTGTTTTACCATATTTACATGGACCTGCGTATCAACATATGCCGGGTTGGGATGGTAGGTTTCATATTTCACGTGTTGCTGAAAGTTATTTAAATCTAAAAGCAGGGCATATCACCCAAATAAATCCAAGTATTATGACAAAAACATTTGGATCGTTTGGGTACCCGCAAAATATATTTTATCCGATATTCGTTATGTTACCCGAGGCCTTTTTGCAATTAATTATTGGTAATGCCTATGGTGCTTATTTAGCTTTTGTTGGACTAATATTCTTTCTAACATTTGCATCAATGTATGTATGCACTCTAAAATTATCAAGTAATCATTACACTGCTTTACTTAGCAGTATTTTGTATGGATTAGGTCATTTTACGCTCACAATTAACTTGTTTTATCGTAGTTTTGGTGGCTCATTTGCTTTTATTTTTATTCCCATTGCTTTTTATGGTATTTATCAAATTGCAATTGCAGATTATCGAAAGTGGTGGATATTATCACTTGGTGTTACGGGACTAATTTTTAGCGATTTACCGGATGCAAGCGTCTCGCTTCTTTTACTATTGTTAAGTTTCTTAGTGACATTTACAGCATCTGAATCAATTCAAACCAAAGTAAAACGCTTTTTACGGTTAATCTACGCAGGTATATTAACAATTGGTCTGACAGCTTTTTTTCTATTCCCGTTAATTCAAAATCTATTATTTGTAAAAAGTATAGCAGTAACGAAGCTGATGCTATCAAAGACAGCATATCCATTAATTAATCTATTTATTACAGATAAATTAGCATCATATAGTTTAGGAATTTCAGGTTTAATTCTAGTTGTATGCATTGCTATCTATTGGCAAAAATTTAAGGCACCATATAAGTATTTTTCGGTCATGCTAATTATTTCTATATTAATGGCATCAACCGTTTTTCCATGGACACCACTTGATAAGTATTTAAGTTTTATCCAATTTGTGGGTCGTTTCTTATATTTTGCTACTTTTCTTGCTGCTTTATTAGGAGCAAGTGCCATTACAGAATTAGTTCATGGCATGCAAAATAAAAAAATAATTATTAGTTTATTTTGTGTGATTGGAATTCTTGCTGGTACGAGCTTGAATTTTAATATCAAACACAGTCAGGTCAATGATTCAGTTTACGAGACTAGTTGGCGTGATTTTCAAAAAAGTACTTTAAACAATAACGTCTATGATTATTTGCCAAGTAAATCTGTTGGTTTAAAAGATAAGTTGTTGAAGCATGATATTAATGTGATGAATCCTAAAAAGCAAGTCAAACAATTAGAATGGTCAACAGGATATAATGTTATTCATTATCAAATTAAAGCACAATACGCGTATGAAAAATTAATTTTGCCAAATATCTATTATCCAGGATTTGTAACTTACGTTAATGACACAAAGGTTGATGGTGGTTATACAAAACAAAATTTGATAACGATACCTATAAAAAAGGGGATTAATCAAATTGACGTACGCTATATCAAAACACCTGTTCAACTGTTCTCAATTTGGTTAAGTGTGTTTTCATGGATTGGATTATTGATTTTTAATTTGTTATCCCTGAAGAGGAAAAAATAAGTACTTGGCTAAATTGGTAGTTGTCATATATGCCAAATCTAAATTTTCACTATATTTAAAGCGTCTCATACTTGTTAGGTCTTAATGCCAAACAAGTATGAGACGTTTTTTTTACGTTCAATAATATTTTTAAAAATATCAAGTATCGCTATTATCATAGAAATGATAAATATATTGAGGTAATTTAGATGTTAGGAATAAAGTTGATTTTAGCGCTTGGAATGTGTGTACTAACAGTTTGCACTGGTCGCCACAGCGTGTTAGCAAGAGAGCGACTTCTTTGTGGGGATGAAATAGTAAAGAAAAATGATTTAAGTAGATTGTGTGGGCAAAAAGGATGTTTGAACTTGTCACAAATGCTTTACTTTAAAAACAAAAAAATTTGGATCGTGGGTGACTCATTAATGGTGGGCTGGGATGGTACAAAATTACTAAAAAACAATTGCCCAAAATTAATATCACAAGCATTACGGCCAAAGGTAATAAATAATCGATATTCATTTTCTGGTGCACAAATTAGCGGTAATCGAAATCAGGGTACGGTCGATTTGACCAATAATGTCTCACAAATTATTTTGAATTCGCAATTTAAATCTGTAGATATTTTGTTATTGTCATTAGGTATAAACGATTTAAATTATAGTGATAACAATATTGGTTACATTCAACAGCGACTACAAGCGAATATTATCCGACTAAAGTCAAATAATTCTAATGTAGTAATCATAGGTATTTTGCCTTTTGAATCATATTTAAAAACGAAAAAAAGGCAATATCAGCTGCAAGAGATGCGAGCGGCATTGACAGAAGTTTACCAGAGCTTTGGCATACCAGTTTTAAGTTGGCAACAGGCAGGATTTTTTATTGGCTATTCTTCACTGAATGACGGTGTTCATCCGAAATACATGACTTATAGAAGAATGAGTACAACGATTATAAATTTTATGATTCAAAATAAAACTACTCAGCCAATTGTTTTAAAAAAGCAGCGGATTTTTGTATCAAATGGTTGGCAAACAAATGAACAAGGTTATCGGCAGTATGCTAAAAACAATATTTTACTGACAGATTGGCAAAAGATTGGTCATACGAACTATTATTTTGATCCAATTAATAAATCAGTGGTGTTTGAAAAATAATTTAAAAAATCGTGGACAAATAATGGCAAATAACGTCCTTGTATATAGCTCAATTAATGACAGTTAATACAGGAGAAGAAGATGATCCAAATAAAGAAATGGTTACCAATAACAATTATTACTGTTGCCATAAGTGTTACGTATCAAGAAATTTCGATGACTCAAATTTGTGCAGATAATAAGAACGGCTATATTAATCAGCGTTTCTATAAGGATAATGTATTGGCAAATGGCTATTTAAATGATGGTCAGCAGTGGTTCCTGTTTAAGGATGGAAGCAAGCAAATTGAAATCCAAAAATGGCAAGAAAATTATTATTATTTTGATCCCAAAACAGGGTTAAGGTCGGACGATGTGTTTAGGAATCAATGGGGTAATACTTATTATTTTGATAAGAATGGTATTGCTGTCTCTGGGTTTCAATTAATTTCCGGTAAAAAATATTATTTTGGCGATGATGGTACGCATTTTTTGCGCAAAAATACTTGGCTCAATATAAACGGCAAGCAATATTATGCTGATATAAATGGTGTTATTGTGAGTGGCGTTCAAAAAATTGATAGCAACTATTATTTCTTTAATATTGATACAAATGATTTGCGAAAAAAACGAGATTATATTTTGTCACAATGGGGTAAATGGTATTTAATTAATGAACTAGGAATCGTTCAAAGCGGGTTACAATACTGGGCAGGCGATAATTACTATTTTGATCCAGTGACCTTCTTAAAAGTCGAAAATCAAACAAGGAACATTAATAATGTTGACTGGTATTTTGATAATCAAGGTATCGGACATAAAAAAATTGATCAACGAATTGTGGAAGATATTACTTTTGCTGAATTAAATAAGATACGAAAAATGTATGGACGTCACCCACTGGTATGGGATAATCAACTCGCACAATTGGCACAAAATAGGGCAAGTCTCACAAATAAGACTGGTATTCCTGCAAATCACTGGCGTACACCAAACGAGGTGATAGGTATTGGGTGGCAGAAAGGAAATAATGTTATCATGGCTTGGTTTAATGAAACAAATATGTTGCCAAAAGGAACTCGAGGACATCATGATTGGTTGTTAAATAACAGTGTTACTAAGGTTGGTTTTGGCTATTCTGGTAATGTCATTGTTGGCAAGTCCAATTAAAATTAGCACTTAATAATAAAGAGTGCTAAAAGGTGTTGACAAGTTAACTTCAGGCGTGTACTATAATAACTGTTAGCACGAAGTAGTTGAGAGTGCTAAGGAAGGTGGCGCGTATGTTAACGGACAGACAGCGGCTAATATTAGCCACAATAATTCGCGATTACGCAAAAACCGGCAAAGCTGTTGGATCTAAAACGCTATTAGGTGAATTAGATTTGACAGTCAGTTCAGCAACTGTGCGAAATGAGATGGCACTACTAGAGGAATTGGGCTTGCTACAAAAAGAGCACACTTCATCGGGTCGCGTGCCTTCACAACGGGGCTATCGCTATTATGTTGATGAATTAATGCATCAACATCATTTATCAAAAGTTGTTCAACAATCATTAGAACGTGTGTTTAATCGTAACTTTCAGGAGATTGACGATTTGATGCAAACGATGGTAGATGAATTAGCGAGTCTGACAGGCTATACGGTTGTTGCTCTAAAACCTGAATCAGCTGATATTCGGCTTTCGGGTT
The DNA here is from genome assembly GCF_036327715.1 of Weissella paramesenteroides. Taxonomy (NCBI): domain Bacteria; kingdom Bacillati; phylum Bacillota; class Bacilli; order Lactobacillales; family Lactobacillaceae; genus Weissella; species Weissella paramesenteroides. The sequence continues at coordinate 829,461 of NZ_CP130559.1, forward strand.
TCCGCCTAGTACCAATAAATGGTCAGCAAATAATGGCCATTATTGTAACTAATGATGGACAAGTTACCAGTCAAAGTTTTAGATTGCCAGAAGGAACGTCTGTTCGATATCTTGATGATATGGTTGATTATATTAATAGAACATTAGTTAACCAACCAATTATTGAAGTATTAAGGACACTAACAGGTGATTTGCCTTGGCAAATGGAACGAACTATCCGTACACCGGTTGCGTTTTTACAACTGTTTGGTGACGTATTAGCGCGATCGATTCATGATAACGTATTTATTGGCGGTTATTTAAATGTTCTTGACTTTACTGTTGATTCAAGCTTGCAAGATGTCAAGCAACTATATCAGTTGCTTGACTCAGCACAAGATATGAGACGTGTTGTTGGAACTGCTAATGATGGAGTGATTGTACAAATCGGTGATGAAAATGGTAATGATTTATTGTCACCATATAGTCTAGTATCAGCCACATATCGTGTAGCACAGTATGGCGTTGGCGCAATTGCTATTTTGGGTCCAACATCTATGCGTTATGCTGACATGGTGAGTTTGGTTGATGCGTTCCGCAGTGCTTTATCGCAACAGTTACTGGAGTATTATCGATAGTTAGAAAAGAGGTGTTAACATGTCAGAAGAGAAGCAAACCCCTGAAGAAGAAATTGAGGTTGTCAGTGAAGAAGCGGATGTTGACACTGAAGCTAAATCTAGTGAGGCAGAAAAGCCTGAGCAAGAAACAGAAGCAGATCAAATTTCTGACCTAAAGGACAAAGTTGCCGAAGCTGAGGACAAATATTTACGTGCAGAAGCTGAGATGCAAAACATGCAGTCTCGATATGCTAAAGAACAAGTTCAAGCTGTTAAATTTGCAAACCAAAAATTAGCAGCTTCAATTCTACCAGCGGTAGATAACTTGGAACGCGCACTACAAGTAGATGCTGAAGATGGTGCAGCAAAGCAAATTAAGACTGGTGTTGAAATGGTTTATAAAACACTGATTTCAGCACTTGAAGAACATGATGTTAAGGCAGTTGGTGAAACTGGCGAAACATTTGACCCGAACTTCCACCAAGCAATTCAATCAGTACCTGCGGATGATGATCATCCTGCAGATACGATTGCAACGGTTCTTCAAAAGGGTTATGTCTTAGCTGATCGAGTAATTCGACCAGCGATGGTAGCTGTTTATAACTAAACAACTAATCATTAAATAATATATAAAAAATCTGATCAATAAGAGGTAAATTATTATGTCAAAGATCATTGGAATTGATTTAGGAACTACAAATTCTGCTGTTGCTGTTATGGAAGGTGGATCTCCAAAGATTATCACTAACCCAAACGGTGGTCGTACGACACCATCAGCTGTTTCATTTAAGAATGGTGAAACACAAGTTGGTGATACAGCAAAGCGTCAAGCAATTACAAATCCAGATACAATTTTGTCAATCAAGTCACACATGGGTGAAGCTGGTTACAAGGTAACTGTTGATGGCAAAGATTATACACCACAAGAAATTTCAGCAATGATTCTACAATATATCAAGAAGTATGCTGAAGATTACTTAGGTGAGACAGTTGACAAGGCTGTTATCACTGTTCCCGCATACTTTAATGATGCGCAACGTCAAGCAACTAAGGATGCTGGTAAAATTGCTGGCTTGCAAGTAGAACGTATTGTTAACGAGCCAACTGCTTCATCATTGGCATATGGTCTAGATAAGCTTGATCAAGATCAAAAGATTTTGGTTTATGACTTGGGTGGTGGAACATTTGATGTTTCTGTTCTTGAGTTAGGTGATGGTGTGTTTGAGGTACTATCAACTAATGGTGATACACACCTTGGTGGTGACGACTTTGACCAAAAGATCATCGATTGGTTAGCTGATGGCTTCAAGAAGGAACACGGCATTGACCTAAAGAATGATAAATTAGCATTACAACGTTTGAAGGATGCTGCTGAAACTGCAAAGAAGACTTTGTCATCAGCCACTGAAGCTCAAATTGATTTGCCATTTATCACAGCTACTAATGAAGGTCCATTGCACTTGCAAACAACATTGTCTCGTGCGCAATTTAACCAATTGACAGCAGACCTAGTAAAGCGTGCCGAAGGTCCTGTTCGTAGTGCTTTGAAGGATGCTGGTCTTTCAATGGGTGATATTGATAAGGTTATTTTGAACGGTGGTTCAACTCGTATTCCAGCTGTTCAAGAATCTGTTAAGGAATTGACAGGTAAGGAACCAGATCACTCAATTAACCCTGACGAAGCGGTTGCACTTGGTGCAGCTGTTCAAGGTGGTGTGATTACTGGTGATGTTAAGGACGTTGTTTTGCTTGATGTTACACCATTATCACTTGGTATTGAAACAATGGGTGGTGTCTTCACAAAGTTGATTGATCGTAATACAACGATTCCAACATCAAAGTCACAGACCTTCTCAACAGCAGCCGATAACCAACCAGCTGTTGATATCCATGTCTTGCAAGGTGAGCGTTCAATGGCAGCTGACAACAAGACACTGGGACGTTTCCAATTAGCTGATATTCCTGCTGCACCTCGTGGTGTACCACAAATCGAAGTTAAGTTTGATATTGATCGTAATGGTATTGTGTCTGTTTCTGCTAAGGACTTAGGTACAAACAAAGAGCAAAAGATTACAATTCAAAGCTCAGGATCATTGTCAGATGAAGAAATTGAGCGTATGATGAATGACGCGAAGGCAAATGAGGAAGCTGATAAGAAGCGTAAGGACGAAGCAGACTTGCGTAACGAAGTTGACCAATTGATCTTCCAATCAGAAAAGACGTTGGAAGAAGTTGGTGACAAGCTACCAGCTGACGAAAAGAAGCCAGTAGAAGATGGTGTTGCTGATTTGAAGGCAGCTAAAGAAGCTGATAACTTAGAAGATATGAAGGCAAAGAAGGAAGCTTTGGAAAAGGTTTCTCAAGAATTGGCCGTTAAGTTGTATCAACAAGCACAACCAGAAGAAGGCAAGGACGGAGCTGCTCAAGACGGTAAGTCAGGCGATGACAATACTGTTGATGGTGACTTTGAAGATGTCTCAGATGACGACAAAAAGTAAACTAAACTAACGATCTGAACACCCCTACGTTACAGACCGTACGCCTTTGTGAGAATAGCAGCTCACAAGGCGATACATATTTAAATTTTAGGAGGACTTGCCTCATGAATAATACTGAATTATATGAGCGTTTAGGTGTTGATAAAAATGCCTCACAAGATGAAATTAAGAAAGCTTACCGTAAGCTATCTAAGAAATATCACCCGGATATTAACCATGAAGCAGGTGCTGAGGAAAAGTATAAAGAAGTTCAAGAAGCCTACGATACATTAGGTGATGAACAAAAACGTGCAATGTATGATCAATACGGTGCGACCGATGGTCAACCAGGTGGTCAAGGCGGTTTCGGCGGCTTTGGTGGTTTTGGTGGCGGTGGCGCTCAATATGGGGACTTCTCTGATCTTGGCGATATTTTTAGTCAAATGTTTGGTGGCGGTTTCCAAGATCCAAATCGTCCACGTAAGGGGCAAGACTTACAGTATCGTATGAACTTAACCTTTGAAGAAGCGGTGTTTGGAAAAGAAACAACTATTTCATATACGCGTTCTACAGATAATGGTAAACAAGAAAGTAAAGAGTTAAAAGTTACTGTTCCCGCAGGTGTTGAGAATGGCCAACAGATGCGTTTGTCTGGTCAAGGTGAAGCAGGATTTAACGGTGGCCCATACGGTGATTTGTTTGTTGTATTCCATGTTGCACCATCTAAAGATGGATTTGAACGTGAAGGTGCGACAGTATATTCACGCATGGGTGTTGATTTTACAACCGCAACATTGGGTGGCGAAATTGCTGTTAAAACTGTCCATGGTGATGTAAAGCTTAAGGTACCAGCCGGAACGGCAACGGAGACTAATTTCCGTTTGCGTGGTAAGGGTGCACCGCACATGCGCAATAATAACAACAATGGAGATCATATTGTGACATTGTTTGTTGATGTGCCAAAGAAGTTAACAAAAGAACAGAAGAAGGCCCTTGAAGCTTTCCGTGAAGCCATGACTGGTGAGCATAAAAAAGGATTTTTCGGTTAATATAGCTACAAGTGACTTTATTTAAGGTTGCTTGTTTTTTTATATGTCATAATATATAAATGAAATGGAGTGTGCGAAGTGCGATTAGGAGATTTAAAAATATCAACAGGTGGTATGCCGATAAACCGTCCAATCGCAACGCGTCTATTTGTGACTACGTTTGAATCAATTAGAATCGTCGGTATAGATGGAAACTTTTTGGTTTTAGAAATAGATAAAAATCAAGTAACGACAATTAATGATCTACAACAGTATCATGATGATTTAGAAATTGTCATTCGTGATAGTGATCAAACATTACATAAAATATACGGCTATCGCATTATTGAGGATGTTATTGTGTTAGGCTGATGAGGAAGGAAAGTATGCAAAGACGAATAGGATGGCTTTTAACAACAATTATAGGTATTGTTGCCGTTATTGTTGTTTTAGTGTTGTATCGCAGTAATGAGCAACCTACCCGTGTTCGAACGATGGCGGAGGTTAACCTAACACATAACAAACGCCCTTTTTCAAAAAAAGATAGTGACAAAGATAGTAGCTATGAACCAACTAAGAAAGATTTGGCAGATAAAAATTATGTTAAAACTGGCCAAATTAAAAAAATTGGTCAATATCAAATCACTGAAAATGGTCTTGTACAAAAATGGGTTGACAGTAAAAAGGTTAATCGTACCATAACGAATGGATCAATTAGTTATAAAATTGAACAAATTAATACCATTGAAAACACAGCTCGGACACAAAATGCTTTGGTTGCAGCAAGGCATACGTTAAATGACCGAAACATGTCTGATAAGTTTACAACATTGGTGATTAGTTATAGAGTTACGAATAACAATGCAGTGACAGCGATAACGCCAGGGATTACAGCAATTAAATATCCTGGGAGTATAACCATGTCAGCATTGAGTGGTATTTATAATGATGGACAGTTGAACACGGCTGGCATTGTACCGTATAGTACAGTAGTTACGACAACAACTGTTTTGGTGCCTAAAAAGGATGTTGCCAAATTGAAGTCGCTTGACGTACAATTCGCAACTGTGAAAGATTCAGCTGGTAATGAAATTGAGAAACCTTCTGACGTTGAGACAATTACTTTTTAACGATGTAAAACCGCTGTATTAAACGTTTAAAAGATGATAATATTGTAGAGAGTGTTGACCGTCATTTTAGACGGTTTTCTTTTTGAATAAGTTTGATACTTATACATGAACAAATATTTAAAAAAAGATAAGGAGTTCCTAACTATGCAAATTGAGTTTCTGGGAACTGGAGCTGGTTCGCCAGCACATTTTCGTAATGTAACAGGGGTTGCTTTACGATTACTTGAAGAAATTAACGAAGTATGGTTGTTTGATGTTGGTGAAGGAACCCAACGTCAAATGTTACAATCAACAATTCGGCCCCGTAAAGTCACTAAGATATTCATTACACACTTACATGGTGACCATATTTATGGGCTGCCAGGATTGTTATCATCACGTTCATTCCAAGGTGGCGAAGATGAACTAACGATTTATGGTCCAAAAGGTATTCGCCAATTTGTGGAAGTTAGTTTGCGTGTCTCACAGACACACCTAACTTACCCAATTAAGTTCGTTGAACTACCGGATGATGGGGGCGATGTCTTACAGACGGATAAATTTACAGTTTCTGCATTACCATTGGATCATCGAATTATTTCATTTGGTTATCGTGTGACAGAGCATGCACACCCAGGTGAGCTACTAGTTGAGCGTTTACGTGAATTAAACGTGCCTGCTGGGCCGTTGTATGGTCAATTAAAGCAAGGAAATGATGTCACTTTGGCAGATGGTCGCACAATCCATGGTGCAGATGTTATTGGGGCACCACAACCAGGCCGTTGTGTTGCAATTATTGGTGATACACGCAAAACAAATAATACAATGACCCTTGCAAGAAATGCAGATGTTTTAGTTCATGAATCGACTTACGGTAAAGGTGAAGGTAAGCAGGCTCGTAATCATTTCCATACGACTAGTGTGCAAGCAGCAACTATTGCGAAACAAGCCCAGGTTGGTCGACTATTATTAACACATATTTCTGCCCGCTATGCAGGAAAGGCAGCGAATGAATTAGCTTATCAAGCACGTTCAATTTTTCCAAATACGCGTGTTGTCAATGATTTTGATGTCTTTGACATTCCGTTTGGTAAACAAGGAAACACAAAACCAGTGAAATTGACTGTACCTAGTGAGGTTGAGTAGTAAGGAGGCAGCGTATGATTGATTCACGTTATCAATGGGAATTTCCTGAAGTAAGTAATCAAAAGGCGGTTAAAACGATCAGTGAAGCGTTTGGCGTCACAGAGTTGATTGCTAAGATTTTAGTTAATCGAGGTTATGACACTATTGAAGCTGCGAATGCCTTTTTAAGACCTGATCTTTCTGGTTTGTATGATCCATTTTTGTTGCATGATATGGATAAAGCAATTACACGTCTGATGCAAGCCATTGATAATGGACAAAAGATTATTGTCTATGGTGATTATGACGTTGATGGTATGACTAGTACAGCTATTATGACTTGGGCGTTGGAATTAATGGGAGCGAACGTAGACTACTTTGTTCCTAGTCGTTTTAGTGATGGTTATGGTCCAAATTTAGCAAACTATCAAAAGTTAGCTGCTGAAGGAATGCAATTACTAGTGACTGTTGATAACGGGGTTTCAGGAAAAGATGAAGTGGCATGGTTAATGTCACAAGGGATTGATGTCATTATTACTGATCATCACGAACTACCAGAGGAACTACCAATTGCAACAGCTATCGTCCATCCACGCCATCCTGAAGGTGAATATCCATTTGGTGGTCTTTCAGGAGCTGGTGTGGCTTTTAAAGTGGCATCTGCTTTACTTGAAGAACCTGCTGACGAAGTATTAGACTTAGCAGCCTTAGGGACAGTTGCTGATGTGATGTCATTAACGGATGAGAATCGTATTATCGTTAAGCAAGGTCTTGAAAATCTGAAATTAGATCCTCGTCCTGGACTTGCAGCATTATTAGCAGCAGCTGGTACGCAATTATCTGACATTGACTCTTCAACGATTGGTTTTACGATTGCACCAAGATTAAATGCATTGGGTCGGTTAGAAGATGCAACTACTGGTGTGCAATTATTATTAATGGATGATATTGGGGGTGCCAAACCTTTAGCTGATCACATCAATAACCTAAATCAAGAACGTCAACAGTTAGTCACAACTATTACCGCTGCAGCACAAGAGCAGGCTGCACAGTTGCGTGATGATCCAGTACTTGTGGTTGCTGGTGAAAATTGGCACGAAGGTGTCTTAGGAATTGTTGCTAGCAAGTTAGTCGAGCAAACAGGTAAACCAACAATTGTCTTGAATATCAATGGTGATGAGATGAAAGGATCCGGTCGTTCAGTACCATCCTTTGATTTATTTACAGCTTTAGATGGACATCGTGATTTAATGACTGCTTTTGGTGGGCATGCAAGTGCTGCAGGAATGACAGTGCCAACTAATAATTTAACTGCATTGAGAGCTGCTTTGCATGATGCGGCAGCACAACAAGAATTAGCTAATGCACAAAAACCGAATCTTCAAATTGCTGCAAAAGTAAGCGCTGCTGATTTTACGAAAGAAAATTTTGATAATTTACAAGTACTGGCACCATTTGGTGAAGGTAATCCGGAACCCTTATTCATGTTGGATTTACTGGGTGTTAATCAAGTAAAAACAATGAGCGATGGTAAACATTTACGATTTATTGCACAAACAGATACGGACCAATTACCCGTGATTGCCTTCGGCTGGGGAAATCAAGCAAGTGCGCTTGCAGGTCATTTTTCTTCTCTACAGATTATCGGTACGATGAGTCAGAATTCTTATCGAGGGAACATTTCATATCAATTAATGTTACGTGATATGTTAGCTGAAGGAGCGGCTATTTTGGATTGGCGCACGAGCCATCTTACCAGACAAACTTTTAATAAGCCCGTAACCTACGTTTTTTTCAAAGAAAATCATTTACAACAGTTAGCAACATATATTGATTCAGCTGCACAACCTTTAATGTGGCAAGATGCAATGAATGAATCGGACATTCAAACAATGGTACTAGTTGATTTGCCCGATTCCTTAGATCAATTACAAATGTTATTAAAGGCAAGTACGCCAGGTAGATTAGCACCAATGTTTTACGTGCAGTCACCAGTTTATTTACAACCTGTACCAAGTAAGCAAGTCTTTTCTAATGTTTATAAATTTGTCTATTCATTCAAAAACATCAACTTACAAACACAATTTGATGCGATGATTAATCATCTGAAAATCTCTAATATGACATTAAAACTAATTTTAAAGGTGTTTTTAGAGGCAAAATTTGTTACAATTGACAATGGTGTTTTGAATGCTGTGCCTAATCCAACGCCGATGAAATTAACACAGACAAAGACGTTCCAACGATTTATGGCTCAGCGAGATCTTGAACAACAACTAATTTACAGCACAACAGCTGAATTAGAAACTTTATTAATGAATTTAAGTAAGCAGGAGAGCTAGACTGATGTTGGATTTGAATGACTATATTGCCTCTATTCCGGATTTTCCAGAAAAGGGTATAATTTTCCGTGATATTACGCCACTCTGGGGCAATGCAGAAGCATATGCAGAAGCTACGCACCGCATTGCACATTTTGCAAAGATGCGTGATGTTAACGTTGTGGTTGGTCCAGAATCACGTGGTTTTTTGGTTGGAGCACCAGTAGCTAATGAATTAGGAACTGGTATTGTCTTAGCTCGCAAGCCAGGTAAATTACCACGAGAGACAGTTAGTGAAAAATATACTCTAGAATATGGTGAAGCAGCCTTAGAAATGCATAAGGATGCGATTAAGCCAGGAGATAAGGTATTAATTACTGATGATTTACTTGCAACAGGTGGTACGATTGCTGCGACAGTTAAGTTGGTTGAATCATTAGGTGGTGAAGTTGCAGGGCTGGCATTTATGATTGAATTGAATGACTTACATGGGCGCGAAAAACTTGCAGGTTATGACATTTTATCGTTGATGGATTACTAAAATAAGAAAAATTTATGTTTTGTTTTTGAAATATGATTTATAATACTTTTAAGTAATTAAGGGAGCCGGGTTTATTTTTATCCGACTCCTTTATGTTTTTATATAGGAGCATCTGAAATGGTGATGAATAATAAAGATAGAACGATACAAATACTTTCAAGTTTTTCATTTATGATGTTAATTTTTATTAGCATCATAAACCCACAAAATCATAGTATTTTGTATCATTTTTTCACATGGTTAACATGGCCAACTATTTTCTTTATTGCTGGTTATAGTATTGATGTTAATTTAAAAATAGGTCAGTCTATTTTTTTAGCAGTTAAACGTTATTTGGTTCCATACCTTTCTGCTGGATTGTTGATGATTGTAATGAATAAAGTAGTTCAACTCCTTCAATTAAGTACATGGTTGAATACACCATTTCCCGCAATGCGTACTGGATTGAAGGCCTTATTATATGGGAATGGTTCGCCTGTTGTTACGATTTTTGGTTTTTTTGATACAGGTATCGGACTTCTTTGGTTATTAATAGCTTTATTTACTGGTACACTGTTAATGATTTTTATTTCAAAAATAAAAAAAATGTTTTGGGCAGTTTTAATCATTATTTTGCTTGGTGGGCTAGGCTTTTACCTAGCTACTTTTATTCAAATACCTTGGTCATTGGAATCGGCATTGATTGCCTTACCATTTATGCTTTTCGGTGTTTATTATCAAAAATTAGACAATTGGTCAGCTGGCCCAGCGACAGTTTTAGCTGCTTTAATCGTTGATTTGACGATGTCAGCTTCAACAGGCCTAGATATGATTGTTGCCTACACACCATTTTGGATTTTAGGAACGTTAACTGGTTTGATTAGCTTAGCAGGAGTAATTGTTGTAGCAAGTAGCTTGACAAAAAATTCTGCACTTACCAATTTATTCGCTAAAATTGGCAGCTATTTAAGTTTAAATCTAGTCGTGTTTATATTTATTAATACAATGATACCGATAAATAATTACATTGGCGGGCTGTTACCCACAGGAATGTTAAGCTTTATCATAATTTGGTTAATCATGTTAATTATTAGCACTGTGATTAAGTTTGGTTTAGTAAAAATTTTAAAGACATTTAGTGGGCAAGAGGGTGAGTTAGATGAAAAAGTTTTTAAGTAGAAAACAATTTAGTGGACCGACGTTCAATAATTGGATGAAATTTTTAATCATCGGTCTTGTTTTAAGTGTGTTAACAACTGTTGTTTTACAATTTACCATGTATTTTCAAATTTGGGGAAGATTTGACCAAACTTTAAATCTTGGGCAGGCTGTTTTAACATCTATTAAGTTCTTAACACGTGCTCAGGCATTGTTTACTATTGTTACCTGTTTAATCTTATTCATATTTATTGTGGTACTGGTTAATCGATTATTTGTTGGGATTGCTATATATTTGACAATTGCAGTAGTAACTTTTATTGCCGAATATATGAAAATGAAGGCACGAAACGAACCAATCTTGTTTAGTGATATGTCTGAAGTTACCGCTGTTGGCGGTTTAACACAGATGGTTGATAAAAACTTGTTAATGCTTGCTATTGTTGGTATTGTCGTTGTTTTTGTTGGCGCAGGATTATTGGAATATTGGCTCCATCGTAAGAGATCAGGTCGCTTTGCAGAATCTATCAAGCGAATGATGATCAAACAGACTGGGACAAGAATTGCTATTCTATTGGTCAGTTTCTTAACCTTAGCATCTCCATTTATTGCTAATGCTGACCAAAATCGTGCTTTATTGGATCATTTTAAGTATCAGTGGCAGAGCTTTAATACAGGTGAAGATGCTATGCTTAATGGTCCAGTGATGACTTTTGTTTCGAATATTTCGAGCGTTATTATGCGCCAACCATCAGGTTATTCGCAAAAATCAATGGCTGCTTTGCAAAAAAAGTATACAAAGTATTCAGAGACATTAAATAAAACTCGGCAGGATAATCTTAAAGGACAAACAGTGGCTTATATTTTGAGTGAGTCATTAACAGATCCTGATGATGTACCTGGGTTAAAATACAAGGGAACTGATGTCTTTAAAAATATTAAACAGATTCAAAAGAATGCAGTCTTCTCAGGTAAAATGCTGTCTTCAGGTTACGGTGGTGGAACGGCTAACATTGAGTATATGACTTTGGCAGGATTCCCATTAGCAACTTATGCACCAGAAATGGTGGTGCCTTACACACAATTGGTACCTGTTGCTCATGACGTACCTACAATTACTAACTTGTTCCAAGATCGAGAAGTGATTCATCCATATGTTGGTACGTTCTATAACCGACGAGATGCCTATAAAAAAATTGGTATTCAAAAGTTTTATACAACGGATGGCAATCAATATAAGTATCCTGAAAAGTATGTGAAGTCGGTTGGTTCTAAAAACAATTATCCTGCTGATAAATATTCTTATAAATACTTAACAAAGAAAATTACGTCAGCGAATAATAATCAGTCGCAATTCATCCAGTTGATGACAATGCAGAATCATATGCCTTATTCTGCAAATCAATATCCTGATAGTAAATATAAAATGTTAGAACCAGCTGTTACTGGTAATACAAAAGAAACTGTTGAAAGCTATATTGCTGGTGTACATTATACAGACGTCGCAACGAAGAATCTCATTAATAAATTAGAGAATATTTCACGACCGGTGACACTTGTCTTTTATGGCGATCATTGGCCAGGTGTATTCACATTTGTTGATCAGGACAAGCAACAAGAACGATCTCATGAAACGGACTACTTTATTTATCAAAATAAGGCTGCTCGTGAAAAGAGTCATGCAAAAACAGATCACAATCAACGTGCTTATGCATCACCAAGTGATTTTCCTGCATTAGCATTAGAAGCCACAAACAGCAAATTAACGCCATTTTACGCATTGCAAACGAAGGTAACAAAGGAACTACCAGCATTTGCTAATTACACGCGTGGCGAATTTGTAGATAATAATGGTCATACTTTAAAGACAAAAGATTTAACTAAGAAGCAAAAAAAGCTATTACATGAATTTAAGTTAGTTCAATACGATTTAAGTTCTGGTAAGCATTATCTATCAAAGAGTTTTACAAAACACTAAAATAAAGCATCTTGTCACTAATGAAAAGTGGACAAGATGCTTTATTTTTTATCAGAGTTTTTTTAGTGGGAAATTTCGATCAACGAATAATTGATAGATAAACTTTATTTTTAGTAAAATCCATGTGAAAAAGGTTGTATATAAAATTCTCGCTAGCATTAAACCAATGTAAGCAATCAGACTGTCCTTTAAGAACCAAGCTTGTGATTGGAAGAAATGCATTATTTCAGAATCTAATAGTCCAATGTCCATTGAATGGATGCACAGAAGAACTAGTGAATATTGACCTACATAGCTCAGCAAATTAGCCAATTTTTGCCAATGTTTTTCAATAAAAAAAGCGATACCTAAGAGGACAACAGCACTACCGATACCACCTAAAACTGCCATTAGCATGTTATCTGCTAAACCGCGATTTAGTTCGTATGTACCGCTAGTTGCACTCATAATCCAAAAGACTAGGCCGACTATTAAAAGAGGAAGATTGGTAAAAACTTTTTTTTCTGAATATTTTTTTACAATCTTTGCTAACCAGTAGCCAAATAGGTAATAAATTTGAACTTCTAATGCAGCTTGTATAGACCAAGGAAAGTAAGCATACTGAGCTAATGTATAACCAGTGCCAAATAAAATGATGACAATAATGAAGCGGATAAATTCTTTATTTGATTTCATTAACAAATGGAAAATGATATTTGCGATGAACATCGTTGGCAGGAACCAGACAGCGCCTGCATGTGAACTTAAGTCAAAGCCAAATGGTGAATGGGCAGTTGCGCCATTTCCATATATGAGTGGTAGTAACGTTTGAAAATTTAGATAATGAATATGTTGGATAAATTCACCAATAATCGTTCTCAATCCGATATAGAGAATGGTAACAATAAAAAAAGGTATTAGTAATGTATTAATTCCAGTTTGGATGACATCTTTCATTTTTTTTGAATGATAGAAGTAACCAGAGATAATAAAGAATACTGGTAAGTTTGCGGCAAATAAAAAATTAGATTGCCATGTTCCCCATAAACCAGTCATTGAATGGCCGATGATTACCAGGTAAATCGCCATTGCACGAGCAATATCAAAGGAGAGATTTCGTTTAGACGTTGTCATATAATTGCCTTTCTAAAATAAAACTGATAAAAATAATGTTATCATTTAAATCCGACTTTCACAATTGGTCACGGTGACGAGACTTATGTTAGAATTAGACAGTTCATATACAATAGGGGGCTATTAAATGAAAACTGAACGAGAGATTATGTTGTCAGCTAATTTGTATGATTCAACTGACAAAGAATTAATTGCTTTGCGAAAGGCATGTAAGTGGAGGGTTGCCTTGTACAATCAGGTTGCTCATGAGGAAGAAGATCAGGTCCAGGAGCTACTATCAGAAATATTTGGGTCAGTTGGTGAGGGAAGTTACATTGAGCCAGACGTTTATATAGATTACGGTAAAAATGTCTATATTGGTGAAGCTTTCTATGGGAATACTGGATTAACGATATTAGATACGTGTGAGATACATATTGGTGATCACGTGATGATTGGACCACGTGTAAGTTTAATTACAGCCGGACACCCCATTGATGCTGGTGTCCGGACACGTGGACTAGAATTTGGTAAACCAATTAACATTGGCAATAATGTTTGGATTGGCGCCAATGTTTTTATTGGACCTGGTGTCACAATCGGTGATAATGCGGTTATCGGTGGTGGAGCAGTTGTTGTGAAAGATGTTCCTGCCAATACGGTAGCTGTAGGGAATCCGGCTAATAACAGCCGAAGATCAAGATTATTGGGAACAGCAAGAACAATCGTATTATGATGATCGAAAAAATTAGGTAACTAAGTGCTCTGATAGCGGTTTAATTTCTGTTATCAGAGTCATTTTTTTGGTTAAATAGAAAGTATGAAATAAATAACGTCACCGATCAGCTAAATCTCAGGCGTTATTTGGGATGGAGGTAAAATGACAACTAAAGAATTATTAATTCGTCTATTATTAGCAACTCTGGCAGGCTTATTAATTGGTATTGAAAGACAAACTAGATCGAAATCTGCCGGTCTACGAACTCATGCAATTGTTAGTTTAGGTGCAGCGTTAATGATGATTGTTTCACAATATGGCTTTGGCTCTGTTTTAGGCATGCAAAATGTTAACCTCGATCCATCACGTATTGCTGCCCAGATTGTTAGTGGTATCAGTTTTCTAGGTGCAGGGATGATAATTGTTCGTAGCCCAGACTTTAATGTGATTGGTGGACTAACGACGGCAGCTGGTATTTGGACAACTGCTGGTGTGGGGATGGCCATTGGGGCCGGTTTGTACGAAGTGGGCTTTGCAGCGACATTTATTATCGTTATTTTGCAACTGGCATTTCATTATTTTAATGATTTTAATTTGCGCCAGTCATTTTCGATTAGAGTTTACTTGAAAAAAATTGATGATGTGAAAAAACTACGTAATTACCTAGAAGAGCAGCACATTTCAAGTAAGGTCTCTAGTTTGAAAAAATCGTCAGAAGGATTGACAGTGAATTTAGCTTTATCAACACCAAGGAATTTATCACTTGAGGACGTTGGTCAGATGATATCTGATACTGATATTGATTTAAGTTGGGAAATGGGTCTATAGCAATCAAATACCCTAATGAGTTGATAGATTAGGGTATTTGATTGCTTTATTAGGTATTTTCTGAATTTAATTGATATGATTGCGGTAAATTCCAACGACGCGGCCAAGAATAGTAGGATTTTCAATAATAACAGGTTTTAAATTACTATTCTCTGGTTGTAGCCGGCAATGAGTACCTTCCTTGAAATAGCGGTACACGTTAGTCATTTCATTAATTTTAACAACAATAATATCACCATTGACAACGGATTTTTGCTTTTTAACAATCAAATAATCATTATTTAAAATACCAATATTGAGCATGGTGTTACTGTGTTGCTGTAGGATAAAAGTATCATCATCGAATGAAAATAAATTTTGTATTGTTATATTAGTGATTGGCTCTTTCGTTTCATCATTATGATAATCCTGATTTAGTAATGACATGCCTTGTGGTGTTACCTTGATTGCGCGAGTCTTTTCAGCATCCTTAGTAATCAAGCCCTTTTTTTGTAAGCGGTCTAGGTGACCATGCACGGTTGAGGATGATGCTAGACCAACTTTTGCTCCAATTTCACGAATAGTAGGCGGGTAACCACTGGTTAACTGTTTTTCATATATATATTGTAGTATCTCTAATTGCTTTCTAGGCTTTTTTGTCATACGTTAGTTGCTCCTTTGTAACTACTGAATATTGTACGACAAACATCTGCTCATATGTACATCAGTTAATACAAATATTATTAATCAAAATATGTTAAAATGGTAACATTAAATTCAAAAAAAGGTGGAACTAGCATGGTTGAGACAGATCACATGATGGCTGTTCGTTCACGAATTAATGAATTAGCAGCAAAAGCAAAATCTCCAGAAGGATTAACAAAGGATGAAGTTGCCGAACGTGCGGATTTGCGGGCTGAATTTTTGGATAATTTTAGAAAGTCCTTTCGTTCTCAAGTAGAAATGCTACAAGTCTACGATGAGAATGGCAATGAAGTAACTCCTGAAAAAGTAAAGAAAATTCAGCGTGATAAGGGATTACGTGATAATTAATCGTTCGGGTAGCTAGTCAAACGGCATTTAGTTCGCTATAATGATGTTTGAATATATTTTTGGAGTAATAAAATGAGCACAACAATTTGGATTTTTATTGTCGTTCTTGCCGCGGTAGTTGGCGCTGTCGCTGGATTCTTCATCGCACGTCGTTCAATGGAGACGTACATCAAGAATAATCCGCCAATTTCAGAAGAAATGATGAAATCAATGATGACATCAATGGGACAAAAGCCTTCTCAGAAGCGTTTGAACCAGATGATGGCACAAATGAAGAGTCAAGCACAAACTTCTTCAAAAAAGAAGTAATGTGTGAAAAAAGTTGAGTTATCAATACTCAACTTTTTTTTTGCAGTTATAAAAAAGTTGGAACAAATCCTTCTGTCCCAACTTCTCTATAATTATTGATTAACTACTTGATTTATTCTTTGTTCTTCGGATTTGGATCAACATAAACCCAATCAGGATTAATTTCATCATCTAGCTTGTCAAAAGCTGCTTGTAGAGTATCACCAAATTCAGCGGTATTTTCTTCATTTACTTTGATACGCTTATCAATGTAAATGGGATCACCAAATGCCATTGTGACATTCTTGCGCTTGAATAAACCAGAAAACTTTACTGGTCCTTGATAAACGATTGGTACTAATGGTGCACCAGAAAGTTTCGCAATCATTAAAGCGCCACCTTTCATTTCTTCAGAATGGCGACTACCAGATGGAAACATAATCAAACTTAGGTCAGTCTTTTTTAAGTTCTTAACTGGTGTTTTAATGGCTGATGGACCTGGATGGTCACGATCAACTGAAAAAGCATTGGCATGGACAAGAATCCAGCGTAAAATAGGATTCTTGAAAAGCTCTTTTTTAGCCATAAAGCTAAATTTATGTGGCCAACCCGCTAGAGCAAAAAATACAGGTTCCCACCAAGTACGATGTGGACCAACTAAAATATAGTTGCCCTCAGGTAATTTGTCTGTCCCTAGCAGTTTGTAGCGACCATTGATAAGCCAAACAATTCCCGCAGCGACATAACGTATGAATGAATAGAACATTTTGTTCATCCTCCCTAATAATAACGCCTTATTATCCCACATAACAGGCGTTTTTGGCAAACGATGGTGAACGATAAGGAGAAAAATATGAAAGTTGAACTGTTACCTGATGAACGTATCGATATGCTATACAATGACGACGTTCACATCATTCAAAGTAAATCGGTTTTTTCATTTTCACTGGATGCAGTATTACTGGCCAACTTTGCTGAACCCCGGAAAAATGGTCGGGGTTTGACAGTGGATCTTGGTGCCGGGAATGGTGCGGTGTCATTATTTATGGCGCACAAAGTTTCTGGTCAAATTATTGGTGTAGAAATACAAGAACGTCTAGCCGATATGGCACAACGATCAGTTATGATGAATGACCTAACTGATAAAATTCGCATTATGAATGCAGATATGCGTGATATTTTCAATGACATTCGCCCAGGGTCAGCAGATATGGTGGTATCAAATCCACCTTATTTTTCGATTGATAACGAGCATACAGTCATGCATGAAAATAAACATTATGCGATTGCACGCCATGAATTGATGGCAGATTTGGATTTAGTAACATATACTGCTAAGAAGTTGTTGAAAAATAAGGCACATTTTTTCATGGTTCATCGACCTGATCGTTTGTTTGAAATTTTAGAGTCATTACAAAAAAATCATTTATCACCAAAGCAAATTCAATTTGTCTATCCTAAAGTTGGTGAACCAGCTAATATCGTGTTAATTGATGCAATCAAAGACGGTAAATTAACAGGAGCAAAGATTTTACCACCGATTGTTACCCATAATTTAGATGACACCTATACAGATGCTGTCTGGTCAATTTATGAAGGGCGTCAGCAGCATGGATAAACCATATTATATGTACGTGTTATTGACTGCGGATAATATGCTTTATTGTGGGTTTACGGATGATGTTGGTAAACGTCTAGCCACTCATGAAGCAGGTAAGGGGGCAAAGTTTACTAGACCAGCCAAACGACACCCACTGAAACTGCTTTATGCGGAGGCGTTTACGACGAAACATGATGCATTGCATGCAGAAGCTATGTTTAAGAAGCTTACTCGTAGCCAAAAAGAGAGATTTCTATATGAACACCATGTGCCAGAGTTTGAGAAAAATTTTGGTTGACATATTGCATAAAACTGAGTAATATTAATTATTGGTTTTATACCAAAAATACACACTAGTTCTCAATAGTTTGACGGGTGCCCCTTTACCGGGTCGCCAGGCTACATGCGAGGCTAGGCGGAAAAAACATTTGGAGGCAGATACTCATGGCAGTAATCTCAATGAAGCAATTGCTTGAAGCTGGTGTACACTTCGGACACCAAACTCGTCGTTGGAACCCAAAGATGTCAGATTACATCTTTACGGAACGTAACGGTATTTACATTATCGATTTGCAAAAGACAGTTAAGTTGGTTGACCAAGCATATAACTATGTTCGCGATGCAGCTGCTGATGGTGCAACGGTATTGTTCGTTGGTACTAAGAAGCAGGCACAAGACTCAATTGCAGAAGAAGCAACTCGTGCAAACATGTTCTACGTTAACCACCGTTGGTTAGGTGGAACTTTGACTAACTGGAAGACTATCCAAGCTCGTATTGCTCGTCTAAAGGAATTGCGTGCAATGGAAGAAGACGGTACTTTCGATCGTTTGCCAAAGAAGGAAGTTTCATTGCTAATCAAGCAACGTGAGAAGTTGGACAAGTTCTTGGGTGGTATTGCTGATATGCCTAAGATTCCTGATTTGATGTTCATCGTTGATCCTCACAAGGAACAATTGGCTGTGCAAGAAGCACACAAGTTGAACATCCCTATCGTGGCTATGGTCGATACTAACGCTGATCCAGATCAAATTGACGTTAAGATTCCATCAAACGATGATGCAATCCGTGCCGTACGTTTGATTACTTCAAAGATGGCAGATGCTATTATTGAAGGTAACCAAGGTGAAGATGCAGTTGAAGAAGCTGATTTTGCAGCTGAAGGTGACAAGCCTGCTTCAATCGAAGAATTGACTGATCTTGTTGAAGGTAAGAAGAACTAATTATCTTTTGACAAATAGCAAAAAAGCTTATTCCAATTTACGGAATAAGCTTTTTTTGCGCTCTACGCAAAACTCATGTAAAATGATTACTAGATATCTAATATGTGTATAGAAAATCGTTATATTTTCGTGTATACTAGTTGAGATAAGATTTAGCATATACAAGGAGACCATAAAATGGCTATTACTGCTTCACAAGTTAAAGAGTTACGTGAAAAGACTGGCGTTGGAATGATGGATGCCAAGAAGGCATTGGTTCAAACTGATGGTGATATGGACAAGGCAATTGATGCTTTGCGTGAAAAGGGAATGGCAAAGGCTGCTAAGAAGGCCGGTGCTGTTGCTGCTGAAGGAATGACTTATGTTGTTTCAAAGGACAACAAAGCTGCTATCATCGAATTGAACTCTCAAACTGACTTCGTTGCTGGCAATGCAGAATTTAACGAATTGTTACATGCTGTTGCCAACGCAATTGTTGAATATGCACCAGCAAATGTTGAAGATGCTTTGGCACTAAAAGTTTCTGAAGATCAAACATTAAATGACATGATTATTCACACAACACAAATCACTGGTGAGAAGATTACACTACGTCGTTTTGCAGTTGTTGAAAAAGCAGAAGGTCAAGTATTTGGTACTTACTCACATATGGGTGGTCGTATTTCATCACTTGTATTGTTGGATGGTTCAGATGAACAAGTTGCAAAGGACGTTGCAATGCACGTTGCAGCAATTGCACCAAAGTACGTTTCAGCTGAAGAAGTGCCAGCAGAAGTTTTGGATCACGAGAAGGCCGTTCAAATGAAGTCAGAAGACTTAGCAGGTAAGCCTGATAACATCAAGGAAAAGATGGTTGAAGGACGTTTGCACAAGTTCTTGGCAGAAATTGCATTGGTTGACCAACCATTCGTAAAGGGTGACGGTAAAGAAACTGTTGCTAAGTATGTTGCAAGCAAGAACAGCAAGGTTGTTTCATTCGTTCGCTATGAAGTTGGTGAAGGAATCGAAAAGAAGGCAAATGACTTTGCTGCTGAAGTTGCAGCTCAAATGGGTGAATAGAGACCGAGGCGATTAAAATAATGGCAGATGTAAAGTACAAACGAATATTGTTAAAGCTCTCAGGTGAAGCTTTGTCCGGTGAGCGTGGGTATGGTATTGATCCAGAAACTGTTAACAATATCGCAGCGGAAATCAAAGAAGTTTATGAACTAGGTGTTGAGATTGCAATCGTTGTTGGTGGTGGTAACCTATGGCGTGGTGAAGCTGGTGCAAAGTTGGGAATGGAACGTGCACAGGCCGACTATGTTGGTATGTTAGGTACAACTATGAACGCATTGGCATTGCAAGACGCACTTGAATCACACGATGTTCCCACACGTGTACAAACTGCTATTGAAATGCGTCAAGTTGCTGAACCTTACGTTCGTCGAAAGGCAGTTCGTCACTTAGAAAAGGGACGTGTTGTGATTTTCGGTGCAGGTACTGGTTCACCATACTTTTCAACGGACACAACTGCAGCCTTACGTGCCGCCGAGATTAATGCTGAAGCTATTCTAATGGCTAAAAATGGCGTTGACGGTGTATACAGCGACGATCCTCGTAAAAACCCAGACGCAACGATGTTTGAAAAGCTAACGCATAAAGACATTATTGCTAAGGGGCTTAAAGTGATGGATTCAACTGCTTCAACACTATCAATGGATAACGATATTAATCTGGTGATTTTTAACATGAATACATCTGGCAATATTAAGCGTGTTGTCTTGGGTGAGAATATCGGAACAACCGTGGAGGTAGATTAGAATTATGGCTAATGCAATTATTGAATCAGCAAAAGAGCGTATGAGCAAGGCTGGTGATGCATTACGTCGTGAATTAGGTAATATCCGTGCGGGTGTTGCTAATCCATCAATTCTACGTAATATTACAGTAGAATACTATGGGGCAGAGACACCACTTAATCAATTAGCATCGGTAACTGTACCTGAGGCACGTGTATTGTTGATCACGCCCTTTGATAAGTCTGTTTTAAAAGGGATTGAGCAATCTATTTTTGCATCTGATTTGGGATTGACTCCAGCCAACGATGGGTCAGTTATTCGCTTGGTAATTCCAGCTTTGACTGAAGAAACTCGTAAAGATTTGGCTAAAGAAGTTAAGGCAGAATCAGAAAAAGCAAAGGTTGCTGTTCGAAATGTTCGTCGTGATGCGATGGATGATGCGAAGAAAGCATTAAAGAACAACGACTTATCAGAAGATGAAGCACACAATATTGAAGATGACATTCAAAAGGCAACGGATGCTGCCATTAAGAATGTTGACGAAATTGCGGCTGAAAAAGAAAAAGAATTGTTGACTATCTAGTTGATGGTTATTTTCTAAAAAGAATTGGGAACAAATCGTTCTCAATTCTTTTTTATATCTTAATAAATTTGTTACTTATTCATTGGTTTATTTGTGTATAATGCTTTATAGGTGGAATATACTACACAAAATAATGCCTGTTTCAGGAGTAGGAGTGTCAACAATTTTTATTTGCTGGCAAATAGGGAGGACAAATCATGGATGATGAGCAAAAGGTATCTCGCTCAGAACGTGGTAACAAAAAAGGTAAAAAGAAATCGCATAAGGTACGTAATACGATTTTGAGCCTTTTGTTACTGATCATATTAGCTGTGGCTGGTCTATTCGGTTACGCATATATGCAAACCAAGGGTGCCATTGATAAATCATACGTTGCGCCAAACATAAAGAAGGCACGTGATGTTTCAAGTGTCCTTAATGATGGCCGGCCAATTTCTATTTTGTTGTTGGGTACTGATACGGGAGAATTAAACCGTAACTATAAAGGTCGTACGGATTCGATCATGGTTTTGACGATCAATCCAAAAACAAACAAGACAACAATCATGTCAATACCACGTGATACATTGATTGCCATTGTTGGATATGAAAATACATTCCCACAAAAAATCAATGCGGCTTATTCATATGGTTCAGCGGCGACAACGATTAAGACAGTGCAAAAGTGGTTAAATATTCCAATTGATTACTATGCATTGGTCAACATGGGTGGTATGGAGAAGGTTGTTAATAAAATTGGTGGTGTCACAGTAACATCACCACTAACATTCAACTTTAACCCAGATACGGCACATTCTACAGGAAGTAATTTGTACAGCTTTACTGAAGGATCAAGTACGTATTCACATAATGGCAAGACTTACTCAAAAATGAATGGTAAAGCAGCCTTAGCATTTTCTCGTATGCGTTATAATGATCCGCAGGGAGATTATGGTCGTCAGACACGTCAACGACTAGTTTTGCAAGGTATTATTGAAGCTGCGAAGAATAATCCAACAAAACTATTGGACTCAGGATTCTTAGATTCAGTTTCATCCTCAACACAAACGGATTTGACCTATAATGATATGATTACAATTGCTCGTAAGTATGCGAAAGCAGCTGGACATATTTCAAATGATCATATTCAAGGTACAGGGTATAGCTTGTCATCAGGTTCAACCGAAGTTGTTTCAAGTGATGAACAACAACGTGCAACCAATGTCTTGCGCAAGTCATTGGGTCTAAAAGCTGCACAAACTGGACCACTTTATGGTGGCAATGTTTCAGTATCTGAAATGAGTTCAATCGGTGTACCAACAAATTAATATAATTGTTAGAAATAAGAGGTTGCATACTTTCTCTATCCCAACTTCGTTTAAAGGACGTCAATCTACCGAATGCAAATAGGTAGATTGACGTCCTTTTCAGTCTATAATGACTAGCTATGACTATTTGTCTAGACCACCAAATGTTAGCATTGTTAACACAATTTATTACGTTCGCCGGGTATGTGCTTATACTGATGTTAAGTTATTTCAAGAAAGCGCAGGTGAGAAAAATGAATGGTGCAGATGTCGCATGGGTGTTAGTAAGTGCAGGATTGGTCTGGTTAATGGTGCCTGGATTGGCGTTATTTTATGGTGGTTTAGCAGAAACACGGACAACGGTTAATACATTGGCAATGGTTATGATTGCGATTGCAGTTGGTGGTGTCGTTTGGTTCACAGTTGGCTATTCATTAGCCTTTAGCGGTTCAGGACCTATTATTGGTAACCTAGATGCAGCATTTCTTCATAATGTCTCTATGACAAAGAGTACACGAGGTTTAGGTATCTCAGATGGTCTATTTGCACTCTTTCAAGGAATGTTTCCAATGATTACTATGGCAATTATTGCGGGTTCAGTTGTTGGTCGTATGAATTTTAAGGCATTTATTTTGTTTTTAACTGCTTGGATGTTGCTAGTTTATGTCCCATTGGCACACATGATTTGGGGCGGCGGAATTTTAGCACAACATGGCGCCCTGGATTTTGCTGGTGGTGATGTTGTTCATATTTCATCAGGTGTGTCTGGTTTGGTCCTAGCTTTAATGATTGGTAAGCGGCGAGTGAACACTGATACGTCAGGAAACAATTTATTAGCAACAGTTATTGGTGGTGGCTTACTCTGGTTTGGTTGGTTTGGTTTCAATGCTGGTTCTGCCTTAGCAGCCGATGGCGTTGCAATTGTTGCTTTCACAAATACAAATATTGCGGCAGCTTTTGCTATGCTAACTTGGGTTATTCTTGATTTTATCTTGTTCAAGCGCGTACGTATTTCCGGAGCTATTTCTGGAGGTGTGGCAGGATTAGTTGTTATCACACCAGCTGCTGGATTCGTGCAACCAGCTAGTGCGATGATCATGGGAATTATTGTTGCTATTGGTGCTTATTTTGCAACAACTGTGATTAAGTATCGATTGGGATATGATGACACACTAGATGCTTTTGGATTGCATGGTGTTGGTGGTGTCATTGGTGGTATTTTGACCGGTGTCTTTGCTTCAAAGCCATTGGCTGGGAAATCAGTTAGTTGGCAATTAATGGGTACCCAACTTGGGGCAATCTTGGTAACAATTGTTCTAGTTGTTGTCTTAACATTTATTATTGCGAAAGTTGTTAACTTGATTACACCATTACGAGTTGATGAAGCTGTTGAAGAAGACGGTCTAGACTATGACCTTCACGGCGAAGTCAATGCATAATTTATTGACTTTTTAAGGTAAATAGTTTAGTATTAGTCCACAGGTTAATATTACAGTAATGTAAAGATTATCTTTACATGAATTAAATGAAAAAGGGAGGTAATTTTATGTTCGGAATGAATATGTTGAACAAGAAAGTTGATCGCGCTGTTCGTGCATATAAGAACATGGATATTCAGCGCCACCCTAAGGCTTGTGAACATCACAAGGCTCACTAATTTGGCGATGATTATTAAAAAATAAAATTATTTTTTACTGACTGGAACATATAATAATGTTTCAGTCTTTTTTTATGATAATTTCGCACATCAATAAAATCTATACCAATTTAGACCAAATAGATAGTTAAACGTTATAAATTCATTGACTGATACAAATTAACGCGTGATAATGGTCATTGTACTTAAAATAAAAAACAAAAAAATACTATACCATTAGTGGAAACGTTGTATTAGTTGTATAAGGAGAAAAATATGTTCTGTGGAATTGTTGGATTTACTGGAAATAATTACCAATCAGCACCTATTCTATTAAAAGGATTACAAAAGTTAGAATATCGTGGTTATGATTCTGCTGGCTTATATGTAGCAGATGAGGCCAATGGCACAGATCAACTAGTTAAGGAAAACGGCCGTGTTTCAGAACTAGTAAAACTGGTTTCAGAGAAAAATGTCAAGGGAACTGCCGGTATTGCACATACTCGTTGGGCAACTCATGGTGTGCCTTCTGTAGCAAATGCGCATCCCCATGTTTCTGCGGATGGTCGTTTTTACTTAGTTCATAACGGTGTGATTGAAAATTATGCAGAATTGAAGCAAAATTATTTATCAGACGTTCAGTTTGCATCAAATACTGATACAGAAGTTGCTGTACAAATGATTGATAAGTTTGTGAAGGAAGGCGAAACAACTGTTAACGCACTTAAGAAGTTAATTGCATTGATGGATCGTAATTCAGCCTATGGTTTCTTGCTAATGGATCGTGAAGAACCTGAACGCATGTATGTTGCTAAGCAAAAGTCACCTTTGTTGATTGGTATCGGTTCAGATTTTAATGTCGTTACATCTGATGCCGTTGCTATGCTGGATCAGACACATGATTTTATTGAATTACATGATGGTGAAATTGCCATCGTTGATCCAGACAATGTGCAATTATTCGCTGCTAATGGCGATGCAATTTCTCGTGAGGCTTTCCATCTAGATATTGATGCAACTGAAACAGATAAGGGTGCCTATCCATTTTATATGTTAAAAGAAATCGATGAACAACCTGTTGTGATTCGACAATTAATTTCACGTTACTTACCTAAGGATGGTCAGCCACAAATTGGTGAAGGAATTGTGAAGGATATGTTAGCAGCGGATCGTATCTACATCGTTGCTGCTGGAACTTCATATCATGCAGGACTAGTTGGGGCACGGCTCTTTGAACGTTGGGCTGGTATACCGACAGAAGTTCATGTGTCATCAGAATTTGCTTATGAGCAGCCATTATTATCAGAAAAGCCATTCTTTATTTTCCTATCACAGTCTGGTGAGACGGCAGATTCACGTGAGGTTTTGCAAAATATCAATGCCCAAGGTTTCAAGTCATTGACATTGACTAATGTTGAAAAATCAACACTATGGCGTGAGGCAACTTACGCTTTGCCGCTACTTGCTGGTCCAGAAATTGCTGTGGCATCAACGAAAGCATATGTTGCACAAGTGACTTTGCAGGCTATTTTGGCATATGCTTTGGCAGACCGTGAAGCGTTAAATCTAGATTTAGAACAAGAATTATCAAAGATTGCCATTGCTATTCAGGGAATTATCGATGATAAAGAGCAGCTGCAAGAAGTTGCAGAGGAAATGCTTGTACCAGCACACCATGCATTTTACATTGGGCGTGGTGTAGATTCAGCAGTTGTATTGGAAGCTGCCTTGAAATTAAAGGAAATTTCATATGTTCAGACTGAAGGATTTGCTGCCGGAGAATTAAAGCACGGTACATTAGCCTTAATTGAAGAAGATACACCAGTTATTGCTGTAATGACCCAACCACGTTTAGCTGGACTGGTTCGTGGTAATTTGGCTGAAACACAAGCTCGTGGTGCGAAAACTTATACGATTGTGACACAAGCTATTGCCAAACCTGAGGATGATTTTGTACTACCAGATATTAATGAATTGTTGACACCGTTGGTTAGTGTCGTACCAACGCAATTGTTGGCTTATTACACATCACTTGGTCGGGGATTAGATGTTGATCATCCACGTAATTTGGCTAAGTCTGTTACTGTTCAGTAAAAAAGTAATCTGAAATGTTTAACGTTGATTTGTTTCGGCAAATCAACGTTTTTTATTAGCAGATGACGTGTACAATAGAGAGTAGGAAAAAGGTAATTTGGAGGACTAACGATGTATAAAAACTTAGTCACACATAATGGAAAGTTTCACGCAGATGATGTCTTTGCGAGTGTTATCATGACACAGCTTTTCCCAGAATTGACAATCATTAGAACACGTGATGAAGTCGTTACTGATGATCATCAGAATTTTGTCTATGATGTTGGTGGTGGTGAATTTGATCATCATGGCATTGACGATACTCGTCAGCATCAAAACGGGGTACCAATGGCTGCGTTTGGGTTAATTTGGCAAACTTTTGGTCAACAATATATTGAAAAATTAGTTCCTGACTTATCAGAAGAAATTATTAAGTCTGTTCATCGTCATATTGATAGTAGCTTTGTTATTGGTATCGATGCATTGGATAATGGTGTTTCCGAATACCAAAGTGAAGTCTTTACAGTACCGGATGTGATTAATGACTTCTATGAAGAAGATGATGAAACAAATAGTTTTAATCATGCAGTGGTTTGTGCGACATTAATTTTGGAAAATCGGGTCAAAAAGACAGTAGCTAAGCAAATCGCACAACAGGCGGTTATTGAACAAGCCACATTCGTATCTAATCAAATCTTATTATTACCAATTTCGGGACCTTGGAAAGATTATGCTGAGCAATTTGATCAATTAGTATTTGTTGTATTACCTAGAAAAGACGGTAATTGGATGATACAAGGTGTTCCAGTAACCCATGGCAGTTTTGAAGTTAAGCATGCGATTCCACAAGTAAAAGAAGATGGTATCGTATTTATACATCGCACTGGTTTCATGGCAGTCGTAGATACACAAGAACATGCATTGCAATTAGCCCAGCAAGTACTGGATGGGCGGGAAAACTAAAAATAAATGAATGTTCGTTCATTTATGAGTCGTGCATTCTATGGTGTACACGATTCATAAAAAGATTAAGGTGTCTGGTATACTGAGTAGTAGCAGAAAAAAGGAGGCCCAACATGAAAATAAATAAAATGCCATTGGAGTTTATTGAGGCATTGCCGATTTTAGAAACGATAGAAAATGCGGGTTATGAGGCGTATTTTGTTGGTGGATCGGTTCGTGATACATTGCTCAGTAAACCAATCCATGACGTTGATATTGCGACCTCGGCTTATCCTGAAGAAATTAAGAAAATATTTAATCGTACGGTAGATACCGGTATCGAACATGGGACGGTTATGATTCTGGATCATGGCACTGGTTATGAGACAACCACATTTCGAACAGAATCAACTTACACAGATTTTCGTCGCCCAGATGAGGTGAAATTTGTTAGATCCTTAGATGAAGACTTAAAGCGACGTGATTTTACGGTTAATGCACTGGCTTTAACAAAAGATGGTGAGGTCATTGACTTATTTGGTGGTGTCCAGGATATGTCAGCTAAAGTATTACGAGCTGTTGGCCGACCTGAGGAACGTTTTCACGAAGATGCATTACGCATGATGAGAGCAGTGCGTTTTGCTGCCCAATTAGACTTTAAAATCGATCCTGATACGCAAAAGGCGATTGCAGAAAACGCACCATTGCTAGCAAACATTGCTGTGGAACGGATCAATGTTGAATTTAGTAAACTCATGCAGGGAACTGCAGCTAGCTATGGTTTAGTTGAAATGATTAAAAGTGGCTTGAACGGATTTATGCCGGGGTTATCAAGCACAGATCAGGATCTAGCTGCCTATGCTGAATTATTACAAATTGCGCAGCCTGCTGATGATAACCAAGCTTGGTCATTACTATCTTTCGAGCTGGGATTAAATCCACAGGATACGAGTAAATTCTTAAAGCTATGGAAGCAACCAAATGAAATGATTCAGACGGCAAAGTCAGTCATTACACTGATGAATAAACTGCGTCTTGGTGATGTTAACGATTGGGATCTTTATCAAACACAGGATGCCATCACGACAGCTTTAGCTACTGTCAAAATAAGTGAAATTAGCGCTAATGTTGACAATTTGTCAATGCGCTATCAAGCATTACCTATTAAACATAAACAAGAATTGGCCATCAATGGTGGTGAACTAGTGAAAAGTTTGCATCTTGCACCTGGACCATTATTTGGGAAAATATTAGCTGACTTAGAGCATCGGGTTGTAACTGGTGGGCTAGTGAATGAGCGAGCGGCTTTATTGCACGCTGCTGCTGAGATTGTAGAGAAAGAGAAGAAATAATATAAAATGAAGCAATTAAGGGCAACAGATCTACATAGTGTCTATGGTGAAAAAACACTGTTAGACAAAGTGTCATTTTTGATTGAGACAGGTGACCGTGTGGGAATCGTTGGTGTTAATGGTACAGGTAAGACAACGTTATTAAATGCTGTTTCAAAAGTTGTGCCTGCTGATAGTGGTCAAATTGAAACACCAAATGACTACACGATTGGCTATTTACAGCAAGAACCACCACTAGATGAAAATAAAAAAGTGATGGATGCCATTTTTAGTGGTGCCCAACCAGTCTTTCAGCTAATTCGTGATTATCAAGCGGCACTAGCTGAATATTCCGAAAATCCATCTGATGAAAAGCGGCTTTCTCGTTACACTAGACTAGAACAACAAATGACGCAACAAGATGCCTGGTTAGCTGAGTCTGAAGTTAAAAATATTCTGACACAATTACACCTACCAAACTTGGACTTACAAATATCTGCACTATCTGGTGGCCAACGTAAGCGTGTCGGCCTTGCTCAAGTGCTTATTCAGGCACCAGATTTATTGTTATTAGATGAGCCCACGAACCACCTTGATTTTGATTCAATTGCGTGGTTGGAGAAGTATCTAGCTAATTATTCCGGTGCCGTCATGACAGTGACTCATGATCGGTATTTCTTAGATAGTGTCACCAATCGTATTTTTGAGTTATCATTTGGAAAACTCTATGAATATCATGGTAACTATGAGAAATATGTTACTGCCAAGGCTGAACGAGTTAGTGCTGAAGCTGTTGCAGAACACAAATCAGCACAGTTATACAAAAAGGAATTGGCTTGGATGCATGCGGGTGCGAAAGCCCGTTCTACCAAACAAAAAGCTCGCGAAAATGCCTTTGCAGAATTAGCGGCACAACAGGGAACTCGTCAGGTTGAAGGTGAAGTTTCAGTCAATCTTGGACAAACGCGTTTAGGTAAAAAAGTTATCAATATTGACCATGCAAATTTGGCGTTTGATCAATTAACGATTTTAAAAGATTTCAGTGAGTTGGTGCAAGGTAATGAACGGATTGGTATCACCGGACCAAATGGTTCTGGAAAATCAACCCTTTTAAATGCGATTGCAGGGCAGCAGCCGCTAGATAGTGGTGTGATTGAAATTGGTGAAACCGTTAAAATGGCGTATTATACGCAAATTACCGAACCAATACCAGAAGATAAGCGAGTGCTTGCCTATTTAAGTGAAGTCGCTGAAGAAGTTACGGATTCGGATGGTAATCACATTTCGGCTGCTGAATTATTAGAGCAATTCTTATTCCCACCATTCATGCACGGTACGTTAATTCGACAACTTTCTGGTGGTGAAAAGCGCCGGCTGTATTTACTGAAATTGTTAATTCAACAACCGAACGTATTACTACTAGACGAGCCAACGAATGACTTAGATATTGGTACCTTAACCGTTCTTGAAGATTATCTACGATCATTTGCAGGTACGGTGATAACTGTTTCTCATGATCGGTATTTCTTAGATAAAGTAGCTAACAAACTGTGGATATTTAAAGGACATGGTGAAATCACACGCTACAATGGTAGTTTCAGTGATTATTTGGACACGTATGGTGCACCAACTCTTGATGTAAAGGCTACTAAACCAGTTGCTGAAGTAGACGAAAAGGTCAATAAAAAACCAGTTCCTAAAAAGAAAAAGTTGACTTGGAATGAGAAACAAGAATGGGCAACTATCGAAGATGATATTGCCAATTTAGAAAGTAAAATTAGCGCTATTGAAGAAGAAATGAATATAAGTGGTGATGATTTTACAAAATTAGCGGATTTGCAAAAAGAATTAGAGCAAACAAATGACGCATTAGAAGCAAAGATGATACGATGGGAAGAATTATCTGAACTTGTAGAAGGTGGTGCATAAGATGGCTGAGAAAAACTTAATTTGGGCACAAACACTGGATGGTACGATTGCTATTGATGGACATATACCTTGGCATCAAAAGGCTGATTTACAATTTTTTAAACAATCCACTATTCATGAGGCAGCACTAATGGGACGCCATACAATGGCTAGTTTTCATGGTCGTCCATTGCCTGAACGCTTAAATTTAGTACTGACAAGAAATCATGATTTGGAAGTTCCAGAGGGCTTTCAAAAAGTTTATAGTGTTGCTGAAGCCGAAAAGGTCGCTGATAATGCTAACTTGAAGTTGCAAGTTATTGGTGGTAAACCAATCTATGAAAGTTTCATGGATACAGCAGATACATTATATGTGACCTATTTACAGACAGATTTTTCTGGGGATGTTAAAATGGCACCAGTTGATTTAACTGTCTGGCAAGGTGAAGTGATTGATCAAGGACCTGCCGATACAGATAATGATTATGATTGGCGATTAGTGAAATACACAAGGCAACAGATTTCTGTGAATTAATTAACATGTGACAAATTGGTTGCTGAGGCGTAAAATGATGGAGTAAAACATTTTGGCGATATGCTAAGAGGTGTCAATATGAAGTATGTTGTAGCGTTTGTTTGGACATTTGTTTTGGGAGAAGTACTTGGTTACATTGGTAGTGCGCTTGAGAGTGCAACTTACAATGCAACCATGACTTCTTTGTTCTCTGTGGTTATCGGTATGATTGGAACAATTGCTTATGTTGCAATTTCAAAATCAGCTGCGCCTCACGTAGAAAAATAATGACCATTAACAAGCTAAGTATAAGGAGATCACCATCATAGGTGGTCTTTTTTATTTGCAATGGCTATAATTAAATTAAGTTAAAATAAATATTCATCAATTGGATTCTTTGAAAGAAGGAGGCTATTATGGTACCACTTCAAACCATGACAGCATTTAGTTTGTTGCGGAGCCCGATGACTCCTCAGCAATTGATAAAGGCTGTACAAGATAAGGGTTATCAGGCCGTTGCGTTGACGGATTACAACGTTTTATACGGGATGTATGATTTTTACCAAGCAGCCCAGGCAGCTGACATACAGCCCATTTTAGGATTGACAGCTGAATTGATTGGTTTGCAATCTTCACAATCTTATCCGGTAATTTTTCTGGTTGAAAATCAGGTTGGGTATCACAACTTATTGCAAATCAGTAGTGCCATTAATACACAGAATGAGAAACTGACGCTCGACGATTTAAAATCGTATTTATCAGGTCTATATATTATCTTACCAAGTATCGGTGAACTAGCAGTTTTGTTAGGAACTGAACCTGAACGAGCAATGACATTGGTTAAAACAGTCACCGCATTATCTGATGCTACTCATGTCTTTTTGGGAATTTCATTGGATATGCGTGAGGCTATGTTGCAATCGATCAAAGAGCTTGCACAAAATACTGGCACACGTATCATTGCGAATGAAAATGTCTTATATCCTAACGCATCTGATCAGTTTTCAGCGCAAGTTATTCAGAAACTAGGCCAAGGTGAGATTATATCTAATGTTGGTTTGGCACAAAAGCAAGCCGCAACAGCATATTTGAAAGAAAGTACCGATTGGGCAAACGAATATAATAGCCGCGGTTTATCAGATGCTGTCGAGAATACAGATTGGATTGCAGCACATAGTCATGTGGTGTTAGAGCAGTCATCAGTGACCGTGCCAAAATATGAAACACCGCAGGGACAATCTTCTTCGGATTATCTTGCAGAGTTAGCGACAACCGGGTTGACCAATCGTTTGCATGATATGGCTGTTGATGCTACACCGTATAAAGCACGTTTAAAAGAAGAATTACGTATCATTAATGAACTAGGTTTTGCCGATTATTTCTTAATTGTTTGGGATGTTTTGAATTATGCGCACAAAAAATCAATTCGAACTGGGCCAGGACGTGGTTCGGCAGCTGGCTCGTTAGTTGCCTATGTTTTGTGGATCACGGATGTTGACCCCATTGCTTATGATTTACTTTTTGAACGTTTTTTGAATCCAGAACGTCATCAAATGCCAGATATCGATATTGACATCCCCGACAATCGACGTGAAGAAATTTTGGATTATCTACATGAGCATTATGGGCATGAGCGAGTTGCTCAAATTATTACCTTTTCAACGATGGCCCAGCGCGCAGTTATTCGAGATGTTGCCAGAGTTTTTGGTTTGAATCCAACACAAATCGATAATTTATCGAAATCGATGCCTCGTGGGACTGCCAGTTTACAAGCTTCATATGA
Organism: Weissella paramesenteroides; assembly: GCF_036327715.1. Classification (NCBI taxonomy): domain Bacteria; kingdom Bacillati; phylum Bacillota; class Bacilli; order Lactobacillales; family Lactobacillaceae; genus Weissella; species Weissella paramesenteroides. The sequence continues at coordinate 862,389 of NZ_CP130559.1, forward strand.
ATCGTCTTTGCCATTTCGTAATGCGTTATTAGACTTACCTGTTGATGGACAACTGTTATATCAGACAGCATTGAAGTTAGAGGGATTGCCACGCAATGCATCATTACATGCAGCGGGGGTCGTCTTATCCGCCGAACCATTGGCAAATTATATGCCAGTTCAACTAGGGGACGACGGGCGTTTAGTCACACAACTCCCCAAAGGTCCCGTAGAAGCATTAGGACTGTTAAAAATGGACTTTTTAGCTTTATCTAACTTAAACATCTTAGATATTGCTATTCGTGAAATTCAAAAAATACCTGATCATGAGTCATTCAATATCGCAAGTGTATCATTGGATGATCAAGCGACGTTAAGACTGTTTCAAAATGGTCTGACGAATGGTGTTTTTCAATTTGAATCAGGGGGGATGAAAAATATTTTGCGTCAATTACGTCCTGATAGTTTTGAAGATATTGTGGCAGCAAATGCTCTCTTCAGACCAGGACCCATGCAGAATATTCCTCATTTCGTTGCCCGTAAGCATCAAGAAGAAAAACAAGATGTACCAGATGCTAGTATGGCCGAAATTTTAGCCCCGACATATGGCATTATCGTGTATCAAGAGCAAGTTATGCGGGTTGCCGAACGCTTTGCAGGCTTCTCATTGGGTGAGGCCGATTTGTTGCGTCGAGCAATGTCAAAAAAAGACCATGATAAAATTGCGGCTATGCAATCAAAATTTATTGATGGTGCGGTTGGCCGACATCATGACCAGCAAGTTGCCGAACAGGTATTCAGCTATATTGAAACGTTCGCTCAATATGGTTTTAATCGATCACATGCCGTTGCTTACTCGAAACTAGCTTTCCAACTGGCATACATTAAGGCACATTATCCAGCCGCTTTTTATAAGGCGGTATTAAATGATTCAATTGCTGATCATAAAAAAGTTGGTATTTACATTGCCGAGGCAAAATTAAGCCATGTGACTATTTTGCGCCCTAGTCTTAATCATTCGTGGCAGGGATACAGTATGAATAAACAAGGCGAGCTTCAAATGGGACTAGCATCAATTAGCGGCTTACGACGTGATTTTCGTGAAGCGCTGATTCAAGAACGGCAAGAAGGCGGACAATATCGTGATTTAACGAATTTCATTGGTCGTCTACCTAGCAAGTATCGCAAAGTCTCACAGTTAGAGCCGTTAATTTATGCGGGTGCTTTGGATGAATTTGGATTTAATCGTAAAACGTTGTTAGGGTCAATGCAGGGATACATTGATGCAGTTGGGTTGGCTGGTGAATCGATTTCATTATTTGAGTCTCTAACACCAAAAATGCATGAAGTTGCTGAGTTTCCACTCAATGAAAAGTTGGGTTATGAACATGAATATTTAGGTGTTTATCTAAGTGGTCATCCAATTGAACCTTATTTGGCTGCGATACCAGAGAACAGACGGACTGACATTGCTAACTTAGCAGTAGGTATGACATCGGTAACGGTCGTTATTTATGTCCAAAATGTTAAAAAAATCCGTACTAAAAAAGGTGATCCAATGGCTTTTGTAGACGGTATTGATTTAACTGGGACCTTATCGATTACTATTTTTCCAACGGTTTTCAAAAAAGTCGAGCCATTATTGGTAAATGAAAAAGTGCTATTAATTACTGGAAAAATTGAACAACAACGTGGTCGTGATACTTTACAGATGATTGCAAATCAAGTAATTAATGGTGATGAATTATTGGCAGAATCATCTGTTTCTGAAAAAGCAGCAGCACCGACTGGACAATGGTACTTAAGAATTATGGCATCAGCTGAAGATGCTGGTGTCATGCCAGTATTGCAGAATATTTTGCGACAACACCATGGTGCTAATCCGGTATTGATTGTATTTGAAAGAGATCATCGTAAAATTGCCTTGAATGAAACGTATTGGTTAACCGCTGATGATGAAACCGGTGAGGCAATTCGGTCAATTTTGGGCGAAAACAATGTCGTATTTAAATCAATCCAATAATTTTTTAGAGAATTATTAAAATTAAAAGCAAAATACAATACAAACAGCTATAAAATGCGTTAGAATAAATTAACTATTCAGAGTGATAGGTGAAAGATACGATGCTGCGGGTATGAATCCCAATCGGCGTGAATCTAAAAATAGAGGATGATTTTTATGGCAGAGGCAAAAAATTTGACAGCACAAGATGTGCATGATTTAGTTGCAGACTATATGAACGATGAGCATGTCAAGAAGGTTGATAAAGCTTACCAGTTTGCATACCATTTACATCAAGAGCAGAAGCGTAAATCCGGGGAACCGTATATCATTCATCCAATTCAGGTGGCAGGGATATTAGCTGAATTGCATATGGATCCTGATACGGTTGTTGCAGGATATTTGCACGATGTGGTTGAAGATACGACGGCGACATTAGCTGACGTAGAACAAGCTTTTGGACACGACGTTGCCATCATTGTTGATGGCGTTTCAAAGTTGTCACGAATCAAATATAAGTCTTCACGAGAACAATTAGCTGAAAACCATCGTAAATTGTTACTCGCAATGTCACATGATATTCGAGTTATTATTGTTAAATTAGCTGACCGTCTACATAATATGCGGACGTTGTCTGCGTTACGAGAAGAAAAACAGAAACGAATTGCTTCTGAGACACTTGAAATTTATGCACCTTTGGCTGATCGGCTTGGAATCATGACAATCAAGTGGGAATTAGAGGATATGGCGTTACGCTATCTTAACTTTGAAGCGTATCACGATATTGCAAAGTCCATGAACTTACGACGTCAGGAACGACTTGAAATTGTTGATCAAGCCGTTAGTGAAATCGAGCATGCAATTACAGATTTGCATTTAGACCACACCGAGGTTTATGGACGACCAAAGCATATTTATTCAATTTACCGGAAGATGGTTGATAAAAATAAGCGCTTTGAAGAAATTTATGACCTATTAGCCATTCGTGTGTTAGTTGATACCATTCCCGAAACATATGCAGTTTTGGGAGCAATTCATGCACGTTGGACACCAATGCCTGGCAGATTTAAAGACTATATTGCTTTACCAAAGGCAAATGGGTATCAGTCATTACATACTTCTGTCATTGGACCAGGAGGACGCCCACTAGAAGTTCAAATTCGTACGTATCAAATGCATGAAATTGCCGAATTTGGTATTGCTGCCCACTGGGCATATAAGGAAGGTAATTTTGCTGGTGCCGATGTTCAGAATGCTGATCAGCAAAAGTTAAATGTGATTCAAGGAATTTTAGAATTACAAGCAGATGCCCAAGATGCTGATGACTTTATGGAGTCAGTTAAAGGTGATTTATTTACTGATCGCATTTTCGTCTTTACACCAAAAGGCGATGTGATCGAAATGCCTAAGGATGCTGGCCCACTAGATATGGCGTATACGATTCATACGAATGTTGGTAATCATACTGTTGGTGCTAAGGTCAATGATCGGATGGTACCGTTGGATTTTCCAATCAAAACGGGTGACATTGTTGAAATCTTAACATCGCCAAACGCCCAACCTAATCGGGATTGGTTAACGATGGTGTCTACGCGTCGGGCACGTAACAAAATTAGACAGTATTTCCGTAAGCAGGATAAAGCTGACAATATCGAAGCCGGTAGAAAAATGGTGGCTGACTGGTTAGAAGATGAAGGTTACGATGTTGAAGAACTGATGCAACCTGAAAATGAGGAACATGCAGCTGAAAAAATGCATTTCTTAGCAGTTGATGATATGTACGCCTCACTTGGATTCGGGGATATTAAACCACAAGGTGTCGCTAACCGTTTTTCAGAAGAGAAACGTGCTGAGATTGAAACTGCTCGTCAAGAAGCTGAGCAAAAAGCAATCTTAGAACATCATCAAACAATCGAAAAAGAAACGAAATCTGCAAAAAATCATGCACATCGTGAAGACCGAATCGTGATTCAAGGTGTCGATAATATGCTGGTTCGCTTGGGGCATTGTTGTACACCTGTACCTGGGGATGAAGTTATTGGTTATGTCACCAAGGGGCGTGGTGTATCAGTACATCGTTTGGGATGTCCTAACCTCAAGGCTGCTGAAGTGGAAGGTAATCGATTGGTTGATGTGGCGTGGGAAAACCCAGCAGGCAATAGCAAAACAGAATATGATGCTGATTTACAGGTCTCAGCAACCAATCGCAACCGTTTATTGAATGATGTTATTCGGATGGTCAATAATACAACTCGCTCATTAAATTCGGTCAATGGGCGCGTTGATCATAACAATGATGTGCGGATTTCAATTAGTATCGGTGTAAAAAACTTAGAGCAACTCGAATCAATCATGGTCAATATCCGAGATGTTAAAGATGTTTATGAAGTAAAGCGAGCATTCAAATAATGAGAATAGTTCTACAAAGAGTCAAATCAGCTAGTGTATCAATTGATGAAACGGTCGTTGGCAAAATTGGTGTTGGCTTTGTATTACTGGTTGGCATTGCTGATAGTGATACGGAAGCTGAATTAGATTATTTAGTGAGAAAAATAACAAAATTAAGGGTATTTGAAGATTTAGTTGGTAAGATGAACTTGGCTATTGAGGATGTTGGTGGACAAATCTTATCAATTTCACAATTTACGTTATATGCTGACACTAAAAAAGGTAATCGCCCCAGTTTTACGAAAGCAGGCGCACCTGATTTTGCTGACAAGATGTATCAGTTGTTTAATAAAAAGTTGCGGGATACAGGCTTAACTGTTGAAACTGGTGAATTTGGTGCAAATATGCAAGTTCAACTAATAAATGATGGTCCAGTCACAATAATCTTTGATACCGAAAATAAGTAAAATATGTGAATTTAGATAGAAAGTACTAGCCAAAACGTATAAAAGCGTGTAGTATTTGATTTATATTTAAGGTACATGTAAAGTGTGCCATGATATAATATTTGTATAGAAAGTAATTATTGTGAAGGGAGTAACATTATGGCAGAAAAGTTAATTCAATTGCGTGTCGAGGACAATGTTAAAGACAAAGCAGATGAAATTTTTAAGTCACAAGGTTTAACCACGCAGACTGCGATCAAAATCTTCTTGACACAGGTTGCAAATACTGGTGAATCACCATTCAGCAACTTGTTTTCACGCAATTTATCAAAGTAAATAAAATTTCGGTTGGGCGTATGCTTCAAGTTCCTGGGTGGGTAACCAGTTAGGATTGAAGTGTACGCTTTTTTTTGGAGGTTTATATGGGAATTTTGGGACAATTAATCATTTTAATTGTTGTGACTTTTATTATGGGGCGCATCGGGCAAAAACTTGGATTTGCAGAAGTTGTTGGTCAGCTGATTGCGGGTATAATCATCGGACCAGCACTTTTACACTGGGTAACGACAGGAGAAATAGTCAGCTTTTTGTCAGAATTGGGTGTCCTGCTACTAATGTTTACAGCGGGGTTAGAGACAGATATTGGTCAATTGAAACGCAATTTAAATGGGGCAACTTTAACCGCTATTATGGGCGTGGTGGTTCCGTTAATATTGTTCACAGTAGTCGCTTTAGTATTAGGCTATCAGTTTAATATTTCTATTTTTTGGGGAATTGTATTTGCTGCAACATCAATTTCAATCACCATTAGTGTTCTAGGCGAATCTGGACAACTGGGATCACAAGTTGGTGCCGTCGTTCTAGGAGCGGCCGTTTTGGATGATATGTTAGCCTTGCTATTGGTTGGGGCATATGTTTTAGTATTTGGTGGACAAGGTCTGAGTTTATCAACATTATTACCAATTGTGGTGTTTATTTTAGGGTTAGTGGCTGATCGATTACCAAATTCAGGAAAAATCCTAAAGTTTACCAACTTATTAGGTACTTGGACACTATTTCCAATCTTCTTTGGCTCAATTGGATTACATATTTCTTTGAATGGACTACAAAAAACGTGGCCTTTGATTGTTGTTTTAACCGTGTTGGCGGTAGCAACAAAATATTATGGTGCGCAATGGGGAGCTAGACTTGCCAAGTTAGATAAACCAGCCGCACGGGCAGTCGGGGCAGGTATGGTTTCAAGAGGTGAAATGGCGCTCGTCGTTGCTCAAATTGGGTTAAGTGCTGATTTAATCGCTAAAAATATTTTTGGTGATATGGTCTTTGTGATTATTATCTCAACAATCATTGCACCGTTACTATTACGGCCGCTACTTAAAAGAGTGTAACAAATAAACAAAGAAAAGGTTGGAACATCGTTTGTTCCAACCTTTTTTAGCCAAAAATATATTAATTATAAGTCTATAAGTTTTATAGCATAAACGCGTTCCAAAAGTCTGAAGTCTCGCTCTTGACTTTGTTCATTTATTACAATGGCTCAATATCGTAGCGTTTTGTACGTAATTCACGCTTCTGGGCTTTCGTTGGCTTATACAGGAATTCAAAATAAGCAGCACGCCAATCATCAAATGATGAGGCTAATGTTGCGATTTCTTCAGGAATTTCTTGGCGCGGCACACGATCAAGATCAGGGTGCTCGGCAAAGTAACTATCTAACCAAGTTGAAATTTTTTCGTGACCAGCATTTTCAGCCTCAACGTTAAACCAGTTAGTTGGTTCAGGTTTGATCAAGGCATCATCGACATCAAATAACTCCATGGTACCGTGCACTTTAAATGGGCGGATTAGAGTGACTTCAGGATTAAATTTCCAAACAAAATTGCCAGGTGCAGTTTCTTCAACATCCTCTAATTGCACAACGGCACCCGCCATACTTGATGGTAAGCCACTTTGCTTAAGCGCATAAGAGGTTACAACTAAATCACCACGATGTTCTGTTCCAAACGGATAAACAACACCAATCTTGGCACCCACAAGAATGTCGATCAGTACTTGTGGTTCCATACCAATTGCTTTCATAAATGATTAACTCACTTTCAAATTATTACTAACTATTTTAGCAAAAAAATATTGTTTTTGGCGAGATAAACAAGAGAATCTGGTTTACATATATCATATCCAATGTATATCTGTTAAGATAATTAGATATAGTGAGCAAGATTACTGGCGCTATGATGCTGGTTATGAATAACCTTTACCAGTGCTGTGGCATCGGACATATAGAACAATAGATGCAGCTGATGTAAAAGGATGGAGAAAAATGACACATAAACTTGGAGACGTGATTACAGCTAAAGTAACTGACGAAAATGATCGTTATTACTACGCACAAATTGACGGTGAAACGTACGAGATTGACAAATCAGAATTAAAGAAGCCATTATCGATTGGTGGACTAGTTTCAGGATTTGCCTACGAAAATGAAAAACATCAATTACAAATAACGAAGAATCTACCAGAGGTTCGCCTTGGTCATTATGCCTGGGGAACAGTGACAGATATTCGTCGTGACTTAGGTGTCTTTGTTGATATTGGGTTACCTAATAAAGATGTGGTGGTTTCTTTAGATGAACTGCCAACTATTAAAGAATTATGGCCACAGCGTGGGGATAAGCTAATGATTACGCTACGCATTGATAAAAAAGATCGTCTGTGGGGCGAACTGGTTACCTCAGATATTCTGCAAGCAGTTAGAATTCCAGCGAAGCCAGATATGCATAACAAACAAGTCCAGGCAACGGCCTACCGCTTAAAGAAGGTTGGTACATTGGTCGTTACTTCAGACTATAATTTTGGCTTTATTCATCCCGATGAACGACAACGTGAGCCCCGCTTAGGTGAAGTTGTATCTGCACGAGTAATTGGTGTGCGCCCTGATGGTGTATTGAACTTATCATTGCGCCCACGAGCATATGAAGCTATTCCAGAAGATGCTCAGATGTTGTTAACGTTGTTAGAACGTTCAACAACCCATAGTTTACCGTTCACAGATAAATCAGATCCTAAAGCAATTAAGAAATATTTTGGTATGTCAAAATCACAATTTAAACGTGCTGTAGGTCGTTTGTATAAAGAACGTCGAATCACACAAAATGAGAACGGTCTTTTCTTAGTAGAAAGTGAAGGCGAATAGGATGAAAGTGCAGGTAGGACCATTTGAGGATGTTTTGGTTGACTACCTTCATTATCTAACTGTTGAGAGAGGCTTATCAGCTAATACCAAGCATTCCTACCAACAAGATCTTGTCCAATTTTTTCAATATTTGATAGCTGAAAAATATGATACGTTGACAGCAGTTGATCGTTTTACAATCATGGCATTTTTGGGACAGTTAGAACAAAAAGGCAAGTCACGTAATACAATTATTCGCATGGTATCGACTTTGCGAAAGTTTTTTGAATTTGTTCAAGTGAATAATTTGATAACCAGTAACCCGATGGATCAAGTAGATTCACCCAAAAAGGCGCAACATCTACCAGCAGTATTGACTTTAGAAGAAGTTGAAGCGTTGTTGCAGGTTCCTGATAAAAACACGCCACTTGGGTTACGAAATCGAACAATACTTGAAGTCATGTATGCGACAGGTTTACGTGTCAGTGAGTTGGTCAATTTACGCTTAGATAATTTACATTTGGACTTAGGTCTCATTCAAACGATTGGTAAAGGGGACAAAGAGCGGATTGTGCCAATTGGTGATGTTGCAGTCAAGTGGTTAGAGAACTACTTAAATAATAGTCGTCCGTTGCTAGGTAAACAGCAAGATCCACACGTTATTTTTTTAAATGATCACGGTCATCAGTTAACACGACAAGGTGTTTGGAAATTAATTAAGCAATGGGTCAAGCAGGCTGGGATTACGAAAGATGTTTCGCCACACACTTTAAGACATTCATTCGCCACCCATATCCTCGAAAATGGGGCAGATTTGCGAATTGTTCAGGAATTATTGGGACATGCTGATATCTCAACAACGCAAATTTATACTCATATCTCAAACAAACGATTAACCGAGGTATATGAAAAGGCGCATCCTCGTGCTTAGTTTAGCTTGATTGGAGAAAAATATGTTAATTATCGTACGTAAAGATCAATCAAAAATTGTTATGGGGCTGCTGTCTTATAGCCCGAATTTACCAGATATTTTAGCTGTGCAACGTGAATATGATTGGTATCAGTCTGATGATAATCGGGATATTCTTCTATGGCGTGATGAAAATACACATCATTTTACCGTATTACTTGGGGTTGCACGTGTTTATAATTCCTTGGTGATTCGACGGATTGTTTTTAGTCCCGAAGTACAACCAAAACAAAAATTAAAACTTGGCCGTAAAATATATCAAGCGTTGCAATCTCAATATCCAGATCAAGTGATCATGGGTTCAATTGCCACACAAAAATTTGTAACGAAATGGCGAGATATGCAATGAGTGAAGAATTAACTTATCATTTAGAAGATTTTGATGGGCCATTGGATTTATTGCTCCATCTTATTCGGGTGAATGAGATGGATATTATGGACATTCCGATAGTTGAGATTACGGCACAATATCTGACATTTCTACATGCGGAACAAGAACGTAATTTAGATGTTGCTGGTGAATTTTTGGTCATGGCCGCAACGTTGATGTCAATAAAGGCCAATTACTTACTACCTAAAAATGATGTCTTTCAATATGATGAGGATTTAGCTGAATTTGTTACTGAAGAAGATCCTCGAGACACATTGATGGCACAATTAATTGAATATCAGCGCTATCAACAAGCTGCAGGTGATTTACGTGAACGAGAAGAAGAACGTCAATTACAGTTTTCTAGAGCACCGATGTCAATCCCAGACGATATAAAGGGTGCACCTCTGCCAGAAGGACTCGTATTGTGCGATCTTCAAAATGCATTTGATCGTTTGGTGAAAAAACGCTATCAAAAGCGGGTACAACCACGCTCATTGCAAGGTGATAACTGGTCAATTCAACAACAAATGACTAAAATTATGGCAAAGGTAGACACTGATCATGTTGTAACTTTTGACCAACTTTTTGCGGAAAATGCAGATAAGGATGAAATGGTCACAACATTTATGGCGATGTTAGAATTAGTGCGTCATCAGCACTTGACTATGACACAAAATAATCTATTTGACCGAATTGATGTTTCACGCGGTAAGGTACCCTACCAGCAGGAAAGTAGAGAGGATGAAGAGGCTGATGCAAAATAGCTTACAACAAATTGAAGGATTATTATTTGTTGCAGGAGATGAGGGTATCTCTTTGGCAGAACTGTCAGCAGCAACACAATTTTTAAAGCCAGCAGTTAATGGTCTACTAGACGAGTTGGCGATTAAGTATGCGCAAGATGAAAGTTGTGCTTTTGAAATTCTAAAAACAGATGATCGTTATCAATTAGTGACGAAGGCAAATTTATCAGAAACCATTCATCGTTTCTTTACAGCGCCATTAACAACAGCTCTATCACAAGCATCATTGGAAGTTCTAGCTATTATTGCTTATAAACAACCGGTTACACGTGTTGAGGTAGATGAAATTCGTGGTGTCCAATCACAATCGACCATCCAAAAATTAATTCTTCGTAATTTAGTAACGGGTAAGGGGAGATCGACTGAACCAGGACGACCAATTCTTTATGTGACAACCAACTATTTCCTAAATTATTTTGGGTTAACCAGTTTAGATGAGTTACCACCGTTGGTTACTGCTAAAGCACTAGAAGATTTACAAAATCAGCAAGATGTGACGATTCCGTTATTACCATCAGAAAAACAACAGTCTTCATTTGATGTCACAATTGCTGAATTAACAAAACAATCAGAAAGTAATGAGGAAAAATAATGGCAGAACGATTACAAAAAGTCATGGCTCAAGCAGGGGTTGCCTCACGCCGGGCTTCTGAAAAAATGATTACTGAAGGGCAAGTCACGGTTAATGGTCAGGTAATTCGAGAGTTAGGAACAAAGGTTGAACCCAGTGATCACATTGAAGTAAATGGCACACCAATTGATTCAAAAGAGAAACTAGTTTACTTCCTATTGGACAAGCCACGCGGTGTTGTAACGACTAATTCTGATGACAAAGGGCGTCAAACGGTCATGGACATTGTTGATGAACCTGAACGGGTTTATCCCGTTGGACGTTTGGATTATGATACGACTGGTGCGTTGCTATTAACCAATGATGGTGATTTAGCTAATAAGTTGATGCATCCTAAGTATCGCATTGATAAGGTCTATGTTGCCAAGGTCAAAGGTATTCCAACGAATGAGGAATTAGAAAAATTACGTCATGGTGTGACTGTAAAGACTGTCCAAAATGGACGTCATTATACCTTTAATGCGGCACCAGCTCATGCAGAAATCTTATCAACTGATAAAAAGAAGCACACGGCAATCGTCAAATTAACTATTCATGAAGGTAAATATCATCAAGTGAAAGAAATGTTAAAATCAGTTGGTCATGAGGTTATTAAGCTAACTCGTGAACGTTATGGGATGCTTGATTTGACTGGTTTGACACCTGGTGAATATCGTCCATTGCGTCATGAAGAGGTCCAAGCGCTCAAGTCTGGTCGTCAATTCCGCAAATCAGCTGGTCGTTGGTAAAACGGTGGCATGAATTTTTATTGACTTTTAATTAGCGGAAAGCTATGATAATAACATAACTAAATATCTTCAGGGCAGGGTGTAATTCCCGACCGGCGGTAATTTCGTTTTTACGGAAAAGTCCGCGACCCACAGTTTTGTGGTTGATATGGTGAAAATCCATAACCGACAGTAAAGTCTGGTATGCAGAAGAAATTAATGAATTTGACTGATAGAGTCGGTCTTATTTGTGTCGCCCTGACATAAATAAGATCGACTTTTTAATTATCAGCGTGGAGGATTAGGTAGTCACATGAATAAAACACGTCATTTAACAATCATTGCTTTATTGTCAGCAATTTCGTTTGTTTTGATGGTTTTCCCGCAATTTCCAATCTTACCTGGCGCAAGCTTTTTAAAGATTGATTTTTCAATTGTTCCCGTATTAATGGGGACTTTACTATTAGGATTAAAACAAGGTTATCTTATTTTGATTTTACGGTCGGTTTTGAAACTATTACTTAATAATGAAGGGCCTGGTGATTTAATTGGGCTACCAATGAATATCATTGGTATGGCTATTTTTATTACCATAATTATTCTAGTAATGCGTCGTACAAATGTGTCTAAAAAGCAGTTTATGTGGGGAACATTGCTTGGAACGCTTGGGTTAACACTGGTGATGGTTATTCTAAATTATGTTTATGCAGTGCCACTATATGCTTTGTTTGCAAATTTTGATATCCGAGCAACAATTGGCATGGGACACTACTTACTTTGGATGGTTGTGCCATTTAACTTAATTGAAGGCGTTATTCTTGGTACTGTATCAGGTGTTGTCTTCTATTCATTTCAGCGGGCATTAAGCAACATGCATTCACAATTAAATTAAAACACGCAGCTTGCACTTACCTCACTATTTTTTTAAACTAGACAATAGTACAGCACAAAGTGAGAGGTGGGCAATGTCGTGATAACTGATTTCCTGATTACCCTTTTTTCGCCGGTTCAACCACGGCGACATCGGGTAATTTTTGGTTTATTAAAGCGTCGTTTGACAGTATCAACAGAATATTGGGGATTACGTTATCAATTGTTACCCATTATTGGTTTATTGCCACAATTAGAAAAAAATGATTTTGATGAACAAATTGCACAACTCATTAAACAGGGGTTGCTCATTGAACAACAACCAAGTTCTGGACAATTATTGCTAACCGACAAGGGCGTTACTTTTCAACAGAATTATAGGCAATACCATTATCAGTTAAAATACATTCCTTTAATGGTCCAACCACTAGCGAATATCCGGCAGTTCCGGGAAGCATTTTGGTTGGCGAATCAAATCGTGTCGGAAGTGGCATATCACAACAAACACTACTATCCGTTACAGATTGACTTTAAAACGAAAAAATTAGTAAAAAATTGGTATGGACAGACAGATAAAAAACACTTAATTGATGATTGGTTAACAGAATTAACCGACTTTTTAAAATTATTGGATCAACAAACTGCGAATCAACTAGTTGCGACATGGGTTGGACATCAAATACCTGGACGAAATAGTGACCAACTAGATTTACCGCGATCTTGGATTGCAACTGATTTTTATCTTTGGGAAATTGATTTATTTTCTTTTTGGAGCCAGCAATTATCGCAGACTAATGCTAGTAGTGAATTAAAAAGGTTATGGGACTTAACACAGCAACAAGCCAACTTGTCACCCAGCGTGCAATTAACATGCCAGCAGGTGCATCGGGGGATGTCTATTGAAACCATTAGTAAGCAACGCCATTTGAAAATCGGCACGGTTAGGGAACACTTGCTGACAGCAGCAGTTTGGCTACCTAAAGCGGATTTTCCCTATGAATTGTTTTTAAGTGCTTCAACCATTCAATATCTAGAACAACATTTGACTGGCAATATTGATAATTGGCAATTTTCCAACATTAGAACGTCAGATAACCCAAATGAGTTTTTTATCTTCAGATTATATGAAATTTACTTAACCAAACAGGGGAATTAAGCACCAATGACAATTAACTTAGAACAGGTTTTACAAGATAAATTTGGATTTGAGAGTTTTAAAACGGGTCAAAAAGAAATCCTAACGGCCTTATTGTCAAAGCAATCAACATTAGCAATTTTACCAACAGGCGGTGGTAAGACGTTGATTTACCAGATGATGGGGGCGGTTCGAGATGGATTGGTTATGATTGTCACGCCATTACTTTCACTAATGCAGGATCAGGTTGCACGATTGAATTATCTTGGTGAAAAAAATGTGGTGGCTTTAAATTCGACATTAACATTTGAGAACAAAAAAAATGTCCTTAAAAATTTAAATCGTTATCATTTTTTATTTGTTTCGCCTGAGATGCTTAACCAAGAGCAGGTACAAACAGCTTTAAAACAAGTGAAAATTAACTTAATGGTTATTGATGAAGCTCATACAATGGTTACTTGGGGGCAGGATTTTCGTCCAGATTATTTATCATTACCTAGTATTCACGAACAGCTTAATCGACCACAATTACTTTTATTAACGGCAACCGCAACACCAAGTATGATGTCAGCAATTACTGAGAATTTTCATGCGCTGCAAGATAAATGGTTTATTTATCAACAACCAGTTGATCGACCAAATATTTTTTTGCATACAGAGCAACTAACTAATGAAATTGAAAAAAAGCAACGCTTAAAATATTTAATTCAGACGGTTAATGGACCTGGTATCGTTTATTTTACTTCACGTAAGCTAGCAACAAGCATGGCGGAGTGGCTAACAAATGAAACTGGACAACGGGTCGTTGCGTACCATGCTGGTATGGATACAATGTCTCGATATCGTGTACAACAACAATTTATGCAGGGAGAGATCGATGTTATTACGGCAACTTCCGCATTTGGTATGGGTATTGATAAAGAAGACATTCGTTTTGTCATTCACTATCATTTGAGCAACGATCTTTCAAATTATCTGCAAGAAATCGGTCGTGCAGGACGTGACGGACAACAAGCAGTTGCAATCTTATTGTATGTACCTGGGGATGAACGTATTCAATTTAATTTGATTGATCAAACCATCCCTGATAATTATGCTATTCAAAGTTACTTGGATCAGTCGTTGGTGACAATACTAACACCTGAGCAGGTCAGATTATTGAATTTTTATCAAAATAAGGGCTTATCATCAGCTGAAATTATTCAAATTTTTGATAGTAGACGCGTGATGAGACAGAGTAATTTATGGTCAATGATTAACTATGCAAAGTCCGATGGTCAGCTGCGTAATCAAATCAGTCAATATTTTGGTAATGCCACTGACAACTTATCGCAAACGGATGAAAGTGTGGGTGTGACAGATTGGCATCCCAAAGAATTAAATTTCGTGCGAAAAGAAGATGGTAAACAGCAAGCAAAGGTGGTAAATTGGTCTAAACAACTAAAAAAACTATTTAATTTACAGTAAAGATTAGGTGTGACACTAACTATTTTAAGGCGGTTAGTGTATTATTAGAGATAGTAAAAAAAGAGAGTAAGGAGAGCCACCAATCATGACCGAAAAAAAGGATGAAAAACAGCCATGGGAGGCATCTTTTAAAGATGAAACAACCAACCAGTATTCAAGAACACAAAATCGACGCAAGTCACAACGTGTCAGTATGGTTGTCGGAATTCTGGTACTGATTGTCATTGCTTTGTCTTTCGTTCCTGTTTATAAGTATTTGCAGGAATTGAATAAACCAGCTGATGCCACATCGAACACTGAATTACCAGTTGCTTCATCAACGAAAACGACCACTTCAACGAATAAAGTGACCGATACCGCAAAATCAGAATCGAAAGCTAAGGTTGCTGCATCAAAGTCATCATCTGAGGCAGCGGCAGCCAAATCATCATCTGAAGCAGCAGCAAAGTCATCGTCAGAGGCGGCAGCTAAATCATCAAGTGAAGCAGAGGCAGCAGCGTCTTCTTCGTCAGAAGCAGCAGCTTCATCATCTTCTTCAGAAGAGGCTTCTCAAACCGTTTCATTTGATTCTGGTACACTGTATAGTTTTGCCGTTGCAAATGGCACAACCCCTGAAGAGTTGTATACTTTGAATCCTGGTCTAACGGCAAGTAATTATGCATCTTACTATGGTAAGGGATTAAAAGTTAAATAAAAATATTTTGATTATGATTATCAAATTGGCTGGAACGTTACTTGTTCCGGCTTTTTTTATTAAATATACCTAGTGTTTCAGCTAAATTAAGCGTAAAATAGAACAGTAATAAATTGAATAAGGATGTGGATCATGAACCCAATTCAGATTGCAATTGATGGACCAGCCTCGGCAGGAAAGTCAACGATTGCTAAAATTTTGGCTACTGACTTAAATTTTGTCTATGTTGATACAGGCGCAATGTATCGTACTGTTACACTGGCTGCGATTAAAGCAGGTGTTACGTTGACGGATGAAGAAGCAGTTGTCGCATTGTTACCTAAAATTGATATCTCGTTTAAGCCGGGTAATCCTGTACAACGTGTGTTCTTAAACGATGAAGAAGTGACTGATGATATTCGATCAGTTGAAGTAACAGCCAATGTATCGATTGTTTCAGCTTATGGTGAGGTGCGTACTGCAATGACTGACTTGCAACGTAATATTGCAAGTGAGGGTGGTGTCGTGATGGATGGACGAGATATTGGCACCACGGTATTACCAAAAGCTGAAGTCAAGATCTTTTTGATTGCCTCAGTTCATGAACGAGCAGTCCGTCGTTTTAAGGAAAACCAAGCAAAAGGTATGACAACGACGTTAGTGGACTTAGAAACAGCAATAGAAAAAAGAGATTACTTAGATTCTCACCGTGAAATATCACCACTAAAAAAAGCATCCGATGCGGTAGAATTGGACACTACTGGACTATCAATTTCAGAAGTGGTTGCTGAAGTAAAACGCATTATTGAAAATAAATTACAAAATTAATAAATACAACTCAAAAAAGTGTAAAAAGCACTGGTAATATATACCAATATTGGGTATAATATTCATTAGAGTCGTGTGACCAGGAGGATATATTGTAATGAACGAAGAGAACAACGAGCTATTGGCAGCTCTTGACAGCGTAGCCGAAGTTAAAGTTGGCGATGTAGTTAAGGGTGAAGTCTTGGCAATTGATGATAATCGTCAAGTTATCGTAGGTATTGAAGGTGCCGGCGTTGAAGGTGTAATTCCTTTGCGCGAATTGACAACTGACCGCGATGCGGACGTAAATGACCTTGTCAAGGTTGGAGACGTGTTGGATTTGGTAGTTGTATCAACTATCGGTTCTGACAAGGAAGGTGGATCATACCTATTGTCAAAGCGTCGTCTTGAAGCTCGTCGTGCTTGGGAAGAAATCGCAAGCAAGCACAGTGTTGACGACATTGTGGAAGCCCCAGTAACGCAAGCCGTTAAGGGTGGTTTGGTTGTTGATGTTGAAGGTGTACGTGGATTCGTACCTGCTTCAATGATTGAGAACCGTTTCGTGCAAGATTTGAACCAATACAAGGGTCAAACTATCCGTGCAAAGATTATTGAAATCAATGCTGCAGATAGCCGTTTGATCTTGTCACGTCGTGATGTGTTGAATGAAGAGCGCTCAGCTGCTTTGGCACGCATCTTTGATGAACTATCAGTTGGTGATGTCATTGAAGGTAAAGTTGCTCGTATGACTAACTTTGGTGCATTTATTGACCTTGGTGGTGTTGATGGATTGGTACACGTATCTGAAATCTCACACGAACGCGTTTCACAACCTTCAGACGTTTTGTCAGTTGGTGAAGAAGTTAAGGTTAAGGTTTTGGGCTTGGATCCAGAACGTGAGCGTATCTCATTGTCAATCAAGGCTACACAACCAGGACCTTGGGATGCAGCTGCTGAAAAGGCACCAGCTGGTACAGTTCTAGAAGGAACTGTTAAGCGCGTGGTTGACTTTGGTGCATTCGTTGAAGTGTTCCCAGGTGTTGAAGGTTTGGTTCACGTTTCACAAATCTCACACAAGCACATTGCTAACCCTAGTGATGTATTGAAGGCTGGTGACAAGGTTCAAGTTAAGGTTTTGGATGTTAACCCAGAACGTCAACGTTTGTCATTGTCAATCAAGGCTTTGGAAGAGGCACCTGCACACGAGGAAAATGATCGTCCTCGTCGTTCACGTCGCCCTCGCCAATCTGCACCTACTAACTACTCAACTTCTGAAGAAGAAGGTTCAGCAACGTTAGGTGATGCCTTTGGTGACATCTTCAAAGATTTTAACTAAGCATTAGAATAGTTTAAAACAGTTAGAGGCTGGGACAGATGTTGTCTCAGCCTCTAATTTTTGTGCTAAAAGATATTAATTAAACGCATGTTAGTTTGACAGCATAAACGCGTTCCAAAAGTCTGAAGCCTTAATGTAACGTGATTTTCGTCATTTCTGTCCTTCGCTTTGCTACGGCCAAAAATGACGAAAATTACGTTACACACCGGCTTCAAAACGACTTTTGTCTCGCTCTCTAATTTTTGTTTCGTATTAATTCATGTTAATATTAAACATAGCGTATACAAATTAAAACGAATTGCAATAATCTTTGTGATTCAGAAAAGAGGATAATATGGGATTTCCTGTTGTGGCTGTTGTTGGTCGTCCAAACGTTGGTAAATCAACAATTTTTAACCGCATCGCGGGTGATCGAATTTCAATTGTAGAGGATACACCAGGTGTCACACGTGATCGTATTTACACGCGTGCTGAATGGTTGACTCATGAATTTCGATTAATTGATACCGGTGGAATTGACATGGGTGATGAACCATTTATGTCACAAATTGTGCAACAAGCTGAAATTGCGATTGACGAAGCTGACGTGATTGTTTTCATGGTTTCAGCCCGTGAAGGATTGACAGAAGCTGATGAACGTGTTGCTAAAATATTGTATCGATCAAAAAAGCCAGTTGTTTTGGCTGTTAATAAAGTTGATAATATTGAATTGCGATCAGAAATCTATGAATTTTATGCATTAGGATTTGGTGATCCATATCCAATTTCTGGTGCACATGGTACGGGATTAGGAGACTTACTAGACCAAGTTGTTGCTAATTTCCCAGAGATTGAGGCACAAGAAGAAGACGATGCAGTACGTTTTTCATTCATCGGTCGTCCAAATGTTGGTAAGTCATCATTAGTAAATGCTATTTTAGGCGAAGAACGAGTGATCGTTTCGGACATTTCCGGTACAACACGTGATGCAATTGACACAAGATTTACTTCAGCTGATGGTGATGAATTCGTTATGGTCGATACCGCCGGAATTCGTAAACGTGGTAAAGTGTATGAATCAACTGAAAAATATTCGGTCATGCGTGCTATGCGTGCCATTGATGATTCCAACGTCGTGTTGGTTGTCTTGAATGCTGAGGAAGGTATTCGTGAACAAGATAAACATGTGGCAGGTTATGCGCATGAAGCTGGTCGAGCCGTAATTATTGTTGTGAACAAGTGGGATACCCTTGAAAAGGATAATCATACGATGGCTGATTTTGAAAATCAGATTCGTCAAGAGTTCCAATACTTGTCATATGCACCAATTGTTTTTGTTTCTGCCATGACTAAGCAACGTTTGAATAAATTACCAGCCTTAATCAAGCAAGTAAATGATAATCATCAAAAGCGCATTCAGTCAGCAACGTTAAATGAAGTTATTATGGACGCCTTGGCACTAAACCCAACTTCAACAGTTAATGGTAAGCGATTGCGTGTTTACTATGCGACACAAGTTGCTATTCAACCACCAACGTTTGTTGTCTTTGTAAATGATCCTGAGTTGATGCACTTTTCATATGAACGTTTCCTAGAGAATCAAATTCGTAAATCATTTGATTTTACAGGAACACCAATTCATTTGATTAAACGAGCACGAAAATAAAAATAAACTTAATCTGGGCTTCTTTCATCACAATTTTATGAAAATGTTTAAGGATATGACAAAAACCTTGTTATATCAACGTTTTAAGACATTTTTTACTTGTAAGAAGCGTATAATTATGATATTCTAAATATCGAAATCTAATTACAGATTCAATCTAAATTTATTGGCACTTAGCTAATAATACCTATGCAGGAGGAAAACTAAATGGCTAACAAGCAAGAATTAGTAACTGATGTTGCAACTGCAACTGGTTTGACAAAGAAGGATGCAACTGCTGCAGTTGATGCAGTGTTTGCTTCAATCCAAGAAACTTTGGCAAAGGGTGAAAAAGTCCAATTAATTGGCTTTGGTAACTTTGAAGTACGTTCTCGTGCAGCTCGTAAGGGTCGCAACCCACAAACTGGTGAGGAAATCGAGATTGCTGCATCAAAGATTCCTGCATTCAAGCCTGGTAAGGCATTGAAGGATGCAATCAAGTAAGTTGTATCGAAAAAGAAGTCGTGTTAACTCACGGCTTCTTTTTTTGTGCCTACGCTTAATAAGTCTATGTTTACAGGTAGTAATTTGTGCTAAACTTAAATTTAATTACTGTAAAAGGGGTGTCGCGATGGTGGTAGGGAAAATCATAACAATCGCTGGTTCTGATATTTTATCTGGCGGTGGGGTTCAAGCTGATTTAGCAACGTTCAATGAATATGGTTTGTTTGGCTTAAGTGCAATTACAAGCATTGTGACTGTTAATCAACACGATTTTGATATCCATGAGGTACCAATATCTGTGTTGGCGAAACAATTGACGTCCCTGGGAGAGTTGTCAGACATTAAGGGGATTAAGGTCGGTTTGTTACCTTCTGTTGCACATATTGATTTAGTTAGTCAGTTTATAAAACAATATGTTGGACGTGTTCCAATAGTGATTGATCCAGTGATGGCATTTAAAGAGACTGATTCAGTCAATGCTTCAGAATTAGCCACTGCAATTAAGCAAAAGTTATTACCATTAGCAACGGTTGTGACACCTAATCTGATCGAGGCCGAGTTACTAACACAACAGACCATTCATTCTGAGGCTGACCTATTGACGATTGCTGAAATGCTTCATAAAATCGGCCCCAAAACGGTTGTTGTTAAAGGTGGCGTTCGTTTAGACGGTGATATGGCATCAGATGCCGTGATTTCTGAAAATACGAAAAAAGTTATTAAATTACCCAAAATAGAGCGACCATTTAACAATGGTGCAGGTTGTACATTTTCTGCGGCGATTGCTAGTCAAATCGCTCAAAATGTTCCTGTGTTAATGGCTATTGATGATGCAAAAGATTTTGTCCATCATGGTATTTTGCACGGTGTTAATTTAAATGATGATTTTAAGGTTGGTAATGTTTGGCAGGCAGCTCGCCGGCGTAAGGGGTAAAATAAATGAAAACAAAACAACTCACTATCGGGGCGGTTTTAATCGCCATCAATATTGTATTAAGTTACATCGCTAAATTACCGACACCCACCGGATTTGTCTCTTTGGTTGAGACCGGTATTTTTATTGGTGCTTGGCATTTTGGACCTAAAATGGGTCTGGCGGTTGGTGGCTTGACTGGTTTTTTGTTGGACTTATTTGCGGGCTATCCACAATGGATGTTTTTTTCATTGATTATTCACGGAACAGAAGGCTGGATTATTGGGCACTATAATGTTGAAAAAACAGTCGGTGTCCGTATATTAGGGAATTTCTTAGGTGGCTTGACGATGGTAGTTGGCTATTGGGTAGCAGGTAGTTTCCTACTTTGGGTGACAGGTGGCTCAAAGATGTCTTTGCAATCAGCAGCATTAGCTGGTTTAACGGATGTGCCTGCTAATATTGTCCAAGTTTTAGTTGGCTTTATTTTGGCATTGATTGTGAGCGTACCATTGCGTAAGTGGATACGTTAATGACAAAAATATCAAGTTAGAAGAAAGCGAGACAAATTGCGTTAAATTGAGGCTTCAGACTTTGGGAATGTGTTTATGCAATTAAATTGCCGTGCTTTTAATTAAGATATTTTTAGCAAAAAGAAGTTGGCACATTTTCCTTTGTCCCAACTTCTTTTTGTTTTCTAACTGAAAAATAACCTTTAGAATGACAATTAATAGTTAAATAATCAATGAAAATTAGAGGAAAGTTTGATTATGAAGTTTTTACATACAGCTGACTGGCACATTGGTAAGGAGTTAGGGGGCTACTCACTATTGGCAGAGCAGCAAACAGCTTATCAACAAATTAGGGATTTAGCAGTTAACGAAGAAGTAGATGGTGTAATTATCGCTGGTGATTTGTATGATCGGGGTATTGCACCTATTTCAGCAGTCAACAGTTTAGAAGGTATGCTAAAAGATCTAAATATAACGTTTAAAATGCCCATTTACGCTGTTTCAGGAAATCATGATGGTGCAACCAGGTTGGGTGCAGGGCGCGAGTGGCGTGAAAAAAATCAATTATATTTAAATACAACCCTTGCAGATGCCTTTAAACCAGTTGAGACACAGGATACACAAATATTTCTATTGCCTTTCATTGAACCTTCAATGGCTCGTGTTTATTACGGTATAACAGAGGACGAAGCATCTCAGTATCAAACAATTAATCAGGTTATGCCTCGTATTGTGTCAGAGATGGTTGCCAAGTTTAAACCAGAAATGAACCATGTATTAGTGACCCACTACTACGTTGTTGGTAGTAAAAATCAGGATTATGAGTTTACTAGTGAAACAAACTCACAAGTTGGTGGATTGCGAGGATTGGATGACCAACTATTTCAGGATTTTGATTATGTTGCGCTCGGACATTTACATCTACGACAAGCTAGTCCGAGTGATGTTGTGAAATATTCAGGTTCACCAATTAAGTTTAATACCAAGGAAGCCCAGTCTGAAAAAGGGGTTTATACTGTTGAAATCAAAAATCATCAAGTGAGAACAAGTTGGCATCCTTTGTTACCTAAAAAGGATTTGATTCTGCTAACTGGTACGTTTGAACAATTAATTGATGCCGATTTTTATCAGCAATATGAACGAGGTCATAAAAATTATTTTAGTATTAAAATCCAGGGACATGTCACGGCAACGAATGCACGGGCGATGTTAACTGAAATTTATGGTGATGTTGTAGAAGTTCAATATGATCTGCCAAAATTAGTTCAGAATCGACAGGACATACCAGAAATTAAAGCTGATGATGGTAACGATGATGTCATGATTGCTAATTTTTATCAATTTGTAACTGGTAAACAGTTAAACAACAATCAAAAAAAACTTATTGATGATACTTTGAGCCAGCTACATCAACAGGAGGAAGAAAACTAATATGCGTCCTATAAAATTACAGTTGAACAATTTTGGACCGTATGATCATGCAGTGATTGATTTTTCGAATTTTACAGAATCTAAATTATTCTTAATCACAGGTGATACAGGTGCTGGTAAAACAACCATATTTGATGGTATGACCTATGCATTATTTGGTGAAGGCACTGGTGAACGCCAACCTGAAGATATGCGTAGTGAATTTGCGGATACAGTTTCTGAAACAAAAGTCATTTTTTGGTTCGAACATAATGGTCATTTCTATGAAATTAAACGAACACCAACACAGATGCTGAAAAAAAAGCGGGGAGCAAAATCAGATTTGGATTTAACCGCTCATAAAGCCACTGTTTCTCTTTTAGAAGTCGATAACACACTCAAAACGCCTGTTGCTGCACTAGGAGATAAGGCGACGGTTGTTAATGACCAAATTAAAGAATTATTGCATTTGAATGCTGAGCAATTTCGCAAAATCATTTTGTTACCGCAAGATAAATTTCGTGAATTTTTAAGTGCTCAAAGTGATGAAAAAAAGGTAATTTTACGCCAATTATTTGGTACAGCAATTTTTGATCAATTTACTAATGAGCTAAAGCAACAACAAAAAATATCTGATAGTAATTTGGAAAAAATTGTTTTTCAACGAAATGAACGACTAAATCAAATTAGTTGGCCACAAGATGACATTGAAACAATCGCGCCAACTGCAGAAGAAAAATTGGCAGTCTTGATTCAGATGAATAAAGATATGCGGGTGACGATAACTGAGCAGGGTAATCAGCTAGCAGTTGCTCGAGAAAAATTGCAATCTGTGCAGCAAGAATATCAAGATGGACGACGAATTGCTGATTTATATACACAATTAGCAAAACGACAACAAGATTTACATGAAAAAAAGACGTTTAAACCAGAAATTGACCAGAAAACAGTTTGGTTGCGCACGTTACGTTGGGGTGCAGCACAACGTTCAATAGTTGATAAGCAAGATCAATTGAAAGTGCAACTTAGTGAAACGTCAGAAAATAAGCAACAAATTGATAAAGCAATAAGTGTCCTAAAGCAACAACAATCGAGTTTAAAGGACGCGCAAGCAAAGCATAATGAACAACAGGAAAACATTGCTGAGAAACGGGTAGTGCTACAACAAATTCAAAGTGATTTACTTCCTAAATCGCGTCAACTGATGAAAGCTCAAGAAAAATTGCAACAGGCGATTGCAGCAATAAAGTCAGGAGAACAAACACAACAAGCGTTAACAGGACAATGCCAAACTGCCCAAAGTGACTTAGTTACACAACAAAAACATTTATCTGATAAACAGAAAATTACCGTAAATGAAATTAATTTAACAAGGTTGATTTCACAGATAGCGTCTCTGGATGATAAGACTAGTGAGTATGATTCCCGACAGATAGCTTTAAAAGAAATAAAAGCACAAGCAACCGAATTAGCAGGACAAGTGGCTACGGCAGAAAATAACCAAGCTTTGCAACTTCAAAAATTACAGGAACAGCAATCTTTACGTCGCGATATCTTAATTCAGCAACTAAAGCAAGAATTACAGGTGGGGGAGCCTTGTATCATTTGTGGCCAGATTTATCAAGGGCAACAGCATGATCATGAAATGGATAGTTCAATTTCATATATAGATTTAAAAAATGCCATTCAAGCGGTTGAAGAGACGGAGCTAGCAGTTAGAAAAGCGACTGCACAGCTAGCCAAAGTTAAAACGGATCACCAGACTAGTTTAACTAAAATTGATAGTGAACAAGTCTGGTTGACATCACGAAAAAATGAAATAGCACATCTTTATGAGCAATTAAAAACTGACTGGCAGCAGATCATGGGGACTTTAGATCAATCTTTCGGTCAATTACCGACTGCCTTTGACAATAATTTACTCAAAGAGACTGGGCAAATGGCATTAGACTTTATGCGTGATACTAAGGCGCAGATTGATGTGTTAACACAGGATATTGTCACGAAACAGCAGCAAGTGCAACAAATTAAGGATAAAATAGTTGGAAATAATCAGACTCTAGTCTTACAGAAAAATACCAAGCAGGATTTGACTAAGGAAATTGAACAACTCACTGGTGCATCTGAAGGATTACTATCGGAGATGGCCTATGAACAAAAAATTGAGCGACTTCAAACTGAAATCAAACAATATGAGGGCTTTGGGACAAAGTTAAGAGAACAATTGTTAACTAACGAAAATAGTCAGCAGGAAAAGCAACAACAATTGACAGGCGTTCAGCAAAAATTACAGCAAATTCAAGACGATTTAGTCAATGAACAGAAGATTTTAAATGAGTCAATTGATGAAGGCCCGGTTAAAGATTTGACAGCATTTTCAGACTTGATGACACATTTACAACAAAATCCAGACGAAATCAATCAATTGCATGATGAGATTATGGCTTACCAGACAAGCATCAAAAACTTGTTTTCAGAAGTAGCAGATTTACAACACCAAATTGGTAATGAAAATCATCCTGACTTAGAAAAATTGCAAGGACTTGTTAATGAACAACAAACTTTTGTTGAGCAACAAGTTGCTGATTATACGGCTAAGAAAGCACAATTAGATCAACAAATAAAGATTGAGCGGTCGGTACAGAAATTACAAGATGAATGGTTGGCGCAACAAGCTGCTGGTAAAGATCTATTTGCGTTGGTGCAAGCAGTTGATGGTAACAACGACAAGCGATTACGGCTCGAATCATTCATTTTACGGCGCTTCTTATACGATGTGTTAGAGTATGCTAATCGTCATTATATTGGTGTGCTATCCGCTGGCCGATACCAATTTATTTTGTCAGATCGACAAGCAGGTCGAGCAAATCAAAATGGCTTAGATATTGACATCTATGATCAAGATGGCGGTAAAATCAGAGCGACGAGTACACTATCCGGTGGGGAGTCATTCATTGCAGCGCTTTCGATTGCCCTTTCAATGGCTGAGATTGTCCAGCATCGAGCAGGTGGTGCAAAAATTGACGCGCTATTTATTGATGAGGGCTTTGGCTCACTTGATGAACAAACACTTTCACAAGCTATGGAAGCTTTGAGTATGGTTGAGCAGAGTGGCCGATTAGTGGGTATTATTTCGCACGTTACGTCAATGAAACAGCAAATTCCGCAACAGTTAGCAGTTAAAAAATTAGGTAATGGACGCAGTAAATTGACTATGCATATGCTTTAGAGAGATAAAAGTCTATAATTAATACATTTTTAGCACAAAGAGGTTGGGACAGATGTTGTCTCAGCCTTTAATTTTTGTGATAAAAGATATTAATTAAACGCATGTTAGTTTGACAGCATAAACGCGTTCCAAAAGTCTGAAGCCTCAATGTAACGCAATTTACGACATTTCTGTCCTTCGCTTTGCTTCGGCCAAAAATGACGAAAACTACGTTACACACCGGCTTCAAAACGACTTTTGTCTCGCTCTCCTTACGCTATTTACGTTTAAAAGTACCAGCCATAAGGCACTTGATTGCTAATTTGATCGATAGCTAATTGATGCTGTTTGTTGTACATCTTGGGTTGCTCAGATAGTGGAACAAATTTTAGTGACAATGTCTCGTCACCGTCGGCAATGAGTGTACCACCAACTCTTTCAACTTCAAAAAGAAACATTGGAATTTGTGCTTTGTCACCTGAAGGGAACGTATGATGAAAATTGGTATCAACACCAATTAATGCCTTAATTTTAACATCAATACCGGTTTCTTCTTTATATTCACGAATGAGTGATGTTGGGGCAGATTCACCTAAATTCTGCATACCACCAACAAGGCTCCAGCCGATTTCGCCGTCACCACGTTGCTCCATGAGAACTTTTTGATGCGTCTCATCAAACAAAATACCAGCAACACCTGGCATAATAATTTCTTCATGGCCAATTTTTTTACGTAAATTCTTAAAGTATTGTTCCATAACCATTAATGGCAGCCTCCTAAGTTAGTGTCTGAGTTCATCATAGCATACCGGTGGGAAACTTAAAAAAGGCTGATATTATGGTACAATTATGGTATCTATTTTATATGAGGAGAAATGCATGATTACATCATTTTTAGTTCTGGAAATTACGGCTATTGTGACGTTTCTATGGGCAAAAAAATTAAGGCTTAGCAAATTAGATTGGTTGGCAGTTGGTATTGCTACTGTCATGAATGCTATTTTTGTGTATTGGTGGATGCCAGTGCCGACACTATCACAATTAGTAATTCCAGTGGCAATTGAAACCACGCTAATCAGTATTTGGTCGGTGATTACTGGTGCATCGTCTGTCCTAGTTGAGCGAGTGACGAATGGTAAACGTTCATTTAGTATACAGGGCATTACTTTTTGGCCATTTATTATTTCGTTTGTAGCTATTGGTATATCAGTATCTGCAGGCGTATCAAAGGCACTAACTGTGCGACCAATGTATCATTCTGTCCAAGCAGAACACCATAAAGAAGCACCGTTGACTAAGGACGATCAGCCAATTGCTTTGTCAGCACAAGCAGCAAAAAATATGATGAAAAAGGCTTTCTCACAAGTGCCAGATTCGTCAATGTATGAATTAGGTGATTTATCGGCACAATATATTAAAGGAAAGCCATATTATGTAGCGCCAGTAGAATTTAATGGTTTTGTATCATGGTTTATGAATCGTGAATTACCAGGCTATTTTATCATTTCAGCAACTGATATTAATGACACAGCACACTTCGTGAAAAATGATATGGCTTATTCTGAAACGAGTTGGTTCTCGCATAGTATTGCTCGTAAAATTTATATGGCTAATCCACGATATCAACAAGTTGGTGAGCCAATTTTAGAAGTTGATAATCATGGCAAAACATATTGGGTACAAACCCTATTACGTGTTCGATGGGCTGGTCAATTATTGTTTGATAATATTCATGTTGCAATTACTAGCGCAGACAGTGGGCAAACAAAAGTTTATAAAACAAATGAATTACCTAAATGGGTCGATGTTGGTGTTTCACCTGAGGCAGCAACCTTAATGAATCGAACATATGGTAATCCATATGCATTTAATTTCCGACACAAGAATCAAATCAAACCAACTGAGAATGGTTCTGAAAGTGGCGTGACCCCTATGTTTAATGTTAATGGGTCATTGGCATATTTTGATGATTTTACAACGGTACGTTCAAATGCGGATTCGGATAAGGGCTATTCACTAGTTGACACACGAACTGGTCAATTACGGTTCTATACCGGTAAAAATGTTGGTATCATGGATTCTGAAGGTGCGATGAAAGTTGCTAAGCAGTTACATCCACAAAATAAATGGCATGGCTCGAATCCAGTTATTATGAATATTGACGGCACTCCAACTTGGGTTGTTTCGATGATGGATAATAACGAGCGTTTCCGTGAGTATGCCTATATTAAAGGTGCTGACCAGAATGTTATTGGTGAGGGTGCCAATGCATCAGACGCACTGTCATCTTACCGTAATGCCCTTGCCGGTAGCGTGCAATCAGCAGCTGCAAGTGATCAAAAGGTTAAAATCAAAAAGGTTAGCGGTAAAGTCTCTCGCGTTAATACTAATGCGACGTTAAATAGTAAACAAGTTGTTGTCTTTAAGTTGACCGATGATCAAACGCTGTACACTTTGGATCCTTCACAAAGTCAAACTGCTCTGTTAATGCAGGCAGGTGATCAAGTTGATCTGAAGGTTAAGTCTATTAAGGGAGCTGCGGTCGCTAATGTTGTTTCAATAACAAATGAATCATTGAAGTAGGAAGAATTTTATGGGAAAAGGCACAATTAAATCAAATGATTTTGCTCGTGGTGCAGCAAAAAAAGGTCAGGTAACTGCTGATCAAAAAAAATCAGCACGACAAGCTTTGCTTGCACAAGCAAAACAAAAAGCACAAAAAAACAAACATTAAGTGCTGAGAAAGGATGGCGTTATGGCAAGTTTTGCAGAACGTATGCTTGATGAATTATCGAGTGGACAGTTAGATGCGGCAAAGAAATCTTTTGCATCATCTTTAAGATATGATGATGATGACACAATTTATTCGTTGGCTGAAGAACTCTATGGGTTAGGCTTTTCTAACCAAGCTAAGCGTGCCTATAAGAAATTACTAGATAAATATCCAGATGAAGATCAATTACGGACATCATTGGCTGATATTGCGATTGATGAAGATAATACAGATCAAGCATTGATGTATCTGTCAGAAATTTCAAAGGATTCAACAGCTTATATTGAATCCTTATTGGTTGCGGCAGATTTGTATCAATCAGAGGGATTGACAGAGGCTGCAGAAGATAAGTTGCTGACGGCATATCAACAAGATTCAGAAGAACCAATTATTCAATTTGCGCTCGCTGAATTTTATTTTGCGACAGCAAAGTACCAGACGGCAATTCCGTATTATCGCCAACTTATTAAAAATGGTGAGCGTTACTTCTCAGGCTTGGATATTGTATCGCGAATCGGTGTTGCGTATGCGTTAGTTGGTAATTTTGATAATGCGCTCGGTTATTTGGAGCAAATTAACGATGCTGATATGACGCCAGATGTGCGTTTCCAGCTAGGTTTGACTTATGCCACAAATCCGGAGAATCAACAAAAAGCAATTAAAACTTTTACTGAATTGCGTGATATTGATGCATCTTACGTTGGTGTATATGATCCATTAGCTCAGCTCTATATACAAACACATGAGCCTAAAAAGGCATTACTTACTTACCAAGAAGGTATTGCTGTTGATCCTTTTAATATCAAGTTCTACCAAGAAGGTGCTAAAATTGCAGCTGAATTGGATGAGAATGAACAAGCGAATGCGCTTTATAAAGAGGGATTAGCTAATAACCCTGACGATTCAGTTCTTGTGACAAGTTATTCTAATTTCTTGGTACAAACGGGAAATGATATTGATAATATTAATCTGCTAAATGATTTCTTTGATGATGATGATACTGATGTAAATCCACAGCTTTATTGGAATTTGGCACAGAGCTATACAGCATTAGAAGACTTTGAAATGGCAACCAAGTATTGGCATGCAGCATTGCCATTCTTTATGGATAAGCCTGACTTCTTGAAACCAGCCTATTATTATTTCAGAGATGAAGGTGAACGTGAACTTGCACTGCAAGCCTTGCAACAATATGTCAAATTAGTCCCTGAAGATTATGATATGGTAGCAACTTTACAAGACGAATTTTAAAAATACAGATATAGCATACTTTTTTAATGATGGTTATCATCGTTGGAAATGTATGCTATTTTTATGTGTTTTATGCTGTTTGTCACGGTGTGTTTAAAAATGTATAATATGATTATTAGAAATTAATAAGATATAGAAATGAGGATGGACAATGGACGCTTGGCATTTGTCAAAACGTTTAGCTGCAGTGGCTGATTTTGTTCCCGATGGCGCTCGAATGGCAGATATTGGATCAGATCATGCGTATTTGCCAGCCAATTTATTATTAAATAAACATATTTCATTTGCCATTGCTGGAGAAGTTGCACCGGGTCCACTTGCTAATGTTGAAACGGAAATACAGCGTCATCGCCTTAATGATGTGCTAATGCCACGTTTAGCAAATGGATTGGCAGCAATTAAAACAAGTGACTTAATTGATACCGTCGTTATTGCTGGTATGGGTGGTCGCTTAATTTGTCAAATTTTAACGGATGGCGAATTGGACAAATTTCGATATCATCGGCTTGTTTTACAACCAAATATAGATACAGATTTGGTAAGAGCGTGGTTAGCTGAAAATAGTTATCATTTGGTTGATGAAGCTGTCGTTGCAGATGATGGTCATTACTATGAAATATTAGTTGCCGAACCAGGAAATGTAACTTATTCTTTGCAAGAGTTAAAATTTGGTCCCTACAATTTAACGGAGCCTTCACCAGCATGGTTAGAAAAATGGCAACGAGAGGTCGTACGTATTCGTCATATTATGAATAAACTTGAATCTGCTGGTCAAACAGAAAGTGACGCTTATCAAGAATATGGCAAAGAAGTACAGACGATTATGGAGGCGATTGCGTATGCTAGCATGTGAATTAATGGCACAAATTGAGACGTATGCGCCGAAGTCTTTAGCCTGGGAGAAAGATCCAATTGGCTTGCAACTGGGTGATCCCCAAAAAGAAGTTCGTCGGATCATGACGACTTTAGATGTTCGACCAGAAGTCGTGGATGAAGCTGTTGACAGACATGTTGATTTTATTTTTGCACATCATCCAATGATGTTTCATCCCGCTAAAAATTTGGACCTGTCAGTGCCACAAAATGCCATGTATGCCAAGTTAATTAAGCATGGCATTGTTGTTTATGCAGCACATACTAATATGGATGCAGCCGCGAATGGTATGAACGATTGGTTGGCTGCAGCATTACAACTTAATAATGTGCAACCATTGATACCAAATGCTGATGGTCAAACTGGACTTGGCAGAATTGGACAGTTAACCAAGCCCCAAACAGTTAAAGAATTTGCAACTTTTGTACGTGATTTATTTCAGGTTAAAGCTGTGCGGGTTATCGCAAATGATTTGCAACGACCAATTCAACGTATTGCTGTTTTAGGTGGTGACGGAGGGGATGACTATCCAACGGCAATCGCTGCTGGCGCTGATGCCTATGTCACAGCGGATTTTTATTATCATACAGCACATGATGTTTTGGCTGATGATTTTGTAGTTATTGATCCAGATCATCATATGGAGGCGATTGCTAAAAAGCATATGGTAAATTTGATTACTGATTGGCAGCAAGAGAATAATTGGGTCATAGATGATGTATTTGCATCAACAATTAACACTGACCCATATACTTATATTTAATAAAAAAAGAGGTGCAACATGACAGAAGAACTTTACCCTAATTTAGTTGATCGTTTTATTGATTACGTTAAAATTAATACGCAATCAAATGAAAATTCAACGACAATTCCATCTGATCCTAAAGAAGTCGCATTCCTAAAAGACTTGGCCAATGAATTAAAGACGATTGGTTTGGAAAATGTGCGGACAATGTCTGATGGTTATGTATTTGCTGAATTATCAGCAAATATCGATAAGCAAGTACCAACGATTGGGTTTATTTCGCACGTAGATACAGCTGATTTTAATTCAGAAAATGTGCAACCACAATTTGTGACAGATTATGATGGCCAATCAGAAATCAAATTAAACGAAGATTACTCGCTAACAATTGAAGATTTTCCATCATTAAAGAAATATGCGGGTCATACATTAATTACAACTGATGGTACAACATTATTGGGTGCAGATGACAAGGCTGGTGTTGCAGAAATTGTATCGGCTGCAGAATATTTCATTGCTCATCCAGAGTTGAAGCACGGCAAGCTTGTATTTGCATTCGGTCCTGATGAGGAAATCGGTATTGGGGCAGATAATTTCCATGTTGCAGAATTTGGGGCAGATTTTGCTTATACGGTCGATGGTGGACCACTTGGTGAACTAGAGTGGGAAACTTTCTCAGCTGCTTCGGCAGTTATTGAAATTCAAGGACGTAATGTGCATCCTGGAACGGCTAAAGATACAATGGTAAACGCTTTGCAGGTTGCTATTGATGTGCACAATGCGCTACCAGCTGGCGATCGTCCAGAATTAACAGAAGGTCGTGAAGGATTCTTCCACCTATTGAGCTTATCAGGTACTCCTGAAGAAGCACGAATGGACTATATTATTCGTGACCATGATCGACAAGAGTTTGAAACCCGTAAAGCATTGATGGGGCAAATTGTTGATCGCTTGAATAGTGAATTAGGTACAGATCGTATTACACTCACTTTAAAGGATCAATACTACAACATGGGTGAAATTCTTAAGGACGATATGACGCCAGTTGATTTGGCAGCTGAAGCAATGCGTGAATTGGACATTGCGCCAATTATTGAACCTGTGCGTGGTGGTACGGATGGATCAAAAATCACCTTCTTGGGGTTGCCAACGCCTAACCTATTTGCCGGGGGTGAAAATATGCACGGACGTTATGAGTATGTTTCAACGAAGGTAATGGCGCAAGCAACCGATACAATTATTAAAATTGCGACTTTAAATGCTGAAAAATAAGCTAAGTATAATTTAAGACATTAGTGATATCATACTTAATAATCAGATTGGGGGAATTAAATGTTTTTTCTAATTATTATGTTGATCATTGGTCTCTGGTGGTGGAAGAGTTCACGGCGCATTAAGCAGGTCGTAGCTAGAGTACAAGATCAATCATCTTTTCAAACTAAGCAGCAAACAACACATCATGAGAATGTCTTTGATGGTGAATTTGAAGAAATCAAATCAAACCATCGTCAATAATTGTTAAAAATAAATTAAGCGTCATATACTATATTTTGTGGTATGTGGCGCTTTTTTCTGATAAACTAAATGAAAACATCGTTATTTTAATGAGATGTTTATCATAAATCTGGGTGTTAAGGGGAGTTCAATCAAATGGAAAAGTTGTTGATTGCAAACCGAGGTGAAATTGCGGTGCGGTTAATACGTGCAGCAAAAGAACTCGGTATTAAGACGGTTGCTATCTTTGCAAAAGAAGATGAATTTGCGGTTCATCGTTTCAAGGCTGATGAAGCTTATCAGGTGGGTGCAGGAAAAGCACCGATTGCTGCATATTTAGATATTGCAGATATTATCCGCATTGCAAAGCAAGCAGGTGTAGACGCAATCCATCCGGGATACGGTTTCCTATCAGAAAATGATGAATTTGCCGCTGCTGTAGCTGCTGCCGGTATTAAATTTGTTGGGCCTAAGGTCGAACACTTAAAAATGTTTGGTGATAAAATCATCGCCAAACAAATTGCAATTAAGGCTGATGTGCCAACGGTTCCAGGTACAGACCATCCCGTTGCTGATGTTGCTGAAGCTTTAGCTTTTGGTGAGACCCATGGTTATCCATTGTTTGTTAAGTCAGCAGCTGGTGGTGGTGGTCGTGGTATGCGTGTGGTAGAACACGAAGAGGAGCTCAAAGAAGCTTTTGAACGTGCAGCATCTGAAGCTAAGCAAAGTTTTGGTAAGCCAGATATATACTTGGAAAAGTATTTGCGTGATCCAAAGCACGTTGAGATTCAAATTTTGGCGGATGAACAAGGTGAAGTGATGCATCTGTTCGAACGCGACTCATCAATTCAACGTCGTCATCAAAAGATTATTGAATTTGCACCAGCGGTTTCAGTTTCTGTGGCTATGCGCCAACGTATTCAAGATGCTGCATTACGGTTGATGCGTAGCGTTCACTATCAAAGTGCTGGAACAGTTGAGTTTTTAGTTGAAGGTGATAATTTTTATTTCATTGAAGTTAACCCACGTGTGCAAGTTGAACATACCGTGACAGAAGAAGTGACGGGTATTGATATTGTAAAATCACAATTATTGATTGCCCAAGGATATGGCTTGCATGAGGCACCATTAAGTATTCCTGAACAAGATCAATTACACGCAGTTGGTGTGGCCATTCAATCACGTATTACAACAGAAGATCCAGCAAATAACTTCATGCCTGATACGGGTAAAATTGACTGGTATCGTTCGCCAGGTGGTACAGGTGTTCGTTTGGATGCGGGAAATGTTTATGCCGGTGCCACGGTGACACCTTATTTTGACTCGCTACTTGTTAAACTGATAACACATGGATCTGATTTTGCTGCTGCAGTTGATAAAATGCAACGTGCATTAAATGAATTTGTTATCCGTGGTGTCAAAACAAATATTCCATTTTTGAAAAACGTTTATGCTCACCCAACATTTAGAGCAGCGGATGCACCAACAACATTTGTCGATAACCATCCAGAACTATTCGAAATCTTGCCAGACAAAGATCCAGAGCGTAAAGTATTGCGGTATGTCGCTGAAACGACTGTTAATGGATTCCCTGGTTTAGATCGTGATCGACCAAAGATATATACCACAACACACTATGAGCCAACGCAGCAAACAACACTACCTGAGAAGTTAGTAACGGCTAAGGACGTTTTAGATGCTAAGGGACCAGATGGTGTCGTTGATTGGTTAAAGCAACAGGATAAAGTATTGCTGACGGATACAACGATGCGTGATGCTCATCAATCATTATTTGCGACACGATTACGTACCAAGGATATGGCAGCAATCGCAGCTGATTCACAACTTGCCTTGCCAAACTTGTTTTCAAGTGAGATGTGGGGTGGAGCAACTTTTGATACAGCTTATCGTTTCTTAGGTGAGGATCCTTGGGAACGTTTACGTATTTTGAGAAAGAAAATGCCACGAACACTAACGCAAATGTTGTTCCGTGGTTCAAATGCGGTTGGCTATCAAAACTATCCAGATAATGTTCTAGAAGAATTTATTAGACTATCAGCTACTAATGGTATGGATGTCTTCCGTATTTTCGATAGTTTAAACTGGTTACCACAGATGGAAAAGTCTATCCAGTATGTCCGCGATAATAATAAGTTAGCAGAAGTCGCAATGGCTTACACGGGTGATATTTTAGATCCATCAAGAACGAAATATAATTTAAAGTATTATACGGACTTTGCACAAGAATTAGTTGATGCGGGTGCACACATCATTGCCATTAAGGACATGGCGGCACTATTAAAGCCAGAAGCTGCTTATCAATTGGTAAGTGCGTTGAAGGATAAGGTTGATGTACCAATTCATTTACACACCCACGATACAACTGGTAACGGTGTATACACTTATGCACGAGCCGTTGATGCAGGGGTTGATGTCATTGATGTTGCGATGTCAGCATTCTCAGGCGCAACATCACAACCATCAATGGGTGCAGTCTACTACTCTTTGACAGGACATGATCGTCAACCAGAATTAGACATTCATGCAGCCAATCGAATCAATGATTACTGGACTGGGGTAAGACCATATTACCGGGACTTTATGAGCGAAACAGCTGGTACACAGACGGATATCTTTGAGGTTGAAATGCCGGGTGGTCAATACTCTAATTTGCAACAACAAGCGCAGGCATTGCGTCTGGGAGATCGTTGGAACGATGTTAAGAAGATGTATGTGACAGTTAATCAGATGTTTGGAGACATTATCAAGGTAACCCCTTCATCTAAGGTTGTTGGTGACATGGCATTGTTCATGGTGCAAAATGATTTAACGCCAGAAAAAGTGTTAGCTAATGGACAATCAATTGATTTCCCACAATCGGTTATTGATTTCTTTGCTGGTGATTTGGGTCAGCCGGTTGGAGGATTCCCAAAGGATTTGCAAAAGGTTGTTTTGAAGGGACAAAAGCCGATTACAGTACGTCCGGGTGAATTAACGGCACCGGCTGATTTTGCAACTGAAGAAGCAGCTTTGAAAGAAAAAATACACCGACAACCAACCGCTGAGGAAGTCATTTCATATATTCTCTATCCAAAGGTCTTTTTGGATTATATGGCTAATAATGATAAATTTGGTCCAATGACTGTACTAGATACGCCAACCTTCTTCCAAGGCATGCGCTTAGGTGAGCGTATTGATGTTAAAATGGGTGAAGGCCAAACGGTTATCTTCCAACTTGAAGAAATTGGTGAGCCAAACGTTGATGGTATCCGCACATTGTACTTTGATGTGAATGGCACACCACTTGAAGTTGATGTTCAGGATGCAAGTATTCAAACAACGACTGTTGTTCGTCGAAAAGCTGAACCATCAAATGAACATGAAATTGGTGCAACTATGGCAGGAAGTGTCTTGTCAGTCAATGTTGAAAATGGTCAAAGTGTCAAGCAAGGTGACACGTTGCTTGTTACTGAAGCAATGAAGATGGAAACAACTGTTCAAGCACCATTTAATGGAACCATCAAACAAGTTTATGTATCTGCAGAAGATATGGTAGACGGTGGCGACTTACTTTTGGAGATTGAGCCAGCCTAGCATTAAACAACAAAAAAGAGTAAAAGGCATTCATACTAAATGACTAACGAAACAGGCTTGCTGCCTAGAAAAAAATTCGTTATATTGGTGTAAGAGCTTTTTGCTCTTTTTATTTATAAAAATTTATCAAGATAAGGAGATCATCATGCAGCCGTGGTGGCAGAAAAAAATTACTGTGGGAGCGGGGATGGTTGGTAGTCTCCTATTAATCTTACAAAGTGTTTTAGGAACAATTGTTTGGCCAACATATAAAATTAGTCAATTTCCTCTGGCGATGTTAACAGCCAAGGGAACGCCTTATGAATATGTCTTTAAAACATTACAATTAGTTGCTGGTGGCTTGGTATTAGTTACGCTCATTGCCCTCATTAGATACGCCTTAGCAACCAAAAAAGCGACATTTGATCGAGATTTAAGGGTGTTAACTCTTTCTTGGTTAGTTTGGCTATTGTTGCAATTTGTATGGCCCATTTCAATTGACGTTGCGATTACGACAACACCCGTGTCGATACGTGATATTGTATTTGGTTTGCTAATAATTATTATGGCATTTGCAATGATTCAATTAGGAAAATCAGCAAGAAAGAATCGTTTCGAATCGCTCCGCAACGCATTGACATTACTAGGTATTCTGTATGTTTTATTTAATTTCCTATCTTATGTCGTGACGTTGTTGGGATGGCCAATTCATGGCTTTTTAGATGTGATGGCCAATGATATATTGGCAGTGGCAATGGGATTCTTGAGTTGGTATTTTATGCGACTAGCGGAATCTTAATGATCAAAAGAAAAATTTAATTTTTTGGTTCAAAATGCTTGCTATTTATTGAAAATGTGTGTAATATAATTATTTGTAATTTACTAGCTATATTGTAACGGCGCAAGCTTGGGGATTAGCCCAATGCAGCTAATCCTGTCGTTCAAATTAGTGGTAGGGGGCACCCTACAAATAAATTCAAGGAGTTATGTTAATGCGCATTAACATTTTATTAGAAGCCGCCGAAACTGGTGAGCGTATCTACTTGACTTCTAAGAACCGTCGTAACACGCCAGACCGTTTGGAGTTAAAGAAGTATTCTCCAAAGTTGCGTCGCGTTACTGTGTTCAAGGAGGTAAAGTAATCATGGCTAAAAAGTCAAAGATCGCTAAGGAAAAGAAGATCGAAGCAACTGTAGAGAAGTACGCTGCAAAGCGTGCTGAACTAAAGGCTGCTGGTGATTACGTTGGGTTGTCAAAGTTGCCTCGCAACGCTTCACCTGTTCGTATCCACCGTCGTGACAAGATTGATGGTCGTCCACGTGCATACATGCGTGAGTTTGGTATGTCACGTTTGAACTTCCGTGACTTGGCACACAAGGGTCAAATTCCTGGTGTTAAGAAGGCTTCATGGTAAAATTTTTACCATAAAGCAAAAAGAGTATTCACTTTATTGTGGATACTCTTTTTTTTTGCATAAAAATGTTTTTTAAAGCAGTTAATCAGCAAAACTTGACACCAGGGTATACAATAGAAGTATATTTTTATTGCGAGGTGTGAAAAGAGATGTTACAAAAAAAGGTTTTAAATAAGCTTCTTGCAAGTGCGTTTGATATGCCAATCATGGTGACATACTGGGATGGCAAGACTGAAAATTATGGTGATGGGCTGCCACAAATTCATATTACATTCAATAAGAAGCTTGATTTAAAACGGATGGCGAAGGTGCCAACATTAGAACTAGCTGAAGCATATATGAAACGTGATATTGAAATTGATGGTAGCATTCAAGATCTTGTCACCGCAGCGTATCGACAAGCAGATAGCTTCTTAACCGATCAAAGTGGTTTCACAGGATCATTGATCAGCAAGTTTACTTCTTCGCATGATAAAGAAACATCTAAAGAAGATATTCAAAGTCATTATGATATTGGTAATGATTTTTATAGAAAATGGTTAGATGATACGATGACTTATTCATGTGCCTACTGGGCGCGTGATGATATGACGCTTGAAGAGGCACAAATTGCCAAAGTACATCATATTTTGGATAAGTTAAATAGTGAACCAGGCAAAACATTGCTTGATATTGGTTCAGGTTGGGGAACGCTTATTATTACTGCTGCCCAAGAGTATGGGTTAGAAAGTTACGGTGTGACGCTTTCTGAGGAGCAATATGCCTATACCTTGCAACGGGTAAAGGAATTAGGCTTGGAAGATAAAGTACATGTTATGCTAAAGGATTACCGTGACATTGACCAACAGTTTGATTATGTCACGTCTGTGGGCATGTTTGAGCATGTTGGTAAGGAAAACTTGGGTGAGTACTTTAAAGATGTTGCGAAATATTTGGTACCAAATGGTCGGGCATTAATTCATGGTATTACAGGCCAACATTATGGGGCAGGTGTGGATCCATTTATTGAAAAGTACATTTTCCCAGGTGGTTATATTCCAAATATAGCTGAGAATGTGACACATGTCTTAGACGCTGGCTTGCAATTGGACGATATTGAACCATTGCGGCGACACTATCAAAAAACGCTAGAACACTGGACTGAAAATTATCATAAAGTTTATGATGAAACGATTAGTGAATATGGCGAAGAATTTGCTCGTATGTGGGATCTATATTTGCAGGCTTGTGCAGCTTCATTTGAAGCCGGTAACATTGATGTCATGCAATTCTTAATGACAAAGGGTGCTTCAGGTCAAGGATTGCCAATGAATCGTGCCTTCATGACAGCCAGAGATTAAATCTTGCATGTATGATAGAATAAAATGATTTATAAAGGTTGGAACAAAAGAAGCTGTTCCAACCTTTTTATGCTAAAAATAATAAGGAAAATAGCGTATGCAGACACTCATTTATAAAATTCTCAACGATCGTACATTGTGGGTAACGACAGCGTTGTTCATCATCAGTTTGTTTTTTGGCAACATTCAGTTACAAGACATTGACATGCAAACGATACTTGCATTGCTGTCATTAATGATTGTCATCAACCTATATGAAGAAGAGGGATTGTTAAAATACATCGCAATTTCAATTATTAGAAAGTGCCAAACCACACGGCAAGTGCAATTAACTGTATTTCTATTAGTTTTCTTTAGTGCGATGTTTTTAACAAACGATGTGGCCATCATCACATTTATTCCTATCTTTGTAGTTATTGCACAAAAAATTCATGTTAAAGCGGTCCTACCAATTATTTTATTAACAGTGTTTGCTAATTTAGGTAGCGCCGTAACACCTTTTGGTAATCCGCAGAACATCTACCTAAGTAGTCATTATCATTTACAAATCGGTTCCTTTTTTCAGATGTCACTACCGCTGGGATTAATTAGTTTGATGCTTGTGTTGCTAAGTAGTTTGTTTTTTCGCTCAGAAAGTCTAGAACAATTAACCCTTGATTTACCAGTTATTAGGACCAAACAAACGATTTTGTTAGTTGTTGGTAGTCTAGTTGTTTTAGCGGGTTTGTTACATTTGGTACCCATTATGGTCTCGTTATTAGTCAGCATTGTCTTAACCCTAATCATTAATAGACAAAGTTTTTTGCATGTAGACTATGGCATTATTATTTTGTTTATTGAATTATTTTTAATTGTGGGTGTACTAAGTCGCATACCAATGATTGTCTCGTTATTCAAAGGACTTACGCAAACGGTTAACGGATCATTTATTTCAGGGGTGATACTTAGTCAATTTATTAGTAATGTACCAGCAGCTGT
Organism: Weissella paramesenteroides; assembly: GCF_036327715.1. Taxonomy (NCBI): domain Bacteria; kingdom Bacillati; phylum Bacillota; class Bacilli; order Lactobacillales; family Lactobacillaceae; genus Weissella; species Weissella paramesenteroides. The sequence goes on from NZ_CP130559.1 coordinate 902,761, forward strand.
TTTATTGAGTGCATTTACTAATCGCGTCTATGCAGTGTATCTAGGTGTTTCAATTGGTGGGCTAGGCACACTTATTGCCTCATTGGCTAATTTGTTGGCATGGCGTCAATATCGGCGACAAGTTGGCGAGAAGAATGACAATTTCTCGCTTAGGTTAATGACTATTAATTTATTATTGCTAATTATTTTTATCTTATTGGGATTTTTAATATTAGCCGTTGCATAGAGTGTGACAAAAGCTATTTATGCTATAAAATTTGTGCGCTTATAATTAAGACATTTTTAACTAAAAAAGGTTGGAACATTTGCTTTTGTTCCAACCTTTATTGTATCCCGAAAGATAATTGAATTTTAACCGTTTGTTACGATAAAACGTTCTTGCTTATGAGCGGGGGTAATGATTTCGTCAATAATGGCCTTGGCCATTGTCTCACTAGTTGTTTGTGAACGTCCCTGTTCATCAAATAGCATGTCATCTTTACCATAAAGTATTTTTGTTGCTAACTCTCCTGGGACAAATAGTTGTCCTGGAGAAATACCAGTCCAGTTAACATTTTTAACGTCCTTTAAGAAATTCAACTCATATAGTTGGTTTTCTGGAATGCTTTGCCAAGCAGCATTGTTTGGATCAGCTTTGATATCATCATAGGCATAGTGGCGTTGCTCACCATTGCCAACAAATGAGCTACCGGCACCCAAAATAAAGATTAAACGTGGTGAATCTGTTTCACGAAGTACAGCAACTAAATGTGCCGCTAAATCTGTATGCAGATAGGCTTGTTCTGGTGCGGTTGCAAAGGCATCTACAACAACATCAAATTGCTCTAAATCAGATTTTGTTAAATTAAAAGCATCGGTTTCGAGAATTTGAATATCGGAACCTAAATTTTGTTTTGCCTTATCGGCATTGCGGACAATTGCTGTGACATCAAGACCAGCGTTTTGAGCAGCTTTAAATGTTGCTGAACCCGCCATACCAGTAGCACCAATAATACCAACTTTAGTCATAAAAAACCTCCCAATTAATAATACTATTTAATTACATTTTATAAGTAAAAATTAAAAAAAGCAAATTGCACAAATCAAAATTATGAAAAATATCAGTAATAAGCTAAAATAATGAGTAGATGTCTAATTATATGAGTATCAAATTCGATAGTGGAGATATCATGAATAGTGACATTATTAAGAACAAAGTGAGGAAAATATATGCGTGCCTATTTTAATTTAGATGCTAATGATTTTCCGGTCACAGTTGAACATATCGGTGCCGAATGGCCACAGGATCAAATTATTAGATATCAGGGATTTCCACACTTTCATTGGTTGCAAACCGAGAAAGGGGTTGGTGACTTTTGGATTGGTGATACACACTTGGTTTTACCAGAAAAAGCAGGTGTATTAGTATCTCCTGGCGTTGCCCATCGCTATGAATCAGCTAATATCAATGAGCCGTGGGAAGTGATTTTTGTGACTTTCCAAGGAAAATTTGCGGATGATTTTAATCAACAAATGATGAATCACGATTATGTCTATATCCCTCCTGAAAGAGGGGTTGAGTTTGTCCAGCAAGTGGAAAAGATTATTGCAACATTAGACTCAAATCCAGTCGATAATGAATGGGTATCAGCTTTATCGTATTATCTACTGTTATCATTGGGACGTGAAGAATCATATCATGTCAATGTTAATCATCCTGATTTTATTCGCTATGTTAAACCAGCTATGACCTATATGTCTGAAAATTTTGCGACGCAATTGACGATTACATCAGTCGCAAAACATTTAAATGTGACACCACAATATTTAGATCGGGTGTTTCAAAAAATTATGCATCTGAGCCCACAAGAGTACTTACTTCAAATTAGGATTAGCCATGCTAAGAAATTATTAGTTTCTCAAAAACATCTGCGCGTTGTCGCTGTTGCCAACGAAAGTGGCTTTCGTGATGCCGCATATTTCAGTCGAATTTTTAAGCGAGAAACTGGCGTAACACCACTTAATTTTAGAAAATGGCAAACATAATGACAAAAAATCCATTTGAAACAAAGTGAGCATAATTTCAATTTGTCCTTTTTTTTGGTTCAAATTAAGCAAATATAATTTTGAAAGCGCTTTATCATTAATAATGTAGATATGCACAGATGTGCTTTGGAGGAATTATATTATGAAACAGGTAAAACAGTACTTGTCCTACGCGGCAGGAGCTTTTGGTCACGATGCATTTTATGCAACATTAAGTACATACTTTATGATGTTCGTGACAAGTCAGTTGTTTAACACTTCGGATGCAGGGTTTAACGACAAGATGATCGGTTGGGTCACTGGTTTGATTGTTGCACTTCGTATTGTAGAAATTATTTTCGACCCAGTTATTGGTGGTGTTGTTGATAACACACGTACACGTTGGGGAAAGTTTAAGCCATGGTTGGTTGTTGCTGGATTAATCAGTTCAATTCTATTGGTTGTTATCTTTACCGACTTTGGTGGATTAAACGTTAGCCACCCAGTACTATACATTGTCTTGTTTGGAATCGTATTCATTACTTTGGATGCTTTCTATTCATTCAAGGACGTGGCTTTCTGGTCAATGTTACCAGCCTTGTCATTGGATAGTAAGAAGCGTGAAAAGTTTGGAACAATTGCTCGTTTCGGATCAACCTTAGGTCAACAAGGTGTACAAATTGTTGTTATTCCTTTGGTAACAATGTTCTCACTAGCATTTGTTGGTTCACATGCTGAAACTAAGACTGGATGGTTCTGGTTCGCAATTGTTATCGCTGTTGTTGCTTATCTTGGTGTTATGCTAACGGTTTGGGGAACTAAAGAAGAAGATAACATCATCCGTAAGAACACTGAAAAGTCAGGTATTAAGGCTATCTTTACTGCCGTAGCGAAGAACGATCAATTGATGTGGCAAGCATTGTCATACTTCTTGTTCGCCCTAGCTTACGTTTCAACTAACTCAATGTTGTTGTACTACTTCAAGTATGTCATGGGTGCAGGGGACAAGTTCTACTTAGTTGGAATCTTTACAGCTATTGAAGGAATTATTGCCGTTGCGATCTTCCCAACATTATCAAAGTTTTTCTCACGTCGTACAATCTTTACGACAGGTGCAATCATCATGCTTGTTGGTTATGCACTATTCCTATTCTCATCAAATAGCTTGCCATTGGTATTGCTAGCTATTACGTTGTTCTTCTCACCATATCCAATCTTGTTCTTGGTTGTTTTGATGACAATTACTGACTCTGTTGAGTATGGACAATTGAAGTTAGGTGTTCGTAATGAATCAGTGACATTGTCACTACGTCCATTGATTGACAAGTTAGCTGGTGCCTTTGCAAATGGTATCGTTGGTATTGCCGCTGTTGCTGCAGGTATGACTGGTTCAGCAAAGCCTGAAGATATCACTGCCGCTGGTATGCAATCATTTAACTTGTTTATGTTCTATATTCCAATCGCTTTGATTATCATCTCAGTACTTATTTACTGGTTCAAGGTTAAGTTGACTGAAAAGAAGCACGCTGAGATCGTTTGTCAACTTGAGGAACGTTTACGTAAAGAAGAAGCAGAAAAGAATTAATTTAAAAAAGGAATTTTAAAGGTATTTAATTATGACTCTTACAAAAGAATTAGGCGAATCATTCGAGCGTCGTTTTGGTCATCCAGCAGAACACTTTTTCTTCTCACCAGGTCGTGTTAACTTAATTGGTGAGCATACTGATTACAATGGTGGTCATGTGTTCCCAGCTGCTATTAGTGTTGGAACATACGCAGCAGTTTCACTTCGTGATGATAATGAAATTCATGCATTTTCAGCAAACTTCAAGGATGCTGGCATGGTTTCTTTTGCAAAGGATGATTTGAAGCTTCGTCAATATGATAGTTGGGTAAAGTATGTACGCGGTGTGATCAGTGAATTAAGTAAACTGGGTCATGAAGTACCACGTGGATTTAATCTAGCCATTGTTGGTGATATGCCAACTGCTTCTGGTTTGTCATCATCAGCATCATTAGAGTTGTTAATTGGTGTTATGTTGAATGATTTGTTTGATTTTGGTATGGATACCTTGTCATTGGTAAAGCTTGGTCAAGCAGTAGAAAATGATTATCTTGGTCTTCAAACTGGAATCATGGATCAATTTGCCGTTGCCTTTGGTCAAGAGAAACAAGCAATTTTCTTGGATACAAACACAATGGACTACGAAATGGTGCCAGCTGATTTTGGTGACTATGAGCTAGTTATCATGACCACCAACAAAAAGCGTGAATTGGTAGATTCAAAGTATAATGAGCGCCGTGCTGAAACACAAAAGGCACTTGAAGAATTACAAGCTGTCGCTGATATTAAGTCACTAGGTGATTTGACGACTGAAGAATTTGAAAAGATTGTTGATCATATCAGCAGCCCAGTTAACCAACGTCGTGCTCGTCATGCAGTTGCTGAAAATGAACGTACTGTATTGGCAAAGAAAGCCTTATCAGAACATGATATGAAGCGCTTTGGTGAATTATTGACAGAGTCACATAATTCATTACGTGACGATTACGAAGTGACAGGTATTGAGTTAGATACCTTAGTTTCAGCTGCGATGGCACAACCAGGTGTCCTAGGTGCTCGTATGACTGGTGCTGGATTTGGTGGTAGTGCAATTGCGTTAGTTGCTAAATCTGAAGCTGACAACTTTGCTGCAGCTGTTGGTAAAGTATACGATGAAAAGATTGGTTATCAAGCATCATTCTTTGTCGCTGATATTGTTGATGGTACCCATGCCTTGTAGGAGGCCGAAGTTTTAAAATGAAGTCATTGAATGAAGAACAAAGTCAAGCTGTAATGGATTTCGTTGCGTGGGGAGTAGCCATGCATGCTTATTCAGAAGCTGAAACGGTTTATCGGACGAATCTTGTGTTAGCCAAGCTGGGTGCTAATAGCCTGGTTCAAGGTTTGACAGGTCATACAGACACTAATTTAAGTGATTTAGCTGATCAATTGATTGCAGTCCAAGATACTGATTTTGAGATGGGATGGCAAGCAGCCATTGATCGTACGGAATTGCTAAATATTGTGACACCAACACCAGATGTATTGGCAGCTGAGTTTGAGCGTTTGTATAAGGTTGATCCTGAACAAGCAGTGAAGTATTACTACTTTATTAGTGAATCAGTCGAAAACGTTAAAGTGAAGGATATTGCTCGTAATATTGCTTTTACCCATAATTCAAAGTATGGTGATATTGAAATTACGATCAATCTTTCAAAGCCTGAAAAGACAACTGCTGAGATTAAAGCAGCCGCTAGTGCACCAAAATCAACTTATCCACCAACTGCGTTAGATTATACTAACGAAGGGTATCTTGGTACAGTAACTGCGGCACCACGTTTAACACATCGTTTTATTCGTGAAAATTTCAGTAATGAAACCTGGGGATGGCATTACTCACCATATGCATATTTTGAAGAACACGCTATTTTCGTGAACTTCAAACGTCAGCCAATGCAAATGGGTCTACGAACATTTACGCGTTTGATGCAAATTGTGACACGTTATCCAATGTATATGGTTGGTTCAAATGCTGACTTACCAATCGTGGGTGGATCAATTTTGTCACAAGAACATTATCAAGCGGGACGTCATGCATTTCCAATGATGAAGGCAGATGTGAAACAAAAGGTTGCCTTATCGGAATATGAAAATGTTGAGGTTGCTGTATTAAACTGGCCGATGACTGCGTTCCGAGTTTCTTCGACTGATGCGGCAGATGTTGTTGCTGCGAGTGAATTTATTCGTCGTGCTTGGGAAAAGTACTCTGATGAAAAGCTAATGATTCATGCAACTAGTGCTGAGGGTGATCGTCAACATACGGTTACACCAATTGCTCAGTTTAAGGATGGCAAGTACGAGTTGTACTTGGTTCTTCGTGATAATGGGACTTCTGAAGATTATCCTATGGGAATTTTTCATCCCCATGCAGATGTACAACACATCAAGCAAGAAAATATTGGTTTGATTGAGGTGATGGGATTGGCTATTTTGCCTGCACGTCTCTTAAAGGAACTTCAGAAAGTTGAAGACTTCTTAATTGACCGCGCATCACTTGATGAAGTTGCTGAAGGTCACCGTGCTTGGGCACAACAAATTAAGCAGGATCGTCAAGCAAGTCCAACGACAGTTACAGAAATTGTACAAGAAGAAGTTGGTAAAGTGTTTGTTCGTGTGCTTGAGGATGCTGGTGTATATAAGGATGATGCTAACGGTCAAGCTGGATTAGACCGTTTCATTAAATATCTCGCAAGTGCTGAATAAATCAGCTGATTTTAAAACAAAATGATAAGAGTGAACAGAAATTTACATGTTCACTCTTATTTTTTTAGATTAAACAGGCTAAAATAGAGATATGAGACAACGAGATGAGAACAAAATATCAGCTTTATCAAAGGCAGCTATTGATTTAGTTGCGGAACAAGGAATCATCAATTTAAGTATTAATAAAATGGCCAAGCGGGCGGGAGTATCGGTTGCTACGGCATATGTTTATTATGACAACAAAGCAGACTTATTAGGAAAGTTATTTCAACAGGTTCAAAATCTGCTAATTAATAATATGACAATGCCTGCAGTTGATTTGCCCATAAAAGAGCAATTTGCGCTAATTTTAAGGCAATATGCCGCACGCTTTAGGAATAATGTGAAGGAGGTTGAATTTCTAGCAGCAATGTTAGCAAATCCACAATTTTTACCATCAGATTTACAGAACAGTGGTTCATTATTAAATAATGAACTATTAACAGTTATTACACAGGCATACCGTCAAAAGCTATTGGTGACGGGTAGTGTCGACCTGATTGTGGCACAGACCATCCAGCCAATGCAATGGCTATTACAATCACGCATACAAAATGGTTTAACAGTTTCGGATGCAGAAATTGAAGAGTTTATTACAATGGCAACAAGGGCAATTTTTAAGTAAGTCCTAAAAAATTAAGCTAAAATAAATGCACGTCTGATACTTTTCTTATATACTAGATGTAACGGTTGATTTAAGAGATATCAGCTGATTGAGGATTTTTAGTAAAATTCCACGGGAGGAAGAAACAGAATGACAGCATATGATTATGATGTATTGTATATCGGTAGTGGTCATGGAACGTTTGACGGGGCAATTCCACTAGCGGCTAAAGGTAAGAAGGTAGCTGTAGTTGAACAAGACTTAATTGGGGGAACATGCCCAAATCGTGGATGTAACGCCAAAATCGTTTTGGATTCTCCAGTTGCTTTAAAGCGTCATTTAGAAGAAGTTCACGGTATTGTAACTGGTGACGTTACAATTAATTGGTCAGAAAATCAGGCACATAAGCATGAAGTGATTGCTGGGTTGCCAGATTTTATTCAAGGATTATTGGATTCTTCAAACGTTGATATCCTATTTGGTCGAGGCACCTTAGTTGATAACCATACAGTAAAAGTAAATGGCGAAGAAAAAACGGCCGAAAACATTGTTTTGTCAACAGGTCTTCGTCCAAATCGTTTGAATATCCCAGGTGACGATTTAGCTCACGACTCAGAAGAATTTATGAACCTTAGTGAAATGCCTAAGCGTGTCACAATTATTGGCGCTGGTTACATTGCAATGGAATTTGCAACAATGGCACAAGCAGCTGGGTCAGAAGTAACCGTTATTTTACATGGTGATAAGGCGCTTCGTGCTTACAACCAACCTTATGTAGAATTAGTTATCAAAGACTTGACATCAAAGGGTGTAAAATTCATTCGTGAAGTCGAAGTGGAAGCAATTGTCGGCGGTGCGAATGGTTTGGTTGTTCGTGGTAGTGAGTTAAACATTGATACTGATTGGGTGCTAGATGCAACTGGACGAATTCCAAATGTTGAAGATCTAGGTCTTGAAGAAGTTGGCGTTAAGTTTAACGAAAAGGGTATTGAAGTGGATGATCATCTTCGTACTTCAGTTTCAAATATCTATGCCTCTGGTGATGTCATTGATAAGGTACAACCCAAGTTAACGCCAACAGCAATCTTTGAGTCAACTTACTTGATGCACACTTTTGCCGGTGAGACTACTGAAGCCATTCAATATCCTGTAATTCCATCAGTTGTCTTTACTTCACCTCGTATTGCCAAGGCTGGAGTGACTGTTGCTGAGGCACAAGCAAATCCAGATAAATACACAATTGTTGAAAATGACTTGGCTGGCGATTGGTATCGTCAAGTTGAAAAAGAGCAAATTGGTCACAATACGCTTATTTTTGATGCTGACCACAAATTAGTGGGGGCAACTGAGGTATCGAATAAAGCAGAAGATGTCATCAACGCATTGCTACCAGCTATTGAGTTTAAGTTTGGTCCTGCTGAACTAGAGCGCATGGTTTACTTGTTCCCATCAATTGCTTCACAAGCATGGGGTCAATTGTAAAAATAAGTTCAATCAATAATATCAATTAAATAGTTTAAATATTAAGCAGCTGAATTCCGCGTGGGTTTGGTTGCTTTTTTGCATAAAAAGTTATTTATCAATGATTCATTGGGTTTGTTAGTAAATAAAAAATGAGAAAATAATGAGTTTATGAAATAAAAGTACAAAATAAAAATGAATGCTATTTTTATAGATAAATGTTGGTATATCAACGTTTATATTGTGATTTATCGTTTGATAATATTTTTACATTAAAATAAATTTAAAAATTCTGTTGACTATGATTTAAGTTTATTATATGATTATGAAAAATTTATTACACATAATTAATTTGATTAGGAATCGGGGAATGATTATGAACAAAGCATTAAAGGTGAGTGCCTTATTATCTGGTGCGGTAATTTTAGGATCTACTTTTGTACCAGTAACAGCCAGTGCAGCAAAGTATAAGACGATTAACTGGACTGAAAGTGCTGATATTGGAACGATGGATCCTTCTAAGACAACAGCTGCCATTGACTTTAATTACTTACAAGCCACTGGTGAAGGTTTATACCGTCCTAGTAAAACTGGTACACCAGAACTAGCAGCGGCAACCTCTGTAGATAAGTCATCTGACGGATTGACCTTAACTTACCACTTACGTGACATGAAGTGGTCTAATGGTGATCCAGTGACTGCTAAAGACTTTGTTTACGGTTGGCAACGTACTAATGATCCAAAAACAGCTTCTCAATATGCTTACTTATTCTCAGGTATTAAGAACGCTGACGCTATTCAAAAGGGAAAGATGCCTGTAAGCGATTTGGGAGTTAAGGCCATCGATGATAAGACCTTGCAAGTAACGCTTGAACGTCAAATGCCACAATTGGAATCAGTTTTGACAATGGCTGGTTTCTATCCTCAAAATGAAAAGTTTGTCCAAAAGGTGGGTAAGAAGTACGGAACAGCAGCTAAGTACACGTTGTCAACTGGACCATATATCTTGAAGAACTGGAATGGATCAAATAACAAGATTTCTTTGGTTAGAAATCCCGGTTACTGGGATGCCAGTGCTGTAAAGACTCCAAAGATTACCGTACAAACGATTAAGGATCAAAATACAGGTTATAACTTGTTCAAGTCGAAGAAGGTTGATTACACAACGCTTTCAAGTGATCAAGTTAAGACTTCAAAGAAAAATAAGGCTTATACAGTTATTTCACAGGCAACAACTGATTATCTTGAATTTAATGAAAAGCGTAAGCCTTTGAATAATGTGAACATCCGTAAGGCATTGTCAAAGTCAATTGACCGTGAGACGATGTCATCAAAGATTTTAGTTGGTAGTGGTGAGCCAGCCTATTCATTTACAGCTGCTAACCTAGCAAAGGATCCAACAACAGGTAAGGACTTTGCAAAGGTTGCATCTGATAAGAGTGCAACGGGTTATGATCTTAAAGAAGCTAAAAAATTGTGGAAGCAAGGCTTGAAGGAAACTGGTAAGAAGAAGGTTACCTTGCAATACTTGACTGACGATTCTGATGGGGCTAAGCGTTCAGCTGAATTCGTTCAGGCACAAATGGAAAAGCTACCTGGATTGAAGGTAACGATTAAGACAGTACCATTTAAGCAACGTTTGTCACTATCAGAGACTAAGAAGTTTGATATCGTGAACACACTTTGGGGTGCTGATTATGCAGATCCATCAACATTCTTAGACTTGTATAAGTCTGATTCAGATTTCAACGATGGTAGTTGGAAGAATACAGACTATGACAACATTGTTAATGCTGCTGAGACAACTGATGTCAGTGATAAGGCAAAGCGTTTCCAAGATTACGCCAAGGCTGAAAAGATTATTCAAGATGACGCAGCCATTGCACCATTGTATTACCAATCAAAGCCATCACTATTGAACACTAAGGTTAAGGGTGTTGTATCAAACACAGTTGGTGCACCATTCGATTGGAAGTGGGCATACAAGAAGTAATTTAATTATAATTATTTAATTGTATAGCAAAAGTAAAAAGCAACCGAATTCTTCGTGAATTTGGTTGCTTTTTTGTGGTACTTCAAAATGTCTTTTGACGCATATTTTTTTTAATCCGTTGGTAAATAATATAAGCGATGTAGCAAGCTAAGATAAACCAAGATAGTTTATTAACAGTCATTAAATTCATAAACCATTTTGCTGGTTGATAAGATAATTGCATAACATTTTCACCAACTTTACTACGCACTTTGACGGCACCAATTTTGGTTAATTGATAGCCGTGTGCAGATAAAGGTTTGCCGTTCAATTTCAATCGCGTATGGGCGTATTTAATGACATTAATTGTTTTATAGTTGGGATTCGTTGCATACCAAAGGATATACAATTTTTTATTCTCAACGTACTTTACAAATGTATATTGTTGTCGGGCAATTTGTTCATTGTATTTTTTGTAGGGCTTTTTCACCTTTTTCGCACCATTAACCGGTAGATAATCAGGCGTGGGTTTCCAAACACTATCTAGTAGGACATGCAATCTTTTGTTGGCGTAGAAACTTTGTCGGATGGTTGTTTTTGTGGCATCTTGATGGATTTTATTTTTATCCGCAAGAACTTTTGGTGTATGCCAGATAGCAGCTTTTTTATGGACAATCCCAATATTATTTGCCAAAATGCAGATTATTGCAGTTATTAAAATTACAGATAACTGCTTTTTATTAAATAGTAAATCGTCACTTGTGGTTAAGGTAAGTCCTAAACCTAATAAAAGTAAAACAATGGCTGTTGGCAGTAAACGATATGGGAACTGAAACAGACTAATAAAGTGGATTTTAAAGAGTGTATTCCAAGGGATAACGGAAGAGGATAATACTAAGCAAATGGTACCAATTATTGTGACTGTTCGGATGACTAGAGTAGTATGGCGCCAATGCATTAATGTCATAAAAATTTGATAACCAAATAATAAGACATATGGGAAAAATAATTTTAGATTATCAATCGGAAAGGCAACACTACCACGTGACTGCGGTGTCTTGTTTTTAAATGGCGGAATTAGCTGGTTTCCCATATATACCTCAAGAAAACTGCCCCAAATATTTGCCGTTAAAAATATTGTACATAGTGCAGCGATGAGTGTACGTAAAAGAAGCCTTTTTTTATCTGTCGATTGTAAAATAGCGATAATAAAGAAAATAGTTAAAAGTACAATCAATAACAATGACGATAGGACATGTGTTTGCAACATCAAAGTAACAGCCAATGTCATTTCCAGGATATTTACTGGATTATCTTTCTCACGAACTAAGCGTGTGGCAACAGACACACCAAGTGGTAGAACTGCGGCTCCCCAACTTAAAAATTGTTGTGATATTGTCCAAGTAAAAATGACATAACTAAGCATATAGAGTGTGGATAATGGCATCAGGTAGCGTTGAGATACTTTATTTTGGATAAGTAAATAGTACATCATGCAGCCGGCAATAAACATCACCATAAAATCAGAAATAATTTGGTAAAGGAACCATGACCGGGTGAGCCACAAAATAAAACCATGTAGGTAAGCAAGTAGTGGGCCGTATATTGCATTGACAATGCGACCAGATTGGGTAAAACCATACATGGAAACAAAATACTGCCAATTATGATCATTGATTTGTGAAGCCATATCGTAGAAACGATTGAAGTGAAACAGTGAATCAGCACCTAAAATCAAACTATGGGAGTATATTTGCGGAGAAATAACAATTAAGGCAAATACAGCAATTATCAGAATGTTTTTGGTATGTTTTTTAATCATTTTGACCTCACATTTATACTAATGGGTATTTTTAATTACCTGACTATGTATAGTGTAACAATAATGTGTGTTTAGTAGAACGGTTATTTTGTGATAAGATTAATTTGTGAAGGAGAGAACAATTATGTATCCAAAGAGATTTATACAATTATTCATTATATTTTTTGTCACTATTTTTATATCACTAGCAATTGTTGACTTATTTCATGTGAGAGAATTTTGGTTACAAGGCATACTGGTAACTATTGTTGGCTATATTATTTTAATTATTCCGTTAACAACGTTGACTATTTTAAAACAACGAAAAAAGTTTAGCGGACAAACCGATAATGATCGAGATGATATTTTTAATAAGACGTTAGCAAAACTAGAAAATGTTTTTGTCCTGGCAACAAAAGCATCAGATGGGAAATTGACAGCTAGCATTGTAACTTTCAAACAATCAACAGTTAATGAGAATGTTTTCTATATTGTCACTGACTCGAATTCAGAGCGGACAGCAAACATTGCTCAAAATGGGGTGGCTGCTCTAACAACATGGTATGATAAGCAAACTGGGGCTAGATTGAGTTCAAAGAATGTCTCAGCAGCTGTTGTTGCGGATGATCAAGTAGCAACAATGTTACAAGAACACCCTGAGATTAAAGCATTAGGTGAAGATTTTTCTAATCATGTAATTATTCAATTAACTTGCCAGTCTGTTTTAATTGAATCATTTCGGGATCAGCCTGTTGCAGTATCCTTTTAATTTTGTCGCTTAGTTGCAATTCTTATTTGATAGTGCTATTTTTAATAGCAGTGATATCAGTGGTTCGTAACCATCCCACTTAAAAAAACTAGGAGTAGTAGAAACTATGGAACAAAAAACACATCAAGTTAGTTCAGCAAGAAATATTGCGGTGACAGCGGTCATTGCCGCACTTTATGTGGTGGCAACCGTTGCCATCCCGTTTGCATCATATGGACCGGTACAATTACGATTTTCTGAGGCCTTTAATCATTTAGCAGTATTTAATAAGCGTTATATTGTTGCGATAACACTGGGCGTGTTTATTGCTAACATTTGGTCACCGTATGGCATTATTGACATGATTGTGGGTACTTTGCAGACGTTATTGATGTTATCAATCTCTTATTACTTAGCAAAGCATGTTACGAATATTGTGACCCGCTTGGCAATCAGTACCATCGTCGATACCTTAATGATGTGGGTTATTGCTGCTGAGCTATACTATGTTGCAAAAACACCATTCTGGGCAACTTATGCTTGGACGGCATTAGGTGAATTTGTTGCTTTAGTTATCGGCGCGATCATTGTGTACATCATTAGTCGGACAATTGATTTAGAAAAATAATCTTAAATAAGTAAAACCCGCTCACGAAAATGAGCGGGTTTTACTTATTTAATTACTATTCATTTCTAAAATCGCATCAAAAACAGCTTGTGGTAGTTCGATATCACTTTTTTTAACACCTTGACGTCGCATTTGCTGCTGCTTTTTTGATACTTTAGTACCTGAAGCTTGAGCTTTTCGCAAAGGTGGAACATCTGCACGAGCAATAGCGCGTCCTTCAACAATTGCTTGTACAGGCATCGCTTGCAATTTACGTGGAATTAGGTTTTTAAGTTTATCAACAATCTCAACGCCCATCCGGTTAGCTTTCAAGCGATGTACAACGAATGTCAAGGCATCAATCTTGGCATAGTCGATTGCAATGTCAATTCTGACTAAATCTGAGGGTTGATATTGATCAAACGTTGTTGAAAGGGTCGCAAAGCCATGTGAAACCGACTTTAATTCATTAAAGAAATCATATGCAATTTCAGAAATTGGCATTCGGTAAGTAACTAATAGCATGGCACCGATAGTTTCTAAATCTACTAATTCACCCCGACGACCTTCGGCTAAGCGCATGACATCATTCAACATTTCATTTGGCATCGTCATTTTGGCTAACATATATGGTTCTTCAACTAATACAATTTGGCCATAATCTGGAAATTGGGTGGGGTTTTCAACATAGATTGGCTCGTCTTCATTTTTAACGGTCACACGGTAAGTTGAATTTGGCATTGTGGTCAAGACATCCAGACCGAACTCTTCTTTTAATCGTTCACGAATAATTTGTAAATGGAAGATACCTAAAAAGCCACCACGGAACCCCATTCCCAATGCTTCTGACTGTTCAGGTTCGTATTGAAAGGCGGCATCATTTAGGGCTAATTTTTCAATACCAATTTTTAAATCTTTAAATTCACTACCACGAGGATAAAGTCCGGCGTATACCATTGGCTCAACATCTTGATAACCAGGTAGGGCTGATGCGACAGGTTGTTTTGCAAGTGTAATCGTATCACCAACTTTAACCGCGTCAGGGTCTTTAATACCTGTCACAATAAAACCAACATCACCAGATTTTAATTGCTTGATTGGCGTCATTAAAGGGGCGAAGACACCCATTTCTTTAATGCCTGATTTAATTTGATTAGCCATAAATAATACCTGATCATTACTATTTAAAGTACCTTGTACGATTCGCGCCTGTACAATAATACCTTTATATGGATCAAATTTTGAATCAAACACGAGAGCTTGTAAATCAGCGTGTTCATCACCTTTTGGAGCAGGAATACGGTCACGAATAGCAGTTAGGACAGTATCTACGTGTAAACCACTTTTAGCAGAGATTTTAATGATGTTATCTGGTGTAAATGCATCATCCAAGTCTTCAAGTTGCGCGATAGTTGCATCAACTTCCGCAGCAGCTGTATCAATTTTATTAACAATTGGAATAATAACTAAGTTAGCTTCTTTTGCAAGACGATAGTTAGCAACAGTTTGTGCTTGAACACCTTTAGTTGCATCGACAAGTAGCAACACACCGTCAGTAGCTGATAAACTGCGGGATACTTCATAGTTGAAATCAACATGTCCTGGAGTGTCAATAAGGTTGTATTGGTATTCATCACCGCGTTCATCGATGAAGTAGTTTCGGACAGTTCGTGATTTAACCGTGACACCATGTGCTTTTTCAACGCTCAAGTCATCAAGTAGTTGATCTTCAGCTTCTCGTTCTGAGATGGTATTTGTCATTTCCATGATTCGATCAGCAAGTGTCGACTTACCATGATCAATATGGGCAATGATGGCAAAATTACGAATAAATTCTTGACGTGTAGACATTTTAGCTCCTTAAAAAATATATAGTGCTCATATTATACCATTTTCATCAAAAATTACGGTTTTGCATTTCGTAATGTCACGTATATACGAACATTATTTTAATTTAATGGTCGTTATTAACTTAAAGACAATAAAAAACGAATTAAATTTAAGGTTATATCTAGTAAAGTTAGCTTTATTTTATTTGCTAAAAGTGTTAGTATAGTTTGCATAGGAGTTGTTGTTGATATTTTTAGCCTGATAATTGGGAGGAAAAGTACAATGGATTACGCAACTGGTGCAATGGGTCCAAGTAGTTTACATTATAGTTTCGAGAAGACAGATGTTGCTAACTTTATGACTGGGGGTCCACAAACAATTACACAGCCCGAAGTAAATGATAAGTTAATTGCACATTTTCATGATCTTTGTGAACGCCACCCAACATGGACGTTTGGTCAAATAGCAAGTGGTTTGCATGTAGATGCTGCAACACTACGACAAATTGAGATCATGACAAATAGTCGGTTGCGCTCTGCAAGGGCTCGTTAAAAGAATATGGATGATTGAGATTGTCTATTAAAAATTTTATTTTTGATGACATTTTAAGACCCACAACTTTTCGAATTAAAGAAAAGTTGTGGGTCTTTTTTGTTAATTAAATTAATAGCGACCAAGCTTCAAGATAGGTGTTGACTGTTCTATCAAAGTATTTGGTTCTTCAAGTAATTCGAAAGTTGTCAAATCATCAGAATTGGTAATGGTTACAATGACTGTGTCATCTAAACCAGCATCTGTGATTGATTTGTCCCAGAATTCAATTAATAAATCACCTTTATTAACGTGTTGACCACGTTCAAAGTAGGATACGAAGCCCGTTCCTTGTAGCTTAACAGTATCTAAACCAATGTGGATCAATGTAACAATACCAGTGTCAGATACGATACCGACAGCATGACGAGTTGAGAAGGCAATACGTATGGTACCATCAAATGGTGCATAAACACGACCGTCTGCTGGCTTTATTGCAAATCCCTTACCTAAATCGCCAGAAGCAAACGCTTTATCATTAACACGACTTAATGGTAGTAGGGTACCTGTGACCGGCGTGTAGTAGATTGACTCGCCTGCAGAAAGTTCTGGTAGTACCTCAGTCACTGTTTCGTTAGTATCGTTAAACTGCTTACCCCAAGTACGCTCAAGTTCATCAACAATTTCAGCATGCTTTGCTTCTGTTAAAGTAACCTTCTTGAAGAAAACAAAGACACCAGCAACAATAATGATAATTGGAATACCAAACATAATTGTCTTAAAAGTCAATGAATTTGCATGGGTAATCGATGCAGCAGTTGCACCACTAGTCATCCCAGCAACAACGGCAGTTAGTCCAACGACTCCATTTGAAATGGCACCAGCTAATTTATCAAGTAGGGGACGGATTGACAAAGTTAATGATTCGTCACGGTGTCCCAACTTTAGTTGACCATATTCAACTGAGTCAGAAATAGTCATTAGAACAACTAAGAACACAAGTGGTTGTGGAATGGCGAATAATTCAGCAGCAACTAGAATAACGGGTAGTGATTTACCAGCAAAGATAAATACAACCAAGCCCAAGAGCATGATACCAACACTCCAGAAGAATAGCTTACGGCGATTTAGCTTATCAGCCAACTTAGGGAATAATGAAACAGAAATCAAACCAGTTACCACGTTCAAGCTTGCTAGGATTGAGAATGACTTTGCATCACCTAGAATGAAAGTGAAATAGTAAAGCTCAAGTGAGTTAACCAACGTCATACCTGTTGTATAAAGACCATAAGCAACAGCCGTCCACATCAATTGGTCATTTTTGACCAAAATCTTAATAACTTGCTTAACTGTGGTTTTTTCTTTGTTTTGGCGTAGCTCTGAATCAACTTCTTTTGTACCAACACCAACTGCAATCGCGCTGATCCAGGCAACAACAGAAATAATAATGGCGAACCATAACCAGCCACGAGTATCTCCGGTACCACCATTACTTTTAACTGAGAAAAATAGAACCAGAGGCATAACCACGACACCAACTAAATTAGCACCAAGGGTTGAACCAATTCGTGCAAAGGTAGCCGTCTTTTCACGTTCACGTGAATCGAATGTTAAAGCAGGGATCATTGACCAAAAACCAATGTCCTTAAATGAATAGAAGATATCCATCGTAATGTAGATAATAGCGAATAAAATTAGATAAGCCATTGGATTTGATTTGTTCAAACCACCCATGCTTGTAAATAAAATGATTAACGCAATCGAACCAATTGTTCCACCAATAACCACCCAAGGTTTAAATTTACCCCAACGAGTTCTGGTATTATCAATTGCATTACCAATAAATGGATCAATTGCTAACTCTACGAAACGTAATAAGAAGATGATTAATGTAATGGCACTAATCATTTTATTATTAGTTGCTGAATTGCCACCACTAAATAAGTGAGTGGTGACGAACATGATGAAGTAGGTTGATAATGTTGCGAAAAACACATCATTACCAAATGCTCCAAAGGAATATGACCAACGTGATAAAGCTGACTGTTTGCTATTTTCAGTCTTCATGACGCAAATTCTCCTTAAAATTTATTAAATTGTCAACTGTTTAATTGTAAGCGCTTTCATAAGACAAAGCAAGTATTTTTTAATGTTTGTCACTTAATCGGCAAGCGGTTACAATATCAATAGAGAAACTATTTTTACTTTGCTAGATTAAGGATGATTAATCGCATCTATGGAGGGGTATATGGAAAAGGCAGTCATCACATTTGATAACACACAACGCACATTCCATCTGAGAAATGAAACAATTTCTTATTTAATGTCAATCGAAGAGGGAGAAATTTTAAGTCATCTATATTTTGGGAAAAGGGTGACAGGATACCATGGGTCTCGTCATTATCCTAGGTATGAACGTGGCCTATCACCTAATTTGGCTGGTCGACCAGGGGAAGTAGATCGTTTTTATTCAAAGGATGTTTTACCACAAGAATTTGCAGGTAATCAGACTGGTGATTTTCGGAGTCCTGCAATCATTATTAAATCAGCAGATGGGGCTTTGGCAACTGATTTTCGTTATGATTCATATGAGATTTTTTCCGGTAAACCAGAATTAGAAGGTTTGCCACAAACATACGTAAAACAAGATGATGAAGCACAAACATTAGCAATTAAGCTAAAAGACAAAACATTAAGGGCATCGGTCGTACTCTACTACACAATTTATGCAGATCGATCAGTGATCACACGATCAACTCGTGTCTTTAATGAAAGTGAATATTCATTCTCTATTGAGAAGGTCGCATCATTACAACTTGATATGCCCAAGCAAGAAATGGAAGTCATTTCATTTCCTGGTTCACAATTTCATGAACGTCAAGTAGAGCGTGCACCGTTGCGTCAGGGCATTACAGAATTCAGTAGTCGCCGTGGTGCGAGTTCACATCATATGAACCCATTTGTAGTAGCGGTTGATCCAAATACAACTGAGCAAACCGGGGAAGCTATTGGTGTGCAGCTCGTCTATTCAGGTAATCATCAATTTACTTTTGAAAAGGATTATATCGACCAAGTTCGTTTGGTCACAGGAATCAATGAAGATGGTTTTAGTTGGCAATTAGCACCAGAAAAGAGTTTCCAATCTCCTGAAGCCATATTGGTTTATTCAGATAAAGGGCTAAATGGGATGTCACAAACATATCATCACTTGTTACGTGAGCGTGTTGCTCGTGGTAATCATCAATATCAAGATCGCCCCATTGTCATTAATAATTGGGAAGCAACCTATTTTGATTTCAGTGCAAAGAAAATTGAGGCAATTTTAGATGAAGCTGCCCCATTGGGAATCGAAATGTTTGTGTTAGACGATGGTTGGTTTGGTCAACGTGACGATGATCGTCGGTCATTAGGAGATTGGTATGAATACACAAGTAAGCTAGCTAGTGGTGGTGGCTTGCGTGGCCTAGCTGAAAAGGTACATGCTAAGAATATGGCCTTTGGTTTATGGTTTGAACCTGAGATGATTTCAGAAAATTCTGATTTGTATCGTCAACATCCAGACTATGCAATTCATATTCCGAATCGACCAATGTCACTTTCAAGAGATCAATACGTTTTGGATTTTTCTCGACCAGAAGTTGTCGAAAATATTTATGAACAAATGACTGCAATTCTTGATCGGGTACCAATTGATTATATTAAGTGGGATATGAATCGTCATATGACAGAAGTTTACTCTACTGTTCTAAATAGTGAGCAACAAGGTGAGGTGGCTCATCGTTATATTCTTGGTGTCTATGATTTAGTGGATCGGTTGACCAAGCGTTATCCTGATATTTTATTTGAAGGTTGTTCAAGTGGTGGTGGTCGTTTTGATGCGGGGATGCTTTATTACTTCCCACAAACATGGACCTCAGATAGTACCGATGCTGCTGAGCGAATTAGAATTCAGTATGGGACGACATTTGGCTATCCGGTATCTAGCATGACTGCTCATGTGGCGGCAGTCCCAAATCCTCAAACACAACGAATAACGTCATTAGAAACGAGAGGTGATGTTGCTAGCTCAGGTGTCTTTGGTTATGAACTAGATGTCCAACAAATGTCGGCAGAAGAGAAAGAGATAGTTAAACAGCAAGTTGCTTTCTATAAAGAGTACCGCCATCTAATTCAATATGGTGATTTTTATCGTCTAAAGGATCCATTCTTGAGTAATGAGGCTGCGTGGGAATTTGTTAGTCCAAATGGTAATGATGTTTTAGTTTATCATTTTAGGCTACTTGCCTCATCACAACAGAATTTTACGATTACCAAACTAGTTGGTTTAATCCCCGAGGGCATTTACGTTGATCAGGAAACTGGTGAAAAGTTCTCTGGTGACGAGTTAATGAATATTGGACGTTATGACGACCCAACCCAAGCTGGTGATTTTACTGCTCAAGTTCGGACTTATTTCTTAGAGGATTAAATTCGTAGAATTATTTTAAAAGGGATACAGCTGTTGTATGATTAAGGTGTATCAAATAATATTTTTTGGAGGAATAAAATGTTTAATGCAAATTTAGCACAAGATGTTTGGAAAGACCCAGGCAAAAATGTTTCATTTATTGTTTTGGCATTAAACCATCAAGATTTAGCTGATGAGCAGGAACATATTGCGACCTTTGCTGATATGTCTCAGTCGATTATTCGATCAATGCGTATTCGTAACCCTCAGTCTGGATTACAAGTTGCCATTGGATTTAGTAATAAGGCGTGGGATTACCTATTTCCTAATGCTAAAAAACCGAAAGAATTAGAGACTTATCAAACGTTAACTGGTGCTGAATATAGTATGCCAGCGAGTGATGGTGACATTTTTTTGCATATTCGGGCAAGTGAAGAGGCTGTTGTCTACGAAATTGTTCGTCAATTTATGAAATTGTTATCACCAGTGACAACGGTCATTGATGAAACGAAGGGATTCCGATACTTAGAGGGGCGTGCCATCATTGGCTTTATTGATGGAACAGAAGCGCCAGCTATTGAGGATGCTGCCGATTATGCGATTATTGGGGATGAAGACCCAGATTTTGAAAATGGTTCTTATGCATTTGCTCAAAAATGGCAACATGATATGGCGTTCTGGGAAAAACTGTCTGTGGAACACCAAGAAAAGGCAGTTGGCCGTCATAAATTTGATGATATGGAATTAGATGATGAGGACAAACTTGAGAATGCGCATAATGTAGCTTCTAAACTAGAAATTGATGGTGAAGAGCAGAAAATTATTCGCATGAATGTACCATTTTCTGATCCAGCATTAGATTATACGGGAACTTATTTCATCGGTTATGCTAGGCATTGGCAGGTTACAAAGCAGATGTTGGTCCAAATGTTAGAGAAGTCGGATTTTCTACTAACATTTTCAACACTGCTAAGCGGTCAATTATTCTTTATTCCATCAAGAGATACACTTGCTGATATTGCGGATGGTAATTTCTTTGATTAAATAAAAATAGGTTTGAAATTCATTTAAAATGAGTTTCAAACCTATTTTTATTGACTAGCGTAACTTTTCTTGTGATTTATCAACAGCAGTATTATGAGATGAAAAATCGATAGACACAGTACCGTTGGCACCACCATTAGTGTTATGCCAGACGGCGTTAGTCTGTACTTTACCATTAATCCGAGCGATGGTGAGGACAGCAGGTTTACCATATTTACTAGTTAAACTAGATAATGAATCACCAGCATGTTCTTGGTCATTCTTGTCTTCAAGTTCAACTGCATTATATGTAGTCATCGTCCATTTTTTTGCTAGGTTGATTGTTTTTGAGTCTAACAGTGTTTTAGAAGTTAATTTAGCTGTTCTTGAGCTATCTTTTTGACTCATAAATGTTAGCGTGACACCAGTATAGTCACCAGCGATATTTTTCCAAGAAACAACTGTCAAGATATGGTTGTCAGCTTTTGTCTTAGATTTTTTATCTGGGCGGCCATATTTTGCCACAATAGATTCGTAGCTTGAACCGCCTTTGCCAGTTTCATTAAAGTCACCAACTTTTAATTGGTCAAATGATTTTTTGGTCCATTTATGAGAACTAGCGGTGTTATCACTGCTGCCAGTTGTACCTTGATAATGATCTGAAACAACCACGATTAGGATAATTGCAATAATGCCTGCAATGACGGTAATAATTTTCTTTTTCATAAGTCTATATCTTTCTTTATTCGAAATAATCTTAATTAAGAATATCATAAAAACGTTACCATGTAACGCATACAAGTTATTTGTTACATAATTTAGTAGTCATCATCAAACTCTTTTTGTATAATCTTGGTATGCATCAAGCATAAAATTATAGGAGGTGTTTCAGGAATGTCTATAGTAAAAGATACAGCTAGTTTTCCTTTGCTAATTTTGTTGCTATTAACTGTAACCTGTATCACATTATTGATACTCAGTATGCGCCAAAATAAATTTCGGTTACTAAACGGTGTCTTAGCAAACTTTTCAGTGGTTTTAACTGGTATGACGTTAATGTTTCTGATTGAATTGCTAAACATTCAGTGGTTAAGGGTCACTTTTTATGCAATTTTTGTGATTATTTTGATTCCACTAGCAGTTTTGTATTCATTGTTGGGTATTTTGTTATTGTGGAATGCACTAACCGTATGGCGTCGAGAAAGCCATACGCTGGGTAATATGCTAACGTTACTTTTGGGTATTTTGATCATTATTGTTTTGCCAATCATGCGGGCAATTGATAGTAAGCTACTGAGTGATCAAGCGGTTGGCTTGTATATTACGTTAGTTGAACCAGTTATCCTATATTTAGTTTTTTGGTTCTTAGCATTTATTACGTCATTTATTTTGACGAGATTATATCGACCAAAGTACAACCAAGATTATATTATTGTCTTGGGTGCAGGGTTACTAAATGGTAAGGATGTTTCGCCGTTACTGGCTTCCCGTATTCAAATTGCATTGGACTTTGCTAATAAACAGTTTGAAAAAACTGGCTATTATCCATGGCTAATTTTTTCAGGTGGGCAAGGAGGCGACGAAAAATTGCCTGAAGGAGTAGCGATGGCTGAATATGCAAAACAGCATGGTGCGCAATCATCTCATGTGTTAATTGAAGATCAATCGAAAACGACCTATGAAAATATGCTATTTTCAAAGAAAATTTTGCAAGCGCGAGATTTGAACCTGGCAAATGGATTATTTGCAACCAGTGATTATCATACTTTCAGAGCAGCAGGGTATGCACGATTAGTTGGTTTGCAAATTGATGGACTAGGAGCAAAAACTAGCCGATTCTTTATTCCTAATGCCTTCATTAGAGAATATATTGCGCTACTAGCAAACCACAAGGTATTTCATGCCATCTGCTTGTCATTGATTTTATTCGTTTCAATTATTAGTTTTATAGTTGGTAATGGTATTTTCTTTTAGATGAGTAATGTGATATTAATATTAGCATTGCGGTATAAATAATACACGAGGACACTCAAGGTATAGATGACTTTGGGTGTTTTTGTTTTTACAAGTTTAATTCCAATTTTGACGAACATCAGCACGTTGCCAGCAAATTAACGCATCTTGTATGATATAATATTCATACAAAAATATTACTATTGGGGGTAATTATGAAAATTGTAGTTTTAGATGGGTTAGGCTTGAACCCTGGGGATTTGGACTGGCATATTTTAGATCAATTTGGTGAGGTTGTTGTCTATGATGCAACACCATATGATGATAAAGACGAAATTATCAAGCGATTAGCGGGTGCAGACGTTGCCTTGGTTAACAAGGTTCCAATTACATCAGATATTATTGATGCTTCTCCTGATTTAAAAGCAATTGCCGAAACGGCTACAGGTTATGACAATATTGATGTTGATTATGCGAAAACTAAGCATATTGCTGTGATGAATGTGCCAACTTATGGTACGGATGCCGTTGCACAATTTACGTTTGCGTTGTTGTTAGCTGTTACTAGTCGAGTTAAGCAACATGATGATCTGGTGCATGAAGGCGAATGGGCAAAAGCTGGCCGGTTCTCATTTTGGGACGCGCCATTGATGGAATTAAAAGGTAAAACGTTAGGGTTAGTTGGCTTTGGCAAGATTGCACAAGCAGTCGCTAAGATTGCGTTGGCCTTTAATATGCAGGTTATTTTTTACAATCATCAACCAAAAGAAGTCTTTGATGAAGCAATCAAGCAAGTTGATTTGAAAACTTTATACGCAGAGTCAGACATTATCAGTTTGCACGTGCCATTTACACCAGAGATGTCGGAGTTTATTAATGCTGACACACTTGGACAGATGAAAGACACTGCGATTTTAATCAATACTGCGCGTGGTAAGTTGATTAATGATGCCGATTTAGCTGCTGCTTTAAATAGTGGTCAGATTGCTTATGCAGCTTTGGATGTTGCAACACAAGAGCCAATTAGTGATAATAGTCCTTTGTTAACAGCAAAGCATTGTTACTTAACACCACATATTGCATGGGCACCGTTAGAAACTAGACAACGACTATTGGACATTGTCGTGGCAAATATTCAGGGTTATTTAAAGAATGATCCACAAAATGTTGTGAATAGTTAAAAAATAGATTGTGTGGCATGTCAAAGCATGTCACACTTTTTTATACAAAAACCCATTGGAAGCGTTTACAATATGTGTTAAAGTGGACCTTGTTATTTTTAATGACGATCTCAAAAATAAACGTCAGAAAGTATTGACCTTTGATTGTGAAAAATAGTACAATTGTGGGTTGCTGAATTTCATAATTTTATCGTTTTAAAAACGCAGAAAAGTGGTATATTAGAGTATAGATTGTACAACTTTAGGAGGTAGGTTAGTTTTATGTCTACAGTGGAGGATTTAAAGGCCATTGTTGGTAGTCACCATGTTGTGACTAACGCGGCTAAGTCATTACGTTATCGTAAAGGATATCGTTCAGGTTACGGAGAGGCACTAGCGGTTGTTATGCCTGGAACCCTTGTTGAAATGTGGAAAGTTTTGAAGGTTTTGCATAGAGATAATATTATTATCATTATGCAAGCTTCAAATACTAGTTTGACTGAGGGATCAACGCCAACAGAAGGTTATGATCGTGATGCAGTTATTGTTAAGGGTAGCCGTATTAAAGATCTACAACTAATTAACCAAGGAAAGCAAGTCATTGCCTTCCCAGGAACAACCTTGTTTAACTTGGAAAAGTCATTACAACCATTAAATCGTGAGCCACATTCAGTTATCGGTTCATCAACATTGGGTGCATCAGTTATTGGTGGGATTAACAACAATTCAGGTGGTGCGTTGATTCAACGTGGACCAGCTTATACTGAATTGGCATTGTATGCACGTATTGATGAAAATGATGAGCTACATTTGGTAAACCATTTGGGTATTGACCTTGGTGAAACACCAGAAGAAATTTTGGATAACCTTGCAAATCGTCGTTTCGATTTGAATAATGTACCAAATTCTGATGAACGTGTTGGACACAACCGGGATTACGAGAAGCGTGTTCGTGATGTGGATTCAGACTTACCAACACGTTACAATGCTGATCCTAAGGGATTATATGAAGCATCAGGTGCTGCTGGAAAGGTTGCCACATTTGCTGTTCGCTTGGATACTTATCCATCAGAAGGTGAATCACAAGTGTTCTACATTGGAACAAATTCACCAGCCGTCTTGGAAAAGATGCGTCGTCACATTTTGTCTGAATTTACGAACCTACCTGTATCAGGTGAGTACATGCATAAGGAAGCTTATGATTTGGCAAAATTGTACGGTAAGGATTCATTGATGGTTATCGATAAGTTGGGAACAAGCATGTTACCAACGATGTTTGGTATGAAGGCATCTGCAGAACGTATGCTAGGTCATGTGCCATTCTTTAAGCCATACTTCCCAGATCGTTTCTTGCAAAAGGCAGGGCACTTGTTCCCTAACCAATTGCCAAAGCGTATCGAAGATTATGCTAACCGCTTTGAGCACTATGTTCAATTAAAGATGTCAGGTGCAGGTATTGATGAAGCACGTGCATACTTGACTGAATTCTTCAAAGAAGAAGAGGGTGACTTCTTCGAGGCTAACGCTGATGAAACGAATAAGGCATCATTGCACCGTTACGTAACGGCTTCTGTTGCAATTCGTTACCAAGAATTGAAGCAAGATTCAATTGATATCTTGCCACTTGATATTGCGCTACGTCGTAATGATGATGACTGGTTCGAGCACCTACCAAAGGAAATTGAAGATAAGATTGAGTACAAGTTGTACTACGGTCACTTCCTTGATCACGTTATGCACCAAGACTACATTTTGAAGCCAGGTGTGGATGGTCACGAATTAAAGAAGGAAATGTTGAAGTTGCTTGACAAGCGTGGTGCCATTTATCCAGCTGAGCACAACGTTGGTCACTTGTATGAAGCAGCTCCTGCATTGATTGAACACTACAAGAAGAACGACCCAACAAACAGTTTCAACCCTGGAATTGGAAAGTCTTCTAAGAAGAAGTGGTGGGAAATCTACTAATAGACTGTTTGATTAGTCAAACATCTTAATAAATAGAAAGCAATAATTGTTGTCTTTTCAGAGATAATAATTATTGCTTTTTTAGCATTCTTTAATTAATTTAGTAGCAATAAAATGTGTTATTGAATGAATATTTTTTAAATAATTCTTAGGTAAAATTCAAAATGACTATGCAAGCTACATGATGTGTCTTATTATTAACATAAAGTGACGGTGCGCTTAAGGAGTATTTATGAAAACAAGAAACATCATACAAGTCATAGTTGTTGTTATTTTGTTAATTGCAGCAGTATATAGTTTGACCCCTGACAAACAACAGCGTCATCAGCAATTGACATTAGACAACGGGGGGATTGTTTATCAGGGCGGCTTGTTCAAACATAAATTTAATGGGTCAGGAACAGTAAAATTTAAAAATCATGATCGTTATGTTGGGCATTTTGTTAATGGAGAATTTAGTGGCAATGGGAAATTCATTTCACACGATCATTGGGAATTTGATGGCAAGTTTAACAAAAATTTACCTGATGGGCACGGTATTTTAAAAGTCAACAAACAAAGTTATCAAGCAACCTTTAAAAAGGGGGAATTGATCCATGCGCATTAAATGGTTTAGCTTTATAAGAATTGCTGGTTTATTAGCGGTATTGTCCTATCATTTCTTTTCCAATGCCTACACGGGTGGCTTTATTGGTGTCGATATATTTTTTACTTTCTCAGGATTTTTGATTACGGCGTTGATGATCGATGAATTTTCAAAGTCACGTCAATTTAAATTGATAAAGTTTTATCAACGACGCTTTAACCGCATTGTGCCACCATTAATACTTTCGGTTTTGGTGGTAATACCATTTACATATTTTGTCAGTCCGGATTACATTACGGGACTGGGGAAACAGGTTGCAGCAGCGATTGGGTTTACGACAAATTATTTTGAAATTGCGACTGGTGGTAGTTACGAAAGTAAATTTATTCCTCATTTATTTGTTCATACCTGGTCGTTAGCGGTTGAAATGCATTTTTATATTTTATGGGGGTTAGTAGTTGCGTTAATTGCAAGAAAACTACAACGGTCTCCCTTAAGTCAAGGCGAAGCTTTGAAATCCTTTCGATTTAGACTTTCAGTATTATCGTTGCTAGTGATTATTATCAGTGTTGTGATGATGGGCATACGTAGTTTTAATTTAACTGATTATTCTGCCATTTATTTTTCAAGTTTGACACACTGTTTTCCGTTTTTCGTCGGATCATTAACAGCGACATTTACTGGTATTCAGTCAGTTCCTAGACGATTTAATAAGAAGCTACAACAGGCAACATTGCTACCAACGATAAGTACATTATTCGGTGCATTTATTGTTCTAAGTATTCTTGGCTATTTACTAAAATTTGATAGCCAACTGACTTATTTAGGGGGAATTTTATTTGCAAGTATTGTTGCAGCTTTTACTATTGTCAAAGCACGTACATTACATCAGTTGACACCAAGCATTAATGAACCTAAGTGGGCAATCTTTATTGCAGATATTAGTTATAGTATGTATTTGTACCATTGGCCATTATTTGTTATTTTTTCACAAATAACGAGTGTATTTTGGGCAGTTATTTTAACCATTGGTATTGGGGTACCATGTTCAGCAATTTCTTACTATATTATTGAACCAATATTAGCGGGCAAACAACCGCATGCCATTAAACGAACAACAGTAATTCCTAAACTAAAGTCGGCGTTAGTAATAATAGCCATCGTTTTGTTAGGCGTTACAGGATATACAATTCACTCGGCACCAAATTTAACAAGTTTGGAACAACGGTTATGGGTGGGGAGTCTTTACCAAGCTCGCGATAACTTAAATACGACGCGAGATATTGTTGCAGCATCCATTAAACAACAAAAGCAAGCAAAGGCACAGAAAGCAGAAGATAAAAAGATTGCGATAATTCCGAAGGGAGTTTCTATAATTGGGGACAGTGTTACATTAGGCACACGTGATTATTTGCAAAAGAATGTTGCAGATAGTACAGTTGATGCTGCTGGTGACCGGACAATGGATCTAGCATACCAAGTTATGATGCGGGCGCAATCGAATAAAATTTTGCGACAGAATGTGGTGATCTGTATTGGAACTAATGCGCTACCTGGTAGTCAGGAACAGTTAGAAAAATTAATTACTGATTTAGCACCTGGACATCGGTTAATTTTAGTGACACCTTACGATCGTCGAGCAGACGCCACGTGGAACTCGTCAAAATTAGCAGACTTTGAACGAACTTTACCGCAAAAGTATAATTACATAACCATTGCCGATTGGCAAAAGATGGCGCAACAACATCCAGAAGTTTTTGATGGTACTGATGGTGTTCATTTCGCAGGTCGACACTCAGGAGATGTTATTTACGCTGAAACGATCAATCAAGGTCTGCAACAGGCAGCCAAAGGACCGTTAAAGAAATAAAGTTGGAAAAGGGTAATGAGATGAAGAAGAGAATTGCAATATTGTCAGATATTCATGGTAATGTGACGGCACTCAAAGCAGTGATAGCTGATTTATCTAAGCAAGCAGTTGATGATTGCTGGTTTTTGGGTGATCTTGTTATGCCAGGACCTGCGACCAATGAACTATTTGAACTATTAGAATCTATCGATACATCAGTCTATATTCGAGGGAACTGGGATAATTGCTTTTTAAATGTGCAGCGGAACATCGTTGGTAATCATCTCGATGATCCATCTGATGTTTATATTGGTGTACTTGGACAATATGTTGCTGATCACATAAAAAGCAATTATCAGCAAAAGTTAGCGTCATTGCCAATTCATGCAATTAAAAGGGTTAATGGATTGACAATTAATTTGTCACATAATCTAAATACACTCAATTCTGGACCAGCGCTACTAGCAGATGCAGATACAACTCATTTTGATGAATTGTTTTCAGACAACACCATTGATATTGCAGTTTATGGTCATGTTCATCATCAAATGTTACGTTACAGTAGCCAAGATCAATTAGTGATCAATCCAGGATCTGTTGGTCAACCATTTTTTAAGCATGGTCGTTTGAATGCTGATCGAAGAGCACAATATGCGATTCTGACAATTGATGATACTGGTTTGGCTGAAGTCACTTTCCGAAAAGTGGCCTATGATCTAGATAAAGAATTAGTAATTGCAAAAGAAGCCGCTTTACCATACTTAAACTTGTACCAAGAAATCCTGTTTGATGGTGTAGCCCATACGCATGATGATGAATTATTGGCTAAGATTAATGAACAATATGGCTATCTGGCCTCACTGAAAAAATTGATTGGTAGATAAAATTAAAGAAGCTGATGCATGTATATTATATGCATCAGCTTCTTTAATTTAATAGTGTAGTACTAGTCAATCGTAATCCGTTGGTTATGACTAGTTTCTGACTTTGGTAGTGTTATCTTTAAGACACCATCATTGACTTGTGCCTTGATTTTATCGAGCTCAACAGCCGGTAAATAGTAACTACGTTGTAAACGACCTGCCGTACGTTCACGAGTAATCACATTACCCTTGTCATCCTTTTCAGTGTTAGAAGTGTGTCTTGTAGCAGTAACTGTTAGCGTATCATTCTGGTAATTCAAATTAATGTCTTGTTTATTAATTCCAGGAACATCAATTGATACTTCGTAATGATCATCTAGGTCTACAACATCACTCTTCAACTGCTGATTTTCAGCACTAAATGCTGGCATTAGATGATTAAAATCATTAAAGAAGTGATCCCAATCATGAAACATACCATTAAATCGGTTTGATAACTCGTTTGCCATAATAATTTCCTCCTAAACTGTGTAATTGTGAGATTGATAATTATATCACTATCTCCACCTATATTGTAGATGTTCATTTTTTTATTGCAAATAATTACATTCGGTATGAAACGATTAAGAAATACAGTTGATGTAAAGGAGCTATGTTACAATGAAAAGTATTGAAAAAGTGATGGATAGCAAAGAAGGTTTTAAAAAATGGTAGAAACGAATGATGGTCTCGTAGCAAATCATATGCAAATTCCGTGGAGAGAACTTGCCGATAAAGAGGCTAATAATTTAGTAATTAATGCCTCTTTGAAGGAAAAAACAATTATTGTTGGCCGGGTAGGCTTGATTATGTTGTCTTGCGGTACGGGTGCCTGGCGAGTACGTGAAGCAATGAACACAATGGCACGTATTTTAAAAGTTTATTGTTCAGCTGATATTGGATTAATTTCAATTTCGTATACTTGTTTCGATGACGTGAATAGCTATACAGAGTCGTTATCATTAAAATCAAGTGGTGTGAATACTGATAAACTGACAAATATGCAGCAATTTGTCACTATGTTTCAAAATGAAGGAGCTTTTTTAAAAGTAAAAGATGTGCATCGATTATTAGATCGAATCGATGCAAAAAAAGGTAATTACACGCCCATCTTACTGGGGTTAGCTGCTGCATTGGCTTGCTGTTCCTTCGTATTTTTATTGGGTGGGGGTCCAGTAGAGATGTTGTGTACTTTTTTTGGCGCAGGGTTTGGTAATTATACTCGTGCTAAAATGAATGGTAAGCATTTGACCATGTTTGCTGGCTTAGCTGCTGGGGTAGCTGTAGCTTGCTTGACCTATCTAATTTTTTCAAGAGGATTAGAATTACTTTTCCATATCAATGTTGCGCATGAGGCTGGTTATATTGGGGCGATGCTATTTGCTATTCCAGGTTTTCCATTTATTACAAGTGGTTTAGACTTAGCGAAATCAGATATGCGGTCTGGCATTGAGCGCTTAGTTCACGCCGTATCAATCATAGTCATTGCAACCCTAGTTGGTTGGTTAGTTGCATTGGCTAGTGATTTAAGACCAGATAGCTTTTTGCCATTAGGACTGGGACCTTGGTTGATATGTTTATTTCGAATTCCAGCAAGTTTTTGTGGTGTCTTTGGTTTCTCAGTAATGTTTAATAGTCCAGTTAAAATGGCAGCAACGGCTGGGCTGATTGGGGCAATTGCCAACACACTCCGTTTGGAATTAGTTGATTTGACACCGCTGCCAGCAGCTGCAGCAGCCTTTATTGGCGCGCTAACAGCCGGTATATTAGCATCATTATTTCATAAACGAATGGGATATCCACGTATTTCACTAACGGTGCCCGCAATTGTTATTATGGTGCCTGGTTTATATATGTACCGCGCAATGTATTACATTGGTGTTGGTAATATTTCAAATGGTGCACAGTGGTTTGTTTCAGCAATGATGATTGTGCTATGTCTGCCATTAGGACTAATTGTCGCACGTATGTTAATGGATCGAGATTGGCGTCATGCGGGATAGTCGATAAATAATTTAAGATGAAAAAACCAGTGTTGAATTTGTGATAAACAAACAACACTGGTTTTTAATAATTATTTATTCTTATTTGCCATATGGTGGATGGCTGTTTCTAGTACTTTCTTTTGGATGAAAGAAGGGTGCTGTTGGGCAGCAATGTGTAGTCCATTGTTAAACTCAACCATCAAATGCCATTTGTGACCTTCTGCAATTTCTTTAGGAGCTCCTTCGGGAAGTAAGACACCTAGTTTAATTTTCATGCCGTCCTCTGTACTAGAAAGCTGATGCATTCCTAACATCTTAGTATTTAGACCACTATTTTTTAAGAAAGTATTTCCTGCCATGACGATATCAGCATTTTCTTTTGGCTGCACAGAGAAATCAGGACCAATTTTACCTGGTTTTAAGTCAAGGTATGAAGGATCCTTATACATCCCAAATGTTTCGATAATAACCTGATTACCAGCTTTATCAGCATCAAAATAATAATGTTCTGGATGAATCTTTGATGGCATATATAGATTGTTTTCTTTTGCCAATAATTGGTTAAACATCATGAATTGTACTAATGAGATACCATGTACTTCGACATCGACATATGCTTCCTGCATATTGACACCTTCACGTGAATTATTGGCAATTTCTGTCCACATCTCATCGCCACGTGTAATTTCTGGTTTAAAAAGTTCTAGTGTTTTTTCTTTACCAATGCTTTCGCGAGTTTGAGCCAATGCTTCTTTAGCTTCAGATAATGGTAATCTTAATAGGTCTTCGTAGGGGATGATCGTATTATCTTTTTTTATTTCAATATTTTTATCATTAAAGATTTTAAAAACATGATGGTACCGACTTAATTCCATATCATGAATTTCTTCTTCACTGACTGGTTGACCATCAACAGAAAAGTTAATTGTATAGTTATCCATATTATCATGCTCCTTTGTATATCGTTGCGTGATTATTTATTAATTTATAACCACAGTATATAGAGTATGCTAGTCAGTTAAAACGGCAATATTCCGATTAGTGTATAATAAAACTACAAGTGTAGAAAAAAGAAGGGGGGATTTGGTATGGATTTAAGATTTTTAAGAACTGAAACAATCATTAAAGAAAAGTTTATCGAGCAGTTATCAGTGATGTCCTTCCACGAGATGACTGTCACTAAGTTGGCAAAGGCCAGTATGATTGATCGAACGACTTTTTATACACATTATGCTAGTACTTTTGAATTAGCCTCAGCATTAATCATTGATTATTTAGCGCCATTTAAAAATGCTTTTGAATTGAGTCAAAAACAGCGCCATTTACAGAGTCATTTTGATAGCTATCATTTCTTTTCTGATGAGTTAGTGACTTATTTATTAAAAAATAAACAGAATATCCAATTATTACGAGAAATTTCTTTAGGAAAAAATAGCTTTGACCCACAACTTAGACAATTATTTGTTCAAGTCTATTCAAAATCGTTTAACCGAAAAGAATCTGATTTTGTTATTTATTTAATGGTAAGTTTGGCAATGAGTAATCTCGAATTTATTATGAATGAAGGTAGATTGCCAAAACGAGAGGAACTAAAAGACGGCATTAACTTGATGTCTGCCGTGCTCAATAAATAAAACGCTCCTAGAGAAAATATTCTCCAGGAGCGTTTTTCAAGTGAAGTAACTAAACAGCATAAATTGCAATAACTAGCAACAATATAAATATGACAGTTACAAAGGCAGCATTTTGATATTCTTTAAATTTTATATGGGTGAAAAAGGCACCCAGCATAATAACCATTAAACCAATCGCTGCCCACATTGTTAATGCAGGTAGAATATTAGTTGCTTTAGGTAAAATTAACCCTAAAGCACCAAGCATTTCTGCCGTTCCGATGAACATAATGAAGCCCTTTGATTCAAGATGGTCCATCTTTTTCAATTCAGCTTCTTTTTTATTATATTGGAAAGTTTTTGAAAAGCCGGAATTTAAGAATAATAGGGCTAATAAAATTTGTAAAATCCACAGAACAATAACCATGTGCAGTACCTCCTAATAGATTATTCAGAGATTGTCTTACCAAAGTACATCAATTCCCAAATACCATTGGGATTAACGGCTTCGTCAACAACCTTGTTATCTTCATACTTTGTTACTTTGATTGTACCAGTGAAACGTAGATAAGCACCATCAAAGCCACTTAACTTGGCGAGTAGCTTTTTGAAACCAGACATTTCGTCAATCATTTTAAAGCCAGAAATGATTTTTTCCATGCTATAACTGACGACGTAAGTGTTTTTCTCACCTTTAACAGTGTACTTTAAGTTTTTTTGCACAGGTTTTTGGGTTTGTTCATCAGTGAAGACATCAGAATCTTCCACAATCATATTACTTTCATCACCACTAATGATTTCACCATGATCAGCAATCATCATAACTGGCATTTTTTCATAATTATAAGCCTTTTCAGCAGTTGTTTCGGTTGAAATGACCTTATAGTCCTCGACGTCTGCACGACCCCAGTACCAGTGATGCATCAGTTTGAGCATTAATTCATCACCCCAGTTATGATCATGATAACCTTTTCCGGATACTTCAACTGATTGTCCATTGGTCACTAGAGTACCGGAAACATCAGCAGCTGGGACAGCAGGTAACCAACTAAATTGTTTGTCGCCAAACAAGTTTGCACCAGCAGCTGGTCGCCATGAAGAAAGTGTATTCTTAATAGTTAAATCGGCTTTGAAGTTGTCTTTTTCAAAGTGAAGGGTATAGGACTTTAAGTCACCAGTTAGATAGTTTTTACCGATATGAACATCGCAATAATCAGTTCGTGCAGAAAACTCCTCTGCGGTTACATCTTCGCGGTAGCTGGTTGTTTTGCCATTCGCATCAGTGATTTCAAATGAAACCCAAGGCTTTAATTCTGTGCCAAGGTTAAATGAATCCTTTGTCATAAATGTTGCTACGACACTAGATCCATCAGTCAAATTTGCATCGAAATACCACCATTCAAAATTTTTTTCACCGGCTCTTGTACGCATGCCATCTTCCCAAGGACGGACAATATTAGGTTTAACATTAAAACGGGTATAGTCTTCAGGTTTATTTGCCGCACGGGCAATCATCTTTGCCATAAAAATCTCCTTATGAATGTGCTTTATAGTATGATATCCTTAGAGTAACTGTAGACCTTACACGTGTCAACTTTTTGCTGTTAAGTTTGTCAAAAAATAGAAAGTGTCAAGATTATGTACGAAGGAAATAACCCAACTGCTTTACAATCAAAACAAATGATCATTAATGCCATGTTTGAATTATTAAAGGAAGAAAGCTATCAAAATATCTCAATAAAGAAGTTAGCTGATCGTGCAAAATTATCACGTCAAACATTTTACGCTAATTTTGCTAATCGTGAAGAAGTGATTCGCAGTGAATTAGATCGTATCTTTGTAGATTATAAACAAGCAATTGATAAATCTGATAACTCATCAAACCAACTGATTCGTTTATTTTTTAAATTTTATAAGTCACATGAGCAAATGATTGATGTGCTACTTGCTAACCATTTGGAACCACTGTTAACAGAAGTTTCACGTGAATGTATGAATAGTTTGCAGATTTCTAATGAAGCAAATAACCAATATGTTTATGGATTTGTTGCCGGTGGATTGACTCAAATATTATCTGATTGGAACCAGAGAAATAAAGATTTGCCAATTGAGGCGTTAGCAAGTTTAACGGAAGGGTTATTAAACCCTCAATCATTTAATACAATGACTCAAGAAGAAAAATAAAAAGATGATGAACTATGACTGGTACACCAGTTAGTTCATCATCTTTTTGAATATTCACAAATAGGCAAGGATTACTTACCCCATAAATAATCGGTTAATTTGTCGTTGACGACAGGATTATTAATATGTAATCGACTGTGTTGACCACCTTCGCCTTTAACTTCGAACTCCTGATATGAACGCGCTCTATCAGAGATTAGGTATCGTAATGATTTAACTGATTGAATTGTTACCAATCCGTCAGAAGCAGTACCATCCTTCAAATCACCATAGATATTTAGAACACGTGTATTTGTCGGGAAATTAGGTTTGCGTGCAAGTAATGTTTGATATTCTTCATGAATAATCTTGGGGCGACCAGCCTTATTTAGTGAATTTTCATGAGGTGCATCATCCCAAAGATCAGCTAAATTACCGCTTGTTGGTTGATTTGCATGACCTTTGTCTAAAATACCATTATAAGGACCTGCTAAAACAACCATTTTATTAAGTCTTGGTAGGTTTGGATCAGCACCCCAATACATGCTGTAATATACCCATGCATAGGCACCCATTGAATGACCAACAACATTGAAGTTTTTGATGTTGTACCTATTCTTTAGGTAAGCAACGATGCGATGAAGTCCCTGTGCATAACGTACTTCACCAACGCGATTGTTATCAAACTGTACCAGAATAACTGGATTGTCGTTATTACCAGTTAATCGACCTTGTACTTGTAGCTTATTATCGCGGGTGACATGAATGACCATTTCTTCAGTCACAATATTCTGTTCCGTACCAATCTTGATGAAAGATTGTTCAGCACGCAAACTACTTGACCAACCGTGCATAAAAATAGTCGGCGTAGTTGACATGATGTAGTTTTTAGAAGTTTGTGATTGTTGTTGATAAGAAGAAAATGCCCACACAGCTCCCAGAGCAGATAGGCCAATAGCGACAGGAAAAGCAATTTTGACACGATCAGCTTTCTTTTCTTCAGCACGTTGTTGCCACTTAAAATAAAATTCGGTGTCCTTAAACCTGCGAAGTAACCAAGCTAGCAAAATTGGTGCAGTCAGACCAATAATAATCCTAAAATACCAGTTATTTGTAAAGACGGACAAAGTGGTTATATCAAAAGCTGCCCGATGATAAAACATGATGATGTCCGTATTTTTACCAATAAAAGTTAGTGGTGCAAAATTACCGAGTCGTTCAAGGCCTTCGCAAATGATAAATACAACCAAGCACAGAATTGGCGGAATAATAAAAGCTTGTAGTCCATTGTGAATGTTAGAAGATTTTAGCCAAAGAACAAAGTCAAGGTTACCAGTTGCATACAAGTATAGTAGGCTAACAAAGAATAATACGCCAATACCAGCAAAAACTTGTTTGGCATGCCAATTGATTTTTGGAAATATTTTAAATGTATAGTAGCCAAGTAGCATCCAAAAAACGGCTAGGAAAGAAATCTGTGCATCCCAAGGAAAATCAGCGCTGCCAAAGAATGTGACGTTCTGTAGAGCAACCCCCAGTGCAAATGAACCAATAGCAATGGCAAATTGTAACCAAATTTTTTTAATAAAGGATATCAATAGGGTCGTCATAAAAATGGCAAGCATATAAGTAGTCATGTACCAAAATACACTCAGATAATCATCTAGGGTACTGCCACCATAGATTAGGCGTCCAAAGTAAGAAAATGTATACTCCCAGGATTGCTGTCTGAAAAAATGACTTAAAATAATTAAAATTGCCCCATTTAAAAAATAGGCAATTACTAAAGGTTTAATACGATGACCCAGCAAATAAGACCAACCCTTGAAGTCATGACTAATTTTTTTAAGGAAGAAGCCACCAATCATGAAAAATAATGGCATATGCCACCAGTAAATGGCATTATAAGTAACATCTAGTCCTTTACCAGCAACATCATTGATTGCATGTCCTGTCACGACTGCGATAATTCCAAAACATTTTGCATAATCGGCCCATAAAATTCGTTTATTCAGTTTTGGCTTGTTTGTATCTATTGTGTCTGTAGTCATAAAAAGTTAGCTATTCATCTCCTATAGTGATAAATTTTATCTTAAACTTAAAATAACGTATTTTTCCAAAAAAAACATTAAATAAGCTTTATAGTAGTACTAAAGACTATCAAACGTATATTATTTTTAAGAAAAGTGGGGAGAGATATATGAGTAAAGATAAATTTCATCGAGCTTTTGGTGTGTATGGTATTATCACGATTGAAAATGCGTTAGTTGTCATTAAGAAAAATGGTGGACCGTATATCAATCGGTTTGATTTACCTGGGGGTAGTTTGGAAGATGGTGAATTTTTAAAGGACGCAATTATACGTGAAATCAACGAGGAGACTGGTCTGCAGGTTAGCAAAGTCAATCAGCTAGGTACCACAAGTTTTAGATATCCATGGCATTATTTAGATTATGAAATGAATCAGCACATTGCGGTTTTTTATCAAGTTAGCGAATATGAAGGGGCGTTATTGGAGAAGGTTGCACAATTTGACGGACAAGATTCTTTAGGCGCTGTGTTGGTTAACCTAAACGATTTAAATGAACAAAATGCATCCCCACTGGTACTTAAAGCGAAAGATTATTTGGAACATAAATCTTTTGCAACAGAGGATGTTGAATATCAATCTTGGCGTGTTTTAAGTGATGGCGAACAAGTATTTAAGGGGTAATTTTAAAGGCACGACCATGTATCAGAAACAAATTAAAAGGGCAAGCCACCGATATAATATCAAGAACTTGCCATTCCATTTTGTTTAATTTAGTTGTCAAAGTTTGTGCTTTTATTTCGATTATGCAAAAGGGTTAGATGCTTTACTTATACTCCAGACCTGGGTACATAAATTCATAAATTAATTCACCGGAACGATTAATCGGATCTTTTCCTGGCTCAGTTATTACAAGAGATCCTGTTGCCTGATATCGAGCATAGGAAGGTTTAAGTCCCATTGTTTTAAACATTAACCGCACTGGCATAGGCATATCATTGGCAGGCACGATATTATCTAAAATTTTATGCTGAGATAGTGTGTATTCTACCTTCTTATCTTCAGAAGTGAATACATATTGGAATTTATCAGGATATTTTTTTCAGACTTTTCATCAGTATATTCATGTAACACTTCTACGTTAACATTTTTTGTGTCTTCAAAAACAAGTTCGCCGTTTTGATCTTGAATAAAGATAACGGGGAAGCGCTGGTAATTATATTTCTTGCTTGCGACCATATCAAAAACAAGCATTGAATAATCATCGAAAGCTTGCCGTGCCCAGACCCAATTATTCCATAAAGTCATATAAACGTTACTGCCCCATTGGTGATCATGATATCCTGATCCGTGAACATTTTTTGTTTCACCGTTAATCGTTATAGTCCCTGACACTTCACCTTTAGGCGCAGCACATAGCCAAGTATAAAAATTTTCTTCTTTATCACCAAAGGCCCAATAAGCAGTTCCTGGTCGGTAAGGTTTGGCTTGACAATGCAATTTAAGATCAGCACCTAGTCCATTTTCAGGTTCAATATGAATCTCATAATCTTTAAAATCACCCTTAAAAGTATGCGGTCCGATGACAACATCACATTGCTTCTTACTAAAAGAACTGTTCTTTTCATCGTAATTAAAGTGATCTTCAAAACTTTGTCCGTCTGACAAGGTTACTTTAATCGAAGCCAATGGTTGATCACTATTTTTTTTAATTGCTTCAATTCCCTTAGTAAAATCTTGAATTACCACTGTTGTACCATCATCTAAAATAGCGTCAAAATACCACCATTCCCAGTGATCACGTGCGCTGCTATTCCGACGGCCGTCTTCCCATAATTCAATTTGATTAGGATTTACTCCTAATTGTTGATAGTCTGTGGTTGTGTCCATTAAACGTGCTTTTGCCATAGTAAACTTTCCTTCCTGATTGTTTGTGTCGGCTATTGCTTCCTTATTGGAACATATTATCTCTTTTTAAAATTGTGGTTTCAAGATTTAAGGGGAGTTAATATCAGCTATTATGTATCATTTTAAAATGAGTACCTATGGTACAATTTTTTTTAAACAGTACAGAAAAGGAGTATTTTATGTCAAGGGGTCCACAAACAAATCCACCAGGGAAACGCGCCTTAGTTGAAGCTTTGTTTAGATTAATGAGCCAAAAAGATTTTTCTGATATAACTATTACCGAACTTATTCGTGACGCAAAAGTTGCTCGAGCAACCTTTTATCGTAATTTTTATACCAAAGAAGATATTGTTAAATATTTTTTGGATCTATTACAAAAAGAATTACTCGCACAAATTCCTGAGGCGAAAAAACAAATGGTGAACTTAGAAAATGTTTTTGAACCCAAAATCATGGCTAAAATATTAGAATTATCTTTTAGCTATGCTCTAAAAAATAAATTTTATCTGGTAACTCTTTACAAAAGTGGGTTAGGGGATGTTGCTCAAAAAACCTTAAATGTATTTGCAATGAATATTGCAGTTGAGCAGAATTCAGAAATTTACTATCGACTATTGTTCTTACAAGGTGCTTCGTACAATCTTTTAATGCAGTGGTTAGTAAATGGAGCTAATGAGTCGCCATACTATATGGCACATAAATTAGTGACCTACCTTGAAAGAGGAATCATTAAAAAGTAGCTGTAGCTATTTTATTAACTGTTGCAAATTATTTTGATCTAACAAGGTGACCAAAATTTCAGCCATTTCATGTGGAGATTCCTGTGCTCCTTTTTCTAACCATGCAAGCTGTACATTCGCGAATGCACCAGCGATAAAATATATTTGGTAATCATTACTGATATTTAACTTTTGAAAAATTTCTTGTGCATACTGGTTGACCATATTTTGAATTAGTTTGCTAAAACCATTATTGTAAATTAATAATAAATAG
Organism: Weissella paramesenteroides; assembly: GCF_036327715.1. Taxonomy (NCBI): domain Bacteria; kingdom Bacillati; phylum Bacillota; class Bacilli; order Lactobacillales; family Lactobacillaceae; genus Weissella; species Weissella paramesenteroides. The sequence goes on from NZ_CP130559.1 coordinate 943,240, forward strand.
GACTTATTCATCAAGAATAATTGAAAAGATCTTTCAAACGAAGAAACTAATCTTTTAGGATCTAAATTCTTACGTATTTCTTGTTCTTTTAGCGGTTGTTTATCAATTTTGAAAGCTGCCATTAGTTGCTGATGCGTTAAGTTCATAAAGTCTTCAATAATATCTTCTTTGTAATAATAATTATGATAATAAGTCGTTCGAGCAACACCTGATTTTCTGACAATATCTGAAATGGTAATGTCAGAAAATTTTTTTTGCACTAATAATTCAAAAAAGGCATCCGTAATTGCCTTACGAGCACGTAAATTTTCAGAAACACCATGATTCATAAAACCCCTCCTTATTACTACAAAATGTAGTACTTTAACAGATTATTTTTTATTAGGAACTACAAATAACGCGAATTTTTAGCAGTTCTATCCATTGAATAATTAATTACCTACTAATATACTTTATAGCATAAAGAAGGAGGAAAATAAATGACTGAACCAACTATTGAATGCATAATTGATGGTAAGCAGATATCTTGTGCTGAACTTGAAGAAATTAAATATGAAAGAGCAAAACATGTCTTACATGAAATGAAAAGTTTAGGTGCTAAGGTAGTGTTTAAAGGAAAAGAACTCTCTGATTCAGAGATAAATTATCTATCTCGTGAGCAAGCACTGACTTTAAATACTGCTGTAAGAAGTCAATATACTCCTGACGAAATTCAAAAACTTTACAAAAATCAAATAAAAACAGCTGAACAAATGTGGAAAGAAATTGGCCGAAACTTTGTTCTTGGGAAAAGTCCAGTCAAATATAGCCAAACTTATATTAAAGCTACGGGTGTAAATCCGGACTTAATTATCAATGGTGAAAGTGATAACCAAGATGTTGCATATGAAACGGCTGATCAAAAGATGAAGCGCATTGCTGCTGAATCTACCAAAAATGCTTTTCAAATGAACCCTGAACATTTTTTCATTGCTGCTGGTTCTAATGGATTATACGGTATGGAAACCTTTGGCATGTATGGTGAACCATTTCCACAAACCATTCAACCTGGCGATGAAAGTTTGGTTCCAATCGAAAGAGATGACGAATACCCAGTAGTTTCTACAGGAATGCCAGCACTTTTGGATGGTACGCCACTTTATACAATTCCTTTCCATCAATATAAACCGTTAGATAATGGTATTGAAATGAAATTAGCTGTCGTGATGCCAGAAAGCACACCTGATGAAATTATTTGGGGACATCAACTGCACTTAGCAATTGAATTTGAAGAATCTATTAAAATGAATGCTGCTAAAAGCGATAAATAAGCGAGGAGTTTTTTATGACTGATGTTAGACTGATGGATACACCTGAAGACTATGAAAAATTAGGTATAAATCCTAATCATGTTGAAGGCTGGGAAGATGCACGTCGTGATTATGAAGGAACTGGCCATTGGGGCTGGTGGTATTCTGATTTTTTGTTAGATGATGGAACTAGTGTGGTTATCCAATTTTTCCCGAAAGACCCTCGTGATGCAACATATAACAAAGAAAAGCCTACCTTCCAGATGCTAGTGACTGACAAAGATGGTAACACATTTAAGAAAGCGCCTAATTTTGCTCCCGAAACGGCTTATTACGGTAAAGAAGAGTGTGATGTTTCTTTCGACAATGGGAAGAATATTTTCCAAGGCAACCTGAAAGATTATCATATTGTCGTTGATGACAATGATGGGTTAGGAGCAGACTTTAACTTACACTCCTTATCAAAGCCCTACCGACCAGGAACGGCCTATTTTAAATTTGGTGATGATTTTTATACTTGGTTATGTGTCGTTCCTCGTGGTGAAGTGACTGGTACACTCACCATAAATGGTAAGCAAGAACAAATTCATGGTTATGGTTATCATGATCATCAATGGGGTGGTAAACGCCATTTTTCTGAATTATGGAATAATTGGACTTGGGCTCGTCAATCATATGATGATTATTCACTATTAATCTTTGATATGGTTACCAAGGGTGAATTTGGTTATCAGCGCTTTCCAATTGCATTTGTAGAAGATAAAGACGGTAATGTTATCTTTCAGAATAAGAAAGATGTTGATTACACTCTGGTTGATAAATATAAAGATGAAAAGAGTGGTAAGAACTATCCTAGCAAGCAAGTCTTTGATTTTGATGACGGGGAAAAACATTTGCATTATGAATTAGATGCTAAAGAAGTGCTTGAAAATCAGGTTGCGGTCACTGCATATCCTAAAGAAGTTGCACAAGAAATGATTGCTAAGGGGCAAAATCCAAGTTATACCCGTTATAAAGGTGAAGGCCGCATGACAATTTCCGAAGAAGGTAAACCAAATATTTCACGCACAAACTCACTTATTTTTGAATTTATGTATCCAGGTGCAGTAAATTTTGATGAAGCATTAAAAATTAAATAAATTGTGAGATTATAAATTATACTGATGCTCGTTTGTGGTAGAAAGGGAGATGTTTTTAATGTCAAACTATGATTATGATGTAATTTTTATTGGTACTGGACATGCAGCCTTCCATGGTGCTTTTAAATTATTGAAAAATGGTAAAAAAGTAGCATTTGTTGAAAGCGATAAGTTAGGTGGTACTTGTCCAAATTATGGTTGTGATGCCAAACTTTTGTTAGATGGGCCATTTGAAGTTTTACAAGATACAGAAAATTATCATGGTTTTGGATTAGATGGTGGTCCACAGGTCAACTGGGAAGATTTAATGTCCTACAAGCATCAGTGGATTGATCGGATACCCAAAAATATGGAGCAATCTTTTCCTAAAGCTGGCATTACAGTTTATCATGGTCAGGGAACCATAATCGATCCTCACACAGTCCGTGCTGGAGAACAAGAAATCACAGCTACAAATATTGTCATTGCAACAGGACAGCATGACGCTACCTTGCCTGTGAAAGGAAGTGAGTATATTCATACTAGTAAAGATTTTCTAGTTATGGAGCACTTACCACAGTCAATGGTTATTATCGGCGCAGGTCTTATTTCAATGGAGTTTGCTTCAATGATGGTCAAAGCAGGTGTTCAAATAGATATCATTGAATTTGCCGATCGCGCACTTGCTTCATATTATCCTAAATATGTCACTAAACTAGTTGCTAAGTTAAAAAATGAAGGTGTGAACTTCCATTTTAATGAGGCGGTAGATCAGATTACTGAAGAGGATAATAAATACATTGTTACAACCCAAAGTGGTCTTTCATTTAAAACGGCATATGTGTTTGGTGCGACAGGACGTCAAGTAAATATTGATGGTCTTGGACTAGAAAACGTAGGCATTCAAGCGAGTGCTAAGGGTGTTAAGGTTAATGATCATTTACAGACATCAGTACCAAATATCTATGCCAGTGGTGATGTTATCGACAAACAGATTCCTAAATTAACGCCAACAGCAACCTTTGAATCAAATTATGTTGCTGCGCAAATTATGGAACAAAGTGTGCAACCAATTTCATATCCAGCTATTCCATCGATTGTGTTTACATTGCCACGGATTGCTGAAATTGGGCTGTCAATAGCAACTGCTGAGCAAGAGACTGATAAATATCAAATTACTGTGTTACCATATGGACAAAGTTTTGATACAAAACATGATAGTGAAGCTGAAATAACGATTGCTTTTGAGAAGTCAACTAATCAAGTTGTTGATGCAACTATATATGGTGGGGATGCGGCTAGTTTGATAAATATTTTAACTTTTGTGATAGACAAAGGACTGACATCAGCTGATTTAGAGCAGTTAATCTTTGGCTTCCCGGACGTTTCGTATTCTATATTAGGATCACTTAACCCAAACGGTATGTTAGGATAGCAAACTTTAACTACGCTGGTAAAGAAGACCTTGAAGCACATGTTTAAAGTGTTTATTTAATTGAACAGCTTACCAAAAAAGCAGCTAAATTTTTCATGAATTTAGCTGCTTCATAGTTTTAGAAGGTCCTAAAGTCTTCAGAAAGTAGTGCTATTAAAACATCTGCCATGGTTTTTGGTGTTTCTTGTGCATCACTTTTTAGCCACTGAATGATTGTATTCAATAGTGCACCCGAGAGAAAATACAATGTATATCTTTTTACAGAACGTTGTGGGAAATCTCCTAAAATTAATTCAGCGAGCTGATTCATATCTTCCTGTAGAAAGTTTCAAACCTTTGCTAGATATTACTTCAAGTATAAATAACGTATAAAAAACGACAATAACCTTAATAAAAAAGGACCATTGTCGTGTTTTTAGTTAGATTTCAAATTTGATGCTATTCGTACTGCTGCTGCCATACCACCATCCCCGTATGAAGGACAGGCCATGAACTTCTGAGAGATTGTGCTAATCTCATTTTTTGTTGCACAGGAATGTTTAATTTCGTCCTCCCAATTTGCTAGCCGTTCATCAGAAGTGGACTCGATATCAAGTAAGACTTTGACAATATTGTTTTGATACGATGTCAGATGCTTATTAATAATTTCTTCCATTAAGGACAAACGATTTGTCATACTTTTAACATTTGAGGAAGTTGGATTTGTGCGATAGGCAATCAAAGGCTGATTTACAATACCAATAGCTGCATCTGAACTTGTCTCGAGTAAACGCAAGAAAAATTCCCAATCCTCATAACCTGATTTCATCGTTTCATCGTAACCTAGACATTGCTCATATGCTTTTCTTCGAAGTAGATGAGTCGCTGGACAACAATTGTGCGATAAAAATGATTGTAAACGGCCGCCAGCTGGCTTAATAATTGCATCTAGAACGCCAAAAGTTTTCAACCAGGATGAGGCCGCCACTAGGTGGGGATGCTCATTGAGTAAGAGAGTCGTCGATTCTAGAAAAGTGGGCATTAATTTATCATCGCCATCTAGCACTAGAACAAATGGCGCATTCGTGTGTCGTATGCCATTGTTTCTGGCAGCTGAAACGCCTAGATTTTCTTGGTAAATCACATGAATCGGGACAATGGCTTGCTCTTGTTCAAGTGCGTGTAGTACTTCAAGTGATTCAAAATCAGATGAGCCATCATCGATAATATAAATGTTACTAGGTTTCACAGTTTGATTGAAAACAGATTCAACTGTTTCAAGAATTAGGTTTTTTTGATTATAGCTGGTAATAACGGCATCAATTGTTGGCGCATCACTGATTGGTTCCATGAAATTATCTCCTATTTTATCGTGTCTTGTATTTTCGACTAAGCAAGACGGTACCCAAACTGATCAAAGCTAGAATCACTAGCAGGGCATAATCTATTTTTGTACCTTGAACAGTCAACAGTGCCTTTGAACCATGTTCGAGCTGTTTAACAGAAATGACGGCAGCCAAGACATTTGTTCCAAAAGAACCGGCAAATTGTTGAAAGGTATTGAATAGTGAATTTAAATCGGCATTTAGTTCTGATTCAATATGCATACTAGCATCAGACATTGAAGTGCTGAATCCTAAGTTAAAGCCAACTCGTAATAGAATGTAAATAATGGTGATACTGAATGCAGTTGCAGCTGAGGTTGTCACAAAGAACAGACTGGTACCAATTAGAAGCAGGATACTTGAGCTAATCAATGGGACATAACTTCCATGTCTATCAAAAAGTTTACCAGCATAGGGCGAGACAGCGGCTCCTAATAATGAACCAGGTAATAAAATCAATCCAGCTGAAAAAGCACTTAAGTGTAGATTTTCTTCAGTGAATATTGGAATAACGATTGAAATACCAATGTTAATAAATTGCAGTACAAAAAAATTGATTAAGCGTAGTCTTATTACTGGCTGATGCAAAATGCTGAAATTTAAAATTTTATTTTCAGATCTTTTTAGATGCAGAAGTAATAAACTTGCAAAAACAATAAAAGCAAGCAAGAGTGAAACGAATTTCAAGCTTTGGAAACCAGCATTAGCAGCGTCCGCAAATGCTAGACTCAGACTAACAAACATAATGGTTAGCAAGACAACGCCCAACCAGTCAAATTTTTGGGTGGTATTTTTGGCCGGTAAGCGAATGTAAGTTTCACCGAGTAAAGCCGTAACTATTAGTAAAAATAGCGCAATAATAAAAATACCTCGCCAAGACCAAAATGCTGTTAATGTACCACCATAGGTAGGTCCAAGTGCTGGTGCCAAGGAAATGATCATGGCCGCAAAGCCAATATACACGCCGCGTTTGCTTTGTGGAATTAATGATAGTACCAGATGATACATGAGTGGTGTAGAGATTCCCGTTGAGATGGCCTGTAATAAGCGACCTAACAGCAGTACCGGAAAAGCACTGGCAAATAGACAAAAAATGGTTCCGATTAGATTAAAAATAATAGCAACAGTAAATAAGGTACGGGCAGAAAATTTCTTGGTCAAGAAACCGGTCGTACTCATAATAATGGTTACCATTAAAAGGTATCCTGAGGTGACCCATTGCATTGTTCCTAATGATACTGAAAATTCTCGAGTAAGGGAGGGTAAGGCAACGTTTAATGATGTTTCTATTAAAATACCTAGAAACGACAATAAAGCAACTGCACTAATGGCATATTTTGTTTGTTTACTAACAACTTGGCTTTCCATGAAAATCCAACTTCCTTTCAAAAACATTGTTGTATAAATAAAATATCAACACGCATTCATCTTACAACTTTGGTAGCAAAAAACAAATTTAAAAAGCATGTTACATATTTAACAAATAGTAAGTTGCGTTTATAATGGAGTCATTATGGTAATGTTTTACCATCGGAATAATTGAAGCTTTTTTACAAATTGCACAATAAATTAAGGAGACTGAACATGGTTAAATTAATCCTGATGCGTCACGGTGAGAGTACTGCAAATAAAGACAATACTTTTACTGGCTGGACCGACGCAGCACTTACAGATAAAGGACGTGCACAAGCGAAAGAAGCTGGTGAAATATTAAGTAAAGAGCATATTCAGATCGATGATGTGCACACATCATTGTTAAAGCGAACCATTACCACTGCTTATATTGTTTGTGATGTATTGGCAATCAACTGGATATCAATTTTTAAAGCGTGGCAATTAAATGAACGCCATTATGGTGCTTTGGCAGGACTGGATAAGGACGAAGCACGTCGTCGGTTTGGTAAACAACAGGTTGAGCAGTGGCGCCGCGGTTATCAAGATATACCACCACAATTGTCGGTTAGAGACCATCAACCGATTTATGATCGCATTGGTGTAGATGTACCATTGTCTGAGAGTTTAGAGATGACCTTTGTAAGAGTTAAAAATTATTGGGATTTGAACATTGTGCCACGTTTGCAAGCAGGTAGAAATGAAATGATTGTTGCCCATGGTAGCAGCCTACGTGTCTTAATTAAATATTTGGATCAGGTTGCTGATGATCAATTGGACCAAATTGATGTACCAAATGCTAAACCTATTATTTATACGTTGGATGATCATTTACGAGTTGTTAATAAGCAGGTATTTAAGTAGTGTATTGTCAATACTCAGAATATTTTTTGGAAAACAGGGTGCCCATTATGAAATATATTGAAACAATTGATGGTAGCGAACTCCATATTCGTGAAGGTGTTTTGCATTTGATGGGGAAAAGACGCCACATAGCTAAGGATGTTTGGATTATTGTGGGGGATGATGCACAAATTGAAACAGAGTATTATGAAACCGAGACACCAGATAGACTAGGTTTTACGAAGTTTTTAGTTATTCCACGCAACGATAAACAGTTGATTGAAATAATTGAAGAAGTTGGGTTAGAAAATGCCAGTCAATCAGGCAAGCAACAATTAATCATTGTTGAAAAATAATACTATAAAAATGCGAGCGTCACATTTTTGTGATACTCGCATTTTCTTTATATCTTAAATTTGATTTGAAGGCTCTAATATAATTGGTTGAATCTTTTTTTGTTCGTTTGAATCATCAAGGTGTGATTGTTTATTTTGCGCGTCATTTAATACGTCAAAATATCCTGCTAGTGTTAGTACCATATAGGGGATGGTATAAAAACCAGCTAAACCTAATGTAACCAATGTTAACAATCCCCACCAGAAGAAACTTAATTGCATAACAAACAGCTCCCAGCGGTGACCGACCATCAATTCACGCGATTTTGCAATTAATTGAAAGCCCTTGAGTGATTGATCATTATATCCTACAAAGGGTACCAAGATATACTTATACCACTTTATAATATAAATAAAGGTAAACACTACTAACAAAATGATTCCAATCGCTAGTAACCAATAGACAAAACTTGGTACAATCGTATAACTTAATTGTGCGATAATCATAATCAAGGCTGAAGCTTGGATCATTAATTCGCCAAGAAATGCTAAAATTGCCCAACCGATGAGATAGATTGCAATCATCCAGACACTCAGCCATAAGGTTTTTTGCCAAGACTTTGTGAGGTAAGTTTTAAACCATGATTGCATTGGACGCGCTGTCACTGTTTCATCGCGTAATTGTTTAATAGATTGATATGATTGAATATATTGGGCATAAATGACGACAACAGCTCCGACAATTGATAGGATTAAATTTAAAATTAGTGGTGTTGTGGCTGTATTGTTTTCATCCATCAGGAAAGAAATTAAAAATTCCAGATAAAGTATGACAATGACCGGTGCCTGTAGACCAACATTTCCCCATAAGTCTCTGTGTAGAACTGCTTTAGCGTTTTGTTTTAATTGTTTGCGAATGGATTTTCTGTCATAAGGTGTGTCCATGTTTTCCTCCTTGATCATTTCTAATACTAGGGTAACATAATTTAATTAATCCGTAAGGGGAGTACACAATTTAATTATAATCAACTGTAAAATAAAAATGAGATAAATTTAATATACTTATTGACTTTTCATTTTTAGCCAAATATAATGAGTGCAACGAGGAAGAGGTAAGTAGTTAAACCTAAGTTGTTTAGAGAGTTGTGTGAGGTGGAAAACAACCAATCTTAGTTAACGAAAATGGCCTTAGAGTGTGAGAAATGATGAGTCATTGTGATGAGTTGTTTCCGGTAGTGCCCGTTATCGCGCTAGAGTATCACCGCATAAATGCGCGTACTTAATTTGAGTGTCCATTTTATTTGGACAGAACTCGGGTGGTAACACGATGATTAGTCGTCCCGTTGCTATGACATTATGTCGTGGCAACGGGACTTTTTATTTGGAGGGGAAATGAATAGTTGTAGTTGTTAAGCAAGATTTTAAGTATTAAGAAATGGTAGTTTTGATTATTAAGGAGAAGATTATGAAGAATAGTATTAAATTTAGCATTGGCTTAGCCACGGTGACATTGGCTACTTTAGCTGTTGCACCATTAAGTGTTAATGCAGCATCAAGTAAGACAGTAACAGTAGGTGTTGTTGGTGATACATCACGTGAACTTTGGCAAGATATTGGTCAAAGAGCACAAAAGAAATATGGTATCACCATTAAACTGAAAGAATTCAACGACTATGTTAAACCAAATCAAGCGTTGGTTGATGGTAGCTTGGATCTAAATGCTTTCCAAACAAAGATTTTCTTTGATGATCAAAATAAGAAGATGGGCAATAAGTTGCAGTCAATTGGTAAGACGGTGATTGTCCCAATGCGTCTTTATTCTCTAAAGGCTGATAAGATTAGCGAAATCAAAAAAGGGTCAACAATTGCTGTGCCCAATGACGCAACTAATGAAGCACGTGCTTTGAATGTCTTAGTACAGGCTAAATTAATTAAGTACAATAAGCAGGTCACTGATCCAACCGCTAAGGATATTACTTATAATCCCAAAAACTTGAAGATTAAAGAAGTAGATGCTGGCCAAGCTGTTTCATCATTACAAACGGCAGATGCTGCTGTCATTAATGGTAATTTTGCGCATGATGCAAACTTGAAAGATAAGAACATCTTATTAACGCAAAATCTGAAAAAGAATGTTAGTCCATATATCAACTTAATCGCTGCTCGTAAAAGTGAAGCAAACAAGAAAGTGTATAAGCAAATTGTAAAGCTTTATCAAACAAAGGAGACAAAAACTGAGATTAAAAAGTTGTTTGGTAATTCTCAGTATGCAGCTTGGAATTTGAAGTAGACTGAAATTCAAAAAACCACCCCAAAAGTTAGAGTTTGGGGTGGTTTTACTAATGTTGTTTGATCAGTCTTGAATTTCTGAGAGAATGTTACCATTTGGCCCAATAATTTTACCATTCTGATCCTTGTCAGCTAGCATAGTATTAATGATATCACGAGCCCCTTCGGCAACTGATCTCATATACGGTCCTTGTCTATGATCATTGATATCTGTTGAAACACCGCCAGGGAAAATACCAAAGATTGAAATTGGCAATTCTTTGTTGATAACATCAACAGCTAATGTTTGAATAAGACCATTCAAAGCTATTTTAGAAACGCGATAAGCTGCTGGATTATACCAAGTTGTTGCTGTGAATGGACCAGTGATGGCTACAATTTTGCCCTTATTTTGCTTAATAACGGGTAAAAAGTGTTGAATAACTTGCAAAGTTCCCCAAAAATTTATATCAAGTGTTTCTTTATAATCTGAAAGAGGTGTGTCTAAGGCTGGTTTTTGCATATCAGCAGCAATTCCTGCATTATTCACGAGAATATCTAAATCGGGATGTTCTTTTTCAACATAATTGGCGGCATTTATCAAAGACTCTGGATTTTGAAGGTCAACTTGTACCAAATCAAGCTGTGATCGTGTAACCCCAGCTTGAACCAATTCATGCAGAGCAATCTGTCCTTTTGATAAATCTCTAACACCTAAAATAACTTTGTAACCTTTTAGTCCCAGCTGTTTACTCATCTCAAGGCCGATACCACGATTTGCTCCAGTAATTAAAATTTTATGTGTCATTAGTTCTCCCTATATATTGAACAACAAAATTATCTTTATTTGGTTAATTTGTTTTTTGGCTACCAGCTACTCTGTAGTAACTAAACGAAGGTTATAAAATATGTCTTAAATCTACCATTAACTACTTTTTATTAACAAACAACAATCTTTTTGCAGTTGAAAGAGCTGCATCAAAGGTATATGTTTCAGATTGAAAACTTTTCAGTTGTTCGACGGTTGTTAGTTGATTTTCAACGATAAAACGAACCATTTCGCCACGCGCAATCTTTGCCAATGTGGCTTTTATTTTTAGTTTGCCATCTATAAAGTGTGCAAATATAACATCAATGAATTGATCATCTGCTTCTAAATAGGGTGTGATTGCTTGAGAATATTCTTTAGAAGCCAAATTAATGATTGGACCTTGTTGATGTACGGCACGATATAATTTATCGCCCCAAAATTCATATAGATTTTTATTATCAGCAACTTGTAATTGAGCGCTCATCTCTAATCGATAAAGAACGATTCCATCAAAAGGACGTAAAGCACCGTAGAATCCAGATAAAATCCAGAGTGTTTCTTGCAAATAATCTAAAGCAGTTGAACTAAAAATGCTTGGTGCCATATACTGGTACTGAATACCTGAGTAACTTAATATGGCCGGTGTTAAAGGATGCTGTAAATCCATATGTTGTAGGTTTTGGTAGTTTTCTTTCGTCAATTTGTCACTCGTATGCCATAATTTTTGAACATCCGCGTAGGACAAAGTACGCATTTCTTGAAGAATTTGAGCAGTGTTCTGTAAATAACGTGGTGTATTCATTGGCAGAAAGTTTTCTTCGTCAACGATCATTTTCTTTGCGGGTGAAATAATAATTTGCATAATAAACTACCTCAGTTTAGGAATCTTTCTCGTTGTATCAGGTCTTTATTAATAAATGCTCTTTAATGAATTAAGTAGTAAAATAAAAAACTAGATACAATAGATATTGCTATGAATATTCTAACGTATTTACTACGATATTTAAAAAGGGACTATGAAAGAGGGGAATATCATGCCACTTGTACGATTTGATTTAATTAAAGGACGCACACAAGCAGATATTGAAAACATTATGAAGATTACTCAGGACACGGTTGTTAAGGACTTTCATGTCGATCAACGAGATTGTTACCAAATAGTAACTCAGCATGAATCCTATGAGATGAATATTATGGATACAGGTCTGGATATTGAGAGAAGTCAAAATGTGCTAGTTATATCTATTACGAGTCGTCCAAGGGAGAAAAGTGACATAGAGAATTTCTATGCTGACTTAGCAAACGGTTTGTCAGAAAAGAAGCTTGTTGAGAAGAATGATTTAGTTATAAATATGACTATTAATGGGGATGCTAATTGGAGCTTTGGTTTTGGTGAAGCACAGTTTTTGACAGGTAAGTTATAGAATAAAAACTATGTAATCTATTGATAATTATATTAAACAAACTGGACTTCCTAAGTAGATTTTTTCTTAGGAAGTCCAGTTTGTTTTTTTTCTTTTAACTAGAACTACAACACTATTTTTAGAAATGATAATTATTTGGTATGGTGTACAATATTTGTGCCAAAGTGCAGTTGTTTGGAAGTTTATAGATAATGTTTTTGTTGTGGTTATAAATTACTTAATTAGTAAATTGATAATTTTTAGAAAGAAACGATAATAGCATTATTTGAAAGTTAATCTTGATTACAAAAAGCATCTCGAAAGTTAGGATTTCTAACTACGAGATGCTTTTATATGATGATTAAAGGTGAGTACTATAGGCAGTTGATGTTAACGACGATTTTCCCACTCAACTTTAAGTATTGTCCAAATATTGCCATTATGAAAGCCGTCTGACAATAGTTCGTTGGCCCGAATTGTACCATCTAAATGAAAGCCTGCTTTTTGAGCAACATGATTACTACGCGCATTATCAACTGCCGCATGGATTTCTATTTTATTAACCTTATAATCATTAAACCCTATTTGGCACATGCCAACTACAGCGCGATGCATGATGCCCTTACCGATAAATCTAGTTCCTAGCCAGTAGCCAATTTCTGCACTTTGATCCATTTCTCTAAATCTATTAAAGCTAATCATACCGGCAGGTTGATTTTTATAAAGGATAATCAGATTTAATGAATAACCTGTGCCAAAGTGTTTCATCACTTCATATAAAAATTTTTCTTCATCTGCAATGGCCTTTGTATATGATACCCATGGCAACCACATTTCTAACTCTTTTCGACTTTCATTAATTAATTGGAACATGGCTTCAGCGTCAATTTTTGGTCTAGGCAGTGCTAGACTGACTTCGTTGTCGATTTGATATGTAAACATTTTGTTCCTCCATAAAAATTTTTTATAAATTATTAAACTGGCTATTAGTAATATCTTTGATAATTTGATTAAAAAAAGCTTGAGTATTACCATTTGTAAGATGACGTTCTTTAGAATTCTTAAGATAATCGTCAGGAAGCCACCATTTTTTTAACGTAAGGATTGAAAAAGGATTTTCTTTAAGCTGATTTTGTCTAACAGTTACAGAAAAAGGGATATCTAGATAGTAAACAAAAGCTTTATTATGAAAATTTTGAACAATTTTATTTAGCATTTTTCCATAAACATCTTTTTTTAGAATTCCTTCTAGTATGATGATTTTATAATGATGTACTCCAAAATTTATTAAAGTTTCGAGTAAATTAACTGTTGTAGTTCCAACATGATCATGGGTGTGTAATATCTCTCGGCGAAGAATATCTTGTTGAAGTAATAGGCAATCTTCATATCCAAAATATTGCTGTAACTGTTTTGCCAAAACAGTTTTACCACTACCAGAATTACCTCTAATTAGAATAAAGATAGGTTGCATAGTACTCTCCATGTAATTAATTGAAAAATATCTCTGTTTACTTCGGAGCGTTAGCATAATCTCCAGATGTTATTGCATCCATTCAGAGCGTAAAACACCGTATTTAACCGAATCCCAGTATTTGTTTTGCCAAAATCTAACTTGTCTAATCTCAGCTTCTTTTTTAAGGGATAAACTTTCAGCCAAAGCAATCATACGATAATTACCAGACCATGTTGTTAAACCAATATGAGGTAGGGGTGTCATTTCAAATAATTCGTTAATCCACTGTTTTAAAGCAGTCTTACCAATACCATGATGCCAGCTATCTTGTTTATAAATGACAATACCAACATCTAACCATTGCTTTAATGGTTCATCCTCATAGTGAGCTGAAACCATCCCAACCATGATATTATCAACCCAGATGATTTTACGCATAGGATTTTGTACGTAACTATTTTCCAAATCTAAATCAATAAATTTTTGTTTCTCAGGTAGTTTGTCATGAAAATAGGGACCATTCCATTTTGTCCACTCAGCGTCGGGTTTACTAAAGGCTAGATTCCAAAAATCTAGCAATTCGTTACGTTCTAGTTCTTTTAATTGTAAGTTCATGTGTTGTTATTTTCCTTTAAAATTTTAAGAATGGCTTCACTAATTTTTTCGGGAAATTCAAAATGAATATAATGATTTTTCCCTAAGGGTACGATAGTTGTTTTTTCAGTGTAATACTCTGAATGACTATATTCATTAATTCGATAGGGACGGACAAAAAGAGTAGTTGAAACGGTTTGGTCTAAGCTTAAGTTTGAAAAATCTGGACGTTTTAAAATATCGATTCCAAGATTTAATCCGTGTGGTTTTGTGATTTTTGCATCTTTTTCTTCAGAAATCAGAGCAGTGTTCCAAATTTTATCAGCTAAAGTTTTTTGAAATGAGGTGTAAATTCTTTCATGCATTAGGTTAGTAATTTCATCTTCCGTAATTTCTGAATCTTCTTTTGCGTCTCTATTGTAGTTTGCTTCATCGGGTGGGTCTAAGAGAACTTCTTTCGTTATAGGCTCGATACCAATGAAACCAATTAACTGATTTAATTTTTGTGCAATGGACAAGGCATAAAAACCGCCTAAGCTATGGGCTATTATCACAATTTTTGAAGCATGTTGATTTTTGATGATCCTCGTAATTAAATCAGCCTCGTCTGTTAATAGGAATGGCCTTGTGGAGGAAGAACTTAGTCCAGAATCTAAATAGTCAATCGCTAAAACACCGATTTCTTTTGGAATTTTTTGTATGATGGGCTGAAAAATTTGTGCAGTATCATAAGGCCCATAGCCATTAAGAAAGATTAACAGTGTATCTCCGGGCCTAACAGATATTTTAAAAGTTCCTAGTGAAGTATTTATGTATCTATCTTTTAAAAGGTTAAGCATTATTTATTGATTCCTCCACTCATGTTCAAGTAATGACCAAAGATTTTCATCATGAAAACGGCCAAAGAGTAAGGCATGATCTTGTAACTTGGCCTCTAGATAGAAACCGGCATTTTTAGGTATCTGATTACTTGCATGATTGTCCGATGCAACATAAATTTCGATTTTATGAACTTCAAACTTATTGAACGCTAAATCGCATACACCTTTTAATGACCGATGCATGATTCCCTTGCCTGTAAATTCAGTGCCTAGCCAATAACCAATTTCAATTTTTTTATATTCTTATCCCAATTTTTAAGAGATATTGATCCAACAATTTCATTTTTATACCAAATGACTAGATTTAGAGAACCTATCGTATCTAAGCTTTGTGCATTTCTCTTTAGCGTTTCTCGTTCATCTGCAATACTTTTGACTTTTAATACCCAAGGTAACCAAGGTATCATTTCATTACGACTATCATTGATTAATTTAAACAGGGCGGTTGAATCGATTTCAGGTCTTGGTAAGGATAAATAAATTTCATTATCAATTTTATATGTAAGCATAAAAATAATACTCCGCTTTGATAGGGAAGATTAGGGTTCATAAAATTTTGTACATGAATTGGAATGTTTTGTTTAAAGTAATTTATATCATAAGTATTCACATATGAAGTGATTACTAATTATTATAATCTTATTTTAATTTTTGTATACGTTTATTTAATATTTGTCGGCGTGTACTAAAATCAACTTCGTGAATATTTTGCTCGATTACCCAAGAATAGTTGAAGGGGTCTTTCACAAGGCTATTCCATATACCTAATTCTTCATCTTTCATTAAGGGCACGATTACTTCAAACCCTGCACTAATAGCTCGTTCGAATAGTGCGTGTGTATCATTAACGACAATGTTGAACCACATGGATTGGACAGCATTCGGGTCTGGCACTTGCCATCCCATTTGAGGATTAGCATCAAATAAGTGAAACTGCATATCTCCAATTTCAAAGATTACTTCGTTAAATGATAGGTTGGGTAGATTCTTGCTAGATTCAATTAACCTAGTTTCAAAAACAGTTGCATATGTTTGATACGCTTTTATTGCGTCTTTAACTACACAATCAATAATAAGCATGTTGATTACTTCCTTTATCGTTTAATATGTGCATTGGTCTCAGGTATTATTATTTATAGCGAGATTTAACGGTATAGAAAAGGATACGCTAAATTTGTTCTAGCGTATCCTATAAAGTAATTTTTTAGTTTTTAATTAATACATTACAGGTTTTATGTTAGCAAATTCATAGATACCCCAGTCACTTAGTTCACGACCATAACCAGAATCCTTGACACCCCCAAATGGTACTTGAGCTTGAGAACTCAAAATAGAGTTAATCGTAACTTGACCAGTTTCAATTCGTGAAGCAAGTTTCTTACCGCGTTCAATATTTTTGGTGTAGATAGCACCACCTAGACCATGTCGAGAATTATTTGCAATTTTGATGATTTCGTCGTCTGATTGTGCTTGATAAATCTGTGCAACTGGACCGAATAATTCTTCTTCAAACATAGGATTTTTTTCATCCATACCAGTTAAAATCAAAGGTGAGAAGCCTGCGCCGTCACCGCTAATCGGCGTCGGATTACCATACAAAACTTTAGCACCACCAGCAATCACTTTTGCCACTTGAGTCTGTAACTGTTGTTGCGCTTTCTTAGATGAAAGGGGAGCTAAGGTTGTATTTTCATCCAATGGATCACCTAATTTGTATTTAGCGAATTCTTCTTTTAATGCGACTAAAAACTCTGGATAAATACTTGAAGAAACAATATAACGTTTGGCAGCTGTACATACTTGACCAGCATTGGTCAAACGTGCTTTGGCCGCATCTTTCGCAGCATCAATGATATCAACATCATCCAGGACAACAAAAACGTCAGTTCCACCAAGTTCCATAGTTGATTTGGTTAAATTTTTACCCGCACTCGCGGCAATTCTACGACCAGCATTTTCAGATCCTGTTAAGGCAACACCCTGCACACGAGGATCCTCAATAATGCGATTAATCTGATCATAATCAGCAAAGATATTGGTAAAGGCACCTGATGGTAAGCCAATATTATCACACGCTTTTTGAAATGCTAGCGCTGCCTCGGGTACAATGCTAGCGTGCTTAAGAATAATTGGGTTTCCTAAAATGAAATTAGGGGCAAATACACGCATGACTTGTGTATATGGAAAATTCCATGGTTCAATTGCTAAGACAATACCTGTGCCAGAAAATTCAACTTGAGCTTGTCCGTTAGGTAGGTCATTGTATGGCTTAGGCTGCATGAACTTCACACCATTTTCAGCGTAGTAACGTGCAAAAGAGCTTGTCTTTTTAACTTCTTGACGAGCCTCTGTCAGTAATTTTCCCATGTTCGTTGATAGTACACGAGCATATTTTTCTATATTTTCTTCGAACTCATCAGCTAACTTGTACAGAAAATCTGTTCTTTCTTTGACATCTTGATTCTGTGATTGTTTATAAAAACCTTGAGCTGTGTCTAAGATAATATCTAATTGTTGGTCAGTTACATTATCAAAGTCACGAATTTTCTGTCCGTTATATGGATTCACTGCTGCATAACTCATGTATAGTTACCTCCTTAAAGGAAACGAGATTTCGTTACAACCCCTATGATAGAATTTTTTCTACCCATAATGCTAATTTTTTGCCTATTAGTGTGATTCATGGACATCAGATTCTAACGAAAAGTGGAGCAGCTAAGTATCATGATGCAATGCGAAATTATTGTGGGCATATGTTCATAATCACAATTTATAGTATTTTGGTTTAACATCCCGTAATAACAATAAAAAGAAGACAACAATCAAATGAATGATAAAAATAGTTAAAAAGGTTGCATCAAAACTAAAACTAGTTATCATAAAACCACCTAGTAATGGCCCTAATGCACGACCAATTGATCCAGAGAGACTGCCAATTGCTTGAATGGTACCACGATTAGTATCATTAGCGTAGTGGTTTAACAAACTTGGAATGGCAGTTAGTGCAAGAATTTCACCAATAGAGACAAACGTAATGCCAAGGACAAAATGCCAATAATCGTTAGTATTAATAATAAATAAATATGATAAAGCAAAAGTTAAAACACCTAAAATTACACGTAATTTATCTGCATTAAACGTTTTTGGAAATAGGCGAACAATAAAAGGCTGTAAAGCAACAATCTCTATTGTACTGATTGTAAATAATATGCTGTACTTTTTGACAGAAATACCATTATTAGTCATTAGGACAGAAACATTACTGTTCCATTGTTCATAACATGCCCAAATAATAATCATCGTTAAACTAAGTAATGAAATGTAGCCAAGTGTACGCTTATTAAGTGAATTGTGAAAGCTGTTTTCCGTATCTGAACTACGCAGAGCATCAGTTGAAACAAACTGTGATTTGATAATAAATAAGGCCAGTAAAAAAAGAACTGCTGAGCTACCAAACACTAGCTGAATATTGATACTAAAAAGAATTCCTGATAGGAATGTAGCCAACCCCATACCAATGTTCGCAGCCCAGTAGCCGTTGTTGAAAATATTAGCATCACTTTTTTGAAAAAAAGCCAAATAACTATTAATCGAGGCATTTAAAATTCCTAAGCCAGCCCCATACATCGTTAACAAAATTGGATATAATGGCCAATAGGGGTAGAGTGCCAGTAGAAATAGTGAAATGATGATAGTAACCGTACTAATATACATCAGTGGTTTAGTTCGCCATTTATCAAATAATCGACCGCCTACCAAATTTCCTAGAGCCATAGCACCAGAAAAAAGTAAAAGTGTGTAACCAGCAACAACCAAGCTCATATGCAACACATTGTGAATATAAAGTGTAGTGACTGGCATAATTAAGCCAATTCCCATATTTACTAACATGTTTGTGACTAAAATATATTTATTTTTCAAGAGAACAACACAACCTTTCGCATTACAAAACATGATTTGCCACTATTAACTTAGGATGTTGATTAAACTTAAAGATACGACGCCAATCAGGACAATCAGTAGCAAACTTTTTGTAAGGATTGCAGTAATAACGGTGGGAATTGACGCCAGCAAGTTGGACCAATCGATGCTTGGTAAATGGCCAATATGTTGAATAAATAAACTTTCAAACCATAAACTAGACATTATAACAATAGGAACAAAACTTAAAAATTCAATGACTTTTTTTGATAGGGTCATATTTTTTAGAATGACCAAGGGTAGAATTCTTGAGAGCCAAGTAGCCAGTCCACAGCCAATGATTGTGTAGAGTATATAATTAGTTAAAGGCATTTTTAATCACCATCCCAAAATAACAGGCAATAATTGTTGCAAATAAGATAACCAAATTTGCAGGAATAAAAATTAGGCCAAGATAGACAACTACAAGGGTAAATAGAATGACTATTAATTGGATATTTATTTTTATTGATTGATCAGAAATTATTTGTAAATATAACAAACCAATAAACATCGCAGTAATGGCAAAATTAAATCCTAATTTTTCGGGATTCGTAATTAAGCTGCTTATTGTAGCTCCTAGAAATGTACCAAATAGCCAAGCAAAATAAGAAACAATATTTACTGTATTAAACCAGCGAAAATTCAAGTGACTGTTAGTATAGTTCAATTTATTCATGCCTAGTGCAAAGCTCTCATCTGTAAGAAAGGTGCCAATTAATATATTTTTTATCAATGACTCTTTCTTGAAATAAGGTACAAGAGTGGCACTCATTAGAATCAAACGTGAATTAACCAAAAATACAGATAAAACTATCGATAAAATGGGACTATGTGTCAGTAACATGGGAACTAAGACAAATTGAGCAGCTCCGGCGTAAACAATTATTGAAATAAGTAAAATAGTCAAGAGATTCAAACCAGATGATTGGCCGATGATACCAAAAGTAGCACTGATGCCAATATAGCCAAAGATAGTTGGTAATGCTTCTTTAAAAGCTGCTTTTGGTGTTAACAAATTAATCACAGTACACCTCCTTATACAAAAATTGTTCCTTTATTTATTGACCGTATTGTATATTATAAAAAATGTAATGTAAATATCAATTGGCTAAATGACACAGAAACCTTTAATTGACGCCGTTAAAGTGCATGAGTCTTTAGGTATAATAATATTAAAAGTAACATTAAAAAACATCGAAACCGAATGCGTTCCGATGTTTTTTTAGGTTATTTACATGCACTGGTATTTGATGAAAGTATCAGTCATTTTCGTTTGTATATACGCTACTTGTCTAATTTTTTAATTACAACATCGTAATTATTTGCATCAAAATTGGTACGACAATCACGAATAGGACAGTCGAAGTTGTGACAACATTTGTCGCATATTCGACGTCACCCTTAGCATCACCAACCAAAATTGGCAAAACAGCTAATCCAGGAGCAGCAGCTTGGATAACCAACGTACCTTGTTCAACTGATGGAATATTCATTGTATTCTTAAACAGCATCATGATAATAATCATAACGGCAGGGGCAAAGACGAACCGACCAAGTAAAGCGACAATCGTATCACGATCGAAGTGAATTGACTTCAAACCAGCATCTGCCAAGACAATACCAATGTAAATTAATGACAATGGTGTTACCACGCCACCAACCATTGAGAAAGTTTTATCAACCAGCGTAGGTAAAGGCAAATCGAGTAACAACCATACTAAAGCAACAATAAATCCTAACAATGGAGCAGGTAACAATTTCTTCCAGTTAAACTTCTTGGTATCATCAGACTTTGGACCATCATTAGAAACGAAAAAGATACCAATTGCCCACGTTGAAACAGTGTTAGCAAGGTAGTAAACCAAGAAGAACGACAATGAATGTTGTCCAAACAATGCCAAGTTTAACGGCAAACCGATAAAAATTGTATTTGCGTTCACGAACATATTGATAAATGTCCCACGACGACCTTCTCTAATCTTCAAAATTTTCGTCAAGAGCCAAGCTATTAGGTAACCAACAGCAAATGAAATAATGACGAAAACTAATGACCCAGAAAGGGCAATCAATTTTGAACGGGTTAAGTTGTCCAAAACACCAACGAATATGTTTAAGGGCAGGGCGACCTTCATAATTAAGAATTCAATATCATGTTTGAATGAGTCTTGGAACTTGCCAACGTTTCGTAGTAAGTAACCCAAAGCAATCACGAAGATAATCTCAACAACGGATGAGATTGATGTTAGTAATGCAGACATTTTAAAAAATAACTCCTATATTTGATTAGTATTTAGGTGTCCATTGGGCAGACTTAACAGCAGCTTCAACGTTGTCGATTTCAACTTGATTCAATCCTTCAGCAATTGCTTGCTTAGCTACAGCAACGGCAACACGAAATGACATTTCTGACAAACGTGACACAGGTGGCAAAACAGGAGCACCAGGTTGAGAAGTATCAACCATACCACCTAAAGCGTGGGCAGCAGCTGAAATCATACCGTCTGACAATATCTTAGCTTTGGCAACAATTGTACCCAATCCCAAACCTGGGTAAACCAGCATGTTATTAGCTTGACCGATTTCGTAGGTTACACCATCTGAAGCCACAACTGGATCGACAGGTACGCCAGCAGCAACCAATGCTTTACCGTCTGACCACTTAATCAAATCATCTGGCATTGCTTCGTGTAACTTCGTCGGGTTTGACAATGGGAAAATCTTTGGGTGATCTGTGTTAGCAATCATTGCCGCAACAACTTCCTTAGTGAATGAACCAGGATTAGTTGACGTACCAACCAAAACAGTTGGTTTAACAGTCTTAACAATTGTCAACAAGTCCGTTAATTCATCAGCATTTTCAAATTCTGAACGTGAACGAGCAAAAGGTTTTTGTTCAGGTGTCAACGTTTCATCATCGTCAAATAATAGCCCTTGACGATCAACCATATAGAAGTGCTTACGAGCTTCTTTTTCCGATAAACCTTGTTGCATAAATTCGGCCAAGACACGACTAGCGATACCTGTACCAGCTGAACCACCACCGTACGTCAAGTATGTTTGTGACTTAATGTCCTCACCAGTAATAGCCAAGGCACCCAAAACAGCTGATGTGACAACGATGCCAGTTCCTTGAATGTCATCATTAAACGTTGGCCAGTTATTTTTGTATGTGTTCAAAATTTTCGTTGCCGTTGATCGTCCAAAGTCTTCAAAGTGTAAGTACATGTCTGGGAACAGTGATTGTGCAGTCTTAACAAATTTATCAATGAATTCAAAGTATTGTTCACCGCGAACACGTTCGTGGCGGTTACCCAAATATAGTGGATCTGCCAACAACTCTTTACGATTCGTACCAGCGTCAACCGAAACTGGTAAGACTGAGGTAGGGTCGATACCGGCAGCAGCGGTGTAAACCATCAACTTTCCAACGGCAATATCAACACCTTGAACACCCCAGTCACCAATTCCCAAGATACCTTCAGCATCAGTGGCAACCAATAATTTAATGTCACGTCCATCAGCAGCATTTTTTAGCGTAGCTTCAATGTTCTCGGGGTGATTAATATCCAAGAAGGCAGCGTTTTGTGGATTTACAAATAATGCGGAATAGTTTTCGATTGTGTCTGCAATGGTTGGATCATATACAATTGGCATGAATTCAGCAATGTGTTGATCTACCAAGTAATAAAACAAAGTACGGTTTGTGTCGAACAATGTTGAAAGGAAAATACGCTTTTCAACGTTGTTAGCCTTTGTTAAATATTGGGCATAAGCCTGATCAGCTTGCTCTTTAATCGTTTGAACATGGGCTGGTAATAAACCAGTTAAGCCAAATTCTGCACGCTCTTCTTCAGTAAAACCAGTACCTTTATTCAAGAAAGGGTTGTTTAAAATTTCTTGTCCACGCATTATGTAATTATCTCCTTAAAAGTAAATAACAATTTCTTAACGGTGCCTAGTCTACTATCTATAAATTTTTATAGTCAAATTGCGTAGATATGATAAAATTTATTTATAAACAAACGGATGGAAGGTACTGAAATGAACTTCAAAGATCTGTCATATTTTTCTGCCTTAGCGCAGTTGAAACAGTTTACTGCTGTTTCTGAGCAATTTGGTGTCACTCAGCCGACAATTACATATGCTATCAAACGACTAGAGGAGGAGTTTGACAGCGAACTACTCGAACGTCATGCTTCAAAAAAATCGGTAGAACTAACTCGAACTGGTGAACTTGTGTTGACTCTAGCTAAACAAATTCAGAGTGAAATTTCCTTCACGAAGGAAGAGGTACGGTTACATTCACTAAAGAAACTGCGATTTGGGTTACCACCAATCATTGGAAACTATTATTTTTTACCGGTCACGCGTAAACTTGCTAAAACACATTTACTTCCAAATTTTGAGGCAATAGAACTTGGAAGTGATGACTTAATGGCACAAATTAAGGATGGTAAATTAGATTTTGGCTTAATTGCATCGATTGATGATGTCCATATTCCTGGTGTTAATGCACAAAAAGTGGCATCATTTCCATTTGTATTAGCGACCACGAAATATGACATGCCTGATGAATGCTATTTTGAAGATGTTGCAAGTGAAGATTTCGTTTTATTTAATGAAGGATTTATTCATAGTCGTGTCTTTAAGGAACTAACATATAACACGGAAGTTTTTCCCCATATTTTGTATCAAACCTCAAATGTTGAGGCGCTCAAAAGCGTAGTAAGGGAAGGTTTGGGCATGACATTGATTACAACTTTGGCGTTGCGTGAAACTGATCATGATATGCATTACATCAATCTATTGAACAATAATTTACCAACATTTAACATCTATCTTTTAACACGTGAAAACGTGCCACTAAACGATTCTCAGCAAGCAATTTTGCAAATTATTAATGATTACATCAATAAGTAAAAAGTCGTTAAATCCATTGATACAACAGAGATTTAACGACTTCTATGATAAAATAAATTTATGGGTTAAAAGGCGGTGGCTAATCTTTCCGAAAGGGGTTGGTGCCTATGAACAAGTGTTCGTAGACTTCAAAATCTAATGAAAGGAGGATTAGCTGAACATGTCTGTTCACGATGCAATATCTTTAATGATATTGTTCGGGAGCTTCTTATTGGCGTTGTTGACATATATCGACAATCACCATAAGAAGTAAGACAAATAAAAACCGCCCTCAACTTTGACGAGTAAGGCGGTTTAAATTTATATTTACTCAGCCACCGTTGAAGTAGCCCAGGCCTCGTGTTGGTAGCACGGGGCTTTTTGTTTACAAGTAAATTATAACATGATTTATTTTGTTGACAAAATTAAAACCATAACATTTGAATATTTTGACACAAAAAATCAATAACCTGAATAGATTTTTACCCTGTTCAAGTCATTAGGTACATCGAAACAGTTGTGTTTTTATTTTGCATCTTTAGGGTCGATACCATACAGCTCAATATGATAACCAGAAATATTGAGACCACTGGCTTTTCGAGCTGCGTCAAGTAATGGTTGTACGTCAAAATTATTAGCATCGATGATTTCGTGAGTTTTTTTATTGATGATGTGGTAGTGTGGTTCACCATAGTAATCAAAATGACGTTTATCATCATTACTATCAATAACAATGACTAATCCAGTATCAGCTAATTTTTCAAGTGTGTTGTAAATGGTAGCTAGGCTAATTGATTGTAAGTCAGCATGGATCATTTCAGCTGTCGGATGAGTTTTATGAGACATCAGATAATCTAAAATAACCATACGCTGAGTTGTTGCCCTAAGTCCATATCGTTGCAACATGTTACGTAATTTTTGATCAAACATCATTATCTCCATTCAATATGACATCATTATATCATGCCTAAAATGTTCTACAAAACAACTTGAATTGTGAGACAAAGAGCGTTATGATTTGAATAGATTAGAATGATTCTAAAATAGGAGTGATGATAATGTCAGAAAAACAAAGTTTGATGCAACGCGACAATATTATTCGTGCAGCAGTAATGGGAGCAAATGATGGCATCTTGTCTGTTTCGGGAATCATATTGGGTGTTGCAGGCGCCACAAGTCATACCGGAACTATTTTGTTAGCTGGATTTGCAGGCACGTTAGCGGGTACTGTTTCAATGGCGATGGGGGAGTACGTTTCAGTCAGTTCACAACATGATGCAGAAGAAAAAGTTCGTCGGGAACAAACAAAAGCATTAGCGGATGATTATAATAAGGAGTTTGATTTTGTCCAAAAAAAATATGAAGCGCATGGTATTTCATTAGAGTTGGCCCAACAAGCAACTCGAGAAATGATGAATATGGACCCCTTGGTGACAACTGTGCGTGAACGTCATGGTTTTTCGTTAGATCATGAGTTAAGTGCAAAAGATGCAGCTCTAGCATCTTTGATTAGTTTTCCGATTGGTTCAGTGCTACCGATGTTGGCAATTTCACTGTCATCACTTCGTGTGCGAGAATTAGTAACTTTTTTTGCCGTTATTGTGGCTTTGGCTATAACAGGGTATACAGCTGCCTACTTAAACGGTGCTGATAAAAGGCACTCCGCAATTCGCAATGTGTTGGCTGGTGTATTTACCATGCTCGTAACTTATGCTATTGGTAGCTCCTTTAGATGAAGGTGAGTACTATGGAAAAGAAAAATAGAATTAAAATGACTATGGATGAGCGATTGAATACTATACGTGCAGGTGTTCTGGGAGCAAATGATGGTGTTTTAACTGTTGTTGGTGTTCTTTTTTCTGTGGCCGCTGCAACAAATAATCATTTTGCCATTTTTATTGCTGGTTTATCTGACCTACTGGCGTGTGCACTATCAATGGCTTCTGGTGAATATGCATCTGTCAGTTCACAAACTGATAGCGAAAAAGTCGTTGTTGCGAAAGAACAACAATTGTTAAATGATGACTTCGCTGGACAAAAGCGGATAGTTACCAATTTTTATGTCGATCGTGGTGTTTCACAACATACAGCCGAAAAAATTGCGGATGAACTACTCACTAAAAAACCACTAGAAACAGTTTTGAGTGTTAAATATGATTTTACGTTGGGACATTATATGAATCCTTGGTCAGCAGCTTGGTCGTCATTGTTTAGTGCTGCAATTGGTGGTATTTTTCCGTTAGCAGCTTTAGTATTCGTAACAGGACACTATCAATTTGTCGCTACAATTGGTGCAACAGTTGTCGCTGTTGCATTAACTGGATTTTTGAGTGCTAAAATATCTAATGGTCTTATCAAACGAGCAATTATTCGAAATATTATTATTGGTCTTGTAACAGTCGCCATCCACTTTGGTATTGGAAAACTATTTTGAGATAAACTTGCCCATGAAATTTAATATTTGAATTATGGGGCATGATTAAAAAATGGCTGAACTGAATAAAAAAATTGGAGTAATCCTCACAACCGTTAGTGAGTAAATGGTTATCCATTTAAAATGTGTTCAGTAAGTAAAATAAGATAGTTCATAAATACATCATATGTTAAAAAGACGTGAATATTTGCGCATCTAAAATAGTGAACTGGTCTGATTAAAAAGTCGTTAAATCCATTGGTACAACAGGGATTTAACGACTTTTATGATATAATAAATTCATGGGTTAAAAGGCGGTGGCTAATCTTTCCGAAAGGGGTTGGTGCCTATGAACAAGTGTTCGTAGACTTCAAAATCTGATGAAAGGAGGGTTAGCTGAACATGTCTGTTCACGATGCAATATCTTTAATGATATTGTTCGGGAGCTTTTTGTTGGCATTGTTGACGTATATCGACAATCACAACAAGAAGTAAGACAAACAAAAAACCGCCCTTTGTTTTGACGAGTAAGGCGGTTTTAAATTCAAATTTAACAGCCACCGTTGAAGTAGCCCAGGCCTCGTGTTGGTAGCACGAGGCCTTTTGTTTACAAATATAGTATAGCATGACCTGTTTAATTAACCAAATAACTAAGATTATGAACCTAGACCAATGCTGTTCATTCTAATTCTTGAAGGCCTTGTCCATAAAAAATAGCAGACTGGTTTTTCTTTCTAACAAAATTTTGTTTACACACTTTCTGATGAATTGCTTTTTTTAATTATTTACGTATAAATTTTGCATCATGTGAATCATCACTCGGATCGTCAAGATAACGTTCCACGTACATGTGTAAATCATATTTTTCACGTAACTGCGCTAAATCTTGCATCATTTGAGAAGCGTGATGCTTATCTAAAGCGGTTTGATTTTCCCAACTATCAATTAATAAAATAGTTTCTGGATTGTCAAGCGAAGTAAAATAGTTGTATTTCAAATTGCCTTTTTCGGAACGAATTTTATCGACAATACCTTGATTAAGCATTTCTTGGACAAATTTTTGAGCGGCTCCATTAGTACCAGTGTAGTATAAATTGACTGTTAAACTCATACTTTTCTCCCATTCTAAATTTCTCTATTCTTTATGACCTAATCTTTGCAAATACTCAGCGAAATTCTCTTTTTCGGAAATAATACCAGCATTTTTTTCTTCATACCAATTAATTTTGTCATTTAAAATTTGTAGGTGATGCTGAACCTCAGTTAGTTTCTGTAAAAAATCATTTTTAGTGGTTTTAAGTAACTCTAAACGTTGTGGGATAGTAACATCACCTTTTTCCCGCCAGATGATATATTGTTTAAGATCTTCAATACTCATACCTGTACCCTTTAAATGATTTAAGAATTTTATCCAGTCTATGTCTTCTGAAGTATAGTAACGACGACCGTTTTCATAACGGTTGGGTTTGATTAAACCTTCATTTTCGTAATAACGTAGCGTTGAGGGGGTTAACCCAATTTTAGTACTAAATTCACCAATATTATAAACGTTCTGTTTTATTTGTTTAGTCATTATGCATGTTGCTCCTGCTAGAGTTAACTTTAGTAGCATTATATTATATAGAAGAATGCTTTCAAAGTAAATTAAAATTCATTGTTGACTTAAAGTCGACTTTAAATGATAGGATTAAATCAATCAACAAATAGGGGGTTGAAACATAATGAAAAAATGGACAAAAGAACAAATTACAGAGTTTTCTCGTGCAGATGACATGCATGTCTCACCATTTTATGAAGACGGTAAGACCTATGGAACACCAACTTGGATTTGGTCAGTAGTCGTAGATGGTGATCTATATGTTCGAGCCTATAATGGACAACAATCGCGTTGGTATCAATCAGCGATGACGCAAGGAGCTGGTCAAATCAAATTTGCTGGTCAAACATTTGAAACAATTTATACAGATGCTTCAGGAGATGCAATTCTGGATCAGAAAATTAATGCAGCCTATAGTTCTAAATATCAAGGGAGTCCATATTTGTCGCCAATGTTAGCAAAGGGTCCTGTTAGTGCAACGGTGAAAATTTCACCTAAATAAGTTTAGTAACAAGAAAGCGTGATGATATGAAAAAACAAACCGCTGGGCAGGAACAGTTAGGTGAATTCGCTTCACAGTTTGCCCACTTAAATGATGATGTTTTATTCGGAGAAGTATGGTCTAAAGAAGATGATTTGTCAGCGCATGATCGTTCTTTAATAACAATTGCTGCTCTTATGGCAATGGGCAATACTGAACAACTAACTGCACATTTACAAATTGGCAAAAATAATGGCATCTCACAAAAAGAAATTGTTGCGGAAATTACGCATTTAGCGTTCTATGTTGGTTGGCCCAAAGCTTGGTCGACATTTAATCAAGCTAAAGAAATTTGGCAGGAAAATAATTCGTTACGAGGTGAAAAATAATATGGTAAATAAGAAGATTGAACAACCAGGAGTTTTCGCAACGGGTCCTAAAAATGATGCATACGCCCAATACTTTATTGGTCAAAGTTATAATAATCCATTAGTAATGCCTAGTAACGATGTTAGTGTACCAGTAGGAAATGTGACGTTCGAACCCGGCTGTCGAAATAATTGGCACATCCATCATCACGGTAGCCAAATTTTATTAGTGACTGGTGGCGAGGGCTGGTATCAGGAGGCTGGCAAACCAGCACAATTATTACAGCCTGGTGATGTGGTGATCGCTCATGATGGCGTCAAACATTGGCATGGTGCTACTCAAAATTCTTGGTTTAGTCATTTGGCGATTACTACCGGGGAATCAGAATGGTTAGAACCAGTGACAGATGAAGAATATACTGCATTGCATTAATTTATGACTGAAAGGGAGACGTATGACAATTCTTGATGAAACATATAGATTAAATAATGGTATTGAGATTCCTAAATTAGGTTTTGGAACTTGGTTAATTGAGAATGATCGTGTAGCAAAAAACATTCAACAAGCCGCAAAAATTGGTTACCGTCATTTCGATACGGCGCAAGCCTATGGTAATGAAGAAGGTGTGGGCCTTGGATTAAAAGCAACTGGAATTTCCCGTGAAAATCT
This sequence comes from Weissella paramesenteroides, assembly GCF_036327715.1. NCBI lineage: Bacteria > Bacillati > Bacillota > Bacilli > Lactobacillales > Lactobacillaceae > Weissella > Weissella paramesenteroides. Next base: position 972,820 of record NZ_CP130559.1, read on the forward strand.
GTTTGTAACAACAAAAATTCAAGCTGAATTTAAAGACTATCAGACTGCCAAAAAATCAATTGATGAGTCATTACAAAAGTTAAATTCAGATTATTTAGATTTATTATTGATTCATTCACCTGAGCCATGGGTTGAGTTTCATAATGAAGAAAATCACTATTTTGAAGAAAATATTGAAGTTTGGCGTGCCATGGAAGAAGCAGTTAATAACGGAAAAGTGCGATCTATCGGTGTTTCCAATTTTAAAAAAGCTGATTTAAACAACATTTTAGAACATAGTACGATTAAACCTGTAGTTAATCAACTGTTAACTCATATTGGTAATACTGACTTTGGATTACTCCAACAAGCCCAACAAAATAATGTCTTAGTTGAAGCTTATTCTCCTGTTGCTCATGGTGAGATTTTGCAGAATCCAGAAATTAAACAGATGGCTGATAAATATCAAGTTTCAATCCCACAGTTAGCTATTCGTTATTGTTTGGAATTAGGTACGCTACCTCTACCAAAGAGTCAAACATTATCGCATATTGCAAATAACGCAGACGTAGATTTTGAAATTTCTAAGCAGGATTTAGAAGAATTGAAGAAACTACCACAAATTAATAGCTATGGTGATTCTAGCAGTTTTCCAGTTTTTAGTGGCAAATAGCAAGTATAAGAAGAGGTCTAGTACAGGCTTCTTCTTTTTCTTTGCAAATAATAATCATTGAAAAATTATGATAGTAATGATTTTCTACTTACTTTAATTTAAATAATGATAATTGGTCGTGGATGACTTGGCGCATCCCAAGCATCTTGAATATGATCTAAATCAAAGGAAACGGTAGGAACTACCCATTTATTTTGGACTGCTAATGCAAATACTTGCTGTATTGATGATACTAATTCTTTCGCATTTAGTGAACCAAAACCAGATCCTAACAAAGGTGAATTTGGTGGATTTTAAAAGAGCTCCTGGTATATCGATAGTAGGTGATGCCAATGTACCTATTTGAACATAGCGAATTTCTGCTTGGCGATTACTAAATTGATAAAGTGCCCGCATGATTTGTTCAGCAGGTTTTCCCCATAAATAATTAATCAACAGCTGAGAGGTTATATAAAGCCCATCTACATAAGCAGTTTAGTTGTAAAAAACATCACTTCAAACCCGTAAAACAATCTGAGGAGACCATTCACTATATTGGCAAGCGACAGAGTATTAATGAACGCCCCGCAAAGGTCAATTACCGCAAAGAATTTGGACATTGGGAGATGGACGGGGTGGAAGGTTCGGCTAATGATTCGTTATTAGTCACGTTTGTTGAACGAAAAACACGTTTTCAAGTTGCTTTGAAAGCTAAATCTAAGCGAGCGCTTGATATTTTGAAAGTAGTCATACAATTTAAAGGTCAGTTTGGTATTTATGTGAAATCAATCACATGTGATAATGGTAAGGAATTTGTAAATGGTGTGGTCTCCAAGTATATTCTGCAATATTTAGGTGATTTATACATCGCCAATAGTTATGCACCTTATGAACGTGGGACTAATGAGGCACTAATCGTAATCTCCGTGCCAAATGGTATTTTCCTAAAGGTACGCGGTTTAGTGATATTAGTCAACAGCATGTAGATCAGGTCATTAAGGAAATTAATAGTAAGCCGTTAACACATGTCCATAAACGACAAAAATCGCCACAATATCTGTTTAAACGCGCGACTAGACGCTTACGCCAACGTGCCCAGCGTGACGATCAGTTATTGGTTAGCTAACTGAAAATGGTTAAACAACATACATAACAGCAGTACAGCAATTTGATTAATCGCAAAAAGTTAAGGAACACCTGGTTAAAATTGTATTTTGATGAGGTGCGTTTTGTTGTGCCTTGAAATGCTAATCTAAATTAAACAATAATACATAGATTGTGTTCAAACGTTATAAAGCATTAATTAAAGTTGAAAATGGTCAATAAAGACAAAAAAGACAAAAATTTTTTGCTAAAATGAATTTTGTTATAAAAATGTAAAAAAAAGCCGGTAAAACTGATGTGATAACGTTTACAGTACATACAAAAAACAGTAATAAAAACAATGTTGCATCAAATACTTGACAGTGCCCGTTTATATTTAACTTTTGATAATATATATTATGTAAACTAAAATAAGTGATTTTTAAGAAGCCTCAATATTAGCTACAATTCTTTCTTATCCCCTGATATCCAACTATTTATACTGACAAATAATCTCATAACATTTAATGCCTAACAAATTTTGATACTAAATACAAAAATGCTCCGTAAATTTTATTTATTACAGTAATTATTTACGGAGCATTTTTATTTTATTTGGTTGAATTCAGATTTAAAACACTGTCGCGTTGAATTAATTCGGTTGGAATGTAAATAATCTGAGGTTCAGTTTTTTCTGAGTCTGAGTCCAAAAAAAGTTGCATAGCAATGCGTCCAATTTCAGGAAAATCTTGTTTGACAGTTGTTAATTTAGGTCGGGCTATTTCAGTTTGTTGGAGACCGTCAATGGTCACAATAGAAAGATCTTCAGGAACTGTCTTTCCATGATCAATCATCGCGTTTATCAGTCCTTGGCCAACCATATCAGCAGTTGCAATTGCTGCGGTAAACGGCAATTGGTTTATGTCATAACCAGTCGTAACACTCGTATATCCAGTTTCATACGAGTGATCATTACCATATAGAAAAATGTTCTCATACGCTAAGTTGTGGTCTGTCATTGATTTAATAAAGTTTGTACGACGAGTACTTGATATGTTAGTTGTCAGTTTTGTATCCCCAACTAAGGCAATATTTTTGTGTCCCATATCTATCAAATAATCGACGATACTATTCATCATTTCAAATTCGTTTGAAGTGACTGCAGAAATTTGTTCACTAAGCAAAGCTGTTAAAGAAATTACTGAGATTTGTTCTTCTAGAAGTTTATCAATCATCCATGAAGGAATATCTAAAGACAACATAAAGACAGCCCCCACCTGTCTAGATAACAAGGTTTGAAATACTTGGTACTGATGATCTTCGTCTTCGTCTAGATATGTAATTAATAACTCATAACCTGATGAAATAGTCGTTTCATAAAGTCCCTTGATTATCTCATCCGCAAAGTTTGTATGTATTAATGGTACAACGACACCAACAACACGACTTTTTTTACTTGATAAATCAGCCGCATTTTGATTCTTGTAGTATCCCATTTCTTGAGCTAATTCTCTAACACGTTTTGCTGTTACTTCACTGTAGCGACCACGATTTGTCAGTATACGCGAAACTGAAGCAACCGATAGTCCGGCTGCATTAGCAACGTCTTTTAAAGTGACTTTCATGAGCAACTCCTAACTTGTATCTTAATGTGTTTAATTATACACGGACTTTCTTGTAACACCATACAAATTGCAACAAATTCACAAACTTTTAGTTTTTTAGAAACAACTTGACATAACAAATGGAACCGCTTACAATAATTGCGTAAACGTTTGTACAAGTTTTACAAAACTTTTGAGATTTTATTTTGATTTATGAGGGGTTTCATATGGATAATTCAATGATGACAGGTAGTGAACTAAAAGAATCAGAAACATCCACATCTGGGGTAGTTAAAAATAGATTACCAAACTTAACAAAAGTTCAGATGTTTATGATGACATTTGGTTATTTTGGTACACAAGTAGCTTTTTCAATGCAAACTGGAAGCATGGGTCGTATCTTTCAAACGATTGGTGCAGATCCAAATAATTTAGGATTTTTCTTCATTCTACCTCCTTTGGCTGGAATGATTATGCAGCCATTAGTTGGCTATTTCTCTGATAAAACGTGGTTACCAAAACTAGGACGACGGATGCCCTATTTGATTGGTGGATCAGTTGTTTCGTTTATCGTTATGTTGATGCTGCCTAACGCAGGTTCATTAGGGTTTGGGTTTGGATCTGCAGCTGCGCTATGGTTTGGGGCTGTGACAGTATTATTTATGGATTTGGCAGCGAACGTTTCACAACAACCATTTAAAATGATCATTCCTGATATGGCGAATGAAACACAGTCAAATTCATTATGGTCAATGCAGAATGTTTGGGGTAGTTTAGGAAGCTTAGTAGCGTTTGTCTTCCCCTTCCTCTTAACTGCTCTAGGAGTTGCAAATACTGCACCACGTGGCGAAGTGCCAATGTCCGTTAAAATTTCATTTTATGCATCAGCAATTATTTTGGCTCTTTCGGCATTCTTTACGATTAAAAACGTTAAAGAATATACACCGGAAGAAATGGCAAAGTATCACAATATTTCTGCAGCAGAGCAAAATGAAAAGTCTTCAATTGTCAATGTATTGAAAAGTGCCCCAAAGGTATTCTGGCTATTAGGTATTGTCGAATTCTTTGTTTGGTTTGCGATCCCTTATATGTGGACCTATTCAACAGGTGCCTTGGCCGAAAACATATGGCATGTGACTGATCCATCAACTGCTGGTTATCAAGCAGCTGGAAATTGGTTTGGAATTGTTCAAGCTGTGTACTCAATTGTTGCCATTATTGTTGGGCTTTTCTTTGCACGTTTAACTAAGAAGACTCGTCGACCTGCATATACAGTTAGCATGATTCTTGGTGGTATTGGCTTCCTAATGATAGCATTTGGTACAACTAAGTTGTCATCAATCATTGCCTTTGCCCTATTTGGAGTTGCTTGGATTGCATTAATTACGATTCCATTTACAATTTTGACAAACGCGCTAGATGGTAAACATGACGGTATAGTTTTGGGTCTATTTAACTGCTTTATCTGTATCCCACAGATTGTCGCATCATCTATTAGCTTTTTAATTTTACCAGCCTTAGGTGGTTCAATGGCACATATGTTTATCGTTGCTGCGATAGCTTTCTTTATTGCGGGATTTGCAATTTGGATGGTTCGAGATGAAATTTAATATCATTTACTAAATGAGAGATAATCAATAAAAAAATAATTGGAGAAAACAATGACAAAAGAAAATATCAAGTGGTGGCAAAAAGCGGTTGTTTATCAAATCTACCCTCGCTCATTCCAAGATTCAAATAACGATGGTATCGGGGACTTAAAAGGTGTTGAACAACATCTAGATTACGTTAAGAAATTAGGTGCAGATGTTATCTGGTTGAACCCAGTTTACAATTCACCAAACAAGGATAATGGTTACGATATTTCTGATTATCAAAGTATCAATCCAGAATTTGGAGATATGGCACAATTTGATCACCTGTTGGCAGAAGCCCATGAACGTGGTCTAAAGATTGTGATGGATTTAGTTATTAACCATTCTTCTGATCAACATAAGTGGTTTATCGAGAGTCGTTCTTCAAAGGATAATGATAAGCGTGATTTCTATATTTGGCGTGACCCAGTTGATGGTCATGAGCCTAATAACTGGGGATCTTTCTTCTCTGGTCCAGCTTGGAAATTTGATGAAAAGACAGGTCAGTACTACCTACACCTCTTTGCTGAAGGACAACCAGATCTTAACTGGGCAAATCCAAAGATGCGTGAGACTATTTGGAATATGATGAACTGGTGGGTTGATAAAGGAATTGATGGTTTCCGTATGGATGTTATTTCATTGATTTCTAAGCCAGATGGATTACCTGATGGCAAGGTGCCTGAAGGAGATATCTACGGTAATTCAAATCGTGCTGTTGCCAATGGTCCTCATGTTCATGAGTATCTACAAGAAATGCGTAATAAGGTATTAAATAATGCTGACATAATGACGGTTGGTGAAGCCTCAGGTGTTGATATTGAAAATGCTAAGGAATATGCATCAAACGATGGCAAAGAATTGAACATGGTATTTCAATTTGAACATGTTGAATTAGATGGTAATCCTGACCCTGCTTTAGGAAAGTGGTATGACCAACGTGTTTCTCTACCTAAATTGAAAGAAAACCTAAGTAAGTGGCAATATGAACTAGATGGTAAAGCGTGGAATTCACTATATTGGAATAACCATGATCAACCACGTGCAGTTAGTCGCTATGGTAGTGACAAACCCGAGTTCCGTGTTGTATCTGCTAAAATGGTTGGTACCCTCCTACACTTCATGCAAGGAACACCTTATATTTATCAAGGTGAAGAAATCGGTATGACGAATGCTTATAACTTAGGCTGGGATGATTTCAATGATATTGAAATCTTGAATGCGCGTGAGTATTTGGTTAATAAAGATCACTTAATCGATGATGATACATTGTTGCGCTATGTCCACTACAAGGGACGTGATAATGCACGTACCCCTATGCAATGGACTGCTGGTAAGAATGCTGGCTTTACAGATGGTACCCCTTGGTTAAAGATGAATGACAATTTTGGTGAAATTAATGTTGAGGAAGCATTAGCTGATAAAGATTCCGTATTTTATTACTATCAAAAGTTGATTCAATTACGCCATGAATTACCTATTATCACAACTGGTCATTACCAACTCTTGGATCCAGAGGATGAGGAAGTATACACATACAAGCGTATTGGTGATGATGAAGAGTTATTAGTTATTAATAACTTTACTGAATCAGAACAATCTCGTGACTATGGTGTTCCTGCTAATGCAGAGATCCTAATTAGTAATTATCCAGATGATCAAGGCACAACATTGCGTCCATTTGAAGCAAAAGTCTATCGTTACAAAAATTAATAGCACAAAAAAGCATATCATTAAAATGATGTGCTTTTTTTGTGTTTAATTTTAATATAGCCAAGCGGCAAGTGCATATAAGAAAATGAGATGCGCTGGATAGAAGATATAAAAGAAGTACTTCATACCCCGTCCCTTTGTTCCGTTATATAAAGCAATTGGAATGATGGCGAAAATCATCATCCATTGTGTAGAACCAAAGAAACCGTAGATAGCGGCGACAACAACGATACTTAATAATTGTGCCCATCGAACGTTTCGGAATATATACATGATTGGAATAAGCAAAACCATGGCACCATTTTCTGCAAGCATAATTGCTGGATTAATGGCTAATAAAGCTTGCATGATCAATTTTTGAGCTAACGAAATTGAACCATTTGATGCAAGTAAGGGCATCATGATTATTGATAACAAGAATGGCAACAAAAATAAGAGCACACCCAACGAGATATGTTTACCAGCATGACCACCCTTTACTTTCTCAAATTGATCGATGGCAGCCATAAAAATGGTTCCAATAAACAAATCACGAAATATGTTATTGATCAATTGAACTTGTTCAAAACCAATAATTTGTTGTGTTAAGTTCATTAATATTGCCATTACCACCATACTAATATACAAACGAAGCATATAAGTTTTCTTACTATGTGTATGGGCAAAGCCGACAACGGCTGTAAAGAAAAATAAAGTTGCTACTGGACGACCAAACCAATCTAGCCATGCTGGTGCGCCAAATGGTGCAAAGTTTTGGTGAAAATGGTCAATGACCATTAAAACTAATCCAATAACCTTAATATCAAAGGTTGTCAGTTGTAGAAAATGTCCTTGCTTTGTTTTCATAGAAATACCTCTCCGTAAATATGTATTTGATTTATACAAATTATCATAAATGATATTATACAGAAAATAGTATTAAAAAAGCTACCGATTTCATCAAAATCGATAGCTAGAAATTTTATATTTGTAAAAAAATTAGTTTTTGTAAACTGGCTTCTTAATAAATACCCAAATCAATAATGAAACGATCAACATTACCATATAGATATTAAAGACAACGGATAAGTTACCACCAGCAAGTGACAAAATAATGGCACCTGCTAAACTTCCGAAACCAAATCCTTGGTAAATTAGAGAGTAGTTTTGACTATGATTCTTCAAACCGAAGTAGTCACCAACCATGGTTGGATAAACTGTAATCGTACCACCAAAGAAGAAACCAACAGCAATCATTGCGGCATAAAATACCGGAACACTTAGATGACTGCTAAATGCCAAAGTAGCTACGGCAATAAAGGTTACAACGTATGAAAGAATAAACATTGGCTTACGACCAAACTTATCTGAAAGTGATCCAATCAAGAAACGACCAATAGTATTAGCAATTGCAACTACGGCAACGATATTTGTAGCTTGTGCAATATCTAATCCGGCCAAATTTGTACCCAAGTTAGATGAAATTCCAGTCAAGTAAACAGACAAAGAAATTGTTAGCAAGGCAATGAATAGCAAGTATGCTTGTGGCTTACGTAGCATTTCACGAGTCGTGAACTCATGGTGAGTTGGATCGTCGACAACATCCTCACCCTTTGCTTCTGGTGCATCATGAATGAATAATGCACCACCTACGATTAGAAGCATTGATAAGAATCCCCAAGCCATTAAAGCATGTGGCAAGTTGTGAACGATATTCGTTCCTAGAAAAGCTGAGTCAATATATTTGAAAACAAATGATCCTAATCCATAGAAGGCAACTGAAATACCAGAAATTAGACCTGTTTTCTCAGGGAACCATTTGATGGCATTTGATAGCGTTGACATGTAAGCAATACCATCGGCAGCACCTAACATAACACCTGCTGACAAATAGTATAGCCACAATTGATCTGCAGAACTAACGCGTGATGCGATAAAGACTGAAATACCAAATAAGATACCGGCTGAGATCGTGACTTTACGAACACCAAATTTCTTGACTAATGAGCCAACAAAAATCGTTGATAATGATAAGGCTAATGCACCAATTGAAAAAATCAATGAAATAGATCCTAAATGTGGCTGGACAGCCGCAGGTTTACCTGTAGCTGGATCTAATACCAATTGATGAAACATCTTTAAAATTGGTGTGTTAAAAATACTCCATGCGTAAAAGGTTCCCACACCCAATTGCACAAGAGCAGTACCAAAAATTACCAACCAACGATTGACAACTTTTGGTTGACTCTCTGACGATAATGCAGTTTGCATAATAATATCTCCTTAAAAAACCTAAATTAAACATACACGTTGTGAAAACGCTTACGGTATTTAAATATAGTCCCATTTAAAGGATTTGTCTACACAAATCATTATAAAAATCGGGAATTTATTTATTTCAGATTCTTTTTGAAAGAAAAAAGGATAAGTACACCTTATTTAGTGCCCTATCCTTTGTAAATTGATATTAATACAAAAACGATTATCCCTCTAATTTATGGCTAAGTTTCTGTAGTTTTGTTTCAATTGTGTTTGTGTGACCAGGTCGAATATCGGCATTTAGAGAAACATATGCACGGATACCTTTATCTGTTAACGTTTGAATGGCCTTTTGCACAGTATTCATAACATCTGACCACTCCCCCTCAATTTCAGTACCCATGGCGGTTGTTTTGTAAGTAAGTCCAGATTCTTCGATTACCCCAATAATATCGTTTACATAGCTACTTAGTTCATCACCAACACCAAAAGGTGCTATCGCAACTGAAATTAACGTATTCATTTTAAATCCCTCTCTTCAATACATAGTCTATATTTATTATAACATTTAATACAGTACTTAGTGTCGTGCTGCTTGCTCCCAAAAAGTAAGTTCATATTGGTAAGATGTTAAATATGTTGATAAATAAGCCTGCTGTGTTTCAAAAGATAGTTTCTGCCAGTCAGGTACCTGTTGATCAACTACTTGCCAGCTCCATTGTGTGAATGCTTTATAATCGGGACTAGTGTAATAAGCTAGCCAAGGTTCATAAGTATTATTAGGGAACTTATTAATAAAATGGGTGCCTATTAAATGGTACGACTCCGTACATGGTAATAAAGCCAACATTGCATTTGTGGCATCACCTTGCATAATCGCCTTTTCCATGTGCTCTAGATAGGCTAAATTATGTTGGTCAGGTGGTATATTTAGCATTGCCTGACTTGCTAGCAAGGCATTGTGAGCAGTTTGTTCGTCTGTAGACACAGGCTTTGAAGCTTGCTGCAATGGTGTTAATTTTTCTGTCGTTAAGTCAAATAGTTTACCGAAATAGTCGGTATAATAGGTATCTTGTGCAACATAATAGTCTCGCTGTGTTTGCGACAAATTATCTGAGCCTATGCCTTGTACAAAAGATGAGTGATAGATATCATTCCGTATTGATGCAGATTGTTGTAATAGAAATTCATGGAAGGTCATTTGTTATCCTCCGTCCCCATTGTGATAGCCACCCAATGGTTTAATGGACCATGACCATGACCAACATTGATTGTTTGCCGAATGGCTTCGTAAGTGAATTTTTTAGCAACAGGCATAATATCCTTCAAATCATACCCTTTTGCTAGATTTGCAGTTATAAATGATGATAAGGTATCACCAGTTCCGTGCGTACGCTTGGTTTTGATACCAGGCATTGTGAGCCATTCTGATGAACCGTCAGCATATAGAATGTAGTCGGCAAACTCATTTTTTGAATCAGCACGATGGCCACCTTTTATTAAGACGTTTTTAACGCCCATATTTTGGATTGTCCTAGCTGCATGAATAATGTCTTGATCAGTTTTCAATGAACGACCAACGAGTACCTCAGCTTCCGGTAGATTTGGTGTTATCAAGAATGCGAGTGGTATAAGTTCTGCTTTTAAAGTATCGATCGCTGCGTCACTTAATAAGTGCGCGCCACCCTTTGCTACCATTACTGGGTCGATAATTAGTTTTCCCAGGTTATGTGATTGCCATCCTTGTGCAACCGCATGAACACGAATCTCATCCAGTAATGCACCAGTTTTGGCCGCTTTGATATCTAAATCATCAACGATACTTTTAAATTCCTCTAAAATAAACTTTGCAGGAATCGGATATTGGTCCTGCACACCATAAGTATTTTGAGCGGTTAGCCCGACTACAATCGTCGCAGCATAAACTCCTTGATTATGAAATGTTTTTAAATCCGCGTTGATACCAGCCCCACCACTGGCATCAGTTGAAGCAATTGTTATAACTTGTGGTATATCTATCATGATTCCTCCCGCATTCATGGCAATTTAAAAAGCACAGAAAACCAGGAAATTGGTTTTCTGTGCTATAAATCGCATTGACCATTACTTTCCTTCGTTAGTACTAACTAAACAGGTTCAAAGGGTCCGTTAATTAACGTCTCAGCCATAAAAGGCTCCCCTAGTAAATATTAAATTACATGCTAATTATCACATTTATTTTTTTATAGGTCAACACATTATAGATTATCTGATAGGGCTAGTATTTCTGCTACGATAAGATCGATACCAGTTTGGTAGTTCGCCAAATTAAAGGATTCGTTTGCCCCATGAGCTGTTGATGGTTCATCTGTTGGAATGATACCAAATCCAACGCCACTTGACATTAGACGTCCGAAGGAAGCCCCACCATTAACGCCTTGATCGGGTAATTTACCAGTAACAGATTGAAAGGCATCTGCTAATAATTTAACAAGTTTGTTATCTTTACCTACATAGTGCGGCACAAGCCCTGCCGGATCACGAACGATGTTAGTTAGCCAAGGCTCATCAGTCAATATTTGATCAACGGTTTCGGCTTCATCAAAAGCTAGTGAATGACGGAAGTTTAGGTTAATATGACCAGTTGTATTGTTAATGAAGTCAGTAATGCCAACATTTTGACTGGTTTTTCCGAGCTTTGGTTCTGACTTGCCATACCCAGAGTGCTCACCATAGGGATCCTTATGCAATTTCTGTCCAACAAATTGTAGGAAGTTAGCTGCGTTACCTTTAAAGTCATACTGTGTCAAAAAATTAGCAAGATAGGTTGCGGCATTTTTACCAGTTTCTGGGCGAGCAGCATGAGTTGCAACTCCCTGTACTGTCAGAACGGTTTGTTCACCGTTCTGGCTTAAAGTTCCCGAAATATTCTCTTCTTGACAGTATTGGTCAAAGTTATTTTGTAGATCATTGACAGGAATGCCAGAAAAAGTAGCTGTAGCAAATCCAGGTAAAACATTAGTTGCTGAACCACTTTTAAAGTTGATTAACTTAATTGGGGCATCTTCAGGATTTGTGGCATCAAAATATAAATCTAGCTGACTAATACCCTTTTCACCGTATGATAGATTTGCTGCACCATCGGGTGAAAAGCCATATTGCAGGTCCCCTTCCTCTGCAAAATACTGGTGCATATCTGCCCATTCACTTTCTTCATCAGTACCAATGATAAATCTAATTTGGTGTTTCAATGGCAATTGGGCATCTTTAATTGCTTTAATTGCGTAGTAAGTTAACATAACGGCTGCCTTCATATCATCTGCCCCACGTGCATAAATATGATTATCATCTTTAATGACTGGAGTGAATGGTTCAGTTTGCCATTGGTCAATATCGTTTACAGGCACAACATCGACATGTACAATGACACCAATTGGCTGTTCATCATCTTCAGGTCCAATATAGATGTATCCTGCTCGATTACCAACCGTTCCTACTTTCCGAAAGCCATCACGCTTGGCAATTGCCATCATAAAATCAAGAGCTGCTTTTGGACCAGGACCATAAGGAGCGTCTGTTGTGGCTTGTGCGTCATTTCTTACAGAAGGAATTTTAAGTAATTCTGTCAAATCGCTTAACCAAGCATCATGATATGTTGTTGTATTAATTATATTCATTAATTAAATCTCCCAAATAATTCATCATATTATCATAATCTTAGCAATTATTGAAATAATATGCAATAAAAATAATTAAAAACGAATAAATAAACAAAAAAAGGAACACAGTGAGCACTGTGTTCCTTTTTGTATCAAATTGTGCAAGCTAAATCAAATGACGTCGAAAAATTTCTTGATATAGCGCTGTTATTGTCGTGTTTGCAAGTCGTTTTGGCCGCTTTGCTACTAAAATTTGACTGACACCAGCCTCCTTCAATGTTTGCTTAGCCCAGGCTTTTGTACCAAATAATGCCATTGTTATGCCTCCCTTTGTCAACTTAAACCATGAAATGAATGGTTATATAAAATATAACCATTACAAGGTAACCGTAGTACGAACAAGGCAGGTAACGCAAGGAAAAACTCTTACGATGTTATTGAATAACAAACATCAGTACTGGAATGACTAGTAACATTAATAAGGTTGTTTGTGTAATACTAATAGACGCAAATTTATAATCTGCTTTATATTCGAGTGCCATGACTGCCGCGTTGGTCATGGCGGGCATGGCGGACTGAATAATAAATACTTGTTTTAGTAATGTAGGCAAATCAAATGGCATCATAATGAGAGCCATCGTGAGTGGTGCTAAAACAAAACGACTTAATGATAAGGTCACAGTTTCTTTATTTGGTAGCAAGTCTTTACGAGAAGTCTTCGCAATGGCAAAACCAATAAATACTAGTGCCAAAGGAACATTGGTATCTCCTAATTCTGTTAAATCAGTGACCAAAAATGCTGGTAGTTTTACATTAATAAAAACTAGTATTAATGAGATGAGTAGCGCAATCATTGGTGGATTAAAGACACCAGCTAGCGTTTTTTTCAGATTAAAATGGTTATTGTCGTGATTACCATCAATTGAAATCATATAAACACCTATTGTCCAAAATACGGTCGTGTTAGCCATATAGTAGATCAAAACATATGGTAAACTATTCATACCAAATAATGCCATATTGACTGGTAGGCCAACGGTTATTGTATTTGAATTAAAAAGTAGCGACTGAAAAAGGCCTTTGTGTTTTGGGTCAACGTGAATAATGCGCGCAATAAAAAATGATAAAACTAACAGTAGCATCATACTGCTTAAAGGAAATAAAATATTTGTTCCCATTGCCAGTAATGTTTTAGGTGTAAAGTCTTGAGGTATATGAACAATTAAATAAGCTGGTAATGCAACTTTTGAAATAAAGCCAGATAAAAATCGACTTATTTTACCATCAGAATCATCAAAAATGTTTCCCCTAATTAAAATAAATCCGATTGCTACTAACCCTAAAATCATTAAAACGCCAGTTATACTATGGGTTAATGCTGCCATTTAATTATAAATTCCTTCTTTCTGAAAAAAATAAAAAAAAGATGGCTGGTTAGCCATCTTTTATGCAACAGTATTAATTAAAATTATGGCTTTTATTTGCTATGTGAAGTACATCCATCACTATTGCTAATTCTTTATCATTAGTACTATATCTTTCAAGAAATTCTTGATGATATAAAATGCCAGCTAGTGAACCAACAAGAGGCATAATACGTTCTGATTCGCCTGGTAAAGTTTGAGTAAGTGATATTGCATTTTCAAAACTTGTACTATTTAGTATGACCCAAATCGTTGTTGCCAATGTATCAACCACATATCCTGATGTATGCAATGATTCTATGGATTCACTTTTTAAATCAGGTTTATTTAGTGCTTGAAATGCTGGTAAAAATTGTGCAAAAATTTGATGCTGTGAATAGTATTCATAAGAACCACTCACTGCTTGATCAACCGCTTCAATAAGCGGCATATTTTGTAATATGTTATTTACTAACATTGCATATAAACCACTAGCGATTAATGACTGGGGATGATTATGAGTCAAACCAGTAATTTGATGTAACATTAGCATTGCCGGCTCATGAGAGACAAAATCTTCACCATATTGTGATCGTAAATACAGTATGACTGGCATAATATGCATTAGAGCGCCATTTCCATTGTCGGATAGTTCACGACCACCTGAATTAAATGGATCACTTGTTCGCTCGTACTTATCCAATGCGAAGGTTGTTGTGCTACCAACCGTCAGGGGCTTTTTAGAATGTTTGGTGTATTCACCAGCTTGATACCAACTTAGGTATCGATCCATCATGTCAGTTAAATTATAACCGTATGACAGACTACTTATTGTTGCTAAAGTTAAAGCGGAGTCTCCACTCCATGATGTTCGCTGACTGTCAACTTGCCGTTGTGCGATTAAATCACCAGTAACTAAACCTAGCGTACTGTTATTTAGGGGACTATACGGTAAAACCATGTAAAACTCCATCCTTTCAAGAATATTATTGTAACACTCATGTAAACTGTTGGCAAATTAAGCATGAATACACTATAATTATTTTTGAACATTCAAAGGAGCAAACAATGACAGAATCAACAGTAAACCAGAACTTTGATATTTTTTCACTCGTATTATTACGTGATCATTTATTGCCTGAATTATTACAAGATGATCAATCAGAGATTACATACTGGGCTGGTAAGTCAATCGCAAATGAGTTCCAATTAACTGGGGCTAATGAAATTCAGAATTTCTTTATGTCGGCTGGGTTTGGTTACCTTTCAAACACTTCCCAAAAATCATTTGAGCAAAAATGGTTACTAAACGGTCCTGTTGTTGACGAAAGATTGCTTAAACATCCAGATGCAAGTTTTGCATTTGAAGCTGGATTTTTGGCACAAGAAATCCAACAATTAACAAATTGTGGTGCAGAAGCACAGTGGGAAGCTGGCAAAAATTCAGTAACTATTACTGTTATCACTGAAGAATCTATTGAAATGCCAGATTAATAAGTAAGTCAAAAAAGGAAAGCGAGACAAAAGTCGTTTATGCTATCAAACTTTCATGCTGATAATTAATACATTTTTAGCAAAAAGAAGTTGGAACAAATTTTTTGTTCCAACTTCTTCTTTTTATATAGTAGCAATTAGTTAAATGAACCTACAAACTTGTAAATTGGATAACCTTGTGAGGCAAACTTGTGTTCATATTCTGTTTCAACATTGTCGATCATCTTATCTTCATCTTCATGAAGGTTTAAAGATATACCGGCTGGATTGAAGCGAATACCAAAGTTAGCAAAAGAATAAAGTGAATATTCAAATAAACCACGATTATCAGTCTTGAACTCAAGCTCACCACCCGCAGGTAGAACGGCCTGATAACTTTTAAGGAATGACTTATAAGTTAAGCGACGAGATTCATGACGGGTTTTTGGCCAAGGATCAGAGAAATTTAGAAATAGTTTACTAACTTCACCTTTAGCAAAGTATGTGTCTACACCAGCACCATCACCATAGATAAATTTTAGATTTGGTAGTTCATCTTCATCTTCATCTGCCTTGCGACCGGCAACAGCGACTGCTGCTTCTTGAATTTCCATACCAATGAAATTGATATCAGGATATTTCTTAGCCATGCCAATAATAAATTGACCTTTACCAGTTCCAATTTCAATTTGCAAAGGTTGTTCTTTTGTAAAAATGCTTTGCCAATTGCCCTTTAATGAAACAGCACGGTCTTGGTTGATAACGAGATCCGCATGATTTTCTAACCATGGTTGTGCCCATTTTTTATTTCGTAAACGCACGAGTGTTTCTCCTTTGTGTGCTTTTATTGATTTTTTGTTCCGTATACCAGAATACCAAAATGCCCCCTATTACGACAAGACAAATTAGATTTTGTAACAACAAATTAATGCTAGGATCAGCGATAAAGCCAATAATCACCCATATTAATTGGGTCGTTATTAACCATGGTAGCATCGCTAACTGAAATGCTCGTAAACGTTGTTGATTTGAGATTGGATACAAGAAATTAAAGACGATATGTTGATGTACATTGCTTAGTGGTATTAACTGCAACACTAGCAGGTAAAACAATATAACTAGTAGTATTGTTTGTAGCCAACCAGTGGTAAACCATGCAGCTAATCCGCCAAAAATAGTTAGTCGAAACCATAACTTAATGTATTGTGTACGACGTATAAACGCTGTTACATATAGCTTGATAATTGGATTGTTATTATGCCTATCCCAAAAACTAATAAGCGTATCAGCCCAGGATTGTCGCTTTATCCGCGGTGTAATTCCGGGTACGTCAATGAATAAGTTGAAAAATGATAGTACAATAAATTGATGATTTTCTTCGGTTGTAACTAATTGTCGCCAATTAATTAATTTTGAATTGGCGGCATCTACAAATAACCGCTGCTTTTGTGCAATATGTTTAGTTAGTAACATTTTTAAGGCAACTAACACAATCGTAGTAGCTAAAACTAACGGGATAGAATTTGTTAATAATCGAAAAATCATGGGCCATAATGCCAACAACACAATGCCCTCAACAATGCCATTAATAATCATGCTATATGTCGTTGCTTGCTTTATTAATTTTCGTAATGATGTTTCATCACTTAATAGTGCTGTTGGATCAGCTGGTTTGATAAAATTAGTTGGATTTTTGAAAAAGATAAATGTCATTATGATGATAATGGTGATTAGTAATCTTGTCCAAATGTTGATAGGCGCAGTTTGCCATAATGATTGATACGCCAGTCCCCCAGCTCCTGCTAAAATAAATAATGCTAAGACAGCATGATCATTAAATACATATCTGAGATACTTGAGGTATTGATGCCATCGATTAGCAACACGATCTTTGAATAGATGATTTAATTTCATTGACCTTAATCCTCATTTACATTTAATTCAGGTACGAGCTTTGAAAAATCAGTTGCAGGTCCTTCTGCAGCGATTTGTCCATCCTTTAAGTAAACAAATTGATCTGCATGACTTGCAATGGTATTTAGAACATGAGTTGTTAAAAGAAAACTAGTACCTTCTTTTTTTCTACTATCAATCAGGGTTAGTAAGTCATTAACAGCAATAACATCTAAACCTAAGAATGGTTCGTCAATGATAAACAACTTTGCCTCTGTAATGAAGGCCATGACGATCATTACTTTTTGACGCATACCCTTTGAAAAATGCGTAGGAAACCATGTTAATTTATCTTCTAATCGGAAAATTTTCAACAACTGTTCAGCTCGTTGCCAAGCAACTTTTTCATCTAGCTGATAAGCAGCGATAGTTAATGCTAAATGCTCTTTTAGAGTTAATTCTTCATAAACGATTGGTTGTTCAGGAATATAAGCAAGTTGCGCTTTATACGCAACAGGATTTTCTCCTAATGTTAAATTATTTAATGTAATACTACCTTGCTTGGGATTTAATAGACCAATAATATGATTGATCGTTGTTGATTTTCCAGAGCCGTTCAAACCGACTAACGCAGTTAATGTACCATCAGGGATAGTAAATGAAATATCCTTTAAAACAGTTAGTTTGCCATATCCTCCAGATAAGTTCTTAATTTCTAAGCTCATGTTATACACCTGTATTTCTATTATTTATTCTATTTTACCAAAAAACTTTCCATTATTTATACCAGACAGGAATTATAATTAACTGTATAATGAAGTTAATGTTAGAGGAGGAATATTAAGATGTCAGATGTATTTGATAAGATAATTGATGGTGAGATTCCTTCATATAAAGTATATGAAGATGACGATGTACTTGCATTTTTAGATTTAACGCAAGCAACACCTGGGCATACACTGGTTGTCCCTAAGAAACATGTTGCTAATATTTATGAATATGATGACGAACTAGCTGCACGTGTATTGGGTATTTTGCCTAAAATTGCTCGTGCTATCAAAGCAAGTGATGATAAAATTATCGGATTGAACATCATCAATAATAATGGTGAAGCAGCTGGGCAATCTGTTTTTCACTCACACTTCCATTTAGTGCCCCGCTATATTGATGATGAGTTCGATATTCCTGTTGTTGACAATAGTGAAAAAATGACTGACACAATTTATCAAGAACGCGCAAAAAAAATTGCAGCACAATTTGAAAAGGATTAATTTATGTTTGAAAAAGCAAAAATACGATTCCACGATTTGAAAGATGCTATTAAATACGAAAAAGATTCGGTTAATGATATAAAAAAATCAGTTTCAGATATTCAAGAGTCTTTAAATGGCATTAATTCTTTGGTCAATGACTTGCAAGGTCAACTTAAAAAATTGGATTTTAAAAATAAACCTCATCTTGAACGTATTAATGAAGCACAAACACGCATCACGGAATCTTTAGCTAACTTTCCCAAAAAGCAAAAATGAATAGACATACCGAAGAGAGCGAAACAGTTAATTTCAGTCTCTTGGAAAGTATTTAAGATGATCAATCTCCCGACTTCAAGTCAGTGGTGTGATCATCTTTTTTATTGCCAAATATGATAGACAATCATGTATTTGATTTTCATTTTGAATAAGCGTAAAATTACAAACGTTCGTTTTTTAGAATAAATATGCACATTTTTTGATGTGAAGTGAGGTTTTTTTGATGAATCAGAAAGATAGTGCCTCATTTTTTGGTCAACCACGAGGTTTAATGACTTTGTTCTTTACTGAAATGTGGGAGCGCTTTTCATACTATGGTATGCGAGCCATACTATTATTTTATATGATATACGCCGCTGATAAAGGTGGTTTGGGATTTAATGCCGTCACTGGTGCGGCAATTATGTCTATTTACGGCTCGATGGTTTATCTATCAGGTATCATTGGTGGGTATCTAGCAGATCGTATTTTAGGATCTTGGCGAACGGTATTTTATGGTGGTGTTCTCATTATGTTTGGTCACATTGCCCTATCAATGCCTTTGGGAACAACTGGTCTTTTTTGTTCGATTTTCTTAATTACCTTAGGTACTGGTCTATTGAAACCAAATGTTGCGACAATGGTGGGAAATCTATACGATGCCGATGATGAGCGCCGAGATGCTGGTTTCTCGATTTATGTTTTTGGAATTAATTTAGGTTCCTTTGTCTCTCCTATTTTAGTAGGGTGGTTTCAAGTACATGTCAACTTCCATGTTGCCTTTTCATTAGCTGCTATAGGAATGTTTATTGGTCTGATTCAATATACAATTGATGGACGGAAACATTTAAATAATGTTTCAAAAAAAGCACCATCACCTTTGCAGCCCGAAGAAATCAAATCATTAATTTGGAAAGTTGGACTGGGAATTATTGTCATTCTGTTAATCTTAGCTATTTTACACATGACAGGCACGTTGAATATTAATTCAATTATTAACCTATTAACGGCTGTTGCTATCCTTGTACCAATTGCTTATTTTGTTGTCATGTTAACATCAAGTAAGACAACTAAGTTTGAGCGACGTAAAGTTGTTGCGTATATTCCATTATTTATTGCGGCAATGTTGTTCTGGGTCATTGAAGAACAGGGATCAGTTGTTTTGGCGCTATTTGCCTCAAACCAAACAGCGCTTCATGGCATTCCGGCTTCTTGGTTCCAATCATTGAACCCACTATTTATTATGCTATTTACGCCTTTCTTCGTTTGGCTATGGTCAAAGAAGTTACGTGATAAACAACCCGCAACGGGCGTAAAATTTGCCTTGGGACTTGTATTTGCAGGTTTGTCATATGTTTGGATGGCTTTCCCAGGGATGTTATTTGGTGTAAATAATCATTTTAATCCGCTTTGGTTAGTGGCTTCTTGGGCATTAGTTGAAATTGGTGAAATGTTAATTTCTCCAGTTGGTTTATCAGCATCAGCCAAGATGGCGCCTGTCGCATTCCAAGCACAAATGTTAACCGTTTGGAACCTATCTGATGCAACTGCACAAGCAGCCAATGCACAATTAGTCAAGCTATATGCACCTAATACTGAAATTGCTTACTTTTTGATTATTGGACTTATTACTTTGTTAGCCGGGTTATTGCTTTGGATTGCAACCAAAAAAATAAAAATTTTGAATGATAGTTTAAGTGAAGCTAATTAAGCAAAGTGCTCCATAATTGTTAGATATAAAACTCTAACGATTATGGAGCACTTTATTGTTTACTTACCAATTTGTAATTTTAATTCCATGACTGCATCACGGAGATTAGCGGCATCTTCAAAATCAAGACGTTTGGCTGCAGAACGCATTTGATCTTCAAGATTTGCAATCATTGCATTCTGATCATCACGTGCCATATCTTTAAAGGCAACATCGGTAAAGCTACCCTTCTCGGTAGATTGATTATCAACCTCATGGCTTGCCGAAATCAAATCACGAATGGCCTTCTTAATCGTGTGCGGTGTAATATTATGATCTTCATTGTATTGCATTTGTATATGACGGCGCCGAGAAGTTTCATCCATTGCTGCTTGCATTGAAGCAGTGACTGAGTCCGCATACATAATGACGTGACCATTTTCATTACGGGCAGCACGCCCAATCGTTTGAATTAAGGAACGTGTGTTACGCAAGAATCCTTCCTTGTCAGCATCGAGAATTGCAATTAATGAAACTTCAGGTACATCAATTCCCTCACGTAATAGATTAATACCGACTAATACATCGAATTTACCAAGACGTAAATCACGGATAATTTCGGTACGTTCTAATGTTTTAATATCGGAGTGTAGATATTTAACCTTAATACCAACATCTTCAAGGTAGTCAGTTAGGTCTTCAGCCATTTTTTTGGTCAAAGTTGTAACAAAAACACGTTCTTCATTGTCAACACGTTTGTTGATTTCCCCGATTAAATCATCGATTTGTCCCATTACTGGACGTACTTCAATTTCCGGATCTAATAGACCAGTTGGTCGAATGATTTGTTGTGCAACATCTGTTTCAGGCACACGATCATTTTCATAGTCACCTGGTGTCGCTGACATATAAATAATTTGGTTAACATGTTTTTCAAATTCTTCAATACGTAATGGTCGATTATCCAATGCTGAAGGCAAGCGGAACCCATAGTTAATCAAGGTCTCTTTTCTCGCACGATCCCCTTTATACATTCCTCGAACTTGTGGCATGGTAACATGTGATTCATCCACGATAATAATAAAATCATCAGGGAAAAAGTCTAATAGTGTAAAAGGTGGTTCGCCTGGCTGTCGACCATCCATATGACGGGAATAATTTTCAATTCCTGTCGTGAAGCCCATCTCTCTAATCATTTCAATATCATATTCAGTTCGCTGCTTCAACCGTTGTGCTTCAAGTAATTTGCCATCTTTGTCAAGCTTTTGTAATTGATCATCTAACTCTGCTTGAATTGTTTTTAAAGCACGATCACGTATCGCATCATTGGTCATAAAGTGGGTTGCTGGGAATATTGTTGCGAGGTCCAACTCAGCAGTTATTTCTCCAGTAAGCGAGTCAATTTCGCGAATACGGTCGACTTCATCACCAAAAAATTCAATTCTTAGTGCTTTGGCATCGGATGATGCTGGAAATACTTCTAAAACATCTCCTCTAACGCGAAAACGGCCACGTTGAAAATCGATATCATTCCGTTGAAATTGAATGTCGATTAGTCGATGCATTAAGTCATTTCTTTCTAGAATATCTCCTACTCGAACATTAATGACATGATCATGATATTGTTCTGGATTACCTAAACCAAAGATTGATGACACTGAGGCGACGACAATTGTGTCATTTCGAGCTAATAGCGAAGCAGTGGCCGAGTTACGTAACTTATCGATTTCATCATTAATTGATGAATCTTTTTCAATATAGGTATCTGATGATGGTACATAAGCTTCAGGCTGGTAGTAATCATAATATGAAACAAAGTATTCCACAGCATTATTAGGGAAAAACTCTTTAAATTCACCATATAATTGTCCTGCTAAAGTTTTATTGTGTGATAGTACTAAAACTGGTTTGTTCGTTTGCGCAATAACATTCGAAATGGTAAAGGTTTTTCCAGTCCCGGTTGCGCCCAGTAATATTTGTTCTTTAATACCATTTTTTAAACCATTAACTAACTTTCTTATAGCTTCAGGCTGATCGCCGGTTGGTTGATATTTTGAAACTAATTCGTATTCATTATCAGTATGACGATTAATCATTATAGATATCCTGCTTTCTAGCTAAAAATAAAAGAGCAGCTGAGACAGTTTATTTTCTGCAGCTGCCCTTGTTAATGCTACTTTGTAAACTACTTTCTAACGCCATTATAACAGACTAGTCAGCATTAAAAATACCAATGTAAATACGTTGTAGTTTTTCTGAACCAGGGAAATGTTCATTTAGTAATTCAGGTAATACTTCTTTAATGAAATAGGCCACACTTGGCATATCACGGAAAGCAAAGATAGTTTCGAGACTTTCTTTATAAATTTCCGTAAAGACAGGTTCGGGATTGCCTTTTTGAAGTTCACCAAATGCCTCATATAATAGGTCGACCTTATCGGCAACAGAGAGGATTCGGCCCTCTAATGTATCATCCTTACCCTCATGAAGACGACGAGTGTAAACTTCTTGTAATTCTTCAGGTATTTCAGTCCGAATAAAGTTATCAGACAGTGTATCTTCTACATCTGCCAGCATATGTCTTAATGTAGATGATGCATATTTTACAGGAGTTCGAATATCACCAATAAAACGTTCCGTGATATCATGATTCAACGCCTTCTCGTATAACATACGCCAATCAACTTCTTTGCCATGTGCCTCTTCAATATCTCCAAGGAATTGAGCCGCCTCAGCCACTTTCCAAGAATGAGCAGCAACTGAATGTGGTTGATATTTAAAATATCCAGGTGCCCGAGTAATCATCTCTAGCTCATTCAAACCTGACAAATATTGGTGCATTCCCATTAGTATATGCCTCCTCATAAAATATATATTTTTACCATACTACTGTTAAATGTATAGAAATGCAAGAAAAAAAGCCACATTTCTGTGACTCTTTTATTGCGATTAGTATGAACCTAAGATAGTAACTTTATATTTACTATCGTTTGCTCCTTGAATTAAGTATGCTTGCATACCCGTTGATGCTTCTATTTTAATTTTTACTGGTACGCCCTTAGGTAGATAATTTGGTGCACTCTGAGCAATATAATTAGCAAAACTTTCTATTTCAGTTGCTGAGTAGAATTGCGTTGAGACATCAACAATCAAGCCCTTTAGATTATTTCCTTCATAAGATGCCTGTCCAGTTACAGAAGACAAATTAGGGAAAAAGCTTTGAATATTATCTGAGAAGTTAGTGAAACTTGTATTCAATTTTGTCGCAACTGATTTTTCATCACCAGTTCCGGTCTGCATTGGTAATACAACAGTCTGATCATTTATGTCGGTCCAATTACCAAGTGTATTACCTGACTTTGAGACGTTCCAACTGTAGAAGTTACCACCTGCTAGTGAGTCATCCTTTGATTGGGCATACATAGCAACGTAGATTGGAATATCATTACTAATACCACTCATCTTACGATATCTTTGGACAATTTCACTGGCCATTTCTTTACCTTTTTGAATACGATCGGCACTATTTATATCTTGTGTATAGCTAGCACCATATTGTTCCTTTTGGTAAACATCCTGTGTATTCATAGCTAAACCAAGTACAATACCATTCAACTTTAGATTGCTGCCCTCTTTAGTCATAAAGTCTTGTTCTTCGATAGTCTGTAAGTAAATTGGATTACGACTGCTATCTGTTTTACCATTATCTACTGGATTTAAGCCAGTTGGATTACTATCTGATTTACGATCTAGCCAATTATTAGCAGTATCAGTTGTTAAGTATTGTCCCTCTTGGAAAATATATTTTGATGTACTAAAGTGTTCCTTTGCGAAATCCTGTAAACCATTTTCAAAACTAACTTGGTCATATGTGTTATTTTGTTGAGTTGCAGAAACACCTCTAGCCTTACTCGTCAAATATCGACCATTCTTTATCACCGTCTGATAAGAAGAGTTGTTATTTTTTTCGGTTATTTGAATTCCCTTTTTGGAACTTGATTTTGTTGCCGTGGTTGTTGTTTTGCCACTATTTGAATTTGAAACTGAAGAAGAGTTTTTAGAAAAAAAGTTTCCAAAGAAAACTAGTGCTGCAATTAACACCGCAACAACACCAATGGCAGAAAGCCATTTTACTGCACGCATACGTGTTCTCCTTTTAATCTAAACCATTTAGTTTAGAAATTTATTCATTATTATCCATAGTATCACGCAATTGTTTTTCTGACCAAATTTCAATATTTAAATCTTGGGCTTTTGTGAGTTTAGAACCAGCATTCTCTCCAGCAATTAGTAAGTCAGTTTTTTTCGAAACTGAGCTGGCCACAATAGCTCCCTGAGACTCTAACCATGCAGATGCATCACGTCTTGAAAATAGTGATAGCGAACCCGTTAATACGATTTTTTTGCCTGAAAACATTGGATTATCGATTACAGCTGTTTGAGAAGTAAATTCTGTATTGACCTTAAGTTCTATAAAGTCGTTTAATAGCTGCTGTGCTTGCTCTGTAGCAAAGTATTGTGCAACACTATCGCCAATCGTTAACCCCATACCTGGTAATTTAGCAATATCATCAGCTGTTGCTTCAGCTATTGCCTTAAGGTTACCAAACTTTGTGGCAATTGTTTTAGCAGCTTTTGCCCCAACGTTTCGTATACCTAAGCCAAATAGTAAACGTTCTACAGAATTATTCTTTGATAAGTTAATAGCATTTAATAGATTGTTTGCAGCTGTATCACCAAACTTATCTAAGTTAATTAAATCATCATATTGTAATCGATATAAATCAGTAACTTTAGTAATTAATCCATGTGCTAGTAATTGTGAAATAATTTTAGGACCTAGTCCGTCAATGTTCATCGCATTTCGAGAAGCAAAATGGGTTAATGATTCTTGTACTTGTGCAGGACAAGCTGGATTAATGCATCTTAATGCAACCTCTCCATCAACGTGCACAAGTGATTGATGACAGGCAGGACATTCTTTTGGTAATTCGTAAAGTACACTATCTTCTGGCCGTCGTTCAATAATGACTTTCCCAACCTCAGGAATAATGTCACCAGCTTTATGCAGGGTTACCGTATCACCAATTCGAATGTCTTTTGCTTGTAAATAATCAGCATTATGGAGTGAAGCACGAGACACGGTTGTTCCTGCAAGTTGAACAGGGTTCATCACTGCAGTAGGTGTAACAGCCCCAGTGCGTCCGACAGTCCATTCAATACCTTGAATGATTGTCTCTGCTTCTTCTGGTGGAAATTTGTATGCAATTGCCCACTTTGGCACTTTTACTGTATTCCCTAGTTCTTCATGAAAACTTAAATTATTTACTTTAATTACAATACCATCAATACCATATGAAAGTGAATCACGATGATTTGTCTGTGAAACAATATAATTTTCAACATCTGTCATACTCGTAACAACAGCATTTGTATTGTTTGCAGGTAGACCTAATTGACTTAATCGGATTAACAATTCAGATTGCGTCTTAATGTTTAAAGACCGTGGTGCATCCACTACCTGATACATAAATGCGGATAGTTTACGCTTTTTTGTAATAAGCGGGTCTAATTGTCTAAGTGATCCTGCTGCTGCATTTCGTGGATTTGCAAATGTTGGCAAACCATCTCGTTCACGGCTTTCATTTAATGAGACAAATGCCTCTTTGGGCATATAAATCTCACCACGGACTTCAATAGATAGCGGTTCACTTAATTTTTGGGGGATGTCATCAACATACTTAATATTACTAGTTACATCCTCACCAACATTACCATCACCACGTGTGGAAGCTTGGACTAACAATCCTTCTTGGTAGACCAAACTAATTGCTAGACCATCTATTTTTAACTCCGCATTATAGCTTAGTTCTTCTGTAAATGATTTTTGTGTGTTTACCATCCAGTTGGTTAATTCATCCATTGAAAAAACATCTCCCAAAGATAACATGGGAACGTCATGTTCAACCTTAGGTAATTCGGCTTTTGTTTTATGACCACCAACTTGTTGTGTAATAGAGTCTGGATTGACTAATTCTGGAAAGGCTGCTTCAAGTTCTTGTAAACGTTTATAAACTTTATCATATTCAGCATCCTCAACAGTTGGAGAATCATTTTCATAATATTCCTTAGCCCATTGTTGTAGCTGCAATTGTAACTTTTCCATTTGTTGAGCAGCTTCAGTAGGGTCTGTTAGAGCAACCTCAGTCATGAATAATCTCCTGTCTATTTTTCGACTTTACTAATGGGAGCAAAGGCAGCTAATAGTCGTTTAATGCCTTGATCTGGAAAAGCGATGTCTAATTCTTTATCTTCGCCATCTCCCGTAATCTTGATGACATGGCCAATTCCCCATTTCTTATGTTGAACGGCATCACCAATTACCCAATCCTTCTTTTCAGCACCAGTATTTGTGACGTTTGGTCTTGATTGACTAGTGAGCTGAACAAGTTGTTGCCGCTTACGGCCACTAAATGTTACTCCTTGTGCCGGAACGGAACGTTTACTGAATGGTAGATCTCTTTCACGATTCAAAGATTGGAAACCAGAACCATCATACTTTTCATCGATTAACTTTGCGTCAATTTCATCAATGAATCTTGACGCAGGATTATTGGTTGTCCGTCCATATAATAATCTTGAATAAGCATTTGTTAGAAATAGTTTTTCTTTTGCGCGCGTAATACCCACATAGGCTAGACGACGTTCTTCTTCAAGCTGATCATCATCTGCGGCTGCCCTTGATAATGGAAAAATATTCTCCTCCATACCAACTAGAAATACCACAGGGAATTCCAATCCTTTCGCAGCATGAAGTGTCATTAGTGTAATCTGGTTGTTGCTATTTTCGTCAACATTATCCAAATCAGAAACTAATGCTAGCTCCCCCAAAAAGTCAACGTACTTTGAGATACTTTCATCACTTGGTTCATAGTTTTTATCAAATTCTTCTGTGACTGATAAAAATTCGGACAAATTTTCAAGGCGTCCTTCGTTTTCTGGTGTAGGGGACTTTTTGAGTTGGGCTTCATAGCCAGATTTTTCTAAAATAGATTTTGTTAAATCAGT
The DNA here is from genome assembly GCF_036327715.1 of Weissella paramesenteroides. NCBI lineage: Bacteria > Bacillati > Bacillota > Bacilli > Lactobacillales > Lactobacillaceae > Weissella > Weissella paramesenteroides. The sequence continues at coordinate 1,000,396 of NZ_CP130559.1, forward strand.
TAAGCTTAAATCAAATGACATTTGTTTGATAAAGTCTGAAATCATTTTAGCAAAATCAGTTAGTTTATTAGCTGCTCTTGCAGAAAGTCCAGGAATTAAAGTCGCATTAGCCGCACTATCCAAAAGTGTCCAATTGTTTTCTAGCGCAAATCGGCGTAATTTCTCTAGTGAAGTTTGACCAATACCACGTTTTGGTTCATTAACAATGCGTAAGAAGTTTTCATTATCAGCTGGATTTGTTACTAATGACAAATACGCCAAAACATCACGTATTTCCTTACGATCATAGAATTTTGAACCGCCAACGACAGTATATGGCATGTTGGCCTTTACCAACGCCTCTTCAACCCCACGCGATTGTGCATTTGTTCGATATAAAATAGCAAAATCTTTATAATCATGTTGTTGTGTATCAACAGCATCACGAATTTCTTTAATAACAAAGAGGGCTTCTGAACGATCAGATTGACCACGATAGTATGTGATTTTTTCACCTTCACCATTATTAGTCCAAAGTTTTTTAGCAATTCGTTCATTGTTATTACGGATCACTGCATTGGCAGCGTCAAGAATTGTTTGTGTTGATCGGTAATTTTGCTCAAGCATGACTGTTTTGGCATCAGGATATTCTTTACTGAAATTCAGAATAATCTGCATGTTTGCACCACGCCAGCCATAAATTGATTGGTCTGAATCCCCAACAACCGCTAAATTACGATGTTTTGCTGAAAGTAACGTTACTAACTCATATTGTGCATCATTCGTGTCTTGATACTCATCAACATGCACATAAAGAAACTTTTCTTGATAATAACTAAGAACTTCTTGATCTTTGTGTAATAGCTCTATTGTAAGCATAATCAGATCGTCAAAGTCTAGTGACTGGGCTAAGGCTAAACGGTGTTGATATTCCTTATAAGCTTTACCGACAATTTCTTCAAATGGCCCTGTTGCTTTTTTGACGTATTCTTCAGGCCCTTCCATCGCATTCTTTGCATTAGAAATGGCACCTAATACTGAACGAGGAGCATATTTTTCAATATCAACATTGAAGTCTTTTAAAATTCGTTTTATTAAAGTACGCTGGGCACTTGCATCAATAATAGAAAAGTCCTTTTGATAACCTAGCTTATCAATGTCACGACGTAAAATACGAACTGCCAGTGCGTGAAAAGTTGATACCCAAACAGCTTCGGCATCTGATTCGTCCACAAGCTGACTAATACGTTCTTTCATCTCACGCGCAGCTTTATTGGTAAAAGTGATTGCCAAAATACGCCAAGGTAAAACATCCAAATCCTGTATTAGATGAGCGACGCGATGCGTTAACACACGTGTTTTTCCAGAACCCGCACCAGCCATTATTAATAGTGGCCCTTCTGTTGTCATAACAGCTTCAGCTTGCTTATCATTCATACCCGCAAGTAACGGATTCATAGTATGTCTCCTCTCGAATTTCAAATATTGTCTAACTAATTGCGAATTTTTTTACCCCAATATTGATATAAATCAACTTTTAATGCACCATTATACAATTTGCGCTTTTTTGTTGCTTTTTTACCAAATGCGGTTTCAAATTCTTCATCTGATGTCAAAATATATTTAGACCAAGTTGGCATATTGTTGTAGATATGTCCCATTTGACTGTACAGTTTACGAGCAGCCTCTTCATCTCCTAGACGCTCACCATAAGGCGGGTTAGCAACCAGGACACCATTAATTTTGTCAGTTGACCAATCTGCTGCAGCTAACTGTTTAAAGGTAATATCCTCACCTACTCCAGCAGCTTCGGCATTAGCTTTAGCAATCTCAATCATATTTTCATCAATATCATAACCAGTTATGTCTAATGGTTCATCAAAATTAATCATACTACGTGCTTGTGCTTTTAAGGTTTGACCAATATTTTTATCAAACCAGTCCCAATCAGTAATATCAAACTCACGATTTAAACCAGGTGCAATATTACGTCCGATTAATGCCGCTTCAATAGCAATTGTACCTGATCCAGTTGTCGGATCGACAAATGGGTTATCCGTGAACCAATGTGCTAATTTTACTAGTGCTGCAGCCATAGTTTCCTTTAAGGGAGCCCCACCTTTTTCTGTACGGTAACCACGTTTAAATAATGAATCACCCGTTGTATCTAGTGTAATCATAACGTGGTTTTTGTCGATGGCCGTCTCTAAAACATACCGTTGTCCAGTTTCTGGAAGATAACTATGAGTATGGTAAGCTTCGGATAGACGCTTGACAATTGCTTTTTTAGTAATTGCCTGTACAGTTGGAACGGAATGTAATATTGAATTTTTTGATCGTCCATTTACTGGAAAATTAGCATCATATGGAAGTAAATCTTCCCAAGGAAATGATTTTGTTTTTTCAAATAATTGATCAAAAGTTTTTGCATCAAACTCTTGAACAACTATTTTAATTCGATCAGCAACGCGCAACCATAGGTTTGTTCGATAAATATCTTCAACAGTACCATCAAAAAAAACTCGTCCGTTTTCTGTTTCTGTTGCGTACCCCATTTCTTTTAGTTCACGGGCTACTAGTGATTCCATACCAGCACCCATTGTTGCCATAAGTTTAAAGTTTTTCATGTTCCGTTCTCTTTTCAAGTTGATACTTTTCATTATAAATGAGATTAAAAATTTGGGCAAAAAGAAAACCGACGCCACAAGGACGTCGGCTGCCTGATGTATTAGCTGTAAGCCATGTTTTGTTCCAAATAAAAGTTGGCAATTTTTATTTGGTGGTAATCATCTATCTCAAACATTTCTGTTTCCCCGACCATCACTTCTTTTTGTTAGGTCAAGCGCCCCTACCAAAGTTTGGGTTGCCCGCTCGTGGGGTTTACCGCGTTCCACCCATCGCATTTCTTTGATGGTTCGTCACTGTGGCACCTTAACAGTTACTAGATCATAGACAAAGTCCTTAGATCTTTCACTGGCCGTCATTCAATTTAATTGAATGCCTAGCCTTATTTTTTCAGCTAGCGCGAACACTACTAACATCACAGTTAGTGCGAGCATGGACTTTCCTCATGCAGCATAAGCCACACGCAATTACCCACCAACACATCACGAATAACCATTATACACTTATTCAACGGATTGTGAACTACTTTCTTTCACAATAACATCTTCTACTTCTTCAGGTTTGTCATCAATTTTTTCTTGATTTCTCTTAAATTGATCCGATGAAGCACCAAATACACGGCGTTCCAAATTTGACAAGCGCTTAAGAATATCCATATTTGTATTAACAGCAGGAGCAGGCGATGCTTTCGGCGTTGACGTTGGTGCTGCTGAAATTTGTTTTGTTAACTCAGCAACTTGATCTTTTAGTTTTTGGTTTTGATTATTTAATTCATTGATATTAGTCTGAAAGGCTTGGTAGTCAGAAATAATCTCATCTAAATAAGCATCGACATCTGTTATATCGTATCCGGTACCAATACGAGTTTTTTTAAAATCCTTGTTTAGAATTTCTTCACGAGTATGTTGCACGTTTTCCATCACTTGCACTCCTTAGTTTTCTTCTTATCCTAGTTTACCAGCTTTCTTTAGAGATGACAAAATTAGTTATGTAAAAAATAATATTTATTATTCTAAATAGTCAGATTTTTCAAGTTGGTATTCATCAGCATAGTCTTGTAGGCGATCTAAATCAATTAACATGACCGGATAATTGTGGTTTGATGCATAATTTTTCATCGCTTGGTAATCAAATCGAGCACGTGAAGATTCTGCCTCCTGGTCATAAAAAATAATCGCTCTATCTGTATGGTTTAACATAAATTCTTGATAAGCTTGTAATTGTTTTGGACTTTCATAATTTGAAGCAAATACTGAACTACTAAAGTTGACAGCTTGCTTTAAAGAAGTCAATTTATCCCGTTTGCCCTCCTGCCAGTTTTTTCCAAAATCTAAAAATGGTGTCATCAAAGCAATTTGGAAGTCTGGAAAATTTGTTTGCTTTAAGCGCAATGCTTCTTCTATTGCCCACTGTTCAATGCCAAGTTGCCCACCAGTGATGAGCCAATTGCAATTATCATAAATAGCGTTAGTCAAAAGTTTATTTAGGGCAAAATTAATAATGGCTAATTTTGGATCTTTATTATTAAAAATACCTAAATCATAACTTCGAAATCCGGTTATCCAAATCCGATTCATTAAGTTTTATACACCTTTCTATAATTGACATTTTTTGACAAATCTATGGAACCTGTCACTATTGCGCTACTTTTGGTATAATAACAAAGATAAAGTTTAACTATAGGAGTTCGTCATGGCTTTTAATTATCCGAACGGACAGTCCTTTGATAACAGATCTTTCAAACAACCAAGAGTCAGTCAAGGTGGTTCGCAAAGTAATCGAGGAATGTCTTTAGAGGCTGATATCAACGCAGCGAATAACTATTACTTAGCAACTGGACAGGCAGTTATCCATAAGAAACCAACACCAATTCAAATTGTTAATGTTAGTTATCCGGCTCGTTCTGCAGCCAAAATTACAGAGGCATATTTTCGTCAAGCCTCTACAACAGATTACAATGGTATCTACAAAGGATATTATATTGACTTTGATGCAAAAGAAACAACCCATAAACGTTCGTTTCCATTAAATAATATTCATGACCATCAAGTCGAACATTTAAAATCTATTGTTACACAACACGGCTTAGCGTTTATGATAATTAGATTTTCGGTTTTAAAAGAAACTTATGTCGTGTGGGCAGATCTTATTTTTCAATATTGGGATAATAAGGAAACTGGTAGAAAGTCCATTCCATATGAAGTAGTTGTTAAATCAGGTGAGTTGATTGCACAAGGAATCAACCCTACTACTCCTTATTTAACGGCAGTGGATAAATTACTAGCACGACGTGAACAAAAAGGAGATAACTTAGTATGACAGAAGAAATGTCACGTGTTGAACGAGGACGTAACAGCACGAAAAATAACAAACGGCCAACGCAGCCGAAACCTAAAAAATCCGGCTCTAAAGTAAAGCGTGTTTTGAAATACACTTTCTGGACGCTTGTTATTTTATTTGTGGTTGGTGGATTTGCTGGTGCAGGTTTATTTGCTTATTACGCATCTTCCGCTCCTAAGGTCACGAATGCCGCACTAGTTGGAACTTCACAAACTAAATTCTTAGATAAAGATGGCAATGTATTTTATACAACTGGTTCAAAACGAGAAACGGCAAGACAGAGTGAAATTCCAAAGGAAATGCGTATGGCCGTTGTTTCAATTGAAGACCGACGTTTTTATAAGCATCATGGTGTAGATCCTCGTCGTATCTTAGGCGCAGCTTTTGCTAACGTAACCGGTTCATCTTTAGGATTACAAGGTGGTTCAACGCTAACACAACAGCTAATTAAATTAACTGTCTTTTCAACAAATGCCAGTGACCAAACGATTAAGCGTAAAGCACAAGAAGCTTGGTTGGCAATGAAATTAGAGAAGCAATATTCAAAAAACCAGATCTTAACTCTTTATATGAATAAAGTTTACATGGGTAATGGTGTGTATGGTATGAAAACTGCCGCACAATATTACTTTAACAAGGATCTGTCTCAATTGACGGTACCACAGATGGCATTACTTGCTGGTCTACCTCAATCACCTTCTGGCTACGACCCATATACTAATCCTAAAGGTGCCACTCTTCGTCGAAATAATGTATTAAAGGCAATGGCGAATAACCATGTCATTTCTCAAGCTGATGCTACAAAATATAGTAAGACATCAATCAAAGATGGTTTAACTGCTGAACACGCAGCAGTTGATTCAGAAGATAAAAATGCTAAGGTTGATGATGCCTATATTACATCTGTACGTAATAAATTGACTAGCTTAGGTTATGACTTGAACAAAGATGGTTTGGTCGTACAGACAAATCTAGATCCTGACGTTCAACAACGAGCCTACGATATTACTAATACGAATGATTATGTCTCATGGACAGATGACTTGATGCAAGTAGGTTTGACAGTTACTAATCCAAATAATGGTGAAGTTATGGCCCAAATTGGTGGTCGTAAGCAAAGTGACTTACAAGGAACAAATCGCGCAACGAACACAAACCGTTCATCAGGATCAACTGCTAAGCCACTGGTTGACTATGGACCAGCGGTTGAAAATCTAAGTTGGTCAACTAATCATACTGTTGATGATTCAGCTTATGTTTATCCTGGTACAAATACTTCTGTTTATGATGCTGACCGTGCTTATCTCGGAAAAATAACCATGCGTAAGGCTCTTGCCCTTTCACGAAACATTCCGGCTATTAAGACATTGCAGGAAGTCGGCTATGATAATTCATCTGCCTTCTTAAATAAATTGGGGATTCCAATTAAGAGTAACAAGTTAGTTGCATCAAGTGCGATTGGTATTGATGTATCAAGTGAACAAGAAGCGGCAGCATTTGCCGCCTTCGATAATGGTGGTACTTATTATAAGCCACAGTATATTTCAAAAATCACTGATCAAAGTGGTGCTGTAAAAGAATTTAAAAATTCAGGAACCACTGCAATGAAATCATCAACAGCATTTATGTTAACTAATATGATGAAGTCAGTTATTACTGATTCATATGCTAAGATTATTAACACATCAGATTATGCCCAAGCTGGTAAGACTGGTGTTACAGCTTATGATGATTCATTGAATATGCCAGATGCCTCTGCCTCAGATGCCTGGTTTACTGGTTTCACAAAAGCAGCTTCAATTTCCGTTTGGACTGGTTACGATCAACCAAACGAAACTGGACATTCGTTAGCAGCTGGTGAACAGCAGTTTACCCCTCTTCGTGTATACAAGGCGTTGATGGATTATATTATGTCAGGTAGTGGTGCTGATGGTTCAGATTGGACCATGCCAAGTACTGTAAAGAGTACAACAGTTAACGGTGTGAAAGAGTATTCAGTTGTTGGTGCCGATACTTCTTCTGAAGATACAATCAGTCAAGTTGTTAAGAGCTCTTCATCTAAATCTTCTTCATCACGTAGTTCATCTAGTTCGTCATCAAGTACTAGTTCGGAGCCATCTTCAAGTTCAAGTGTATCATCAAGTAGTAGTTCCTCATCATCAGCGTCAACATCGTCCTCTGATGAGTCAACTTCTTCTTCAGAACCACAGAACAGTAGTACTTCTGAGGAATCAAGTACGCCAAGTCAACCATCGTCAAATAATGGTAATGGCAACTCACAGTAAGATAGATTTAAAAAAATTGCATAAAGTTTAAATGACTGACTGGTCGGAAAAATTGTGGTGTTAAACCAGATTTTCCGACCAGTTTTTTGTACCCTAATGCATACGTTAAATTATAAATTTAAAACAAAAAAAAGAGCTAAGATTATTCTTAACTCAGTCGGTGATTATTTTCTATTTAAGATTATCCCAATCAGTATTTAAAATATCAACATCAGTTGGGATATCGACAATTTCATCAGCTTGCAATTGTTTATATTGACGATATTTTTGTCTTTCATTTTTGATGTCATTCAGTGAATGGTAATTCTTTTTCTGCCAAGATACAAGAATGGTTTCTATATACCGCAAATTGAGTGCTGAGTTTAACACCGCCTCTTGAACAGCAGCTTTAATAAACTTTGGATCGAAATGATCAATATCAAACCATTGCTTAATAGTTTCAATTTCTATCTGACTTAAAGGACGCCCAAACTCTTGTTCAATTAAATTGTAAATATCTGCCTGTTGCGTTTGTTGTTTATCTATATTAGGAATACCTTGATTATTAACACGTTCATCTGCGTGTCCTTCTGTTGATTTTATATTTAATAATGCTAAATATAGTGGATTAAAGTCTAATTCTGTTGTCACCTTGCCATCACTAGCATGACGACTTTTAAAGTTTACTAACCCCTTTTTACGCATGGCATCTAAATATGAAAAAACTTTTTTAGCTGACCAGCCCATTGTCTGGCTAATTAATTCAGTACTAGGTTCGAAATTTCCTTTATCGATTCCCATTTTTGTTTGAATATATACTAGTAATTCTTCATTATTCATACCAATTTCTCGGTAATGTAATAGCAAAAAATTATCTAATGTTGTATGACCATTATTTAAAAATGTTAGTAATTTATCCTGATCAATTTTCATTTTTCGGTCACCTCTTAATAAATATCAATTATAAGCATACCATAGTCGAATGTGACAATGAATACTTAACTTCAAGTACAAATTAAAGCTTTTAGAAATACAAAAACCGCCACAAACGTTGATTTATCAACGTTTGTGGCGTCTTAATAGTATTTAAAATTTTGTTCAAAGATGATGGAACTAAATATTAATTAACTTCTCCTTTAGTACAAGATCTTGAGTATGTAGTACAAGATCTTGAGTATGCCATTTAATTTGTGCAATAAACAGAATGTTTTTCAGTACTCAGAGAAACTTAGTTACCAAAATGTTTTGTATCCAGTTATTAAGATTTTTTGTTTTACGAATAATTAAGATTCACCAGCCTTGATAACCATAGATATTAACTTCGTCAAAAATAACTCATGATAATTATATTATTTAAATATATCTTTCATCTGTTTCTTGTTATAAAATAGTTTTATAATTATAGTTTATAAAAAATGTGCTATTTATATAAATAGTCGGAAAATTAACATTTTGTCTTAGACTAAAAATATTTCCAATAATTAAGAAAAAAACGACGAGTATATAGATTTAAAATTACGGGAGAATGAATTTTAATGATGATGTAACTATTACTCTAAGATTAGATTTTATAGCTAATTCGTATCAAGAATATTAGATTGATGAATATTTCAAATTAACTGATGCATTTTGATGAGCCATTAGCAATATACGTGCAATAATGATCCACGTTAAAAGCTGTTAAGGAAGTAGCATTATGGTATTTATTGGTTGGGTAATCCTTGTTTTGGGCGCATGGATATTCTGGAGAGGTATTTCTGAACGTAAATCTAAGTCTAAGTTAAAAACGACTGGTGTCATATTTGCTAGTCTGTTCATATTATTTATGGGTATAGGTTTTACGAATTACGATGCCTCTGATAACACACAAGCTGTTGAAACGGCTAAAGCACAAACTGCTAAGCAACATAAGGCTGATGCGGCTAAAGAATCATCTAAAAAAGCTGCTAAATTAGCAGCTTCTCGTTCTGAATCAAAACGGTTAGCATCTAAAAAAGCAAAGTCTGAAAAAGCAAAAGCTAAATCTGAAAAGTCTGAAAAAGCTGCTGCATCATCTAGAGCTAAATCAGAAAGTATCGCTGCATCTTCAAAGGCAGAATCTGAAAGCATAATCGCATCATCTAAATCAGAATCTGAAAGAATAGCACAAAGTACTGCCAGTTCTATAGCTGCTGCTTCTGAACAACGAGCTGCATCTGTTTCTGCAAGTATCGCACAAAGTCAGAGTGTGGCTGAATCTAACAGGCAAGCTCAAGCTACTGCACAAGTTGCAACACAAAATGATACCACTACTACAGGTACAAATAATGGAGGTGGAGTTCAAACAGGTAGTCATTGGGAAATTCAAAATGGTTACACCTGGGAAACACGCAAAGGACATAGCCATATAAAAGGACCTGGCCTACCTCTTGATCCAGGTTATCATTGGGAAGTAGCACATTAATAAGGGGCATACAAATGGGTTTTAGATATCGTAAAAGTAAAAATTTTGGACCGTTTAGAATAAATGTAAGTAAGTCTGGTGTTGGTTGGAGTGTTGGCGGAAAAGGATTCCGTTACACAAAAAAGGCAAACGGTGGAACAAGGGCTACCACATCAATCCCTGGTTCAGGAATGTCATGGGTGAAAGATAGTTCAAAACATGAAACCATACAGAGCAGATCTAAATTGCACTCTATTGAGAAAAATAATGTTTCAATAGCAACTCAGAAAAGAATTCCAACATATTTGATAATTATAATTGCGTTTATCATTATGTTTATCGGGATTTTATATTTGTAAAATGAAAAACATCCCGTTTTTTAACGAAATCTAGTGTTAATTCACTGGATTTTTTTTGTGGGAATTTGTGGGAATATTACAGTATTTCACAGTACATTAAAGAACTTTGCAGAACAAATAAAAACCGCCACAAGCGTTGATTTAACAACATTCATAGCGGTTTAATAGTATTTATATTTAGTTTATGGCCAAAGACGGTTCATAGTACGTGGGAACGGTATCGCCTCACGGATATGTTCTTCTCCAGTAATCCAAGTGACTGCACGTTCAAGTCCCAGACCAAATCCTGAGTGTGGTACAGAACCATATTTACGCAAATCTAGGTACCAAGAGTATTCATCGATATCCAACCCTTGCTCCTTGATTCGCTTTTCTAGGTAATCAAAGTCAGTATCACGTTCTGATCCACCAATGATTTCACCGTAGCCTTCAGGAGCCAATAGATCGGCAGAAATGACAACATCATCACGATCTGGGTGTCGCTTCATATAGAATGCTTTAATTTCCTTAGGGAAGTTTGTGATAAATACAGGTTTTGCAAAATGGTTTGCTAAGAATGTTTCTTCAGGAGAACCAAAATCAACGCCCCACTTCACATCAAAGTTATTTTCTTGCAATAGTTTAATTGCATCATCATAAGATACACGTGGATATGGAAGTTGTGTGTATGACTTTAATAGTTCTTTATCACGACCAAGTAGGTCTAATTCATACTCATTACGATCCAATACGGATTGAATTAGGTAGGCAATATAACGTTCTTGAATTTTTAGAGAATCTTCTTGTGTCATCCATGCCATTTCCGGTTCAATCATCCAGAATTCAGTTAGGTGACGTCGTGTTTTAGACTTTTCAGCTCTAAAAGTTGGTCCAAAGGTGAAAACACGACCAAATGCCATTGCACCTGCTTCTGCATACAATTGACCTGTCTGTGAAAGATAAGCGTCATCCTCAAAATACTCTGTATGGAACAGCTCAGTAGTTCCTTCGGGAGCAGATCCAGTTAGAAGTGGTGAATCAATCTTAATAAATCCTTCTTTATTGAAAAATTCATAGGTTGCTGCTATCAATGTATTTCGAATTCGAAGGACAGCAAATGGTTGGATGTGACGTAAATATAGATGGCGATGATCCATCAAAAAATCTGTACCATGTTCTTTAGGAGTGATTGGATAATTTTCTGAAGAACCAACAACTGTCAAATCCTTAACTTGCATCTCATATCCAAATGGTGAACGTTCATCGGCAACAATTGTTCCAATTAAGTACATGCTTGTTTCCTGTGAAAGTGCTTTTGCCTTAGCAAAAATCTCTTCACCAACCACAGACTTTACAACAACTCCTTGAAAAAAAGCAGTTCCGTCACGTAATTGCAAAAATTGCATTTTACCTGATCCACGTTTGTTCCTTAACCAAGCACCTAAACGTACTTCTTGGCCAACATAATTTTTCGCGTCTTCAATGCGAATTGTCTCCATTGTCCTGAGCTCCCTTGTTATTTGTTACTTTTATAAATGACGAATCGTTTGAACTTGTTTACCATCTGAAAATTGATAGGTAATAAAATTTAAGTTATTGTCCTTATCAACAAAAGTTAGTTGCCAAACAGGTACTTGTTTATAAAGTGCTAAACCAATACTCGTTACCTTTTTCGGATGAAATTGCTTGTTTGCTAACTTTCTAACCTGTTTTTCGGATAAACCATCCGTCATATTAATAGTTGTTAGTTTATCTGATTTTCCTTGAACAATAACGCCGACTTTCTGATGTTTTTTATTTTCGCCAACAGCACTATAATAAACTTTCTGTCTAGAAATACGATAAAATTTTGATACAGAGGTCAACTTATTTGATTGCTTTGCAATTTTTGTGACACGTTCTTTAGCAGTATCGACAGGTTTTTGTGCTTCTCCCAATATTGATACGCCAATCAAAATAATGAATAAAAACATCAGAATGCCAAGTAACCAGTGTCGAAGCCGCTTACCACGGCGTCCGTGTACCGTTGATCGCATCTCCATATTACTAAGCTCCTTTGTTGTGTATAGTTTTTGCCCACTGTAAAAATAAACCACTTATTACTTTACCAAAGTTTGGCGGCATATTAAAGATATTTATGATGTTCATCAAAGAAATTCTTCAACTCTAGAGATACCTCATAATCATTCATTTCTTTTTGCGGTAAGTTAGATGGCATCATTTTACGTAAGGTTTTGCCATAAGATTTAGTCAAAATCCTAGCATCATAAATAATGACTGCACCATAATCTGTAGGTGTCCGAATAAGTCTACCAATACCTTGTCTTAATCGCAAAACTGCTTTGGGTAAAGTACTTTGATAGAATGGTTGTTTACCTTCTGAACTGATGACAGCCTCTTCAGCCTTTTGTAGTACTGTATTTGGTCGATCAAATGGCAAACGAGCTATGATAAGCAGTCTGAGCTGATCACCAGGTAAATCAATGCCTTCCCAAAAACTAGCAGCGCCAAGTACCACAAGTCCATTTTCAGATTGCATGCGCTTCTTTATCTTCCCTCGTGTACCAGTGACCCCCTGAGCTAATAAAGTTAATGAGCTTTGTTGAAATTTTTTGTTTGATTGTATGTGGTTATAGACTTGCTGAATAGTATCTAATGAATTAAATAATACTAATGTGTTTTGGTTAACAGATGTTGTCACATCAACCAATTGTTTTGCTAAGTAATTTGAAAAATCTTTTTCTGTTGGTAAAGGTGCATTTTTCACCATAATCAAATCAGCTTGATTTTTGAAGTCAAAGATATCAGGGTAATGTCTGACTGTTGCAGTCTCTTTATCCAAATTTAAACGATCATATAAGTATCCTGATTTGGTTGATGTAAATAAAGTTGCCCCAATAACTGTGGGTGCCATGAAGTGTGGATACACTTTCTCTTTAAAGTAATTTAAAGTATGCAGTAGACCACCACTTAACTGTAAATTACTACTATCATGACTTTGGGTCTCTGTTAGCCAAAAGATACTGGCCTCTGGAAAATCAACTAAATCTTGTTGAAAAGTAGTTAATTGTTTTTCATACTGGCTAATATTATCTATCAATCGACGAAAGTCAGCTAACTGTTGCCGTTCACCTAATGAAAATGCTCCCTTTGTATCACTAAATTGTGTCAGCAATTCTTGCAAAGCATCTTCTAAGTCGGAAACTCCCTTATGGATACTTTGAACGTGGTTACTCTGATCAATCCAAAATTGTGCAAAGTCATTATTGGCTAAAGCAATTTCATAAGTTCCTTGTGTTGCAGGTGCCTTCTGATTTAATAGAAAGCGACGATACAACGAAACTTGCAATTGTGGAATTTCAACTGACAGCATTTCTAGTGCACGAAGTAATTTGTTCTTTAATTGATTTCCACCAAATATGTTTCTTAAAATATCACCAACAGCTGGTTTTGCATCTTGCAGGATAAGATTAATTGCAGTTTGCACTCGTGCTAGCCAAGTTTGTATTGGTAACTGATGACGGCTTTGGTTTAGAACAGCATCCGGTAAATTCTGAGCCTCATCAATAACTAAATACGGTTTATTCTCAGAAGTCCCTAATTCATTGGCGTATTCTGCTAAGTAACTGTGGTTGACAATTAAGAATTGGGCATTTTGTGCAAGGACATATTGCCTATCAAAAAATTCATAGCCATAAAATGGAGATCCTGCAGGATTATTTGCATTTTGAGATAACTTGGCAATGAATTTTTGTTGCGCATTCATGAGATGCAATTCATCAAAATCACCACGCATTGTTTCCGTCAGCCAAACTAAAATTTGCGCTTTAATAAATTGCAAGGATGTTGTACCTTCATCAATTTGTAAAGAACGTTTAAAGCTTTGTAAATTCAAGTACTGACGACGCCCCTTCAGACTAACTGCACGTACCTCAAATGGTAGAATGTCATGCAATACTGTATTGACGGTTTCTGTTACTTGGGTTTGCAAAGTGATCGTTGGTTCAGTAACAATCACCTTTTTTTGATTTTGATTGGCCAGGTATGCATAAGGTAGCAAAAATCCTAATGTTTTACCCATTCCTGTTGGTGCCTCAGCTACAAATGCAGATTCTCCAGGCTTTTCTGATAACGAACTACCTGAATAATGATTATTAATAGCGTTCATTAGTTTTGCTTGTTGCTCTCGATAAACTAGCTGGTTACCATACAGTTGCTGCTTAGCTGCTCGTTTTGCAGGATAAGTCATACTCTTCTTGGCAACTAATGATTCAGGATCACTAAAACGACGAATTGCCAAACCATCGATTACCTGTAACTGTTTAGGTAACGGATGTCGCTTGATTTTTGCTTTGGTAAGAACCTGTTCAAACAACGTTTTTGTGTTTTGAGGTAGAACCAATGGCAAGTCAACCAAGGATTGTAAAGTTACCATTGGTAAACTTTCAAGACGATTAAAAATTTGAATCAATAGTTCTGCAGTAGCTAGTGCATCACTATCTGCTTGATGTGGCCGCCCATGTACCAATGCCAAATATGAAGTTAAATCAACTAATCTAAACCCTGGTGCGGTTGGCCAAACGATTTGGCTCAATGTTACTGTATCAATTGCTACTAAATTAAGAGTGTTCATGCCAATCCGTTGAAATTCTGCGTTTAAAAATGGTAAATCAAAGTTGACATTGTGAGCTACAAAAATAGTCCCAGTTAGCATGGTATGAATTGATTCAGCAACCTCTTCAAATGAAGGGGCTCCTGCCACCATTTCGGCATTAATGCCTGTAAGTTGTACGACATTACGTGGAATTGATTCATGAGGATTGATGAGTGTTGAAAATTGATTAATTATTTTTTTGTTTTGTACGAACGCAATCGCAATTTGAATAATACGACCTGATTCGCTCGTTGTACGGGTTGTTTCTAGGTCGACAACCGCATAGATGTCCTTATTTAGCATCGAAACGTACCACGACTTTCTCTTAGTAATCTTATGTTGATTATAGCATATTTGCAGTGTAATATTTATCGACACTTGTATCGAATTATTTCCTGAACATATGAAATATATCTAAAAATTACTTATTCAGAATATTTTAAAATTAAAGATTAAAAAAACTTTTAAGTTTGAAATCCTAATATCTAGGATGTAATTAGTCATTGAATTTGGTATGATTAAGAAAGCTAAAATAAAAAATAGAATGGATTGGTAATTTCAAAGTGAAAAAACCAGGAATTGGCGTCAGCCATGCCAAAGTTATTTTACTTGGCGAACATGCGGTCGTTTACGGCCAGCCAGCTATTGCACTTCCTTTAACGGATTTAGCAATGACTGTAAAAATCGAATCACGTGAAGCAGGTCAGGTTGTGCTATCACAATCCTATCAAGGCCCATTGGTAGCAATGGCGGAAGTCTATGAGGGAATTCGACAACTTATCAACCGTTTATTGCAACATTTCAAATCAGATGAAATGCCCTTTACAATGACAATCACATCCAATATTCCTCAAGAACGAGGTATGGGTTCATCAGCAGCAACTGCCATCGCTATTGTTCGAGCCTTTTTTGATTTTTTCGATGAGTCATTATCTAAACAAGAACTGCAACGTTGGGCAAGTATCGAAGAAGCTATTACACATGGATCCCCTTCTGGATTAGATACTGCAACGGCAGCACATGATGAAGCTGTTTGGTTTATTAAAGGGCAACAACCTGAAAAAATTGATATGTCTTTAGATGGCACGTTAATTTTGGCCGACACAGGTATTCAAGGCCAAACGGGATTAGCCATTTCAGTTGTCCGTGAACATTTAACAAACGACCCTGAAGTTGGACAACAACATATCGATAAAATTGGGGAAATCGTCAAAGCAACCAGAGAAGCAATTGCTGAAAATAATTTAGCGAAAATAGGCCATTTTATGAATGAAGCTCAAAAGCATCTTTCTGCATTAGGCATTTCTCATCCAAAATTAGATGAATTAATTATGGCGGCACGTCATGCTGGTGCTTTGGGAGCTAAATTAACTGGTGGTGGTGTCGGTGGTACGATGATTGCAATCACAAAAGATGATGAACAAACAGCTCGAGTGATCAAGGCACTAGAAGATGCTGGCGCTCAAGAAGTTTGGACACAAAATTATACCAATGACAAATAGTTTTAGGAGTATTTAACATGCATTATACCGCTCGGGCGCATACAAATATTGCATTACTAAAGTATTGGGGAAAAGTAGATGAAGCACTCATTACACCTACGACAACCTCAATTTCATTGACACTAGACGAATTTTATACTGATACAACTGTTTGGTTTGATAAGTCGCTGCAAAGTGATCAATTAATTCTTGATGGTGAAACAATTTCTGGTAGTGCAGCTCAGAAGGTCAGTCGATTTTTAGATGTAGTCCGAGAAATGGCTGATATCAATGACAAAGCCTACGTTGTTTCTAATAACCACGTTCCAACAGCAGCTGGGTTAGCTTCTTCAGCATCAGCTTTCGCGGCTTTAGCTGGTGCTGCTAGCAAAGCTGCAGGATTAAATTTAAGTGTTACGGAATTATCTAGATTAGCACGTCACGGCTCAGGATCAGCGACAAGATCAATATTTGGTGGTTTTGCCAAATGGGTTCCTGGTGATGATCGTACGTCATTTGCTACACCCATATTTGAAAAAGTTGATTGGCCGATTCAATTATTGACGGTGGTTATTAATGATCAGCCTAAAAAAATTGGATCACGTTTAGGTATGCAACATGCTAAAAATACTGCCCCTTTTTATGATATGTGGGTAAGATTAGCTAATAGTCAAGTTAATGACATGATTTTGGCAATTCAACAACATGATATTGTGAAATTGGGTGAACTTGCTGAAGCAAATGCTTTGCAGATGCATGCAATGAACACAACATCAGTCCCTCCTTTTAACTATTTGACGGATAAAAGTTGGCAAGTTATAATGATTGCTCAGGAATTGCGGGAACAAGGAATTCCTGTGTATGCAACAATGGATGCTGGCCCTAACGTGAAATTAATTTCTCGACCAGAGGACACATTCATTATTAAAAAAGAACTTGCCCATATAGTGACAAGTTCGCAAATTATTATCGCTAGTCCGGGTCACGGAATAAAAGTTACTTCAGGAGATAAAATATGATAGCAACTGCTAAAGCGCCAGGTAAATTGTACCTTGCCGGTGAATACTCAATTACTCTACCAAATCAGAGTGCGATTATTGTCGCCATTGACAAGTACATTACAGCAACAATTGATAAGATCGATGTTCAAGAAATTCAATTGAATAGCGACCAATTAGGAGATCTTACTATTCCAGTGGAGCAACTGGATCAGATATCCTACCCAGATGACTGGCAATTGGTTATACGCACGATCCAAGTGTTGAATAAATATCATTTTGATGATACTTCCGCTTTTCCAGGTATTAAAGTAACCCTCAAAAGTGATCTCACTTTTGAGGGTAAAAAGTTAGGGTTAGGTTCTTCTGCTGCAGTTGTCATGTCTATTATAAAGGCATTCCACAAACTGCTTGATCTTAAGTTAACTGAACAACAGCAGTTTAAATTAGGTGCACTTGTAATGCTGACCCTACCCCATTTTGATAAAGGGTCGATGGGTGATTTAGCAGCTGCAACATATGGTGGCGTCATTTCATATCGTAAGTTTGATGATCAATTTGTAAAACAGTTGATACAACAAAATTCAGATTATGAAACAATCATAAGTACACCTTGGCCATATTTAGACGTTCAACAATTAAATTGGCCATCAGAATGGCAACTTTTAGTCGGTTGGACTGGCAAAATTGCAGATACACAAAAATTGCTCGAAACAGTATCTTCAGCAGAACAAGTAAAAGCAAAAGAAATGTTAGCGTTACAAACACGAGATATTATTACAAATATCAGCATGGGAATCAATAATGCAGACTATTCATTGATTGGCATAAACATTTTTTATAATTTGACCTTCTTAATGACATATACTCATCAAGTTGGTATTAACTATTTAACTGAAGATTTATCAAATGCCATTTCCGAAGCCGTAGATTTAGATGTTCCTGCAAAAGTTTCTGGAGCTGGTGGTGGTGATAACGCTATTGCTATCGCCAATAATGATGAGGTGGCTGAAAAACTTCGTCAAGCTTGGCAAAATGAGGGAATTATTCCATTGCCATTAAATATTGCATTATTAGGAGAATAATCGTTATGGAATCAGCGCACGCACATCGAAAAGATGAACATTTAGCATTGGCTGAAGCCGAATATCGGAGGCATCAACCAGTATCATCATTAGAACAAGTTCGGCTGATTCACCAAAGTTTACCGGAATTAAAAATTAGCGATGTTTCGACAGCAATTAGGGATGAAAATTTTAACTTTACTACCCCTTTTTATATTGAAGCAATGACTGGTGGTAGTATTCGTACATGTCGTATTAACCAACAATTGGCTGAAGCCGCCAAAGAAACCGGCTTAGCAATGGCCGTTGGTTCTCAAAGTGTTGCTTTGAAAGATAAAGATGCTGTTGAGAGTTTTACTATTGCCCGTGAGACAAATCCAGACGGTTTTATTATGGCCAATATCGGTGCTGGACATTCAGCACAATCAGCACAGCAAGTTGTTGATATGATTGGTGCAAATGCGCTTGAAGTACACGTTAATGTCGCACAAGAAGTCGTTATGCCTGAAGGAGACGAAAATTTCTTATGGCTTGATAATATTATCGAAATTATTCAAACCGTATCTGTTCCTGTCCTAATTAAAGAAGTTGGTTTTGGTATGGATGCGGCAACGATTAAGAAATTATACGAAAATGGTGCAGAATACGTTAATGTTGGTGGCCGTTCCGGTACAAATTTTGCTGTTATTGAAAATCGCCGCTATCGTGATAAGGAATTCAATTATGATTTTTTATATGATTGGGGACAAACGACAGCAGAAAGTCTGTTAGAAGCACAGTCATTACAGCAAAAACCAATTATTTTTGCAACAGGCGGTATTCAAAATCCGTTAGATGTTTTAAAAGCACAAGTCTTAGGGGCTAAAGCCGTGGGAGTTGCTGGACATTTTCTTCATACGACTCTTCAGGATGGCACAACTGGTTTAATTAATGAGATCACAAGTTGGCAGCAACAATTAAGAAAATTATATGCACTTGTTGGTGCTCGTTCTGCAAATGATTTAACCAAAGTCCCCTATGTACTCTCAACAGAGCTACAAAATTATAAAAATCAACGACAATTATAATTTTAAGGTTTCGGTTGTAATTACAAAGGTTTTCTTAAACATTTAAAATGAATCTTCAATTTACTTAATTTCTCACCTACTTTAAATGCAAAGGCGTAAAATTAAGATATGAAAAACATGTTAACAGAAAGTATTCGTCAAAAAACTGACGATCAAATTATTGACGCAACGCTGACATTGTTGCAAAGTCAATCCTACGACCAACTTGCGGTTACAGAAATCACCCGTAAGGCAGGCGTGTCACGGATGGCTTTCTATCGCCATTTTGGTACAAAAGAGGCAGTCATTAAAGCTATTGTTGTCCAATTAACACAAGATTTTGAAAAAGAAGCTGCGGAATTACCTTTAAATTCTAGTGATATTTCACGAGCATTTTTTGGCTTTGTAAAAGCAAATGGTATTGCAATTGCTGTCTTACTTAATGCTGGGTTACGAGAACAATTCTATCCGCCACTAAGAGATATACTGCATGGTTTATACGCAGAATTACTACAAAGTAAGGTTTCTTTTAATCGGTCAATTGACTACGTTTCTGACTTTACTGCATCAGGTATGCTCGCTTTAGCTATCCGTTGGATTGCAACTGGCGCACATGAATCAATAGATCAGATGGTAGAAATTGCTAATGAAATGACCACTGCTCAACATGCAAACATTTGATTATATAAAGTAAAAGGACTTGATAAATTGTTTATCAAGTCCTTTTATTATGTGTTATTTACGTTGTTGCTTTCCAGCGTTACGACCACCATTTGAATTGCTTGTACGTTCTTGAGTTGATTTTGTGATATCTTTACGTCCAGCTTGCTGTTGCTGCTGTTGTTGTTCTTGAGCAGCTTGCATTGCTTCAGCAAATCGTCCAGTTGGCTTTGACTTAATTTTACCAGCCAAAGCGTCATCAACAACATCTTTCACTTCAAAAGTTTCAGCAACATGAGCTTTCAACCTTGGACGCCAAACAATAATAATTAGAGTTTGGAGAATCATCACTAATGCACCAGCAAAGAAGTATAACGCAATACCGGCATTAGTAACCCAAGTCATAAACAACATCATTACTGGCATGACGTACATCATCATTTGCATCTGCTTCTTTTGCTCTGCAGGAACCCCAATTATTGATAAGTATGCTTGAATACCATAAGCAACAGCTGTTGCAATTGCTAAAATTGGTGCGTGAGAAGAAAGATTAATGCCAAAAAATGATGCATGAGCTATTTCATTAGAATATCTAATTGCTGAATAAAGTCCCATAAAGATTGGCCATTGGATAATCAATGTTGTAAAGTTCATCCCGCCTAATAATGAAACATTATTCTCACGATAGATTGTCATCATTGCTTGTGAAGCTAATAGTTGTTCTTCTTGTGTTTGCGCATTTTTTTGTGCATCCTGTACTTTTTTTAATTGTGGTTGCAACAAACGCATTTTTTCTTGTTGAATTGTTGCGTTACGTTGTTGATGAACCATCATTGGTAGCAAAATTAGTCGTACAGCCAAAGTCAAAATAATGATTGACCAGCCAACTGCATTTACTCCCCCTATTGTTGATTCTGACCAGTTCATAAAGTCAGTTAATGGACTTTTCAGAAAATCTGCATGTCCAGTAACGAACAAAACGACTAGCACAATTAATAATATGGGTGTTAAACCTTTAATTTTCATGGAGTATGTCATCCTACCTATTTCATTTTTTCAAGTAATAATTATATCACGAAACGTGATGTATGTTCTAATTCTTTGGCTACCCTAAAAAATTAAGGGCTAAATTTATTAATAATAGATGCAATGTCTTTGATAACGAGTGACATTGTACCATCTGGTTTGTTAATAAATTCAACTTTACTTTTATCTTGGTAGATATCCATCGGAATAGAAATTTCAATTCCTGAATCAAGTTTAAAACGTTGTAAACGATATTTTTTTTCAATCTTTTCAATATTTGGTACGACAATATCTTCGTTTAAATGCTTATCATTTATAATCTCGTGATATGCTTCTTGTGCTGAAGTATTGCCATTAAAAACTGATTCAGCAATTGCAGCAGTACTAATTTCACCATCATCTTGAACACTATCAAAAATTGTATTCTGTGTATTTGCTAACACTTCATGCTCAGGAAGATCAAATTTACTAGCGACAGATTTAACAGCTTGTTTGATCACTTTAATATTGTCTTTAGTTGAATTCTCTGGTGAAAGCTGCAAGAACTTCTCCGAAAAATAGTTAATGCGATGGCCATCGATTAGATAACTCTTTTCTAATAGCTTATAGGTACCAGACATTAAATTAATTAACACACCTTCATCAACAGTTTGTGTTGCGGCGGGTAATACTGCTTGGTTTAAGACCAAGTTGTTAATTAATTTGTCATCTTGATATTCAACGGCATGTGTATATCTCGGCGTGAAATTCAATTTCAATAGGCCAAAGAAATCATCCGCACCCTCTGAGAATTCGACAACCAATAAATCTCCTGCTGGAATAGATTCACTGGGGGCAATAATTTCGAATAATTGTTCAGCCAAATCTGTTGCTTTCTCTGTAAAAGAACGCGTGTCATTATCTGATACAACCATGCCAATTGTATCGTTGTCAGTTAATTGACCTATCTTGTAGTCGCTATTTTCAAATTTTTCAATCAACTTCTCAATGTATTCATGTAAATTAGGCTGAGCTAAGTCTAATTCATTTTGAGATGCAATTAAATTGCCACTATTTTTGTCTAAAACATGCAAAATCACGTGCTTAATAATCATATTTATATCCTTCATAACAAAAAAGTAAGGTCAAATAGCAATAAGAAATTTTTCTCGTAACTATCCTGCCCTACTTTCTTTATTAATTTTTATCCATGTTTTTAATTGGTAATGTGATTCTAAAAATTGATCCTTGTCCAATAGCAGATTCCAGTTGAATATGTCCACCATAACCTTCTACCAGCTTTTGAGCAATACTTAGCCCCAAACCGTTACCACCTTGCTTTCGAGACCTTGCCTTGTCAACACGATAGAATCTATCGAAGACACGACTGGCATCTTCAGGACTAATTCCTTCACCAAAGTCTTGAACAGCTAACTCGACAACATTGCCTGAACGTGAAGCAGCAAAATGAATTTCTTTTCGCTCCTGGCTATATTTAACAGCATTATCAGACAAAATAATCAATATTTGCTCTAGATGGTCACGATTCATATTAACAATAGTTGGACCTTTCAAATCATCATCTATCATAAAAGTAAATTCAGGGTGAATCATCTTGAAGTTCGTATAAATGCCATTTATCAACTCTTTTGCATCAGTATCGCCATCACGAAATGTTAATTCTACCTGGTCAGCGCGAGTCAAGTCTAACATTTCCGACACTAATCCTTCCATTCTACTTATCTCTTGTAGTGATGCAGCGATGGATTCATTTAGTACTTTCGGATCATCTTTTCCCCAACGGTTTAGTAATTCCATGTGACCTTTAACAATTGCAACAGGTGTGCGCAATTCATGAGAAACATCTTCTACGAATTGATGTTGTTGTAGAATAAAGCGTTGCATGCGGTCTAGCATATCATTTAGCAGGTTAGATAAGTCAGTTAATTCATCAGGTTTGCGTTCTTCATTAACAACACGAACCTGAGCCTGTGGATCACGATTAATATCATCAACAGTTTTCTTGATATTATCAATTGGACGCAAGAAAAATCCTGACAACCAATAGCCCCATAATGCAATCAAAAATGAGCCAAGAATAATAAGAATTGCAATGATAGAGTAGACACGATTGAACGTTTTATGATAACTCGTCAAATGATTTTCAACAACGATATGACCAATAATTGTATTGTTATTGTTGCGTAATTCTTGATGGCCAACCAGCATTTTTACGCCTTGAATACGTTCTGTTCTAATAACGCGCTTCTTAGTTTCATGAAATGGAATCCTGGCTCCTCCGACAGGATATATTTGAGCGCCATTTTCGTTGTATACCCGAATCGTATAATCTTTTCGAGTAATTTGTTGCAACACTGGATCATTAACGACTTGATCAAGATCCGTGCTATCTGGGCGTAGTAATTTATCAATTTCAGAGGGTAACATCTGAGATTCATTGATATGCTGCAGTCGATTGGTTACGGCATTTAGCGAACTAGATACCTGCTGCTTTTCAGTGTCCATCATTTGAGTTGCAAATGCCTGCATCACAAACCATGTAAAGATAATAAATATTAAAAAAACACCAGCAACAGATCCAAGTGCCCATTTCCACTTTAAGGAGAGGCCTGTACGTTGTGGTGTTTCTTTAATAATGGACGTTTGCCTACCCATTAAAATTCCTCCAAATTACTGGCGCATTACGTATCCAGTACCACGAACCGTTTGGATATATGATGCTCTTGAATCAGGTTGATCAATTTTATTACGAAGGTAACGGATGTACACATCGACAACATTAGTCTCAATTTCTGAATCGTATCCCCAAACCTTCTTAAGTAACTCTTCACGTGATTGAACAACATTAATGTTTTCCATTAAAATTAATAATAATTCATATTCACGTTTTGTTAAATTAATGATTTCATTACCGCGACGAGCAATTCGATTCTCTTTTTCAACTGTCAGATCACGATATCGAACGACACTTTGATGCGTACTGTGCTCTTCTGTTTCAATATCAATACGACGTAGAAGTGCACGAACTCGAGCCAATAGTTCTTCGATAGCAAATGGCTTAACAACGTAATCATCTGCACCGTAGTCCAATCCTGATACACGGTCGATAACAGAATCACGTGCAGTCATCATAATAATTGGTGTATTCTTTTCTTCACGTAAGCGGCGAGCAACTTCTAAACCACTTAACTCGGGTAACATTAAATCAAGCAAAATTAAGTCAAAATCATTTGCTAAGGCGGCATCTAACCCACTACGCCCATTATCCTCAACGTGGGTTTCATACCCCTCATGTTGTAATTCTAACTCAACAAAACGAGCCAAATTTTCTTCATCTTCAATCACAAGCACACTGCTCATACGCTATACCTCTGGTTACTTTCTTACAAGATATAATGCCACTCCACTACTCTGGCATATTTATTCTAATCATACCATGATTTTCTAATAAATCATAGTTTTCCCCTATTGGCGTCGACTTTTTGGTGTTTTTGATAAAGCAAAAAAATTATAATTGTAATCGGTAAGGTAATTATGACACCTAGTAACGCATATAATAGCGACAGCATTGAAGAAGTAAATAATTTTGCATTTAAAATTTCGCTAAATGTATATTTTAATTTACTAAATAATACTGCTAGACTCAGAAAGTCTGCTAGAAAACCAAAGAGTACGGTATTAACAGCAGTACCTATAATTTGCTTCCCAAGTAATTGTCCAACGCCTATCAATTCGTTATCTTGAAGTGATGGTTTGCTGTTTAATAATTCGCCAATACCTGTTGCAATGGCAACCGATGCTTCAGCAATCGCTCCCAAAGTTGCTAATAGGGCCGCCACGATTCCTAATGTACCAAAGTTTATATTAATGGCTAGTGATAATCCCTCCAACTCCTCAGAATTTTCTTCTGCAAAGCCTTGCGCAATGGCAATATGTTCGGTAGGTAATATAACTGCTAATAAAATTAACATAACAATGAGACTTGCAATTAAAGCAATGATCGTCGTTCTTTCATCAGCACTAGCACTTAGAACGGTTACAGTTAATAGACTCGCACCACCAATAAGTAGCACCCAGAAGGCATTAAATTGAAAACTAATTAGTATAGTCATCACAACCATAATGGCAAAACTGATCCATAAACTAACAAAAGCTCCAATTCCTTTAACACCACCAATTGCTAGCATTAAAGCAAATAAGATAACTGATAACATCATTAAAACACTCATGATTGTATACCTGCTTTCTTTTGTTGCCATTTATGAAGGATCCAAACCCAAAATATACCAGCTGGAACTGTTAAAACAATACCGATAGCACTGATTAGTGTTTGAATCATCCCCAGTGATAAGTTCATTGTGTAAGTGAATCCCCAATTGTTCCCATTTCTTAAATATAGAATGGCCATTGGTATTTGTTCAGCCATAAAAATTAAGAACAATGTATTACTTAATGCTCCAAAAATTTCTTGACCAACATGTCTTCCAGTAATTAATAGATCCTTTAGACCAATATCTGGATGTTCACGTTCAACACTAAAAAGTGTCGCAATCATATCTGTTGCCTCATCCATGACAGCTCCAAGCACACCAACTAACGTCATTGATAAAAACATTGGTTGTGGCAATTGGGTTATAAACGACATTAATTCAAAATGAAGCCCCTTACCCTTTGTTAAGCTGAATACCAGCAAACCAATTGACATGGCTAATATTGTCGAAGTAATCACAGTTAAAAGAACAGTCCAAGTGAGCCTGTTCTTAATTCCCATAACAAACATTAATGTTATCGCTGAGGCAACCAGACTAAACAAAATAAACAGCCAGAAAATATTGGCATCCTTTGTGATTAAATTCAAATATATTGTAAAAATAAACAGTACTACATTAAGGAAAAGTGATGTGGTCATCATCACACCTGCTTTACCAGTCGTAATGATTAATACACCAATAACTAGAATTAAAATTGGTATCCAGAAAGCATCTCTTTTAAAGTCCTTTAAACCCCATGATTTTTCTGACTTTGATAAGAAAATTTGATCATGCTGGTGTAAAGGTTGTGTAATAGCCATTGCATCATCATAAGTGTTTTTAAATGAAATAATTTCATTTTTCTTCTCGGTATTTAATATTTTAACCTTAACCCGCTCATCATGTTGTTTGATATTATTACCGTATTGGTCCTGTAGAGATTGAGATGATAAGTTTTTCACGCTCATCACTTCCCCTACAGGTTGTTGATACCAACTTGCATTATGTCGTAATACAAAAAAGCTTGTAATCATCAAAATAAACACAACGAGGAATTTTAAAACAATGATTCTTGTGCTTCTTTTTTGCATTAATTAAACTCCCGACGATTTGCTCCTGCCATTTGGACTTCTTTAGAAAGAAACTTAATTCGCTGCATTAATCGTTCTGCTTTGACCGGTTCTGCGCCATCCTTGGTAACAGTAAAGTGTTCTTTTTCTAATTGCTGCATAGAAAAATTAGAAGTAAAGAAGGTCGTCAGTTCATTTTGCATGCGATATTCTAAAATAACGCCCAAAATATCATCTCTGACCCATGAAGTTAATGACTCTGCGCCAATATCATCAAGGACTAGAATAGGTACTTGTTTAATCGTATTAATCATTTCTTGTGGCTTTTGGTCTGTTCCAATCGAGCCACGAATTTCCACAACAAAACTTGGTAAATGGACTAAGGTAACAGGAATACCTTCTAAAGCTAATTCATTTGCCATTGCCCCCATCAAGTGGGTTTTACCAACACCATATGAACCATGTATATAAAGTCCACGATGATACTCATCAGGGTCTTGTATATAGTCATTAATAAAATTTAGAACGCCGGTCAAGGCCGCAAGTCGCTCAGCATCATTTTCAGAAAAATCGTCTAAACGCGCCTTTTTAATTAACTTTGGCATACCAATAGATTTTACTAAATGTGCCTGCATACTCATGCGTTGTGCTAAGAGTGTTTCTTCATCCGGTTCATAGATAATAACAATCCGTCCTTCGGTAACGGTTAACGCTGGTGTATATCCCTTGTGGACTACTGGTTTGCCATTTTTTGCATTATTCCGCTGTGAATAATATTCATAAAGAACTGCGAAATCACGTTCAATTATTTTACGAGAAAGTTTCGTCTTGTTCTCGTTGAAAAAACGACGAATATCAGCATCTTTAAAAACTTCATTTTGTAACGCTTGGTATCGAGTATTTAATTGCTTTCGATCCATAAAGTCCCGTAATGCATCCCCAACATTCATTGGAGATGAGTCTGATGTTTTTATTTCTTTTTCAAATTCTTGTTCACTCACAGTTAGTTCTCCTCTGAATTATTCTGTCTGCGTCGAGCTCGCATGGCTGCCAAAGCCTCCCTAGCTGAATCGGCATCTGCTTTAGAAATTGGCGTACCATGTTGATTTTCCCAATCAGGACGTGTTTCTTGCTTATTTTGTCGTGACCATTTTTTAGATGATTGTGACGTTTGTCGGGACTGCTGTTTCTTAGATCGACGTTGTAGATATTGTAACGCACTGACTGCATCAGTAACATCACTTTGTGCCCAATCATTCACAAGTGTCTGTAAAATTGTTTTATTTAAGGTTGTTCTGTTCTCAATAACAGTTAATTCATACAGCACAATGTTTAGCACTTCAGGTTCGACAATATTCATTTCTGCAATATCCGACATAGCCTTCACTTCGTTATCAGCCACAAAACCATTATTTTTTTGCCGTAAATTCTTTAAGAATTGTAACGGAGCTACGGATTTTGCGGTCTGTACTAATCGAATTGCGGGGTTAGATTCATCATTTGATGACTGTTTGGGTTCGTTCGTTTGTACTTTTGTTTCAATACCTTTTGTGCGAACTTGTATTTTTTTGAAATTACCTTCAAGTGATTTCTTAATTGCGGGCAAATCAATTTGTTTATTTGGAGAAGTTGTCGCTTGAATGACTCTGACTAACTCAATATCCGATAAACCATACAGTGTTTTTTGAATCATCAAATCAGCTTCGTTAGCCTGTAGCGTTCTCAATTTAATACCATAGGACTTTAACATATCCGCCATCAGACCTAAATTCAATGATTTAGTGGCCTTACGAACTTCTTGAGCTAAACCTTGCTCGTGATCACTTGTTGAAAATGGTGCATGATTTCGATGAACGAAACTTTCCTGACCAGCTAAGTCAAAAAAAGTCTTTGATACGTTCTCACCAGCAATTTTTTTGGAATCAGGTAGTTCATCCTTAACTAGTTCATCAAATAATTCATCGCCAAGATAATGTGCTAGTAGACTAGAAAGTAATGCATCTGACAGAAATGCGCGCACTGCCATTGGCGGAAAAATTTGATACGTCCATTGTGAGCCAAAATTAGTGGTTTGTTTATATGATTTTACTAATCCCATACCCTCCAATTTACTCCGAGCAGTTAGGAAAGCCTGTTGATTCATTGCTAATTGATCTAAAAGATCAACATGTCTATCTTTTGCTTCTGATGTTTCTCCAAGAGTTGCCCAAGCCAAATAAAGGGTATACGCATCACGGCCAATGATTGGTAAGTATACCTTAGTTAATGATCGTACTGCGGTCATATCAATTAATTCATCATATATAAGCCGATAGCGTTGTTGTATAGAAAAGTCCGCCATGATTCATATTCTCCTTTACTAAACTGATTCAGTAATTTTTTGAATAACTTTATCCACTTGGGTTAACGTGTTTGCAATCGTACCTGAATTATCAACGATAAAATCTGCTAGTTTTTCTTTCTCAGAAAGAGGCATCTGCGCATCAATCCTGCCCTGTGCGTCTTCCTTAGTTAAATTGTTCCGTTGCATTAATCGGTTTAATTGTATTGATTCTGGTACTGTTACAACCATAATTGCGTCTGCACCAGCAATATTATGATTCTCCAATAACAGTGGAATATCTAAAATAACTAATGGTGTTTTGTCCTTAGCTAATTTTTGTAATTCATCAGTCATCATTTGTTGAATTCGGGGATGCGTAATGTCATTTAATGTTTGACGCGCTGTCATATCATTAAATATGATTTGTCCTAAAAGTTTTCGATTTAATGAGCCATCTGATTGCAACACTTGCTTACCAAAAGTATTCACGATATCAGTTAGACCTGGTGTACCTGGCTCGACAACCTTTCTGGCATATTCATCAGCATCTAATACCGGAATTCCCTTAGTTTTTAAATAGTTCGAAATGGTCGTTTTGCCTGTCGCAATACCACCTGTAAGTCCTAATTTGAACATTATTTTGTCCTTTCAATCTGACAAACTGGGCAATAGGTCGTCCCTCGTTGAGCAACTTTAATCTTGACCAATGGTTCTCCACAACGTAAACAAGGTTCCCCCACTCGTCCATAAACTTGCAATTCATTTTGGAATTCTCCAGCATTACCAAATACATTTGTAAAACTGTGAACTGTCGTCCCATGATGCTCAGTTGCTCGTGCTAGTTCAGCAATGATATTTTTACGTAAAATAGCTAGTTCGTCTGTTGTTAATTGATTTGCTGCTGTGAGGGGATGAATCTTTGATTGCCAAAGTGTCTCATCCACATAGATATTCCCTAATCCAGCAATATGATTCTGATTTAACAAAAATGGCTTCACGTGCATTTTTGATTTACCAAATTCAGAAATCATATAATCCAATGTCAATGTATCTTCTGTTGGTTCAGGTCCAATCGTTGCTAATCCGGCCACTGTCATGACCTGATCATTGGGTACGATATTCATACGACCGAACTTACGTGTATCTCGATAGAACAGATCCACCCCATGATCTAGATGGAAAGTTACTAAATCATGTTTACCTGGCTTTGTCCCAGCTGGTACGGTATAGTATGATCCCTCCATGCGAAGATGTGACACCATGGTGATGCCACCTGTAAATCTAAATAATAAATATTTTCCGCGACGATCGATCTTTAGAATTGTTTGATTTCGTAAAGCTTGATCAAATTCTTCTGCTGTAAAACCGCCGACTGTTTTTTCCCATCTAACTTCTGTGCTTTCAACCGTGCGACCTGCCACTAAATTTGTCAGTCCGCGGCGAACAGTTTCTACTTCTGGTAGCTCTGGCATATCTCTTTTAAACCCCGTTGTATCAATGTTTTAAATTTTATTCTTAACAAAAATCTTAACTGATGATTTTTTGTTTAACCTTTATTAAGTTTAACCTTATCTGTTTTAGTCCTACACAATATTATACTATCTTATCCGAAACATGAAAAAAAGCCCACTAAGTTATGCAATTTAGCATAGCTCAGTGGGTTTGATTTTATTTAACTTCAGTTAGTAACTGTTACACTTTGCCACGTTTCATAACTAGTGCTGAATTTCATGATACTTGTTGCACTAGCTTTAATTTTATCTAATTCAGATTAGAAGATTAAAACCATAAAAGCTAAAAAAGCAGGTAATCCTTGTATGATGAGTATTTTTTTAGCAGCTGTTAGACTACCATAAATTGCTACTAGAACCACAAACAACATTTCTAATTCCAACATTGTTGTTTGCTGTGGCCCTTTCAAAAATACGAGTGTACCAATAATCAATGCACCAAAAAGGCCATTATATATTCCTTGATTGGCTAATAAAGTTTTAACTTCAGGCCTTTTAACAAAAGATTCATCTAATTCAAATGCATTTGCTTGTTGTTTAGGCGATCCAAACATTTCTAAAATCATAATACCTATTGCCTCAATGCTCACAATAGCTATCAAAATAGTTTCAATCATAAATTTTTTCTCCTGTGACAGAAATTATGTGCATCATTTTATCTTAACAATAACTTTTCCACGAGCGTGATGTGTTTCACTACGCTTTTGGGCAGATTGTATTCCCTCAGTTGTAAGCGGATATGTGCTATCAATCACAATCTTCAAATTATTATTTCTAATTTGTTTGCCTAAGAAACTCAGATCTTCACCATTTGGCTGTAACCAGCCAGTCATTATATGCTTATCTGACATATCTTTTTGTTCTTCAGTCAACGCACCGGAAATCGTTACAAAACTTCCACCAGTTTTAAGAATACTAATACCACCCTCTATATCATTAACCGTGTCTAAAACAGCATCATAATCAGATAGTACTTCAGTGATTGTATTTTCATGATAGTCTATTACTAAATCCGCACCTAACGACTTCACAAATTCAGTGTTATTTTCACTAGCAGTAGTAGCAACAAAAGCGCCAAATATTTTTGCTAATTGGATTGCAAAGATACCTACGCCACCTGCACCACCCTGGATAAGTATTTTTTGACCAGCTTCTAAATTGAGTTGTCTTAACATTTGTAAAGCTGTTAAGCCTGCCAGAGGAACTGCAGCTGCTTCTTCGAAACTAATATTTTCAGGCTTCAACGCTAGTTTATCCTCTTTTACAGCCGTATATTCTGCATAAGATCCGTTCGTACCAAGAGGATCTATATCTGGCCGAGCAAATACCTCATCTCCAATTTTAAAGCCTTGTACTTTATCTCCCAAAGCAACAATTTTTCCAGCTAAGTCCCAACCTAATACTACTGGAAATTGCCATTTAAACATTGATTGAAGTAACCCTTGACGAGCTTTATAATCAATCGGATTTATACTACTAGCAAAATTTTTTACTAACACCTCATCCTCTTTTAGAATAGGCTTATCTACATCAGTAACCTCAAGTTGAGTTACATCACCATATTCTTTAATAATAGCTGCTTTCATCATTTTTCTCCTAAGCTAAATACTGGGCAATCATAGGCAACAAGATACCAGAATGTGTCGGAAATGCAAAAATTTGATTTTGAATATCTTCAGAAGTGTATTGATGATTTATTACCTGAACAAGATCATTAATGATCTCTGGCGCGAAATCGCCAATTATCGAAGCACCTACTAATCTTTTGTCTTTATTGAGAATAATTTTTATCTTGGCATTTTCATCATTCAAAGTCTGAAAACGCATAAGTTTACCATATGGTATTTCGTATATCTTTAATTGTTTGTCATTTTTTGCCATACCAACTGTGACACCAACTTGAGCTAATCGCGGCAGGGTAAACGCAACCGATGGCACAACAGGATATTTTATAGGATTAGAATCACCTAATAAAATTCTAGCAATGTAGTTTGATTCAAACGTTGCAGTTGGTGTAAGGCGTGGTATTAATTTATCTATAACGTCTCCACTAGCATAAATATTTACATTAGACGTTTGTAGATAGTCGTTCACAACGACACCATGATTATTATATTCAACGTTAGCAGCATCTAATCCAAGATTTTCAATATTAGGTGTACGTCCAGTTGTATCCATCACGTATTCAGTCGTGTACTTTTTTCCTTGAGCTGTTTCAAGAATATACTGATTATTTTCTGTCGAAATTACTTGAGAAACACGTTGATTAAAGTCAAATTTAATACCCCTATTAATCATATCTCTCACAACTTCTTGCGAATATTCACTATCAAAACCAGAAAGTGCATGATCACTATATTCAACTATAGTCACCTCACTACCGGCAGCACGAGCAATTGATGCAAATTCCATTGCGATATACCCTGCACCGATAAACACAATTGAATGTGGCATTTCTGATAATTCCAAAAAATCAGTACTATCATGTAATAATTCATTACCTGGAATAGGTAATTTTGCAGGTTTTTGTCCTGTAGCAATAACAAATTTATCTGATTGGTATGTTATATCATTTACCATCAATGTTTTTACATCCATAAATTTGGCATGTCCTGAAATAATATCAATACCATCTACTGAAAGCATATGTGCAAGGCCTTCGGACAACGGATCGATTACCTTATGTTTGTATGCCATTAATTCTGGCCAAATAATATTTGGTGTTTCATCAATTCCTATTCCATGATAGTGATGCAAATGATGGATTAATTCTGCTGGACCATCTAGCAAGATTTTAGCGTTACATCCAAAATTGGTACAAGTACCAGCAACTTTATTTTCTTCTACCAAGGCAACTTTTTTACCAGCTCTTGATAAGGTTTGTGCTCCGTGCCATGCTGCATGACCACTCCCAATAAATATTACATCATAGTTATCCATTTAATTGATTCTCCCGTTTACGAGCTAAAATCATTTTCTGTAATGTCTCGTTTAAAACTTTATTTTCAGAAATAATTGTAGATACTGGTTTGGTACTAGTTGCAATCAATTCATCTCGTATAATTGCAATATTCAATAATATTTGTTCAAAAACTAAACGCTTTGATTCTGATATTTTTAAATATTTTACACGTCGATCCACTTCACTAGGTACCTTGATAAGCCATTTTTTACTAACTAATCTATCAATTACTGGTGTCAGTGTATTACTTGATAGATCTAATGCCTTACCGACATCCATTAACTTAGCAGATTTATTTTTATAGACGATAAGCAATGACATATACTGCAAGTAAGACAAGTCATAATCTCCTAGCACCTCTCCATATAAATGATGAAAATAACGATTTGTAGTATATACAGACAAACACAATTCATCATACAGTGTATCTTTATTAGACATATATGATCTCCTTTTTGACAATTATATCGTACACGACATAATTGTCAATATCAACTTTGTAACAAACCGTTCTTATAATTATTTAAAATGCTTATCTGATTTCTTCTAAAAATACTGATATTTAATATCTTCTTATAGAAAAAATCCCACTAAGTCATTCTGTCAGAATAACCTAGTGGGCTTGATTTTATTTAACTTCAGTTAGTGTTCCTGCATCTACCCAAACATTACCAAAACGAGTTGATAGTGCAATTCCATTACCGTCAACATCTTCTACCTTGATACGATCAGAGTGTAGACGGAAGTAATCCCCAAGAGCCAACGTTTGGTTAATAGTTTTCTTTCCATTCTTATTAACCTCATCAACAGAATCGACACCGAATCCATTTGCGGTCCAGTTAATGTCCTTTCCACCGGCCAGTTCAAAGTTTACAACTTGCCAGATACCATTAACTTTTTTCATTGAATCAACACGATAAGCAGGACGTGCCTTAAAGTATTCACCAACATGTAAGATTTGGTCCTCATTTGCAGGCTTTGGAGTTGCTGGTGCTTCAGTTACCTTACCACCAACGAACGTCCAATATTGACCCATGTGCTTAATACGTCCATTTGCCTTGTTCTTGAACTGCTTATCAGTGTACCAAAGCCCATTATGAACCCATACAGTTTCACCATTTCCATTGTTTGCTGCATTTTGCACAGCACTCTTTCCTTCTGACCAATGCAACAAACAAAGAAGATGAAATCATCGATGAAATCTTAGACACTGGATTTAACTAAAGCTAATTCTTATGTGTAGTTTCTATGTGTACTTTCGACTTAAATTGGCTAAATCACCCTAATTTTATTAAATTATTTCTGATAGCTCTAGAATATCTCTTTTAACCCCCGTTGTATCAATATTTATATTTTAATCAATCACTATTGTTTTATTAGTGATATTGGTATTAAGTTATGCAATTTAGCATAGCTTAGATGCAATAATGATTAATCACAACGCATCATTCCTAAACACAATAATTTTAATATATTTTACCTTAATATTGACGTATAATAGCTGGTGAATTAAGTGTTCTACTTTTTATAATTGGTTGGCTGCCGAAACCTATTTTCTAATTGTAAATATTTTGGGAATTTAAAAATGTCCAATAATAAATAAAACATACAAATATTAATGAGAAATAAATACTGGGAACTAATCAGTACGGTACCAAAGGAGTATGACATGAATCGTCAAAAATTAATTAATTTGGTCAAAACAAATACAAATTCTTTTGAAGACTATCCTTTTAATAAAAAAATAGTCACGAAAAAATCATTTGGACAGCTATAGAACAGGTGTCAAATAGAAAGATAATTGCTTTGATTTTTGAAAAAGATGAAAAATTGATGATCAATCTTAAATTAAAGCCTCAACATGGTGAACTTATGCGTTCCCGCAATGGTGTATACCCCGGCTATCATATGAATAAAACTCATTGGAATACCATAACTGTTAATAAAACCGATGTTTCAAAAAATGAATTAATAAATATGATTAGAGAATCAGACAAGTTAACCCAATAATACTTGCAGAATAGCAACAAAATTGGCATATATTACGTACAACAATGATCCACGCTAAAAGCTTATCGGGACTATTAGGTGGGATAATGGGCAACGCTACTAAGGTTGCGTACAAGTCAATCATTTATCGTTCAATTTCTAAGTTTGCTACTGAAACCGTTGGGCGTTTTGATCTGGATAGAGTATTAAAAATTGGGATTTCTGGTCAAGTTGCACCTTCAGAAGTTTTACAATTTAAAAAGGTGAAGATTTATTAGATGTTCAACGCTTGCTTGCAGAAAAAGTTTTGTAATTTTAAATATGGAGTATTGATATGGGACCAGAAAGAAAATTTGGTAGGTCATCATTCTTTGATGGCGGTTTATTAGCATTAATTGGATGGACAATTTTAGGTTTCTTAGTCACTGTATTATCTTTCGGAATCTTATATCCTTGGTCATTAGTTATGGTCTATGGATGGAAAATTAACCACACTGTCATTGATGGTCATCGTATGCGATTTACTGGATCCGCCTTTGGACTATTTGGAAATTGGATTAAGTGGTTATTCCTAATTATAATTACGGTTGGAATTTATAGTTTCTGGGTCGGTATAAAGTTAGAAGATTGGAAAGCTAAACAGACTACTTTCATCAATTAATAGTAAAAAACCACCCTGCTGGTGGCATACGTATATCCCTCGAAAGGTAAGCTAATGAGACTTTGGCACGAAACATTGATACCTAAATTACCTAGACAACAGTTACTTGGTCAACATAGGGAGTGCTGTGCGCTTCGTGGTGGTGGCTGGGGCAAGAAACACCAAACAGTTAACTATGTGTTCACACACTCGCCTTACAAGCTCTTTCAGTACCATGAAAAAGTTATGCATGAAATGCAACGCCGAGGATACAAACCTAATGAACTTTGGTTTGATCCATTATATCGAGGCACTAAAGTATCACCATATGATTCATTACATGCTGTATGTCTAACCGCGCCTATTTTTCCTGAACACAATAATGTCTATCTTCTTGAGTGCGTTGAGAATCTATCAAACAAAGGGATCGAGGTTTAAAAAAGGCACTTATTGGTGCCTATTACGTGCAGAATAACACCACGTTATATAAAATCCTTTCATCATATAAATAGGTTATCTGATTAAAGCCATAAAATATAAAGGTTTGTTCCTTAACTGCAATTCAGTTGTTAATTTGAATTAAAAATGGGAGTAATAAAATAAAACCGTCTCAATTTTAATGAAGACGGTTTTATTTTGTGATTTCTTTTTACTATTTTAGCCTAACTTTTTCAGCATCAATTAACTTAGTCAAAATTACAAAATATTAATGGGGCGCTTTTACTTACTCCCTCTAACCCCAAAAATCGCTGAAACAATCAAAACTAAGATAATCGCACCGATAATTGATGGAATGATAGCCATTCCGGCCAGACTTGGTCCCCAGCTTCCCAAAATACCTTGTCCAATAGCCGATCCAATTAAACCTGCAAATATGTTAGCAATCCACCCCATTGACTCGCCACGGTTCGTGATTGCACCTGCAATTGCACCAATAATGGCACCTACGATTATTGACCAAATCATAATGATTTCCTCCTCATAATTTAAAATGACTTTAAATATGACTCATACTAAGTTAGTCGTTATAAATCTTATCTTGTAAGTAATCACCAGCATGATCGATTTGCTTTGAAAGAAAAATAGTCGTAAAAACAGCCAGACCACTGATTATTAAAAAGGTTGATAATAGAACTTTTAGAATTGTGCTCATTACATTCTCCTTTAAACTATTTATGTTGTTTGCGTTGTGAGTGTCTTTTTAATTTACCATACAGACTAGAAATAAATTGAAATATAGTAATAACTAACATGATTTTTTCTAAAAGACTCTGTTTATTTTTACTTTTACTTTTTTTCATAGATTTACCCCCGCTATATTATTTCATAAACCTCATATAAGTTTATAGTTGAATTGTAACATAACGGGAAATCAAACACCTAATCAAAGGTGTTTTTTGTATATAGTTTTACCATTAAACTATTCCGCCGTTTGTTCTTATTGCAAATTACATGATAAATAAGGAATAGCATACTTGTAGCTATCCCTTATGACATATAATATTCAGTACTAAATAATTGCGATATTCTGCTCTTTTATATACAATGAAAGCGAATTCAAATAATTACAAATCATCTTGTAGCAAATTGTATTTACGAAAATAAAAAGATTACATACGTGCAGGAAGGATTCACGTTAAAAGCTTTAATGGGAGCAGTTTTATGGATGAGAATGGCAAGAACGTCCCACAAGAAGTTAAGGGATGGAATTGGGGCGCATTTATGTTTAACGTTATGTGGGGGATTGGAAATAAAACATATCTTCCCCTGCTCTGCTTAATACCACTATTCAATATAGTATGGATATTTGTCGTCGGTTTCAAAGGTAATGAATGGGCGTGGCAAAAAAATGACTATAAAGATATTGAAACATTTAAAGCAGTTCAAGCTACTTGGAATAGAGCTGGGTTAGTTAATTTCATTATTAGCATTTTATTTGTACTAATTTATATTTTCTTCCTCAGTGCAATCATTTCAGGTATTATCTCTTCCATGGATAATTACTAGTGGAACAAAAGATGGGTTGAGACTGACCGTAACAGTCTTTAAAACAC
The DNA here is from genome assembly GCF_036327715.1 of Weissella paramesenteroides. Lineage (NCBI taxonomy): Bacteria > Bacillati > Bacillota > Bacilli > Lactobacillales > Lactobacillaceae > Weissella > Weissella paramesenteroides. Next base: position 1,038,092 of record NZ_CP130559.1, read on the forward strand.
ATTTCAGGCTCCCAATCTACCGACTTCAAACATAGGCAGATTGGGTGGCCTTTTTAGTTTGTAGTACTCACTAATGAACTATCCCCATATATAATATTATGCTTTATTTTCTGCAAAATTTTGAATAACCAAGACTTTGTCTTTTAGTATTGAAAACTAACACTTCTGGTGTTACTATTAGTTGTGTAATAGAGTCCCAATTCTAATTACATCAGCGTCTACTCATAGCCAAGGAGTAGACGCTTTTTTACTTTTACACAAAAATACACCTATCTTTAATCCTAAGGAAAAGAATAGGTGCACTTGTAGTAAAAATATAGGCAGTGTCCCACTACCTACGGTTAGAGATTATAGTATTTAAAAATTAAAGTTGCCTAAAAGAGATATCATACAAAAAAGTGCCTACCAAACCGATAGACACTCAATGTAGTAAAAATACCGGCAACAATCTAGTTACCTGTACCTATATTGTACCAGTCAATTTTATTTTCAACAAATATCAGACTAGTCTTTAACTTCAATTAACTTTTTACCACTCCAAATTGACCAAAAACGTCCATATAATGCCGTCGCTAGGTAGAAAGCCATTGTCAGCAACATAGGTAGTGAACTTGCTGAATAACCTGCAAAGAGAGCAGATATCCATAAAATAATGTTTACTGCATCAGACATTAGCCAAAGAGTATACGAATCTCCGTAACCAAAGAAAACGTATAATGAGGCGGTTGCACCAATAATTAAGACAATGGCATCCCAAATTGGATTAGTATCTCCTAATTGTGTGTAAATCCAAATAACTGGCCACCACAATAACAACATCAAAATTATCGTGATGAGCCATCCCCGCAAACGCAAAAATTTTACACCACCAACGATGCGATGTCCCCATGTTTTCCAAGTGACAATTAAAGGAAGATCAATTAATAAAATAAACACAAATTGATCAAGGACAGATGCATAATGGCCTGCTTGCCAATTAATATAAATATAGCCAAGTGCACTAATCAATCCTAATAAACCATTAATGGGCTTACCAATCATCATGTACACCGTGCATGATGAACCAATTAAAGTCGCTAATAAAGTAATCACAGATAGTAAGGTGATTGGATTACTCAAAAATAATGCTAATTGCACACCGAAAATAAAGGCAAGCATAATACTACCTGCTGTATTAATCGATGTAATTTCTCTATAAAGCCATTTAAAATATGCCAATCGTTTATACCTCTTTCCTTAATGAACACAAGTTAATATTTTATCAGAATTCAGGTATAATTGTTAGAACTTTTAAAAAATTAAATACGAAAATCACCATTAAAACATGAAAAGGTCATTAATCTACCAAATGGTTAGATCAATGACCTTTGCGTATATCTAAAAGAATTAAATTTTACGTTTAACTATCTTTTTGCTATTTTGTTGGTTGAATTGTAAAGTCAAACGTGTGATCAGTTTCAGCAGAAATATGATATGGTGGCTGCACATCTGTTCCCCAACTATCAATCCCACCAACACCGCGTACCTCACCATAAATTGTTACCACAGTCCTTCTAGGAGCTGGTAATTCTTCAATATGAGTGGCATTTTCTATTTCAATAGCAGTATATGGTAATGCTGAAAAGGCAAATGAGTCAGTTAATTGCTTAAACGTTAATAGTCCAGCTTCTGTTGAAGCATCAGCGTTGTTTAAACTTGTTGAACGACTAACTGTCAGACTTGAGGTCTGCATGTGCATGCCCATTTCTTGAGGTACGATGTAGGGCGTTAATGGCAAACCATCAATTTCATACGTGCCAATTTGGCCACCAGCCATCCGATCAGGATAGGTCTCTCCTGATAATCCTGCGTAACTATAACCATCTGCGACAGTTGGCATAACAAATCGCAAGCCTAATGTTGGTAACTCAGGCAAGCCTGCTAAGCCAGTATAGTCAACTTGCATATTTATTTGTCCATTTGCGACAACCGTATAAATAACCTTCACAGTTGTTTGTGGCGTTGTAGCTGTTAAAAATGTATAAGTTAACGACACCGAGCTCGCATATTCATTAGCTGAAAAACGATTATTCTCAGGAGCAATCGGTAATCCAAGTTCTTCACCATCAACATTCACGGTCACTGAAGTAGCCTCAGTAAACATATCTGCACCAAACCAAGTTGCTGCCTTTGTCGAAAAATGACTACCACGATCATTATCTGTTGTTGCTCGCCAGAAAGTTAATTTTGGTACTCGATATAACCATTCTTTACCATTAACATTTAATGATTCAAGACCACCCTTTTCATAACTGAAAAGGTAATGGAAATTTTTGCCTCGTACACCTAATGATCCATCACCATACACGATTTGCAACTGATTAGTTATCGTAGCGTCCATAATAATAGCTTACCTCCTGTATTGCTGGCTTAGGTTGACGATTTGCAAAGACAATCCCATCACCGGAAAATTCATAATCTGAATGTCGCTCATCAAAATCGCCACCATAGCGAAGTACTTGTTTACCTGTTACTTCATCCGTAACATATAAAGCCTGGTCGATGTAATCCCAAATAAAGCCACCCAAGTAGGTGTCAAATTCATCATACAAATGAACATACTCATCAAAACCACCGACTGAATTTCCCATACTGTGCATATACTCGCAATTTAGATATGGCTTTTTAGGGTTATTTGATAGATATTCTTGGATATCAGCGGGTGATGCATACATACGGCTCTCAACATCTGACATACGATCTTCATCCACTCGATTTTGGAATATACCTTCATAGTGGGTTAGTCTTGAATCATCTACAGATTTAAAGTATTCATCCATTGCAACAAGGTTATCACCAGTATATGATTCATTACCTAATGACCAGAATAGAATAGATGGATGATTCTTAAATTGCTCAAAATTTGACTTCGCGCGATCTAAAACAACATCTAACCACTGTGGAATCGAACCTGGCACATTATATGATGGCTCAACTGCGCCCATTTTCTGCCAGGTACCATGTGATTCCAAATTAGTCTCAGCCATCATGTAAATACCCGCTTCATCACACATGCCATACCATGGAATTTGATTTGGGTAGTGTGATGTTCTAACAGCATTGATATTATTTTCTTTGAATATTTCAATATCTGTTTTCATTTCATCAAGGGTAACACTGCGACCACCTACTGCACTCCATTCATGACGGTTAACACCATTTAAATGCAACGGTATACCATTGATTGTCACATGATTATCCACATCCTTAACTAAGTGACGGAATCCAAAGGCATATGGCACAACAGCGATGACTTGTTTATCTGAATCAAAAATTGTAACAGTTAGTTCATATAAATCGGGTTGTTTATGAGACCAAAGCGCAATATTTTCAATTGATTCATTGATCTGAATAGTCTGTTCAACCGTCATCGTTCGTTCAAGGACTGCCTCTCCTCTTGGATTATTAACAATAATCTGTGCAGTTGTATCAGATAATTCCCCTGCTAAAGTTAACGCAATTGTCAAATTTCCTGAACGCAAATCATCTGAAACAACTGGCTTGAGGTGAACATCAACCACATTAACTTGTGGAATTGCGACTAAATTAACACTTCGGAAAATACCTGAAAAACGGAACATATCCTGATCTTCAATGAAAGCAGCCGTACTATACTTGAACACTTCAACAGCCAGCTTGTTTTCACCATTTACCAAATATGGGGTTAAATCAAACTCAGCCCGCGAAAAACTATCCTCAGAGTATCCGACAAATTGACCATTTAACCAGACATACATGGCTTCTTCGACACCATCAAATTGAATATGAACATCATGCCCATTAAAATTATCAGGCAGCGTAAAAGTTTTAACATACTGGCCAACCGTGTTATCACTTGCCTCACTAAAAATACCTGGATATGTTTTATCTGCACCCAGTGCATAAGGTGGTCGCCGATAAGTTTTACCTTCCCAAGGGTATAAGGTATTAATATACTGTATCTGACCAAAATTTTGTAATTCTATATGCCCCGGAACTTGAATATCATCAAAATTTTCAGTATTAAAATTTAATTCTTCAAAATTAATTAATCGTTCTGCTGGTGTCTTTGCAAAATGAAATCGCCAAGTACCATCTAAGCTACTAATTAAACTTGATTCACCTTGCACAACTTCAGCTGCTGATCGGTAGACTTTATGGTCACTATGTGCAGGTAATTTACCTACTCTAAACACAGTTGGATCATCTAGCCATTCTAACTTTGCTGTCATAATATCCCCCTAAAATAAATACAACGTTTCTGGAAACGTTTTCAATTATCTATTGTAACTTAAATAAATTGTTGTGTCTGTAGAATTGCCTAGATTGTACCACACACGACACTATTAAAAAAAGATGTTAATCATCTGGAAAAATGAGTAACATCTTCTAAATTAATATTATTTTGCATCATACCATGACGCACCAACGTGAGAAGAAACTAACAAAGGTACATCTAGTTTAACCGCACTATCCATTACTTTGGTCACAAGCTTCTCTAGGTCAGCCATTTCACTTGTGGGTGCTTCAAAAATCAATTCGTCATGCACCTGTAACAACATATGTGCTTGCATACCGGCCTGCTCAATAGCAGCCTGAACTTTAATCATCGCAATCTTAATAATATCAGCCGCTGAACCTTGAATAGGCGAATTCATGGCCGTACGCTCCGCAAATGATCGTGCATTAAATCTTTTTGCTTTAATATCTGGCAGATAGCGACGACGATGGGCAATCGTTTCAACATAACCTGTTTCTCGGGCGTAAGCAATAATATCATCAGACCATTTTTTAACATCTGGATATTGATCAAAATAGGTTTCAATAATTGCTTTCGCTTCCTTGCGTGATACGCCAATATTTTTTGAAAGCCCAAAATCTGAGATACCGTACACAATGCCAAAATTAACTGCCTTCGCTTGACGACGCACATTACCTTCAACAGGTTCATCATCCTTAATGCCAAAGATACGACGTGCCGTTGCTGCGTGGATATCTTCACCATTTATGAACGCAGCTTGTAGATTTTTGTCACCAGTAATATGGGCTAAAACACGTAGTTCAATTTGCGAATAATCCGCACTCAGAATTTGCCAGTCAGGCTGACTTGGCACAAACGCCTTACGAATTTGCCGTCCTTCTTCAATTCGGACAGGGATATTCTGCAAATTAGGATCAACTGAAGATAAGCGGCCAGTTTGTGTCAACGTTTGTAAATACCTTGTATGCACCTTTGAATCAGAGCCATGAATAACTCGTAAAAGACCCTCAACGTATGTTGATTGAATCTTAGCAACTTGTCGATAAGCTAAGATTGATTCTACGATTGGTACATCGCCCATTTTTTCTAGCACTTCAACACTGGTTGAATAACCCGTCTTGGTCTTCTTGATTGGTGTATACTTCATTTCTTCAAACAAAACGACACCCAATTGCTTAGGAGATTGAATATTAAACTCATGCCCAGCTTGTTGATAAATTTTTTGTTCAAGCTCACTCAAACGTTCCGTTAATTTACTACGCATTTGTAGCAGTTGTTCCGAGTCAACAGTAATGCCAGTTGATTCCATATCCGCTAAAATTTTGGTTAGTGGCAATTCAATATCTTCATATAGTTTCGTCTGCTCATGGCTTGACAGTCTGTCTAATAGAGGCTCACGCAACAGATTAATGGCCATAGCCTTGCGACCAAGATGTTCAAAAAAGTCTGCGTCGGCTGCGGGGATGGCAAACTTAGCCCCTTTACCATAGACTTCTTCATCAGTCATCACAGCATAGTAGTCATTATCGTGTGCTAATGCACCTAGGTCATTATTGTTATCATTAGTATCTAGCAGATAAGATACTAACAATAAATCAAAAGAAACCCCCTTCAGTGCAATACCTAGTCGCTTTAAACTAACGTATAGTTCTTTTGCGTTAAAAACATTTTTAAGAATTGTTGAGTCTTCAAGAATCCGCTTAAATGGTGAATTTTGCGTTAATAACTCAATGTCCCGACTAGCAAAATAGCCATCTGCTTGGTTTCCAATTACAAAACCAATCGGATTTGCTATATGATAATTTTCATTATCTAACTCAAGATAAAAACTTACCGTGTCTTTTAATTGAGAAACATGAGCTAAACTTGCTGGCGTAATAGCTGATACATCTAAAGTTGTATTATTAATGTCAAACTCTGCATCTTTTGTATGACCACTCGTTGGCACAGTATAACCCTGATTAGCAAGTTTTACTAATTGCGCTTTAAAATCTAAATGCTGGTAAAAAGGAATGATGTTTTCATAATCTGGACCATGGTAGTTCAAATCTGATAATGAAATTGTCACTGGTGCATCGGTTAAAATTTTAGCTAAGTCGCGCGATAACATTGCATCTTGCTTCCCATTAATTAGCTTTTCCTTTTGCTTTGACGCCTTCATTTCATCAATTTGTTCATACATCTCAGGAATTGAATGATACTGTTTTATGAGTTTCAATGCCGTTTTTGGACCAATTCCAGCAACGCCAGGATAATTATCACTGGTATCACCTTGCAAACCTTTGATGTCAACAATTTGTTTTGGCTCCAAACCATCATAAAGTTCTGCAATCATAGCTGGTGTATAGTGATCAATTTCTGAAATTCCCTTTTTCGTTACCCAAACAGTTATATCGTCTGATACTAATTGGGTCATATCACGATCACCAGTCACAATGGTAACAGAATAACCATTCTCTTCACCCAAACGGGCCATTGTACCGATAATATCATCTGCTTCAAAACCAGGAAGCTCATAAGATTTAATACCGTGTAGTTCCACCATTTTACGCAACGGTTCAAATTGCTCTACTAACTCTTGTGGGGTATTGTCACGGTTTCCTTTATAATTATCAAATTTTCCTGTACGAAAAGTTGTTTTACCCGCATCCCATGCAACTAGTGCTAAGTCCGGATTAAAAGGATCAATAATACCATCTAGCAGGTTATTAAATCCAACTAACGCATTCGTATGTAGACCTTCATGGTTAACAAAACGATCGACTTGGTTTATCAATGCATAAAATGCTCGAAAAGCCAAAGAATTACCATCAATTAAAAGTAAAGTTGGTTTTGCCATAATTATCTCGTTTCTGGGTAAAATACCCTTTTTCTCTACTAACAGTTTATCAGAGTTCAAATAGTGATGACACCCTTTACACACAAAAAGCGCCACCTTGTTATCACAAGGTAACGCTTTTGAGTTATTGATTAGTCACGTGAACCGAATGCTGTAAACAATTGCAAAATGTAAATGAACATATTAATGAAATCCATATACAAGTTTAAAGCACCTGAAACAGCGATTCCCTGCGTCAATTGCGCATCATTTTCGCCATATTCAAAGTACATTGCTTTCAAGCGATTCATATCATATGCAGTCATGACAGCAAATACAAGCACCCCAAGAATTGAGATGAAGAAGTAAACCATACTATTAAAGAAAAATAGATTGATAATACCCCCGATAATCAAAGCAATCAATGATCCAAATAGGATTGAAGACAAAGATGCTAATGATTTCTTAGTAAAATAACCATATGCAGCCATTCCTGCAAATAGAAATGCCGTTGTTAGGAATGCTACGGCGATCATCCCAATATTTACAGTTAACCCAATAACCGTGAACGTGAATCCATTAAGAACTGCAAATCCCATTAGCATACCAAATGCCTGTGCGGGATTTTTATATACACGGCTTGAAAATAGCCAAACAAATCCCATCATGATACCAAAAATAATCAATGACGAAATTGGACTACTAAAGATTCGCACAATTGGGCCAGCAAAGAATGTTGTTCCTAAGTATGCTGTCACCGCTGTTACAAGCAATGCTAATGCCATATATGAATAAACTTTTTTAAAAAAGTTATTCACACCACTTGCATCCGGATTTACGAGCCTTGGTTCTTGTTTTTGAAAATTATCCATATCTACCTCCTACGTTGTCAAATCGTGACAATGGTTTGGTGAACCTTCCCACTAATTATAGTATAACAGAAAGCTTATCTTAAAATTAATATTTAGCATAAAAATTAACTTTTATTGTAAATTAGTTTGGGTATTGGCCAACAATGTTTCAAAAGCAAATTCAGTCATTTGTAAATCTCCAGCTCCCATAAAGACAAATACACCTTCTTCGTCTGCTAATAATGGGGCTACCTCAGTTGGTGAAACAATGCCTTCGAACTTAGAAATTTTCTTCCCTAAATCAGCCGAGCTAATCTCTCCTGCAGTTTCACGAGCCGAAGCAAATATTTCTGTTAGGAATACATTGTCAGCTAAATCAAGTGCCTTCGCAAAATCATCTTGATATGCAATCGTTCGTGAGAAGGTATGTGGCTGGAAGACCGCTGTTAATTTACGATCAGGATATTTTTGACGGGCCGCATCAATCGTTGCCGTAATTTCTGATGGATGATGTGCATAGTCATCAATGATTGTCACTGGCCCGATATGTTTTTCCGTGAAACGTCTTTTAACTCCCTGAAATGTTAATAATTCCTCTTGAATCAATTGTGTTTCAATTTCTTCAAAATATGAAACAGCAACGACTGCCAATGTATTCAAAACTCCGTGTTGACCAAACAAAGGCACTTTGAAATTTCCTAAGAATTCGTCATGGTAGTAGGCATCAAAACTTGATCCCTTCGTTGAGCGCTTAATGTTAGTTGCATAAAAGTCATCAGTTTCTGGATTTGTACCATAATAATAGACCGGAACAGATACATTAATTTTACGAAGTTGTTCGTCATCACCCCAAGCGAAGATTCCTTTTTTAACATTGTTACCAAAGTCCTCAAACGCACTGCGTACATCATCAATGCCCGTATAATAATCCGGATGGTCAAAATCAATATTTGTCATGATTGCATAATCAGGCGTGTAATCCTTAAAATGACGACGATATTCATCAGCTTCAAAAATGAAGAATCGTGCGTTTGGCACACCTTTACCGGTACCATCACCAATTAAATATGAAGTTGGTGCAATTCCTGATAGCACGTGTGAAAGCAAACCTGTTGTAGAAGTCTTGCCATGCGCACCAGCAACCCCAATTGACGTATATTGCGTAATCAATTGTTCAACCATATCAGGGTAAGTTAAAATTGTTAATTCATCCGCCATGGCTAATGCCGCAGCAACTTCAACTTGATCATCCTCAAATGAATTTCCTCGAATGACGGTCATTCCTGGTTTAATATTAGCTGCATCGAATGAATAAATTTGAATTTCAGCTTCCTCAAGGGGCTTCTGAGTAAATGTATATTCATCAATATCTGATCCAGAGACTTGATACCCTTGATCGTGCAAAATTAACGCCAACGCACTCATTCCTGAGCCCTTAATACCAATAAAATAATAATTTGGATTTTTGTCCATTTTTCTCATCCATTCTAACGTAAATATCGTTCGTTAAATTCTATTAAATCTATCTTATCAGAAAAAAACATCTGCTGATATAATTTCAGCAAATGTTTTTTAAAGGTTAGTGACCCATAAAGTAGCCATTGTGATCTTTAGCGGCTGAACTATCCTCTTCTAAAAGAATATCATCTAGGCTAAGTCCCAATCCAGTTTTAATAGATTTAGGCTTATTAACCTTTGATACTTTGTTTACAACCTTTTTAGTTTTTGAGGCTATCTGTTTTTTTGAAGTTGATAACTTGTGCGGTTTTAAAATTTCTACTATCACCGGTTGTCTATCCGGTATCTTTTCCAAATAATCGTCATCATCAGTTGCCAAAGAAATATATTCTGTCTTGGCAGCCAACAATTCTGCAACCTGTTGGTCATAGGTATGCATTAAATTTGTGTATAAAACAATTGGTCGCTGCAAAGCCATTAAATCACCACCCTTTTATTTAAACAGTGATTGAGCTGCCGTAGAGTTCACGTCAAATGGTGTACCAACTGGTGCAAAATCACCTGGCAAAATTAAAGCACCTGGAACCTGTGGCGCATTTGGCAATCGTAGTTCCCGGCCAGAAACGATCATACCATCTGATGAAACTCCTCGTAATTCACCTGGCCAAATGATCAACCCTGAAGGCATCATTGCCCCAACCTTTGCGACTACAACCTTAATACCTTGTTGCATGTTCGGTGACCCTGAAACAATTTGAACACGTTCATCATTATCAACAACGGTTGTTGTTACTTGCAGGTGATCAGAATCCGGGTGTGGCTCTGCTTTTTCAACATAACCAACAACAAATTTAGGTTCATCATCTATAACCAATTCTTGAGTAAATCCTGCTTTTTTAATCAATGTATTTAGTTTTTCAACTTGTTCACTAGAAAGAAAGACCTGCCCAGAAACATTTGATAAGTCTAATGACTGGCTAATATTAATAAAATTATAGCCAATCAATTCGTCATTATCACCGATAAACTGAACAACATCGCCTGCATGATTAACATTAAAGTTAGTTGATTGATTAGTTAATACAATTAGGTTGTCACCCATGCCTGATGGATTATAGCTGGCAATTAGCATACTGTCAGTACTCCTTTTAATTAATTTAATTTTTTAAAATGATTAGTCGCCATAAATAATGTCATTAACGGTTGTTGCGTCTAGTTTTTGCGCCAGTGTTTCCACCAATGCTTGCGCAGACTCAAAATCTGCCACCGACCAAACCGTTTGATGTGTATGGATATAGCGAGATGCCACACCTAACGCAACAGACGGAATACCTTGATTCTGTGACTGTGCGCCATGTGCATCAGTACCACCCTTGGCAACAAAATATTGTAATGAGATTCCAGCATCATGTGCGGTGTCTAAAACAAATTCCTTCAATCGTAGTGGCATAACCACACCAGGATCAAAGACGCGTAACAATGCACCGTGATCCATTTGACCCTGTCCCTCAGAAGATAGGGTATCATCTGCTGCTGATGAATCTAATGCAAAGAAGATATCAGGTTTTAACTGGTTGACGGCTGGTCCAACACCTCTTAGTCCAACTTCTTCCTGCGTATTAGCTCCCATAATCAGAGTATTTGGTAATTTTTTGTTTTTTAAATTCTCTAGTGCATTTAAAATTGTCACTAAACCGAAACGATTGTCCCAGCTTTTTGATACAACACGCTTACCATTTGCTAACATTTTTGTTGTGACATCGGGAACAATGAAATCACCTGGATGAATACCATATTCTGCCACTTCATCTGCTGAAGTGAAACCACCATCAAACAAGATATCTTGAATTTGTGGTGTACCATTAACATTTCCCTGACGTAAAAGATGTGGTGAAACTGAAGAAGAAACGACTGGATAAGCGTTATCACGAGTGAAAAGTGTAAAACGCTCAGCAGAGACTGTATATGGATTCCAACCACCAACTGGTGCGACAACTAACATCCCACGTTGGGTAATTTGTGTGACAATAAAGCCAACTTCATCCATATGTGCACCAAACATAATTCGTGGTGCATTAGCATCTTCGTTATGTCGGATACCATAAAGACCACCCAAACCATTTTGAACGACCTCATCAACCAATGGTGAAAGATCCTCTCTAAATGCCTGTCTAACGAGATGTTCCTGACCAGACGTCCCCTGTAGTTCCGTATACTTTACAACACGATTCCAAATTCGTTCTTCCAATATTCTCACGCTTTCTTTAGGAAATTTATTTATGCCTTGTTTTGACTTAAAATTGCTCGAATTTGAGCTTCCAACATTCCGATACCAACCGTATTTGCGCCACCTTCTGGGAGGATAATATCAGCGTAACGCTTTGTGGGTTCCACAAACTGGTGATACATCGGCTTCACAGTCTCCATATATTGGTTGACTACTGAATCGACTGTTCGTCCACGCTCAACAATGTCGCGTTGCATCCGACGAATAAAACGCAAATCATCATCAGTATCAACGTATACCTTAATATCTAGCAAATCACGTAATCTTGGCTCTGTAAATAATAACACCCCTTCTAAAATAATTACATCTGCTGGAGCTACTGTAATTGTCTTATCTGATCGTGTGTGATTTGTATAGTCATAAGTTGGCTGTTCGATAGATTCACGATTTAATAGCTGCTTTAATTGGGAAATCAATAATTCATTATCTAGTGAATCCGGATGATCATAGTTGGTCATTCGCCGTTCAGCCATACTTTTTTCACTTTGATCACGGTAATACGCATCTTGCGGAACCATAACGACCGACTCACCTTTAAGGCGTTTAATAATGTCCTGGCTGACGGTTGTTTTTCCAGATCCAGATCCTCCCGTGACACCGATAACCATTGGGCGTGATATAGACATGTTAAACCTCTTTCTTTGTAGTTAAAATAATCTTTATTGTAGTGGTAGAGTGACTGTGATTGTTGTACCAACGCCCACTTGACTGGTTAATTCAATTTTTCCTTGTGCTTGCTCAACTAAATCATTCACGATTGCTAGTCCTAAGCCAGTACCTGGAATTGATTTTGTACGGGACTTATCAACACGATAAAAACGTTCAAAAATTCGGTTTTGTTCATCACTTGGAATTCCTAGTCCAGTGTCCTTGACTGCAAATACTAATTCATTTGCTGTGACCATCGCTGAGACCTTAACCGAACCATCTTGCCGATTATATTTCATTGCATTACCAATTAAATTCGTCAAAATTTGTTCAAAATTACTCTTATTTTGGTTCACAACAAGTGTATCGTTAACTTCATTTTTAAGTGTTAAATTCAAATTGTCTTTAATTTCTGCTTTCGCATTAAAAATCTTCTCAACCATTTCAGACATATTAAACTGTTGCAGCGTGTTTACTCGCTCCGGTACTTTCGCCAATGTCAAAATATCATCAGTCAAGTCTAGCAAGCGTTTTGTCTCAGATTGAATAATTTCTAAAAATTGTTGTCTATCTGTTGGATCTTCTTGCGCCCCGTTTAATAATGTTTCTGTAAATCCTGAAATTGATGTCAAAGGTGTCCGTAATTCATGCGAAGCATTGGCAACAAACGCAGTTTGCATGTCCTTCATTTGAATAACTTCTGTCATATCATAGAGCAGAACTAATAGTTCAAAATGACGCTCACGTGTTTCATAGTAAACAACTGAAACATCAACTGTCTTATCATCAATTTTAACTAGTTCACGAAATTTCTTTTTTTGTTTAAGCGCTTGTTCAAAAAGTTCCATTAAACGATGATATTTAATAACATTATCATAGTGTTGATTGATCAAACTATGTTGCACACCGAGTAATTGACTTGCCTGATCATTTGCTTGAATAATCTTACGTTCAGGAGTAATTTGTAATACACCCAATGGCATATTCTCCATCAAAGTCTCCATCGTACTACTCTGCTCTTGCATGATTTTAATGCGCTTACTATTTAAATGCTGAACGCTATTAATTGCTGCTGCAAGCGGTGCTAAAGAATCATCTGGGTGCATTAGAACATGCGCAGTATGCGTATGGGTTGTTTCCAAATCCTGTAATTTTTCAATAAATAGTGTTAAATGTGCATCTCGTCTTTGTCTTTGAATTTCTAAAGCTAAAGTTGTTGCACCAGCCAAAATCATTGAAAGTAATACCAAAACATGCCATTTCAGAATCACATTTTGATCACCCGTCAGTGAAGTCAACCATAGTATGAGCCAAATAATTGCTGCGTAAATAAACCAGAAAAGGACAAAACGTTTTGCTGATTGGATTAATTCATCAATATTCATCATTCAACCCCTTACTCTTGTTCATCATGTGAGCGGTCAAAACGATAACCAAAGCCACGAACTGTCTTTAAATAAACCGGATGTTTTGGATCCAGCTCAATCTTATCTCGTAGGTGTGATAGGTGCATGTCAACCATGCGAGTATCTGGACCAGAAAATTCATAACCCCAAACACCATCTAAAATGGTTTCACGACTTAGAACGCGTCCTTCACGCTCAGCCATATATGCTAATAATTCGTATTCTTTTGGGGTCAGTTTAACAATTTCACCGTCAAACTGCACAACCATCTTATCAAAATCAATCGTCAACCGGCCATATGACTGGCTATGTTTCACGCTCTGTTCTTTTTCCGTTTGAGTTTTCTGACTAAAACGTCGTAAAACTGCATGTACACGTGCAATAACTTCTCTTGGACTGAATGGTTTCGTCACGTAATCATCTGCACCAATCTCTAGACCAACAACTTTATCAATTTCGTCATCTAAAGCCGTCAACATAATAATTGGAATTTGATTTTTCTCAGCTCGTAATTCACGAGTGACGTCCACACCACTTTCTTCAGGTAACATAATGTCTAATAAGACAATATCAATTTTTTGTTCATGAATAATGTCTAATGCTTGTTTACCATCTACGGCCGAGACTACATCAAAACCAGATTTCTTTAAGTTATACGTTAGTAGAGTTTGTAATGATGGTTCGTCATCAACGACCAAAACTTTTGTCATAACTAAAAACTCCTATTTTTATCTATTAACTACAAGTTTACCACGAAAAATGGGTAAATTGCTGACATACATTAAGGTTAATTATTGCTTTTTAAATAACTGAATGTTCATTAAATTAAAAGTCGTTTTCCCTTACTAACTTTTGTGCATGGTAATTACTTAGAACTTTAATGACTAACATACCAATAATTAATAGCGCACCGAGTAAGAAGATAGTCCACTCACCCATTATGGATACACCGTATCCCAACGCTACCGTAATAATTGGTGAGAATAAATCAGTCGCAAAGAAAGAGATACCAAAAACACGACCCAAGTATTCTGGTGCACTAGCTTGCTGTCGCACAGTATTGATTTTAATAACAAAAGCTGAACGGGCAAAACCATACAAAATGACTAATACAATAAATACCCAAAGATACTTAAAGAATGTTGCTATTAAAAATGCAACACCTAACCAATAGAAATCTCGGTACATAGAACTCATTGTGTTATATTGTGGTAATTTTGCTAATATCACACTAACAAAAACGCCCGCAATTGCTGCTAAAGTTAATGCTGTTGAATAACTTGTAGCCGTACCATGATAATTATGTTGAATAAGATATGGCATTGCTAGAATAAATCCCTCAAAGAAAAAGTTTGTCCATATAGTAAGTAGCATTGATTCAAAGAGTTTAGGTGATTGTTGCACATATTTAAATCCTGCCGTTAAACTTTGTAAGAAAGGCTCAATAATATGTGGCTCTTCCTTTGGTGCTGGTCGATACTTAATTGCCAAATTAAACAGTACTGTTACCAATAGCATAATTCCAAGGATTTGCAGGAAAGTTCTTAGATTGATCCACTCAAAGTGTAATAATAAACCACCTACTAATGGTCCCATTGCTTGTCCTGTTGAAAATGCTGCACTGGCCCATGCGTTAAATCCTGCTAACGACTTTTCTTTGATAACATCAGGTAGGATTGCTCTCGTTGCAGGATACGAATATGAAACATCAACATTTAGAATAAAGGTCAACATGAATAAAATCCATACTTGTGGTTTAGCTGGATCAATAAAGAATGATAGACCTAATGCACCGATTGCGCCTAACAAATCCGCTATTAGCAGGACTTTTTTTCGATTAAATCGGTCTAAAATTGAGCCAACAAAAATATCATTAAGGACATAGACAATGAACCCAAAACCAGTCAATATCCCAAGAATTTCAGCATTACCATAACTTGCTACCAAGAACCAATTCAACCCAAATCGATAAACGCCATCGCCGAAGACTGACGCAAAGTTCGATGCGAGTAATGGAAAACTAAAATTTGTTAATTTAGATTGATGTTCTTCCATACATCATACCCCCTTTTACTATAGAAACTTAATAATTGCTACACCTACCGCCATAATAATGACACCAATAATTTGAATTAGACTGACTGAAGACTTAGCAGATCGCCACCAACCAAATTGCTGAACCAGCATTGACCCAGTGATAGAACCAATTAATCCCATTGTAATTGTTAATCCTGCACCAATTTTTGGAACAGTTAGTACTGTGGCGAGGACAAAAGAACCACCCAGTATACCACCAAACCAATTCCAAAGCTTTGTCGTTTTCAATTCAGATAATTTAGGTAGTCGACGTTCAAGAATTAGCGAAAAAATCGCAATTAATATAAAACCTGTAAAAAATGATATAAATGCAGCTTGTTCAGAATTATGTAAAAGGGTACCCAAATGGCCGTTAATAGCTTGTTGTGTTGCCGAAATGGCCCCTGCAATAATTGCCCAAATTTGCCAGAATAATTTACCTGTCTCTTTTTCCAAATTATTCAACATCAGTTCATCTTTTTTTAACTTGCTAGGTAAGACAACCGAACAGACAACTCCCAATATTAGAACCACCAGACCGACTAGTCGCAACATGGTTAACGGAATAATCGCTGCCTGGAACCAACCAAAAGTGTCTATGATTGTCCCCATTAAAATTTGACCAAGAATTGGTAGAATCACTGTTTGCATCGCGCCAAGCTTTGGAAATAAGACAACATTAGACGTTAAGTAAATGCCCCCTAATAAACCACCCAGCCAGATCCAGATTGGTTGGTTACTAATAAATTCTCTAGTAGGCCATAGATTACCCGACATTCCCCAACTCAGTAATCCTAAAAATACCGTACCCACTAAAAAAGAAATTGATGCTGCTAAAAATGGTGACCTGACAATTCTACTCAAGTCAGAATTAATTGGATTTTGATTAGCTAATAAAAATCCAGCTAAAAGAGCACATCCTAAAGAAATAAAAACCATCTGCCTACTCCTCACACATTAACAAGATTTTTTATGTAAAAAGAGTGGCTTTAACTACGAATTAATAGTTAAACCACTCTATAATTGTTGTCTTATGTTACTTAATCCAAGAAATCACGCAATTGTTTTGAGCGTGATGGGTGACGTAACTTTCGCAACGCTTTTGCTTCAATTTGACGGATTCGTTCACGGGTAACCCCAAATACTTTACCGACTTCTTCTAAAGTACGTGTACGACCATCCTCAAGACCAAAACGTAGTCGCAACACATTTTCTTCACGATCAGTTAGCGTATCAAGTACTGATTCTAGTTGTTCTTTCAACATTTGATAAGCTGCTGAGTCAGCTGGTGAAACAGCTTCATTATCTTCAATGAAATCACCTAGATGAGAATCATCCTCTTCACCAATAGGTGTTTCCAAAGAAACTGGTTCTTGTGCAATCTTCAAAATATCCCGAACCTTCTCAGTTGCAACATCCATTTCAGCACCGATTTCTTCAGGTGTTGGTTCACGTCCCAAATCCTGTAACAAATTACGTTGAATTCGAATTAATTTGTTAATTGTTTCAACCATGTGTACAGGAATTCGAATGGTACGGGCTTGATCAGCAATTGCACGGGTGATTGCTTGACGAATCCACCAAGTGGCATAAGTTGAGAACTTGAATCCCTTACGATAATCAAACTTCTCGACCGCCTTCATCAGTCCCATATTTCCTTCTTGAATTAAATCAAGGAATTGCATACCACGACCAACATAACGCTTGGCAATTGAAACCACTAATCGTAAGTTTGCTTCAGCTAATTCTTGTTTTGCCGTTTCATCACCGGCTTCAATTCTTTCGGCTAGAGAAACTTCTTCATCCCCAGTCAACAAAGAAACTCGACCAATTTCCTTCAGATACATACGAACCGGATCATTAATTTTCATACCAGTTGGTGCATCTGCAGCTTGTTTCAATTCCTTTGCAGACAGCTTTGTCTTTTTATTTTCTAGCGCACGCGCAGTGGGTTCACCATTTTCATCAACAACAGAAATTCCTGCAGATTCAATTTGATCGTATAAATCATCAATTTGATCAGCATTCAAAGACATTGGCTTAACAACTGCCTTTTGCAAATCAGTTTCCTTGATTTGCTTATCTTTCTTGAATTCTTTGATGATACTCTTAACCGCTTTATCAAAATCAGTTTTACTGAATTGAGCAGCACTTTCCTCTGTTTTCTTTGCAGTCATAGTAAACTCCTTAATTATCTAAATTTTTTGTTTGCTTTTGTTTTAAAACTGTCATATATTCGACGCTCAGTTGTGCAATACGTGCATGATCATGCAATTGATTTGCTTCTTTTATATCACGTGATAATTGACGAATTTTTTCCTCTAACGGCGCTTCATCACTAATCACACGAATATACTCTGAGACTTGCTCTCGATCCATAAATAACTCTGAATCAATTTCTTCCAATGATGCTAATATTCTAGTTAATTCGGGTTTTTGCACATAATCCATAAATGCCGCCATGTCTGTTGCTGGTTGTTGCTGATACTCTTCACGATACGCCATCGCAATCATATACAATGTTTCATATGGTACATCCTGAAAAGAGAAATCAGCATGATTAGTAACTTGCAACCAAACATCATTATCACGGAGCATCCATGCTAGCAATATTTGCTCAGCTTTTTCTATACGTGTGACACTCTTTTTAATGATTTGATTATCAGGAAAGGACTGATGGCGAGCTTTTTGTCTATTACCCGATTCAGCGTTAGTAGCCCCCGATGATCGTTGCGCTTGTTTTTGTAATAAAATTGGACGAATTTGATCCTGTAATGCTTCATAGCTTAAATCAAATTCATTAGCAAGCTGACGTAAAAATTGTTCACGTATAACAGGCTCTTTTACTGTTGCAATGACCACCAATGCATCACTAATGTATGAAAACAATTCAGTTTGATTGTGTAAGTTACGATCAATCTGTAAATATCTTAAATTAAAAGTAACCGGGTCTTCAACACTGTGTACTAAAACTTGATTAAATGCCGTTGCATCATTTGAACGCAAATATTCATCAGGATCTTGATTATCTGGAATATGAATAATTTGTGCAGACAAACGTCCTTGCTGTGTAATTAAATCAAGTGCTCGCTTTGTCGCCTTTTGTCCTGCCATATCAGCGTCATAACTAATACTAATCTTATCAGTCATTCTAGATAAACGTTGTATTTGCTCAGACGTCAGTGATGTTCCCATTGAAGCAACACCATTTTGCACACCAGCTTGAAACGCTGCAATGACATCCATGAATCCTTCAAAAAGAATGACATGCTTCTTTTTCTTAATGGTATCTTTTGCTAAATCCAAATTGAATAATTCTGCTGATTTATTAAATAGTAGACTTTCAGGTGAATTAATATATTTTGGCTCATCATCATTTTGAGTTAGCTTTCGACCAGAAAATGCGATTGGGTGTCCAGCACTGTCTCTAATCGTAAATAATACGCGGTTAGCAAATCGATCATGCAGACTGCCATCCGACCATTCGACAAATAATTCTGATTTGCGCAATAACTGATAATCAACCTTTTGTGTTTGGAAGTAATCATATAGAATATTGCCTTCAGGTGCATAACCTAACATGAATGCATCGATTGTTTTCTCATCTAATCCTCGTGAAGTTAGATACGACAGTGCTTCTTCACCTGAAGCAGTATTAACTAACAAGTGATGGTATAGCTTTGTTGCCTCTTGATATAACTCACGCAATGCTTTAATCTCTGGATCAACTTGTACATTCTGATCATTATCAAGATAGGCTTCATCCAAATCGACACCAGCCTGTGGCGCAACTTTTGCAACAGCCTGTGGAAATGATAAATTCTCAATCTCCATTAGAAAACTAAAGACATTTCCACCTCGACCACATGAAAAACAGTGGAAAATTTGTTTCTCTTCATTAACAGAAAATGAAGGTGTTCGCTCTTCGTGAAACGGACATTTTCCAAACAAATTACGCCCCTGTTTCTTTAACTGTACGTATGGTGAAACAACATCAACAATATTAACGCGTTCACGAATCTCTTCAACAAGATTCTGTGGAATTCGTGCCATAATATTTCACCTCCGTTCCAATGAAAATGAACTTTTCCAGCTCCTATAATTATACGCTTGAATATTTAATATGCAAGTATCTTGTCAAGCCCTATGAAAACACATAAATCTTGTTATGACAACATTCTTATTTTAGGTGTTTGGTATTATGTAAACTAAAAAGCAAGAAGAATTGAGAATTTAATTGTGCAAGTCTAAATTTTAAATTGGCTGACTATTCTTTGCTAACTACTTCAACTTTTATACGATCAGGATCCTCAAAATAAAAAGCATAACTTTCAGTTCCTCCTGCATGAGGATATCGTTCAGCGCACAACTCTTTATACTGAAAACTAAGCAGTTGTGAACGTATTTTATCGACCATTTTATTAGTTGGTACGGTGAACGCCAAGTGATTCAGTCCTACTCTGGTGCGATTATATTCAGGCACAGTTTTTTTAGCTTGAACAAAAACAATATAGGTTTCATTAAGGATAAAACTAATACCATTTTTCCATTGTTGGTAAATTTTATAGCCTAAGTTTTGAATAAGTAGCGTTTCCCAAAATAACCGTGTTTTTTCTAAATTACTAACATAAATCTCGATATGATTTATGATTCCTGTTTCTTTCATTAACGTTCCCTCTTCATTTATCTCAATATTTAGCACTAAAATAAGGGATAATTTTTTATTATGTCAAACAAAAAAATTCTATCTAATAACTTCATTTCATCTATAAAAATATAGGTCGTGCCACATGACACGACCTACACTAATTATTCTTTTTTGAATGCTAATACTGCACTAAAACAAATTAACGACTCATTTGCCGGTTGTTTAACCCACAACTGGGAGATATAAGATCACCGCCTTTCAGTAGAAAATATAAAGCATGCTAACTTTAATCAACTACCTCACCCCCCTTCAGTGATCTGCTCTTATTTCGCTTTAAAAATACCGCAATCTTGCATAAAAGTAAAGTGTCAGCAATCAGAAATTACTTTTCTACGACTTTTAAAAATAATGGTTCCGTAGAGAGTTCAATTTGGCCACCTAAAGGAAAAGTAAAAATAGGTTGTGTGTGTCCAAAATCAACATCATAAATAACTGGTATTTTTTTAAGCCTAAGATATTTATCCAATATATATAGTAGTTTTTCTTGCGACATATCACATTCGTTTGGAAATCTACCAATAACTAATCCCTCTAAATCTTGATGGACTTGCAAGAACTGCGCCAATAATCTGTCAAAATCAGTATAGTCACCTTCTTCTGCTTCTTCCAGAAAGGCAATCGGATGTTGTACCTTATGAAAAAACTCCGTTCCCAATTGTAGTGTATATGTCTGAATGTTGCCACCGATTATTGTTCCGTATGCACGTCCATCATTATATATTTTCCACTCGTTTTTCAAAAAATTTCTAGGTATAGTTGGATCATACCAAGGATCACTGGTATAAACGTTGTTAGATAATAATTTGTATTCGTGTGCATTATCTTTGTCACTAACAGCTCGAAGCCACTGCTCCGTTTGATAATCTTGTAATTCATCCATTTTAAATGATGAATATGCTGGTGAGTAATAGGTAACCAGTCCTGTTTTAGTGAAAATAGCTGAATGTAGGCTAGTTATGTCTGAATACCCAAAGAAAAGTTTAGGGTTCTGCGATACAATTCGCCAGTCTATATACGGTAACAATTCGTTTGAGTTAAAGCCACCAATTGTTGTCATTACTGCCTTAACATTTTTATCCTGAAATGCGTGATGAAAATCGGATACTCTTGATTGTATCGATGCTGAAGATAATTGATCATTTTCATCAATATGTTTTCCAAAGGTTACTTTAAATCCTAATTTCTCTAATCGCTTCTTTGCAACTATATTTGCATCCATTCCGCCAATCCTTGCCATGCTAGAGCTTGGTGAAATAACACGAATTTCATCGCCTAATTTCAATTTTGATGGATATATTTTTTTCATAACTCCCCCTTGTTTATAAAAATGAGCAAATCCACATAATTTTGTAAATTATATAAAAATAAACATCTAAATACAATGTAGCATACAAAAAAATTGCATCAACCATTCCTGAATGACACAACCTTCTGTCAACAAATTTACTTACTTAAACCATGAATCGACTTGTGATTGATGATGCTTAATCCAGATATTTGCTGCTTCCTTTGGTGACTTACCGTTAGACATATCTAGCATCACACTTGACATATCATCTTTACTCCAATGGAATTTATCTAGAGCTTTATAAGCATCCGGCTTATCTTTCTTCAAACCTTTACGAGACATTGTATAAATATTTTCTTTACTACCCATTGACTTCTTTGGGTCCTTTAAGTACTTCAAATCATACTTTTGGAACATCCAATGTGGTTGCCAACCAGTAACAATAATTGGTTTCTTTTCTTTGATTGCCTTCCCTAATGCAACCGTCATCGCCCCTGTCGATGATTCTGAAAGTTTCCAACCTTTTTTATCCAGTCCATAGGCTTTAATGGTATTCTTAGCTAGCTTCGTAATTCCAGCACCAGGCTCAATTCCGGTAATCTTCTTACCTGCCTGATCTTGCAAGTCACTAATACTGTTAACATCAGTCATATAAGTAGGCACAGTTAATCCGTTTGTTGCACCCTTTAGATTAGGTCCCATCATATCAAGTTGACTCTTATACTTTTTATACTGTGCTTTGTGGGTCATTGGTAACCAAGCAGATACAGAAACATCGGCTTGGCCATTCGCAATTGATTGCCACATAATTGAGTTATCCAATGACGTCAATTCAACTTTATAACCATGTTGTCTCAATGCTTGTGCAAGTACATTACTTGAAGCTTTCTCTGAATCCCATGGTGTCGTCGCAATCCTAATCGTTTCCTTTTGCGAATTTGCTGTTGTAAATGCTGTGACAGCACCACTTCCAATCATAGCAAGCGCAACGACAAGTGCGGTCCACCCTTTCCAATGATATTTAGAAGGAACTGTTTTTTGATTTGGCATTTGATTGATTTTTTGCGTTAATCGATCAATAACAATTGCCAAAACAACCAACGAAATACCATTAACAAACCCTTTACCAATATCAGCATCTTGAACAGCGGCTAACACGCCACGTCCTAGACCAGGAGCACCAATCATTGATGCAACCACAACCATTGACAATGCAAGCATTAGGGTTTGATTAATTCCTGAAAAAATCGTCTTCTTGGCTAATGGTAATTCAATTTTAAATAATTTTTGTGTCCCTGTTGATCCAAAGGAATCTGAAGCTTCAACCAAATCATTTGGCACCTGACGTATTCCTAAGTTCGCCATACGAACTGTGGGTGGTAGTGCAAAAATAACTGAAGCAAATACACCTGGGACAACACCAATGCCGAAGAATGCCACAGCGGGAATCAAATAAACAAACGCTGGCATGGTCTGCATAAAGTCCAAAATTGGTTGGACAATTTTATTGACCACTTCATTCTTTGCCATCCAAATACCTAATGGCACACCAATAATAACTGAAATCAAACTAGAAATAATAACCAAGGTAAAAGTATTCATCATACTTGTCCATAAACCTTGGTTTTCAACAATAATCAATCCAATAAAAGTAAAAAGTGGAAATCCCCATTTTTTACCGAACATTAAGGCGGCAAATATAGTTACTCCGACAATAAATAACCAGATTGGAATACCTGTTAAGGCACTATTCATCGTGTCCATCACGGCATTCCCACCATTTTGAATTGCCCCAAAGAAACCGCTTAAATGCTTTGTTAACCAATTAACACCGTCATCAACCCAAGGGCCAAATGGTATTTTTGGTAAAACACTTGCTAAAACAAACATATTATACCTTCTCCTCCTGCTTGTTTAGTAAAAATCAAGCTTTTTAAAAAGTGACAACTTAATTATAAACATAAAGTTGTCACTTTAGTCAAATGTACAAATCGCTCAGACAGGATTAATAGCAGTTTTATTATTTTTTAAATAAGAAAAGAAGTTGGACAAAATAATTTGTTCCAACTTCTTTTTCTAAAAATGTATTAATTATCAGCATGAAAGTTTGATAGCATAAACGCGTTCCAAAAGTCTGAAGCCTCAATGTAACGCAATTTACGCCCTTCCTGTCCTGCGCTTTGCTACGGCCAAAAATGACGCAAATCACGTTACACACCGGCTTCAAAACAACTTTTGTCTCGCTCTCTCGTTTTATCAAAATTATTTAACTATTTCACAAAATTCGACAATAACGCCATCTGGCCCCTGAATATTGAAGAATTTAATGCCTTTATTCCAAAATGGTAAGTGTTGTACTTCAGAATTCATGAGTGATAATCCCTCAGCCTTAGCAGCAGTAAATGCAGCATCAGCGTCTGATGTATCCATCGAAATATGATTAATTGCACCTGGTTTACCAACAATTTCATCACCAGTCCAAGTTTCAATGACAAGATTCTCACGTTGCATGAAAATCACATGACCAACTGGAAAATCACCAATTTTTTTAAATCCTAATTTTTCCCAAAAGCGTTCTGATTCTTGTAATGATGAGGATGGAATCCCCACGTGTTGCAATCCTGAATAATAATCCGTAAATGCCATTTTTGTCTCCTCAATACTTTCCTATTTACCAACATCAATTGCTTGATGATGCAGATTACGAAATACATACTGATCAGCAACTCCCGTTATACTCCCCTGGAAAAGGAACGCAAACAATGTTCCAATCCCAAAATTATAAAGTGACGGGAAAGTAATAATAAACGCAATTATCGCAAAAATAGTTGGCGGAATATAAGATGCCCACATTGCTTTAAAAGCTGATCCTTTAAAATATTTAAATCTGAGAATTTGCATCAAATCATCTGCAGGATGCAAAACCAAGTTTACTCTTTGATAGATAGAAATCGCTGTCGCAATAAGCGCAACACCGATAAAATTAATAATCGTGTACAAAATAACCATTGGTAATGTCGTTGCATCTGGCATGATTTGATTAAAGATATTCGAGAACCATTGGATAAAAATAGAGAATGGTAACATGAAAATAAAGTTACCGAAGATCCGCTTCCAATCCAATTTTCTCATTAACAGTGCGTTCAAAAATGATATCAACATACCAAGAACTAGAAACGCCCAAAACAGCGCTAATGAGTTATTTCCTAAAATTGCATTACCTAAATTAGCTTCACCTGCGGTCCAATATGCTGACCCTAGAAACGATGGATGTACATGTGCTGATGTAACCAAAGTCAATACATTTCCTAAAGAATTAAGAATCAAGGAAATTATGAAATACATGATTGAAGCGCTCATTGATAGACTTCGCTGTGCTTGCTTCTCCCCCACACTATCCATTTTTACGCCTCTTCACCACCGACTTTAACAACCGCCTTTGATACAACCCCCAACTTACCATTAACAAAATCATCTACCGTTTTGTAATCTAGTTCATGTGACATCAACGCCTCAACATTTAATTTACCTGATGATAGCAGAGCTAGTGAATCCTCAAAACTATTTGGATTAATAAATGAGCCTTGGATTGTTAATTGCTTTTGGAAGATTTCATAAGTATTCATTTCAAATGTCGCATCAGGACCACCAACACCAAACATAAGTACTTGCGCACCACGCGCAGCTGCTGCAATTGCTTCTTCTTGGGTTTGTGGCATACCAACAGCTTCAATTACAACATCATATTCTTCGGCAGGAATTTGATCGCCATTCTTTGTATTAAATGTATTTTGAACACCAAATTGTGCCTTATTCATTGCCAATTTTTCATCAACAATACCAGCTAAATCTACCTGGTGAATACCGTAGGCTTGAAGAATTTGAACAAATAACTCACCCATGAACCCATCACCAATAACTAGTGCTTTCTGGTATGGTGATAGTTTTAGCAATTTGATCCCGTGTACAGCACATGAAATTGGTTCTACAACAGAAGCTGATTTCAATGAGACGTTATCAGGAATTTGATACACTACAGATGCAGGTGCCGTAAAGTATTCTTCAAACCCACCATCACGTGTAACACCAACTGCTGATAAGTTTTCACATAATTCTGGACGGCCCGTTCGGCAATACTTACACTGACCACAATAAATGTTTGGATCAACGGTGACACGATCGCCAACTTTAACATTTGTCACTGCATCTCCAACTTCCGCAACAACGCCTGAATTCTCATGTCCCAACACAATTGGCGGAACAGCCTCTGCAGAACCTGGTAATCCTGCATACAATGCATGATCAGTCCCGCAGATACCAGCAAATGCCGTATGAATCAATACCTCATTTGGTAAAACTTTTGGCCGATCAATGTCTTTTACAGTCAATTCCTTAATACCAGTTAAAACAAGTGCTTCCATCATAAAATCTCCTTCTATATAAAAACTAACCTTCGCCTATATAGTAAACGCTTACGCAAATATTATCAAGTGGTTTTTGTAAATACATATTAATGATTTTTGGTAAGTAATTTCATTTTATATCCCAATTAATCGCATATAAGTATTTACATAAACGATTACCCGCTTTGATTATATACGCTATTAACAAAAAACGAAATAGTGAATTTTATAACAATAAAAATAAGGTTGTTATTTATAAATTTTTAGTTATAATTCGCTATTTAAATACTATTTTAAAAAAAATCATTATTTTTATTTTACAAACCCCCTTCACCATGTGATATAATTCACATATAAAGAAAATATAGAATTTTTGGAGGGCTTAAAAATGGGTGAACGGTTAAAGGGAAAAGTCGCAATTGTTACTGGTGGTTCTTTGGGGATTGGCTGGGCAATTGCAAATAGATTCGTTCAAGAAGGTGCTAAAGTTGTCATTACAGGTCGCCGGGCACAAATCGGTGAAGAAGCTGCTCAAAAAATTGGTACCCCAGATGTTATTCGTTTCATCCAGCATGATTCCTCTGATGAAGCTGGTTGGGTTGACCTTTTTAATCAAACTGAACAAATATTCGGGCCTGTTTCAACACTAGTAAATAATGCTGGTATTGCCGTTGGTAATAGTATTGAAAATACGACAACTGAAGAGTGGCGTCAGATTATGGCAGTTAATTTAGATGGTGTATTCTTTGGTACTCGTTTAGGGATTCAACGAATGAAAAACAAGCATCTCGGTGCATCAATCATTAATATGTCATCAATTGAAGGCTTTGTTGGTGATTCTAATTTAGGTGCTTATAATGCTTCAAAGGGTGCTGTCCGCATCATGTCTAAATCTGCAGCTGTTGACTGCGCACTAAAAGATTATGATATTCGCATCAATTCAGTTCATCCAGGTTATATCAGAACACCAATGGTTGAAAGTACACCTGGCATGGTTGAAGCAATGTCACAACGTTCTAAAACTCCAATGGGACACTTAGGTGAACCAGATGATATAGCTTACATGTGTGTGTTCCTAGCTTCAGACGAATCAAAATTTGCAACCGGTTCAGAATTTGTGGTTGATGGTGGCTATACGGCACAATAATATATAAAATAGATGTCCATCCGAGACCGTACAACTGGCGTTTACAAGTTGTATGGTCTTTATTTTTTTATAAAAAAGACTAATTGCCGCAAATGCAACAATTAGTCATACAAAATTTATTAATATCAATAACATGCTAATTTTTCAATTCATTACTAAAAATGTATTTTGCTACTTGAATGCCGGCTTGGCGCCCAAAAATAACCGTTTCTGCAATGGAGTTTCCCCCAATGCGATTATTGCCGTGTAATCCACCAGTCACTTCACCAGCCGCATATAAACCATTAATTTTGTTGCCGGTCTCTGTCAGCACTTCCGTTAATTTATTTATTTTAATGCCACCCATCGTATAATGAATCGCCGGCTTGATGTGAATTGCATAATAAGGTGCCAAATTTAGGCCACGATCCATTGCAGTTTTCCGACCAAACTCAGCATCGACACCAGATGATTGACTATCATTCCACCTAGCAATCGTGTCCAATAAATTTTCACCATCTAAATGAGCTTTTTGCGCTAATTTTGATATACTATCGGCTGTCATTACGAGACCAACTGCCTGATAAAAATCAATGGCGGGAAATGCTTGCCGCACACCCTGATCAAAGATGAGAGTTGCACCATTTTCATGTAAATCGTCAATTGCAGTTGTTACTTTATCACGAGTGGTCATTTCATTAACAAATCGTTGCCCCGCTTGATTGACTAAAATAGCGCCCTCTCCTCGAACACCTTCACCAATTAAATAAACATGGTCGGTATCTTGTTGTGTTGTTGGATGGACTTGAATTTTGTTCATGTCAACCACTGCCCCACCAGCTGCAACAGCTAATTCTATGCCATCGCCTGTAGCACCTGGATGATTAGTTGTTCTTAATGACAATACCTCAGGTGCGTAATTTTTTAACATTGTTTTATTTTGTGCAAAACCGCCTGATGCAATCAAAACAGCCTTCGTCTTAATCGTTTTTTCACCAATTTTATTATTATAAATTTTGAGACCAGCTACCATGTCTCCATTTTTTACAATCTGCATTGCCTTTGTTTGTGGAAATAATGGAATATGTTTATCAAGTAATTGCTTTTGTAATCCTTTGACTAAATAACTACCTACTGCCGATTTATTATTTGGACGATGGGCACGTTTTTGTGACATACCACCGGTAGACGTTAGGTCTGTTAGGGCAATATCATGTTTTTCAAGCCAATTAATAGCTGATTCAGAATGTGTAACGAAATATTTCAATAACTCTTTATTGTTTGTCTTCCCACCACCTTGCCAAATATCTTCATAAAAAGATGCTTGATCATCAATCACTTGATGAGATAACTGGGTCATTGTCTCTGTAGCATTCATACCTGTAGAAGCACGAGTTGAATTACCTCCTAGTGAAGCTAACTTTTCAATAATAGCTACTTTAAGTCCTAATTCTTGAGCCTGTATAGCTGCTGTCATACCTGCAGCACCAGAGCCAATCACAATTAAATCATAGTTTTCTTTTAAATCATTGATACTCGATACAGGAAAAACAAATTTTGCCATCTTTTACACCTCTTTGAGATTTAATGATATGTTTCACAAATAATACCACATTTATCTTTCGCTATTAACCCACTAATTTGGGTTAACCGTTTTAAAAACAACAAAAAAAATACGCTAAATTTGTTCAATTTTGCGTATTCCTTTTGTTATTTTACCAAGATGTTAATTCACTCAGATTATTTAACAACCAAAACATCACTACTTGAATGGCTAATGACATAGCCACTATGTGATCCTTGTAACATTTTTTCGACAGCATTAGCACCGGTACTACCGATGACAATTAAATCAATATCATGTTCTTCCGGCAAATCTTTAGACAATACGGTTTTAATATTTCCAATTACAGTATGCCCAAATACTTTGACACCTTCTGCCTCTGCTTTAGCGACATATGGCTGAACTTTTTTCTGAACTTTTTTTGCCAAATCTTGGTAAAAGTCTTCACTAACACCAAATGATGAGGCCATGCCACGATCACGATTTACTACCCATGCGATATGCAATTCAGCCGATAAAATTTTCGCTAAAGATAGCCCGGTTGCAAAAGCCCGATCTGCTTGATCAGAACCATCTAAACCAACCAAAATATTCTTATAGGTCATCAAATTTCTCCTTATCTTTTAAAACTTTGCATCAGCGTGACGCCGACCATAGCTAAAGTATAGAATCATACCAAAGGCCAACCAAACTAAGAAACGTAACCAAGTCTCCCAATTCAAACCAGCAATCAAAACGATACAGAAGACGATGGCAATAATTGGTGTAACTGGAACCCAAGGTGCCTTAAATCCACGATGTAAATCAGGTTGCGTACGACGCATAATCATAACACCAGCAGATACTAGAATGAATGCTGTTAATGTTCCAATATTAACCAATTCTGACAAGATATTTAAATTAATAAATCCACCAGCTAAGGCAGTGATAATACCAAAGAACCAAGTTCCTTTGAAAGGTGTCTGGTGTTTCTCATCAACGTGTCCAAAGAATTCTGGGAAAAGACCATCTCGTGACATTGAATAGCTGATACGTGATTGACCATAGAGTTGCACTAAGATAACAGTTGTCATTCCTAGAATAGCACCTAAACTAACAATAATCGACAACCATGTTTGACCCGTCTTTGCTAAGACTGCTAGAATTGGGGCATTTAGGTATTTTTCAAATACTGTATACTTTACAACTCCAGTCATGATCAAAGTCATGATAATGTAGAGAACGGTAGAGATTACAAGAGAATATAGAATTCCTCTGGGAAGCGTTTTACTTGGATTGATAGTTTCTTCAGCACTTGATGAAACTGAATCAAATCCAATAAATGAGAAGAAAACAATTGATGCTGCTGGAATGATTCCAGTCGCAACACCGTTAGTATGTGAATACAAACCAAATGGACTAAATGGATGCCAGTTTCCAGGCTTAATAAACCAAACCGTGCAGACAATGAATAAAATAATTACAGCCAACTTGATGATAACCATCGTATCATTAACTCGCTTTGTTTGTGTAATCCCGACTGAGATAATCCAAGTGATAATCAAAACGATCACAAACGCTGGTAAGTTAAAATACGTACTGACACCTGGCGTTGTACCTGCTGCAGCTGTTAGCGCAGTTGGTATATGAATTCCCATGTTGTCTAATAAATTAACAAAATAACCTGACCAACCAACTGAAACTGTTGCTGCTCCTAAGGCGTATTCAAGAATTAAATCCCACCCCATGATAAAGGCAATAATTTCTCCAAATGCAATATATGAGTAAGTGTAGGCAGAACCAGCCACAGGAGCCATTGAAGCAAATTCAGCGTAACATAGACCAGCAAAACCACAACAGATTGCAGCGATTAAAAATGATACTGATAATGCAGGACCAGCAGTCAAAGCTCCCTTACCAGTTAAAACAAAAATTCCTGTACCAATAATCGCTCCAATTCCTAAGAAGGTTAAATCCCAAGTACGTAAAGTTCGTTTTAACGGTGAAGCATTTTCCGTCAGCGTATTAATATCTTTCTTTCGAAATAATGATGACATAATCTTTTCCCTTTCTCATTTGATTTTAATGATTCTATCACTGGAAAAATAATTTGTAAATAAAAAACACTGGTAATCATGTTTCAAAAAGAGTTTATTAGATTCAAATAATACTATTTTGTTGTTTTATATTGAAAACGCTTACTGATTTTTAAAGAAGAAATACAATTTAAATTAATTTTAATTGTATTGTTTATGAATTTATTTTTAATCTATAAATAAAATTTATTTATTAAAAATAATTATTGGAAATGATTCAAATTAAAACTGAAAATTTTTAAGCAAAATACAAAAATATAATCATCTGACAATCGAATCATCAATAATTAAAATGAGTTTTTGATTAGAACGATATATTAAAATTTAATAATGTGTGTTAGGTAACCTCACGAATTCAATACACTATTCTCTAAAATTTACTATAATGATGAGGTTATGGAAATTTTCTTACCTACTTTAAAAAAGTAGTAAACCGGCTTTTAACTTACGTAAATCATAGACCTAAAAAGAGTACCAATCTACTAATTTGTTTGGTAGATTGGTACTCTTTAATTTATCTTTTAGTGTTAATTAACTTATTTTTTATCTAAGGCATTCTTAATTGCATTTAACGTGACATCCGCAGTTTGATCAAAATTTACATCTGCTTCAGCTAAAACAGTTGCATCACCAATACCAACACTAATTTCTCCTGCACCATTAATACTCTTGATACCAGCAGCCGAGTCCTCTAAACCTATTACTTGTTCAGGTTTTAGATTTAATACCTCTGCTGCTGCCGAGAAAATAGCTGGATCGGGTTTACCTGCAGAAACTGACGCCGGATCCACAACAGCTTTAAAATAATCATCCAGTCCAAGACGTTCAATGATAAATGGTGCATTCTTTGAGGCCGAAGCAACACTTAATCGATAATCTTCTGCTTTAAGTTCATCTAGGAAGTTCTGCATCCCAGGTAAAATATCTGCGGGTGTTAATTTTGATATTAACTCACGGTAATTCGTATTCTTTTTTTCAGCTAATGCCTCACGTGCAGTCTGATCATATTCATTTTCATGACCACCAGCGGCTATGATTAACGCTAAACTACCCATACGATCAATGCCTTTGAGTCCTTCTTCTAACTCTTTTGTCCAGGCAGTTCCCACTTCATCTGCAATCTTACGCCACGCAATCGTGTGAAAACGTGCTGTATCAGCTAAAACACCGTCCATGTCAAAAGCAAATCCCTTAATTACATCAAAATCACTCATTTATGTTTAATCCTCCGTAATATGTTGCTCTTCATTTGCACGCAAATTAATTTCCTTATGG
This sequence comes from Weissella paramesenteroides, assembly GCF_036327715.1. Taxonomy (NCBI): domain Bacteria; kingdom Bacillati; phylum Bacillota; class Bacilli; order Lactobacillales; family Lactobacillaceae; genus Weissella; species Weissella paramesenteroides. The sequence goes on from NZ_CP130559.1 coordinate 1,070,354, forward strand.
TAGACAGTTACACTAATATCTTGATTGGCTTTTATTCTTACTTCATTAGGATAAATATCTAATGAAATTAAAATACCACGGAATTTTTGTTTGAATGATAACTTTGTCCAGTCATCAGGTAAACTTGGATTAACAACAAAATGTCCATCTCGCAATGCCACACCACCAAATTCATTTTGGATGACAGCCAAAGTTTCACCCATCACACCAATATGAATTCCTTCAGCAGTGGTACCACCTTGAATATCGTAATAATCAGACCCGATAGCTGTTTTTAGAAAATCTAATGCCTCTGCTTTATTTCCTAATGAAATATCAATTCCAGAAAAGACTGGTCGTGATGTTGTTGACCCATGAACTGTTCTCGCCAAGTAATACTCTGTATTTTTTTTCAACCAATCAACTGGTAAGTTGTAGCCAAGTTGATTGACTATTTTTAGCACATGATTAGATCCTAAATTATAAAGCGTCATCAGGGTATCTGTTTGCTTTGCAACTTGATAGTCATCAGGTGATAACCCTTCTGCCTTCATCAAACGATCTATACGGTGAATATCACCATATTTCTGACTATATGCTTTAAAGTCAACTTCTTTCAAATCAAAATATCCAGCATACTGAGCAATAATACCATTATCAATTTCTAGTGATAAGTGTGTTGAAACGTCTTGAGCTTTCTCTAGTAATTTTGTATTGATTGCAGGTAAATGCTCATTTGCTCCCAGTGCTTGCAACCAATTTAATGCCCAAGTTAACATGATGTTTGTATAGGCATTATCGGTGATACCACCAGTGGTTGCATCGGGATAAGCTTCGTGGAATTCGTCGGGACCCATCACTCCCGATAAATGATAGCGACCATCATCACCCATCATCACTTTATTTAACCAAAATCTTGAAGTTTCAACGACAACGTCAAGACCACCTTCAAGAAGAATACTTTCATCTCCCGTTATCTGTACATAAATCCACAAGTTATAGACGACAGCTAATGACACATGACGTTGCAATCTAGAATTATCTGGATCCCACTCATTATTCACCGTATTTAAATGAATAATTTGTGCCTGTTCATCACCCGTCATACCAGATTGCCAAGGGTACATCGCACCACTTTCACCTTCAGTTTGCGCATTGAGTTTCGCACCATCTAGACGCTTAATCCGATATCTTAAAATGTCCTTTGCAGTTTCCGGATCATTTGCTGCTAAGTAAGGAACCACAAAAATTTCATCCCAGAAAATATGGCCACGGTAACCTTCACCAGTTAAACCGCGTGAACCAACAGACGCATCTAAGTACTGGTTAGCATTGTGTTGTGCCGATTGTCGCAAATGAAAAACGTTCATACGAATCATTCGTTGTAAATCAGGGTCATTACTTTCCAGGGCAATATCTGCTTCATCCCAAACTTCTTGCCAATATTTAAATGAATCAGCTGCAATTTCTTCAAAAGTAACGTTTTTTAATTGTTCATCCACAATCTTTTCTGGATTTTTTTCTTCATAACTTGTTGCAATGCCGACAATTCGTTCAATATTTATCTTTTTATCTGGTGATAAAGTAAACTCACCTGTGGCAATTACTTGGTCATCCCCAGTTGTTACCGAAAAATCTGTTACATCACTAGTTGTTTTTGCACCAACGACAAGCTTGATGTTTGATTGCTTCGTCTCAGCAATTAATTTATTAGCTGTCAAAGAAGTCACGTCAAACTCTTTAGATTCAAAGTCACGATATCGCTTGACATTTTTATTTTCCACACGACCGTCAATAATGGCCTGCACAGTAATATCTGCTGTAAAATCTCCACTAAGTTCAATCGCAAAACCAATTTGATGCATCTTAAAAGGATTAACAGCTTTTTTTGTTTTTAAAGTAATCTTTCCCTTCGCAGTTGGTATCGTAAAGCTTTCTGATAAAATACCTGTATCAAAATGTAACGTTGATTGTCGTTCAGTCAGGGCAAATTCTACCACTTCACCATCTACATAAAGCTTAATTAATTGTGGATTAGGTAAATTTACCATATCTTCATTAATCACATCGCGACCAGCAACAGGTGTTGAAGTTTGATTAAAAACACCCGCAACATAAAGGCCCGGATAATGATCATCGCTGTAAGATGTCATGATTGGTGCTCCACGCCAGCCTAGATAACCATTTCCTAAGGTAAGTAATGATTCTTCACCATACGCACGAACTCCTGTTGATACCTTATCGTAGGCTAATTGCCAATTACTTGAATTCATCAAAAGCTCCTTTCATCTCAATTAGTTATTAACTGCATCCTTAAATACATTTTTCTTTTCAGCAGCTTTAGCATTCTTAACATCATCATCTTTGAATCCCCAGAAATAAACCGCCACGAATGAAACAACTGTTGTTACTACACCAGCAATAACGAAATACCAAATGTTATTTGGATTTGTTTTTGAGAAGAATGAAGGGAATCCGATCCATGAACCAGTAAATCCAAACATATCTACTTTTAATAGTCCTGCGATAAAGCCACCAACAGCTCCACCGATATTAGCCATCCAAAATACTCGACCATACTTCAAGTTAATTCCATACATTGCGGGTTCAGTAACACCAGCAAAACCTGACAAGGCACCAGCAAATGCCAAACTCTTAATATTTGTAATCTTTGATTTTGCCCAAACGGCTAGTGCTCCGGCACCTTGTGCAATCATCGTAAAGTTAATCAATCCATTTAAAACAGAATGGCCAGTTTGTGCAATATCGTTTGAAATTAGCGGAATAATCATCCAATGCAAACCAAAGATGACTAGAACTTGATATAGGCCACCAATAATTAATCCTGCAACGGCTTGATTTAATGTTACCAACCAGTTAATAAATGTTGCTAGTCCTGATGAAATCAAAGTAATTACTGGCCCAACAACAACTAATACCACGATTGAAACGATAAATAATGTAAATAATGGTTGGAAAATTGAACGCAAACTCAATGGCAATACTTTTTTAAACCAATTTCCTACCGGACGTGCTAACCATGCTGCGAAGATAATTGGAAAAATCGAATACGTGTATGATGGGATATGAATTGGCAACCCAAAGAAGTTAGCATTCATTGTTACCCCAAGGAATTCAGCAAAATTCTTTGACGTTTTTGCTCCCAAGTCCACCATAGTCGGGTGCACTAATACACCAGCAATAGCAGCCACAATGATTGGATCTGATTTTAATTGTTTTGCAGCAGTATAACCAACAAGAATTGGTAAGAAATAAAATGTAGAATCACCAATTGTATTGATAATTTGATAAGTGGCTGATGATTCATCAATCCATCCCAAGTTAAACGTAAATAAAGTTAAAATACCTTTTAAAATTCCGGATGCAGCTAACAAACCAATGATTGGCATCATTGAACCAGTAATCGTACCAATCAATAATTGAAAACCATATTTAATCAGTCCGAAAAATCCATCTGGCTTATTGGATTTCTTACCACCTGTAGCCTCAACAGCTGCATCAGTTGCTTCTTTATCAACAACGTCATCGCCCAATTGCTCGATAACTTTATCGTAAACATCTTCAACAGCCTGTCCAATAACAACTTGATATTGACCTAATTGTGCATTATAAACAGCACCAGCAACGCCATCTAAATCTTGAATTGCATCTGTATCTGCCTTTTTCTCATCATTCAAATAAAATCGTAATCTTGTGATACAGTGAATAACCTTATCAACATTATCCTTACCACCAACATTCGTAATGATGTTCTTTGCTAACTCATCATAATTTTGTTTTGCCATTTTAATCACCTCTCACTTAATCTATGGCAATTGCTTGACCAATTTGGGATCCAGCAGTTGAATCACCAACTTCTACAGAAAAATTATCTAATTTGTCTGCTGAATTTGTAATTAGAACCATTGTCGTTTTCGGCAATTTGGCATCATCTACTTGTTGCCAATCCACTTCAGCTAGCGGATCACCACCATCAACAACATCCCCAACTTTTACCCGTGGTGTGAATGGGCCACCATTTAAAGAAACCGTATCAATACCAATATGGACCAGAATTTCTAATCCATCTGCTCGCTCTAATCCAACAGCGTGGCCTTGTTGAATGGTTACTTTTCCAGCAACCGGAGACACAATCGTATCACCCGTAGGCTCGACAGCAAAACCATCTCCCATCATTTTGCCAGCAAAAACAGGATCAGAAACATTTTCTAATTTAATAACCTCACCTGTCACTGGTGTATACAAATGATTATCATTGGCAACCGTTTTTTTCTTTCCAAACCCAAACATAAATAAAACCCCCTCCTATTTGTGACGTCTTGCAAATTCAACACTTGTAAAGCGATCTGCCCGATGTCGTGACTCAGTAAATGATAAGATTCGATTATCTGCTAAACGAGTTTCGCTTCGAATGACGACCATTGACATACTTTCATCAATATGAAGTAATTGTCGATCTTCAAAAGTCCCCTTCTCAACAGTCATTCGTTTCACCGCATAATCAATCTGTAAACCTAACTGATTTTCAAAGTAATCAAACAATGAATTCTTTGCCGCCTCATAAGGAATATGGTCAATAACATCTTGATTAATGTAATCGTAGTCTAAGACCATTTCCTCACCATCCACCCAGCGGCGGCGGACTACCAAGGTACATAATATTGATGAGTTATCGCCAGTTAAATTTTCTGGAACAGGTACATGCCGCTTAATAGTAATAACATCATTACTAGCATCTAAATGTGCTTGTGCAACCATTTCACGATAACTTTCAAGTGTTGAAACAGGAAATACAAAATGTTTACGGTCCAAAACAACCGACCCACGACCAGGTAACCTTTGTACATAGCCATCATTAGCCAATGCTTTTACAGCCTTACGAACCGTTTCACGAGAGACTTGATAACGTATGACAAGTTGTCCATCACTTGGTAAATAATCACCAGGTTGATAGACCTTTTCTTGTAATGCCTTCAAAAGATCAGAATAAATTTTTTGATACTTTTCCATCCCAATATTCCCCCTTTCAACAGGTTCAGTGTACATGACTATGAAACCGTTTTCAATTCTTTTGTACTGGGCATTTTGCAACTAGACTAGTCAGGTTAAGAGAGAAGGTATACAGGCAAGGATTTCTAGACTAGTCAGGTTTTTTAGAATTTATATGGTTCCTTCTTTTTTATTTATCTGCCAGTAACTCAATATATCAGAGGATTTCTTAGGTTATAATGTTAGCAATAAATTGGCTGACTAATTTTTACACAAAAAAACAGTTTTTGAACAGAATAATTCTAGTTCAAAAGCTGTTTTTAGATTTCACGATATTTGATATTAATAACTGATGATTAAAAATCAAAATTTTCTTGAATAGCAGTAATTGCTTGATAATACATTTGATTATATGACACGCCATTTATATCAGCTAATTCTCGTACTGATTCAAATTCTGGTGTCACTTTAACTAAGTGACCTTCAAGATAGCCCTGTTTAATTTTTACAGACCCATTTGCCAAAGGCAGAGTAGAAAATTGACGGTTTAAAATCGCCCGTCCTTTTAATACCGTTCGAACGCCAAAGGTTGTAGTTTCAAGTAACAATCGTTGTTTAAAATGATCTGCATCGGCGACTTTGCAAAGTAGTGTGATTTGATGCGCTGGTCGATTCTTTTTCATCATAATTGGTGTATAGTACATATCCAATGCACCATCGTTCATAACACTTTCTAATAATTGTCCTAGACCTTCACCAGTCATATCATCTATCTCACAGTTCAATTCACATACTTGGTTTACCGTATTGTCCTTAGTTGCTCCATCTGCAGTCTCTAGAAGCACTGCACGCAATACATTAGGATGCTCAAACTGCTTCGTCCCCGCACCATAACTACTCTTAATAACCTTTCCCTTCATGCTATTAGCAAATGAAGTAGCAAAAGTTTTAATGATGGCTGCTCCAGTAGGGGTTGTTAATTCACTGGCAATATCAAAGTCTTGTACAGGCACACCTTGTAAAATTTCTAGAGTAGCTGGTGCTGGTACTGGATATAAGCCATGTGCGACTTTCACTTTACCATAACCAGTTGCCACAGGAGTCGCAACAATATTATCTACCTCTAGTCGGTCAAGAGCCACACAACCACCAATAATATCAACCAATGAATCTACCGCACCAACCTCATGGAAAGCAATATCTGACACAGGTATCCCGTGAATTTTACTCTCAGCCTGCGCAACATTATCAAACATACGTAAACTCAATGCTTTCACAGATTCACTTAGCGCACTATTTTCAATATTTTCCTTTATGGCTGCATAGTGAGTATGCTGATGGCTATGACCATGTTCATGATGGTGGTGGTCATGACTATGCTCATGATGGTGTTGCACCACTTCGTCATGATGATGTGTATGTTCATGATAATGTTCACCGATATCAAAATGATTCAAAGATTCATCTTTAAATTTCAATACTAAATGATTTGCCGTAATGCCATGCTGATCAATTCGTTCAATTGACAAGTCAAAATCATCGGCAATAACTTTATTTAATTCATCATGTACATCATCGATATCCACACCCAGACCACTAAGGGCTGATAAAAACATATCACCCGAAATACCGTACCCACAGTCTAAGAATAACGTTTTAGCCATTGTAATCTCCTAATCTTTTATTCATACGTCGCAATATCAAACTGGCTTGATAGGCTGCACCAAATCCATTATCAATATTAGTAACAGTTATACCGGAACTACATGACGTTAGCATCGATAGCATCGTTGTCATACCTTGCAGATTCGCACCATAACCAATTGATGTTGGTACAGCTATTACAGGTGCATCGACTAAACCAGCCAGAACAGTTGGCATAGACCCCTCCATACCAGCAACTGCAATGATAACATCAGCCTTTCTTAATTCATCAGTGTAGTACAACAAGCGATTCAAGCCAGCAACCCCAACGTCCCATAGATATTTGACATTAGCTCCCATCCACTCGGCAACTCGTACTGCTTCTTTTGCAATGGGCAAATCAGAAGTTCCCGCACAAACAACATAAATCAAGCCTATTTTTAATTTGGGATTTGGTTTGCCAACCGTTAATACTTGACTCTCACCATCGTATGCTAAATCTGGTATGTGAGCATCTAGATAGGCATATTTCTCCTCATTAACTCGTGTTACTAAAGCGTTACCATTCTTGTCTAATAACACATTGACAATTTTTTCTATTTGTTCTGCTGTTTTACTACTGCCGTAAACTATTTCAGAAAAACCTTTTCTTTGTGCGCGATCAACATCTATTTTTGCTGAACCAATATCTACAAACTTCAAGCCATTATCCTCTTTTCAAATGTTTCTTTATAAAACAAAAAAGTCGTTCAACTCATCGTAGCATTACTGTCTTGCCTAAAAAATGCAATACCATAACTTTGAGAAGAACAACTTCTATTATTTTATCCGTTATTGGCTGCTAATTCTTCTTCTGATAAAGTAGAATTCATACGTCCGCTTTGGAATCCAGCTAAATCAACAGCAACGAAATTAAAGCCAAATGATTTCAATTTATCATCAATGGCATCTTGATTATCAATAATCAATTGAATATCATCCTTTGGCACTTCAATCCGAGCAACATCCCCGTGGAAACGAACACGAGCATTTGTGAAACCTAAACCACGTAGATATTTTTCTGAATTCATAACTTGCTCAATACTTTGTGTACTGATCTTCGTATTATATGGGAACCGAGATGATACTGAACAGCTTGGTACCTTGTTCCAGTTACTTAGGCCAAGTTTTTTGGCTAACGAACGGACATCTGTTTTATACAAGTTAGCAGTCTGCAATGGGCTGACCACTCCAGCTTCCTTCTTTGCAACCAACCCTGGTCGATAATCATCATTATCATCCATGATCGTACCATCTAAGACAATATCGAAGCCTTTCTCTTGACGAATTTCTTCTAAACGAGTGAAAAACATTTGCTTTTGATAGAACCATGTTTGGGCAGTATTATTAGCAATTTCTTCATTCGTTAAATAATTTAATTGCGTACCTATTACATTTGCGTCCAATTCATTAGCTAAATTAATAGCCTTATCAAATTCATCGTCAGTAAATAACTCTGAATTTGCTACAACAGCTAACACGTTCTCCTTACCTAACACATTCAAGGCTTCTTTAAGTACTAAAGTACTATCAATACCACCAGAGAATGCAATAATCACACGATCGTATGCTGCTAAAGTGTCTTGTAAGACAACTTCTTTTTCATCTGTTACCATTTTTGAGCTAATCATTACTTAACCTCCTAGTTAATACCCTTTATAATCTATAAAACAACCCAATCTACGCCTTGATGATGGTTGATACACCATCTGGCAATACCGCAATCGATGCATCAGCACCAACTAATTTATCAGCAATTGCTAAAGCAGATGGAATTGAATTGGCATACGTCATCTTCATATCTTCAACAATTTGTTTATTAGCAGGTTCTGTAACAACAATAACATGATGCTTCATCATGACACGTGCCAATATTTGCGCTTGCCATTGATCTTGTGGGGTCTCTTTAGCTGGTGTCTTTACAGCATTATCATAAATATCTGAAACTTTATCAGTATCTTTAAATTGATGATACAATTCATCACCACCGGTACCATCAGCTAAACCACTAGCAATAATAATGACACCATTTTCATTGTTTGTTGCTTCAGCACCAGTCATTCCTTTTACCATTTGGTAAATATTTTGATCAAGTGGGTACCCACCATTACTGGTAATCGTGATATCAGTAAAAATGGGTTTTGCTTCCATAATACTGTCAACAAATTTAGTTCCCTCAAGGTGCGCAGTGACTGAATCACCAGCAAAGGATCCAACAATACGCTTATCATGATCTATGACCACATTCACGATAAATTGTAGTTTAGATAACCGTGCAGCCTCAACCATATCTTTATGGATGGGATTATGCATCAACATACCAGTTCTTGAGTGCTTTGAATCAATGAATTGACCATTATGATTACCAACCACTGATTTTCTTGAAGCAATTCCTGGAAAGACAGCCTTACGTCCACCTGAATATCCAGCAAAAAAATGCGGCTCAATAAATCCTTCCGCAATTAATAGGTCAGCTTCTACAGCAACTCGATTAATTTCACAATCAGCTCCTGAAGGTAGCGTACCAACATTAATCATATTTTCTTTGTCATCACTATCGTGGACAACAATATTGATGTTTTTAACAATTTCTGCACCATATTTATCAACCAATTCATCATGAGTTGTTAGACGATGCGTTCCTGTTGCTACTAGAATTGTAATTTCTGCCTCTGGATTGCCTTTTTTAATTTCCGCAATGATTTTAGGCATGATTTTCTTAGATGGAACTGGTCGTGTATGGTCTGAACTAATAACGACCACATGATCTTTACCAACCACTAATTCAGATAAACGTGGTGAATCAATCGGATGCAGTAATGAATTTTCAACAATTTCCGCTTCTGAAAATTGATAACTTTTTGCTAAAACTGCTTCTGCATCCGCCTGAATAATGCCTTTTGCACGATTAGATGGTATCTCTCCAACTAGTTTTCCTTTCCCGTATGGTAGAGAAAATTCCATATTACATTGCCTCCTTTAAATACTAAACAATATTAAATATTAGCGTTATTTTCTTTTTTAAGGATAATTTTTGATTCGATATATGTCATCAACCAAATAACCAAAAAGACAACGATTAATCCATAACCAACCCAATTAAAGTCTAATCCTTGTACCCAACCTATAAATCCAGTCTTCATTACAAGGCCACTAGTTGAGACCTGTAATAATTCAACAATACCAATAATAAATGCCGCAATAATCGAAATTGTTGTGACTGTTAGGTTGTAATAAATCTTACGAATTGGTGCATCAAAAGCCCACCGATAAGCACCTGACATCATCACTGAATCAGTTGTGTCCATAACGTTCATACCGGCGGCGAATAAAATTGGTAAAGCAAATATACCCCAAATTGAAGCTCCTTGGCTGGCCGTTCCTGCTGATAAAGCAATTAATGTAATTTCCGAAGCTGTATCAAAACCAAGTCCAAATAGAAAACCAATTGGATACATCTGCCAAGACTGCTTAATAAACTTAAAAATAGGGCCTAAAAACTTTGCTAAAAATCCTCGTGACATTAATAATTCATCAAACTTCTTTTGGTCAAAGTTACCAGATTTTACGTGCCTTAGTTGAGACAGTAAATTGAATAATACAAAACAATTAGCAATAGCAATCACGATTAAAAAAACACCCGAGACAGTAGCCCCAATTTTCCCGCCCATTTCTTGTAAAAATGGTAATTTTGCTTTTGCAAATTGCACTGATAATCCAACAACCAACGCCATAAGAAAGACAACAGTCGAATGACCCAAAGAAAAGAAAAAACCAACCCCCGCTGAACTCTTCTTTTCTTGAACCAGTTTACGGACAGTATTGTCAATTGCTGTAATATGATCTGCATCAAATGCATGACGCAGACCTAGTGTATAAGCCAATAAGCCAATTCCCCAAAAAGATGCATCTTGCACTGCAGCGATAACTAACAGGGCGAAACCAAGAACATGAATTAAAGAACTAGTCACGTAAAATGGCAAAGCCTCATAAAAAATTTTTTCCCTCACAAACTACCTCCATACCTATTAATTCCACTTTCAACTGTCTTTACCTACTCTTTGAAAGCGCTACACAATTTATAGTATACACTTTTCGCTGAGAGTGAATCACAATTTTTGTTATTTTTGTGAAATTTGTTTGAAAATTTCATATACAAAGTAGGTAGTTAATACGGTTTTATGCATCATATATAAATAAACCTGTACAATGAATGCAATAAAAAAAGCAACTCAACTCATAAATAAGATGGTTACTTACTGTCTTAATTGTTCAAAATGAATTATTTACTAATCTTGCCACAGATATTTGGCGTCACCAATTGGATCTTGTGATGTTAAAATTTTAGGACCATCATTCGTAATAGCAATTGTGTGCTCATATTGGGCTGATAAACTACCATCTGCTGATACATAGTATTCCCAACCAGTTTCTGGAACAATTTCAGTCTCTATTTCCCAATCACCACCAGCGTTGACCATTGGTTCAATAGTAATAACCATTCCTGCTTTTAGGCGTAATCCCTTATGTGCCACCCCGTAATGAAATACATCCGGCTTTTCATGCATCGTTGGTCCAATCCCATGACCAATTAGATCACGGACATCACCCATATGATTTTTATTTTCTACATAGTCTTGAATGGCAAAACCAATATCACCTAAACGATTACCAACTTGTGCTTGGTCAATTGCCAAATATAAAGCAGTGTGCGTCACATCCATTAAATGATCAATTTCTGGTGTGCTTTCACCAACAACATATGTCCAAGCGGAATCACTCTCATAACCATGCCAGTTAACACAAAAATCCACTGTCACAATATCGTGGTTCTTTAATTTCAGTCCCTTTCGTGGTGTTGCATGTGCGACTTCGTTGTTAATGCTGATACAAGTTGCATATTTGTACCCTTCAAATCCCTTTTCTGAAGGCGTTGCATCGTGATCCAGAATATATTGGTTAACAATTTCCTCGATTTCCCAAGTATCCATCCCCACATATATTTGATCGCGTAATGCTAAATGTGCACCAGCTAAAATTTTACCTGAGTGGGCCATTCCTGATATTTCTCTATCTGATTTTAAAGTGATCAACTTTTCTCTCCTATGATAATTATGATATTTTGTTTGTCAAATCACTGGGCTGATTATTAATAATTCGAAGAATTTCCTGATTGAACGTCTGACGCTTAATTGGTCGGTATTTTTTCAAAAAATTCAAATGTAACCCATTAATGGCAACATGTAATATTATACCTGGAATGAAATTAAAAAGACGCTGACGGTCATACACCATACCAGGATAAACCGCTACAAATCGATTATCCAACTTTTTGACACCGTAAGCAATAACCTCTTCTTTGGCTTTCATATAATCATTTAGGATCCACGGTGCACTATTTGCCGCAATAAAGATAAATTTCGTTTGTTTTGTTTTTACCGCCAGTTCATCAATCACCGTTTTTGCAGGCGCAATGCTGTTTTTTTCATAGCTAGTATTTTTCTTTTTACTGGGTAAAAAAATACCTACACAATCGATAACTAAGTCTGAACTATCAATGACCGTTTGCCAATCACCCGGTGCATTTAAATCAACCGCCAAATAAGTCACAGGTTCAACCAAATTTGAGTGATTTTTTGCACCAGAGCGAGACAAACTAATCAGTTCGTACTGATTTTTATTCTGTACAAGGACAGATAAGATTCCCTGACCAATATACCCTGTACCACCCATTATAGTTATTTTCAATTTTTTCTCCCTTAATAGTTGGCAATTTCTACACATACCATTAATCTACATTTTAACATTAATTAAAAAAATCACTGAATTTCAAATTCAGTGATTTGTGCAATTATAAGTTATTAGTGTTTAACAGCATACTTGAAATTGAATGGCGCACCGGTAGGATTTGCAATAACTCCCTTAACCTTAGGATTCAACAATGAAGCAGTTGAACGGTAGTACAAAGGTGCAACTCCCGCTTCCTTCTCAAGAATTTGTTCAGCCTTCTTGAAGTCTGCGTACTGAGCCTTAGTATTATTAGCATTCTTTCCTTCGGCACTCTCTAATGCAGCATTGTAATCTGCATTATTCCACTTACCATAGTTATAAGAAGCGTCGCTCTTGTATAGATCCAAGAATGATGATGCGTCAGGGTAATCAGCTAACCAACCGAAGTTTAGCATTTGGAAATCACCATCAGTACTCAACTTCAATCGTTGCTTCTTTGGTACTGTCTTAATCGAAACATCCATACCCTTTAAGTTTTGTTCTAATTGCTCTTGCAAGAATTGTGCCACGCGCTTTGATGTATCATCATCATCAGTCAATAATTGAACAGACAACTTTGACTTACCAACTTCCTTAAGTCCTGCCTTAAACAACTTAGCCGCTTTCTTCTTATTGTAGCTAACTGCACCCTTTACTTCAGCATCCGTAGCAAAATCTTTATGATTATTTGGATTCTTAACTAGGCCTTTAGGCGTATACGTTGTTGCAGGAATTGCAGACCCAGTCACAATTTTACTTGATAATGTATCACGATTAATTGCATAAGAAATTGCCTGACGAATCTTAGTGTTCTTAAATTCAGGTACTTTTTCTTCATTCATCTGTAGTGCTTGGGTAGCACCAGTCTTGATAACTTTGTACCCCTTCTTATTCTTTGAAGCCTTCACCTGATCTGGAGATAATGGCGTGAAATCAAGTTTCTTACCTTGATACAAATTATAACCAGTGTTCTGATCCTTAATCGTTTGGACAGCAATCTTCTTGGTTTTCACCTTATCAGCATCAAAATACTTATCATTCTTCACAAATGAGTACTTATTATTTGAACCCGTCCATCCTTTGAATTTATAAGGACCAGCAGACAAATACGTGGCTGCTGAAGTTCCATATTTACTTCCCTGCTTCTCCACAAATTTTTGGTTTTCTGGGAAGAACACAGGCATCGTAATTTCTTGTAAGAAATATGTAGCTGGTGATTCCAACGTTACCTGTAATGTATGGTCATCAATTGCTTTAATACCTAGTTCAGATGGTTGCTTCTGACCATCCTCAATGGCCTTCGCATTTTTAACACTATCCATCAAGTAAGCATATTCCGATGCAGTTTTTGGATCAATTGAACGTTGCCAACCGTATACGAAGTCTTTCGCTGTCAGAGCATCCCCATTTTCCCACTTCAAACCTGAACGTAAGTGGAATGTATATGTTAATCCATCATCAGACTTTTCGTAACTCTTCGCTGCCTCATTTTCAAGTTTATTACCCTTACCAAATTGTAATAATGGTAAACTTGTTGCCCCTAGCGCATCTGCAGACACAGTGTCTGTAGACTTTGCTGGATCCATTGTTGGTAATGCCGCAACTTCTGACCAATTAATTGTTTTGCCCGTTGATGCAGCAGATGCTGAGACTGCCGGTAATGCAACACTACCCACCATCGCTACCGATGCAGCGGCGGCTGCTATTTTGCCAAATTTTTTCATGCCAAACTCCCTTTTGTGAACGATTTAATTTTAATAGTGTTATTATAATATCACGCAATTTCTCATTTGTCTAATTGTTTTTTAATTTATCAAATGAAACATAAAAAAAGATGTTTAGGAGTTTTATTCCCAAACATCTAAATTTTAACTATGCACATTATGAATAGTTTTATTGCTAAAGGCATGCTTAACTAAACTTTTTTAAAAATCCTAACACAATTTGGTTAAATTCATCCGGAAATTCCAAATGTGGGATATGACCTGCACCGTCAAAAACATGCATTGCTGAGCCGGTAACCTTTTGTAGATCAAGCGCATTTTTCGCGTGATCTACTGGATACATCGGTGAAGCACTACCAGCCAAAAACAAATGAGGGATGCTTTCATGACGGATAACATCACGCCAATCTTGCACAATACCATCAATCATCAATGGCCGATTCTTTTTGAAATCAAACGGCACATAACCATCTGATACTTGACGCTTCAGTTCTTTTGGAATGGTTTGTCTAACCAACTTTGTCGTCGGAAAACTATCCGATATCTGACTAATACGAGCAAAGGAGGAATCTTTAACGCCGTATTGCCAGCCATCTTCATTCAGCATTTTGGGTGTTTGATCTTCTGTTACAATCACGTCTACACGACGATCACTAAATAGTGAAATATATTGACTTGCAACCATTGCACCCATTGAATGTCCAATCAAAGTAAAATGATCGACATGCAAATAGTCCACTAAATTTGCTAAATCCATTGCTAACCTAGAAATACGCAAGCTTTTGTCCGTCTGTTCACTTTGGCCATGATTTCGATACTCAAACCTTAGTACTCGAAAGCCTGCATTTTTAAATGCTTCAACTTGAGCCACCCATGTCGTTATCATACTTGTATAGCCACCGAGAAAAACGACGACTGGTTGATCACTACTACCATCAAACTGGTAATGTAATCGGACACCGTCATTTGATTTAAAGAAAGACATTGCCTACCCACCTCAATATAGTTATTTTAATCTATTATACATGAATACCTAAACCATCTGCTACTTCGGCAGCATCCATAATAGCCTCGCCCAAAGTTGGGTGTGGATGGATAGTTAACGAAATATCTTCAGAGGTCAATCCATTTTCAATTGCCAATGAAAGCTCAGAAATCAAATCAGATGCTGATGGTCCAACAATTTGTGCACCTAACATCGCATTGCTATCTTTATCAGTAATCAAACGAATAAAGCCAACACCTGCGTCCATGGCAAGGGCACGACCATTTCCAGCAAATGGGAACTTACTGATCTTAGCATTCAAGCCCTTTTCCTTAACTGAATCTGGGGTTTCACCAGTTGTTGCTAATTCATATTGTGTATAAGCAACTGCTGGTAATGAATAATGAAGATCATGAGCATTACTTGCACCGCTGATAGCAGCTGCAGCAACTTTGCCTTCAAAACTAGCCTTATGTGCTAAAGCAGGTCCGGCAACAATATCACCAATGGCATAAATATGTGACACACTTGTCTTCATTTGGTTATCAACTTCGATTAGACCGTGATCACCAACTTTGACATCCGTGTTATTTAAGCCTAGCGTATCAGAATTAGCACGACGACCAACTGAAACTAGCAAGTAATCACCAGTGACCGTTTGCTCCTTACCGTCAACTTCATAAGTCAAAGTAACATCTTTATCAGTTTGTGTTGCACCCTTAGCCATAGCTGATGTAATAATCTCACCACCGTGCTTCTTAAAGTCATTCAAAACAGGCTTTGTCATCTCTTTATCAAAGCCGTTCAGTGTATGATCCAAGCCTTCAACGATAGTTACTTTCGCACCTAAGTTAGAATATGCACCACCAAGTTCGGAACCAATTACACCACCACCAACAATGATTAGATGTTCTGGTACTTCAGGTAAGCTCAACACACCAGTTGAATCAACAATCCGACCACCAAACTTTAAGCTTGGAATTTCCACCGGTCGTGATCCAGCTGCGATGATAGCATTTTCAAAGCGCAACAATTGATGACCATCTTCTTGTACAACATTCAAAGTTTCATTATCGTTAAATGTCGCCTCACCTTTGACAATCTGCACATGGTGCTTCTTCAACAACATGGCAACACCACCAGTTAATTGATCAACAACTTTATGTTGCTTCCAATCTTGTGCTTTTGCCCAATCTAATTGACCAGTCATTGATAATCCAAATGGGTTTTCTTCTTGACTATCACGATAATGGTGACCAACATTGATCAATGCCTTTGATGGAATACATCCAATGTTTAAACAAACTCCACCAATATTGTCACGTTCAATCAAGGTAACATCTTGACCTAGTTCAGCAGCACGAATTGCTGCCACATATCCACCAGGTCCTGAACCAATGATAACTGTACCAACATCAGTTGCTTCTGCTCCAACAACCATTTTCTATACCTCCATCAACATATAGCTAGGATCTGCCAATAATTGCTTCAAGTAATTCATTGACTGTTGTCCTAACATACCATCGATCAAACGGTGGTCATAACTTAGTGATAGCTTCATGTTTTGTCCAACAGCTAATTCACCATTTTCATCAACAATTGGTTCCTTCAAAATTGAACCCAAACCTAAGATAGCTGATTCCTTACCATTGATAATTGGTGTGAACCACGTACCACGTGCTGAGCCCAAATTAGAAATGGTAATTGTTGCTCCTTGCATCTGAGCAGGCTTAATTGTACCTTCACGAACTGCACTTGCCAAATCAGCAATTTCAGTAGCAATCGTCATAATTGACTTACTCTCGGCATGGGCAATAACTGGCACATATAATCCTGAAGGTGCATTAACGGCAACACCAACATTAACTGTATCATGATAGATGACTTCATTAGTGTCCATATCGATTGATGCATTAATTTCAGGGAACTTCTTACCAACTGCGGCCAAAGCCTTCACTGCATATGCCAAGTAAGTTAACTTAACACCTTGTTCTTTAGCAGACTCCTTGAAGCTTGAACGGTGTGCAACAAGCTTTGAAACTTCAACACTGTCAAAATTCGTAACCGTTGGAATTGTCGAATTCTGAACAGACATTGCCTTAGCAATTGCCTTACGAACACCAGACATTGGTTGACGTCCTGATTTAGTATCAGCTACTTCAATCTTCTTCTCTGGTGCTGGTGCGCTTGCTTCAGGTGCAACTGGTGCTGCTTGAGGCTCAGGTGTAGGTGCTGCCGGTGCAGCTGGTGCACCAGTAAATCCAGTGACATCAGCCATCGTTATATGACCATGACGTCCTGATGCTGGTACTTGTGACAAGTCAATATTCTTTTCAAATGCATAATGACGAACTGACGGCATTGCTAAGATTTGCCCATTTGTCGCAACCACATTTCCTGCGGGTGCAGCTGGAGCTTCAGGAGCTGCGGGTGCAGCTGGTTCTTCAGCGGGCTTTTCTTCTTCCTTTGGTGCGGGTGCAGCTTCACCAGCTGCTGAGCCACTACCATCACCGTCAAACTCAATTAATGGATCACCAACAGCGACTGTTGTGTCAGGCTCGACAAACAACTTTGTAACAGTTCCCGCATAAGGTGAAAGAATTTCTTGAACTAACTTATCATTTTGTACTTCAGCAACGGAATCATCAACTTTAACTGTATCACCAACCTTAACTAACCAGTTTGTGATATCACCTTCGGCCATTCCTTCACCGATATCAGGCATCTTAAAAATTTCAGTCATAGTTTACAACCTCCTTGGCCTTAGCAACAACGTCATCAGCCTTCATCATCCAGTCATTTTCTGCTTGAGCGAATGGGTAAACTGTATCAGGTGCAGCTACACGACCAATTGGTGCTTTCAAACTCAAGATAAAGCGCTCTGAAATTTCAGCCATCACTGTAGCTGCAACTCCAGCCATACGTTGTGCTTCTTGTACAACAACAACACGACCTGTCTTCTTAACTGACTCACCAATAGTTTCAATATCGATTGGTGAAACGGTACGAAGATCAACAACTTCTGCCTCAATACCTTCTTTAGCCAACTCATCAGCAGCCTTTAATGATACAGGAACAGCACCACCATATGAAACGATGGTTAAATCAGAACCTTCACGAGCAATCGCTGCTTTATCCAATGGCGTTGTATAATAACCATCAGCAACTTCACCCTTCATTGAACGATACAAGTGCAAATTCTCTAAGAAAACAACGGGATCATCAGACTCGATTGAGCTTAATAGCAATCCCTTAGCATCAGCTGGGTTGGCTGGCATGACAACACGAAGTCCAGGTACCTGAGCAACAATACCTTCCAAGTTATCAGCGTGCATTTCTGGTGTCTTGGTACCACCACCATATGGTGAGCGAACCACAATTGGCATATTACGTGTGCCATTGAAACGGAAACGAGCACGTGACATTTGACCAGCGATTGAGTCCATGACCTCAAATAGGAATCCAAAGAATTGAATTTCCATAATTGGACGATAACCAGTTGTTGCTAACCCAATAGCTAAACCACCAATTCCAGACTCTGCCAATGGTGTATTGAATACACGTTCATCACTATACTTTGCTTGCAAACCATCAGTTGCACGGAACACACCACCGTTTTCTCCAACATCTTCACCAAAAATTAGGGTGTTTTCGTCTTTCTCCAAAGCTAAATCTAAAGCATCCTGAATTGCTGCAATATATGTTTTCTTAGCCATAATTACTTACCCTCGCTCTCGAAGTGCTCAATTTGTTCCTTCATCGCTTGTCCTGGAACTTCCAACGTGTTCTTTAAGAAATCAGAAATCTTTTGCTTTTCAATGTTATCAGCAATCTTGATTTGATCGTCAATATAACTATCTACTTCAGCAATGTAATCGTCTTCTTTCTTGTCGTCCCAGATACCCTTTTCACTCATAAACTTACGCATACGAATCAATGGCTCTTTCTTCCACCATTCGGCGATATCTTCCTTTGTACGATAACGAAGTGGATCATCACCAGCTGTTGAGTGCGGCTCCAAACGATTAGTCAACGTTTCAATCAATACAGGACCATTACCAGCAGCAGCCCATGCACGAGCTTCTTTAGCTGCTAAGTACATTGCCAATGGATCCATTCCATCAACAACTAGACTAGGAATACCTGATCCCCATCCCTTAGCTGCCAAATGAGGTGCGGCTGTTTGCAAAGCACGTGGTGTTGAAATAGCATAGCCATTGTTTTGTACGAAGAAGACAGCGTTTGCCTTGTAGGCTGAAGCAAAGTTAACACCTTCATAGAAGTCTCCTTGCGAAGTTCCACCATCACCTGTATAAGCATAGGCAACAGCATCTTGCTTGCGCTTCTTCAAACCTAGAGCAACACCAGCTGCCTCGACATATTGAGCACCAATGATAATTTGTGGCATCCATGAGTTAACTGGCTCACCATCTTCTGTAGTGAACTCATTACCTTTTGCGTGACCACGTGACCAAAGAATAGCTTTCCAAACTGGCCAACCCTTATCAACAATTTCAGGAATATCACGATATCCTGGGAATAGCCAGTCTTCCTTACCAAAGGCGTATGCTGAAGCCATTTGTGAAGCTTCTTGTCCAGCAGTTGGTGCGAAGAAACCAAAACGTCCTTGCTTAGCCAACTTTGTTGAACGGATGTCAAGCTGACGGCTAAACAACATCTTCTTCATAATTGCAACTAAATCTTCATCTGTTAATTCAGAACGCTTGTAAGCTGCTTTATCCAACAATTTTCCATCATTGTCCAACAACTTCAATGTTGGGAAAAAATCATCTTGCGCTTGCAATTGTCCATCAAAATCTAAAACCTTCTTGTTTGCATCTGCGATACTTGCCATTGCATGTAGCCCCTTTCTACTTATCACTGTCTCCAGTAAACAATACCGCTAACTCATCATTGGTAATACCACCAAAATATTGGCCATCTGAATTAGATTCCAAAACTTTAAGGATTGCCTCAGGCGAGAATACCTGACCAATGAACTTATCTTTAATCTCACGCCAGTCACGAACACCTAAGAAATCCCCTGTAAAATCAATATCTTGAATTTTACCTTCCTTGACATTCGCCTTAACGTCAATACTACCGCCATCATATTTGGCATGATTCATGAAATCAAACTCAGGACTCTTACCATAATTCCATTCCCAAGTTGAGAACCGTTCATCACGCCAACGTTTAATGTCGGCAATTTGATCATCAGTCAGTACCAACTCACTATCTTTTCCCTCATTGGTTAGATAGTAACGTAAAGCTTCCATAAAGCCTTCTAAAGTTTGGCCTTCAGGTGCATAGTTCTTAATATTACCCACTCGCGCACGAACGGATTTTGCTGCTTTTGAAATAAACTTTTCATCAGCAACATTTAAAGAACGAACCATTGCCTCAACATCGGTGTCCCACATCAACGTACCGTGATGCATTAGGTAGCCACCGACGTAACGTTGTGCATTACCTGAGACCTTCTTTCCATCAACTTCTAAGTCATTTCGACCAGTAATTTTGGCATCAATGCCAATTGCGTGTAGTGCGTCATACATTGGTTCAACAAATTGCTTAAAATTGACCTGACTACTACTCTCAACTGGCACGAAGAAAGTAAAACAAATATTCCCCAAATCGTGGTAAACTGCGCCACCACCAGACATTCGGCGAACAACCTGTACACCTTCTTTATCAACATACTCTTGATTGATTTCTCCAAAAGTATTTTGATTTTGTCCTACAATGACAGCTTTCTTATTCTGCCATAAAGTAAATACTGGTTCTTTTGGCTTAAGGTTGTATAACAACCAGCTATCCATAGCAATATTCTGGTAGGCATCTGTGCCTAAATAATTAATGTACCTCACTACATATATTCCCCCTCCAAGAAAGCGCTTACATCTTTCTACAAGTTTTATTATAGCACTATTTATGTATCATACAAAACAAGAATTTTAAATTTGAAAAAGCGCTATATTTTATATATATAGCATTTTTATTTATGTTATAAACAAACAATAAATATTTTTTTGAAATAAAAAAGCCACTATTAACACATACAGATGTGTTAGAGTAGCGACATTTTTTTACCTATTTTTGTATTTAATGTGTACCATATATGCAACTACTTTTATTTTAGGAATTGCGTAAGTATGTTACAGCATCTGAAAAAGTTTTAACAGGAACTATTTTCATGTTTGGTGCATATTTTTTAGCAGTTTTGACCGCCTCTTGGTAGTTCGTTTTACCGTCTGATTCGTATTTCAAATTTTGCTTAGTTGGTTTAATATATGGTGCGAAAAATATTTTTGCACCAGCTTCATGAGCAACAATGACTTTCTTGTCGATACCACCAATTTCGCCCACGCGTCCATCTTTATCAATAGTACCAGTACCAGCTATTTTACGACCATTAGCCAAGTTTTCTGAAGACAAACTATCATACATTTCCAATGCAAACATCAACCCACCAGATGGACCACTAATGCCCCCCATATTAGCCGTAATTTTACGAGGTGAAGTCACATCAACAGAATCTGTCAAAGCAATACCAATTCCTGGAAGTTTCTTCGTACCAGCTAAAGCAACTGATTTTCCAATAGCAGTTTTTGATTTGTTATTCTGTTTATAAGTAATTGTCATTGATGTGCCGACTTTATGTGATCGAATATATTTTTGAAAACCTTTTGCAGAACTAAACTGCTTGTTATCAACAGCAGTCACTGTATCTCCAACATGCAGTTTCTTTTTGAAGGTCGAGTTTTCCTGAATAGACATCACATAAATACCATTGAAAGTTCGCTGATATGGAACCTTTGCCGCCTTGTATGCAACAGCCTTTGCCTCATTTACGGCAGAATCCATGTATATTTTGTTGATAGCTTGGCTATCTGATTCACTTGATCCACCATTGGCCTCACGACTTGTCATCAAGGTTGTCGTTGGGTTCAACGCTGCAATAATTGCACCCAGTCCATTCACTCTAGACAAATAAACAGCAGTAATCATGTATTGCCCATCAACTTTTGGCTTTTTGCCATCTACCTTGATATATGATTTCAGATTATCGGCCTCTCCAGGCGTTTCTGCATAGAGTGGTAAAGGACTAATTAGTCCGATTAAAACTAACACAAGACCAACTAGTCCAATTATTTTTAAACGCTTATGTTTTTTATTTACTTTTTTTATTTCCATATCATTTACCTAACTTTTCATATAAAGCTTTTTCTATAATGTTAGGTACATATTTTGAAATATCTGTACCGGTACTAGCTACCTCTTTTAGTAACGAGCTTGATAGGAATTGATGATCAGGTTTAGCTAAAAGGAATACCGTCTCAACATCACCTAACTCATGATTCATCTGTGCGATATCACGCTCGTATAGATAGTCTTTTTCATTTCTTAAGCCACGGACTAACAAATCAGCGTTGATTTGTTTCATAAATTCAACGGTTAATCCTGACATTTCAAGAACTGTGACATTTGATAGTTGTTCGGTCACTTTTTCAATCATGGCAATTTTTTCGGTAGATTGGAAAAGATACTGTTTGCTCAAATTAGTACCAACACCAATAACAATCTCATCAAAAAGATTTGCAGCACGCTGTACAACATCTAAATGCCCATTTGTAAATGGATCAAAACTACCTGGAAACAATGCTTTTACCATATTTTACCTCCCGGTGTAACGATATAAAGTAATGACAGTAATACCGTAATCCTTTTGCTTAATTAACTCAAATCCAGGTACAGTTTCTGGTAAATCAGCAAACTGATCAGTTTCAGCTACTACTAAAGCCTGAGGTGCAACAAGATTTGCAACAACCAGTGCTTCCAGATCCTTAATAATTGTTTGTTTAGCGTATGGTGGATCAAAATACAAGATATCAAATGGCAAACTGCCTTGTAAGCGATGAATAGCAGCTTCAGCCGTACTTTTTATAACATGAAATCTTTCTGGCTGTTTCGTAACTGCAATGTTTTCTTTAATGGTTTTGATTGCAGCGTATTGTCGATCTACTAAGACTGCTTCGTCAATACCTCTCGAAACACCTTCAATACTCAATCCACCCGAACCAGCATATAAATCCAATGACCTGCCGCCTTCAAAATAAGGGCCAATCATGCTGAATAATGCCTCTTTTACTTTATCGGTTGTTGGTCTGGTTGCATTACCTGGAACAGCCTTTAAAGGCCGACCTCCAAAATCACCACTTATTATTCGCATCACAATTCCTCTTCATCAACAGGTTCATCTGATAATTCATCAGGATCAATCATTAATTCAAATGACTCACCATCACCACCAACAGTTGTATCAACCTCTGGCCAATGCGACAAACTAACAGAGGAAACAAAACCCAATCTTTCAATCAATTTTGTTTTTGTTTCAATATCTTGCTCATCCATGTAAATCACAGCGTATTTCATTTTCTCAGATATATAGTTAACAACACCAAAACGACGCAATTGACGAGCTTGTCGAACATTTTTTAAATAGACAATCACACTGCGCCTTGGCTTTACAACAAATGTCATTTAATCTACCTCTTCCAATTCCGTTTCGTATTTTATTTGACCAATAATATTTAGTGCAACACCAAACGTTATTCCCCAAGAAAGCAAAGAGGAACCACCGTAAGAAACCATTGGGAAAGTAACCCCAGTAATTGGTAAAATACCAACCACACCACCTAAGTTAATTAGAATTTGGACCACAACATACGTTGCAATACCATAGAGTACTAATCTTTGTTGCATACGATGGGCACGGATCCCCATAATTATTAATCGACAAATGATAACCGCAAAAACGATTAAGACAATACAAATTGTTATAGCTCCGAGTTCTTCACCAACAATAGCCATAATAAAATCAGTATTTGGCTCTGGTAAATAGCCCGTTTTTTGGATACTATTACCCAAGCCACGACCAAACAAACCACCATTACTAATCGCATAATATGAGTTAATTAGTTGATGTCCAGAATCGCCAGCGACCCATGGATTAACGTAGGCTTCAAATCTAGCAATTTGATAATGAAAAAAAGGTAACTTCTCAAGCAATGGCAACGAAAATGGAATGGCAATATAAATTGCGAGCACACCTGCCATTAACACTAAAAGACTACGCATTCTAACACCAGCCATCATTAAAACGATTAGAAATATTAGCAGCAGAATAACAATTCCACCAAAATCTGGCATCAAAAAAACCATCGTCATTCCCAAAAAAGGAATAAACAGATCCTGCATTTTAATCTTGGGAAACCAACCATTTTTATCTGGTTTCTTTCTGGAGAAACGATGAGCAATATACAAAATCATACTAATTTTAAAATACTCAACAGGTTGGATTCCAAAAGAACCGATATATATCCAACCTTTTGCCCCTGAAGTAACTTGTCCAAACAGCAAAGCATAAGCCAAACTTATCAATAAAATAATATTGATTCCTAAAATCGTTCTAATAATAAATTTTGACTGCCAATTTATTTTTAGCGTAAAAATAAAGAGCATTATTATTAAACTCATGAAACCAAATACAGCTTGTTTAATTAGAAAGCTACTGGCAGATCCAATGGCCATGTTAGTACTTGATGTATAAACCATTGCGTCACCAAAAATCATTATTGCGATAATTGGAATTAACAACCATAAATCTAAATAACGAAACTTATTTTTTATTCGTCCCATTAAGCTCAGATGTCTTTTCTCATCACTATGTTGATGAGTCATTTTTACTTCCATATCAATGAGCTCCTTTTATAAATAGCTTTTTCTATTTTATCACATCTGATAACGCCCAACCTTTATTCTTCAAATAGATAACTCATTTCTATCAAAAAATTCATTAAAAAGCGGTTGCTTCCTATCACTAGGTAACAACCGCTTCTTTAATACTATTTTAACTAACCTTGTTGTGACATCTTACGACGCTTTGCCGCCTTTTCACGTTCGTTTGTAACCAAAATTTGCTTACGGATACGAACATTTTCTGGTGTTACCTCAGCGTACTCATCATCATCCAAGAACTCCAATGACTCTTCAAGAGTCATATCACGTGGTGTCTTGATTGAGGCCGTTTGATCCTTATTAGATGAACGGACGTTAGTTTGATTCTTAGCCTTAGTAACGTTAACAGAGATATCGTTGTCACGGCTGTTCATACCAACAACCATACCTTCATAGATATCATCACCTGGGTGAATGAACATCGTTCCACGATCTTCCACACCCATGATTGCATAAGTTGTTGCCTGACCTTGGTTGATTGAAACCAACGTTCCATTACGGCGACCAGGGTTCCAGTTTTTAACAACTGGTGCATATGTCTCAAATGTGTGGTTGTAAATACCATATCCACGAGTCAATGACATGAATTCAGTTGAATATCCAATCAAACCACGTGATGGAACAAGGAACTCCATACGAGTTGTTCCTGTACCAGTTGGCTCCATGTTACGCATTTCACCCTTACGTTGGTTCAATGAGTCGATAACTGCACCAGAATATTCATCAGGTGTATCAACTTGAACTGCTTCAAATGGTTCTGATTGAACACCATCAACATCTTTGATAATAACTTGTGGACGTGATACTTGAAGCTCAAAGCCTTCACGACGCAAAGTTTCGATCAAAATTGAAAGGTGTAACTCACCACGGCCTGAAACCAACCATGCACCAGCTTCATCAGTGTCTTCAACACGCAATGAAACGTCAGTGTGTAATTCACGGTTCAAACGATCTTCAATTTGACGGGCAGTCACAAACTTACCTTCTCTTCCGGCAAATGGTGAATCATTTGTACGGAAAGTCATTTGTAATGTTGGCTCGTCAATGTGAAGTAATGGCAAAGCTTCAGGGTGAGCAGGATCAACAACAGTTTCACCAACGGAAATCTCATCCATTCCTGAAATAGCAATCAAATCACCAGCTTGTGCTTCATCAATTTCAATACGATCTAGACCAATGTAACCAAACAACTTTGTAACACGGAAGTTTTGAACTGATCCATCAACCTTCATAACGGCAACTGAATCACCAACTTTGATTGTTCCGTTAAATACACGACCAATTCCAATACGACCAACGAAATCATTGTAGTCCAAAAGTGACACTTGGAACTGTAATGGTTGATCTGAAGTATCCTGAGGAGCAGGAATTGTCTTGAAGACAGTTTCAAAGATTGGTGCCATTGTGTGTTCTTGCGTTTCAACATCTGGATCATATGAAGATGTTCCGTTCATTGCTGAAGCATAAACAACCGGGAAGTCCAATTGTTCTTCATCAGCACCAAGTTCGATGAACAAGTCCAAGACTTCGTCAACAACTTCTGATGGGCGAGCACCCGGACGGTCCACCTTGTTCACAACAACAATTGGTGTCAAGTTTTGTTCGAAAGCTTTCTTCAAAACAAAACGAGTTTGTGGCATTGTTCCTTCAAAGGCATCAACTACAAGCAAAACTCCATCAACCATACCCATAATACGCTCAACTTCGCCACCGAAATCCGCGTGTCCTGGCGTATCCATGATGTTAATTTGCTTATCTCCAACCTTGACAGCCGTATTTTTTGACAAGATTGTGATACCACGTTCCTTTTCAAGATCGTTTGTGTCCATCGCACGGTCGCTTAATTCTGTACGCAAATCTAGCGTATCAGACTGCTTTAGTAATTCATTAACCAACGTTGTCTTTCCGTGATCGACGTGAGCAATAATTGCAATATTGCGGATATTTTCGCGTTTTGCCAAAATCCTATTCTCCTTGACGCATACGTCACTTTTTTCTGTAATCGGTGTAACAATCGAAAAACAAACCTAATAAATCTAAGTCCATTCCTTTTGAATTAACTTGATATCATCAAATGTTTTCTCTGTTGCCACAAGTACTGAACCTGATACTAACATATTCAAAGGGTGTTCGTCAATCGTTCCAACCTTCAAACCCAAAGATTTTGCAAGTGCAACACCAGCAGCAAAGTCCCACGGACGCATACGGCTAAGATATGCAACCGTTTTCCCTGTCAATACATGTAAATACGAAATTCCTGCTGATCCATACACACGATAACCAAGTGCTGATTTTGCTAGCTCTGTAAATCCCTTTTCTTCATATAACAACCGTGCACCTGATAAAATAATCAATCCATCTTTTAGTGCAGTATCTGTTGGCGCATGAAGCGGTTCATCATTATGAAAGACACCAAAATCAGGACCTCCGTGGACCACATCGTGTTTGGTAATGTCCATGATCCATGCCATCACCGGCTCACCATCTTCATAAACGGCGACCATTGTCGCAAACTCATCTTGTTGCTTTACAAAATTCATTGTGCCATCGATTGGATCAACATACCAAATACGACCTTCTGTTGACTTTACAGCATCCCCAAAACCTTCTTCACCTAAAATTTGAGCTTCAGGATCAAACGTCCGTATATGCTGTACATAGTACTGTTCGACTTCTCGATCAACATTGGTTACTAAATCACGATGACTTGATTTTGTCTCAATCTGCATTCTTTGCTGAACTCGTTTCATGACAAGGTGACTAATATCATCTAGCCAATCCAGCACCGTTTCATCCATCTTTTGTAGTTGTGTCTGATCCATAAAGGCTAGTCCTCCATTTTGAGACGATGACTAGTTGTCTGATGAGCTAATTTTATAGTCTGGTAGATACTGTAGCCAGAGGTTCTTTCAAATTCACGTCCAATTTGTTTTTCTTCACTTTTACTAGGAACAACTAGCTTAAATGCATTATACGCATTTAGAAGTGTATCCCGTTCAATTCCAACTTCATAAGCATTGGCCACTGCTGAATACAGATTACTTGCTGTAATAATGTCTTCTTTATCCCAGCCAGGTAAAATTGGATAGGTGAAATTTTTATCAGAATTTGACATATTCATCACCCTAAGTAACGCGTATTTTCTGTCTCTGCCCATGGTTCAGTTTTATTAATGTGATCATAATATAACGTACCATGTAAATGATCGATTTCATGTTGAAAGACAATTGCTGGGTACCCTTCCAAACGTAATTCTTGTTTATCTCCATTCTCATCTTGGAACTTTACAGTGATTCGATATGAACGTGCAACATACCCAGGCAAATCATTATCAACTGATAAACAACCTTCACCCATTGATAAGGCACCCTTTTTAACAGATTGGCGAGTAATTACTGGATTATAAATTGTCCCTTTGAAGAAGTAATCACTATCCGTTGTTTTTTTATCTTGTAATTCTTCTACGTCATCTGATGGAATTAAGATTGACGTAAACTGTTGTGAAATACCTACTTGTGGAGCTGCCAAGCCAACGCCTGGGCGTAATCCATATTTTTCATTTTCTTTTTCATCCTGGCTGACCACAAGATACTCCATCATATTCTTTGAAGCTTCTTTCACTTCATCAGACAAAGGAAATTCAACCTTAGCAGCACGCTCACGCAAAACCTTATCACCATCACGTACAATTTCATTCATCAAATACATCTTCAGAATCTCCTATTTTTTAAGTTAATTTTAGTATACCAAATTCTAAACGGGTTGATTTAATTTCCTTAAATCTCTTATATACGCAGCAGTTTCCTGATTAACAATATGCGCAATATCAATATGTAATTCTGAAACTCGTGTATCATACCAAACATCTGTTACCAATAAAGCCATGTCTGTCTCAGATGCACTCTTTAAATTATTTTTTTCTGCATATTCTTTTAGTGCATTATTAACTGCCTGCCTCACCACGACAACTTCCTGCATATCCGATACAGGTAACACAAATTCAAAAGCCATCACTTCATGCCCCCAAATGTTTGCGACCAAAGTAGAAGAAATACGTCGTTCAGGAACTAAATACAGTGCATCACCCAAATCACTCAATGCATACGTTAAACCTTTGTTCACTACTTGCTGAGATGCAATAATTTGTCGTTCTGTTAGTCGGCGACCATAGCGTCGATAAATTGTGACTGCGATAATAATACTTATTATAACTACCAGCATCCATAGAATCCACATTATAGGCTCCTCTCAAAAAATTATGTATTATTTTAATTATTAATCATTACTATATTTAGTGTACCTGAATTCAAAGTAAAAAACGATTTATTAAGTATCTGTAACTCAGTATTTAAAGAAACTGATTTAAAACGTACGGATTATGTATCTTATGTATATTTTTGTAAATAGGAAATTTTGCCTTAGTAGCAGACAATGCCTTTTTCTGCTAAACTAACTGTATACGAATAATCGGAATAAAAAATAAGGAGATACTTTATTACTATGATTTTTAAAGTTTACTATCAACCAAATAATTTTCAAAGTCCTGAACGTGAAAACACACATTCTCTATATTTAGATGCACAAGATTTACCAGCTGCTCGTTTAGCTGTTGAATCAAATACTGACTATAACGTCGAGCATATCGAACAATTATCAGAAAAGGCCCTTGCCTACGAGCAACAAGGTCCAGACTTTAAGTTGACGGAGTTTTAATATATGACAACTGATTTAACTATTCGGCCCGATGAAACAGCGGTTTATGCTTTGGGTGGATTAGGTGAAATCGGGAAAAACACGTATGGTATTGAATATGGCGATGAAATCATCGTCGTCGATGCTGGTGTCAAATTTCCAGAGGACGATCTCCTAGGAATTGATTACGTTATCCCTGATTATACCTATCTAAAAGAAAACAAAGATAAAATCAAAGCACTCGTTATCACTCATGGGCACGAAGATCACATTGGTGCCATTCATTTCTTCTTGAATGCTGTCAATGTACCCGTATATGCTGGACCACTAGCAATCGCCCTTATCAAAAACAAATTAGATGAGCATGGTCTTTTAAATAGTACGGAACTTCATGAGATTAATGAAGATACTGTCCTAAAATTCGACAAAATGAGTGTTGAATTTTTCCGCACAACCCACTCAATTCCTGATACATTTGGTGTAGCTGTTCATACTCCTTCTGGAACCATTGTTGAAACGGGTGATTTTAAATTTGACCTGACACCAACAACAAAACAGCCGCCTAATTTACAGAAAATGGCACGTATTGGTTCAGAAGGTGTCTTATTATTGATGTCTGACTCAACCAACGCCGAACGTCCAGAATTCTCAAAATCTGAACGTTGGGTTGGTAAAACAATTGACAAATTGTTTAATGAAATTGATGGTCGAATTATCTTTGCAACTTTTGCATCAAATATGTCAAGAATTCAAATGGCAACAAAAGCTGCTATTGAACACGGTCGTAAAATTGCTATTTTTGGTCGTTCAATGGAGAGTGCTGTAACCAATGGTCTAGCTCTTGGCTACCTGGATATTCCAGAAGACATGCTAGTAGATGCCCATGAAATCAATCGCTTACCACCAGAAGAAGTACTCATTATGTCTACTGGTTCTCAAGGTGAGCCAATGGCTGCTCTAGCACGTATCGCTAATGGTACGCATCGACAGATCTCTATCCAACCAAATGACACCGTCATCTTTTCTAGTTCTCCAATTCCTGGTAATACACAATCTGTTAACCGTGTTATCAACGAACTAGAAGAAGCCGGTGCGAATGTTATTCATGGCAAAATTAATAACATCCACGCTTCTGGTCACGGGGGTCAAGAAGAGCAAAAGTTAATGCTTTCACTTATGAAGCCAAAATTCTTTATGCCCATCCACGGTGAGTACAGAATGTTAAAAGTTCATGAAGGACTTGGCCATGATATTGGTGTCCCTGAAGAGAATACTTTTGTTTTAGACAATGGTGATGTTCTCGCAGTCTCTCCAGATGAAGCTAGAATTGCTGGACATATTCCAGCCCAAGATACTTACGTTGATGGTAATGGTATTGGTGATGTTGGTACAGCTGTATTACGTGACCGACAGATGTTATCTGAAGATGGCTTAGTTGTCGTCGTTGCAACAATTGATTTAAAGAATAAAGAAATTACTGCCGGACCGGATATCTTATCACGTGGATTCATCTATATGCGTGAATCTGAAGATTTAATAAATGAGGGGCGTAAGGTTATCTTCCACGCTATCCTCTCTGCAATGCATGAGCCAACTGCTAACGAACATATTATTCGAAATGCCGTTGTCTCACAATTACAGCGATTCCTATTTGAACAAACGAAGCGTCGGCCACTAATCTTACCGATGTTTATCATGATTTAAAAAATAAAATAAGGCCTCACCTAACACTGACTGTCATAGTCAAAAGTTAGGCGAGGCCTTATTTCATATATAAAACGGATATTTCTTCGAAGTTAAACGCAAACTATTTTTTCTAGCAGGTACAACTTCACCATCCAGATGACTATACTCATCATTTTCAGATTGTAGACCAATCTGTGAAGATTTAAAATGATGCACCTCAGAATATTGATAGTGATTCCCTCGTAGTAAGGCACCAATCAACCAAATTAAACGGCCTAAATTTTTTGGCCGATCAACTAAAATAATATCAAACAAGCCATCCACTGAACTCGCATCGGGCAGTATCTTGATTCCCCCACCGAAGTATGGCTGATTAGATACAGTTATCAAAAAAGCTTTCTCCGTATGAAAGTTTTTCTGCTGATCTTTTAGAGTAAATACAACATCAAAAGCATCTTGCTTAGTAAGGCTCTGAAAAATCGCTAAAAAATAACTCAGGCCACCTAAATGATATTTATTCAACCAACGCTTGATTTTTGATTGGTTTGCAAAAGCCACTGTAGTTGCATCAATTCCAATACCAATGTTATTTACAAAATAACGAACCGTGCCAGTGGACTCATTGATGTATTCACCAACATCTAATAAAGTCACATCTTGATTATTTATTTGCTGATGAATACGTTTAAATGCGGTAATAGGATCGCCTGCTAAATGATGGCTCCTAGCAAAATCATTACCCGAACCTGCTGAAATATATGCAAGTGTTCTTTGTATCCCTTGTGCTCTATTTTTCATCAAACCATTAATGGCTTCATGCAGCGTCCCATCCCCACCAATAATCACAAACTGTGATTGATCTTGATTCAACTGACCCATTTGTTCTTCAATAGCCCCTGATGTTTTAGAAAAAAACACACTATAAGCGATTACCTGCTCATCTAAATAAATTTGTAAATTTCGCCATTTCTTCTCAGCAATGCCATTACCTGCAGTTGGATTAACAAAAAAACGATATACCATGTCGATAGCTACTCCTTCGTAAAATCGCTAACTACTAGTATAACGAATTCTGCAATGTTTGCCTATTAACTCATTATTTCGTGTGAGTACCCCAAAATTTTGTCTTGTACGCATCACGTTCTTGCTTCTCATCAGCATAAATATCTGCATGCTTCTTATAAAATTGTTGATGTTCATCCTCAGCATCCCAAAAAATGTCAGCTTTTTCAATTTGTGTCACAATTGCATCATCACCAAATATACCAGATGCTGCCAATAATGCTTTAGACTTATTAGCAATCTCCTCTTGTTCATCAGAATTCACAAAAATTACTGGTCGATAATTATCACCACGATCTTGAAACTGCCCCATAGCATCTGTGGGATCAGCTGTTTGCCAATATAGTTCAACAAGATCCTGGTATGTAACAACGTTGTTATCAAACCAAACTTTTACCGCTTCAGTGTGCCCCGTTTCATGAGCCTTCACCTGCTCATAAGTTGGATTCTCCAAAAAACCACCAGTATATCCTGAACGAACCTTTAAAATACCTGGCAGCGTTTCAAAGGGTTCAACCATACACCAAAAACATCCACCTGCAAAAATTGCTGTCTCTTCTGCCATTATCTTTTCTCCTTATTTTAGTTTAATATCCCAAGCTGCCTTTTCAGCAGAACCATATAGATCCTTCATGTGAGCTTTTGTTTTGTCCGTTTGATAGGCTTTAACGACTTCACGATATATTTTTTTGTGCTGATTATCCTTACGGGAAACAATTATATTGATGTAACCCTTATTCGCTTTATTAATTGGTTCTGTGTAGAGCGCTTTGTTAATATCGAGTTTTGCATCCAGTGCATAATTTGTGTTAACCACGCCAGCATCAACACCTTTCAATGCTGATGCTGTTTGTTCAGAATTAACTTCTTTAATCTTAAAGTGCTTTTTATTGGTGGTAATATCCTCAACACCTGGTATTTTTTTAGAATGATCATATTTTATTAGTTTTGCTGCTTCTAATACGTCTAATGCTCTTTTCTCGTTGGAACCATCATTTGGGACCACAATTGTTGCATTTTTCGGTAAATCAGCCAAACTCTTATATTTTTCAGAATAAATTCTTATCGGTGTAACATAAGTTTTACCAATTGGCACCAATTTATTACCTAAATGTTTATTCTGTTCTTTGAAATAATTAATTGTTTGCATCGCATTTAAATCAATTGACTTATCAACTAGAGCCTGATTTGGTTTTACATAATCAGTAAATACCTTTAGCTTTACATTAATATGATATTTTTTTGCTGCATTCTTTTTTACATATTCCCAAAGTTGTCTGTCAGAATCGCCCACAAGACCAACAGTTACTGTCTTCTCTTGACTATTTGCAGAAACTGATTGACTAGCCGTGTTTATCATCAAAATAGAAACGCCTAGTGCGCCAACTATTGCTGATACAGTACGTACTTTACCAATATACATATCTTCCTCCATAAAAAAAGTCGTTTCCAGGATATACCTAGAAACGACAAATCGTGTTACCATTCTATTTTTTTCTAATGATTGCTCAATAAAAACTCCGAACGTGCAAGCAGGGTGCGATATGATGCAATGCCTATACGTGTGTCTAATAACGAAGACCAACCCGTGTCTTACTCATGGACTTGCCATTTATAAAACCCAATCACAGGCCATTTTCCATTATCTCCCTCAGACTGCATTTCAGCCAATTGCAGCTCTCTAAACATCGGACGATGATGTACTTTCCTGATCAATTTGTTTCAAAAATATTTTGTGTACGTCAAATATATTAGACGATTCTAATTTTTTAGTCAACAGTTTTATAAACATCAATTTAATTTTTCATTTCATCAATCGCCTTTAAAGCCGTTGCACCAACAAAATTGACGGGCTGAGTAAAATTAGGTTGAAAAAATAAATCAGCCATTGCTAAATCATCAATCGTCATATTATTTTGAATTGCCAAAGATACAACATTTGCTGCTTGCGAAATATCATGTTTTGATATAAATGCTGCACCCACAATTCGATGAGTTTGTTTTTCCCAAGTTAAAGTTGATAGTACTGGCGTTGTTGACAACATAAAATCAGGTCGATAGTTTTCTTCATGGATTGTTTCCTCAACTTCCAAACCATGGTGTTCAGCTGTTGCCTTAGTCATGCCAGTTGCCGACAAGGCAAAGCCATATAATTCAACAGCTGAAGTACCCTGTGTACCTGTATATGCTAATTGATGACCATTTATATTTTGGCCAACCAACATTCCCTGTCGAATTGCGTTTGTTGCAAGTGGCAAATAATCATAAGACTGTGTTGGATTATAGTATACAGTAGTTGCATCGCCAGCAGCATATACATCCGGTACACTAGTCTCCATATACTCATTAGTAATGATTGCACCATTCTTTAACATATCAACTTGACCATTAAAAAGCTGCGTATTTGGCAAAAAACCAATACCTAAGACTGCAATATCCGCCTCATAGCTTCCCTTATCTGTATTGACTCGAATACCTTCATTAGGTAATTCATCAAATGATGAAACCATCTGATTTAGCGCAAGTTCAACTTTGTGTTCTTTAAATGATTTTTCTAAACGCTCTGAAATAACGGGACTAAAATTTTTGGGTAAAACATGATCACAACCATCAATTAATGTAACCTGCTTGTTCGTTACTGAAAATTGTTCTGCAATTTCAGCACCAATATATCCAGCGCCAATAACAATTACACGTTTTACATCATTAGCAATGGCCTTAATAGCCTTTGCATCTTCCCATGATTTAACCATGTAGATACGGTCGCTATCAATCCCGCTAATATTGGGCTTCAACGGCTTTGAGCCAGTTGTAATGACAATCTTATCAAATGTTTCTGACAGCAATTCTCCAGTTAATAGATTTTTAGCCTGTATATTCTTTTTAGCTAAATTAACAGCTACCACTTCATGCTGCATTTTCATTTCTATGCCTTGTGCCGTCATCGAAGTTGGTGTTTCATAGAACATCCGTTGTTCATCTGATACATGATTCCCCAGCCAAAGTGCAATGCCACATGATAAAAATGAAACTGTTGAATATTGTTCAAACACTGTTACCTCAGCATTTGGATGTTGTTTTTTCACCTGAATTGCTGAAAATGTTCCCGCATGAGTGCTACCAATAATTGCAACTTTCATAAGTCTTTCACCAAAAATTCCTTTCAAAATACATTTGTTAATCGTCAAACTATTATTTGTTTTTTTATTCACAATATAAAATCACTGTAAAAACAGTATATATAGGTAAATGTGTGAAAATATAAATTAAAAAGTTATTTATTTCACAAATATATTGTATCTTATTTCACAATAAAGTCAAGAAATATTCAAATCTAAGACACAAAAAAACCATGATGACTTTTAATCATCATGGTTACAACCTCATTAATTGTTTCGCCACTGCCTTACTAACATGACTGCACCAGTAATTGAACCTAGCGTCATCATGATTTGGGCAAATAGTGACTTGTCTGCCATAATAGTCATACTAACAACAAGCGCTAGTACAAGGACCATAAAATAAATACAGGCATCTTCAATCTGTTCGGTTAACATATAATATATTTTCTCCCTTACTTGAACCAAGAATCAACCTTTGATTGATTATTCTTAATCCAAGTGTTTGCGGCTTGCTTTGGTGATTTACCATTTTGAATATCAAGCATGACCTTACCCATATCTTCCTTAGTCCACTTAAACTTCTTTAAGACCTTGTATGCGTCCGGCTTATCTTGCTTCAAATCTTTACGAGTCATTGTATTAATAGACTCAGCACCACCAAATGATTTCTTTGGATCCTTTAGATACTTCAAATCATACTTTTGGAACATCCAATGTGGTTCCCAACCAGTAACAACAATATCTTGCTTTGCCTTAATGGCTTTACCTAGGGCAACTGCCATTGCACCTGATGATGATGGTGTAACTTGCCATCCTTGACTATTTAGACCGTAATCTTTAATAGCCTTCTCAGCGTTCTTAGTAACACCTGCACCTGGCTCAATAGCTGTTACCTTCTTACCGGCTTCATTCTTCAAATCAGCAATTGAATCAACCTTCATGTACTTAGGTACAACTAATCCAGTTGTCGCACCCTTCAAGTTAGGTCCAAGAAGGTCAATATCGTTCTTATACTTCTTATATTGTGCCTTATGCGTATTTGGTAACCAAGCTGATACAGAGGCATCTGCTTGTCCATTCGCAATCGACTGCCACATAATTGAGTTATCTAGTGGTGTTAAATCGACTTGGTATCCATGCTGACGCATTGCTTGCGCCAAGACATTACTTGATGCAACTTCTGAATCCCATTGCACATAAACCAATTTAACTGACTCTTTATGT
The DNA here is from genome assembly GCF_036327715.1 of Weissella paramesenteroides. NCBI lineage: Bacteria > Bacillati > Bacillota > Bacilli > Lactobacillales > Lactobacillaceae > Weissella > Weissella paramesenteroides. The sequence goes on from NZ_CP130559.1 coordinate 1,107,091, forward strand.
GAACTTGCAGAAGTTAATGAGGTCACAACACCACCACCAATCATAGCGACTGCAACTGCAAGAGCAGTCCAACCTTTCCAATGGTGCTTTGATGGTGTTGACTTGTCTGCTGGTGTTCGATTAAGTTTTTGTGTAAATCGATCAATAATAATTGCCAATACAACTAGTGAGAATCCATTAACAAACCCTTTACCAATGTCAGCATTTTGTACGGCTGATAGAACACCACGCCCCAATCCTGGCGCACCAATCATAGATGCAATAACCACCATTGAAAGAGCTAACATCAATGTTTGATTAATTCCAGAAAAAATGGTTCCTTGAGCCAGTGGCAATTCAACCTTAAACAACTTTTGTTTTCCAGTTGATCCAAAAGAATCCGCTGCTTCAACTAAGTCGGTCGGTACCTGACGAATACCAAGATTTGACATACGAACTGTTGGTGGTAATGCGAAAATAACAGACGCAAACACACCTGGAACAACACCAATACCAAAGAATGCAACTGCTGGAATCAAATAAACAAAGGCAGGCATTGTTTGCATAAAGTCTAAGATTGGCTGCACGATTTTATTAACCGTTTCATTTTTAGCCATCCAAATTCCAAGTGGCACACCAATAATCACAGATATCAAACTAGAAATAATGACCAAGGTAAACGTGCTCATCAAATCAGACCACAGGCCCTGATTCTCAACAATAATTAACCCAATAAACGTGAAAAATGGGATCCCCCACTTTTTACCAAACATTAGGATTGCAAAGATGGTCATTCCTATAATAAATAACCAAACTGGAATTGCTGATAACGCACCAGTCATTGTATCCATGACGGCGTTACCACCTTTTTGAATCGCATCAAAGAGACCACTCAAATGCGCCGTTAACCAATCAATTCCTGAATCAACCCAAGGACCTAAAGGTATTTTAGGAAATAAACTTGCTAAAACAAACATTTTATACTTCCTCCTTCGTCTCTACTTGATTCGACCCAGATTCAGCATATTTCTTTTCGATTTCTTCTTCAACTGCTTCAGCTTCGTCTGACTGACCATTTTCAGCCAATGCTTCAAGAACACGACCACGAATCAAAATACCACGCAATCGTCCATTTTCTACAACAGCTAATGGCGTTGGCGAATCATAAATAATTGGCATAATGTCCATCACCAACATATCTGGTTCAACAGTCGGAATCTGTGTTGCAACATCAGCCAACGATAGTCCCTCCGTACGAGCTCGGATCGCATCCTCACTAGTAATATAACCGCGGAACTGACGGCGACGGTCAACAGCAATTAGACCAGAAACCTCTTCTGTACGCATCTTCTTTAGGGCAACATTAGGACCATCGACCTCAATATTTGTAAAGAAAGGTGCAATCATAATGTTTTCAGCCGTTAATACCTTTGACCGATCCACATCTTCAACGAAGGCACGAACATAATCGTTAGCAGGTTGTGTAACAATTTCTTCTCCAGTACCCACTTGAACGACTTCCCCGTCTTTCATAATCGCAATACGATCACCAATACGAAGTGCTTCATTCAAATCGTGAGAAATAAAGATAATCGTCTTTTGATATTGCTCTTGCAAATCTAACAATTCATCTTGCATATCACGACGAATCAACGGATCCAAGGCTGAGAAGGCCTCATCCATTAGTAGAATCTCAGGGTCATTAGCTAACGCACGAGCTAATCCGACACGTTGCTGCATACCTCCAGATAATTGATTGGGATATTGATCCTTAAAAGCCAACAAATTTGCATTTTCTAAAGCTTTTTCAGCTTTTTCACGTCGTTCGGCCTTTGGTACACCCTTTACTTCAAGACCATACTCCGTGTTTTGCAAAATCGTACGATGTGGGAATAATCCAAAGCTTTGGAAAACCATACTCATTTTTTTCCGTCGCACATCCAACAGTTTTTCTTTATTTAATTTTGAAACATCTTCATCATCAATATAGATATGACCTGATGTTGGCTCAATTAATCGATTCAATAATCGAATCAATGTTGATTTACCTGATCCAGACAGACCCATGATAACAAAAATTTCACCTTCTTCGACAGATAAGTTAGCGTCATATACACCAACAGTTGCTCCTGTCTTCTTTAAGATTTCAGTTTTTGATTCATGTTGTTCAACCAACTGTAATGCTGGCTTAACACGCTTTCCGAAAATCTTAGTCAGGTGTTCAATTTTTACCTTTGACATATATTTTCTCCTCCTACTTGCTCGAAAGGCTAGTTGCTTTCGCTAAGTGACAATTCTATTGTAAACATAAGGTTGTCACTTTGGTCAAATTGTATCAGCTATACCAATCATATGCAAATATTAAGTATTAATAATAAACAAGTAAATTAAAAACCGTACCAATTATTTTTTTATAATTTTTAATAGCATACGTTTTCTGAAATATATGGTATTCTTTATTTATATGACTAATTTTAGGAGGATATTATGCCAGCAATTAAGCAACCTCGTTATCGGACAATCGCTTTACGAATTGCTGAACAGATTAGTAATGGTCAATTACAAGTAGGTACAAAAATTCATGCGCGATCAACCCTAGCAACCAGTTATGGTGTGTCTTCAGAAACAGCACGCCGTGCAATTAGTATTTTAGAAGACTTAGGTATCGTTGAAACTCATCATGGCAGCGGTGCGATTATCATTTCGCGTGATAAAGCCCAAGAATTTATTAACTCTGAAAGTGATGCACAGAATCTGCAAAACTTACAGACGGATCTGGCGAAACAAATTGAAACGCAACAAGCTGGTCTGGTCACATTAACGCAATCGCTAAACGCGTTTATTGAACAAACACAGTATTACAAGAAACACAATCCATTTCGACCATATGAATTAAAGTTAATTGATGACTCACCTATGTTTGATAAGACAGTCAGTGAATTGAATTTTTGGCATCGAACTGGCACCACACTAGTTGGTATTATACATGAAAATCGCTTAACCCTATCCCCTGGACCATATGCCAAAATACAGAGAAACGATACACTCTACTTTGTTGGTGATGAATTAAGCGTACAAAATGTCTATAATCTCTTTTATGAATAACTGTTCAGTTTACCGCAAACAAAAAATTGCTGGTTAAAATCCCTAATAAGGATTTTAACCAGCAATTCTTTTTTATCCTTCAAACGCAGTGGTAAGTGGTGGTACAACTTGCTTCTTACGAGAAACAACTCCTGGCAATGAAGCGCGACCATCAACTAACTTTACGCCAAATGCAGCTGCAACTTTTTCTTGATCCTCTCCCAGTACAAGAATATCTGAGTCTGAATCCAAGATATTGGTAACAACAAACACGAAAGTATCGTAGCCATCATCTGCTAACTCTGATTCAATTGCGGAAACAATTTCGTCACGACGAGCAAAGACATCATTGACATCAACGGTATTAACTTGACCAATACGGATAGTCTTACCAGCTAACTCAAATGACTTCGCATCACCATCAATTAGCTCTTTTGCTGTCTTAGTTGATAAATCTGTACCAGCTTTTAACATTTCCAAACCATAGGCTTCATAGTCATCCAAGCCCGCAATCTTTGCTAAATCTTCCAATGCTGGCTTATCTAACGGTGTCGTTGTTGGACTCTTTAACAAAAGCGTATCAGAAATAATCGCTGAAAGCATCAACCCAGCAATTTTTGCTGGAATCTCAATATCTGCATTTTTGTACTCATAATAAAGTACAGTCGCAACAGATCCAAGAGGCTTGTTGATGAACCATAATGGTGCAGCTGAAGTAAAATTAATTTTATGATGATCATATACACCGGTCACGGTCACATCAGCCAAATTTGCAACTGATTGACTTGCTTCATTATGATCAACCAAAATTACTTCGTCAGTATCAGCTTTTTCAATGATACGTGGTGCATCTACTTTAAAATAGTTTAATGCATACTCAGTCTCTGCGTTAGGTGTACCTAAGGCGGCGGCTTCAGTCTCAACTTGATATGCTTTATTTAAAAAGTATGCTGCAGAAACAGCAGATGCAATTGTGTCTGTGTCAGGATTTTGGTGTCCAAAAACCAATGTTTTAGTCATCAGATAATTCTCCAATTCATTATTTCTTTATTATTCTAATAATACACCATTTTTAATTGCGAAACATCTAGAAAACATTAATTTTCAACTTTTGTTTCATCATATAATTTGATAGTCGTTGGCTGTCCATCTGTATCCGTATCAATAATGAAGCTGCCATTACTATAACGTTGACTTAACGCATGATCTTTCGGCGACACATCAAATCTTTTGCCTCGACTGGTATAAATTGACAATGCTGATGGCACTTGCTGATCTATGACAATCGTTGCAATAATCTCGTGAGAGTCTTTCTTTAACTCACGCATGATTGCCACACCTTTACGAGCACGACTAGTAATTGGAATCTCACTCACTGGCATCCATTTAAAAGCACCCCGATGGGTAATAATCGCCAACGCTTGTTTTTCTGTAGCAGTAGACATGTTGATAATATTGTCACTATCTGCGAGATTCATTGCCTTTACTCCGGCTGTCCGATTACCAGAAAGTGGCACTTCAGTAACATCGTAACGTAATCCAACAGCATGTTTCGTCGTTAGAATCACTGTCCGATCACTTGCTGCACCAATTGATAGATACTCCAAACCAATGATTGATGAATCATCAGCCTTTAACTTCATATAGACTGTACTACGCTTTTTATACGTACTTCTAGGAGTTAAATCTTCAAAATTAAACTGCTTAATGTAACCATCATTGGTTGCACTCAACCAAGTTCCTTCAAGTGAATTTATATCATTCACAATCTCAACATGAATAATTTCTTCATCAGAAATAAATCCGCTAACCGTCTGTGATAAATGTTCACCAGGTTCTTTCCATTTAAATTCTGGCAACTCATGTATAGGTCGGTAAATCACATGACCTTTATTTGTAAAAATAAACATGTGTTGTAAAGTATTTACACGTTCAATAAATAGCGGTTCATCATCATCACGCAGCCCATTTTCATCCCCTGAAGCCTTAAATGACCGTAATGAGGACCGTTTAACGTAACCCATTTTTGAAACGAGTACTGCAACATCCTCATCGGCTACTGTCACCGTTGAATCATACTTTAATTCCTGAACATCTGCCTCGATTGTCGTTAATCGAGGTGAATTATATTCCTTCTTAATTGACTTCAATTCTTGGCGTAATTCTTGACGTAATACTTTTGGTTCAGACAAAATAGCATTAAAATGCATGATTCTGTCGGAAAGTTCTTCAAACTCCGCCTGCAATTGAGTCACATCTGTATTCGTTAACCGATACAATTGTAAAGTAACGATTGCTTCAGCCTGTTCTAGTGTAAAGTCATATTTATCAACCAAATTTTGTTTGGCATTTTTACGATCTTCAGAACTACGAATCGTTGCAATCACTTCATCAAGAATTGAAAGCGCTTTGATTAACCCGGTAACTATATGTTGTCGTTCTTTCGCTTTACGTAAATCATACTCAGTTCGTTTTGTAATAATTTCAACTTGATGATCTAAAAATGCTTGTAAAGCCGTCTTTAACCCAACTCGTTCTGGACGTAAATTGTGAATTGCCACCATATTAAAATTATAAGTTACCTGCAAATCAGTCTTCTTTAACAAATATGCTAAGATTCCTTGAACATTTGCATCTTTACTTAACTCAATGGCAATTGACAAACCATCACGATCAGATTCATCTCGTACTTCAACAATACCTGATACATCCTTATTTAAACGAATTTCATCAATTTTTTTAACTAAGGTTGCTTTATTTACTTCGTATGGAATTTCACTAATTTGAATCTGTGATTTACCACCCTTTAAGGCTATTATTTCAGTTTTTGATCGCACGACGATTCGTCCACGACCATTTTTATAAGCCGACTTAATACCGTCAACCCCTTGAATAATACCGCCGGTTGGGAAGTCAGGTCCTTGAACAAAGCCCATTAGATCTTCCAAGCTAGCATTAGGATGTGCTAATAAATAGATCAAAGCATCAATCACTTCACCTAAATTGTGCGGTGGAATATCTGTTGCATATCCGGCCGAAATACCCGTAGCCCCATTTACTAATAGGTTAGGAAAGTGAGCTGGTAAAACGGTTGGTTCATATTCGGTATCGTCAAAGTTCAATACCATATCAACAGTTTCTTTATCCAAGTCACGTAACATTTCCCCCGCTAGCTTAGATAAACGTGCTTCTGTATAACGCATTGCTGCAGGCGGATCATTATCAATAGAACCATTGTTTCCATGCATTTCAATTAGTGGTGCACGCAATTTCCAATCTTGCGACATTCGTACTAACGCCTCATAAATTGAAGAATCACCATGTGGGTGGAAATTACCCATAACATTTCCAACTGACTTCGCAGATTTACGGAATTGTTTATCAAAAGTATTGCCATCCTTATTCATAGCGTACAAAATACGACGCTGTACAGGTTTTAACCCATCACGAATATCTGGTAATGCACGCTCTTGAATGATGTACTTTGAATATCGTCCAAAACGGTCACCCATTACCGCTTCTAGACTTAATTCTTGAATATTTCCAGTTTCTACCATTCAGATTACTCCTTTTTGTCTTGCCAGCTTTCTATAATTGGCGCAACAAATTCTTTACTTTGTGAATCAAGTTCTTCGCCTTGAGCAGCTTCGTCAAGCAAGGTATCACCCTCTTCGACTAAATTAAAGGCTACGTTACTTTCAATCCATTTACGACGTGGTTCTACCTTATCACCCATCAATGTTGTCACCCTTTTTTCAGCTAACATCGCATCATCAATTTTAACTCGAATCAATGTACGTTGCGTTGGGTCCATTGTTGTTGCCCAAAGTTGCTCGGCATTCATTTCTCCAAGCCCCTTAAAGCGTTGTAGTGTATAACCGCGACCAACCGTTTCTTCTGCCGTAGCTAACTGACTATCTGTCCACGCATATTCAATTTTTTGTTGTTTTCCTTTACCCTTACGTAACATATACAACGGCGGTAAGGCAATGTATACTTTACCAGCATCAATTAATGGACGCATATACTTATAAAAGAATGTTAGTAATAGCGTCTGAATATGTGCACCGTCATCATCCGCATCTGTCATGATAATGATCTTATCATAATTTGCATCAGCTACTTTAAATTCTGGGCCAACTCCAGCACCAATGGTATAAATAATCGTCGATATCTCTTCATTTTTCATGATATCTTGTAACTTGGCTTTTTCAGTATTTAACACTTTACCTCGTAAAGGTAAAATGGCTTGGAATTTACGATTTCGTCCTTGCTTAGCAGAACCACCGGCAGAATCACCCTCAACTAGGAAAAGCTCATTTTGATTAGCATTTTTCGATTGTGCTGGGGTCAATTTTCCAGATAATAAACGCTCACTTTTACCCTTCTTTTTTCCAGATCGGGCTTCATCACGCGCCTTTCTAGCAGCCTCTCGAGCCTCTCGAGCACGAAGCGACTTTCGAATTAAACTCTGGGAAAACTCACCATTTTCCATTAGATAGAAACCAAGCTGTTCCGTAATGATATTATCAACAATTGTTCTAGCTTCCGGCGTCCCCAATTTTTCTTTTGTTTGGCCTTCAAACTGAAGAATATTCTCTGGAATTCGTAAAGAAATAACTGCAGATAATCCTTCACGAACATCTGATCCTTCAAGATTCTTATCTTTTTCTTTCAAAAGGTTTACTCGTCGGGCATATTCATTAAATGCTTTTGTCCATGCTGATCTTAACCCAGCTTCGTGGGTCCCACCATCTGGGGTACGCACATTATTCACGAAAGACATCATTGTCTCAGAGAAACCATCATTATACTGTGCTGATACTTCAACTTCGACCCCTTGCGCGGTACCTTCAAAATACATGATATCGCCTAGTGTATCCTTATCTTCGTTTAGATAATCAACAAACGCCTTGATACCTTCTGGGAAATGATAAGTTTCTGTTTGTTCTTGTCCTGGTCGTTCATCAGTCAAGGTAATTTTTACATTTCTAAGTAGGAACGCAGATTCACGTAACCTTTCAGCTAATGTATTAAAATTATAAATCGTTGTTGAAAAAATCTTTGGATCTGGTTTAAAAGTAACGGTAGTACCCGACGTTTCTTTTGTTTTACCGATTTTCTTTAGGGTACCATCAGGATGCCCGCCATTTATAAAATGTTCCTGATATTTTACCCCATCACGTACAATTGTGACAACTAAGTCACTAGATAATGCATTAACGACTGATGAGCCAACACCATGCAGCCCACCGGATGTTTTATAACCACCCTGACCAAATTTTCCACCAGCGTGTAAAACCGTCAAGATAACCTCTGGTGTTGGTTTACCAGACGAATGCATCCCCACAGGCATACCACGGCCATGATCTACCACTGTAATGGCATTGTTTTCATGAATGGTTACATTGATTTCATCACCATAACCGGCCAATGCCTCATCAACAGCATTATCAAAGATCTCATACACTAAGTGATGAAGGCCTTTACCATCTGTCGAACCAATATACATTCCCGGTCGTTTGCGAACTGCTTCCAGTCCTTCTAAAACTGTAATGGAATCATCCGAATAATCATTTTTCTTTGTCATGGACGTTTCCCTTTCATATAATTTAACGTGCGTTTTAACGCGTTTCAAATTTCATAATAGCTCAAAACTGACCTCTGACGCAATACTATTAAAAAAATTTAAAGTCTCAAACGTTAGAAACATGCTAGAATAGATAACGTTCTTTAATAAAATAGAACCATGCAATTATTAAAATACATTTAAGGAGATATCGTCGTGACGATTTTTCATTTTATTATTAGTTTTGTGTTGGCTTATTTATTTGGATCAATTCCATCAGGATATTGGATTGGAAAAATTTTTTATAAAAAGAATATATTGGAGTTGGGATCTGGAAATATCGGCACAACGAATACTTTTAGAACACTTGGCACATTTCCTGGTGTAGTGGTCTTGATTTTAGATTTATGTAAAGGAATCTTAGGTGCTTCAATGGCAACTATCTGGGGATCTGCACCACATTGGATGTTTATGGTAGTCGGATTAGGTGCCATTTCGGGACATACATTCTCTATATGGATTGGATTTAAGGGTGGCAAGGCCGTTGCTACTTCTGTTGGGGTGTTATTACTCTATAGTCCAGTTATGTTCCTCGCCGCTGTGATTGCCTTTATAACAGCAATTTTGCTCACTAGTATGGTCTCTGTTGGCTCAATGCTTGGTTTTACAGTCGTTACCCTACTATCAGCATTCTGGCTTCACGATTGGTTTTTAGCAACTATAGCGCTTGTATTAACCGTATTTGTATTCTACCGACACCGTAGCAATGTTAAACGAATTTTAAATGGTACAGAATCAAAAGTACCCTTTGGACTCATCTATTGGTTATCAAAAAAATCATAAAAAAACTCTCTCAAAGCTAGTTAATTGAAATACACATTTTAATGTGTTTTCATTCTAGCCTTTGAGAGAGCTTTTTTATTTAATAATTTTAGAAAAATGATAGTGAGTATGACCCTGTAAATGTTTGTGCAGGCGCCAAACTATTGATTGCATATTTATGATTTATTAGTCCATCAGCGTCAACAGTGTCCGCAATTCCCCACCATGGTTCCAAGCAAACAAAAGGTGCATCCTTACCATAAGGCGTCCAAATACCCAAATACTTGGCATCCTGGACATGCATTGTTATCCCATGTGACTCTCGTAATTTAGCCAATATAATGGATACAGGATTACCATCTAGTCGTAAAATAATGGCATCATCTTTGTAATCATCATATCGTAAACGAAGTGGAATATCTGAATTAAACGTGGTATCTAAATTATTGTCTAAATAAGGACCCACAAGCTTTGAGCGCGCATATTTACGTTTTGGATCGACATTGACATAATAATCTGTAAATTTATCACCTGCTTCAAGTGGTACACGGAAACCTGGGTGACCACCTACTGAAAAGTAAATATCATGAGTATCAGTATTCGTAACAACATAAGTAATTCCCAGCATATCTTGATCAGTTAATCTAAAAATGATATCAAACTGAAAATGAAATGGATAAATTGACTGAGTTTCTTCTGTATCTACTAAACGAAGTCTAGCCATTGTACTGGTTTTTTCCACTAAATCGAATTCATTATCACGAGCAAAACCATGTTGTGTCATAAAGTATGTCTTATCTCGATATTTATAGCGGTCTCCTTTCAGACGACCAACAATCGGAAATAGATTTGGTGCATGTCGACCCCAAAAATTAGGATCCGCTGTCCACATATATTCCATACCAGAGCCCCGTCGCTTAACGCTTGTAAGTTCTGCACCCATTTCTGATATTTTTACAATTATATTTTCATTTTCAAGTTTGACTGACATAACCCCTCCAAAATAACTAGATAATACCATAATGATACCAAATAAAATTGGTCTTTACCAATTTATTATCTGCTTACTCTGAAGCCCTGGGAAAAAAGTTACGATAACTCTTTTGTAAAGCATCTGTCGTCACATGCGTATATATTTGTGTTGTACTTAGACTACTATGTCCTAATAATTGTTGAACAGTTCTCAAATCAGCTTGGTTATTTAAAAGGTCAGTTGCAAAAGTGTGCCTAAACATATGCGCAGTTACTTCTTGTGTCAGTCCTGCCTTTTTCCCAATTTGCTTTAAAATATATTCGATACCTGCCGTAGTAACTGGTGCACCACGTTGGTTCAAAAATAATTTATTGGACGTATCAGCTTGCTTACTTGCTAATACAGGGCGCCCCGTTTTCAAATATTTTGCTAACGCATCGGCCGCATAACGACCAAAAGGCACAATTCGTGTTTTATTTCCTTTTCCAGTAATGGTTACAACACGTGCATGACTATCAACATTCTGTAAAGTCATATTTGCGATTTCTGATACTCGTGCCCCTGTACCATAAAGCATTTCTAACAATAAATGATTTCTAAGTCCTAGTGCGGATTGATCTGTCATCACCACATCGAACATTTTCGTTAATTCTTTTTGATAAAAATAGCGTGGTAAATGTTGTCCTGGCTTTTTTAAAACAATACCAACAAAAGGGTTTTCAGCCACCATTTCATTGTTAATTAAAAATCGATAAAAACTACGCAAAGAGCTAACTTTTCGAGCAATTGTCCTTGAGCCATCCCCTTTTTCGTAAAGTTCAGATAAAAATACACGTACATCAAATGACGTAATATTTGATAAAACGATACTTTTAGTAGCTTGTGTTCCTGACAAAAATGTCAAAAATTCGGCAATATCGCCCTCATAAGCTTTTTGTGTTTCAAGTGAATATTGTCTCTCAATACGTAAATAATCTAAAAAAAGTTGCTTTGCACGCTCAGCTTCATTTACAGTCATAACTTCAACCCCTCACTAAATATGAATGCTATTTCGAAGTTTTTGATGTCTCTACTGAATTTTCTTTATCATTGGTTTCATCTTTAGGTGTTGTACCATCTGGTAACGTTTTTTCCGTTGGCTTGTCCCATGAGACAAAGTCACATTCAGGATAACGTGAGCATCCATAAAACTTGCGACCACGTTTTGTCTTTCGCTCAACGATTTGTCCCATCTTACACTTAGGACAAAGTAGCCCGATCTCTTCCACAATTGTTTTAGTATTGCGACAATCCGGGAAGCGAGAGCAAGCATAAAACTTACCATATCTACCTAATTTCTTAAGCATTGGTGCACCACAAATATCACAATCAAAACCTGCCAGCTCATCCTTTAGGACAATCTTTTCCATCTCTTTTTCAGCTGTCTCTAATTCTTTTGAGAAAGGTGTAAAGAAATCGTCAACTACTTTCACCCAATATTTTTGACCAGCTTCCACATTATCTAAGTCTGTCTCAACTTGAGCCGTAAATTTAATGTTGGTCACATCTGGGAAAAACTCTTGAACAGTATTTTGAACCAGTTCTCCCAGTTCAGTTGGCACAAATTTTTTGGTGTCTAACCGAACATAGGCTCGACGTTGAATTGTTTCTATCGTTGCCGCATATGTAGATGGGCGTCCAACACCATTCTCTTCCAACGCTCTCACCAAGGTTGCTTCAGTGTATCGGGCTGGTGGCTGTGTAAAGTGCTGCTCAGGTGACATTGACACCATATCCACAGCATCGCCAGTTGCCAAGCTAGGTAATTTATTATCTTTATTTTTTGCAGCTGGGTATGCCTTTGTAAATCCAGCAAACTTAGTTTGTGAACCATTAGCACGGAAAGTTACACCATTTTGTTCAATGGTTACTGCCATCGTAGCTAAAATTTCTGGTGTCATTTGACTGGCAACAAATCGTGACCAAATCAACTGATATAACTTAAATTGATCATTCGTTAATTTATCTTTTACAGATGATGGCGTACGGAAAACTGATGTTGGTCGAATAGCCTCATGCGCATCTTGCGCACCTTCTTGTTGCTTTCCCTCGACTGGCTTAGTAGCCGCATACTCTGAACCATACTCATCATTAATAAATGATGCTGCTTCTGTTTTGGCAGTATCAGATAATCGAACCGAATCAGTACGCATATAAGTAATTAATCCAACCGTGCCATTTTTACCACCCAAATTAATTCCTTCATACAGCTGTTGGGCTGCCATCATGGTTTTACGAGTTTTAAAATTCAACTGCGTATTAGCTGCTTGTTGCATTGTTGAAGTGGTAAAAGGTGGTTGTGGATTGCGCTTGCGATCCTTCGTAACAACATTAGTAATATTAAATGGTGCTGTTCGATCTAGCTTTTTCAAAACCTCTTGAACAGCATCGTTATCTGGTAAAGCTGCCTTTTTACCATCAAGGCCATAAAACACAGCCTTAAATTTTGTACGATCTTTTTTGAACATTGTATCCAATGACCAATATTCATCTGGTTGGAATGTCTGAATTTCTTGCTCACGTTTAATGACAAGCCCTAAAGCTATTGATTGTACACGACCTGCAGACAATCCTTTTTTAACTTTCTTCCATAGAATAGGTGATAATGAATACCCAACCAAACGATCTAAGACACGTCGAGCTTGTTGTGCATCGACAAGATCCATATTAATTTTTCTAGGATGTTTAAAAGCGTCTTTCACTGCATCTTTAGTGATTTCATTAAATACCACACGGTTATCGCTTGCATCTACATCAAGATCTAGAATATGTGATAAATGCCAAGCAATCGCTTCCCCTTCTCGATCCGGATCGGATGCCAGATAGACATGTTTAGAAGCCTTTGCTTCTTTCTTTAAAGATTTAATAATATCGCCCTTACCGCGTATATTAATGTACTTTGGCTGGTAATCGTTTTCGATATCCACACCCATAGTTGACTTAGGTAAATCACGAATATGACCAATACTTGCGACTACTTTATAGTTTCGTCCCAGATATTTTTCAATTGTTTTTGCTTTTGATGGTGATTCAACAATCACTAAATTCTTTTTTTGCTTTGCCTTTGTCTTCGCTCGAGATTTAGTTTTTGTCGTCGTTGATTTCACCGCACGCGCCTTTTTTTCTTTAACAGCAGTCTGTGAAGCCATTTGCGTGCACCTCTTTTCTTGTAGTTTAATTTATTATTTTCATTAGTCTAAGTTCCTAACAATATTGTACTATACACTATACAACGAAACTTTGCCAAATACTCATTGTATGATACATACAAAAATTAGTAAAAATTTGCAAATTCTAAAACGATTTGATCAACCGACAAAACCGGTGTCGCACCAGCTAAAATCAGTTCGTTTGTTCCGACAGAATATTGTCCGTCAATCCGTCCAGGTAATGCCATAACTGTGCGATTCTGTTCTAACGCTAACATAGCTGTAATAAGTGATCCAGACCTTTTTTTAGCCTCAATGACCAAACAAACTTGGCATAAACCTGAAATAATTCGATTTCTTTCTGGAAAATGATGTCTTTTTGGTCCTTGCCACGGTAAATATTCAGATAATAATAACCCTAACTGACTAATCGTATTTTGAAGATCTTCACAATGTTTTGGATAGGCATAATCAAATCCCGTACCTATAATTGCAATTGTTTGACCATTTGCTTTGATGGTTTCACGATGCGTCAACTCATCAATCCCTGCTGCCAGCCCCGAAACTGTGGTTAGTCCTGCCGCAGTTAAACCTGGTATCCATGATTTTAAAACACTTATACCATATGTTGTGGCCTGCCTAGATCCTACAATAGCAACTAATGGTTGTACCAATAATGATAAATCGCCTTTATAGAATAAACAAATAGGTGCATCAATACACTCAGATAACGTTATTGGATACGCCGCATCACAAATTGCAATATACGTCTGGTCTTGCAATTTATGCCACTCGACCTGCCAATTCGTTTCTTTAAACCAGTAAGTTGCCTCATTTCGCTGTGATTGCCGCATTTTACTAATAGTTAATATCTGTTGCCAAGATAATTTTGATAATTTATTTTCTTTTAAGTAAATCCAAATGCGGTAACGTCCTTTTATGCTTAATCCTGGAATCATTAATAACCATAATAAAAAATCACGTTGTGCCATTATACGTCTCCTTTATAAAAAGGACACTTGGCAACGTGATTTGTTCATTAATTCAAAAATTTTTTGACTGGCGCAAATGATTTGCGATGAATTGGTGTAATACCTAATGTATTTAATCCCGCTAAATGTTCAGCAGTACCATACCCTGCATTGTGCTCAAATCCATAACCTGGAAATTGCTGTGCAAAATCTTTCATTAAATTATCTCGATAATTTTTAGCCAAAATTGATGCAGCGCCAATCGAAATACTTCGATCATCACCTTTAATTAATTTTTCTTGTGGGATTTCTAAATCAACTGTCATCGCATCAATAAGTAACCCATCAATTGGAACACTCAAGGCTTCTACAGATTGAAGCATGGCCACTCTAGAAGCTTCATAAATATTTAATCGATCAATATCTTTTGCATCTACCACCCCAAATGCAAAATCCACAACTTTTTCACGTATTTCTGTATCAATGGATTGGCGTGTTTTTTCAGAAAGTTGTTTAGAGTCATGAACGATTGTCATATCAAAACTATCATCAATGACAACAGCTGCCGCAACAACTGGGCCTGCCAGTGGACCTCTCCCAACTTCATCGATACCAGCTACAACTTTCCCCTGTTGCCATGCTTTTCTTTCAAAGTTTAATCGCTTATTAAACGCTCTTTGTTGGAATAAAATTTTTTCTTGTTTTTTTTCATATTGACGCAACAACTTTTGTACACCAATGCGCTCATCAGCTTGCCATCGGGCAATATCTTCAGAAGATGGTTGCTGAAATAATAACCGTTTAATTTCAATAATTGTCTCTGTTTTAGTCATCCACTACCTCACCAATATGATCGCTTGGTAATTCTAATGTATATCGCCCTAATTTACCACGTCTTAAGTCAATCAATAATCTTTCAGATGCTCGATCATAATCATCTTTAAATCCTAATTTTTCAGTTATCGTAAGTAAAATATCTACATCAGATTTTTCTTCCCAAATTGATGAATTTAGGTGGTAACGTGTCGTAATCGCCTCTGCATTATAGTCTCTAAAGAATTTTAATGCCGCCAAAGCAATATCATCCAAATTAATTAACTGATCTTTAATTGCACCAGTCATGGCTAGATGTTGGCCAACCCGTTGATCAACAAATTTTGGCCATAAAACACCTGGTGTATCTAGCAGTTCAAGATTGGTTGGTGTCTTTAACCATTGTAGTTTTTTAGTGACACCAGGGCGATCGCCAGTTATTGCAATATTTTTGGTCACCAAATGATTCAGTAACGTTGATTTACCAACATTTGGAATTCCTGCTACTAATGCACGGATTGCTTTATCTTGAACACCCTTTTCTTCCAAATTTTGCCACTTATCTGCCAGTACAACACGTGCTGCTTTCGTAATAATCTGAGGTGTTTTATGTCCTCGCGTATCCAAAGATACAACTGTTAATCCCTGTGATTCAAAATAACTCCGCCAAATACTTGTCCGTTCAGGATCTGCCAAATCCGTTTTTGTCATGATTAATAATCGAGGTTTATCTCCAAGTACATCATCTAACTCTGGATTACGAGATGACAATGGGATACGTGCATCAACCAATTCAAAAACAATATCCACATGCTTTAAATTCTCACGCATAAGGCGAAAGGCTTTGGCCATATGTCCTGGAAACCATTGTATAATTTGAGACATGTTATTCTCCTTTAAATTCTTTTATTCTTCTGACGCTTTATATTCTGACCAGGCTTGATCAAATATTGACATATTGTATAAATAAGTGGCATTTTCTTCCAAATATCTTGAAATTAAGTCAAAGTCATCAGATTGTTTTGGAAACTGTGTATCATAAAAAGCTGCATTGGCAAAATTTTCAACTTCATCACTCGTCACTGGATTACGCTGAGTCATTAGCCATTGGAAAAATGGGCGTCTCATTTGTCCGAAAATCCTCCTCTGAACACAAACTTATCCTTTTCGGGATTAATTTGAACTGCCTTCACATGGACACCTTGTACCTTTGGTGCCTTACCTAAATCAATTAACAACGTTTTTTTCTGTGCATCCAATGTCAACCAATTAGGTAGATCGACTTTTTTACCAAAATAATCCATCACATATTTCATAGGCAAAGGTAATTGTCCCACAGCAACTGAATCTGCATGAAGTAATATCCCACCATGCTTTGTAACTTCTGGTGTCATTCTCATACCGAAATCAACAGATTGACCAAAAAGCTTATATGTACCGTACAACATCATACCTTTCTTTTGCATTTCAAAGCGAAATTGATGACGTAAAGATGGATCAGCGTTAATGTATTTTTCAACAAGAGCATTCAACTCCTTGCGACTAACACTAACCTCAAACGATGCCTGACCAATTTCTGGTCGTGAATCCGTTACATGTTGATGGCTCTGTGGCAGGAATAACAGAACTGTACTTAAAATAACTAATACAAGTATCGTTCCTAATATTCCTTTTAAAAAGCCTCTTTTTTGTGACTGACGAATAATCTCATCTATATTTGACCGTACATTGTCTTGTTTCATCTTATTTTTTCAACCAATCTTGTTCACTTAATGACATTTTTTTTACCAATAAAGCACTCATCTTATCATAACCTAAATTATTTGGATGGTAGTGATCCTGCGTTGTTATATATTGATTTAGTTCTTCATTTTTTCCCGAAGTTAGTGTTTCCGTTACCATTTTATTATTTAATGATCCGCGATTAGCAGCTTCAGATTTCTTTTGTAATTTTTCACGTGATGCTTTGGTTTTATATTGACCAAACGTTAATGTTCTAAATGTAGATACATAATATACACGATCATCTACAGATGCTAAATTTGCATTTATATCATTATATATTTTTACATCATCGTTTAAATCATTCCGGTTAGCTAAAT
Source organism: Weissella paramesenteroides (assembly GCF_036327715.1). NCBI lineage: Bacteria > Bacillati > Bacillota > Bacilli > Lactobacillales > Lactobacillaceae > Weissella > Weissella paramesenteroides. Next base: position 1,124,592 of record NZ_CP130559.1, read on the forward strand.
AAACATACAGTGGATTATAATTACCAAATAGATAAATAGGCGCTTGTTTATTTTGTTTCTTTAGGTAATTAATCAACCTCGTTAAATTTTCAGTATAATCTGGCATTGCTTTTTCAACTTGCCTTGTAACAGCAGATTCAGACCTAGCTAATACTGCCTTAAATAAGGTTTGTTGCAAATCATTGCCACCAACTGTCAGAGTGATAACATCTGCATTTTTTATATCTTTTTTAGCCTGGGCATTTGCTTTAATACGCGCTAAAATTTGATCAGAACGATCGCCAGCTTTTCCATAATTTGATGTATCAACTTTCACATTGTATTTTTTTGAAATTTGCTTTGCCGTTCGCTTGGTGTACCCCTGTTGTTTTGTTGTATCACCAACTCCTTCAGTTAGTGAATCGCCAACTGCAACAAAGTTAATGCTATCTTTACTATCTGCATGTACTGTTGTGACCTCGATTAGGAAAAAAGCCAATAAACTGGTCAATACTAAATACATCTTTCTTGGCATAACAGGTGGCTCCTTTCTATCGTTCAATAACAATAACCTAATTAATAATTTTACCATATTTTATGGCAACACGAAAAAAGCGAGATTAACACATCTCGCTAGTTCACATTAATATTACTTATTAATTTAACTGATAACTAAACCCAATTGCGCCATCACCAGTGTGTGTCGCAACAATCGGCGTAGTCTGTTGCAATACCACTTCTACCCCTGGGAAAAGCATTCGTAATTGTTCGCCTAATGTTTCTCTTTCATCTGGAATACCGGCAGTTGAAATTCCAATTGCATGTACACCCTTTGGTGCTGCTTGAAGTACTTCTATAATTTTTTGTATATAGGCTTTAGTTGATTTGGCACCACGACCCTTAGTCTCAACATTAATATTTCCCTCAACAACATGTGCACCGATGCGAATATTTAACATACCTGCTAACAAACCTGCTGTTTTTGACAAACGACCACCGGCAACAAGATTGTCAAGTTTTGAGACCGTCAAATATTGTTCCGTTTTTTCTTTTACTGATTTAATTTCGGCCAATACTTCATCTCGCGATGCACCATTAGCGGCCTTTTCAGCTGCTGCTAAAACAACCATACCAAGTGAGCGATCAATTAAACCAGAATCTATAACCGTTACATCTCCATCAACCATCATTGCAGCTTGACGTGCTGCATCTACAGAACCAGATAGCCCTTTTGTTAAGTGAATTGAAATAACAGATGAGCCATCAGCAACTAATGGTTCGTAAATTTCTGTAAAAACACCTAATGCTGGTTGAGAAGTTTGTGGCAAACTTTTAGATGCAGCCATTTTGTCCATAAATTCAACTGGTGATATGGTAATACCATCTTGATAGGTTACACCATCAACCGTAATTGTTAGTGGAATAATTTTTATATCATATTTTTCAATCTCATGTGGTAATAACATTGCTGTTGAATCAGTAACAATTTTTACTTGGGCCATAATATTTAATTCCCCGTTTTCTTGTAATTCATTATGTTTAATTATCTCATTTTTTTTAGAATTTTTCAATTATCTGATATATAAAAACCGATAATCTGGTTTTTATAACTAAATGACGTTCCTGCTACAAAAAAAGTTGCAGTATTCTATTTTAAAGATTACAACAACTTTCGTGACATTTCTTATAAGGAATCTGGGTCTCGTAGCCAAGCTAAAGCTAATGCACCCTTGCCTAAGTGTGCACCAATAACTGGTCCGATATAACTAAATTCGATACGCATATCTGGATATTCTTTTTGTAGTTTATCATGCCAAGCCTGACCGGCCTCTTTATCATTTCCCTGAATAACCATTGCACGTAGCGGATAATCTGCTGCCTCTTTCGCCTGTGCAAATAAAATTTCTGCACGTTGCATGGCTTTTTTCATTGAACGCACTTTTTCAAATGGCACAATTTGATTGGTCTCGTCGTCAAAAGTTAATAAAGGTTTAATCTTCAACATTGTCCCAATAAATGCAGAAGCATTTGATAGACGACCACCTCGAACTAGATTTTGTAAATCATCAACAATAAAACACTCATCAATTGTTGCTGAAAGTTCATCCAATACTTTAATGATGTTGTCGATAGATTCACCTTTTTTAACTAATTGTGCGGCCTTCATTACTAGGTGTCCCATCAAACGGACCGTTATCTTTGAGTCATAACCATAAACCTTAAAATCATCTATCATGCTATCTAAGCCAGCAACTGTATTAACTGTTCCTGAAATTGTTGATGCTAAGTTTATGACAATTGCACCATCATAACCTTCTTGTTTTAGTGATTCAAATAACGATAGCCAATCGCCAATTGCTGGCTGAGAAGTTGTTGGAAATTCTGAAGCATTAGCTAATTTTTCATAAAATTCTTCTGTTGTAATATCAATACCTTCATGATACGTTGTCCCATCAATGATAACCGGTAATGACATGACCCTAATATCATATTTATCAATTTCTTCTTGATCCAAATATGCTGTTGAATCAGTGACGACTGCAAGTTTCATTTTAATAAAATCCTTTCAAAGTCATTTAACGTGTAGACGCACGCCTAATTTGTTCTTACGTAATTTTTGTGTATGTAATTAACTATTCTAAGAACTTATTCTTGTATATATAATGACTTAATCACTCGATATTAAATCATAACACAAATTAGTAATGTTTTCAGTTCGATTAAATTATTCGCAGTCTAAAAAGGTTTTGTCATTGATTTATTCAAACGATTTAATAGAATTTGTAACATACTAGTTTCTTCTTCTGACCATACTTTAAAAACATTTTCTTGAAAAAATCGATGTTTTTCATTAATTGCCATTAAAGTATCTGATCCGAGAATTGTGAGTTTATATATCAGTTGTCTATGATCCTTGCCAATAGCTTCACTGGCTACCAACTCTTTTTTAACTAATGAGTGTAGTTGTCGTGATAAAGTTGAATTATCAAGGCCCGTATCAACTGATAGTTTATCTTGCGTATCAATTTCATCATCTAAATGCTGTAAGAGCTGCCATTCTGCAATGGTTACGCCATTGTCTTTGGTAATTTTTGTTAAAGCCGTTTTATATTGTTTTTCAGTCTGCCGAAGCGCTTCAAGAATTGTTTTCATTTCAACCTCCACATGATTGCACGCTTGCCAATAACCACCAATTTATAAATCATGATAGTCTTACAATTTTAGATCCATGAACGTCATTTACGCCAAGAACAGCTGCCACCCGAGACGCGTTCATATACGTCACACCACCGCCAGGCATGATGGTCAGCCCTTTGGGGGCCATTGCAATAATTTCCTGTAAATGAGGAATTGTTTCTTCGATACCCGTACGTAATGTCCCCCCATGCGTCAAGACACGAACAACACCATATTGATATAGCCATTGTAAAGCTTGTGACTGACAACTCACGTCAATCGCATCAAAAGCCATGTGGTAAACAACTTTCATTGGTTTCGCCGCTTCAAGTAGTTTTAACATATAGTGACGAGCTAAACGGCCCTTAGCATCAACCACACCAAAGGTAACCATTTTAACACCCAAACTTTTAAAAGTTAGAATAGATTGTCGCATCATTTCAATCTCGGAATAAGTATAATTAAAATCACCTGATCGAGGCCGAATCATCACAACTAAATCAACTTGAGATTTCTCAGCAAGCTGAACTGCCATTGCGACTGTCTTTGGGTCTGGTGTTAAACCACCTAACTCAAGATTAGCATTTAATTCAACACGATTTACCCCAGCAGAGATTGCGGCTTTCATTGTTGGTATATCAGCCAATGCAATTTCTTTTTCCATATATGATCCCTCCAATCTACTCGCCCAGAACACGACCTACCAATTTTAAAAAATGTGATGAAATTCTTTTTATACATAAGATACTAAAAAAGACAGATTAATACACGTTATTAACCTGACTTTAAAGTTTTTTTTAATTATTTTGTCGTAATTTCTGCACTAATTGTGCCTCTGGGGTAACAGTCATTGTTGTTTGTCCTTCAAAAATAACAAAGCCTGGTTTAGAACCATTTGGCTTTCTCAATCGTCCAACCGGTAAATAATCTACTGGAACGTTGGCCGATTCACGTGCTTTTGAAAAATAAGCTGCTAACATTGCCCCTTCAAACAAAGTTTGATCTGTCGGCTCATTATCGTGAATAATAACATGTGAACCCGGAATATCTTTTGTATGCAACCAAATATCAGACTTTGCCGCAGTCTTCATCGATAATCGTTCATTCTGCAAATTATTTTTCCCTACTTCAATCAATGTACCATCAGTGGCATAGAATTTTTCAGGTTGGCTAACTTTTGGTTTCTGTTTCTTTTTACGCTGTACCCGAAGATAACCCTCTTGTGTTAGTTCCTCTCTGATTTCAGCAATATCTTTTGGTGAAGCAATGTCTATCTGTGCTAGTAGTGTTTCAAAGTAATCAACTTCCTGCTGTGCTAAAGCAATCTGTGAATGCAAATATTTTACTGAATTCTTTAATTTGTTGTACTTTGTGAAATACTTTTGTGCATTTTGAGATGGACCAATTTGGTTAGACAAGGTTATTTTCATTAACCTATTGTCATCATAATAATTTGGTAATTCAATCTCTGTCATACCACGTTTAATCTGAGACATATACGTGGTTAACAACTCACCTTTTACACGATATTCGTCAGCATGGTCAGCATTAGCTAGTTCATTCTTTTGTTTTTGAATTTTTTTCTTATTCTTTTTTAATTCATTACGAACAGTTCGCAAAACAATTACCGCTTGTTGCTGTACCCGATCACGCTCAGATTTCTCCGCAAAATAAGCGTCTAAAAGTTCACTTAAAGACTCGTAAGGTGCTTTAATGCCATCAATCGTTACCCAATTAAATGGTGTAAAAGCTACCCCTTTATCCGTACTGATTAACTCTGGTTCAGGTTTGTTAAAATGGTTTAACCACGAAGTTGTGATTGCTAGTGAATCACCCGATTGTTGCAAAACATGTGCCAACTCATTGGCAGAGTCATGGGCGAAACCTTGGAAATGTTGTTGAATTTCCTTTGCCAAGTCATTAGTTTTAGGATTATCTAAAATAATATTGGCCAACCCATCCAAGCTTTCGAATGGATTGATAACATTTTGCTTAGGGGGCAAAATATAAGTTCCTCCAGGCATCAAAGTTCGAACTCGATTTTGATCTGCAGGTACATGTTTAATTAAGTCAATAATTCGTTGCGTTGCCTCGTCTACTAAAAACAAGTTTGAATGACGGCCCATCATCTCTAAAATCAATGTTGTTTGCTCTTCATCACCAAGTTCATCGCGTCCTGACGTCACAAATCGAATAATACGATCATTTTCAACTTGTTCAATTTTAATTAGTTTTGATCCTTCAAGATGCTTACGTAGCATCATTGCAAAATTTGGTGCAGTTTGCGGATTGGTATATTTTATTTTGGAAATCTGTGCACGAGCAAATGCTGGATGGGCACTCAATAAAACTGGAAAATTTTGTCGATTATGTCGAATAATCAAAAAAATTTCATTCGCATATGGTTGATGAATTTTCATGATTCGTCCACCAGCTAATTTATCATTTAACTCATGCACCATTGCATGTGTAAAAAGTCCATCGAATGACATATTATTTATCACTTTCCTTTCTGACTAAAGGTTTAGTAGAAATGCCTGCGCCTCTTTTTCGTCTTCGGCCAATTGATCAATTAGCTCCTGTACATTATTAAATTTCACCTCACCACGTAAGTAATGATGCCATTTAATTTGTACATTTTCACCATAAATAGCACGACTAAAATTAAATAAGTTAATTTCAACTGTTTTGGGTCTATTTTCACCAAAAGTGACGTTATATCCAATTGAAGCCATACCCGGATACCAAGTTTGGTCAATTTTCATTTCTACAACATACACACCAATACCTGGTAATCTCTCACCCGGCGTCGTTTCGATATTGGCAGTTGGATATCCTAATTCTCGTCCTCTCGCCTCACCATGTACAATTAAACCTGTTGTCTCATATGGCCGCATCAATAGGTGTGTTAATGTATCTAAACGACCTTCATCAACCATCTTCCGTGCTGTAGTTGATGCACTCTCTTTCCCATCCACATTTACTTGCTGGACCTCAATCACATCAAAGCGACTTTGTGCATATTGAGGTAAATGTTTCATATCAGCGTTTTTAGGACCATAAGTATGGTCGAATCCAGCAACAACAGCCTCAGCATGTAGTCCAAACATATATTGATCGACAAAAATCTGTGGCGTTAATTGTGCAAACTCAGATGTGAAATTAACAACATAGGTTAAATCAACCCCCAATTCAGCCAATAAAGCCAATTTTTTAGGTAATCTAGTTAAATAAGTAAGTGGCTTATTATATGTTTTAAATACGATTGATGGGTGATGATCATATGTTAAAACAGCTAGCTTGATACCCCTTTTTTTTGCTTCCTCTGCAGCTCGTTTAATAACCATACGATGCCCAGCATGCACGCCATCAAAAAATCCCATTGCTAAAACAACTGGCTCTTTTTTTATTTGATTAACCGCATATGGATGATGCAAATAAATAACTTCCATCAGTAAGCCCTTCTTCTCTTTTTTTGTGTATTAGTGTATTAATCATAACACATGTTATTCTAAGAACATTTCATTCTATTGAAAAAGTACGATAAGTTCGATATTGATTTTTATCAGGTCGCCAAGCAAAAACTGATTTCACATCACCCTTATATGTTAAAACAATTTTTTCTGTCGTTGGTTCATGCAGACTTGCCGGTTGCCCAATCCCATGTTTTACCTTTTCCCATTGTTCATCATTTAATTCGACGTGCGGATATTGTGCGACCGCTGTCTCAAGTGGCATCAGCCAATCACCTAATGACCCTTTTTCTGTCATACGTTGCGCAATTTCATCTAAACGATGTGCTTGAGTAATATCATATCCGCCAGCGCTAATTCTTGTTAACTGGCTCATAACTGAGGGTACTTGTAACTGCCTACCTAAATCAACAGCAAGCGTTCTAATATACGTACCCTTAGATACTCTAGCTAAAAATGAAAATGTTTGTGTGCCTTTTTTTTCATCAAACGTTGTAGCGGATGTCATTTTAAATTCATAAATTACCGCTTCACGCTTTGGCCGTTCAACAGTTTCACCAGCGCGTGCATAATCATACAAGCGACGACCGTTAACTTTAACCGCAGAATACATTGGCGGAATTTGAGTGATATGTCCTGTCAACGTGTGCATTCCCTTATTTATTTCATCGTTTGAGAATGGTTTAACAAGATGCTGAGTTTGTATCACATCTCCATCCATATCTTCTGTCGTTGTTGCAATACCGAGTGTGATTGAACCCGTATATATTTTCCCGGTTTCTTGCAAAAATTCAATCGTCTTTGTCGCTTTACCAAGTGCCACAGGTAAAACACCGTCAACATTAGGATCAAGCGTGCCAGCATGTCCAATCTTTTTCATTTTTAAAATACGTCGTAATTTAAAAACAACATCATGGGAAGTCATCCCTTTATCTTTATAAATTGGTATAATTCCGTCCATACTTCTCACCTTCGATTTTTGTGTAATTATATGTATATAAAAAGGGCTTTTATACCAAAATAAGCTGGTAAAAAATGCCCTTTCATTAATTATTCTCATGCCTATTAATAATAAGTATGATTAGTCTTGGTGTAATTGACGAATTAAATCATCAATTTTATTACCATATTGAACAGATTCATCCTTAACAAATTTTAACTCTGGTGTTTTATAGATACGCAAACGTGAACCTAATTCTTTACGAATTAATCCAGTTGCTGCATCAAGACCTTCTGCAGCCTTTTTGTTAACTGATGCTAATTCTGATAACACACTATAAAAGATTTTTGCTTGTTGCAAATCTCCAGTGACTTCTACACCAGTGACTGTGACACCCTCAATACGAGGATCACGAATTCGCTTTAACAATAAATCATTAATTTCTCGTTGAATTTCTTGTTCTAAGCGACCAACTCGAAAATTCTGTTGTGCCATATTAATTTCCTCCCATCAATATATATACATTGTGAAATTAATTAGCGTGGAATTTCAACCATTTCATACGCTTCGATCATATCGCCAACTTTTTCGTCATTGTATTTTTCAATTGTTAGACCAAAGTCATATCCGTTCTTAACTTCCTTAACGTCATCCTTATAACGACGTAGTGAGCCAATCTTACCATCAAAAATAACGATACCATCACGGATTAGACGAACTGATGAATTGCGCGTGATTTTACCTGACATTACCATACCACCAACAATTGTACCAACCTTTGATACCTTGAATAAGTCACGAACTTCCGCAGTTCCAACAACTTTTTCTTCAAATTCAGGATCTAGTTGACCCTTCATGGCAGCTTCAATTTCATCGATGGCATTGTAAATAACACTGTGCAAACGAATTTCAACCTTATCAGTATCAGCTTGTTGTTTTGCTTGTGGTGTTGGTCGTACATTAAATCCAACAATAATTGCGCCAGAAGCTTCCGCAAGTGTTACGTCTGATTCGTTGATAGCTCCAACGGCTGTATGAATAATATCAACCTTAACACCCTCAACATCAATCTTACGGAATGAACCAGCTAGGGCTTCAACAGAACCTTGAACATCTGCCTTAATAATAACAGGAACAGACTTCATTTGCTTCTCAGCCATCTTATTAAACAAGTCAGACACGGAAACAATATTATTACGATTACGTTCTGCAATCACAGCACGCTTTGCACGTTCCTCACCAGCTGCACGAGCCGTTTTTTCATCTTCAAAGACAACAAAACGATCACCAGCAGAAGGCACATCATTTAATCCCGTAATTTCCACAGGTGTAGATGGCAAAGCTTCTTTAACACGACGACCACGATCATTAGTCATCGTTCGAACACGTCCGTATGTATTACCTACAACAATTGGATCTCCAACATGCATTGTTCCCTGTTGAACCAATACAGTTGCGACAGTACCACGACCTTTATCTAATCGAGCTTCAACAACAGATCCGGCGGCTCTTTTGTTAGGATTTGCCTTTAATTCCAAAACATCAGCAGTCAAAAGAATCATTTCTAATAGCTCATCAATATTTTGTCCAAACTTTGCAGAAATATTAACGAAGATTGTATCTCCACCATATTCTTCAGGCACTAATTCGTATTGCATTAATTGATTGATAACATTTTCTGGATTAGCACCTGGCTTATCAATCTTATTAACAGCAACAATAATTGGTGTTCCTGCAGCCTTAGCGTGATTAATCGCCTCAATCGTTTGTGGCATAACACCATCGTCAGCTGCAACAACCAAAACAGTAATATCGGTAATATCTGCTCCACGCGCACGCATTGCTGTAAAGGCTGCGTGACCTGGTGTATCTAAGAAGGTTACAACGCGATCATTTAACTTTGTCTGGTAGGCCCCAATATGCTGTGTAATACCACCAGCTTCACCTTCTGTAACGTGTGAATTACGTAGGTAATCTAGCAAAGTCGTCTTACCATGATCAACGTGACCCATGATAGTGACAACCGGTGCACGTGGTTCCATGTTTTCGCTGTCTTCACCATCATCTTCAAAGAATTTATCCAAGTCAGCAATGTCTACTTCAACTTTTTGTTCAGCATTGATACCATAATCAGCTGCTAATAATTCAATCGTGTCAGCATCCAATGATTGGTTCTGGTTAACCATAACACCCAACATGAACAACTTCTTAATAATTTCAGTTGCGTCACGGTGGATTAATTTAGCAATATCCTGAACATTCATACCAACAGAATATACTAGCGTTTCTGGAAGTGGCTGATCCTTACGCACTGTTGGTGCTGGACGGTGTTCATTATTGTTATGATTACGCCCTGGGCCTTTCTTACCACGTCGATTATTACGGTTATTATTGTTGTTATTATTAAAACGACGATTTTTATTTTGAGAATTACGGGTATTATTACGTCCAGCATTACCTTCATTATTGCTTTGTTGTTGCGTCTTTTGCTTTGTATGCTGTGGACGAGAAGGTTTACTTTCTTCCTTCTTATTATCCTTGGTATGGTTCACATTTTTTTTCGGTGCTTTTTGCTCAGCTGCTTGGGTCTTTGCTGAGTTATTATTTTTCTTCACAGCGTTAGTCAAAGTTTGAATTGCTTTATCATCTAATGTAGACATGTGATTTTTAACCGACATGTTCGCTTTATTTGCAATTGACACTAAATCCTTTGATGAAACATTCAAATCTTTCGCCAACTCATAAATTCGCTTGGTCATATAACTTCCTCCTAATTATCTAAGTATTCTCGCATTTTTTTAGCAAATCCTTGATCAGCTACTCCAATTACCGTTCGTGCTAATCCAGTTGCATCTGCCAACTCTTGTCGAGTTAATGCTGTCGAAAACGAAACTTTGTAACTCGTTGTTTTATCTGTAAATTTCTTTTTGCTCGTTTGACCACCATCTGATGCAAAAAAAACTAAACTCACTTTGCCAGAACGAATTGCATTCAGAACTAATGATTCACCAGTAACTAACTTGCCCGCACGCCTAGCAAGGCCTAATAAGTTTAATAATTTTTGTTTATTTTGCATCGCCAAAAAGCTCCTTACGTGCTGCTTGATGATCAACATAAGCAATTAACTCATCATAAAACTGCTCTTCAAGTTTTGTTTCAAATACTTTATCAAAGATACGCTTTTTCTTAGCGGTTTCTGCCACATCAACAGATAGAGAGATGTACGCACCACGCCCATTTGCTCGATTTGATGGATCTAAAATGACATTACCTTCTGGTGTTCGTACAATACGCACGAGTTCTTTTTTAGGCACCATTTCTCCGGTAACAATATCTTTACGCATTGGAATTTTACGTGGCTTCATATGCGACCTCCTATTCTTCTGAATTATCGTCTAATTCAACTTCTTCAATATTTTCAGCAACAGAACTATCTGTTGATTGATTTTCTAGTTCAGCGATAACCTCTTCACGTGCTGATTCAGGTTTGATGTCAATTTTAAATCCTGTCAAACGTGCAGCTAAACGTGCATTTTGACCGCGTTTACCGATAGCCAATGATAATTGATAATCAGGCACCAAGACTGTTGCTGCGCGATCATTCGTTGGATCAAAAATCACTTCAACAACTTCCGCTGGGTTCAATGAATTTTTTATAAACTCAGCTGGATCTTCTGTCCACTCAACAATGTCCATGTTCTCACCTGATAATTCAGTAACAACCGATTGCACTCGTGCACCGCGTTGACCAACCATTGTTCCAACGGCATCCAGATTTTCATTATGTGAGTAGACAGCAATTTTTGAGCGATCTCCTGCTTCACGGGCAATAGACTTAATTTCAACAGTACCATCAAAAACCTCAGGTACTTCTGCTTCGAATAGTCGTTTAACCAAATCAGGATGAGTACGAGAGACAAAAACCTGTGGGCCTTTTTGCTCATTTTGTACTTGTGAAACCAAAACTTTGATTTTATCACCCATTTGATAATTTTCACTAGGCATCTGGTCATTTGGCTTCATCGCTGCCATTTGATTACCTGGCAAAATGATATACAGGTAACGTGAGTCTTCCCGTTCAACTTCTCCAGTGATAATTTCATCTTCGTAACCGACAAAGTTATCATAAACAACGCCACGTTCAGCTTCACGTACTTTTTGCATAATAATTTGCTTTGCTGTTTGTGCTGCTAAACGGCCAAAATCTTTTGGTGTGACTTCAAAACGAATTTCATCACCAACTTCGTAAGCCTTATTTAATTCTAAGGCCTCTTCTAAACTAATTTGTTCATAGGGTTCTTCAATTTCGTCTACGACTGTCTTAACCGCATATACCTTAATACTACCCTTTTTCTTGTCGAATTGAACTTCGACGTTTTCAGATTCGTCATAGTTTTTTTCGTACGCCTTTTTTAAGGCCTCTTCCAGTGCTGCAATTAAAACTTCGGCTTTAATACCCTTTTCTTCTTCAAGTGCATCAAGGGCTGATACTAATTCCTTACTCATTTTTTGTTTCTCCGTATTTTTAAAAATCATTTGATTGTCGTGCTTGTGCAACCGCGCGACGTGGGATCAGCAATTCATCATTGGACTCATCAGTAATGATTAGATCTTCTGGTGTAAAATTATTTAATTCACCTAAAAATTCTTTGCGACCATTAATTTTTTGATAAGTTGAGATGTGCACTAATTTATGACGTGCCCATTCATAATCCTCTTCAGTAGTCAAAATACGATCTTGGCTGACAGATAAATTGGCTTTCTGAATATTATCTAAATCAATCTCAATCAATTGGTGCTTTGTTTTTAATGCGACATCTATAGTCAATTTGTCATCTAAAAATGATACCAACTGGCCAGTAAATTTTTCTAAACCTGCAACTGGATTATTTAAAATCACCTCAATAAATTTTCCAACTGCCCAAACAAAGTTTCCTGGTTGCTGTAATTCACGATCAGCACCTGGAGATGAAACATCAAGAAGATAAGCCTGTGGGAATGGATCAGGAGTAATCATATCTAGCTCGTCGCTGATAACTTCCGTTAGCATCACGAGATCATCCATATTAATTTCTCCATCAACACGGTCTACAAGTACTCGAAGAACAAAATCGCTGTCTTGTTTTTCATACAAAACATCCCAAAGATCAAAACCCTTTTTAGCCAATATAGGTTTTAAAATTGCTTGAACATTTTCTGTAACTTTTGCCATTCTAACCCTCCCTTCATGCATCAATATTCGCTCGATTTAATAAACTCCTTAAAAAAATGAGCGGCCGAGAAGAAATCCGGCCACTCAATTAAGAGCATATTCATTAACAAACTTTATAGTATCACGAATTTATCCTGTAGGCAAGTAACAGCTCTTCATATTTCAATGCATCATGAAATGATCAATGAATGCTTTTGCCACATTAAAGTAAATAATAACGGATGTTAAATCAGATAGCGTTGAAATAAATGGTCCAGATGCCACTGCAGGATCAACGCCAACTTTATCCATAATTAACGGAATAAATGCCCCGGCAACATTAGCAACCAAAATAGCAACACTCATTGCTAAACCAACCGCAATTCCCAATAACAGATTGTTTTTCCAAAATAAGATGACTAGGAAAATCGTTACGCCTGCAAGTACACCAATCATTACACCAATCAAAATTTCAATTAACAATGATTTAAAGATTGATTTCTTTTCCTGTAAAGCAATGCGACGAACTGCAACCGCCAACGATTGCGTACCTGCATTTCCTGCTGTACCAGTTATTAAAGAAATAAAAACCGCTAGAATTGATGTCTCTGCTACTAAATAATTGTAGCCATCAATCACTGACGCAGTTCCCATCCCCAAAAAAATCAATCCAATTAACCAAGGTAAACGTTTCATTGCTGACTTAATTGGATTATCTTCTAAAGTGACAACGTCCACACCAGCCAGTCGTGAATAATCTTCTGCAGCTTCTTCATCAATAACATCAACAATATCATCGACAGTAATCATTCCAACCATCTTTTGTTCGGCAACAACAGGAATTGCAACAAAATTATAATCAGCCATAATTTTGGCAACTTCCTCTTGATCATCTGCAGGACTGACAGTAATCAAATTTGTATCCATTACCTCAGCAACTTTTGCTGCATCTGGCCACACAATCAATGATTTCAGTGAGATAACCCCCACCAACACACCGTTGTCGTCTAAAATATAAATATAATTGATTTGTTCTGCTTCTTGGGCGGCTTGCTTAACCTCTACCATGGCTTGACCAATTGATAGCTGTTGGTTAATAGCAATGAACTCGGTACTCATCAGAGATCCCGCAGTATCATCATCGTATTTCAAAAAGCGTTTAATTTCTTCAGCACTTTTTTTCGGCATTAATGATAAATAAAGCGCTAATTGTTTACTGTCTAAGTCAGACATCAAATCAACCGCATTATCGGTGTACATTTCAGCTAACATTTCTGCCGCATAGTGCGGAGACATTTCAGATAAGAGATCATTAAAATCAACGTCTTCAGGCTCAATCTCGTCAAAAATATCCGCAAGCTCCACTGGTTTTAACCAGTCAATAATTTGATGTCTTAACTGCGCTGTTAATGAAACATAAAAGATCGCTTGATCAAATGTATGCAATTCATCAAAACTATTTAAAAAGGCATTTTTGTCGTTATTTTCAATATATTGAACTAAATAATGGGCCTGTTCTGATAACTCATCACGCATTTCTTCCGTCAATTCTTGTAATGTTTCTTTCATTATTCACCACGTCATTTTTTATTTATCTAAGATTTGCTCACCATATCTTCTGTAGAATTATCTGTCAAAATTTGCTTTAAATCTTCAGGCAACGGACTCTGAATATGGCGCTTTATTTCACTAAAAGGATCGTAGAACTCCAACCAATAGGCATGTAATGCTTGTCGTTCGATTCCTCGATCCATAGGACCACCATATATTTCATCCCCAATTAATGGATGTCCGATATATTTAAAATGCACACGAATTTGATGTGTGCGTCCGGTATGTAACTGAACCTTCACTAATGTTTGATTAGGCATCCGATTCACTACCCAATATTCTGTTTGTGATGGTCGACCGTCAGCACGTACCTCACGTCTAATAAAATCATTATCCATCCGACCTATTGGTGCATCAATAAAGCCATGATCATCTGGGACAATGCCATCAACAATTGCATAATAGCGCTTATCTACTGTATGTGTTTGCAACTGCTTATCTAACAGACCGTGTGCAAATCGGTGCTTAGCTAGTAAGGCGACACCAGATGTAAATCTATCTAATCGAGTCACAACATGTGGTACAAGATCTTCTGCCCCTTCTGAAATCAAATAACCTTTGACACGATTAACCATGGTTGTCTCTCGATCAGCTTTTCCAGGAACTGAAGTGACACCTGCCACCTTATCTACCACTAACCAATTTTCATCTTCATACAAAATCTTAATTGGTAAGTCAGAAGCAGCCACAATTGCATTGGATTCTTCTGCTGGCATTTTCACCTCAACCAAGTCACCAGGCGCAACATCATCTAATGTTCTAACTGGTCTATGATTGAGTAGTACTTGGCCACCACCACGTTTAATAATCGCAAACATACGATGTGAAACACCACGCTGTGCTAAAAAGGTTTTGATGCGTAATGTACTATCACTTTGATTTTTCCAACTAAAATGAGCCACTTATCTCACCTCCGTTCCAATAAAACTAGCTTGTACACGGTGCCAAAAATGCATATGCCGATATTCAGCAAATTGAATTTTTTGATCAGCTACCTGGAAAGAAATCCAATCTATATTCGAAGATATTTTATTTAAATGATCATAACTAAACGTCACAGCAGAACCATCGTTTTCTAGTTGTACCTTCACAACCTCGTGACTACCAATAATCAAAGGAGACCCTAATGTACGAAAAACCCTGCTATTTATTGAAGCAATTTCAGCTAATTGAATTGCTTGTAAACTCGGATGCATAACTGCTCCACCAATTGCTTTGTTATAAGCTGTCGACCCAGTTGGTGTCGAAGCTGTCAAACCATCTCCTCGAAATCGTTCAAACAATTCATTTTGAATATATACGTCAGCAACCAATGTACCAAGAGGGCGTTTGATAGCTGCCTCATTTAAAGCTAAAATGTTTTCCTCATGTCCATCTGTGTAATGAATTTTAGCATGCAGGAGAGGATATTTAACTGTTTTAGCGGTTGTTTCTTGATTAACCAAGCTCTCAACCAGCTCATCTAATTCAAAATATTGCCAATCTGCATAAAATCCCAGATGCCCAGTATGCACACCAATAAAACGAATTTTATCCAATTGATCAGTATAATGATGAAAAGCCCCCAACAATGTCCCGTCACCACCAACCGTAATGACAACTTCTGGATTTTCATTGTCAAATATGACTCGCCCCTCACTCCGAGCAATGAGTTTTTCTTTCAGTAAGGAAACTACTGCCCTAGAATGAGGTACATTATTACTATAAACAGCGATCTTCATTTAGCAGCCTTCCTTTTTGCTTTTATAAATTACCATTCGTTTCATTTTCTGATAGCCCATTATGGAGTTCAGAAAATAATTCATCAACTTTTATGCTAAGCTCTGCAGCATTTTTTAATTTTTCTTGCATTTCTTCGGTATATTCACCGTCGTATTTATAATTGATGGCATGTTCAATGGTCGCCCACACATTCATTTGCATCGTTCGAACTTGAATTTCTGCTAATACTTTCTTCTCACCAGTAACTAACTGAACAGGATATTCAATGACAATATGATATGAACGATACCCTGATGGTTTTTCATTCGTCACGTAATCACGTTCTTCCAAAATAACCATATCCTTGCGTTTACGTAACAAGTCAACCACACGATAAATATCCTCGGTAAACTGTGTCATGATTCGAACACCAGCCAAATCTTCCATATCTTGCTCAATACGATCTATGCTAATATGACGTCGAATAAGTTTTTCTTCAATAGCCGGGATTGTTTTCACCCTTCCCGTCACAAATTCAACTGGTGTTTGTATACCTTGTAATTCAAATTCTTGGCGCATGCCACGCAATTTAACCTTTAATTCATCAACTGTTTGAACATAAGGTTGCAGTAATTTTTCCCACTCATCTTGTGTCATTTTTACTCCCCCAAAAAATTTCATAAGTCTCACTATTATTTGTGTCCTGCTATTAAAACTTCAAACTAACACGCTAAAATAACTAACCACTGAGTATCTATAATAGGTTATACAAGCGGAATATTATCGTATTCGTTGTGAAAATTATATAATTAAGTCAGCTTATTATAACAAATAACACAATGCTTTAATTTTACAATTACTAAGGAGTTCTTACCAGTGTTATTTAATAAATAATCCGTATTTGAAAACTTATATTATGCATTTTTTCACTAAAAGGGTTATCCTTAATTCTGTTATAAAAAGAAAGATCATATAGACACACTAGCAATGATAGCGTACTATTGATGGGTATGCATAAAAACGTTTTTGGAGGTTGTCGCTTGTTATGTTAGAAGTGTACCACTTCGTCACTCCCCTCTCAGCTGAAAGTATAGCATCAGAGGAAATGATTATGAGTTATTTTGAAGAAATGAATCAATTTGTTTCCTACAAGCTGATTCCAATTGTCACGATGCAGTCAGTACGAGATACGTACCACGAATTAAAGCGTAATTACAAAAACATTGATTACGCAACTGTTGCAAATAATTTATCACAATTAGTATTAGATACAAAAGCTGTCCAATCTCAAGGAAGAAAAGCTGCCAGGGCATTTTACTTTAAAATGCAGACGCAATTATTAGCAAATAAAACTTACTCTAAAAATTTAGTTTTGTCGACCATTGCTGAATTGAATTTAGATGAAAATATTTTTTTGGAAGATTATAATACACTTTCAACCTTAAATGCTTTGAGAGATGATCAAAATATTGCGGCAAATATGGGTATTGTAACCTACCCTACCATGGTCGTATATAATTCAACTGAAAACAGATACGCCTTTCAAACAACAGATTTTTCATCTCAAGGTTTAGCACACGTCTTCAATTCATCCATGAGTCAAAAAACGACCAATGCGTCACTTCATTTAGTTAACTATGAAGAAAGTACTAATTAAGACAATCAAAAAGTAGATCGCAATAAACAATTTACGATAAATTGTTTATTGCGATCTACTTTTTTAATTTAATTTAAATTAACACACATTCTATCTATCAAACTCAAATTTCAGTCCTGGTACCGGCTGTAAATCACGTGTGTAAAATTGCACAATGAACTTTTTAGGCTCTACTGAAAGGATTGCATATGTTCCCTTGAGGTATGCATATGGTCCTTTAGGAAGGGAAATTGACCCTGGATTAATAAATAACTTGCCATCAATCTTTTCAGCGCCCAACATATGTGTGTGACCTGATGTGACAACATCCACATCTTTATGCGATGCTACTTCTCTCAATTGATTAAGAGAAATTTCAGTATGCACTAAGTGACCATGAGTTTGATAAATTTTAACAGATTCGTCTTCATAGTTACGATCATCAGGAAACATCGGGTCATCATCCATATTACCAATTACTGGAAGTAATGTGTCAAAAAGTTCATCGGACCGTTGTAATTCCGAATCACCATTATAAAACATTGCCCGAACTTTTCCCTTGTAATGCGCAACAATATCAGTCAAAATTTGTCGATCACCATGTGTATCAGATACAATTAAATAATCCATAATTAATCTCCCCACCAATCTTTAAATAACACGATAAATTGTCTTAAAGCATTTCCTCTATGTGAAACACTGTTTTTTTCTGTGGCTGTCAATTCAGCAAAGCTTTTATGCAATGGTTCATAATAGAACAATGGGTCATATCCAAACCCATCGGTTCCTTGTTCTTCAAATAAAATACTACCATTAACTGAGCCATCTGCCACAATTTTTTCTCCTGTTGGCTTTAATCCAACAATTACTGTATGAAATGTCGCTGTGCGATCTGTTTTTTTTACATTAGTTAATTCTGATAGTAACTTTTTATTATTTGCGAGATCATCATGATCACCTGCGTAACGTGCAGAATGGACACCAGGCGCACCATTTAAAGCATCAACACTCAATCCAGAATCATCTGCTACCACCGGCAAGTGATAAGTGTCTGAAATCGTCTTCGCTTTGATAGTCGCATTGTCTAAAAAAGTAGACCCATTTTCATCAATCTCTGGTACATCTTCCAAATCGTTTAATGAAATAACTTCTACACCAAAAGGCGACAAAAATTCACGAAACTCACGTATTTTACCATTATTTTTTGATGCAAAAATTAATTTAGTCATTATCTTGTTCTCCCAAAAATTTTATTTTACAGATATTAGCCGTTCACCTACAATACTTACGTGTTGTACATTCAAATTTGAAATCTGGAGCCAATTTTCTGCAAGAAGATCAAAAGTTTTCTGATCGCCAGTTGTAAAATACTTGTCCAGATTTCTTTTCTGACCATTTGTACTCTCATGTCTAATTTTAAAATCATCCAAAATTTGTGCGACAGCCGTAATTGTGGACGTTCCTGGATCAACCAGTTTTACCTGTTCGCCCACAGCTTCTTGTATAAATTTTGCCAACAAGGGAAAATGGGTACATCCTAATACTAATGTATCAATCCCACTTGCTTTAATCGGTAATAAAACTTTTGTAACTACCTGGTTAACAGTTAGTTCATTCTTTTCCGGTTGCTCTGCAATTTTAACTAAGGTTGGTGTGGCTAATTGCAAAACATGAAAATCAGAATTAATCTTCTTCAAACCATCATAGTAAGCCATTGAATTGACTGTTCCCTGGGTTGCAATAATACCAATATTATTTGACTCTGTTACCTGACTAGCTGCATCCACTCCTGGTTGGATAACGCCAACAACCGGAATTGGTAAGTACTTGATTAAATCATCCAAAGTCGCTGCCGTAGCTGTATTGCAGGCAACAACTAATAGTTTTATGTCTTTTTCCATTAAAAAATCTACCAACTGCCAAGTAAATTTTTTAACTTCATCTGATGTTCTTGGTCCATACGGCATTCGTGCAGTATCGCCAATATAATAGACTTGCTCATCTGGTAATTGTTTTAGAGCTTGTTTGACGACGGACAAACCACCTATACCTGAATCTAAATATCCGATTGCACGATTATCCATATTTTTCACTTCTTTCAAAAAGTTATTTTAAATTATAAAATTCCCGTATCCTTCAATAATATCTACTTATCATTCAGCATATAAGCTAACAGGTCAGACGGTGTTTCAAAAACCATATCTGCCTGATTGTTAAAGACAGATTGATCACGAACTCCCCAAGCAGCCATGCCAAACTTAATGCCTGCATTATGCGCAGCTTGCATATCATGAACAGAATCACCAATATACATTGCCATTGCTTTATCTGCTTTTAGATTATCCAATGATTTTAAAATTGGATCCGCTGCAGGTTTCATATGAGGTGTCTGTCCTGCAAACACAAAGTCATCAAAATATTTCTTGAAATCAAAACTATCACTATGACTATCAAATTCTTCTGGTGTATTTGAAGTCACTATGCCAAGTTTTTTACCGCTTAATTTAAGTTTGGAAAGCATCTCAGTAATACCATCAAATAGTTTAACCTCATGCCAAAAATCATGATAATGGCTTTGCCAAGCTAATTGCATTTCTTCTGGATTTTCAACACCCATTCTAATTAATCCATCTAATGATGGTAATCCAAAAATTTTATACACTTCCTCGTAAGATTTTTCAACCCCGCGGTCACGAAATGTTTGAATAAGTGACTGCATATACATACTTTCTGTACTTAATAACGTACCATCAACATCAAAAATAACCGTATTCATAATTTTCCCCTAAAAATATTTATACTGTATAGTATATAACACTCACAAATTTCATGCATCAACCTAACCTAAACATTGAAAATTATTCAAAATATGAAATTGTTAATATATGATTAATTAGTAGATAGACATGGCTGCTTTTTACGATGCATTTGAGACAAATTTATAATGACACAAGAAAGTATATACATAAAAAAACTCCAATAAACACTTGATAATAAATGTTTATCGGAGTTTCAAAGCGGACGACGGGAATCGAACCCGCATTCCCAGCTTGGAAGGCTGGAGCACTAGCCATTGTACTACATCCGCATTGTGCTAATCGCGGCGGGGGGAATCGAACCCTCGACCTCCCGGGTATGAACCGGACGCTCTAGCCAGCTGAGCTACACCGCGAATGAATATCGGGACGACAGGATTCGAACCTGCGACCCCCTGGTCCCAAACCAGGTGCTCTACCAAACTGAGCTACGTCCCGAAATAATAACAAGTATTAATTTGTTAAATGCACCTAGAAGGATTCGAACCTTCAACCTTCTGATTCGTAGTCAGACACTCTATCCAGTTGCGCTATAGGTGCAATTTCCATATTAGTAATATGGGTCGTCTGGGGCTCGAACCCAGGACCCATGGATTAAAAGTCCACTGCTCTGCCAACTGAGCTAACGACCCAATGGACGTTACAGGGATCGAACCTGTGACCCCCTGCTTGTAAGGCAGGTGCTCTCCCAGCTGAGCTAAACGTCCATTATAATGCATCGCGATGTCCTATCCTCGCAGGAGGCGATCCTCCAACTACTTTTGGCGCTACTGAGCTTAACTACTGTGTTCGGTATGGGAACAGGTGTGACCTCAGTGCCATCATCACGACACGTTTTTTTATTGAGTGAACTTAGTTCCCTCAAAACTGAATCATAATTGCTATTTTTTGCCTTACACCACTTGCTACTTGGTTAAGTCCTCGAACCATTAGTACTAGTCCGCTCCATGCGTCACCGCACGTCCACTTCTAGCCTATCTACCTCATCATCTCTGAGGGGTCTTACTTCATTGCTGAATGGGAAATCTCATCTCGAGGCGAGTTTCACACTTAGATGCTTTCAGCGTTTATCTCATCCGTACATAGCTACTCAGCGATGCTCCTGGCGGAACAACTGATACACCAGTGGTACGTCCACCCCGGTCCTCTCGTACTAAGGGCAGCTCCTCTCAAATTTCCTACGCCCGCGACGGATAGGGACCGAACTGTCTCACGACGTTCTGAACCCAGCTCGCGTACCGCTTTAATGGGCGAACAGCCCAACCCTTGGGACCGACTACAGCCCCAGGATGCGATGAGCCGACATCGAGGTGCCAAACCTCCCCGTCGATGTGGACTCTTGGGGGAGATAAGCCTGTTATCCCCAGGGTAGCTTTTGTCCGTTGAGCGATGGCCCTTCCATGCGGAACCACCGGATCACTAAGCCCTACTTTCGTACCTGCTCGACTGGTAAGTCTCACAGTCAAGCTCCCTTGTGCCTTTACACTCTGCGAATGATTTCCAACCATTCTGAGGGAACCTTTGGGCGCCTCCGTTACCTTTTAGGAGGCGACCGCCCCAGTCAAACTGCCTGCCAGACACTGTCTTCCACCACGCTGAGTGGTGTGAGTTAGAGTGTTCATACAACGAGGGTAGTATCCCACGTTTGCCTCCATCGAAACTAGCGTCCCGATTTCTACGGCTCCTACCTATGCTGTACAAGCTGCACAAACACTCAATATCAAGCTACAGTAAAGCTCCATGGGGTCTTTCCGTCCTGTCGCGGGTAACCCGCATCTTCACGGGTCTTTAAATTTCACCGAGTCTCTCGTTGAGACAGCGCCCAGATCGTTACGCCTTTCGTGCGGGTCGGAACTTACCCGACAAGGAATTTCGCTACCTTAGGACCGTTATAGTTACGGCCGCCGTTTACTGGGGCTTCAATTCGTACCTTCGCCGAAGCTAAGCACTCCTTTTAACCTTCCAGCACCGGGCAGGCGTCAGCCCCTATACGTCATCTTACGATTTTGCAGAAACCTGTGTTTTTGATAAACAGTCGCCTGGGCCTATTCACTGCGGCTCAGCTTGCGCTGAGCACCCCTTCTCCCGAAGTTACGGGGTCATTTTGCCGAGTTCCTTAACGAGAGTTCACTCGCTCACCTTAGGATGCTCTCCTCGACTACCTGTGTCGGTTTGCGGTACGGGCAGGTAAACACTAACTAGAAGCTTTTCTCGGCAGCGTGACATCACAGACTTCCCTACTTTATTTCGGTCCCCATCACAACTTGTCCGTATAAGTGCAAGCATTTGACTCACACTAAGACTTGTTGCTTGGCCCAGCATTTCCAGCCGCTGGGTTCTGTTAGCCTTCTGCGTCCCTCCATCGTTCAAACATGTTCACCTGGTACAGGAATCTCAACCTGTTAGCCATCGACTACGCCTTTCGGCCTCGCCTTAGGTCCCGACTAACCCTGGGAGGACGAGCCTTCCCCAGGAAACCTTAGTCATACGGTGGACAGGATTCTCACCTGTCTTTCGCTACTCATACCGGCATTCTCACTTCTAAGCGCTCCACCAGTCCTCACGGTCTGACTTCATTGCCCTTAGAACGCTCTCCTATCGCGCCACTGATGTGGCACCCGTAGTTTCGGTGGTGTGTTTAGCCCCGGTACATTTTCGGCGCAGAATCACTCGACTAGTGAGCTATTACGCACTCTTTAAATGGTGGCTGCTTCTGAGCCAACATCCTAGTTGTCTATGCAACTTCACATCCTTTTCCACTTAACACACACTTAGGGACCTTAACTGACGATCTGGGCTGTTCCCCTTTCGACAATGGATCTTATCACTCACTGTCTGACTCCCGGACATACGTGATTGGCATTCGGAGTTTATCTTAATTTAGTAACCCGAGATGGGCCCCGCACCAAAACAGTGCTCTACCTCCAACACGCTATCTTCCGAGGCTAGCCCTAAAGCTATTTCGGAGAGAACCAGCTATCTCCAAGTTCGATTGGAATTTCACCGCTACCCACACCTCATCCCAACATTTTTCAACATGTACGGGTTCGGGCCTCCAGTGCGTTTTACCGCACCTTCACCCTGGACATGGGTAGGTCACCTGGTTTCGGGTCTACAACAACATACTAAAACGCCCATTTCAGACTCGCTTTCGCTACGGCTCCGGTCTTTCCACCTTAACCTTGCATGGTATCGTAACTCGCCGGTTCATTCTACAAAAGGCACGCTATCACCCATTAACGGGCTCTAACTTGTTGTAGGCACATGGTTTCAGGAACTTTTTCACTCCCCTTCCGGGGTGCTTTTCACCTTTCCCTCACGGTACTGGTTCACTATCGGTCACTAGGGAGTATTTAGCCTTACGAGATGGTCCTCGCAGTTTCCGACCGGATTTCACGTGTCCGGCCGTACTCAGGATCCTACACGGGAGTTTGCTTACTTTCGCATACGGGGCTATCACCCTGTTTCGCTCAGCTTCCCAGCTGATTCTGCTAATAAACAAATTTGTAACTCCACAACGGTAGTCCTACAACCCCAGAGTGCAAGCACTCTGGTTTGGGCTCCTCCGCGTTCGCTCGCCGCTACTGACGGAATCGATTTTTCTTTCTTCTCCTGTTGCTAATGAGATGTTTCAGTTCACAACGTCTACCTTCGTTTAACTATGTATTCATTAAACGATAACTTGCATCACAAGTTGGGTTCCCCCATTCGGAAATCCCCGGATCACAGCTTACTTACAGCTTCCCGAGGCATATCGGTGTTAGTCCCGTCCTTCATCGGCTCCTAGTGCCAAGGCATTCACCATGCGCCCTTAATAACTTAACCGATCAACTATCGTTGATGATTTCGTTTGAGTATTGTGACTCAATGGTCACAAGCGATTTTAAACTTATTTAAAAAACTCAAAAAATTACGCGGTGTATTTTTTCGGCTCAATTTAATTGATATGATCAATTATAATGAATTTAAAAATTTACAATTATGATTCAGTTTTCAAAGAACTAATTAACAACCAGATGGTTGTTATGGAGAATATCGGGTTCGAACCGATGACCCCCTGCTTGCAAAGCAGGTGCTCTCCCAGCTGAGCTAATTCCCCATGTTTGAATGTTAACCACTCAAAACTAAATATCGTTTCGTTGAATGTGTAGGTTTCCGATTTTCCTTAGAAAGGAGGTGATCCAGCCGCAGGTTCTCCTACGGCTACCTTGTTACGACTTCACCCTAATCATCTGTCCCACCTTAGACGGCTGGCTCCTAAAAGGTTACCCCACCGGCTTTGGGTGTTACAAACTCTCATGGTGTGACGGGCGGTGTGTACAAGACCCGGGAACGTATTCACCGCGGCGTGCTGATCCGCGATTACTAGCGATTCCGACTTCATGTAGGCGAGTTGCAGCCTACAATCCGAACTGAGACATACTTTAAGAGATTAGCGCACCCTCGCGGGTTGGCGACTCGTTGTATATGCCATTGTAGCACGTGTGTAGCCCAGGTCATAAGGGGCATGATGATTTGACGTCATCCCCACCTTCCTCCGGTTTGTCACCGGCAGTCTCACTAGAGTGCCCAACTGAATGCTGGCAACTAATAATAAGGGTTGCGCTCGTTGCGGGACTTAACCCAACATCTCACGACACGAGCTGACGACAACCATGCACCACCTGTCACCTTGTCCCCGAAGGGAACGTCCTATTTCTAGGATTAGCAAGGGATGTCAAGACCTGGTAAGGTTCTTCGCGTTGCTTCGAATTAAACCACATGCTCCACCGCTTGTGCGGGTCCCCGTCAATTCCTTTGAGTTTCAACCT
This sequence comes from Weissella paramesenteroides, assembly GCF_036327715.1. Classification (NCBI taxonomy): domain Bacteria; kingdom Bacillati; phylum Bacillota; class Bacilli; order Lactobacillales; family Lactobacillaceae; genus Weissella; species Weissella paramesenteroides. The sequence goes on from NZ_CP130559.1 coordinate 1,149,927, forward strand.
TGCGGTCGTACTCCCCAGGCGGAGTGCTTAATGCGTTAGCTGCGACACTCAAGGGCGGAAACCCTCAAACATCTAGCACTCATCGTTTACGGTGTGGACTACCAGGGTATCTAATCCTGTTTGCTACCCACACTTTCGAGCCTCAACGTCAGTTACAGTCCAGAAAGCCGCCTTCGCCACTGGTGTTCTTCCATATATCTACGCATTTCACCGCTACACATGGAGTTCCACTTTCCTCTACTGCACTCAAGTCATCCAGTTTCCAAAGCCATTCCTCAGTTGAGCTGAGGGCTTTCACTTCAGACTTAAATAACCGTCTGCGCTCACTTTACGCCCAATAAATCCGGATAACGCTTGGAACATACGTATTACCGCGGCTGCTGGCACGTATTTAGCCGTTCCTTTCTGGTAAGATACCGTCACACACTGAACAGTTACTCTCAGTGCCGTTCTTCTCTTATAACAGTGTTTTACGAGCCGAAACCCTTCATCACACACGCGGCGTTGCTCCATCAGGCTTGCGCCCATTGTGGAAGATTCCCTACTGCTGCCTCCCGTAGGAGTATGGGCCGTGTCTCAGTCCCATTGTGGCCGATCAGTCTCTCAACTCGGCTATGCATCATTGCCTTGGTAAGCCATTACCTTACCAACTAGCTAATGCACCGCGGGTCCATCTCTTAGTGATAGCAGAACCATCTTTCAACCAACAACCATGCGGTTGTTGGTATTATACGGTATTAGCACTTGTTTCCAAATGTTATCCCCTGCTAAGAGGTAGGTTACCCACGTGTTACTCACCCGTTCGCCACTCTTTGTCAGATAAAATCACTTCAGAGCAAGCTCGTCAGATCAATTAAAGACAAAGCGTTCGACTTGCATGTATTAGGCACGCCGCCAGCGTTCATCCTGAGCCAGGATCAAACTCTCATTTTAAAAGTTTGAGTATAACTCAATTTTGTTATTTGTTTAACAGAAGTTAAACGAATTTATTAGCGAATTGACTTCGCAAATGTTTTTGTATCAAGTAAATTACTTGATGACCCTACACATTTGTTTCATCGAAACGATATTCAGTTTTCAATGATCAACAGTTGTTGTCTCGCTGACAACTTAATCTATATTACAGACTTAAGATTGATTTGTCAATAACTTTTTTATTTAAATTTATTAGAACTATATTTTAAATAATATAAGCGACAACTTGATAAATAATACACATATTTTTAGGGAAAGTCAATAAAATTTTAGATTATAAATTAATTCCTAAATTAAATATTAGCGCGTCTTAAAAACAGTGCTTTACTAATATACTGCTAACAACATCAGCCGTCAACAATTTTATGAAACCACCCATCAATAATTAGCCACTAAAAAAGCTACCAATCAGCGTTATTAAATGCCAATTGATAGCTATACATTAATGTAATTTATAATTAGTCTACGTGCTTAGCCAAAATGGCTTCAAGCTGATGAGCTGGTGTGAAACCAGTCAAACGCTCAACAACCTCACCATCCTTTTTAACTAGTAAAGTGGGAATTGCCATGATTCCAAATTCTTGAGCTGTCGCTGGATTTTCGTCAACATCCATCTTTGTAAATTTCACGTTATCCATCTTTTCTGACACCGTTTCAACAACCGGTGACTGCATGCGACAAGGACCACACCAAGTAGCCCAAAAATCAGTAATTGTCACGCCTGAGCTTGTTTCTGATACGAAATTATCATCATTTATATCTATTACAGCCATTAAATTTTCTCCCTCTTAACACTTATTTATTGTTAGTATAAACCGTCGTGAGCAATTTGTCGATAGATGTGTCCTAACTAAATTGTACATAAGTTGCTCCTTGATCAGGGCCAGTAAACTTAAATGATTGCACTTGACGATGTGAACGAAGATACTCTTGGACGCCCTGGCGAATAGCACCAGTACCCTTTCCATGAATAATTTCAACGGAAGATAAATTATTTAACAATGCCTTGTCAATAAAACGATCTAATTCAGCCATTGCAGGTTCATAACGAACACCACGTAAGTCTAACTTTGCAGAGGCCTTGGCACGATTTATTGCTTTATTAGTATTGACACTTGAACTATTACGACGCTTCTTTTTGGTTGACTTGGGTTCATTAGTTGACTGGTTAGTTTGCTTTTCAATTTCTTCACTAGTCAACACCATTTTCAGAATACCCATTTGAACCTCAAATTTATGATCTTTCAACTTACGTACAATGGTCCCCTGTTGTCCATATTCACGAACAAGCACCGTATCCCCTACCAAAAGTGGCACTTGCTTTGCTTGTTTAGCTTTACGTAAAATTCGATTGTTTGTGGCAGAAGGTTCTTGATGCATAGCGTTCAATGCACCTTTTGCGTCTATCAACTTATTTTCTTTAATTGTTGCACCATCACGTGCCATCTTATGTAAATCGGCAATAATTTTATCAGTTTTACGACGGGCATCAGCAACAATATGATTAGCCTCTTTTTTTGCCTCTTCAACTGCTTTAGCACGCTCTTTATCGATAGACTCAAGTTTTGACTCATAGTCATTCTTTAATTGACGATTTTCAATGACTTTTTGTGTCAATTCAACTTGCTGTGTCAAAACTGCATTTCTTCTTGCCACTAAATCAGCAATCATGTCGTTTAATTCTTGTGAATCTTCAGTTGTCAATGCAGATGCACTATCAATTATGTTTTTATCTAAGCCTAATTTTTTAGCAATTTCAAGTGCATTTGAACGCCCTGGAACACCAATCAAAAACTTATATGTTGGTCGTAGTGAATCAATATCAAATTCCATCGAGGCATTGATTGTATCCGCTCGATTATAGCCATATACTTTTAGCTCTGGGTAGTGTGTCGTAGCAACAGAATAGGCTCCCGTTTCACCCACAGCATCTAAAATAGCCATTGCAAGAGCAGCTCCTTCTTGTGGATCTGTTCCTGCACCCAACTCATCAAACAAAACCAAGGAATCTTTATCTGTTCCCGATAGAATATCAATTATATTTACCATGTGCGCAGAGAATGTTGATAGTGACTGTTCAATTGACTGCTCATCACCAATATCAGCAAAGATTTCTTTAAATATACCAACACTAGAATATTCAGCCGCAGGAATAAATAGACCTGATTGCGCCATTATTTGCAATAAGCCTAGCGTTTTTAGCGTGATTGTCTTTCCACCCGTATTCGGCCCAGTCACAATAATTGCACTGTAATCTTCACCAATTATAATGTCATTGGGGACAACTTTATCTGGATTTAATAATGGATGACGCGCCTTTAATAAACGTACATGATTTTCTGGACTAAATTCAGGTTCAATCGCTTTTATCACCACCGCATATCGTGCCTTTGCATTCAAAAAATCCAAATGACCAAGGAGCTGTGCATTATTTTCAATACTATCTGCCTCAGGCTCGAGTTGAGCTGACAATTCAATCAGTACTCGTTCCTCTTCTCGACGTTCCTTTAACGTGTATTCTCTCAGCCGATTATTCATATCAACCACATCTGCAGGCTCAATATATAACGTCTGCCCTGTTTGTGATTGATCATGAACCACCCCGCCAAATTTTTGACGATACGTTGCCTTAACTGGCAAAACATACCGATCATTACGAATGGTCACAATTGGATCTGACAAATATTGTGCTGTTTTACCTCGCGTATAATCCTGCATTTTTTGTCTGATTGCATTCTCTGTACCCGTAATTGCTTGTCTAATACGATGAAGCTCAGCTGACGCCTCATCATTTAAACGACCGTCACCATCAATTGCAACATTCACACGTCTTGTCAATTCAGGTAAGATAACTAGTTCATTATAATAGACCGCTAATGCTGGCAAAGCTTCACCACGATCAGCAACTAAATTTTCAAAAAAACTTCGAATTTGTCCTGTCGTAAACAATACACGGCCAACTTGTGCAAGCTCCGTACCACTCAATGCTGCGTGAATTCGTAGGCGTTGCATATGGGGCTTAACATCTGCAAGTTTTGGAATACTGATTCCTCCTTGCCAACGAAGCACACGAGATGCATCAGCGGTTTCAGCTAACCATTGTTGCATTTTTTGTGCATTCGATGTGGGCAGAAGATCTCGCAATTCTTTTTCACCAGCCACAGTTGATAAGAATGGCTTAATTTGTGTCTTAACTGCGTCGTATTCTAGCGTTTTTAAAATTTTTTTATTCATTTTATATTTTTACTACCAACTTTCATGATTAAACTAATTCACTTACAATAACCACCAATCATAAACAGCCTCTGAAAGATAAGGTGTATTATTCATTATTCCCTGGGCAATAGACGAATTTGCCATTTCTTGTGTATACCAAGGAATATTTAATGTTTGTGTTATTTGCAAAACGAAAAAAATTTCAACATATACCACCAACCCCAGAACAATCAAACCACCTAAGCGGTTTAAAGTGCTCAATATTGGAATTTTATTAATAAAGCGTAAACTTCTCTCAATCGCTTTAACGATTGACATACCAATTAAAATAATTATTGTGAAAGCAAACCCTGATGCCAAAAATTCTGCTGGTTGATTGGCTGCTGTCGTTGGTACATTAGTTGCAGTCCAATTGGCAGAAATACTATTAAAAAAGGCACTATACAACCAACTACCTAGTTTGTGCGCTAAAAGAATGGCAAATGTGTAGACAATAAGTCTACCAACAAGCATTGTTAGACTACGAACCATCCCTAATCGATAACCATGGACCATTGCTAAAAAGATTAGGATAACAATAATTAAAGAAACCCATGTCATTACTTTTCTTCATCCCTTTTAATTTGCATATTTAATTGGTCAGATAAAGCGTTAATTGCTAACAATGTTAATAATTGATTATCATCCAGCTTTGGAGCTGCTTGATGCATATGATCCAATTGTTCATTTGCCAGTTCAAACACTGCCTTCATATGTGCTTGAGACTCACTAGATGTAATTGTTAATTCTTTACCTAAAATAGTTCCTTTAAAACGTGTTTTCTCAGCCATGTCATTAGCCTCCATTAATTTATCATTAGTTATTAGTATATCAAAAAACTAACCAGGATACAGCTTAGGGTAAAGACACAATATAAGGTACGAAAAAAGAGAACTAGCTTAATCAACTAGTTCCCTGCTTTCAAATTATTCAAAATCTGATGGATCAAACTCACTGCCGTCTAACATTCGTGCTTCCAGCCAATCCCAAATATTGTCTTTACCATATTTGGTTTCCGCAGAAAAAATTTCAAAATCTGATAACTCTTCATTAAACTGCAAACTCCGCTTGATATCAGCTTCAACTTTATTCCATTTGCCACGAGATATTTTATCAGCTTTCGTTGCAACAACCAATACAGGCAAACCAATATCATCTGAAATTAACCAATTATACATTTCAATATCTTCTCGTGAAGGTAAATGACGTGCATCTACTAATTGAACAATTCCCTTTAATGGCACTCGTTTACGAAGATATTCACCAATCATGATGGCAAAGTCTTCACGTGCTTTTTTTGATACTTTTGCATACCCATAACCAGGAACGTCCACAAAGAAAACTTGATTTTCAACTTTATAAAAATTTAGCGTCTGCGTTTTTCCAGGTTGTGAAGAGGTTCGTGCAAAAGATTTACGGTTAATTAACACATTAGTCAATGATGACTTACCAACATTTGATCGTCCAACAAAGGCAACCTCTGGTAAACCACCTGTTGGGTATTGTGATTCACGAACCGCAGACATCACCATTTCAACTTGATGAACTTCCATCGTCGCACCCCACTATTCTGTAACTAATTCAGGCTCATCTTGGCGTAATACGGCACCTTCTGTGATTACCACACCCGTAACATCTTCACGAGATGGCACATCGAACATAACATCACGCATAACTTCTTCAATAATTGACCGCAATCCACGAGCACCAGTTTCGCGTTCAATAGCTAAATGTGCCATTGCTTTCAGCGCATCATCTGTAAATTTGAGATCAACATCCTCTAGAGCCAACAGAGCTTGGTATTGCTTAACTAAAGCGTTCTTAGGCTCAGTCAAAATACGAACCAAGTCTGACTCAGTTAGTTCTTCTAGTGCTGTTAATATTGGTAATCGACCAATAAATTCTGGAATCAATCCGAAATTCATCAAGTCTTCAGGTAACACTTGCTGCATAATTGATTTATCTGAACTTTGCAATTGTTGTGTTTTGGCATCGGTACCAAAGCCAATAACCTTCGCCCCAAGACGCTCTTTAACCATCTGTTCAATACCAGCAAAAGCTCCACCAACTATGAAGAGAATATTCGTCGTATCAATTTGAATAAATTCTTGATTTGGGTGCTTACGGCCGCCTTGAGGTGGAACATTAGCAATTGTTCCTTCTAGCATCTTTAACAATGCTTGCTGCACACCTTCACCAGACACATCACGAGTAATTGATACATTCTCAGCCTTCTTAGCGATCTTATCAATCTCATCGATGTAGATAATACCAGTTTCGGCACGCTCAACATCATAGTCCGCTGCTTGAATTAACTTTAACAAAATGTTCTCAACATCTTCACCAACATAACCTGCTTCAGTCAATGTCGTTGCATCTGCAATAGCAAAAGGTACATTCAATAATTTAGCCATTGACTGTGCAATATAAGTTTTTCCAGAACCAGTTGGTCCAATCACAGCGATATTTGATTTTTGAAGATCAACACCCTCTATCCCCGTTTCACCCGTTAATTTTGCATTAACACGCTTGTAATGGTTATAGACAGCAACTGCCAAAGTATGTTTAGCATCGTCTTGACCGATAACATATTCATTTAAATTATCAACGATTTCACGCGGTGTCTTCAATGTTAGCGTCCGTGCCATTGCATCCTGTTGTAAATCTTCGTTAATAATGTCTTGGGCTAAAGCAACACATTCATTACAAATGTAAACCCCTGGGCCAGCAATCAACTTTTTGACCTCAGTAGAGGGTTTACCACAGAATGAACAGTATGCAACCCCATTTGAGCTGTCAGTCGTATTAAACACTGTCCAACCTCCTATAACTTCTATCCATTAAATTATAATACTGTAAGTATTGTATCAAACTTCGCTTACCGGAAAAAGACAAAAAAGGTCAGACTTCTACAAAAGTCTAACCTTTTTATTAAAACCAATATTTAGGCTTCAACTGCTTCGGCAACAATTAAGTCAACAACTGACTTAATTGCAATGTCATGTGACAACATGTCATCTGACAATGCATTGCGGACAGCATCTTCTTCCATATTGTAAGCTTCAGCCAATGACTTCACTTCTGCAGCGATTTCTTCATCAGATGGCTTAATGTCTTCAGCTTTAACAATAGCTTCCAATACTAAGTTTGTCTTTACACGACGCTCAGCACCTTCTTCATATTGCTTGTGAAGATCATCTTCAGATGTACCAGTAATTTGGTAATAAAGCTCTGGTGAAATACCTTGTTGTTGCATTGATGCAAACATTTGGTTCATTTGACGATGAACATCTTCATCAATCATTGAAGCAGGAATTTCATCACCAACAACCTTGGCATTGTCAACAGCTGCAGCAACGGCGGCATCTTCCTTAGCTTCCTTAGCTGCTGAAGCCTTTTGATCTGCCAAGCGAGCCTTAACTTTTTCTTTCAATTCAGCTAAAGTCTCAACTTCTTCATCAACATCCTTAGCAAATTCATCATCAAGTGCAGGAATTTCCTTAGTCTTAACTTCGTGAACAGTTACTTCGAAAACGGCTTCCTTACCAGCTAAGTCAGCTGCTTGATAATCTTCTGGGAAAGTAACCTTAACGTCAACTTTGTCTTCAGCCTTTGCACCAACCAATTGTTCTTCAAATCCAGGAATAAATGAACCTGAGCCCAATTCTAATGAATAGTTATCAGCTTGTCCACCATCGAAGTGAACACCATCAACTGAACCATCAAAATCGATGACAACAGTATCACCATTCTTAGCAGCTTCTTCAACTAAGACAAGTTCAGATTGACCTTGTTGCATGTTTGCAAGTTCTTCATCAACATCTGCATCAGAAACTGATGTATCAGAAGCAGGAACTTCAACACCCTTGTATTGACCAAGTTCGATTTCAGGAGCCAATTCAACCTCAGCAGTCAAAACCCAAGTCTCACCCTTGTTCATTGATTCTGCTTCAATTTTTGGTTGTCCAACTGTCATTGCGCCTGTTTCTGAAACGGCTTCTCCATAAACGTCTGGTAGAATCTTGTTCAAGGCATCTTGATACAATGATTCTTCACCATACATTTGGAAAAATACCTGCTTTGGCATCTTTCCCTTACGGAAACCAGGAACACTGATTTGCTTCTTTACTTCGTTGAATGCTGCATCAATTCCCTTTGCGTATACATCAACAGGAACTTCAAACTTAATTGTTCCCTTATTGCCTTCACCCTTAGTGAAAACTGCATTTGCCATGTTTTTTCCTCCAATAGTCGCTAGCTTTACACTATTTACGACATAAATTATCTTTACATACCTAATCAGTATATCGGAAACGCATTATTTTGACAATATTATGCCATAAAACATTCCACTCACCGTAAAGTACTTCATTATAGATTATATAAGATTTTCTCTTAAAATTCAAAAAGAGAGTCATCACATCATTGATGCAATAACTCTCTTTTTATAACCATTAACTAAACGACAAATTGTAGATTAGTCAAGGATTTCTGAAACAGTTCCGGCACCAACAGTACGGCCACCTTCACGAACAGTAAACTTCAATCCCTTTTCAATGGCAACTGGTGCGATCAATTCGATATCGAATGTTACGTTATCACCAGGCATAACCATTTCAACACCTTCTGGCAATTCAACTACACCAGTAACATCAGTTGTGTGGAAGTAGAATTGTGGACGGTAGTTAGTAAAGAATGGTGTGTGACGTCCACCTTCTTCTTTGGTCAAAACATAAACTTCGGCCAAGAACTTAGTGTGCGTTTGAATTGAACCAGGCTTAGCCAAAACTTGACCACGCTCGATTTCCTTACGGTCAACACCACGCAACAATGCACCAATGTTATCACCGGCTTCACCTTGTTGCATAGTCTTACGGAACATTTCGATACCAGTAACAACTGTCTTACGAACATCTTCCTTCAAACCAACAATTTCAACTTCTTCGTTCAACTTGATAGTTCCACGATCGATACGACCTGAAGCAACAGTACCACGACCAGTGATCGTAAATACGTCTTCGACTGGCATCAAGAATGGCTTGTCAGTATCACGAACTGGTGTTGGAATGTATGAGTCAACAGTATCCATCAACTCTTCGATAACCTTAACTTGTTCTGGATCACCTTCCAAAGCCTTCAAAGCTGAACCGCGGATAACTGGAATATCATCCCCAGGGAAATCGTATTCTGACAACAATTCACGAACTTCCATCTCAACTAGGTCAACCAATTCATCATCATCAACCAAGTCAGTCTTGTTCAAGAATACTACAAGGTAGTCAACACCAACTTGACGAGCCAACAAAATGTGCTCACGAGTTTGTGGCATAGGACCATCAGTTGCAGCAACAACCAAGATAGCACCGTCCATTTGAGCGGCACCAGTGATCATGTTCTTAACGTAGTCCGCGTGACCTGGGGCATCGATGTGGGCGTAGTGACGTGCTTCCGTCTCGTACTCGATGTGAGCAGTGTTGATCGTGATTCCACGCTCACGCTCTTCAGGAGCGGCATCGATTGAAGCAAAGTCTTCTTGCTTAGCCAAACCCTTATCTGATAGTACCTTTGAGATAGCGGCAGTCAACGTAGTCTTACCGTGGTCGACGTGTCCAATAGTTCCAATATTAACGTGCGGCTTAGTGCGCTCGTAATTTTCCTTAGCCAAAAGCTTGTCCTCCTATTATTCGCATGTTGATTAGAATCAACCTTATTGCTTAGTATAAGTATACTACACATACCTCATAACTGAAACAATAAGATACGAAAATCTTTTTAATTCTCTATATGAGACTGAAATTATTATATATAACTTCCCTATTTTTGTAAATATTTTTTACTTATTTTTCTCTATATATTCTTGTTTTTTCTAATTAATTAAATTCATTAAACTATTTTGCAATTTATTACGCCAAATAACTTGGTTATCAGGCTCATCGGGCATAGCATATTCAAATGTTTCCGCAACCAATCCAGCGACCCAACTCGTGACGTCTTGAACAATGATTGACAATTGTGGATAAGCGATCATCAACAGTAGATGTACTTGTTCTCTCAGTCCATGAACCATATCTGGTCCAAGTTTTTTAGTATACTTATCTAATTCTTTCAAAATATTAACATACGTTTGGTCTTGTTCTAGTGATTTTAATTCTGCAGGAATGTATGTGTTTAAGTTACCTTTCAAATCCATAAATTCCACTGAATCCGATGTCTTAACTCGCCTTAATTCATCTAGTACAGTAGTTCGTGAAATTTGTGATAAAAAAGGATCACGTAATACAAACTTCGCCCCAATTTCATATTCGCTTAAAGGCAACTTATTCGCGGCTAATAAACGTTTTTGTTGCTCAATCATATCGCCATCACTAAGATGATAAAATTGTCTTACAATTGTTTGAATTGTTTTTTCTTGATTTAATCGATAATGATTCTCCTCTTCAACAACCATGAAGCGAAACTTGTCTTGCAGTCGTTCTGGTAACCAAGTTAAAAATTCCCATGCATTTAGAAAATAATGATTATGAAGGGCCAGGTTTAAATAAGTTTTTGCACTTTGTTCCTCTTTGGCATACGAAGTTAAATATTCATCTGCAATAATCTGTGCTTCCTGATATTGTCCTTGTGCAATTAACGTGGTTACCAAAAGATGATTCACTTCCACAGTTTGTCTTAATTGATACGCCAAAGTCAAAGTATCTAGCGCACGACTTAATGATCCATTGTTAATTTCTTCTTTTGCTTCCAAAACTAATGATGAGTATCGTTCATTGGTATTTTGTTCACTTGTCATATTAAAATTCCTTCTAACTAGTTGGATCTTAAATTCCCTAAAACTAAAAGATTCTTAATCATTTAACTATATTGTTAAACAAAAAAGAATCTCTTCATCTAAATCACAGAATGATTTTTTATTTACTCGGCATCAACAGTTTGCTTTGACTGTTTGCGTTGATTATTATTTTTTCTTTGTCGGCGAGCCTTATTAGGCTTACGATTAAGCGGTTTTGAAGCCGACTTTTTATCAGTATTATTGGCCGTATTCTTTTTATTAGTTTGTTTTTTAACTAATTTTGCACTAACGGCCTTATTTTTGTTACCTTGATGTGCTGATGTTCGTCTGCGACGACGGCCATTCTGATTTGCCTCCATAATAACTGGCAAAATGACTGGCTTCCGTCTTGTCTTTTCATACAAAAACTTTCCCAAAGCATCTCGTACAGAGTTTTTTAAGTTACCCCAGTCAAAGTCCTTTGTATTCTTGACACCTTCTGCGACAGTCTGTTCAACCAGTTCTGCAGCTTCATGCATTAAATCACGCGAAGTTTTGACGTAGACAAATCCGCGAGAATCAATTTTAGCTGGTGCAATCACTTTTTTCTTTTTACGGTCAATCGTGATAACTGCGATAAAGACACCATCCTCTGACAGAATGCGTCGGTCATTTAAAACAATCGAACCTATGTCACCAACCCCTGACCCATCAATCATAGTTGATGTGACTTGAATTGATCCACCAAGATAGAACTTCTCACCATTCCATCGTAGCTTATCACCTTTGGCTAGTAAAAATACGTGATCATCATCATATCCAACTTGTTCCGCTGCTCGATACGCCTCATTCAAGACGCGGTACTCTCCTTGAACAGGGATAACATTTTGAGGTTTCAACAAATTTAGCATTAATTGAAAATCGTCTTTTGATGCGTGTCCTGAAGACTTTTTATCAGTAGAGATCTGTTTGACCATGGCTCCTGCTCTAAACAGCATATCACGTGTTTTCGCAACATACCCCTCCATCGCAGTAGATGGCGTCGTAGTTATAAACACCAAATCACCAGGTTGAATTTTAATATTACGATCATCACCATGAGCAATTCTCTGTAAGTGACGAATTGGTTCTCCCATTCGTCCTGTTTCTAAAATAACTGTCTCATCTGCTGGCAGTTTAGAAAGATTCTTAAGAGAAACAAACATCTCATTTTCAGGTATAGGTAAAATTAACTTTTTTAAACGTAGAGCCGTACGCACAACTTTTTCCAAGTCATTCCCTGAAATGACAATTTTTCGACCCACTTTATATGCAGCATCAATTACCTGTTGAATACGTTGAATATTTGATGCTACCGCAGCAACAATAATTCGGCCAGACTTGTGTAAGTGAAAATTTTCTAAAATATAATCGCCTAGCACTGATTCATGATCTGGCGTCCCAATATGTGCCGTTCCAGCTGCATCAGCTAGCAATGCCACAACACCTTTTTGACCAATTTCTGCTAATCGCAATAAATCCGTTTGATAATATGGTAATGCTGTTGTGTCCAGTTTAAAATCACCTGTGTAGACGACTTGTCCAACCGCGGTTTCAATCACAATTCCCAAAGACTCCGGAATTGTATGTGTTGTCTCAAAAAAAGAAACTGTCACATTTCCAAAACGAACTTCAGAATTACCTCTTACAATATGATAATCATCATAATCTTTCAAACTGGTCTCATTATTAATAGCTAATTTTGCCAATTCAATCGTTAATTCCGAACCAAATACTGGGACTTGTACCTCTGACAATAAGTAAGGTAATGCGCCAATCGCATCAGCATGACCATGTGTCAAAAAAATTCCTGCAATATTATCTGCGTGTTCAACTAAGTATGCATAGTCTGGGATAACAACATCTACCCCTAATAAGTCACTCTCAGGATACTTCAATCCTGCATCTAAAATAAATATATCTTCATCAACCGTCACAGCGTACATGTTCATTCCATTTTCACGCACGCCACCAAACGGCATAATGTCTAATGTAGTTGCCATAATTTTCCTATTCTCGTTTTATTTCACGGGTTTTTATTTTACCCAACGTTAAAATGTTTAATACAATACTACCACATAAGCGCACGCTAGAAAACCTGTAAGTCATCTATCATAATTTTTAAATAGTTTAACTTGAAAATAAAATAGAAAAATATTTAGAAAAGCAGTTAAAGATTATTCTTCATTAAAAAAAGACTAGCAGCGCAAAGCTACTAGTCTTTTTATATTGTCTATTTGTAATATAAATTACTTGTTCAACAATGAAGCCAAACGTGACTTGTCACGTGAAGCTTTGTTCTTAGCAATCAAGCCCTTTGATGCGGCACGATCAATTGCTGATGAAGCTGCAGCGAATAACTCTTGTAAGTTACCCTCGCCAGATTCAGCAGCAACACGGAACTTCTTAACTTCAGTACGGTATGCACTTAGTTGTGAGATGTTACGCTCGCGTTGCACTTTGTTTAAGCGGGCACGTTGGATTGATGACTCAATAATTGGCATCGCTTTTCCCTCCGATGATAAATGTCAAAATAAAAACGTGATTAATATATTATATATTAACGACGCAAACCAAGCTTTTGGATCAACTCACGGTAACGTTGTACATCATTGTTACGTAGGTAACGTAGCAAGTTACGACGGTGACCGATTTTCTTCATCAAGCCACGTTGTGAGTGAAAGTCATGCTTGTGCTCTGACATGTGTCCGTTTAATTCGTTGATGTCAGCAGTCAATACTGCAACTTGAACTTCAACTGAACCTGTATCACCTTCGTGACGAGCGAACTCATTGATGATTTCATTCTTGCGTTCTGCAGAAATAGCCATTGTTGGATATCCACCTTTCATAATATAATAGTCGCCTCAAACAACGTATGACGACGGTGAACCGTCAAACATAGTAAAAGGTCATGTGCTAATGCACTCTTAGTATCATACTAAATTAGTCAATTATATGCAAGTATTTTATTCAGCCATTTGATTTTTGTATTTTAAAATAAACAGTTCAAATAATAATTCTGGATCCCGCGACGTAGATTTTAGCTGTTCTTCCATACTAACTAAACCAAGATAAGCGCTTGCTAAACGTACATAACTAAATTTTCTGACAACACGTTTTGCCAATTTCACACGGTATGGATGGACTTTTAACTCAGAAGCTATCCCTTTTTCACTTTTTTCACTAGATTTAACTTGTAATAGTAAACGAAATTGTCCTACTAATGCACCATGTAATCGCAATGGCTCTTCACCTGTTGATAACAGCTCATGATACAAATTAACGGCACGTGTTAATTGTCCCTTCAATAAACAGTCAATTAAATCAAAAATATTTTCACTTAATGTATGTGTCACTAATTCTTTTACATCTGACACATTAATTTGCTTTTCACTTAATGTATAAAGCATTAATTTGTCTAATTCGGACATTATTTGAGTTAATGAAGAATTCGTCAATCTAATTAATTCTTGCTTTGCTGCAGAATTAATGAAATAGCCAGCTTCATTTACTCGTTGATCCATAAAACGAGTAATATCCTTATCACTTAAATTCACAAACGAAAGATATCTTGCTTGTTCCTTCAACAATTTTGTAACTTTTTTCCGGTTATCTAACTTATCGTAGGGGGCAAAAATAACGACTGTTGTTTGCGGTTCAGGTTGTTTAATATAGTCTACCAAATCCTCAACGTGATGTTCTAAATTACTTTTTTGCCGTTCACCAGTTAAGAAATATGGATTGTCTAGAATTACGACACGCTGATTACCAAAAAAGGGCACTGATTTAGCATCGTCAATTGCCAGACTTAAAGGTACTTCAGTTAAATCAAATTGTGCTAAGTTTAATGCACGATCATCAGGATGAATTATAGTTAAAAACTTTTCTCTGACCAGATTTATTAAATATTGATCCTGGCCTTGGACAAAGTAAATTGGATATAGTTGTCCTGTCTGTACATCGTTAAAAACGTCTGCTAAAGTTACGGTCAAAACAACATCCCCTCTCATTTTTATCTATATTATAAGATAGCACGTCTACCAAGTTCTGCCTACTAATGTTTTAACTTATGTCGGTAGTATATTTGATAACAGTTTAGTAGCCCCCACTTCGCCTTAATCATTCCCTGCTTGGCAGTACTATAGACTTTCAAATGATGATTTTTTGCTGTCATCATCGTTTCTTTGTTTGGATGCCCATAGCGATTATTAATACCCGCAGAAACAATGCCAATTTTGGGTCTTAACCGTTTCACAAACATTTCATCTGTACTCGTCTTTGATCCATGATGGCCAAACTTAAGGATATCCACTCGTGGCAAGTAAAAGTTGTTGATGATGTCTATCTCTCCCTTTTTAGATAAATCCCCCGTCATCATTAATTTAAGTGTCTTAAAATCAATGTATACTGCTATGGAATCGTCATTTTCACCAATTCCTTTAATAATTGGATGACAAACTTGAATATCTTTCGTCACGTGTAATCCGGCCAACACTGGATATACTTTTCCACCTGACCGTACGTACTTTGCAATGCGCTTTTTAAAGCCGGGCTGATGTTCCATGCCCGCAGGTACATAAATTTTTGTCACATCAATCTGCTCTAGAAAGTCTGATATATTCCCTATATGGTCAATATCCTTATGAGTCAATATTAACTGTTGAATCCTATTAATAGCATGACCTTTTAAAAAATGAATCAATTCTTCTACCTGGTAATTACGTGTATTCTTCTTTGTTTGGTCATGTTTCGAAAATCGCATTCTACCACCAACGTCAATCAAAGT
The DNA here is from genome assembly GCF_036327715.1 of Weissella paramesenteroides. Taxonomy (NCBI): domain Bacteria; kingdom Bacillati; phylum Bacillota; class Bacilli; order Lactobacillales; family Lactobacillaceae; genus Weissella; species Weissella paramesenteroides. The sequence goes on from NZ_CP130559.1 coordinate 1,165,753, forward strand.
AACTTGATTATGTGAAGGTCGTAATATAGTTGTGTCTCCTTGCCCAACATCAAAAAAAGCAACAAAGCCTCCTGGAAAAAAACGTGGCATACCCCATAGTATCGTATAACAACAAACCATTATCAAAAATAATAATCGTTTCTTACAAGTGATTAGCCATATCAATGGCAATATAGTCAAAACAATGCAAAAAATGATCGATGGCCTACCAAATAAACATTCTCCAGGAATTTTGGTACCAAACTTGATACACAACTGCATTAAATTAATAATCCATTCGCAAATATCTTGAAGCCATGCAAAATGACAAATTGTTGCAAAAATCCCCAAAATAATCACGGGTATAATTAGCCAAAAAAATATGGGGACAATCAATAAATTGGCTAACAAACTAATCGGATGCCAGCTAAACGTATGCCACAATAAAGTGGGTAAAATAAAAGTCGATAACCAAATACTTTGGAGCCATGCGGGTCTGTCTTGAAGCCAAAGTAATCCAAAAGTCAGTAAGTAAGATAATTGGCCCCCGAAGTTATGTAAAACACCAGGTTCAATTATCAAGCCACCAATTAATGCTAATTCCCATGCATCTTTTGCATCAATAACTATCCAATGTAAATCACGCCAAGCTTGACTGATACCTAAAAATATTGGTCGAATCAAAGATTGCACACCACCCGCAAACACCCACAAAACAATTAGCATAAATTGTACAATCACAAGTGAATGTTCCCGTTGAATAAATAATTGTCTTGATAGACTTCGCCATAATTGGTAGACAATGGTTACTTGAAATCCTGAAATACTAAACAGGTGCATCAACCCCAACAGTTGAATACCATCATTCTCAATGTAAAATTCCGATCGTGTATACCCTAATAACAAAGTTTCACCAGTAGGCATTTTGACTAAACGATCAATATTAAACTGCCAATAACCAAAGTAACCAAAAATACATATAATTATACAGGTGCTCAACATATAGTGATTAAATTTACGGTATAACAATAAGATAAACCATATCAAAAACGGTAGTGCCCACCAAAAGCGAAACAGAAATATCATATTAACGCATGCTAAGCACATTCCTAATATCAATAAATATCCTGATTTCATACCGTTACCAACGGCTCTAATTTTGCAAATGTCTTTTCACCAATACCATTAACTTGTTGTAAATCAGAGATTGTTTTAAAGCCACCCATTGTTTCACGTTGCTTAATAATGTCCTGTGCACGTTTTTCACCAATTCCTGGCAAATTCTGCAAAGTGGCACTGTCAGCAGTATTTAGATTAATTTTATCATTCGAATTATCTTGGTCGCTGGCTTGCCCAATATGTTGTTCGTTATGAACTGGGTTTCCTGGTAAAGGATACGCTTCTGGTACCTGTTCATTTTCCACTGGAACATAGAGTACTTGACCATTATTTAATGTTGCTGCCAAATTTATTCGAACATTATCAACATTTGGTAGCGGCCCACCAGCACTTCGTAATACTTCTGCAACGATTGGTTCTTTGGCAAAATAATAAACCCCTGGCCGATAGACGGCACCCTTTACATCAATCACAACTTTTTTTGATTGTTTATCATGCAACATTTTTTTGGACTTTTTACTTTTTTTTGCTATATTTTGATGAGCTGAAATTGTCGTGATATCTTTCGATGACATACTAGAACTACTCTGGGAAACTTGCCACCATATTAAAAAACTGATTCCCACAACCATTAAAACACTACTAAAACATATTTGATGTCGATAACGATAATACATTGCTTTAATTTGAATCATTTTCTACCCCTTTTAATAATAAAGACGCAGAATTAACTAGAGCGTACAAAAAAAGATTGAAAACAAAAATGTTTTCAATCATCATGCTTGCAATATTAGCGTAATTTTGGATCATTGAAGATTGTATTCATAACTTCCTCAACCATCGTAAATTCTTCATCTGTTTCAATCGGCTGCAACATACCTTCTTCAGCGTCTTTTTCATAAATAAATGGTAAAACACCAATTTCTTCAGTTTCAGCTTCATCAACTGGCTCTAAAATGATGTATGACCGTTGAAAATCCTCTGAGTCGAATGAAAAAAGCTCTTGAAATTCATGTTCTTGACCATCTGAGTCTGTCAAAATAAAAATTTCCGCATTATCCATTTAATTTCTCCCTAATTAAAATAACTGCTGGGGACATGAGTAACGGTTATTAAATATTGGAAAGGTCATCAACCCACCAATTTAATTTCGGTAGATTGATGACCTTTAACTAATTTTCTTGCTCATCTAAAAATTGATTTAGATGTTCCTCGACCATTGCCCATTCTGCATCATCTTCAATTGGTGTTAGTCCACCTTCTGTTGCAATCTGTGTTTCCTCTGGGTCAAAGATATAAGCTAACATCTCAACTTCTTCATCCTCACCAGATCCAGCTGGGTAAAGAATAATATAAGACTTACCATACTCTTCAGATTTGAAAGTAAATAATACTTCAAATAATTGTTCATCACCATTATCGTCAACTAATGTAATAATGTCTTGTTCTTCATCCATTTTTTTACCTCTTACTTTACCAACGATCCTTTTCGGTCCAAATAATTTTGCAAAATTAAACCTGCTGCCAATTTATCGATAACTTTTTTACGTTTCTTACGAGATGTATCAGCTTCTTCAATCAGCATACGTTCAGCTTCAACTGTCGTTAAGCGTTCATCTTGAAAATCAATTGGTAGACCAAAAGTCTCCTTCAATAACTCACCATAAGCACGTGAAGCATCAACACGAGGTCCAGAAGTATTGTTCATATTCTTGGGTAATCCCAGAACAAATCCAATTGGCTCATACTTAGCTACGAGTTCTTTCATTCGGTCGATACCAAATTCCTTCTCATCTTCATTTATTGGAATAATTTCTACGCCTTGTGCGGTCCAACCTAATTGATCAGAAACAGCAACACCGACTGTGCGCGAACCTACATCCAAACCTAGAATACGTCCCATATCATTTGACCTCTTCCTACGTTGCTTGATGACATTATTTTGCTAAATAATCCGTTACTAATGCCTCAATAATTTCATCCCGTTCAAATTTACGAATTAAATTACGCGCATCATTAACACGTGGAATATATGCTGGATCGTTTGAAATTAAATAACCAACAATTTGATTAATTGGATTATATCCCTTTGATTCTAATGCTGCATAAACTACTTCCAACATTTTTCGGACATCATGTGATTCATTATTACCAAATTTAAATACTGCTGTATTATCCAATGAACTCATTGTACCCAAACCTCCCTTTAAGGTTTTCTATTAATAATAACTAACTTCTTATTTTTCTTGTAACCAGTCAGCTGCTTGCTTAAAGGCGTCTGCGATACCAGCTGGATTCTTTCCACCAGCTTGAGCCATATCAGGACGGCCACCACCACCACCACCAATTGCTGGTGCGATTGACTTTACAAGATCTCCTGCTTTAATACCCTTTTTAACTGCTTCTGGGGCAACTGCAACCAATAGATTAACCTTCTCACCTAAATTAGCAGCCAAAACTAATACATCAGATGGTGTACTTTGCTTCCACGTATCAGCGGTTGAACGCAATACATCCATTGATTCAACTGCCATTTCTGTAGCAATTAGTGTATAATTATTAATTTTTTGAGGATTTGCAAACGCAGCATCAGCTTCTTGATTAGCCAATTTCTGCTCAAGAGAAGCAGCTTGACGTTCTGCCTCTTTAAGTGCTGTTTGCAATCCAGAAATTTTATCATTAATCTCTGAAAGCTGTGGGGCTTTTACTTGTTCTGCTGCTTTAGCCAACCAGCTATCATGCAATTTGAACAATGCCATGGCTCCAGATCCAGTAACTGCCTCAATACGACGAACGCCAGCTCCTGTACCTTGTTCACCAACTATTTTAAACATCCCCAACTCAGCAGTTGAATTAGCATGTGTTCCACCATCAAATTCAGCATTGTAATCACCAATAGAAACAACACGAACTTTTTCACCATATTTTTCAGTGAAGACGGCAACTGCTCCTAGCTTCTTTGCTGATTCAATATCCGTTTCAATCCAAGAAATTGGTAAATTATCAATTATCTTTTGATTGATAATATCCTCAACTTCTTGCAACTTTTCACTTGGCACTGCACCATTATACGTGAAATCATATCGCAAACCTTCTGCAGTTACAAGTGAACCAGCTTGGGTCGTATGCTCTCCAAGAACATTTCGCAAAGTTTGATCTAGCAAATGAGTTGCTGTATGATTTTTCGATACTGCAACATGGTATGGACGGTCAACATCAAGCTTGTATTGCTTGCCAACGAAAAGCGGTGCAATAATTGACAAAGTATGCAAATGTTGGCCATTTGGTGCATTTTGCACATCAGTTACTTTGGCAACTGCTTGACCAGATTCATCATAAATCATACCAAGATCAGCTACCTGCCCACCCATTTCAGCATAGAAAGGTGTCTTTGCAAATATTGCCTGTACTTGGCCAGCATTAGCTTCTTCGACCAATTTATTATCAACAATCAAATTAACTAACTCAGTTTGTTCAACAGTTAATTCAGACCAACCAACATATTGAGATGGCGTCTTTAGGCCAGTCAATAACTCATTTTGAACACCCATTGATGCTTTGTTTGAACGTGCTGAACGAGCACGTTCTTGTTGGGCCTTCATTTGCTCATCAAAGCCATCACGATCAACCTTTAAGCCTTCATCAGTTGCATATTCTTCAGTTAGTTCATATGGGAATCCATAAGTATCATATAACTTAAAGGCAATTGCACCGTCAATAATTCCCTTTTTACTCTTAGCCTGCTCAATCACGTCATCTAATAGTGATAATCCATCAGTTAATGTTTTATTAAAGCGAATTTCTTCAGCTTCAACAATGGAAGCAATATAGTCAGCATTCTTGGCAATTTCAGGATAATAAGAAATCATAATTTCACCAACTACAGGAACCAAATCCTTTAAAAATACTTGGCTAATACCTAATTTACGACCATGTAAAACAGCACGACGTAATAGGCGACGAATGATGTACCCACGTCCCTCATTTGAAGGCAATGCACCATCTCCAATGGCAAAAGTTACGGCACGAATATGATCGGCAATGACCTTGAATGAAATATCTTTCGTATCATCTTCACCATATTTAAATTGTCCTGAAATATCCTCAGTTTTATGAATAAGTGGTAAAAATAAATCAGTTTCAAAGTTAGTTTTCGCATGCTGGAATACAGAAACCACACGCTCCAATCCCATACCAGTATCAATGTTTTTTGTTGGTAATTCAGGATAATCTTTATTATCTGTTAATCCAGGCAAGTGATTAAACTGTGAGAACACTAGATTCCAGATTTCCAAGTAGCGCTCGTTCTCACCCCCTGGATAATTTTCTGCTTCATCAGGATCATTGAATTCTTCACCCCGATCATAGAAAATTTCAGAATCAGGTCCTGAGGGGCCTTCACCAATATCCCAAAAATTATCTGGTTCTTCATAAAGATGATCTTTAGGCAGACCAACTTTATGCAACCAAATATCTTTTGCTTGATCATCGTTTGGATACACAGTTACATACAATTTATCTGGATCCATGCCAAACCATTCTGGACTTGTTAATAACTCCCAAGCCCATGGAATTGCTTCCTCTTTGAAATAATCACCAATTGAAAAATTACCCATCATTTCAAATAAGGTATGATGACGAGCCGTATGTCCGACATTTTCAATATCATTTGTTCGAATTGATTTTTGTGCATTTGTAATTCGATGGTTTTCAGGAACAACCGAACCATCAAAATACTTTTTCAAAGTTGCAACACCAGAATTAATCCAAAGAAGAGTTGGGTCATTTTGTGGAATCAATGATTGTGATGGTTCAATTTTATGTCCTTTACTTTCAAAGAAACGCAAGAATAAGCTACGAACCTCAGCCGATGATAATTCTTTCATCTTTAATGTAAGCCTCATTTCAAAAAAATATTAAATAAAAACAGACAATCATTGCAATAACAGAGACGCAAATACGCGGTACCACTCCGATTGCAATGATTGTCTGTATCATTACCTCTTTAATCGCTAATATCGCTAGCACGCGGTTCGCTTTCGCAAACAATTTTAATTAGGTAGCGTCAGATGACCCTTAGCGCTGCTCTCATCAACCGCAACGTTTCTGTATGCTCTAAGAAATAATCTGACATGTCCTTGTGGGTATTATATCATATCCATTACTGTTTTTCTTACTTTTTACAACTTGAAATAATTTTGTAAATTTAAAATAACAAATTATTTGTCATGGGCGCGTTTTTTTGCTTTCTTTGCTGCACGTAACGTCTCACGTTCAGCAACCCGCTTCTTATATTTTGCGTCTCGGGCAATATTGTTTTTAATTTGACGTTTATAACCTGGTTTTACTCGCTTTTTCTTCTTCTTCACCATACCAATCATTGTTGGATCTAATTTGGCTGTAGTTTTGGTCCGCTGACGACGGCGACGACGATCATATCCAGACTGTAGTTCACCATGGGCATATGTCATTGGCTCAAATTTCACGCCCATATTTTCAACCATCTGTACGCGATCTTCTTCATCTGGATTATAAATTGTGATAGCCGTTCCAGACATACCATTTCTACCCGTTCGTCCAACTCGATGAATGAAGAACTCTAATTCCGTTGGGATACCATCATTAATAATAAGTGACACGCCTGGAATATCAATTCCTCTAGCAGCCAAATCGGTTGCAACAACATATTGATAATCTAAATGTTGAATTTGTTGCATTGTGCGCTTACGTTCACGAGGTTGGATACCACCATGTATTTCAGCCACTTTTAGACCACGACTACGCAAACTTTTAGTTAACTCACGTGCTCGCGTTTTCGTATTTGTAAAAACTAATGCTAAATAGGGATTACCCATCGTCAATAAGTTATAAACTAACGTATCTTTCGTCTCACCCTTTGTTCCAACCAAAATATTTTTAATGGTTGGTGCAATGACTGTCTCAGATGGAATTTCCTCAATTACCGGGTTTGATAAATACTTTTTTAAGAAGGGTTGTAGCTTTTGTGGAATTGTTGCTGAAAAGACCAGCATTTTCAAATCTTCAGGCATTGCACTAGCGATAGCATCAACATCTGGTAGAAAACCTAAATCAAGTGTCATATCTGCTTCATCCACAACTAGTGTGGTTGCGGTATGAATATCTAATTCACCAGCCTGATATAAGTCCTTGATTCGTCCAGGTGTTCCAATAACAACTTGTGGCTGTTTATTCTGTAATTGATGAATCTGACGACTTTTATCCATTCCACCAACATATAAACTGATTCTTGGTTGAGTATCTTCAGTAAAAGTACTTGCTAATTGCTTTGCTGCTTCATAAATTTGTTGCGCCAATTCGCGAGAGGGTGTCGTAATGACTGCCTGAACCTTTTGATTTGTCGCATCATATTGCTGGAAGATTGGCACCAAGAAGGTGTGTGTCTTACCTGAACCTGTTTGTGATTGTCCAACGACAGAACGTCCCTGCAAGATAACTGGAATCAGTCTTGATTGAACAGTCGTTGGTTGTTTAAAATGTATTGCCGTCAAAGCTTCATATATCTCTGGACGTAAATTGTAATCAGTAAATTTCGCCATTATTTTTCTGCTTGCTCCTTTAATAAATTATCTGTCTCATTAATGATGTCATTGATCTCATCAATATTTTTTGCTCTTGCACCAGCTGCAAATTCATGGCCACCGCCACCGTGTCTCTTTGCAATTTCGTTAATAATTACTTGTCGTGACCGTAATCTCACTCTGAAGTAGCCGTCTTCTTGTTGTTCAAACACTGCCCACGCTTTGACAGTATTTACTTTACCCAGTAAGGGTACAATAAATGCCGTACCAAAATCACCTAGTTTAAAATTCTCAACAATTTCATTAGTTAAAATAATATAGTTAAAACCATATTGTGTTGTTACCATGTTTTCATATACAAAACCTGATGCTTTAGCGGCTGGTAGTGAAATAGTATCCATTTGCTGATTAATCTTCACCCAATCAAAATTAAATTTCATTAATTCAGAAACAATGTTCATTGTATCGGAAGTAGTCCCGTATAAAAAGCGACCCGTATCACCAACTATTCCTGAGTATAAAAATGCAGCACCTTTATCAGATAGTTTTAATTCGTTAGAAAATTCTTGATAAAATGAAAAAATCATTGCTGAAGTTGATGACGCATTCTCTATGACCCAAGTATAATCACCATAGGGCTCATCATTAGGGTGATGATCTATTTTCACCAATACTTTTCCGTATTCAAAACGGCGGTCATCAACTCGTGGTGAATTTGCTGTATCTGTTACAATAACTAACGCATCATCGTATAAACTATTAGGGATTTTTTCCATTTGTCCCATCCAAGCCATACTTGGTACAGATTTACCAACAACATGCACTTTTTTTTCAGGAAATGATGTTTTTATCAGCTCTGCTAATCCAAACTGTGATCCAAAAGCATCTGGATCAGGCCGTTGATGACGATGAATAATAATTGTATGTGCAGCTTTTATTTGCGCTAATATTGCTGTTTGCGCTGTCATAAGTAAGTCTCTATTCTATTAAAAATTTTTATTAACTAATAATCGTATTAACGATAAATTTGAAATGACAATATATGTAAGTATATCAGAAAAATCATATGAGTTCCTACTTATATAGAGGTAACACAACATTTTCAAAAGATAATGCTGCTAAATTTGTCATTGTTAACCCAAGTAGACGAATTGCATGATGATAGCCACCAAGTTCATCTAAAATATCTTGAGCGGCATGATAAATTTCATCTTCATCATTTGGAAAAAAATCAAGTCTTGTTGCGCGATGAGTTGCAGTTTGAAACTCATTATCACGAATTTTTAAAACCAATGTTTTACCATGCAATTGTGATTTAATGAGTGAGGCGGTTAACTTAGCAGCTAAATCCTTTAATTCATCCATTATTGCTTGCTCTGTATCTAAAAACGGACCATACGTTCTTTCTTTACTTATTGATTTACGCTCTCTTTGCCAAACAACTGGGCGATCATCAACACCCCTAATTCGTTCATAGAAGATATATCCACTTTTTCCAAATTCATCCGCAAGTTTATTCTGTGTTGTATCATACAAATCTTTGCCATTACGGATGCCCAAGGAAATCATTTTTTCAGCAGTCTTAGCTCCCACCCCTCGCATTTCATTAATCGGTAAGGTATCTAAAAATGATCGAATATCTTCTGGGTTAATAGTTGTCAGTCCACTTGGCTTATTATGTTCTGAGGCTAATTTTGCCAAGAATTTATTAAAAGAAATGCCCACCGAACTTGTCAACTCAAGTTCCTCATAAATGATTTGCTGCAATTCATGCGCTAATTGTATCGCATTATTTATATTTGGTATGTTCTCAGTAACATCTAAATAGGCCTCATCAAAGGCAACTGGTTCAACCTTATTCGTATAGCGCTTAAATATTTGGTGCAGTTGTTGAGAAACACCACGATATTTGGCAAAATTGGGTGTGACAAAAACTGCTTGTGGTGCAAGTTTTAGCGCCTCAGCAGCACTCATAGCTGAATGAACGCCTAAATTACGAGCTAAATAATTTGCGGTTGCAACCACTCCACGACCACCAGTTTTTCGAGGATCATTAGCTAAAATCAAAGGTATAGATTTGTATTCAGGGTTATCACGCATCTCAATTTGTGCGTAAAAGGCATCCATATCAATATGTAAAATTTTTCTATCAGTATTCAAATGAATAGGTATTTCTAGAAAATTAGACATCATATCCCCCTCTTTACATGATAAGCTTACTTATTTTTATCATAAGACATCATTCTATAATTACATAGAAAAAAGCCTAGAATATGGGTAATTATTATAGACTGAAAAAGTCATCAATCTACCAATTTAAAATTGATGGATTGATGACCCTAAATGTGTGCCAAAAAACTGAAGTCTTTCTGTAATCACAATTAACTTTCACACGTCTTTTATGCCACTTTCAGTTTTCAACAGCTATATTTTACAGATTATTTTTCTTCACTCTTTGATTCATCGTTTGATGCATCAACATCAGTGTTTTCTGATTGCTTTTCAGTAGTTGCCTCAGATTCTGATGTTTCAGGTGTTTCTGTTAGTTCTTCTGTAGTCACTGGTGCATTGGCTTCCTTAACAACCTGACGAATTGCTGATAATTCAAACACCAAGATAACACCTTCTGCATCTAAATCAAAAGTACGTGCTTCTTTGTTAACTGCAGCAATAGTACCGTGCAATCCACCAATGGTGATTACTTCAGCACCAGGTTGCACGTCATTAATCATTGCTTGACGCTTCTTTTGTGCCTTTTGTTGTGGACGAATCATAATAAAGTACATTGCGGCGATAAATACAACTAAAATAAGTATATTTGCGTTCATAATAAATTTAAACTCCTTAAGTATATTGACTAATTTTAAAATAATCTGGCATTTGGTTCAAAATAACCGTACTTACGTAGCGTTTCTTCTCTAAACTCAAGTAGACGGTCTTCAGCGATTGCCTGACGCATATCTTCCATTAATTTTAACAAATAACGTAAATTGTGAACGGAAGCAATTGTTTGACCATATAATTCATTTGTCTTGAAAAGATGATGTAAGTAAGCCTTCGTAAAGTGCTGTGATCCATAATCTTCAGTTTCAGGATCAATTAATGAAAAATCATCTTTATATTTTGCATTCTTTATCACCACTCGACCATTTGAAGTCATTAGTGTTCCCTTACGACCGATACGAGTAGGCAATACACAGTCAAACATATCAATACCACGAATTGCTGCATCAATTAATGAATCTGGAGCAGCCACACCCATTAAGTATCGCGGTTTATTCTCTGGTAAAAATGGTACTGTGAAATCAAGTACACGGTTCATCTCCGGCTTTGACTCTCCAACTGACAAACCACCAATAGCATATCCAGGCAAGTCTAATGAAACTAAATCTTGAGCTGATTGCTTTCGCAATTCTTTGAAACCTGCTCCCTGGACAATACCAAATAGTGCCTGATCTTGCTCACGCTTATGTGCTTTTTGAGCTCGCTCTGCCCATCTAGATGTTCGTTCAACTGAATTTTTAACATAGTCATATGTTTCAAAATATGGAATTGCTTCGTCTAGTTGCATCATAACGTCTGAACCAAGGTTATTCTGAATCCTCATAGCAACTTCTGGAGACAGGAACATCTCATCACCATTTAAGTGATTTCTAAAAGTAACCCCTTCTTCAGTAATATGGTTATGGTCTGATAATGACCAGACTTGAAAGCCACCTGAATCAGTCAATATTGGGCCATCCCAATTCATAAATTTATGCAATCCACCAGCTTGAGCAATCAATTCGTCTCCTGGTCTTAACCATAAATGATATGTATTTGATAAAATGAATTGTGATTTAATTTCTTTTAATTCACGTGGGGACACACCTTTTACGGTTGCTTGTGTACCAACGGGCATAAACATTGGGGTCATAACTTCCCCATGTGGTGTCGTAATTTTTCCCAATCGCGCACCGGTATGTTTTTCGACATGAAGTAATTCATACTTCACTGCGTAATCCGACATATCACATTTCCTTTCACTTCTATATAAACAAACTAGTATACATTATATCAGAAACACGGGTTCCATAACGCTTAGATTTATATTTTGTCTACTTATTTTATTTTTAAAATAAAAAAGCTACCAATAATTTGGTAACTTTCTATAAAAATATGTATTCAATCTTCATTATGGACGTTACAGGGATCGAACCTGTGACCCCCTGCTTGTAAGGCAGGTGCTCTCCCAGCTGAGCTAAACGTCCATTATAATGCATCGCGATGTCCTATCCTCGCAGGAGGCGATCCTCCAACTACTTTTGGCGCTACTGAGCTTAACTACTGTGTTCGGTATGGGAACAGGTGTGACCTCAGTGCCATCATCACGACACGTTTTTTTATTGAGTGAACTTAGTTCCCTCAAAACTGAATCATAATTGCTATTTTTTGCCTTACACCACTTGCTACTTGGTTAAGTCCTCGAACCATTAGTACTAGTCCGCTCCATGCGTCACCGCACGTCCACTTCTAGCCTATCTACCTCATCATCTCTGAGGGGTCTTACTTCATTGCTGAATGGGAAATCTCATCTCGAGGCGAGTTTCACACTTAGATGCTTTCAGCGTTTATCTCATCCGTACATAGCTACTCAGCGATGCTCCTGGCGGAACAACTGATACACCAGTGGTACGTCCACCCCGGTCCTCTCGTACTAAGGGCAGCTCCTCTCAAATTTCCTACGCCCGCGACGGATAGGGACCGAACTGTCTCACGACGTTCTGAACCCAGCTCGCGTACCGCTTTAATGGGCGAACAGCCCAACCCTTGGGACCGACTACAGCCCCAGGATGCGATGAGCCGACATCGAGGTGCCAAACCTCCCCGTCGATGTGGACTCTTGGGGGAGATAAGCCTGTTATCCCCAGGGTAGCTTTTGTCCGTTGAGCGATGGCCCTTCCATGCGGAACCACCGGATCACTAAGCCCTACTTTCGTACCTGCTCGACTGGTAAGTCTCACAGTCAAGCTCCCTTGTGCCTTTACACTCTGCGAATGATTTCCAACCATTCTGAGGGAACCTTTGGGCGCCTCCGTTACCTTTTAGGAGGCGACCGCCCCAGTCAAACTGCCTGCCAGACACTGTCTTCCACCACGCTGAGTGGTGTGAGTTAGAGTGTTCATACAACGAGGGTAGTATCCCACGTTTGCCTCCATCGAAACTAGCGTCCCGATTTCTACGGCTCCTACCTATGCTGTACAAGCTGCACAAACACTCAATATCAAGCTACAGTAAAGCTCCATGGGGTCTTTCCGTCCTGTCGCGGGTAACCCGCATCTTCACGGGTCTTTAAATTTCACCGAGTCTCTCGTTGAGACAGCGCCCAGATCGTTACGCCTTTCGTGCGGGTCGGAACTTACCCGACAAGGAATTTCGCTACCTTAGGACCGTTATAGTTACGGCCGCCGTTTACTGGGGCTTCAATTCGTACCTTCGCCGAAGCTAAGCACTCCTTTTAACCTTCCAGCACCGGGCAGGCGTCAGCCCCTATACGTCATCTTACGATTTTGCAGAAACCTGTGTTTTTGATAAACAGTCGCCTGGGCCTATTCACTGCGGCTCAGCTTGCGCTGAGCACCCCTTCTCCCGAAGTTACGGAGTCATTTTGCCGAGTTCCTTAACGAGAGTTCACTCGCTCACCTTAGGATGCTCTCCTCGACTACCTGTGTCGGTTTGCGGTACGGGCAGGTAAACACTAACTAGAAGCTTTTCTCGGCAGCGTGACATCACAGACTTCCCTACTTTATTTCGGTCCCCATCACAACTTGTCCGTATAAGTGCAAGCATTTGACTCACACTAAGACTTGTTGCTTGGCCCAGCATTTCCAGCCGCTGGGTTCTGTTAGCCTTCTGCGTCCCTCCATCGTTCAAACATGTTCACCTGGTACAGGAATCTCAACCTGTTAGCCATCGACTACGCCTTTCGGCCTCGCCTTAGGTCCCGACTAACCCTGGGAGGACGAGCCTTCCCCAGGAAACCTTAGTCATACGGTGGACAGGATTCTCACCTGTCTTTCGCTACTCATACCGGCATTCTCACTTCTAAGCGCTCCACCAGTCCTCACGGTCTGACTTCATTGCCCTTAGAACGCTCTCCTATCGCGCCACTGATGTGGCACCCGTAGTTTCGGTGGTGTGTTTAGCCCCGGTACATTTTCGGCGCAGAATCACTCGACTAGTGAGCTATTACGCACTCTTTAAATGGTGGCTGCTTCTGAGCCAACATCCTAGTTGTCTATGCAACTTCACATCCTTTTCCACTTAACACACACTTAGGGACCTTAACTGACGATCTGGGCTGTTCCCCTTTCGACAATGGATCTTATCACTCACTGTCTGACTCCCGGACATACGTGATTGGCATTCGGAGTTTATCTTAATTTAGTAACCCGAGATGGGCCCCGCACCAAAACAGTGCTCTACCTCCAACACGCTATCTTCCGAGGCTAGCCCTAAAGCTATTTCGGAGAGAACCAGCTATCTCCAAGTTCGATTGGAATTTCACCGCTACCCACACCTCATCCCAACATTTTTCAACATGTACGGGTTCGGGCCTCCAGTGCGTTTTACCGCACCTTCACCCTGGACATGGGTAGGTCACCTGGTTTCGGGTCTACAACAACATACTAAAACGCCCATTTCAGACTCGCTTTCGCTACGGCTCCGGTCTTTCCACCTTAACCTTGCATGGTATCGTAACTCGCCGGTTCATTCTACAAAAGGCACGCTATCACCCATTAACGGGCTCTAACTTGTTGTAGGCACATGGTTTCAGGAACTTTTTCACTCCCCTTCCGGGGTGCTTTTCACCTTTCCCTCACGGTACTGGTTCACTATCGGTCACTAGGGAGTATTTAGCCTTACGAGATGGTCCTCGCAGTTTCCGACCGGATTTCACGTGTCCGGCCGTACTCAGGATCCTACACGGGAGTTTGCTTACTTTCGCATACGGGGCTATCACCCTGTTTCGCTCAGCTTCCCAGCTGATTCTGCTAATAAACAAATTTGTAACTCCACAACGGTAGTCCTACAACCCCAGAGTGCAAGCACTCTGGTTTGGGCTCCTCCGCGTTCGCTCGCCGCTACTGACGGAATCGATTTTTCTTTCTTCTCCTGTTGCTAATGAGATGTTTCAGTTCACAACGTCTACCTTCGTTTAACTATGTATTCATTAAATGATAACTTGCATCACAAGTTGGGTTCCCCCATTCGGAAATCCCCGGATCACAGCTTACTTACAGCTTCCCGAGGCATATCGGTGTTAGTCCCGTCCTTCATCGGCTCCTAGTGCCAAGGCATTCACCATGCGCCCTTAATAACTTAACCGATCAACTATCGTTGATGATTTCGTTTGAGTATTGTGACTCAATGGTCACAAGCGATTTTAAACTTATTTAAAAAACTCAAAAAATTACGCGGTGTATTTTTTCGGCTCAATTTAATTGATATGATCAATTATAATGAATTTAAAAATTTACAATTATGATTCAGTTTTCAAAGAACTAATTAACAACCAGATGGTTGTTATGGAGAATATCGGGTTCGAACCGATGACCCCCTGCTTGCAAAGCAGGTGCTCTCCCAGCTGAGCTAATTCCCCATGTTTGAATGTTAACCACTCAAAACTAAATATCGTTTCGTTGAATGTGTAGGTTTCCGATTTTCCTTAGAAAGGAGGTGATCCAGCCGCAGGTTCTCCTACGGCTACCTTGTTACGACTTCACCCTAATCATCTGTCCCACCTTAGACGGCTGGCTCCTAAAAGGTTACCCCACCGGCTTTGGGTGTTACAAACTCTCATGGTGTGACGGGCGGTGTGTACAAGACCCGGGAACGTATTCACCGCGGCGTGCTGATCCGCGATTACTAGCGATTCCGACTTCATGTAGGCGAGTTGCAGCCTACAATCCGAACTGAGACATACTTTAAGAGATTAGCGCACCCTCGCGGGTTGGCGACTCGTTGTATATGCCATTGTAGCACGTGTGTAGCCCAGGTCATAAGGGGCATGATGATTTGACGTCATCCCCACCTTCCTCCGGTTTGTCACCGGCAGTCTCACTAGAGTGCCCAACTGAATGCTGGCAACTAATAATAAGGGTTGCGCTCGTTGCGGGACTTAACCCAACATCTCACGACACGAGCTGACGACAACCATGCACCACCTGTCACCTTGTCCCCGAAGGGAACGTCCTATTTCTAGGATTAGCAAGGGATGTCAAGACCTGGTAAGGTTCTTCGCGTTGCTTCGAATTAAACCACATGCTCCACCGCTTGTGCGGGTCCCCGTCAATTCCTTTGAGTTTCAACCTTGCGGTCGTACTCCCCAGGCGGAGTGCTTAATGCGTTAGCTGCGACACTCAAGGGCGGAAACCCTCGAACATCTAGCACTCATCGTTTACGGTGTGGACTACCAGGGTATCTAATCCTGTTTGCTACCCACACTTTCGAGCCTCAACGTCAGTTACAGTCCAGAAAGCCGCCTTCGCCACTGGTGTTCTTCCATATATCTACGCATTTCACCGCTACACATGGAGTTCCACTTTCCTCTACTGCACTCAAGTCATCCAGTTTCCAAAGCCATTCCTCAGTTGAGCTGAGGGCTTTCACTTCAGACTTAAATAACCGTCTGCGCTCGCTTTACGCCCAATAAATCCGGATAACGCTTGGAACATACGTATTACCGCGGCTGCTGGCACGTATTTAGCCGTTCCTTTCTGGTAAGATACCGTCACACACTGAACAGTTACTCTCAGTGCCGTTCTTCTCTTATAACAGTGTTTTACGAGCCGAAACCCTTCATCACACACGCGGCGTTGCTCCATCAGGCTTGCGCCCATTGTGGAAGATTCCCTACTGCTGCCTCCCGTAGGAGTATGGGCCGTGTCTCAGTCCCATTGTGGCCGATCAGTCTCTCAACTCGGCTATGCATCATTGCCTTGGTAAGCCATTACCTTACCAACTAGCTAATGCACCGCGGGTCCATCTCTTAGTGATAGCAGAACCATCTTTCAACCAACAACCATGCGGTTGTTGGTATTATACGGTATTAGCACTTGTTTCCAAATGTTATCCCCTGCTAAGAGGTAGGTTACCCACGTGTTACTCACCCGTTCGCCACTCTTTGTCAGATAAAATCACTTCAGAGCAAGCTCGTCAGATCAATTAAAGACAAAGCGTTCGACTTGCATGTATTAGGCACGCCGCCAGCGTTCATCCTGAGCCAGGATCAAACTCTCATTTTAAAAGTTTGAGTATAACTCAATTTTGTTATTTGTTTAACAGAAGTTAAACGAATTTATTAGCGAATTGACTTCGCAAATGTTTTTGTATCAAGTAAATTACTTGATGACCCTACACATTTGTTTCATCGAAACGATATTCAGTTTTCAATGATCAACTTAACATCATTAATGATGTTAAGCGGACGACGGGAATCGAACCCGCATTCCCAGCTTGGAAGGCTGGAGCACTAGCCATTGTACTACATCCGCAAAGTGTTTCTCTGTATCAACAACAATATATATAATACACACTTGTTCTGACAAAGTCAACACTTTTGTTATTTAACTTACCTTTATATCTATTTCTTAATGATGAATAAACATTGCATCACCAAAACTGAAGAAACGATACTTTTCAGCAACCGCATGCTTATAGGCATTTAGAATATTATCACGACCTGTAAATGCGGCAACTAACATTACTAAAGTTGATTTAGGTAAATGAAAATTAGTAATAAAAGCATCAACTACTCGCCACTCAAATCCTGGTTTAATAAATATATCTGTCCACCCAGAATCAGCGTGTAATTCACCATCAAATTTGGCACCAATCGTTTCCAGTGTACGAATTGAGGTTGTCCCAGTAGCCACAATACGGCCACCGTTAGTGCGAACTTCATTCAATGTTTGCGCAGCTTCTTCACTCAATTGATAAAATTCTGAATGCATCTTATGATCGTCAATATTATCTTCCTCAACTGGCCTAAATGTGCCTAACCCAACATGTAACGTTAGCTCAACCAATTTAATTCCCTTGTCAGCAACTTTTTGCAAAAGCTCTGGTGTCCAATGCAAACCAGCTGTTGGCGCAGCTGCTGATCCATTAACTTTTGAATAGACAGTTTGATATCTTTCCTGATCTGCCAACTTTTCCTTAATATATGGTGGTAATGGCATTTCACCCAGTTCTTCTAATATTTCTAAAAAGATGCCATCATAATGGAACTTAATCATACGTCCACCATGTTCTAATTCTTCAATTACCTCAGCCGTTAATTGGCCGTCACCAAACACTATTTTTTGGCCAACTGGATACTTACGTGCAGGTTTAACAAGCGTTTCCCAGACATCATCTTTTTCTTGACGAAGTAATAATACTTCAACATGACCGCCAGTTTCTGGCCGAACACCATAAAGACGTGCTGGTAACACACGCGAATTATTCATCACTAATGCATCACCTGGATTCAGATAGTCTATAATATCGTAAAAATGGCGATCATGAAGTTCACCAGTATCCGCATTCAACTCTAATAATCGCGAACCATCACGCCTTTCTAGAGGTGTTTGCGCAATCAATTCGTGTGGTAATTCATAATCAAAATCATTTAAACTTGTATAATTTTCAGTCATTTATTTGTACTCCTAATTATTTTTATCGGGTAAAGGCAAGTGCAGATGCTCATACGCTGCCAAAGTAACAACACGTCCTCGTGGTGTTCGTTGTAAAAAGCCAATTTGTAATAAATATGGTTCATACACTGATTCAATCGTATCAACTTCTTCACCAATATTAGCAGCGATTGTACCAACACCAACTGGCCCACCTTGATAAAATTTAATCATTGTTTCTAAAATCTTGTGGTCTACTTCATCCAGTCCCATGCCATCTATTTGCAATAAAGCAAGCGAAAAATTGACCATTTCGTCAGTAATTGTTTGTAATCCCTTAACAGTTGTAAAATCACGGACGCGTCGCAACAGGCGATTTGCTATACGAGGTGTTCCTCGCGATCGTCTCGCAAGTTCATACGCACCTTCATCCGCAACCTCAATATTAAAGATATCGGCCGAACGCTTAATTATCTTTGAAAGTTCACCCGGCGTATAGTATGCCATATGTTCAACAATACCAAACCGATCACGTAATGGTTGCGACAACATACCTGCCCTTGTTGTCGCACCAACCAATGTAAATGGCGGTAATGGAAAATGAATTGGATGCGCAGTTGGACCTTCTCCAGCTATAATATCGACATAAAAATCTTCCATTGCAGAATATAACATTTCTTCAACTTGCTTAGGTAAACGATGAATTTCATCGATAAAAAGAACATCACCCGGTGCCAGTTCGTTTAACAACGCCAATAGATCACCTGATTTTTCAATTGCAGGGCCAGACGTTGTTCTCAAACCAACGCCCATTTCATGAGCTACAACCATTGCCAAGGTTGTTTTTCCTAACCCTGGCGGTCCATATAACAAAATATGGTCTAAAGGTTCTGAACGTTGTTTTGCTGCCTCAATATAGACATGCAATCTTTGTTTTAAATCTTCTTGGCCAATATACTGCTGTAATGTACTGGGTCGCAATGTTTGTTCAATCGACTGTTCACCAGTGTCAGTAGACATATCATGTAAAAAGTCCTCTGCCATTTATTTCTCCCCAAAAATTACTGCAACAATCTCAAGCCAGAACTAACATAGGCTGCAGTAGATAAGTTTGTCTGTTTTGTTAACTCTTTTTCAACACGCTTAATATCTTTTTTAGCATATCCCAACGCCTCTAGTGCTAGTAACGCATCAGCTAATTCTGAATCCGTTGCTTCTTCTTGTACCGACATGTTTCTATCGTCAATTGATAGCGTCAAATCCGAAAGTTTATTTTGCAAATCTAACACAATTTGTTGCGCCGTTTTTTTACCAATGCCTGGGAATTTTGTCAAAAAGCCAATATCATTTTGCGTGATAGCGTTAATTAACCCGGTATGATCACTGTTTGCTAAAATTGCTAATGCAGATTTGGGTCCAATTCCTGAAACATTCAGCAGTTTCTGAAATAGATCTTTATCTTCTTTAGTTAAAAATCCATATAAATTCTGATCATTATCGCGAATTATCTGCTCAACATAAACAGTCATTGTACTGTTCAAAGAAAATGTATATGGATTAGCAACTAACACACGATACCCAACTCCCTGTATATCAATCACGATATAGCTTGGTAATATTGCGGTTATCGTACCTTTTAGATATTCGTACATGTTTTTCTCCACTTCTACAAGTCACTGTTTACATTATAGCAGAAAAAAATCACTAACCTTCGATTTACAAAATGATGGCATTTTTAAAATGTGAAATTTTGTACAATAATATTCACATTTTGTTCACATTTCCTGGTTAGTATGTACTTATCGACTTAAAGATAAGTAATGAGCAAGCCTACACTCATCACTTGGTCGTTTCGTCACCCACATGACGAAGAGTTTTTACTTTCCTAGTAAATCTACTCAATTAACATATCTCTTATTAAACCTACAACAAAAAAGAACTGGTTAGTAGCCAGTTCTTTTTTGTTGTTTAATGAAAATATTAATAACGTGCACGAATATCACAAAACGAGTAGAATAAATGGTTATAAAAAACAATTTAATTAGGAGACAATAATCATGTTGAAAGAAAAATTGTCAGAAATGCCTACCTGGCGGCGAAATCTATTCGTACTTTGGTTTGGTGTATTCATGACTGGCATAGGTTTTAGTGAGGTCATGCCTTTTTTGTCTCTCTACGTAGACACTCTAGGTAACTTTACCAAAGACCAATTAACACTTTATAGTGGCATAACTTTTTCCATTACCTTTTTAATGACTGCAATCATATCACCTTTTTGGGGTAAATTAGCTGATAGCAAGGGACGTAAACTCATGCTATTACGTGCATCATTAGGCATGGCTGTTGTGTTCTTCTTAATGGGCGCTGCTCAAAATATTTGGCAACTTATTTTCTTCCGAGCATTGCAAGGGCTATTTGGTGGTTTCATTTCAAATGCGAATGCAATGATTGCTACACAAACACCAAAAGAAAAAGCCGGCTACGCGTTAGGAACCTTAGTAACTGGTGTAACTGGTGGTCAATTACTTGGCCCATTTATTGGTGGTATATTAGCTTCAATTGTAAGTTATCGTTTATCTTTCATTATTACAGGTATCATATTTTTACTAGTATTTGTACTTGTATTAACACTAGTAAAAGAAGAATTCACGCCCGTTGCGCGTGGTGAATCTCTGTCACGCAAAGAAGTATTTAAACAACTAAAACACCCACAATTAACTATCAGTTTATTTCTAACCACTTTTATCATTCAAATTGTTAATCAATCAATCAGTCCTATCGTGGCGCTCTTTGTCCGCGAACTAAATCATGGTGCAGTTGGTACAACATTTTGGGCTGGTGTTGTGGCTGCCATGCCTGGTATAGCAACAATGCTGGCAGCCCCTAGATTTGGTCAATTGGGTGACCGAATTGGTACACATCGGATTATGTTGATTGGCTTTACACTTGCCTTTTCATTTATGCTACCAACAGGATTTGTAACTGCAGTCTGGCAATTAGCCATCTTACGTTTCATGATTGGTATCTCTGACGCAACCATGTTACCTGCTGTACAAACATTACTAACAAAAACGACACCAACACAAGTTACCTCACGCATATTTGCTTACAATCAATCATTTCAATCACTAGGTTCTGTGGCTGGACCAGCTATGGGAACTGTCGTTGCAATGTTCTTTGATTATCGAGGCATATTTATTGCCAGTGCAATGCTCATTGTTGTTAATGCTGGTTTATTCTTTTATCGCACAAATTCGTTAAAAAATGATGATTCACTTAATCTTTAAATTAAAGACCTTGATATACTTTAGCAAGCTGGGACTACCAACTAATATTTAAAGTATATCAAGGTCTATTTTTAATCTATATTTATACGACGAACCATATGATAAAGCACTAACAAGGCAAATTGCAATGCGCCAAATGAAATAACAAACACTAAACTGTGCATTGATATGGAAGCCATAAAAAGTTTTATGACTTTTTGTGGATCACTGACTATTTCCCACGAGTTAATGCGCAAAAATCTACCCAAATAAATACCATATGCAGAAACAAATGATAAAACAACATAAAACATAATTGTCCAAACGGTTGATAATTTCTGGCAGTATACCCGACCAACAATATGGGCTGAAGAAATCCCCAATATTAATCCGGTCAATACACCTACTGCTAAAATGGCATAATTGAAAAACTGTGTCTCCGTCATTAATCCGGTACCGATTGATGATAAATGACTAAAATCAGTTACCATATACATGGCATTCGGGAAGAACACTAACCAAACAATTGTTATTAAAATCTGTACTAGGTGGTACTTTTTAAAATAACGAATCAATAAGGCCAAGTCAAATGGGATCAGTGCTAAAATTATATTCCAAATTAAAAAATTGTAATTGGTTGGTACCAACCAAATAATCAAAAGTAAACCTAAAATAACTAAGTGTACTCTTACAATATCTGTTTTCATCTTTTTCTTCCAATACTCTGTTATTAATCTGACACGAATATCCCATATCATACAGTAACCAAAATAAATGCATCATAAAAACTTACTTTAGTGTTTCCGTTTTAGCATTTACTTTATTGATATACGGTATTTCATACCAATTAATTCCACCCAACTCAATTTGTACTTGTCCAGCCATTTCATTTGTCAGCGATTGCTTAAATACCGTCATTTCCGAATCGGCAACAGCAATCGTAACAGTCACATCAGCAGCAAATAATGTATCCAAAATTTGATAATTTTTTTGCTCTAACCAATATTTTAGCGGATCAAATTGCTTATACGCAATTTTTAAATTGACTTCATGTCGTTGAATGCGTTCAATCAACCCACTTGCCTCAATACCACCAACAACAGTTCCAGCATAAGCTCTAACAAGGCCACCCGCTCCAAGTTTAATGCCTCCAAAATAACGTGTCACAACGACAGCAACATCACGAATAGCATTGTTTTTCAAAACCTCTAAAATAGGTACGCCAGCAGTTCCAGCCGGTTCACCATTATCAGAGTAACGTTGAATTTCATTACGATTTCCTAACAGATATGCCCAAACATTATGCGTCGCCTTTCGGTGGGTCAGACTAATATCGTCAATGAACTGTTTGGCTTCTTCTTCATTGGCTATTCGAGCGATATTCACAATAAATCGTGACTTTTTAATCACTTGTTCCCAAGTATTTTGTTTATCCGCAATTGTAATATATTTTCCTAACTGACTAACATGTTCGGCTTGATTTCCTGCCATGGTTCCTCCTTCCATTTCAATAAATGAATAAAACTCGCTTATTCTCAGCATTACCGAAAACAAACGAGCTATAAACTTGTCAAATTAACAATCAATCTTACTCTTCATATTCAAATTGGAAATCTAAAATTTGTACAACGTCACCATTTTCTGCACCTGCTTCATGAAGGGCTTCATCTACACCCATAAACCTGATTTGTCGTGCAAAACGCATCAATGACTCAGTAAAGTTCGTATTTGTACGTTTGAACAATCGTTCAATTTCATTACCAGATAGAATCCAAGTGCCATCTTCATCTCGTGATAACTCAAATGGTTGTTCTCGTTCTTCAAATTCATAATTTGCTTGCTCATCGTCAGCATCCACCATACCCTTAGGTATAAAGACTGGTGTCTCGTCTAGCAAGTCAGCTGTTCGACGTAACAACGGCTCCAACCCTTCACGCGACAATG
Organism: Weissella paramesenteroides; assembly: GCF_036327715.1. Lineage (NCBI taxonomy): Bacteria > Bacillati > Bacillota > Bacilli > Lactobacillales > Lactobacillaceae > Weissella > Weissella paramesenteroides. Next base: position 1,189,279 of record NZ_CP130559.1, read on the forward strand.
ATGAAATTGGCATAATTTCAATGTCATCTGGCACATTATCATCGTTTCGTAATTGCTCTTCAAACATCTCAAGAGCCGTTTGTGCATCGGGCATATCCATCTTAGTTGGCACAATAATTTGTGGTCGTTCCAATAGTGCTGGGTCATAGGCTGCTAATTCTTGATTAATTTTTAAATAATTGTCATAGGGATCTTGTTCGGGATCAACCCCTGACATATCAATCATATGTAAAATTACTCGCGTACGCTCAACATGGCGGAGGAATTGAATACCTAAGCCAACTCCTTCAGAAGCCCCTTCAATCAATCCAGGTAAGTCCGCCATAACAAAGTCACGACCGTCATCTAAACGAACCATCCCCAAATTAGGTACTAATGTGGTGAAGTGATAAGCTGCCACCTTTGGCTTTGCTGCTGTTACAACTGACAGCAAGGTTGATTTTCCAACAGAAGGAAAACCAACTAACCCAACATCCGCCAAAACCTTTAACTCTAAGGAAATGTCTAATTCTTCACCTGGCTCACCATTTTCAGCAATTTCTGGCGCCGGATTTTTCGATGAGGCAAACCGGATGTTACCACGGCCACCACGACCACCTTGCGCAATGACTAACCGTTGACCTTTTTCAGTCAAATCACCAATCACTGCGCCAGTCTTTGCATTTGTAATGGTCGTTCCTTGTGGTACCTTAATGATCAGGTCTTCTGCCGATTTTCCAGTCATCCCTTTGGTTGCACCATTACCACCCACTTGTGCTTTAAAGTGACGCTTATACCGAAAATCCATCAGCGTACGTAGTCCTTCATCTACGACCATAACGACTGAGCCACCATGACCACCATCGCCACCGAATGGACCTCCCATATTAATATATTTTTCATGACGGAATGAAACTGCACCATCCCCGCCTTTTCCTGCTTTAACAAAAATTTTTACTTGGTCGACAAACGCCATCGTTCATGACCTCACTTTCTTTTTAGCTTTCTTGTAGCCAACTGTAAACTGTCGACTTACATTTTACAGTACTTTTTCAGGTTTGACCACCTTTAGTCATCGTGATTTTGCATTGCTGCCAATGATATTCGAATATTATTGGCAACCCTCTCAGATATACCTAGCTTTTTCAAATCGTCTAATGAAGCAGAGGCCATTTTGTTCATTGAACCATAGGTCGTTAGTAATTTTTGGCGTGTTTTGGGTCCCACACCAGCGATGCCATCCAGTCTTGATCCTAACGAACTTTTAGAATGTAGCTGTCGATGAAATGTAATCACAAATCGGTGAACCTCATCTTGGATGCGCTGTAGCAAATAAAAGCCTTGCGAATTAGGATCAAGGTGGACATGTGCCGCCCCCTCTTCTTTTAACAAATCAGCTGTTTTGTGCTGATCATTTTTAACCATAGCTGCAACTGGTATTGAAAGACCTAACTCATCTTCAATGACTTCTCGAGCAGCATTTAGTTGAATAACACCCCCATCCATTAGAATGAGATCAGGCATTTCACTATGTTCTTTCAACAATCTTGTATAGCGTCTACGAATAACTTCCATTGTTTCTGCACGTTCATCTGCATTTTCAACGGTTTTATTTTTATACTTACGATATTTATTTTTATTTGGTACACCATCTTCAAAGACAACCATGGCAGAAACCATATCTGAACCCTGTAAATGAGAATGATCAAATGCTTCAATGCGGTGAATTTCAGGAATATTTAATGCATCAGCAATTTCTTGCATCGCGCCACTTGTTTTTGATTCATTCATCTCTAGTAAACGAAACTTCTCATCTAAGACAATCTTGGCATTTTTACCTGCTAGTTCTAGTAAAGCACGTTTTTCACCTCGTTGTGGTGTTCGTACTGGAATATTTAATACTTGGGAAATGGCCTCTTTATCTACCCCCGTTGGTACCAAAATTTCCTTAGGTAACACGGCATTCTGTCGATTATAAAATTGAAGAATGAAACTGGTTAATTCTTCTTGAGCAGAACCAACGATAGCAAACAAACGTTTTTCTCTTTTCATTAAACGTGCTTGCCTAATAAAGAAAACTTGAACAGATAACCAACCTCTATTCATATAGAAATTAAATATATCTCTTGGTGTACCATCACGTGAGATAATTTTTTGCTTTTCAACAGTTGCTTCAATAAACTTCAATTGATCTCTCAAGTCTGCTGCTCGCTCATAGGCTAAGTTTGCTGCAGCTTCTGCCATTTTTTTCTGTAACATTTTCGTGACAACTTTAGTATCACCGTCTAAGAAGCGTTTAATTTTTTTTATTTGCTCGTTATAGACCTCTTCAGGAACCTCTTTATAACATGCTCCCAAACATTGCCCAATGTTAGCATATAAGCAGGGACGCCCTTGGTAACCATTGCAACGACGTAATGGATACACTTTTTGTAAAAAGTGTAACGTTTCCTGAGCAGCATAAACATTAGGATACGGTCCAAAATAATGACCACCATCATCTGCAACTTCGTTTGCTAATAGAATTTGTGGATCCCGCTCATTAGTTATCTTGATATATGGATACCCTGTACCACGTTTTAACCTAATATTGTAATACGGTTGGTATTTCTGAATCAGGGTAATTTCTAAAAGCAATGATTCTTTTTCGGAGCTGGTGACAATAAAATCAAAATCTGCGATATTTGCCACCAGTTGCTCTGTTTTTCCTGTATGTTCACTTTTAAAGTAAGAGCGAACTCTATTTTTTAAATTTTTAGCTTTCCCGACATAGATTATCTTCCCATCCTTATCTTTCATCTGATAAGAACCTGGTAATTCAGGTAGTAAAGCTAGTTTTTGCTCAATATGTTCTGATGCCATCTATTTGCCTTCCCTAATTATTAGCTGACAATCTAATATGTTATGTTTATCCCAATTTTTCTCATTTAACCAAATTTTAATTAAACATGCTATAATGATGCTAATTATTAAATAGGAGGTCCTTTACATGCCACTACAAACCAAAAGAAATGATGAATTATCTCGCCAAATTGACGAAGTATTTGATATTCCTGATTTGAAAGACAAGAACAAAGATCGTTTCCTCGGAAATAATAAAGACGAGGAAGAAGAAAAATAGTGATAACCAAACGCCGTATTTTTCGGCGTTTTTCTTTATTGATAAGTATCATACCAATAATAACTGTCAATAATCACTTCTACATCATAACAACCCTATGCTACTTTCTCAATAGCATAGGGTTGTTATGGTTAATCTTCAATTGTTTTTTTACTGAATAATCCTTTTAAGCTTAGTAATGCTGCTTTAGTAATATTACCATCTGTATATGTCAACACATTTTTCTTATAAACACGCAATCCGTATCTGGCAAGGAAAATCAACACAACTACTTCCAATAATAGTGCAATTAATGCATCTGTCATATTGGCATATTGTAGTCCTAATCGTGCTGGCATTAAAGTTTGCGAAATGAATGGTACATATGACAATACATTGATCAAAAGATTATGTGGTTGCCCTTCCAATACAAATGATAAAATATAACCAATCATTGCTACATAAGTAATTGGCGATACAGCCTGTTGCACTTGACTTAAATCATTAATCATTGCTGAGATAATTGCAGTTAAAATCATATACAAGAATATCCCAACAATCGCTAATAAACCAGTCATTATGGCGAAGTTAATATCAACACCAGCTAGCATCTCCCTAACCATATCAATATACTGATTTTTAGGCATAAAGATTGCAAGAATTCCGCCAGCTAAAACATAAACAAGACCATGTGTGATTGCAAGACCAGCCACTCCTAAAAGTTTACCGAAAAATTGTACACCTGGTGAAGTGACCGCTAACAAAATTTCCATAATCCTAGAAGACTTTTCATTGGCAATTTCTTGAGCTATCATGCCAACATATGCCGTTAGAAAAATAAATATAAAAATACCTAATCCCCCAGCCAGCATACTGTTGGCAGTATTAGAGGTTGCACCACCTGCAGATGATTTACCATTTTTATTATAAACAGTCGAATCAAATGCTGGTGGATCCATCAGCGTCTGTAACTGATTCGCGTTTAAATGCAATTTTGTCGCTTGATTAAGCATATAATACTGATTAATTGTTGATTGTAATGTATCTTCAGATAATGAATCTGCATCAGTAGACATCGTCAGATGATATTGCTCATTAGCAGAGGTTAAATAGCCATCAATTTTATCTCGTTTCAAAGCTTGCTTCGCTTTAGCGGCTGATGGCATATTTTTATATCTTGCACCCACAGCCTTATTTTGTTTTAGATAGGTGGTTAATGATGCATTATTTACAACCGCAACCGTTGGTTTCTCAGTACTTTTAGTGGCGTCCATAACAAATACGATGCCACCAATGACTAACAAGATCAATATTGGTGCTAAGACAATTGACCAAAATCCAAATGTCTTTAGGCGATTAGTGTATGTTTGTCGGGCAACCAAAAATAATTGATGTTTAGTCATTTGTATCACCTCCAGCCACTTCACGACGGAAAATCTCATCTAAAGTTGGTGGTTGTTGTGCAAATACTGGCACATAACCATCTTTAGAAACCGTTCGAAACACTTCTTTTCCCGCACCATCATTAGATAACTTCAAATGTCGACCACGACCATCTTGTTCAACTGATAACACCCCAGGTATTGCCAATAATTCAGCATCAGGAACTGTTGACTCTAAATAAATTTCACTACGTCCAAATGACTCTCTAATCTCTACTAATCCACCACTTAGAACTGTCCGTCCGTGCTTTAACATTAATAATTCATCGGATAATTTTTCTACCCCACTCATATTATGCGAACTAAAGATAATCATGGCGCCATTTTTCTTTAATCGTGAAATTTCATTCATCATTAATTGTGTGTTAACTGGATCAAGACCGGTAAACGGTTCGTCTAGTATAAGTAATGATGGCTCAGTAATAACTGTAGCAATTAATTGTACCTTTTGTGCATTACCTTTTGACAAACTTTGTACCTTGTCAGTGACTTTACCCACCACATCTAATCGTTTCATCCAATGTTTTAATTTTTGTTTTGCATCAGCCTTAGTCATTCCATGAAGTTCAGCAAAATAAATCACCTGCTGCTCAATGCTTAATTTTTGGTATAAACCACGCTCCTCAGGTAAAAATCCAATATTCTGTTTATCATGGTTGGTTATTGCGTGATTATCCCAAGTAATCGTACCGTGAGTTGGCTTAATGAAGTCTAACATCATGCGAAAAGTTGTTGTTTTCCCCGCACCATTTTGTCCAATTAAGCCAATAACATGCCCTTCTTCTAACCGCATATTCATATTATCAACTGCAATCTTATCACCAAATTTTTTGGTTAAATTTTTTAATTCTATCATTTAGAAAACTCCTAACATAGTAGTTTTTAATTTATTGGCAGTTAACACACTATTAGGATAGCATACTTTACCTAGCCCTTTTGGTTTTAAATTAAATGCAATATGACATAATGACTCCTTATAAATAAATAGAGCTGCTAATCCACCAAATTAATTGGTTTGATTAGCAGCTCTTAAACTCACTTTAAAAAGTGAAGTTGATTCAAAATATTAATTCACATTGTCCATATAACACTTATTGTGCGTTCTTTTTAAAACGATCCATCATTTCTGGCGTGAATTTTAATTCACGAGGTTTTGATCCATTTGCCGGACCAATCAACCCCCGATTCTCTAATGAATCAATGATACGACCAGCACGATTATATCCCATACCAAAATGTCGTTGAATAGATGATGTTGATGCACCACCTGCTCTAAGAATGAATTCCAATACTTCATCCCATTTTTCATCTAATTCATCAGTCCCCGAATTGTTGCCATTTTCTAATGCCTGTACCTCAGCATCTGATACTGACATTGACTCATCATACTGTGCACTACCTTGTTGCTTGATAAAATCAGTAATTGCAGCAACATCATCGTCAGATATAAAGGCACCTTGCACACGCTGTGGCCCGTTTGAACCAATCGGAGCAAATAGCATATCACCTCGACCTAACAATTTTTCAGCACCATTACCATCTAAGATAGTACGAGAATCAACACCTGAAGAAACCGCAAAAGCCATTCGTGAAGGCACATTCGCTTTTATCAAACCAGTAATGATATCAACAGATGGTCGTTGTGTAGCAACAATCATATGAATACCAGCCGCACGACCCAACTGGGCAATGCGCACAATGGCATTTTCAACATCTCCAGAAACTGCAGAGGTCATCATTAAGTCAGCCAACTCATCAATGATAACAACTAAATATGGCATTTTCTGAGAAACAACACCTTTTTCTGTTTCGTCACGTTTTGCCACTAATTTGTTATAACCATCAATATTACGGACGCCTTCTTCAGCAAGTAACTTAAACCGTCGATCCATCTCTGCGACAACCTTCTTTAATCCTAGTGCCGCCTTTTTAGGATCTGAAACGACTGGTGTAATCAAATGTGGAATATCGTTATATACTGACAATTCCACTTTTTTGGGATCAACCAGCATCAATCGGACTTGAGATGGTTTTGCCTGCAATAGAATTGACGCTAAAATGCCATTAATAGCAACTGACTTTCCTGACCCTGTTGAACCAGCAATCAATAAGTGCGGCATTTTAGTTAGATCAACTTTTACAACACCACTGGTAACACCTCTTCCAATAGGAACAATCAATGGTTTATCTGTGTCAACACCAGCCTCTTCAACCATGTCTCGAAAACCAACTGTTGCTTGTTGATCATTTGCAACTTCAATACCCACAACATTTTTACCAGGAATTGGTGCTTCAATACGTAATGACTTTGCTGCCAATGCTAATGCCAAATCATCCGCCAAGTTTTGAATTTTTGACACCTTGACACCAACCGCTGGTTTAATTTCATACTGAGTAACTGTTGGTCCCAATACAACCTTTTCGACCGTCGCATTAATTTTGAAACTCTGCAATGTTTGATGAAGAATTCGCGCTTTTTCACTTAATGCATCACGTTCTTGCGACTGATCAGTAGAGCCAATATGTTGCAATAACTGTGTTGTGGGCAAACGGTAATTTTTATCACTAACTATCGTTCCTAATCCACTCGCATCAACATCTGATGTTGGTTCAGTCATTGCTGATGGTGTCACATGTCGATTGGCATGATGTGTTACCTTGTTAGCAGCTTCTTTTTCTGCACGATCTAAAATATCTACATGTGATAATGGCACATCCTGACCAGGTAATAATTCATCATCCGCCAAGTCTTCACCATAAACAACTGGTTCTACTGGATCAGCTGATTGGATCACCCGTTGAGAATCAAAATTTGTTGTCGCTTGTTGTGATGCACTTGGTGCCACAGGAGCAGAAACATTTTTTGTCCGATCAGCAGTTTTTGGCACACGACTAGCTTCACTGTTCTTCATTAATGTTGAATCAACAGACATTGTGGCTTGTTGTTCATGTTGGGAAGTTGGGGCCACAATTTCGGGTACCACAAACTTCGTTACGATAGCCTCTGAATCGTCATCAGTTAGCGATTGTTTTTTATTGAAATGAACCTCGCCAGACGAAGAGGCCTCGGGTAGAGGTTTTTCCTTCTTTCCCTTTCGTGGACTAAAAGGTTCTTCATTAAAGAATTCATTCATCGCCTCTTGTTGCCGGTCTTTTTGTTTGGTACGGAAAGTATTGATAGACTCCGTCACCTTTTCATGAGCAGTGGTTGCTTGTGTTTGGACTAAATCCCCTGCCCCTTCGGCAAATGTAAAGAAATTATCGAATACACCGCGTAATGGCAATCGAAACATAATAACCGTGCCGACAATCAATAAAATAATTGCAATTAACCACGAACCAAAATTACTCATGGTCAAATAAGTATATTGATAGATAATTGCTCCAATAATTCCGCCACCAACAGGTGTTGTTACTGCATGATTATTTAAATCTTGGTTGATCAATTGTTGAATGGTTGCAACATAATCACTATGCAAATTCATTTTGTTAAACAATAGGATTGATCCTATCAACATTATACCAACATAAAACAATGTAAACCCTAGATAATGATGCCATTTCAATCGAGGTGGCCATGTTCCATATGCCATGACGACTAAGAATGGTACCAACAAAACAATCAACAATAGTTGATATGATCCGCCAACCAATAATCGAATTAAGTTTGCAACTAACTTCCCGATTAGACCAACTTTTGCAATAGCCAATACGGTTAAGATGACTGCAATTAACCCCGAAATCTGTGGTAATCGCGAAATAAACCAGGCTAATGTATCATTATTGCTCTTTTTCTTCCGACTAGATGTCTTCCTTGGTCGCCGATTTGTCGTGCTTTTTCTAGTTGTCGTTTTTTTATATGCCATATGATCCTCCTTTCTTAAAAAGTTTAACCTAAAAACTACTTAAGCTTATCGTAATCATATTCATGCGTCAGATCAAGATTAGGGAAACTCTGCTGACGTAAGACCTCATAAATAATAATTGCTGCTGTATTTGATAGGTTTAATGAGCGAATATGCTCGTCATTCTGGGGAATACGCAATGCTTGATCTGGATGCTCTTTCATAAAAGGTTCTGGCAGACCAGTCGTCTCCTTACCAAATAGAAAATAGTAGTCATGATCAGTATTTGTGTAGTCAGCCTGATGGTATGATTTTTTTGCAAACTTTGAAATCAGGAACAATTCATCAGTATCCTTTAAAGTTGCCATAAAAGCAGGCAAATTTTTGTGAACTGTAATATCGACGTTATCCCAATAATCCAAACCAGCACGCTTAACATGCTTATCATCTAATTTAAATCCCAAGGGCTCAATTAAGTCTAATTTCGTATTAGTTCCTGTTGCCGTTCTAGCAATATTTCCCGTATTTGCTGGCATCAATGGTTCAAATAAAACAATATGATTTGTACTCATAATTAACTTCTCCTATTTTCTCTAGGTTATTTTAACCTACACGTGATTAATGCATACAAAAACAAGTATAGCACGTACACTCAGTACCTTGTGCTATACTTGTCAAAATTTATTAATGTCTTAATTCTGATCCGTTTCTTTAAACAAATCCGAACTCGTCTGCCACCAATTATAAAAACGATAAATCAATACCTTTAGAATAGCATATCCAGGTACACCAAAGATAACTCCTAAGATACCAAAAATATTACCCGCAGATAGTAAGACAATCAAAACTGTTACAGGATGAATTTTCATAGAAGATCCTAACAATTTTGGTGAAATAATTCGTCCTTCTAACGTTTGTTCGATCATAAAGACGACTAGCACTGAAATTAGCATCACTGGTGACACAAAAATTCCGACAACAACAGCTGGTACCATCGCTAAAAATGAGCCAAGAAAAGGAATAATATTCAAAATTCCTGCAACAATTGCAATTAACCAACCATATGGTAAGCCAATAATCGTATAACCAATTGCAAACATTATCATGACTGCAAAGGCAACTGAAATCTGTCCTCGAATGTAGTTTGAAATTTGAGTACTAATTTCCTTTAGCGTTTCCAAAAATGAGCGACGCGCTTTTACTGGTAAAAACTTTGCAATATATGCTGGCATTTGATGCCCATCTTTAAGCAAATAGAAGAGGACAAACGGAAATGTGATAATTGCAATAACAACGCTAGTTACTGTGCCAACAACTGAAGAAACGCCATGTAATCCCTTTTTAGCATATTCAGCTGAGTAGTCTTTCAACCAAGTTGATATTTCACTATTCGTTGTATTGAACCACTTATTAACCGCATTAAATTGTTTATTAGAGGTGAAATGATTAATCATCGTCACAATTTTATGCCAATATGTTGGCCATTCATTAACCAGGCTAATAATTTGACTACTCATCCAAGGGATAAATACAGCTAATCCCCAAATAATCAGCACTGCCAAGACAATAAATTGCATTGAAATCGTTGCAATTCTTGGAAAGTTAAAGCGTCGTTCAGCCCAGTCAACCATCGGATTTAGTAAGAAATAAAACACACCAGCAATAATTATTGGTGCACCAACTGCACTAAAAAATTCTGCAACCGGATCAAAAATAAAGGCCACCTTATGAATCATGAAGACAATAATTAAGAACAACAAAATCATAAACATGGCGGATACGATTTTATTATCCAGCAACCAGCGGTGAAAAATTGATTGGCCATTTGACTTTTCTTTCATGTGTTTGCTCCTTTACATATAACATTTAAATAAATCAGTCTTTTTATAAAAAAGCCCCCATTTGGATGTTCATACATCTTATGTACATCACCATAAGGGGGTTATCATTCAAGATTGGTAATAAAAACTATTAGACAAACAAAACACGAATTGCTTCTGGCACAGCAAAATCCTTTTGAACCAGACGAAGCTTCCCTGTCTCGCTATCACGTGCATAGACTGAAACATTGTCTGTATTTTGATTAGCTGCAACCAAGAATTTCTCATCTGGACTTAAGGCAAAATCTCTTGGAAAATCTCCTTCAGTCGAAATCCATTGTATATGTTCAACCGTTGCGCCATTTTCTTTAACAGCAAATACTGCAATTGAATTATGACCACGATTTGACGTGTAAATAAAGCGTCCGTCATTTGAAACATAAATGGCAGCACCACCATTATGTGCATCCCAATCTTCTGGAATCATCAACACAGTTTGTAATAAAGTGAATGAGCCATCTGCATTATACTTTAATACTGATAGTTTTGATGACAATTCTCCTAATAAATAGGCATATTGACCATCAGGACTAAAGCGAATATGACGAGGTCCAAAGCCAGCTTCAGTAGTAAAAGTAGCAACTAATTTTAGTTTTCCTGAATCAGAAACATCAAAAGTCAAGACCTTATCAGCACCCAAATCAACAACGACCACACGATTATCCGGCGTTAAATTGCTAAAATGTACATGCGTGCTTTCTTGCTCAGGACGTGGCCCCTTACCTTCGGATTGATATGAGTCCGTCAATGTCAAATCACCATTTTCGGCGATTGCATATACGTCTAACGTTCCCTTATGATAGTTTCCTGTGTATACTAATTGGCGAGATTCATCGACTGCAACATAGGCAGGTGAAGCCCCTTCACTAAGCACTTCCTGTTGTAATGTTGCATGGCCATCTTTATAATCATAGACAGCAACGCCACCTTCACCATTGCCCTTATCAACTGCGTACAATTTATTGGCATTGCTTAAGGCCAAATATGTTGGTGACCCAAGTTCTGCTACAAGGTTGGCATTAGATAGTTGACCTGTTTTTGAATCAAAATCCGCAGCATAAATTCCCTTTGACACACGTTTTGTATAAGTTCCAAATAAAATATGTTCTGTTGCCATTTATTTGCTCACTTTCTTAGTCATATTGTATTTTAAATCGCTTACATTATATCATAATTTGAATATATAATTAACTAACATCCTCACAGTCTAAAACCTACGACGTTTTTCTACACGACCAACTATAACCGAAGCAACAATTGCAATAGTTAATAGACTAATAATAATAACTAATGAAACTATATTAGAAATATGCAACGAACTACCCAGCGCTTTCATCCCTTCGTTGAAAATCATTTTTACACCGATGAATGATAATATACCAGCTAAGGCATACTTGATGTAACGAAACATTGGTAAAATACTTGATAATGCAAAGTACAACGATCGCAACCCCATAATTGCAAATACATTCGATGTTACCACAATAAATGTATTTTGCGTCACGGCTAATACTGCTGGAATTGAATCTACGGCAAATAATAAGTCTGTCCCCTCAATGAATAATAGTGCGATTAAAAACTGAGTTGCATAGCGTTTACCATTCTCTTTGACTATAAAATGTGGCTCAATAACATCTTCTTTCATTGGCAAAATTTTCCTTAATAACTTTATCAAACGATTATCATTAAGATCCTGTTGCTCTTCCTTTTCAAAGAGCATTTTTATTCCCGTAATGATTAAGAAAATACCGAACAAATACATTAACCAAACGAAGCGTTCTAACAATGCCGCCCCACCAAAAATAAATAGCACACGCATAATCAAAGCGCCAAAAACACCCCAAAATAATAATCTATGTTGGTATTTTATATCAATATTGAAAAAGCCAAAAACCAATATAAAAATAAATAAATTATCGATACTTAATGATTTTTCCAATAAATAAGCCGTAATAAAGTCTAACGCATGACCGCTCCCCATTGTCCACCAAATGATGCCACTGAAAATGAATGCTAACATTATCCAAAAAGCACTCCATAGCAACGAAGACCTCATCGTTGGTGCGTGATTTCCCCTATGAAAGACCCCTAAATCCAATGCTAGCATGATAATAACAAAGACAAAAAACAAAACCCAATAACCTAAACTAACCGCCATCGATATCTCAACTTTCTTTTTGGTACTGATAGTGTGACATTGTATACGATTTACAATGTGTCAAATATACCTGACGAAGCCTTAAACATAATTAAAAAAGCTGAGACTTAATTAGTTATTATAAATAAAATCCAACAATCTACCAATTTGATGTTGGTAGATTGTTGGATTTAAACGTGTTACAAAGACTGAAGTCAATTGTAGCAATAATTTTTAATTTGATTTAACATCAAGCGCCATAAAGTTAGCCACTTTTTCTGCTTCATTAGAAACAATCTGCAAAGTTGCCAAACGGTTTTGTTTGACAGCTTCATCTTCAACCATGACCATTGTTTGATCAAAGTATGCAGCAATTGCCGGTTGCAAACCTAATAATGATGAAACTAAATCATCAGTTGTCAACGACTCATTTACCAATGATGATGTTTCTGAATAGAGTTGTTTCTCAGCATCGTTTTCAAATAATGCTGGATTTACAGTAGCCTCTGTTGGGTTTTTAGAAGTTAGACGCATTACTCGAGTTAGTGATTCCACACCCTCACGGAATGTTTGATCATTACTATGAGCTAACAAAGCATTAGCTGAAGTAAACATTTGTGTGGTATCGGTCAATTTACCAGTTGTCACCGCATTAATGACATCATAACGAATTTTTTCGGTCTGCATCGCCTTGACAACACGATCTGTTAAGAAAGTAATTACATCATTAATAACTGACTTCAAATTATTAGCAGCTTCTTCAGGCAGTCCAAAATGTCCATCATCAGCCAGTACTTCATCAACTAATTCTGAAAGAATGATATTGATTGGCAAATGCCAGTCATTTGCGTGCAAAATATTAACAACTCCAGATGCAGCACGACGTAGTGCATATGGGTCATTAGATCCTGATGGCATCATACCACCCGCAAAGAATGACAATAAACTATCTAATTTATCAGCTAATGCTAATACTTTACCAAGCACTGATTCTGGTAGAGCACCATCCGCAGAAATTGGCATGTAGTGTTCACGAATAGCTTGCGCAACAGCTGGATCTTCGCCAAATAGTAACGCATACTTTTCACCCATAATCCCCTGCAACTCGTCAAATTCTCCGACCATCCCAGTCATCAAATCAAACTTATATATTTCTGCAGCTCGAGCTAGTTGCACTTGTTGATCTGAAGTTAGTGAAATTTGTTGACCAATAATAGCTGCTAGTGCTTGCGCACGTTTTGTATGATTGGCAACGGAGCCTAACTTTGCATGGAATGATACCACTTGTAACTTATCATTATAGAAATCAATGTCATTCTTTTGGTCTTCATGATAAAAGAATTTTGCATCTTCTAAACGAGCAATTAATACTTTCTCATTTCCAGCAATCACGTTATCTAAGTGCTCGCTGTTTCCATTACGAACAGAAACAAAATAAGGTAATAATGCCCCTGAATCATCAATAACATGGAAGAAACGCTGGTGTTCACGCATTGAAGTGATCAAAACCTCTTCCGGAAGTTCTAGGTACTCAGAATCAAAACGGCCAACGAAAGCGGTTGGATATTCAACAATGTTATTGACTTCCTCCAATAAATCGGCATCCTTTTCAACATGCCAATTATTTTCAGCTGCAAGTTTATCAATTTGAGAAACAATGTTAGCCTTGCGCACACTGGCAACCGCTTGAACATATACTTTTTCTAGATCATTAACATAATCACTAGCCTGAGCAATATTAATTGATTGACCTAAGAAACGATGTCCACGTGTTTCACGTCCTGAAGCTACGTCGACTACGTTAAATGGCACAACCATATCATCTAATAAGGCAACAATCCAACGAATAGGTCGTACATATTCAAACGTATGGCGAGCCCACTTCATTGTCGTTGTAAAGGTCATACTCATAATAACCTCTTTAAAGCCACTTAACACTTCTATGGCTGGCTTTCCAGCTTCAAATTTTGTGACATAAATATACTCATTGCCTTTGAACTCTTTAAAAGTAATATCATCGGTCGTTACTCCTTGGCCACGAGCAAATCCCTGTGCAGCTTTTGAATAATTTCCTTCTTTGTCAAAGGCGGCCTTTTTTGCGGGTCCTTTAACTTCTTGTGTTAAATCATCGGCCTTATCTGCAACCTCTGAAATCAAGATAGCTAAACGACGAGGAGTTGAGAATGGCTTGATATCACCATATTGTAATCGATTCCCCTTCATGAAAGTTGCTGCACGTTCAACCAGTTGGTTAATTGCTGGTGTAACCAAATGTGCTGGCATTTCTTCCAAACCAATTTCTAGTAAAAAGTTTGCCATATTAGTTTTCCTCCTCATCAACTGGTAGATACTTTGCACGCAATGCCTCGTCCTTCAATAGTGGGAATCCAAGCTTTTTGCGCTCATCAATAAATGCACGAGCAACTGAACGAGCCATGTTTCGGATACGTGACAGATACTTTGCACGCTCCGTAACAGAAACCGTTCCCCGAGCATCTAGCAAATTAAATGTATGTGATGATTTCAAAATATAATCATATGCTGGATGAACAAGTCCTTCAGCCAACAATTTCTTAGCTTCTGCTTCGTACTCATTAAAATGACGTAATAACATCTCTGAATCTGACTTTTCAAATGAGTAAACTGAATGCTCGTACTCTGGCTCCTTAAAAATATCACCGTATAATACGCCATTTCCCCATTCCAAATCGTAAACTGTTGGGACATCTTGAATATATGATGCAAGACGTTCCAAACCGTAGGTAATTTCAGATGTCACTGCATCAACTTGAATACCACCTACTTGTTGGAAATATGTAAATTGGGTAACTTCCATACCATCAAGCCATATTTCCCAACCAATACCGGCAGCACCCATTGATGGGTTCTCCCAATTATCTTCAACAAAACGAATATCATGTGCTAAGGGGTCAATACCTAGTGCCTTTAATGAATCCAAATATAACTCTTGGATGTTATCAGGTGATGGCTTCATAACCACTTGGAATTGGTGATGCTGATAAAGACGATTTGGATTATCACCATAGCGACCATCGGCAGGTCGACGTGAAGGCTCAACATATGCTGCATGCCATGGCTCCGGACCATTTGCACGTAAAAAGGTATATGGGCTCATGGTACCCGCACCCTTTTCAGTATCATAAGCCTCCATCAACATGGCCCCTTGATCAGCCCAAAACTTTTGTAACGTCAAAATAATATCTTGCACACTCATTTTTGCGCTCATTATGACAAATTCCTTTCTTTTGACTGGATAAAACCATAAAAAAGCCCCACATCAACCATAAAACAATGGTTAATGTAGGGACGATAGTTTCGCGGTTCCACCCTACTTCTAGCATCGAAACACTAGCAGCTTTTTTAATTGAGTTTATTAATTAATAGTGCCCCTTAACCATTGATAGACCACCCTCACATTAACGATGGCTCGCTGAGCTAACAACAAGTTAATTTTTCTATTAATTTCTGTAATCATTACAACTTATAAGTTTAGCACGCCTTACTTACTTGTCAATAAGGATATTTCATGACGTTTGGTCACCATTATGCGTCTCTCGTGGCATCACTCGATTTTGCCAAGACGATAATTGCTGAATGAACGATTTTGATTTTAAATGAATCCCTACTTGATCATCATACAATTTATCCATAACCCGTGCCATTTCTTGTTTTGTCTGTGCTTTTAAACTCAAGGTACCAATCATTTTTAAATCAATGTGCGCTAACTTTGATAGAATACGTACAGCTTTAGTATCTGCATGTAATCGATGTTCGTCAGCTGACCAATGCTGTTGACACAAAGTCCCATTGAACTCTTCGGAAAAATCTAATGGTAAATCACTACGACCACAAATCACACACTTTCCCCAAGTTGGTTGCATACCAAAAACTGGTAATAATTGTATTTCAAAGTAATTTGCAATACCTTGTGGATCAAGACCACTATTTAATTTATTCAGCGCTTCTATTACCAAATCATACCATCTCGGAATCGGTTGATTGTCCACAAAGGCTGCGTCAATTAATCCAAGAATATAAGTCATATATGCATTTAAGACAATATCCATCATTAAAAAAGATGTGTCTTTGGTTGCTTTCACATCATTAATAAAACTCATTCCCGTTGGATTAATTGTGCCTTCAAATGTTGCCGTACGCAATGGTTGGATTTCGGCAGAAAATTGATATCTCTGGCTTTTACCATGACGAATATAGAACATTCGTTTACCAGCTTGACGAGTTAACATTTTGACCATCAAATCTTTTTCTTTATGATCACGTTGATACATGACAATTGCATCAAAAACTTCTGTCATTTTATTCACCTACTAAAAAAGAGTGAGACAAACATGTAAGATGTCAAACTCTAATTTTTACTATATATCTGAATCTTCCTTATAACCATATGATTGTATGGCTTGTGGCTTATCACGCCAACGATCTTCTACCTTTACCCAGGTCTCAAGAAAAATTTTATCTCCAAGTAAACGTTCAATATCCTTACGAGCACGTGTACCAATTTCTTTAATCATTGCGCCACGTTTACCAATAATAATATTCTTTTGACTTGGTCGTTCAACAACAATTGTCGCTTGAACATGCAATCGTTGTTCATCTTCTCGTTCAATCTTATCAATGACTACTGCAACAGAGTGTGGCACCTCTTGACGAGTTAATTCTAAAACTTTTTCACGAATCAATTCACTCATAATAAAGCGTTCTGGATGATCAGTTAATTGATCTGCCGGGTAATACTGTGGTCCAGCCGCCATGTGATCCATCGTAAACGCTAATAATTCTGGCACACCCTCACCCGTTAGCGCAGAAATTGGGAAAATTTCGGCAAAGTCCATTTGTGCACTATAATCAGCAATTTGGTTTAGAACCTCTGCACGGTTGATTAGATCAACTTTATTGATAATTAAATAAACAGGCGTATTTGATTCCTTTAAGCGTTTAATAATGAAATCATCACCGACTCCACGCTCTTGATCCGCATTCACCAATAACCAAACCATATCAGACTCACGTAAAGCTGACATGGCTGTTTTCACCATGAAATCTCCAAGTGAGTTGTGAGGCTTATGAATACCTGGCGTGTCCATAAAAATCATTTGACCTTCATTTGTCGTATAAATCCCCTGAATTTTATTCCGAGTAGTTTGTGCTTTAGGTGACATGATGGCAATTTTTTCACCAATCATTTTATTTAAAAGTGTAGATTTTCCAACATTTGGTCGACCAACCAAGGCAATAAACCCCGATTTAAATTCTTGTTCGCTCATTAAAATTCTCTCTATTTTCTTTGTTTATTATCATCTAAAAATCATTTGTAGGTTAGGTAGTAAATAAGGTTGAAATATCAATATACCAACGATAATCGCAAAAGCAACTGCCGCTAATACACCACCTGATGCAACATCCTTGGCCACCTTAGCTAGTGGATGATACTTCTCACCAACTATCAAATCAACAATTGCTTCCACAACTGTATTCAAAAATTCAGCACTTATCACCGTAAAGACTGCCACCGATATCCACAACCAATCTGAACGCCCTAAATCTACATAAATACCAACTATCAGAACAACACAGGCAGCAAATATGTGAAAGCGCATGTTACGTTCACGTACCAGCAATTCACCAATTCCAGCAATGGCATGCCCAAAGGCTTGGACAAAATGGGAATTTTTGTGAACTTGGTGAGTCTCTTCAGTTTTTTTATTATCTTTTGAGTCCATAACTATCTAATATTTCACGCTGCAAGTCAAACATGATCTTTTCATCTGCTTCACTTCGCATGTGGTCGTATCCGTTTAAGTGTAAGAATCCATGTACAACCAGAAAACCTAATTCTCGTTCATAAGAGTGTTCGAGATATTCAGCTTGCTCACCAATTTTATCAACCGAAACAATGATATCACCAATATTCTTCGCAATATCATCTGCCATCTCGTCATCTATCAACAATGGTAAGTCATCACCATCATCTTCAATAGCAAAAGAAATCACATCAGTTGCTTTATCTAAGCCCCGATACTCACGATTATATCTCTGAATTTCATCATTATTAACAAAAGTTACCGACATTTCGGTATTTTCAGGCAATGACAAATATTTACCAGCATAATTTAAAACATCATTAACTAATTTTATTTGTTCCTCTGGCACGCCTGGTTTTGATTGATCAATTATTGCTAAATCCATTTTTAATCCTTTTCAACTGTTTGTTTTTTTACATCATATGCTTCATAAGCGTTAATAATTGCGCCAACAACTGGATGACGAACAACATCATCAGCATTAAATGTTACAAAAGCGATATGATTGACTTCCGCAAGAACTCTTTGCGCCTGAATTAACCCAGACCGTGTCTTAGTTGGTAAATCTATTTGTGAAATATCACCATTAACTAACATTGTTGACCCAAATCCCAGACGTGTTAAAAACATCTTCATTTGTTGCGGCGTTGTGTTTTGTGCCTCATCTAAAATAATAAAAGCATTGTCCAATGTTCGACCACGCATATAGGCCAATGGCGCAATTTCAATCGTTTCACGTTCCATTAGACGTTCAGTATGTTCTTTACCTAAAATAGCATACAAAGCATCATAGATAGGTCTTAGATAGGGGTCGACTTTTTCTTTCAGATCACCAGGTAGAAATCCAAGACTTTCTCCCGCTTCAACTGCTGGACGTGTGATGATGATGCGTTCAACATCCCCTCGTTTTAATGCCGCAACAGCCATAACAACAGCTAAATATGTTTTACCTGTTCCTGCCGGTCCAATTCCGAAAGTAATATCATTCTGACGAATAGCATGAATATAACGTCGTTGCCCATAATTTTTAACTCTTACTGGGCGACCTTTAACATCACGCAAAAGTGTCTCAGTATACATATCTTCAAAATACTCGATTGTACCACGTTCAGCCATATTTATAGCAGATACAATATCAGCAGGGCTCACCTTAATACCACGTTTTATCAGCGAAGTTAATGCTGTTACAACTGAATGCGTCGCCTCAACTTTGTCTTCATCACCCTTTATCGTTAATTGATCACCAAAAACCGATAAATTAACTGCTAACCCCTCTTCAATCAATTTTAGCTGACTATCTTGCGGACCAACTAAACCAATTTCCTGTTCTGCATTTTCAAAATGATAAATTTTTTCAACTTGAGTTGCC
This sequence comes from Weissella paramesenteroides, assembly GCF_036327715.1. Classification (NCBI taxonomy): domain Bacteria; kingdom Bacillati; phylum Bacillota; class Bacilli; order Lactobacillales; family Lactobacillaceae; genus Weissella; species Weissella paramesenteroides. The sequence continues at coordinate 1,208,874 of NZ_CP130559.1, forward strand.
AACCGTTAAATCCCTCGCATTTCAAAGTTTTTTGCTTAAGTATAGTATACCGCAATTATCTATGTATCGGGGAGAACCCCGTTTTTGAATTTATAACAATGATTGCACTTTTTGGCTAACTAGCTTACCATCAGCTTTTCCTTTAACTTTTGGCATCAATGCTCCCATTACTTTTCCCATATCAGCTTTGCTAGTTGCACCGACTTCACTGATTGTCGCCTTAACAATCTCTTCAACCTCTGATTCAGATAGCTGCTTAGGCATATACTTGTTTAGAACAGCAATTTGTTGTTGAATACCCTCTGCCAAATCTTCACGGTTAGCTTCTTGATAAGAAGTTAATTCTTCAACACGCTGCTTCATTTCACGTGACAATACTGTCATTTCATCATCAGCCGTTAAATCATGTCCCAACTTAATTTGCTCATTCGATAATGCTGATTTGACCATACGGATAACACTAAGCGTTTCTTTATCCTTTGCCTTCATTGCTGTTTTCATATCTTCTGTTAATTGTGCTAATAGTCCCATGTCTAACTCCCGTTTTTTCTACATTATACAACAAAACCGGACTATCAACGAGGATAGCCCGGTACGAACCGTTTTACCGGCCCTTCTTGTTCTTACGCTTACGTGCAGCCTCAGCCTTCAACTTACGTTGTACTGATGGCTTGATGTAAAATTCACGCTTACGGTATTCTTGTAGAGTACCGTCCTTTGATACACCACGCTTAAAGCGACGGAGAGCATCATCAAGAGACTCATTCTTACGAACAACAGTCTTTGCCATAATGTTTACCCTCCCTTCACGTGTGAAGATTTCAACTTATATGTAATATATGTCGCACACTTTGTTCTTTACTATTTTACCAAAACAGGCTTTTTTGTCAATGTTTACTTTTAAACATTATCTATAATTTTGGCTCGTAGAAACCGCCAAAAATACGATCAATACGCCATAATGAAGCCCATGCCGTTGGATCTACACGATATATCGCCTCGTGGAGTTCAAATTGTTCATACATTGAAATAACTGTAAACAGAATTTCTTTTTTATGATGATTATAACCACCTTCAGCATGGTGAACGATGGTAATACCACGACGTAATCCCTCTTGAATCTCAGCAATCACTTTTTCTGGTTCCTCTGTGACAATCATCACTTGCATTTTTTGCTGTCTAGTATAGACTAAATCAATCACGCGGGCGTTAACCACTAGTCCAATTGCGGTGAATAAAGCATATTGGATACCAAACATAATGCCAGATGCAACTAAAATAAAGAAATTAAAGGTTAGATTAACTGCCCCCATTTTGGCACCAGTCTTACGTCGAACAAGAATTCCAATAATATCTAATCCACCCGTAGATAAACCATTACGTAAGGCAAATCCAGTTCCAAATCCATTAACTGCCCCACCAAAAATAGCCATTGCTAGTGGATCATCTGTCCACAAATGCGTCGGCTGTTTTATCCAATTCATCGCCATGGCTGCTAATAAGATAGCCACGCCAGTAAAGAATGCAAATCGCTTACCAATTTTACGATAGGCTAAAATGAATAACGGTAAATTAAGCAATATCAGCCAAATACCAACTGGTACTTGAACACCAATCAGTCTAAATATAAGTGTATTCAATAATTGCGCTAACCCAGTAAATCCTGATGAATAGATGTGCCCGGGTGTCCAAAAGAAGTTCAACGCAACTGCTGATGCCAAAGCATAAACCATGGCACTACCAAAACGACTTGAATATTGATGATGATTAAAATACTGTTCTAACTGCTCCATTTTTCCTGTTCTTTCATAATACGGTGCGATAAGTCTGTTTATGATTTTATCATGTGCTGTGAATTTATCCAAATAATAAAAAATGTTTGTCAAAATAGTTTGAACTTTTAAACAACCTATCAAGAAACTGATAAGTCACCAATCATTATAAATTGGAACAGGGCCCCAATCTACCCATCCGGTAGATTGACGCCCTGTAAATGTGTTCCAAAAACTGAATCCTCACTATAATAACTATTTATAATTGGACTTTTACTCTTCGGCCATATTTGGTGCCGTTACATCAGCGTAGACTGGTGCCGTCAACTTTAAATCTCCAATAACTTGTGCCTTAGCAACAGGTGTTGGTGCCTCAGTCATTGGTTCTGTAGCCTTTGAATTCTTAGGGAATGCAATCACTTCACGAATATTATCTTGACCCGCTAATAACATTGCCAATCGATCAAGTCCCAAAGCAATACCACCCATGGGTGGGAAACCATATTCCATTCCTTCCAATAAGAAGCCAAATGCTTCATGAGCTGCTTCTTTTGTAAATCCTAGCGCAGCCAACATTTTTTCTTGAACATCCATTTGATGAATACGGATTGAACCAGATCCTAATTCATAACCATTCAAAACCAAATCATAAGATTGTGCATGTGCTTGATGTGCACCTTCAGTCGTTGCCAACAATGGTAAATCTTCTTCATTTGGCATTGTGAATGGATGATGTGCGGCAATCCAACGATCTTCTTCTGGTTGGTAATCGAATAATGGCCAGTTAACAACCCAAGCAAAAGCCCAATTATTTTCATCGATTAATTCAAGTTCTTGTGCTGTTCGACGGCGAAGAGCGTCCAAAGTTGCTGCGACAACATTTGCATTATCCGCCGCAAACAGTAACAAATCACCAGACTTGGCATTTGTTGTTTCTAGTAAAGCTGCTTCCTTAGCCTTAAGGAACTTTGCAATTGGTCCAGAAACTCCCTCATCGCCAACTTTTAGCCAGGCAAGTCCTTTTGCACCAAAGCGGGTCACGTATTGTGCCATCTTATCAATATCTTTACGAGAGTAATGATTTGCACCACCTGGCACAACAATAGCCTTTACCTCGCCACCATTCTTAATTGCATTTGCAAAAACACCAAATTCTGCATCAGCCATCAATGCTGACAGATCTTGAAGCTCCATGCCAAACCGCATATCTGGCTTATCTGTTCCAAAGCGACGCATTGAATCGGCGTAATCAAGAACTGGAATAGTTGCTTTATCCAAATCATAGTTCACAGTTCGCTTCATAATAGCAGCTACCCAATCAGAAACCAAATCCATAATTTCATCTTGGTTCATAAATGACATTTCAACATCTAACTGAGTGAACTCAGGTTGACGATCACCACGTAAATCTTCATCACGAAAGGCCCGCGCAACTTGATAGTAACGATCAAAACCAGCACCCATCAATAATTGCTTAAATAACTGTGGTGACTGTGGTAATGCATAAAACGAACCCGGATAAACACGTGATGGTACCAAATAATCTCGAGCACCTTCAGGAGTAGACTTTGCAAGATATGGTGTTTCAATATCAATAAATCCATTGGCGTCTAAGAATTCATGCGTAGCTGCCGTTATCTTTGAACGAATCCGTAAATTACGTTGCATTTCAGGACGACGTAAATCTAAATAACGATATTTTAAGCGCAATTCATCGGAAACATTAATGTCGTCTTCAATATAGAACGGTGTTGTTTTTGATGCTGATAAAATTTTAGCACTTGTTACATGAACTTCAATCTTACCTGAATGCAAATGTTCATTAACAGCACCCTCACCACGTGATTTAACATCCCCGACAATTTCGATAACATATTCTGTTCGCATATCTTCAGCGACTTTTAGAGCTTCTTCACCAAATTCATTTGAAAAAGCCAATTGTACAATCCCCTCACGGTCACGTAAGTCAACGAAAATTAAGCCACCTAAATCACGTCGCTTTCGTACCCAGCCTTGGAGCGTTACCGTTTGGTCTAAATATTTTTCATCAATTAGACCTGCATAATTTGTTCGTTTCATTATCAACTATTCTCCTTCATTCTCAGGTGACTCTACGTATTCTGGTAAGTTCGTATATAGCTCAGCAAGTTTAACGGCTGTTTCCTTACCTGTTTGCATATTTTTTAAGTTTGCAGATTGTTCTGCCAGTTCACGTTCACCAATCGTAATCATGTAACGTGCATTTAATCGATTGGCCGTCTTAAATTGTGCTTTCAACTTACGATCTTCATAATCCCTGTCCGCACTATAGCCAAACGAACGAATGGCTTGTATCATTTGCATCGCTGCGATGTCAGTATCTTGACCTTGATTAGCCACATAAATATCAAGCTTATTTTCATCTGGTAGCGGTGCATTTTCAGATTCAAGCAATAACATCAGTCGTTCTAGCCCAATTCCAAAACCGACCCCAGCCATCTCTGGCCCACCAAATTCTGATACTAAGCCATTGTAACGACCGCCACCAGTAATTGTTGACCACCCATGGCCCAACGCCTTAGCTTGGGTCATAACCTCGAAAATTGTATGGTTGTAATAATCAAGGCCTCGAACAACAGTTGCATCAACTTCATAGTCAATTCCCAAAGCATCTAAATATTGTTGAACTTTCTGCCAGTGTTGTTGTGCATCATCAGATAAATAGTCCAAAATCGATGGCGCATTAGCAACAATTTCTTGATCCTTGGCATCTTTTGAATCCAAAACACGCAATGGATTCTTTTCCAAACGTTCTTGAGAATCATGCGATAACTCTTCAAAATGAGGCTTTAAGAAATCAATCAAAGCTTGACGATAATTTTCGCGAGATTCTTTGTCCCCCAATGAATTCACTTTAACTTTTAAATTGGCAATTCCTAATGTCTGGAAAAAATCAACAGCCATTGCAATAACTTCGGCATCTAGTGCTGGTGACTCTGATCCTAGTGCTTCGACCCCAATTTGATGGAATTGGCGCATCCGCCCTGCTTGTGGTCGCTCATAACGGAACATAGGCCCAATATAAAATAGCTTATATGGCTTTGCATGTTCTGGTCCAAATAATTTATTCTCAACAAACGCCCGTACAACACCAGCTGTTCCTTCAGGACGCAACGCAATATGGCGGTCACCTTTATCCTTAAAGTCATACATTTCTTTTGTTACAACATCTGAGGTATCTCCAGCAGAACGTGCAAAAATATCAAAATTTTCAAAAATTGGTGTACGAACCTCTGCATATTGATAGTCGCTGAATAATAACCTAGCAGTTTCTTCTACATAGTGCCACTTAAGAGACTCATTAGGTAGTAAATCAGCGGTCCCCTTTGGCTTTTGAAATAGTTGCTTTGCCATAAAACTTTTCTCCTATTCATTTTCAAAAATAAAAAACACCCCCAACGATATCAAACATCGTCAAGGGTGCTAATCACAACAGCACGGTACCACCTTGTTTTTTGGCTAATAGCCGTAACGTGGCTCTACGCACAAAATTGTGACCTTAAAAGTGTCCCCTCAAAAACAACAACACGGACTTTCACCAATCACCGCTCGCTTTGCTTGTTCTAAATGAGTTTTCTTTCTCATTGGTTTTATTTATTACATCTCATTATCTTATAGTTCTAAAATGCCGTCAAGTAAACATTCTATTGCGCCGTTTTCGTTTGATTCGTTAAATAATTTTGAATACCAATTGGTATCGCCTTAGCAATTTTTTCTTGATATGCCTTTGATTTAATGTATTTAAAATCATGATTAGAATTCATATAACCATTTTCAAGTAAGATTGCTGGCACCGAATTATCACGAATAACTAAGAAATTACCATATTCGACACCTTTATTAAGTAACGGCAATGCTAATTTAGCATTGATACTCTTAGCAAGTGCATAAGAACCATTATCTTTATGGTAGTAGTAAGATGTGTATCCTGTTGCTGTATTTGGATCAGGGGATGAATCAAAGTGAAATGAAATAAACATATCTGCATGATTATCTTCAGCCACTTTTGGTATCTTAGCCAAATAAACAATTTTATCTGTGTTACGCGTCATAATCACCCGGGCGCCTGTCTTACGTAATTGTTTGGCAACTCGTTTCGCTAATTGCAATGTATAAGTTTTTTCATATTTGTTATTCGTTGATAGCGAACCAACATCAGAACCACCATGACCTGGATCAAGTACGATTGTCGTTTCTGATAAAAGCGTAACTGACTTTAGTGGTTGTTGTCGATGTAATAGCCATCCTGCAACCCAGCCAGTTGATTCATCCTCGCGTCGAACTTCATACCAGCCTTCTGACTTTTTTAAAATCTGTAAGTGCTCACCTTTTTTAAGTACTGAAATCGGCGCACTTTTAACACCCTTTTGCTTTCGCAATGTCAAATTAGGTATTTGCACGGTTATTTGCTGTTTATGCAACAACACAACCGTCAATGAGACCGCTGTCCCAAGCATAACAATCACAATTGTTAATGGCACCCAGAATTTCATTAACCAAAGTCGCATTAATTGTACTAACTTTTTCATGATCTGACCTCATATTTTGGTTATATATACCAATTAGTTTACCCTTTTTTATATTAAATAGCGATACAAACAAATAAAAAATGAGGATGCGACAAAAAATAATTTAAAATACTTGATAATGGTATCTGCATAGTACAAAAGCTATCTCCGTAATTATTTAATTTTTTTGAGGGATATTTAAAAGCCATCAATCTCCCAGTTTTAAACTGGTCGGATCGACGGCCTTAGTAAGTAAGCTAATATTAAAAGGTCTTACCTGTCCACTTATTCGCAGGTAATTTATCAAAATCATAAGTCGCAATATCTGCAACATCTGTCACGACGGCATGCGCCGGTGCAGACATCATCAAATTAATGGCACCTTCTTTTTCCTTCACTAGAATAACCGGTTTCTTAGTTGCTTCTGAATACCCGATTTCCCATGCAGTACCTGGGTCAACGTGTTCATTATCATAATCGATAACTGCAACAACTACTTCAGCTGGATCCAAATGATCCTTATCACCTTTATAAATTGCTTCAGCCCATTCTGGAGATCCAAATTCAAACTCATCATGCACTTCTGTACGTGGACTAAAAAAATCAGAGACTGTTTGATTCTCTGTTAATGCTTTTTCTAAACGCTCAATACGATCAATTTGTTCATCATCAAAAAATGGACCAGCAAGGTAAACACGCTTCATATAATTATCCTCTTTTATTATTCATTTCACTATATTTTATCGAATAAACAACGAACAATCAATTAAAAATAGTGCATTTTAAGGATAATTTGTGAACAAAAATAGATTTTACCAACATTTTATAAACTTTTAATTGCAAACATACTGACGTTGTTCATTTTTTTGACCATGAAGGGTAAATTTAGCACCATCATCTTTTATATCAATTACACGATCCTCTGGACCACGTAATTGGTTATTAAATATTTTTTCATAATCTGGAATTGATACATATTGCCGATTAGCTAATAATGATTCAATCTGACCAGTTACTAATCCAGAATTAAAATGTGGTTGCAAAGTCAGTGAGTAAAACTCACCTTCTGCACCAGAACCATACGAGAACATACCAATTCGATCACCAGCTTCAAGCGATTGTGAATTTTCCAATAACGAATACAAACTCAAATATAAAGAACCTGTATATAGATTACCAATGCGCTTATTGTAGACACGGCTAGCTTCAAATTCATCTAATAATGCTGCTTGTTGCTCATCATTAGCCTCGGGTAACACGTCACGCAAGGCTTTTAACCCCATTTTCGTAAATGGCAAATGGAACGCTAACGCTTTAAAATCAGAAATATCACGACCAGATTTTTCCTTATAGCGTTGCCAAACTGCTTTGAAAAAATCCTGATAAACATTCGATGAATATTTACCATCCACTCTGGCGGTATCAGCATAAATTGGTCGCCAGAAATCCATGATATCACGTGACAAAAATTGATTATCTTGATTAATTTCAGCAATCATTGGATTAGCAGAAACTAGCATCGCCACAGCACCACCACCTTGAGTTACTTCACCACTGGTTTGTAGTCCATATCGTGCGATATCTGATGCAACCACAAGTACCTTTTCTTTCGGGTGCAATGTGACATAATCTCTCGCTTGCATTAGTGCGAAAGTTCCTGCATAACAAGCTTGCTTCAACTCAATCGTTCGGGCATATGGATTGATTCCCAATAAGCGTTGTAAATAAACAGCACCCGACTTTGAATTATCAATTCCTGATTCAGTCGCAAATAAAATCATCGTAATTTCCTTACGATCTGAAGCCGTCAACATTTCATCAGCAGCATTGGCGGCCATTGTCACAACATCCTGTGTTGCAGGAATCACGGCTTGCTCTGTTTGACCAATGCCAATTAAATACTTGTTTGGTTCTTCACCACGTGCATTAGCTAATTCAACCATATCAATATACTGATGTGGTGAAAAGAAACTCATTTTATCAATTCCAATAACTGTCATTTTTCTACCTGTCCATTGATTGCAATACTAATTTTCTTCATAATTTCACGAGCCAACGTGATTTTACTTTGTAAGGGTAACATCTCTGGCTCTTTATCTTTTGTCAAAATTGTGACCTGATTCGTATCATAACCAAACCCAACTTGATCCTTTGATACATCATTTGCGATTAACATATCAGCATTCTTCTTTTTTAACTTATTTTGTGCGTAAGTCATCAGGTTCTGTGTTTCAGCAGCAAAACCCACCAAATACTGTCCTGTCTTCGCTGAGCCCAACTGAGCCAAAATGTCAGGATTTTCAACTAAGGTCAAGTTAAGCTCACCGGAATCTTGCTTTTTTATCTTGTTTTGAGCCGTTTGCGCCATACGGTAATCCGAAACTGCTGCTGCCATAATGATAACGTCTGCATGCGGTAAAGCCGTAAACATTTGTTCTGACAACTCCTGAGCAGATTGTATATGGATGGTCCGTACACCGACTGGGTCCGGTAATTGAGAAGTTGCTGATATTAAGGTAACATCTGCCCCCTGTTCAACTGCTGCACGAGCCAATGCATATCCCATTTTACCGGATGAACGATTTGAAATATAACGTACGGGATCAATTGCTTCCACGGTACCACCCGCAGAGATAACGACATGTCTACCCTTTAATTGACCGTTTTTTTGGTAAAGTGCAAGTTCACTATACGCTAAAATTTCATTTGGTTCAGGTAACCTGCCTTTTCCAGTATATCCTTCTGCTAATAGACCATCCACGGGATCAATAACTATATCACCATCGTCTTTAATTTGTTTTAGATTTCTTTGAATAGCTGGTTGCAAGTACATATTCTCATTCATTGCTGGGACGACAATCAGTGGTGAATGCCTTGCAGCCAAAACCGTACTACCCGCATCATCAGCCACGCCATTCGCTATTTTAGCAATAATGTTTGCGGTCGCTGGGACAACAAAAAAATAATCTGCCCAATCAGCAAGAGTTATATGATCAATTGATTCTCCAGTCTTCTCCGCAAATAAATCAGTCAGAACTGGTTGATTCGTTAGTACAGCCATCGTCTTCGCTGTAATAAATTCTGTTGCGGCAGACGTCATGACAACTTTAACATTCGCATCCATCTTTATTAATAACCGCGCAAATATTGCTGCTTTATATGCTGCAACACCACCACTAATGACTAATACAATGTTTTTTTTTGAAAACATATGCTGTTCTCCTTAGTTTAAAAAATCCAGATACAATTAGTTTACCATGAACGACAAGACTTAAATTAAAAACAAATTGCTACCCGTCATTTTAACGAGAACAACCATAAATAGCAATATTCTAGTTTTTTTTAAATAAAGTCTTGCATCAATTTAATTCATCTGGTATATTATTATCTGTTGTTGAAACAGAAACATTCCGATCAACATTTACATGGCTCATTGGTCAAGCGGTTAAGACTCCGGTTTTTCACACCGGCATCCAGGGTTCGACTCCCTGATGAGCTATTGGTTTCGACCATCAAACTTCATAATTTTGGCTCATTGGTCAAGCGGTTAAGACTCCGGTTTTTCACACCGGCATCCAGGGTTCGACTCCCTGATGAGCTATTGATGTTACTAGGATACTTGTTATCCTAGTTTTTTTGTACTTGAAACATACAAATGATATCGGTATAATGATTAATTGTGATGGAGCTATGGCAGAGTGGTAATGCAGCGGACTCGAAATCCGCCGAACCGGTGTCGAACCGGCGCACGGGTTCAAATCCCGTTGGCTCCTTAATAGATTTTTAATCAATGATTAACACCCTTCTATATGGGGTGTTTTTTTGTTCTATCAATTAACCTTATTCTTCAAAATCGCCATAATTCTTTTATTAAAAGTAGCTACTAAGCTCTTTTTAAGTTAACAAGCGTAATAATTACTTATTAAATATACTCACATTAAGTAAGGATTTTATCTTAAAAAAGTTGGAGGTAGTAATGAATAAAATTTTTCAACACGGCACCCTTGAATTAATTATGGCTGGTTTATACGATGGTACCCTTACCTTTTCAGAGTTACTTGAAAATGGTGATACTGGGATTGGTACTACCCATGGTTTAGATGGCGAAGTAACCATTATTAATGGTCATGCCTATCAAACAAAGTCTTCAGGTGAGACAGTAGAAATTGTCGACTTAAACACCACCACGCCATTCGCATCAGCTCATAAGTCATCAACAAACAGTTTAAAGATCAAGTCGTCTCCATTAACCTTTAATTTATTAGATGAATTAATTAATCAACAAAAGTTAACTAACTCATTTTTATCAATCAAAGCTCATGGTACGATTAAAAACCTTCAAGTTCGCGTAGCTCCCAAACAAAATAAGCCTTACCCAGATTTTAGCACTGTAGCAGCAAGTCAACCGGTATTCAATTACGAAAACGTTACTGGTACATTGGTTGGCGACTTCAGCAACGATTTATATACTGGTGTAATGGCTGGTGGCTGGCATATCCATTTCATTAGCGATGATCGAACAATAGGTGGTCATGTGCTATATTTCGATACGGATAACGTTGATCTAGAAATAGACGTATTCGATACACTAAACTTACATTTGCCAACTAACAATACAGACTTTACTGAACACGATGTTAATTTTGCTGATTTACAGGCAGCTATCGCCCAAGCCGAAAAATAACAATTTTATCTAATACAAAACGACGAACCAAGCAGCCCCATGTTCATGCTTAGTTCGTCGTTTTTTAGTTACCAACCAATGTGATGACGTCCACTTGGTTCAAGTAACTCACCAGCTTGATAGCCGGCAAACACCTTATGGATAACATCAAATGCTTGTTGTAATTCTTCTTTTTTAATGACTAGTGGCGGTTGAAACCTTAGCGTATTACCACGTAATGAGATCATCAGCACACCGTTTTTAAATAGGTTATAGATAATGGTATTGGTTCCTTGCTCATCTCCCAAACCAGTTTCAGGATCAATAATATCAATACCACCATTTAGACCATACAATCGGACATCGCCAATAAAATCAAATGTTGCTTGCTCTTTTTCAAAAAATTGCTTTGCAAAATCACCAAGCTCAGCAGATCTTTCAACCAATTTTTCAGACTTAATCACGTCCAATGTTGCTAATGCTGAAGCAGCACTGACAACATTACCAGCAGTTGTATAAACATTTGCAGGTGCATCAAGACTTTGCATGATCTCCCGTCTACCTAAGACAGCACTTAACGGCAAACCTGAAGCCATTGATTTTCCCATCGCAATCAAATCTGGATGGATGCCAAAATGTTCAAATGCCCAGAACTTACCTGTACGCCCATAACCCTGGTTAACCTCATCAACAGCTAACAGGATACCATGATCATGCGCAAAGTCTGCTACCTTTTGCCAATAACCCGCTGGCGGAGCCATAATACCACCATCTCCTTGAATTGCTTCAATCATGATGACTGCTGTTTCTTCAGCTGGCAAATAATTTTCGAATGGTTCTTTAAAAGCAGCAAACATACGCTCAGAAAAAGCTTCATCATTCTCACCAGGTAAGCGTTTATCAGGGGATGGAAATGGTACTTTATAAAATCCAGGCAATAGTGGTCCAATTTTACGACTCATGTTTAAGCTGACTGCTGATGCAGAAATCGAACCATAAGTTGAACCATGATATGCCCCGACAAATGAGACAACATTCGTCCTACCTGTATATCCGCGAGCAAACTTAATGACTGCATCATTAGCATCGGAACCTGAATTACCAAAAACAACCATCCAATCTTTTTCATCACCGGGTGCTAATTTTACCAATTCTGAAGCCAATTTAGCCTCCGTTGATGTGGCAAAATATGCAGCAGTATAATGAACTAACTTTTCAGACTGATCCTGGATAGCTTTCACAATCTTTGGATGTGCATGCCCCGTATTTGTTGCACTAGCACTTGCTAACAAATCAATGTACTCATTCCCAGCAACATCTTTTAAAATTGCCCCTTTACCTGAGTCAAGAACCACATCAAAATAATAAACGCGCCCAGCGCCAGCAAAATGCTGTTCTTCTTGATTTAAAACATCATTATTTTCAACCATTTTTGATATCTTACTCCCCCTACCAAGTACTATTTACTTACCTGATTTACTTCTCAATACTGAATGTTTTGCTCCATAAAGGAAATACACAACAATTCCGATAATAAACCAAATTAAAGCATAAATCTTTGCCTCGGCACTAAGTCCCCAAAATACCCATGCTGACAAAATTGCACCAATTGCTGGAGTGACAGGATAACCTGGCATTTTAAACCCAGCTTCTGGCAAGTCTTTGCCTTCTCGCTTATGCAGTGAATACATAGCTAGTGAAACAAAAATAAACGCAATCAGAGTTCCTGCAGAAATCAATTCTGAAAGGAACGAAAATGGGAAGAATGATCCAACCAGAACCGCAACAACAGTCAAGACTAACAAGCCACGATTTGGCAATCCTTTGTTTTCAGTAACTTGACCCAACCATTTTGGTAACATACCATCACGTCCAAATGAGTAAAGCAACCGTGACCCAGCCATCATCATACCAATCAATGCTGTCAACATTCCGACAACAGCAATAGTTGAAACTGTAGCCGCAACGATTGGATGACCAGCTTGTCGCAATGCCCAACCAACAGGTTCAGCGTTATCAACATACTTGGTGTACTTAAACATACCAACAAGAACCAGTGAAACACCAACAAACAAGACAACGGCAATTAGTAATGATCCTAAAATACCACGAGGCATTGTTTTTTGTGGATTAACGGCTTCTGCGGAATTTGAAGCAATTGAGTCAAAACCAATATATGCTAGGAAAATACCAGACACACCAGCCCAAATTCCTTGGAACCCACCTAACGTCGTGCCATTTGGGTTATATGCAGGAACAAATGGTGAATAATTTTCTGGATGAATGGCTGTTAAACCAACCACAATAAATAGCAAAACGGCGAGTACTTTGATAACAACTAGTGTCACTTCAACACGAGATGCTTCATGTACACCATGTGATAATAGCCATGCGACTAAGATAATTGCTATAAAGGCCACGATATCAACAAAACCGCCATTAGGACCACTGACAGATGAGGCCCACCCAAATAGTGAATGCGTATCTAATGCACCAGATAATGCTGGTGGCAAATTAATACCAATTTGAGAAATTAATCCTCTAAAATTCGCTGATAAACCAGAACCAACGAATGCAACTGCAATGATGTATTCAGCTAACAAAGCCCAGCCGGCAATCCAACCGAAGCCTTCACCAAACAAAACATTAATCCATGAATACGCTGAACCAGCAACAGGTAAAGTAGATGCCATTTCGGCATATGCCAAGGCAACAAAGCCCGCAACAACTGCTGCCAATAAGAATGAAAATACAACTCCAGGGCCAGCATAATTAGCCGCCACAACGCCCGGTAAAGTAAAAATAGCCGTTGAAACAATTGTTCCAACACCTAATGCTAAAAAGTCCTTCGTATGTAAGATACGTGGCATATCCGCATCTTTGCTAATATATGTGGAAGCATCCTCGCGCTCCAAAAATTTTGACCATAGCCCCATATAAAAATTCTCCTAACTTGGGTGACTTTATCAAGCATGATTTCAAAAACTTAAGCTTAAAAAATTAAAATATTTTTTATTTTAAGTAAAAAAATCACCTATTATAATATTACTGGATGAAATTCATATTACTAACCCATGACTAAAAATTAAAAAAATAATAGCTTTATAATATAGTGCTAGCAATGTATCAACCAATTATTTCAATGATACCGCGCTGATTATAAAAGTCAATATTTTTCTAATTTTTTTATCATTTTTTGACTAAATCAGTTATAAGATTAACGTTCTTAAATAAAAAAGAACGGTTTTTTTGAAGTCACTCAAAAAAGCCATCCTATTTTTCTTATTCCATCACTTAATAAGACTACTGTTTATGAATTCCAAAACAGATTTAAAATCTTATCGTACACCTACATATTGTCATGCTTAGTTGATCCACGATCTACATAACCATGTGGGAGAACAATATTATTAACTGCCAGTTCTTCATGGTTCATCAACTTTGTTAACATGCGCATGGCAACTGCACCAATATCATAAATTGGTTGTGTAATTGATGACAATTGTGGTCGTGTAATCACCGCAACCTTTGAATCATTGCCTGTAATGATTTCAAAGTCGTCTGGTACATTAACACCTGCATCTGTTAGACCGTTAATCACACCAGCGGCCATTTCGTCATTGGCAACAATTGCTGCAGTAGCCTCTGAATCTTTAATTTCTTGAGCGAGTTGATAACCTGACTGATAGTCATATGTTCCTTGGAAAACTAGCTTCTCATCGTAAGCCACATCGTACGCAGCCAAAGCATCTTGATAACCAAGTAGTTTATGTGCCTTGTTCATATAATGATCTAAATCGCCAGTGACGAAAGCAATTTTGGTATGACCCGCTTGCAGCAATCTTGTTGTTGCATCACTCATTGCTGATCTATATTCGATATTAACTGATGGCTGTTCTTCATACTCATCTAACAAGCCAGCCAAAACTACAGGTACATCAGCTTTCTTAAATTCATCACGAATATCATCATTTAAAATGTTACCCATAAATACAATACCATCAACTTGCTTACCAAGAAGATTTTCCATCACTTGAATTTCTTTAGTATTTGACTCATCGGAATTCGCTAAAATAATTTGATAATGATACATTGCCGCAACATCATCAATTCCACGAGCTAATTCAGCAAAATAATGGTTGGTAACATCAGGGATAACGACACCAATTGTCGTTGTCCGCCGTGAGGCCAATCCTCGAGCAACTGCATTTGGACGGTACCCCAATTTAGCAATCACCGCATTGACTTTTTCTTTTGTTTCAGCTTTAACATTTGCATTACCATTCACGACACGTGAAACAGTTGCCATTGACACTTTTGCTTCTCGCGCCACATCATAAATTGTGACAGTTTGTTTATCCATTACTATTCTCCTAAAAATACAAATTTTTAATTCAGACTCGAGCGCTAGACAAATTTATTTAATCTAACAGCCATTAACTGATTTTATTTTATGGGAACGCTTACAATGTGATTGTAACATGTTTTCATAATTTGTTTCATCATTTAATAATAATTTCACACAATGGTTAATTGTAACATAACTTTTTATCATAGATGGGCATTTTTTAAAAATGAGCGTACAATTAATCATATATTTCAATTAAAGGAGAATTTTTAATGACCAATAAACTTTCATCAATACAAAGTTGGCTAGAAGAACAACAACTAGATGTTGCTTACTTCTCAGATTTTCATTCAATTGATTACCTAACGGGTTTCAATTCTGACCCTATTGAGCGTGTACTCGCTCTAGTGGTTTTCCCACAAGATGAACCATTTATCTTTGCGCCAGCCCTTGAGGTTGAAGCTGTTAAAAGCTCAGGCTGGTCTCATCCTGTTTATGGTTATCAGGACCAAGAAAATCCATGGGCACTAATTAATGAACATTTGCACGCCCATACACAACATACAGAAAAATGGGCAGTTGAACAAGAGCAACTCACACTAAAACGTGCTTCCCTTATTCAAACGGCTGTTCCAGAAGCAAAGTTTATCGGTAATTTATCACCATTAATGACCAAATTGCACTTGATTAAAACTCCTGATGAAATTATTAAATTACACAAAGCTGGTGAAGATGCAGACCGCGCGTTTGAGTTTGCCTTTAATGCTTTGAAGGCTGGTGTTTCTGAACTCCAAGTAATGGCAAAATTAGAGTATGATTTAAAGTCTTCAGGTGTTGTTGGCATGTCATTTGATACACTGGTTCAATTTGGTGCTCATGCTGCCGAACCACATGGTGACACAGGTAACAATACATTGAAGCCTGGTGATCTTGCCTTATTTGATCTTGGTACCATCTATGATGGTTACGTATCTGACGCAACACGTACGGTTGCCTTCCAATCAGTATCAGATCATCAACGAGAAGTTTATGATGTTGTCTTAGAGGCTGAACTAACTGCCCAAGCTGCCGCCAAGCCAGGAATGACTGCTGGTGAATTGGATGGCATTGCACGAGATATCATCACAAAGGCTGGTTATGGCGAATACTTCGTACATCGACTTGGACACGGAATCGGTTCATCTGTGCACGAATCAATTCAAATTGCACAAGGAAATGACTTAGTTCTACAACCAGGCATGTCATTTTCAATCGAACCAGGAATTTATATTCCTGGCGATTTAGGTATTCGTATCGAAGACTCAGTTATTGTCACAGAATCTGGTGTTGATCCATACACGCACTCACCTAAAGAATTACGTATTATTGAATAATTTTAAAATTAATATATGTTACAAAAAACGTTAGCTCAAACCAATCTGGTTGGGCTAACGTTTTTCATTTATTTAATATAGAACTGAAGAACTATTTATCAGCTTCCTCAGATAAACCTTTTTTATCGGTTTCTGATAGTCCAGTTGTTGGCTCCAATACTTCAGGCTCAACCTCATCCTCAAAGCTTTCAAAGGTTTCTGATGCAACTGCATCATCCGTTGGTGAAAGAACAATATCCTCTTCTGTCTGTTCAGCAACATCAGCTTTAATCTGTTCTCTAAAATCATCGGCCTTTGCTTTAGCTTGATTAGATAAGTCTTGTGCTTGATTTCGTAAATCCGTTGCCTTTGCTTGCGCTGAGGCCAACAATTCATCAGCCTTTGCACGTAAATCAGCAGACTTTTCTTCAGCTGACTCCTTAAGGTCTGTCACCTTGGTATCAAAGGCATAGCTCTTATCAGAAACAAAATCATCGGCCTTATCACGAACTGATGCAACGGCATCAGTCGCAGCATAACTGTAATCCACTACTTTATCACGAAAATCTGCTACAACATCATCAAACTTTTCTTTTAAGTCATCTTGTTGTTCAACAGTCAACATCTTGTAGTAACCGTATCCTGCAGCGGCAACTAAACTACCAAATGCGACACCAGCTAAAAATCCTTTTGTCTTTGACATGAATATATCCTCCGTTTTATTAACCAATGGCTATTTTTGCGCAGCTTCAGCTTTTTTTGCATTCTTACGATTCTTTCTAGCTGCATTAGCCGCAAAAAGTGCTGACGCTACTTTCGTCTTGTTTGAACTAGACGATGATCGTACTTTGTCTGTTAAATTATGCGTCGCATCATTTAATTCTGATACTGAGGTCCCCAAATCAGCAATTGCCTGAAAGGCAGGATCAATTGTTGCCACCTTTCCATTCACATCATCTAACAACGTGTCTACATTAGCTAATATATCATTAGCCTCACGTGCAATAATGTCAACATCTTTCGTCACAACACCTAGTGTTTGCGTCAATCTCACTAAGAATAATCCAATAAATAGAACTAATAATAATACTGCAATAGCTAAAATTATTAGAGCAATTTGTCCACCTGACATATTTTCCCTCCTAGCATTTCTGTGTATACCCACTATTTTAACGTTTTATACCTGTACTGGCAATTGTAAGAATTTTATAGATAAAAGTATACACCAGATATGATATCATCATTACTTTCTAAAATTACCTAACTTGACGTTACTCAAGACCTAATTCATTAACTAATTGCTCGAATTCATTTAAGCGCTGCTCAAAGACATTGAATGTCTCTCGTAGATAGTCAGGCTTCGTCATATCGACACCTGCTTTTTTCATGACATCAATTGGAAATGCTGATGCACCAGCTTTTAGATACTCCTTATATGCATCAACCGCTGTCTGTCCCCCATGTAAAATTTTATCTGCCAGTGCCGTAGCGGCAGCAAAACCGGTACTATATTGGAAGACATAAAAGTTATAGTAAAAGTGTGGAATACGCTCCCACTCGTGTGCAATTTCTTCATCTACAGTCAATGCTGGACCATAATAACGTTGGTTCAACTCGCCATAAGCCTCATTCAATACTTCAGCAGTTAGTGGTGTACCACTAGCATCAGTTTCATGCATCCACTGTTCAAATTCAGCAAATTGTGTTTGTCTGAATAAAGTACCCTTGACACCATCGAGATACTGATTTAACACGTATGCCTTTAATTTTTTATCAGTAATGGTACGTAATAGGTAGTCTGTTAACAAATTTTCATTCGTCGTCGATGCAATTTCTGCAAGGAAAATTGGATAATCACCATATTGGTAAGGCTGACTCGTTCTTGTTAAGTAAGAGTGCACAGAATGGCCCATTTCATGTACTAATGTACTTAAATTATTCAAATTATCGACCCAATTTAGTAGAATGAATGGGTTTGTATCATAAGAACCACCAGAATAGGCACCCGAACGTTTACCTTTATTCTCAATAACATCAATCCAGCGATTATCAAATGCTTTTTGGACAATTGCCAGATAATCTTCACCCAAAGGAGCTAATGCTTTTAATGCTTCAGCTTGAGCACGTGGATAATCAATTTCATAGTCTGGTTCACCAAGAATCGGCGTATACAAATCATAAGAATGTAGCTCTGAAAGTTTCAATAATCGTTTACGTAAATTCATATAGCGATGCAATAAAGGTAACGCCTTATTTACTTCAGCGACAAGCGTATCATAAACTATCTCAGGCACATTATTAGCGGCCAAAGCAGCTTGACGAGCTGAGTCAAAATGGTGCACCTGGGCTAAATAATTATGTCCCTTGACGTGACTACCAATCAACGAAGCAAACGTATTATCTAGTGCCATGTATGATGCGTAAAATGTTTTAAACGCATTTCTACGTACATCCGGATTAACAGATTCTAATAATCGTGAATAAACCCCGTCTGATAAGGTTTCTAATTCACCTTCATCATTTTCTACAGCCTCAAACTGGATGTCAGCATTATCCAACATACCAAATGCCCGTTCTGAAGCACCAAAAACATCCCCTGCGGCAGCTAATAATTTTTCTTCATTTTCAGGAAGAACATGACCTTTTTGTGTCAAAATATCATCAAAGTAGTGTTGGTAATCATTTAGACGTGGCTCAGCTGCAAAAAATGCTGCAAGCTGCTCCGCAGAAAGTGAGAGAACCGTTGGGTCAAAAAATGCAATTGCGGCAGAAACCTTAGCGGCAATTGTTTTGGCCTTATTACTTAATCCCTGATAAAAACCATTAGCTGTATCTTGATCTGATTTCATTGATGCATAGACATATAATTTCTCTAAGTCACGCATTAACCCTAAGCCGTATTGCAGTGCATTGTACAATGACGTGCCCGATTCTGTTGCACTGGTGGCAAAAAAATCTGCAGTGTTTAGACGCTCTGCTAATTCATCATAGGCATCTTGCCAAGCTTCATCACTAGCAAAAATTGTACTAAGATCCCATGTTGCTGATTCTGGTAGTTCTTCACGTAAAGGTAGTTCTTTAACCATTATTGTCCCTCATTTCAGTCTAATATAATCTTCATTTTATCATAGTTTGTTTGTCTATTCAGTGCTAGTTCGATAGTTTCCTTCTTGATAGGATATGAGAATCAATAAAATAAGCTTCTCGGAATGCTTCGAGTTTATCTTGATAAGTGTCAAACCATTTCACTAAGTTGGCTAGTTTAAATTTTCCATTTGTATATTCAATTTGATTCGCCTTAAGAGCATCATTTAAAAAATGATAAAGCCATAGTTTTTGTACATCCCTTACCATTACACAACCAAATTGCTGCCAATCTTGAACAATACATCGTTGCAGCATTTCATCCATACTAACCGACTTGTTCTCTAAAACCATAATAATACGAACAGCAACTTGCCAATGTGGTATCTTAAGCCCACCTGGGAGTGAATATTGCGCATGGCAAATCCAAGGAATGCCAACAATATTTCTATTTTGTTTATAAAGATACTCTTGTATCTCACGGATTTTTGGCTTTGCAAGTATAACTGACTGTTGTATCTTTAACAATTGTTGCAACTGATTATTTACTCGGGTTTTGCGAGTTACTAAACCACCATTATCAATTTGCCACCATCCCTGATAGTAAATATTATGCTTATAATTCCAAAAAAATATTTTTAGTTCAAAATTATGGATAACTGCAAATTTCGCCATCGTTGTCGCTAATAATCGCTTTTTTTGATAAGTTTCACCTAGAATCCACAATGTCTGTAAATGTAATTTTCGATAACCAGCCATCCGCTTTCGAACCTGATCAAGCGTAATGGGAGCACACTGAAACTCAATTGCCGTCCATTTATCGCCTCTTCTTATCATTAGGTCTGGTCGCTGCTGGATTTCACTAAGCCAATGTTCCAGCTTCACTTCATCATATTTTTTACTAAAGTATTGAAATAGCGCTAATTTTCCTTGAAGGTGCAATGCCAATTCGCCTTCACTACTAGCATCACAGTTTGCAAGAATTTTATGTGCGTAGTGGGCTATCTTGATTTTGCCTTTTTTTAAACAAACGAGCTCACCACACCCTGGACATACATACTCATCATTTAATCTTGCCAAATTAGCATCCATATACTCTTTTGTATGTGCATGTCGCGCAATTAACATCATTCGACCTCCATAAATAGAGACGAAAACTAATGTATTTTTTACAAAAAAACTGAGACAGAGATTTCTGTCCCAGTTCCACTGGATTATATTACTTAAAGTAGCTTAATACTTGTTCAAGCGCATTATCATTAAAAACAATTTGCCCGTGTTCCACCAAAACCTCAGCAGATACTTCTGAGACTTTGGCAAATTCTCTAGCAACGCCTGTCAAATCCTTAATATCATAATTATTTTGCAGTGCTTGACCATCTATACCTAAGATATAGTAAAACTTGCTGTGATACTTTACTAATTTTGTGCTGAAAGCAAAATCTTGTTTTTGCATCATTAGTGAAAATTGAATGATATTCTCAAAATCATCAAATTGCAGTACCAACTCCTGATCATTAATGTTTTCTGAAGTTAATAATCTATCGACTAAATGGTTCTGCTTATCAGATGTAGAAACATCTTTCATCTGTGATTGCTTTATAATTGATTGGTCTGCTACGTTCTGACTATCCTTACTGTCGCTAGCAAGCAATTTATCTAATAAGTCATCAGAAACATCATCATTAGACTCACCGGCATCTCGCTTACCAAGTACAGAATTCAGCATCCCCTCCATCATTGTTTTGTCATCAATATTTTTAGAAATAAATAGTTCTAAACCATTTCGATTAGGCAATACTTGGAAGGTTACGGCTTCGTTATCTTCAAAATCACCATCAACATCGACTTCTTCTAAAATACTATAGAAGAACTCTTCAATTTCATCTTGGTTGCCCAGCAAATCAACAATTGAAATACTACGCTCCGCTAAATCATCATTTGTGACAACAACGCGAATGGTATCATCATTTATTCGTTCCATTTCCATAATGGGCACCCCTTTCTTCTCAACTAAATATGAGAAATCGTTCTAACAATATATTATAACAAATTCTTGGTTTATTCGTCGAATACATTGTAAAAAAGTTGATGCCATATTAGAACATCAACTTTAAATAACTTATTTTGACAAAAATTAATTCTATAAATCAACCATAGCGGTGACGCGAGCCAACTCTGCCTGACGCATTTCATGAGGTAAGAATCGTCGAATTTCATCTTCATTATAACCAACCTGCATACGTTTTTCATCCATAATCAATGGGCGCTTCAATAGTGCTGGTTGATTATGCAACAAATCAATCAATGAACTTAACGACATATCGTCTAATTTAATGTCTAATTCTGTAAATAGTTTTGACCTTGTTGAGATAATTTCTTCGGTACCATCCTCAGTCATACGCAAAATATTTTTAATCTCTTCACGAGTTAATGGTTCTTTAAATATATTTCGTTCTTGATAAGAAATCTCATTCTCCTCGAGCCATGCACGC
Organism: Weissella paramesenteroides; assembly: GCF_036327715.1. Classification (NCBI taxonomy): domain Bacteria; kingdom Bacillati; phylum Bacillota; class Bacilli; order Lactobacillales; family Lactobacillaceae; genus Weissella; species Weissella paramesenteroides. The sequence goes on from NZ_CP130559.1 coordinate 1,231,135, forward strand.
GCTTTTCGGCATGATGTACAACTTGGTGATGTATATAACGTTACCATAATGGGCCTCCTCTCGGCACTACAATGATACGACTATTCATACTAATGTTTCTTATAGTGTCCATTATAACGGTATCGGCCAAAACATGTAACCCTTTTTTGTCAAATAATTGTAATAAATTAAAAAAATCTCATTTTTTAGTCAATCTCAGTTAAGCTATACGTTTTATATTGTTTTTTTATCTGATTCTGTTGCCATCGAAATTAGTGTCTCTTTCAGTTCTGATTCCATATCTTTCATTTGCTGTTCTGCTTCAACACGTTTGTCCCGACCTTCTTTTTGAATAATCATTGTTTCTTTGATAGTTTTAATCAATTGATCCTGTGTGTGTTGCAATGTTTCGATATCGACAATGCCACGTTCATTTTCCTTGGCTGCTTCAATTGTATTTTGTTGTAACATATCCGCATTTGACTGCAGTAATTGATTCGTTGTATCAGACACAGCTCGTTGGGCATTTACTGCTTTCTTTTGTTTCAACAATGTTAGGGCAATCGTAACTTGATTTTTCCACAGCGGAATCGCAGAGTTAACTGATGTTTGAATTTTTTCAGCCAGAACTTGGTTAGTTGTTTGAATCAGTCTAATTTGTGGTGCTTGTTGCAATGCCATTTGTTGCGTCAACTTTAAATCGTTCACACGCTTTTCAAGCCGGTGTTGGAATTGTATTAAATCTTGCACTTTTTGGGCTAATAATTGATTTTCTGACTGCTGTGCCAGCTTTTGTGCAGCTGGTAATTCTCTTTTTTCAATATCTGTTAATTTCATTTCTGCCCCAACAATGTGGACATTTAGCTGATTGAAAAAAGACATATTTTCACTGTACAAATCATCAAGCATACGATTATCAGCCATTAATTCCGTTTGAAAATGTTGTAACTGTCCGGCAACATGATCAACTTGTGCGCCGATTTTTTGATATTTTGCTGTTAGTTCATAAATGGATTTTTGCATATTTTTAAATATACGTGCAAAGAATCCCTGTTTAACAGGTATTAATTCAGTTGGATTAGCTTGAGAAAGATTGAACATCAACTCTGTCAATGTGTCTCCAATTGGTCCAACATCTTGTGACTGTACCTTTTCCAGTACTTCTTGCGAAAAATCAGTCAGGTCTTTCTGGGTATCTTCACCATATGAAATAATTGAATCCAAATGTTCCACATCAAGTTGTTGTGCAAGTTTTAAAGCTTCTGATCGATCCTTTGACGTTAACTGACCCACTCTATCAATTCTACTATTTGTCAAATCTTTTTGTGATTGTTGCTCTTCATTCATGCCTGTCTCCCAATGTATCCTTTGTTGTATTCATCCGACTATTTAAATTATTCATATCCTCACTGATTACTAACCGGTAATCTTTACATATATTCGTCGATAATTCTTTAATCAATTGTCGTGCCGTTTTTAACTGTTTTTTATCTTCATCGCTAATAACAGAATGATTTGCAATTTCTACATAACTCACTAACAATTGTTCTAAATTAGGTAATCTACGATATGCAAAGTCGTTCACCGTGAGCAATTGAGTTGGTTTCTCTGCTAACTTATTTAAAATAGCCTCAATATACGTGACAACTTTTGTTTCTATTGCAATCCTTCTAAGTCCCACAGTTTGCTGAAACAAAACTTTTACGTGCCATGCCGATTTCTGCATAGGCTTAAATGTTTGTTTAAAAACGCGGCTATCACGTCGTGTTAAGCCACTCTTATTGATTTTTAAACGAGGATGTTGTTTTAATTGCGTGAGCTTAGCATGTGGCATGACAAATAATTCCCGTAACCCAACGACCAACATAATTAATAGTCCCTGTGACATTAATCCTAATTGTGGACTGCCCGCAACCAATAAAATAAGTACAATTGGTAGGACCCATCGAAAGCTCTTTTTGATTGATACACCTAATACAGCAAGGCTACCTATAAAAAGCCAAGCTGCTGCATTTGTATAATGACTAAAAATGATGGCCAAAATGAATAATCCCCAAAATAATGTCCATCTTATTTTGCGAAAATATTGCTTTGGAATATGGTCCAAATCCATCATACTGTTCCTCCAACCTTCCTTTTTTTCATTATACAATATTCAATCATTAAATTAGTAACAAAGCCCCGTGATACCTAATGTTCATCAGTTGCTTGTTGCAGTTGATGTTCTTCAGCAAATATCACTTCTTCTCTCGCTTCTTTTTGTTCCAAATCCGCCAAATATCGTCGTGACCAACGATAAACAATCAAAACTAAAATCATTATTGCAATAGAAATTGATTGAATCAATATTCCCATCGTGTCATCATGATAAACTAGCAAATTACGGAGCATTGCTGTAATTCCAATATACATGAAGTTTTGTAGTGAAATATGCTTTTGTAAAAAATATTCTTGTGTTAATACTACAAACTCAAAGAATAAAAACGTTTCTAAAATCAATCGCGCAATGCTATAAAAATTTTTCTGAAGATCTGTTTGCCAAACCATTTGTACCAAAATCCACAAATCCTTGACAAAAAAACCAAACATAATTATTCCTAAGTTAAGCATGCCTACGCCTAAAAAAATGTTATATCCTTTTTCAAGATGCTTATAACCCATATAAGATCCTCCATTCATTTACTATCTCAATAGTACCAAACCGGCATCTGAAGTGATAGTTTTTTAAATAACCGAACAAAAATAAAATTGTACATACCATAATACTTAATTTATGAGTGCTACAAAAATGTTACCAGTGCAAAATAAAAGCCCTAAAAATCCTAAAAATGAAGGATTCTTAGAGCTATTTTGAGTGCCGTCGACAGGCATTCACTTTCCTATTATATAGGTGTCTACGAGGTGTGTGTAGCAAACTTGTAGCAAATATGCTGTTTCAAATAATGCAAAAAGCCCCACCAGATAGAGTAACCACTCTACCCAGTGGGGCTTTTTTACATGCTTTATCCTAGTTTTAACAAACTAATAAGATGAGATAAAACAAAATGAAAATTGTAGACGTGAAAGCCAACAAACCTAGTATTAGTACTACAATAAAAATAATTAAATTTATTGATGAGTAGAATGATTGTTAATCATGGCACTTTCGATATATAATGATTAAACATATTAATTCATACTAAATGATGACATTAAAAAATGATATATTTGGAGTTATTAAGATATGAAAAGCTATGTTTTAAATTAAAAGAACAAGTTAAATGCGAATTTTAAAGTCACATTTAATATCTACTCACGAATAATAATAGAGGGGTAAATATTTTGTCTAGTATAAAAAAATTATTAATGCAACATTCTAACTTGCGAACCAAACGTTTGACCTTACGTCCTGTGCTGCTAGAAGATTTTAATAGTATGTATAGTTATAGTAGTGATCCAGAAAATACGAGGTATTTAGATACATTTTCGTCAGAAGAAGTATTTTTAGAAGTCATGGCAAATTTTTGGATTGGAGACCCTATAGGAAAATATGCTATTGTTCTGAATGATAATAAGGCTATGATTGGTACCATTGAAGTACACTTGAATGAAAAAAATAAATCAGCTGAAATTGGGTATATAATAGATAAACATTATTGGGGAAACGGGTACCTTCCCGAGGCCTATTCAGAAATAATGGCCTTAGCCTTTGAAAAATTAAATTTAGTTCGGATCTATTCCATGACAGATAGTTTAAATGTGAACTCTAGAAGAGTACTAGATAAGTTAGGTTTAAAATTAGAGGGGGTTTTACAAGGAGACAGGTATGTTGACGGTAAATACTATGGCGATACTGCGATTTATGGTATGACCAAACAATTATACAATAAAAATGATGTATTGAAGAATAATGGCTAGTGACCAAATAGTGACCACATAACATATAGTAGAAAACACAAAAAAGCCCCACCGGATAGAGTGACCGCTCTACCCAGTGGGGCTTTTTGACATGCTTTATCCTAGTTTAAAAAACTAATAAGATGAGATAAAACAAAATGAAAATTGTAGACGTAAAGCCAACGAACTTTGTAGGAATAAGTAAGATAACCAGTAGACGATTATATCCACCAAATATCTACACAATTATTTTAACACGAAATATTAAAATAAGATAAAAAACCACCAGTCGCATAAACTGGTGGTTTAACCATGAATATAAACTGGTAAGTTAATCACGGTTTTATAGCTACGTGACTCGATCAACACGTAACTACTTGTAGAGTGATCCAAGAGTAGTCAATAAAATAAATATTACACTCTACATGCAAATTATAGCACATAACAAAAAAGCCACCAGTCACATGAACTGGCGGCTTAAAACCCTGACAAAGAGCAAGCATAAAACGGTAAGATATCACGGTTTTAATGGTTATGTGACTGGATCAACACATAACTATTTGTGGAGTGTCTAGAGAGCAACTATGATAGATGTCAAACTCCACATTGGAATTATAACACACAGCAAAAATCCCACCAAGCTATTCAATCGAATAACCTGGTGGAATTTTAACTTGATAACTGTTTGTTTAATGCAATGAATTATCACTTTTACTTTCTTGGAGGAAAGCTATCAAGTTAACTAGATTATAGTTTGTTGATAGCTATTTTACAATTCAAAAAAATTAACTACTTAACTTCGGTTAGCGTATCTGCCGCTACCCAAACATTGCCATAACGAGTACCAAATGCCAAGCTGTTAGTTGCTGGGTCATTTGCCACTACCTCAATGCGGTCTGAATGCCAACGGAAGTGACACCAACAGCCAGTGTTTGATTAGCTGTCTTGTTTCCTTTGCTATCTACTTTACCAACTGATTATCGCCTATAACATTAAAATTTCAGTTGCTTGTTTTGCCATTAGCGAATGCGTACATAATGTCTTTACCAGGCACTTAATTTACTATAGTATAGTCGTTTATAAGTTATATGTAGTAAATATATTGTTTCAAATAATGCAAAAGTCTCACCAGATAGACTGACTACTCTAACCAGTGAGGCTTTTTAAATGTTCTATCCTAGTTACAAAGAACTAATAAGATGAGATAAAACACAACGAAAATTGTTGTAAAACAAAGAAATTTAGGAGAACCTAATCGAGATAATTAGTAGATGATTAACTCTGCCAATTACCTGTGCTACTATTTTAGCACAATACTTTTAATAACTCGTAAAAAACCACCAGTCGCATAAACTGGTGGTATAAACCATGCATTTTTAACTGAGATAGGTGTGAAAAACATGGTTTTTATAGTCGTGTGACTCGATCAACACATAACTACTTGTAGAGCAGCTGGAAGAGATAGCAAGCTCTACCTAATAATCATAACACACAACAAAAAAGCCCACTAGTCGCAATGACTAGTGGGCTAAACCATGACAAAGGACAAATACAAAATGGTAAATTGAACATGGTTTTTATAGTCATGTGACTTGATCAACACATAACTACTTGTAGAGCAGTTCAAGAGTAGTCAGTTAAATAGCTATTACACTCTACGTGTAGATTATAGCACATAATGAATAGCCCACCAAGATATTCAATCGAATAGCCTGGTGGACCCTTAACTTGATAACTGTTTGTTTAATGCAACTAATTATCACTTTTTACTTCTGGAGATAGCTATCAAGTTAACTAGATTATAGTTTATTGATAGTCATTTTACAATTACTTATTCAGTAATGAATCGGCATTGTACCAAATGTTACCATATTGTCCTTCAACAATACCAGCACCATTTGAGTTGTTGTCGTATTGGTCAATTGTACCATAGCTGTAACCAGCTTTGAACTTAACCGTGTCACCTACACGAGTTGCTGCATAGTTACCACGAGTGATGTTATCTAGCATTGCTAGTGGAATACCATTGGCAGTCCATGAGGCATCCTTACCACCAGCAAGGTCGTAATTGATTGCTTGCCACATACCATTAACGTATGCGATTTTATCAACACGGAATGACTTGTATGCAGTAAAGCGGTTACCAGCGTTCTTAAACTGCTTGATAGCTGACGTATCATTGTTCACAACCGGTTTTGATGGCGTCACATTTGGTACAACAGCATTCTTATCAGTCCCAGCTGTAAAGAAGTTGTCGTACAAAATTGAGGCGTCAAAACGACCTAGTGAGCTCGCAAATCTTTGGTTTGACGTCCATTGCCAAGCATGTTCGGTATTGTAAAGCTTCATGGCTGATGTTGGCACGTATGGATATTGCGCTAACCACGATTTTTCACCAGCCGGGCTCACACTTGATGAGTAGCCACCAGTGTAAGTTGTTGAGCGGTAACCATACGCCCGCACACGATTCTCAAAGGCTGTCGCAACTGGTTGCATAGCTGAACCCATCGACAATTGATAGGAGTTCTCAACATCAACTGCCAAGACAGCACCAACAGGTAAGCCATCAGCCTTTGCCATACGTACTGCATAATCAGCTTCGGCAATTGCTCCAGCTACTGTCGTTGATGACAGGAAATGATACCCGTTGATGTAAACACCAGCAGCCTTAGCAGCTGCGATGTTACCTGGTGCGGTGTAATCATGAAAGGTTGTTCCTTCTGAAATTTTAGTTGCGACAGCTTTCATACCATAATTATTTCGCATATACACGAACTCTGGCGCTGTCATTTGTCCGTTGTGGTTAGACACGTCCACCATATCCACACGAGGTGTATCGGCATGGGCAGTATCAGATGATACATAGCCAACACCTGCGAATGCTAAAAAAGCACCTGCCAGAACAAGTGCTTGCTTTAATTTATTCATAACATCTCCCTTATTTTAATTGTTCAGTCGTATCGGGTACTTGAGTGACTTTGACTGGATCTTCTAACTTAACAGTTGTTGGTGCTTCAACCACACCACCACCAGACAGCACACCTAATGCTCCCAAGATGGTCAGCACGGTATTAACTACCGCAATAATAGCAGTCCAGTCACCAGTAAATTTGATACCAAACACTGCAAATACTTGTTGAACAAGTACAATTAACAAAGAAACCAGACCTGCAATTACTTTTCCTGAGTAACTACCGTCTGGGTTCTTAAGTGCATTATTTATTTTTTGTAACATGTGTCATCCTTTCTGATTAATCACCAAACTTGTTATGTTTCCACACTTCAAGTCTAAGTAAACGTTCGCCATGGTCTTGAGCCACTTTATTAGCGTCCTTCAATTGCTCTTTAATTTCTTGTAAATCTTCACGCAATTCGTTAATTGACGCAACAATTGTGTTCTTTAACACCCACCAAAGCCCACCCAACAGTGTCGCTCCCGCTCCAATTACTCCGAATGATATTTCCAATACTTTAAAGACGTCCATTAAAGTACCTCGTTAATTTGCAGGTGCTTCTGATTGAGCAGGTTCGTCATCTGGTACAGGTTCTGGTTCTGGATCTGGAACAACAACTTGTGATTCAGCAATCAATTTCTTTGCCTTAGTAATTGCCAAAGTTGCTAAGTCTTCAGTGGTCGTTTGAAATGAGATACCGTCCTCTTCTGCAGTTAATCGAATTTGTCCACCAAAATAATTATCTGGTTCGACAAAATTAACCACCAAGTCAATAAAGTCGATGACCAGCCCTTTGTCTGAGTTTTTAAGACTGGTATTTGTGATTGATGTTGTTATGTTCATTGCGTCCTCCTTTAATCAATTGGGTAAGAAACTTCAAATGAAGACTTTGTGCCTGAGTCAGTACCTGGTGTGGTTGATGACGCACGCGATACCTCACCATTGTCACCAATTAAAAAGTTTCCTGATTTATTAGCTGAAAAATATGACTCCCAAATCCAGTGTGGAGGCCTGTAACCAGCCGGCAACGTTGCGAACACTTTACCAACATCGGCAATAACATCCAGCACTTGAATGTAAACAACACCATTCAGTAAGCGGTAACGAGCAACAGTTGCTTTCACACCACTGGCAAGAGACATATTTTTCCAACCAGAATCGGTCATCAAGGTACCACCAATCGTGGTATTACCAGAAAACGTCTTGTTACCCGCAACGGTTTCATTACCTGTATTGTGAACAACAGATGAGTCTTGTGCCAGTACTCCAGATGTATTAGGGATTACGTTAATCCATTTACTTGAAGAGACATCATATCTATCCCAATAACCATTGCCATTTAATCGCCAGATATTATCATAACTGATACCAGATTGTTGGTTAGTCATAAAGTAAATTCCACCATCAGAGGCAGCAATTAAGTGCTCTGAATTCATGGTTGTGAAAGGTAGAGCAGTAGAATCAGATGTTCCATTTTGTATTGCTATAAATAGATTATTAATAGACTCACCACCACCAATACCTGTCAAACCATTTCCAGTAATCGTAACACCAGAACCGTCTGATTTCCCCGTAAAGTAAGTTCCTAATGAATGAGGTTTATTATCACCATAGCTGTCATCAATTACCTCTAGAAAATTAGCATAACTATTATTAGTTGCTACATGCTTGTATAACCAGTCTGCCTTCAAAATATGGCTGACATTTACATCAGTAAAACTTTTTGTTCCTGTTGCCGATTGGTCTCCTGTGGTATTAACGGTCATATTGTAGTCCACAACCCCATCTTTACCAGCAGGACCAGTAGGACCAGTATCCCCTTTATCACCCTTAGGGCCTGTTGCCCCCGTGGTACCTTTTGGACCCTGTGGGCCAGTTGCTCCAGTGTCCCCTTTATCACCTTTTGGTCCTTGGATACCTTGTTTTCCCTGTATTCCTTGCGGACCTTGTGGACCAGTATCACCCTTATCACCTTTTGCAATCGTGCTGGTGTAATCGGCAACTTTTTTATCAACTGCCTTTTTGACATCTGCCAAGACAGTGTCAAAGGTTATTTGCGGGACTAACGCACCTTCTGTGGCATGTAAGTTCTTATTGATAGTGAATGTGGCATACCCTTCCGTTGGAAATACTGAGACATCACCATCTTTATCTGTAACTTTAATTTCAAGGAAATACGTATCAGGAGTTAACTTTTGCAATTGGCTGTCCTTAAAGTCCAAGTCAATTTCAGTTCCATTACTTACCAAATCGATGTCAAATAAAAAGCCACCTGCGTTCGCAATGGTAGCTGTAATCTGTTTATTGGTTAAGTCTTGGGCAACACCGTAATCCCATGCCTGTAATTTCATGATGCCATTGGTGTCGGCAACTTTATTTTGGTTATCATTTAACCGTTTTAATAATTTCGACATGTGTCCTCCTTTTAAACGTAATACACGACTTCACCAGATACCCAGTAAAATGCATCGGCATTGTTAATGCTGTCCCAGTTAAGTCCAACACTGACTGATGCCTGATTGACATAGTTAGAATTTTGGTGGTCAATATCAAATGAACCCAGTGTAATATTATTGGTGGTACGTAACACAGCTGAAGCCCATACCTCGGAATTAGGACTTGCCCAGTCTGGAAGCTTGGCAATAATCGTGTGATGAGTTCGGTCACCACCATAAATGCTGAAACGTACCAAGATTTTACCTGGTGCAATCTCAGTCACGTATGAATACAGTGCTGTTTGACCAGTGTTGTTCTTCCAACCATTTTGTAACGTTAATTCGGCGTATCGCAATTCACCAGATAGGCTGTTGGTTGTAATGAAATCAACCCCCATGGCTAACAATGCATCACGCTTTGAGTCATCTGCTGTCGTCCATGCCCCAACTTTCAAGCCAGCATCGTGTGCCAATTGGACATTGCGAGCATTGAAGTTTGTGTTCGTGTAATCAGCGTCAATTCCTGAATTAACACCCAAGGCAGAAGCTTGGTCGATTAAGTCTTGCGTGAAATCACTGGTTAAGTAAGAGACTTCCACCAATGGCAAACGCTTCTTAACCTCAACCAATGAGTTGTAATCGAATGAAATGAAAATCATTTCCTTTTCAACGTTAAACTTCTTGATGATTGCCACCAAACTGTCATATGAAGCTGAGGTGTAATTATCGGTGCTGTCCTTTTTAATCTCGATGACAGGGGTTAATCGCTTATCCTTGGCAACGGTCAAAGCCTCTTCCAATGATGGGATAACCAATTCAGATGCTGTGTATCGTGAGGCTGAGCTTCCCTTGCTGATTGGGATTTTACGCAATTGGTCAAAGGTATAACTTGAAATGGCACCAGTTTTTGCCGTCATACGGTCAATGTTTCCATCGTGCATAACCACCCATCGTCCATCCGATGTTTGGTGAATGTCAATTTCGTATCCCGAGTGATTGCTGATTTTCTTCAAAGCAGGCAATGAGTTTTCTGGGGCAATTGCTTGCGCACCTCGATGAGCAAAGAAACGAGTTCCTCGCCTAAAGGCTTCATGACCCAATGCATCTGCGTATGAGTGTCCCGCAAAGTTATCGGTGTCACCTGCACTCTTAGCTTTATCAGCTGTACCGTGCAAATCTGCTGTGATACCACCCTTAACGGTTAATGACTTGCTGAATGTGTTATCACTGTTCAACAAAGCCACTTGGTTCTTGTTTACGGCGTCCGTTAAGACTTGAATTTTATCTTCCAGCGTATCGTAATAAGCGGTTAAGTCGTCAATCTTTTGCTCAACATCTGCAATCATCTTATCCACACTCGATAAGTAATCTTGTGACGCATTGGCTGAGATAATAATGCCATTCTCAAAGACTGTAAACGCAATGGGAATGGACGTAATCTTAACGCCGTTATCATCAACCACTGCAAGGTAAGCCTCTTGTACGTCACCCGAAGCTTGGTACACTTCGGCGGGAATAATCAAGTTAAACAAACCACCTTCATCGGATACACGGTCGTTAATGCCGTGAATAACCTTAATCTTACCTGCTGAATCTTTGACTTCCAATTGTACGTCTTGACCAGTTAAATCATGTGGGAATTGTCCATCCTTCAAAGCGAAGTATACGATACGTCCATTGTCCCCTTGACGTCCACTTAACTCATCAATCAGCGTTGCATCAGTTTTTGCTAACGTTGTATCAAGAATAACGAAACGTCCTTGTTTGTCTGCCATTTATTGCTCCTTAATACCGTTCAAATTGAACAGTTCTTTTAATTGTTTTGTTGCTGATGAAAGTCCTGCAATGGCATTATCATAGCCAGTCACAGCTTCATCAATACTGCCCTTGTCGATTGGAATATAACCATAACCACGAGCGTGATTACCTGAAATATCAACCAGATTGTAACTGTTGGCAATATCAGCCAAATCATTAAGTTTTGCAGTTAAGACCACCAACCGCTCATTCAAGTTTTCAAAGCTGGTGGCATCATATTGGTTGCCAACTTCTACCACAGGTAACTTACTTGGCGTCAGAATAACCATTTGGAACTTAAGCAAGCCCGCATATAATCCCGACAAGGTTTCATCAATTGCCGTTAATCGTGTTGCTAAATCCTTAAGCATCTTTCACCTCCACTGCTGACAAGACCCCTTTATCATCAACTGCCAATTGATACTGGGTACCATTTGGACTCGTTAAGACAAAGGGGTCTGCTTTTTGTTGATATTTCGTTAAGTCACTCTTCACGGCAACATCTGGCTTACCTGTCACTGCTTGCCAATGGGTGTACGCATAAGCTCGATTACCTTTGGCATCGGAGTATTGCACGATTGGTGTTTTGGTACTTGGTTCAGGGTCGGTGTTATCCTCATCGGACGTTACATAACTTTGCCAATCGTCCTTATCACCATAAAATAAGTCCAAATCCAAGTCGCCAGCATAACCAGCCAAACGTCCATATCCTGTGTATTGGCGGATAACAGGCTTACCAAAACTGCCCCATGCCGTACCGTCTTCCCATGGTTCTGCTTGATAACCAGTATGGGCAGTCGAAGCATACTGTGCGCCCCACAAGTCGTATTCGTTGGATACTGCTGACCAGTCGTATTGGTTAATCACACTCTTCGAGGTGTACAGCAAAGGACGTATCCCTGTTGCTTGGTAAACTGTGTCCAAAAATGTTTTGGCATAAGTTGGACCACTGGCAATTGCTTCACCTTCAAAGTCCAGCACCAATAAGGCTTTACCCATGTAACCTTTGATGTTACTCAAAAAGAACTTGGCTTCATCAATTGATCCAGCTCCTGTTGCATAATGGTAAATACCCACCAACTTATTCAGTTTCAAGGCTTGTTGAATTTGTGTATCTGCAACAGGTGAGACATAATCGGTGCCTTCAGTGGTTTTTACAATGACAAAATCACTCTCGACTGCTGATAAATCAATATCAGGTTGCCAGTTGCTGATGTCAATTCCATTTAATGACATGTCTTACACCTCCCCGATAGTCCACATGTTGCCGACTGCTGAATTCTTTGCGTTTGTTTGTGCTTGTTTTAATTGATTTAACTGTGCCCGCTGGACGTCCAAGAAATTAACTCGTGTATTGTTCAACGTAACTTGTTGTGGTGTAGTTGGACTTAACGGAAAATCAACCACTGAAATAACTTCAACCTTGGTGGTTATTTGTTGTGCAGGTATTTGCACCGTCCATTTTTCGCCAATAGTAACTGCTTCATTAACAGCAGTCGTCACGGTTAAACTGATAGTCGGTTCAAGCACAAATGATTGTGATGCCAACGTTTTCATAGCGTTCGTGTCGGTAATTGTATCACTCTCCACCCGAGCACCTTGTTTCAAGCCCCATTTGGCAATCGAAGCGTCATCTTGAACGATAAAAGCCTTGAATGCAGGTGTCTCAGCTGTGGAAACTGCTTGAACAGCATTAACCATCGTACTGCTATCGAATTGCAATTGTACCTGTGCTGTGTCGTACAGATAACGGAACACCTTGTTGGTATCTGTGACGTACGACTTTTCATCATATAAGTGAATGGTCATTCCATCTGGCACAATCGCATAAATACCAAAGGTACTCTTCAATGTGGACAAACCTTCGACAATTGGTGTATTACCAAAATCGGTTAAGGTTTTATTACCATTGAATGTGCCATGAATCTGATAAGCATACCCACCAGCCACGCCATCAAACAAGTATTTCAATGCTTGGGTCAACGTGAAAATGTTATCACCAGTTTTCACATTGTACTGGTATAACTGATTGAGTTGATAAAAGATGTGCATGGCTGTGATATTGATTGAATGGATACCACCAGCGTTATCATCGGTGGCTTGCTTAATCACGTACATTTGCCCATTGAAGATAATCAGGTTCTCAATTGTGAGTAAGTTGAATGCAATACTGCTATCATCATAAGCAGTTAAGTCCAATTGGTAAGCTTCGTTTTTCGTGCGTGTAATCTGCAAGGTATTAAAGTCAAAGGTTGTTAAGACTTGAGTGGTTGACTTGTCTCGTGATTGCACGACAACTTTATTCTTTTGGTATGCCATTAGAAGTAAAGGAATGGGAAGCTGAACGTGGTAACAGGGTTATTCAAGCCACTCACTTGAATGTTGTTGTATCCCTTTGCCAGTTCAATGTGTCCAAAGTCTGATGGAATATTGGTATCACCGTCAATACTTGGTACCACACCGTTTAATTGAAAGGTCTGCCCATCTCGTATGGGTGACGTGATGTTAATGCTGGTGCCATTCGTTTTGTTGCTAATGCTAAAACTTGACCCGACACCCGTTACTGAGATAACCAAATCATGATGCTGGATATATGGGTCGATTTCAATGTCGCTTGGATTGTAAATCTTGAAGTTACCCCCACGGTTTTGATACGTTAAATCTTCAACAGGAATACCTTGCCCAATGCCCAACGCACCCACTTTATCTGGTAATTCATCACTTCTTACAGCAGATTGTGCCATACCAGAAGGGTTCGTGAATACAAGGTCGACAGTGGCTTGTGTGGTGCCTTGTATAGGTGTTATATCGGTTGGTTGACCAATTACCCAATAAGCACGAGAAGGCTCCAGAGAACTTCTTAAGCGCATTAAATGACGTTGGTAAAAAGCTGATTGTACCTCTGCCTTTAAAGCCCGCAAGTCTGCCATGGACTTCCCTTTTAAGAATAGCGAAACCGTCACCGTGCTTGGATTGTAATTGCTGGAAATTAAGGCTTCCCCATCAGAACCTGCAATCTGTAAAAAGTTACCTGATAATTGTGGTGCGCTTGACTTCATATCCAGAAGTACCACTGAGGGTAATCTGGCAGTCAAGTCATATTCTTTTTCACCATAAGGCTGTACAAATAAATGACGCATTGACTGTTATGTCCTTTCGATTAAATTGATTGGAAATTGTGTTGTTGCTGTTGTAATCCCATCTGGTTCATTAACTGTGTTAAGCCCATTGATTGATTGCCAGCTTTGGTACTGGTTAATGCCTGTAATTGATCTTTGTTGACACCAAGGACAAGCGTTAATAACGTAATCAAGTTATCCAGCTTGCTCTCCACCTTCGATAAGTCGGTTTGTGAAGCAGTTGGTGTTTCATTACCATGGATACGTGCTGTTGTTTCAGCAAGTAATTCAGATGCACGAGGCTTCTTAGCTGGGTCAAGTGGAATAACCACTTCAGGCATATTCCGCTCAGCGATTTCATAAAAGCCGTGACTTGAAATGAAACCACCATTTTCGTAACCATGACCCTGTCCCAAGTAAGATAAGTCGTTACCATAACGATGCTTGGCGTAATTCAACCCAGCTAAAATGTTGTCATAGCCATTGAAAATATCGTGGTGACCGGGCAAGGCATAAGCGTTAAATGTTGGCGGAATGACCTGCATAAGCCCCTTAGCCAAGTTACCTGTCTTGTTGTTGATGTCACCAATGTTTCCCTGAACAGCTTTCGGATTACCGCCTGACTCAGTTTGAATTTGACGTAAGACTTTTTGCACCATTGAAGCAGATGTCGACAAACCAAGCTTACGCAAAGCCTTCTTAACATCATCCGCCCATGAGTGTACGTCACCATCGACACCAGTTGATGAGTCGTTTAATGGGGCAATGAACTTTTGTATCCAGCCCAACATGCCACCAGTTTGCTTCTTAATCAGCTTTGCCAGTGGACTGTCTGCTTTAACATCAGACTTTGACGAACCACTGCTCAAACCAAAGTCCAAGAATGTCGTTGCACCAGAAGCATTACGTCCATGATACGTGTGGTACTTGTGGTCACCATTCCAGTTGTATTCTTCACCAGAAATCTTATTCCCTTGCACACCTGTAACCATCGCAACGTGATTACCAAATTCAGAACCTTGTCCGTATACCGCAACAGAACCAACCTTTGGCTTGCTCATGTGTGGTACTTTTGCATTGACCCAGTCCATTCCATTACCAAGATGTGAGAACTTGGCTGTTGAAACACCTAAGTTTGCAAGGCGAGAGGCTACGAACGAAACACATTCTTTAAAAAAGTAACCCCAAGGGTCTGCACCACTGTCGGCAACTTTACCTTTGTAGCGATAATCATCGCCCTTCATGCCACCATCTGCACCAGCACTTGATGCATCATTAGCCATGTTCCAAAGAGTTGACCACCAGTCCTTAGCTTGACCTTTAACCTTGCTAAAGAATGCCCCACCAAAGTCCTTATAAACTGAGTCAAGTCCAGCAGTCTTCAAGCTCAATTTGCTCTCCAGTGTCTTAACTGGGTGGGCAACCGCATTCGTGATGAATTCCAACATCTTGGTGAATTTGGCAACACCATTCTTCAAACCTGACCAAGCATTGCCAGCAACATCGGTAACACCGCCCCATAGGCGTGACCAGAAGCCAGTACCAGAGGCAAAATGTGTAATACCTTGCATACGCATGAGCATGGCTGTTTCAGAAGCATTCAATACTTCTGTACCAGGTAACAACAAACGTTCCGTATTACGTCCCTGAACAAGCTCCGTGGCTCCATTTGGATGGATTAACATCTCCTTGTTACCAGTTGCTGGGGAGTCGTTTCCATCGTTTAGGACAGCGTGTGTCAGGTTCTTAATAGCACCAGTACCATTGGCGAACTTAACCTTAGGAATTTGACCGATGGCGTGTTTTGGACCACCAAAGTCATGGATTAACCCATTGATTCCAGAAATACCAGCGTTTGGTATTTTTATAACAGCGTTAATTCCGTCACCAGCAAGTTGTTTCATTCCTTCCCACATGTCAGAAAAGCCTGATTTGATGCCTTTCCATGTGTTACTGAATGCTGAACCAATCTTACCTAAGACATCATCAAAGGTATTCTTGATTGACCAGATTGCATCATGACCAAATTTCTTCATGCCATTCCAAGTATCACTAAAGAAGTTGGAAATACTTTGCCAACCCTTTGACCAGATTTTGCCGATGTCGTTAGTGGTGTCCCTGATGAACTTCAGAATACTGTTGTAAACCTTGGTAATATTACGCCACATGCCAGTGAAAATATTTGCAATACCTTTACCCATGTTGGTAAAGAACTTCAACACGTCCTTAACCAAATCGTTAATGGCTTTGCGGAACTTGGCGTTGTGCTTATACGTTAGGGCAAATGCACCAGAAATTGGGTTCACGATAAGTAACAGGATTTCCTTCCAGTCCTTTTTCATGAACTTCAAGATAGCCTTGAAAATGCTCAAGACCTTCTTGTAGGCTTCACCAAACCATTTGGCAATACCTTTAAAGAAATCCTGTGCTGATTTCACTAAGCCATTAACAAAATCACGGAACTTCTTATTGTGCTTGTACAACGTTGTTAAAGCAACAACCGTGGCTGTAATCCCTGTGATAAGCAAGATAAGTGGGTTCGCTTTTAAGAAGTTAAAGGCAAGTTTTATTCCACTACCTGTTACCTTGGCGGTCTTAACCAGACCAGCCATGGCAATACTGTAAGCTTTTGTGGCAACATTTGCTGTAAACTTCAACGACTTGGTAACAGCTTTACCAGTAGCAGAACCAGCCGTTTTGATTGCGGATAAGCTCTTCGTGAATGCCTTCTTACCTAAGTTGGCACTCCAGCTAAAGGCAGATTTGCCCCATTTCTTAGCTGTTGAACCAGTTGCCTTAATTGCACCCCATGACTTATCAAAGGACTTTTTACCCAATTTGGCTGACCATTTGAATGCTTTGCTATCCTTTGCCTTTTTAGCAACATTAACTGTTGAGCCAATGGCACCAGATACCTTGGACAACCCTGATATGGTCTTGGTGAATACAGTTAAGCCAGCCAATGTCGTTAAGATACCAACAATCAACTTACCGTGTTTACTGATATATTCAAGGGCTGGTGTAATGACTGCCATGAGCTTTGGCAAGTTATTAACTGCTGTTTCGATTAAGTCCTTCAATGCCTTTTGAAGTGGTTTCAAAGAGGCTTTAAGCTTCTCTGTTTCACCAGCATTTAAGGAAATACTCTTAACAGATGCTTCAGCAGAACGTTGCATGAGTTCAAATGGGTTGGACTCTTTTAATTGCTTTGATGTCTTATCAGCTGTCCCTTTAACGTCATCAAATTTCTTATTGGTTTTACCCAGTGACTCAATGACCTTCAAGGAATTATCTTCACCAAGTGCTGACCACAAGTTAGAAGCAATCGTGGCTTCCTTTTGCTTGTCGGTCATCTTACCCATTTCACCAGTGATTTGCTTGAACATATCACCAGCAGAAACCTTGCCCTCTTTGTAGCCCTTGAACATATCTTGGGACTTCTTTGAGAAGTTACCAATGGCTTGGTCCATTCGTCCATCAGTTAAACTGATTTGGAACTCTTTGGTGAAGTCGAGTAGCTTATCTCCGTTGTAAGCACCAGATTTCACACCATTATCAATCAATGCCATGGAGTCCTTCATGCTAAGCCCCATCTGGCTCAACTTTTGTGAATACTCCGCCATGTTGTCGGAAATATCACCAGCTTGGTCGTCACCTAACTTCTGGAGTTGGGTCATGTTATCGAAGTATTCTTGATAAGAAATACCCCAATTGCGAGTGGCTTTATCAGCACCCTGCATGACTTCATCAACATCAGCACCTGATTGCTTGGCATACGTGGATACCAGTTTGGTATTTTCACCAAGCTCTTTTACGGAAGCGTTGGGATTTAATTGAGCAAGTTTTGCGTATGTTTCTTGCAACTCATCAATGGAGTCACCATAACCTTGCGCATACAGCTTATTGATTTCAGCAATACCTGATTTGGCTTGCTTATAAGACAAGGTGGTCTTACCTTGCAGGGTGGATACTTCTGCTTGTGAGTCGTAAATCGACTTGACACCTTTGGCAACAGTAGCAAGTACCGCTGTTGCTGTTGCACCCATTGCAATCAACGCTTCTTTTGATTTACCAACTTTGCCCTTGAAGCCTTCCATTTTCGAACCAGCCTCTTCGGCACCGTTGTTCTTACCAATAGCTGATTGGGCACCGTCTAACTCAGCGAGTGATTGCTTTGATTTGGCAATACTGGTACCAGTCTTATCGAGTGCAATCTTTTGCTTACTGATTGAGTCAGCAGAGGCTTCACCAGATTCTGTTAATCGCTTTAATTCCTGCGATTGGGCTTCGTACAGCTTTGTTTGCTTCTCAAGAGTTGCCGACAATCCCTTCTTCTGGGCTTCATTGGCTTCGGTTTCTTTACCTTCCGCACGTAAGCGTTCAACCTGTGCATCAGTTTCTTGAATATTCTGGCGTATCTCTTTATTCAGTGAGGCAATACCTGACTCTTGTAAGTGGTAAGCCTGTTCTGCTTTGGCTTGTTGGGCAGTTAATGACGTCAACTTACGTTCAGCTTGTGCAATTTGATTCTCATACTTTTGATAAGTCTGCTCACCTGCCTCAGTTGATCGATTAACTTCACCTTGTTGACGCTTTAATTCATCAAGAACGGTGGATTGCTTACCAACTGCATCAGAAAGTCCCTTATAGCGTGCCTCAGAAGCACCAAGTTCATCACCTGAACGCTTTAATGAGCTTTCCATTTGCTTCCACTCGTTCGTGGCACCAGCAACGGACTGCTTCAATTGGTTAATTGACTGAACAGCTCCAGTTGTATCAAGCCCAATACCAGTTGACATTAAATTAGCCACTTTTTCTTTTGCCATTTAATTACCTCCTTTCTTTTAAGATAATGATTGCCATTGCTTGAACATATCATCTGGGTTCTGCATCTTATCCTCTTCTGATGTATTCAAAATTTCCATGAGAGTTTGATAATCAGCCTCTTCAATATCGTCCAAAGACCAATGCAAGTTCTGCATCGTATCTTTTTCGAATAAGTTTAAGTCTGCCAGATGATTGGTGTAAGCAATTTGACGTTCAGTTATGCTAAACCCTCACCGTCTTCATCAGCCTCGGCTTGTGCCTTCTCAATATCTGCATCAGACATTCCCATTAAGCGCATATTCAAGTATTGGGTAATTCGCATTAAATCATCTTGTGATAAATCTTCCAGCTTCTCTTGTTGTGGCTTTGATAGGTGCAACATGTCGACAATGTAGGCACTTAATTCGTCAAGCGCTTGCATCATACTCTTAAGTGAGTCAATAGGATTTTCTTGTTGGGCAATTTCTTGCATGTTAGCCAATTTCAATTGAATGCTGTATGTCTTTTTTAAATTTTTAACAGAGCCTTTTACTTCAAAAGGTTTTGCTGATAATTCCTTGAATAAAATCTTCATTTGGTACACTCCTTAAGTGTGGTGTGATGTATGTAGCGGGCTTCTCACCCCATTTGGATTGGTATTTATTCAGCTTCAATCGTTGCTGTGGTTAATTTATTCGCCAGTACCTGCTGGTGCTGATGATGGAGCACCAAACACGTCAGCTTCCATGGCTGTCTTATCGAACTTTGCGTCAAGGTCTGAATATACCTTCATGGCTTCGTTGTTCCACTCTTCAACACCAAATGAAGTGAATGTCAAAGAGTCATCAACACGCACTTCGTTGTTTGTATCAGTTTGGACATTAGCGGCTGTCTCCTGAACTTCACCATTGGCAAAACCAAAGTAAACAGAGTTTGTACGCTTAAGGTTTTGCGTCTCAATAGTCATGGCTACTCGTGGACGGTCTCCTTGTAGATAACCACCTTTGCCGTCTGATGCACGCCCCAAAAGCTTTTGCTTAATGTCGAATGGTAAATCATTGAAGTCAAGAGCGACACTTGGTTCACCCTTGGTTTGCGTTTGGTCAACCTTAGAGTTGTTACCATAAACAGCGGTACCATTTGCTGAAATGTTTGAAATGTTGGCTGACTTAGCACCTAACATCTTGGTGGTAACTGGGAATAAACCATTTTCAGATAGTCCAGCGTCACCTGTTAAAAGGTCGCCTGTTTCTTTGTCACGTAATGCAAGTGTAATAAGTTTTAATCCTGCGATTGCCATATAATTAAATCCTTTCAAATAAAAAGATGAGGTCAACCATTACAGGTCAATCTCATCAAGTGTTAGTGTTTTATTCACATCAATATTTTTAATCATCTGTTGCTCATCTGTTTGGCTTATATCCAAGTACCGTGGTTGGCTGTCTGTAATACGCCATTCCTTCGCTTCTAAGGCTTTGTACAGCATGATTTCCTTACCAATCAGGTTCTGTTCATCAAGTCCATAAAAGACTTGCAAACGATAACCAAAGTCCATGCCATTGAATGTGCTGTTACCATAATCTGATGCAGAGGAATTGTTCTCTGTAACCAAGACTTGCGTCACATGCTTATCGTCAATCACCTCTTCTGGAATGGCATAAAGGTATACTTGCCAATCAGGGAATACGTCATGAACCACGTTCTTAATTTCAACCACTGGTGTCATTAGTTATCTCCCTTCTTTTCAAGAATTTTATTGTATGCCTTTGCTTCAGCTTTCAACATTTTTGTCTTAACATTCGGGTTATCCCACAAATCAGCAATAGCATGGTCAGCAGTAACCGCCACTTGACCTGGATGTTTATACTTGCGCCCTTTTCTGGAGTACATCGGAAATTTGGTTCCATTCTCGATAAAGTTTACAATATAAGCTTTATTCTCTGGAAATCCAACGGTAGAAGTACCATCTTTCATGCCATCAACATTGGTATTTTGCATAATCACAGAGTCGGCTAAGTGTGGATCTTTACCTGTTTCACGTTCCCGGTAATGATTGGCTTTATACTCAGCTTCAAGCTCTTTTTGAAATACCTCTGCGCCTGCTTTGGTAACTTTTGCTTTGTCTTCAACTGGTAAATTGATGGTCAAGTCTTCAGCCTGTTTAACAAAGTCCTCAAAGAACGCCTCGAATGATTGTTCTGCCATACGCTATGCCCTCCGCTTCAATGTCACGAAGTCATACGTGTTGTAATTGTTTGACTCATCTGGGCTGTAGCTCACCAAGTCATACATGACATCATCAATCTGAACAACTTTGATTGCTTCAACTTTTGGGTTATGACGAACAATAATCACCTTGGTGTTTTCTAATGCTGTTCCTTGGATTTGATACTGTTGGTTCAACGTACGTGTCTTAGACGCGTACCATAAACTAAATGCTTTAACGAATGTTTTTTTCATTGAACCGTTGTCAGGATTTTGAACCGTCTGAACTGTTCCAAAATCGGCACGTCTATTAAGCTCAAATGGAGTTATCGTCATCAAATACCCCCTTATCTGCTAAATATTTGGCATATACGCCACGTAATTGAGCAATGATAGAATTAGTCGCTAAATCAACCGGAAACGCCGCAACTAATGACAATGATGTTCTGAATGTATAATAACCGCTTGCCAAAGCAATAATAGCGACATCCATTAGTGTAGTAACTGATTTATCTTGATAAAACTCATCTTCATCAACACCAATGGCGTTTTTGATATAGTTTTCAGCTGCTACTAAATAACCATCTAACAAGGTATCATCAGCTGTTCCATCAATTCGCAATGAAGTTTTTAAATCTTCTTTTGAAACTGCCATATCGCCTCCTCTCTAAAACCCGCTCATGCTTCCATGTACTGTTTATTTATTAGGCGAGTTTTAAATTATTAGCCTGCAGCAGGGGCAGATGCTGCAAAGTTGGCTGTTTGATCAGCAATTTCCTTGAATGAACTAGCCACCCATGCTTCAGTATCTGTTGCTTCAACATCAAAGCGGTCAATGACACGAATCTTAGTTAAGTCCTTCTCAAAGGCACCAGCCCCAATATTAGTTGATAGCAATGACATTTGTTGACGGTCAAATAAGGTTACAGCTTGCTTCAAGTCACCAAAATAGAATGGATGTGAACCTGATACGTCTGGTAACCAACGATCAGCTACTACAACAATATTCTTACCGTCAATTTGCTTAGTATCAGGTTGCGTTGGATTTGGTTGCAACAAGTAATTTCCCATCGCATCTTTAACCTTGCTTAATACAGCCAATCCTGAAACGTTAGTCATAAAGAATGAAGTTGTAACAATAGCTGGATCAACACCCGTAATCGCAATGTCCTTAATGTCGTCAAACTTAGCAACCGTTGGCTTCTTTGGTACGGTATTCATAGCCTTAATAATCTCTTGGTTACGAGTAACAACAACCTTCTTAGCAATCCATGATGATAACCAAGCCAAAATATTTTCAGCAGTATCATTTAACAACGTATTAGTTACTGTTGAAATACCTGCATAACGCTTAATCAAGTACTTAACGATAGCCAACTTAGGGTCGTCATTATCACCAATCGTGGCATCATCAGCATCTAAATTAGCTAATGGTGTTACATCTGACCACTTTTCATAAACTCGTGAACCTGACAACGTTGAAACGTTCTCGACATTAACATATTGTTCCAATGAATCGTATTGACGAACCAAAGTATGGATAGCTGTTTGAATATCCTCTGGAATTGTCAAACCGATTTGATTACCATTTGGATCAACTGATGAATCTAATTGATTAACAACCTTTGGATTTCCCTTGATCATGCCTTTGAATTCGTCAACGAACTTCTTCTTCAAATCATTCTCTGGTTGTGCCAAAGGTTCTGTTTGAGCCGATGGATCAGCAATGACATTTTCTGCTTGTGCTTGCACTAGATTTTCATGTGCCAAATCACGCTTTGCAATCGCATTTTTGATTTGGTTTTGGATGTTTGCCACATCTTCTGCAGATGCTGTTTCATCATCAACCATCAATTGTGCCTTGTTTTGCAAATCAGAGACTGTTTGACCTGATGCAACCCACCGTTCATTCAATTCATTAATATTTGCTGTCATTATTTAAATTTCCTTCCTTATTTTCCTAATAAAATAGCCAACTTACGTTGTTTTAAATCATCCGTAGGTTGGCTATCATTAATTTTATTGTCTAGTTTTGAAATCGTTTCGGACTTGTTGATTAGATTAAGTAGCTTATTGACTGCCGACTTTGGAACAAAATTGGAAGCTGAATTGGCGAATGCTGGTTGCTTTTCATCAACGAACATTACTTCATCAGCAAATCCTTTATCAACGGCATCCTGTGCACTAATCCATGTCTCATTGGACATCATATTGAGCAATTCGGCTTGTGGTAAGCCTGTTTTAGCTTCATAGGCATTAGCAATTGACTTGTCGATACCATCTAAAACACCAATTTCATGAGCCAAATCATCCTTATTTCCGCCCATATTAGACGCTGCTTGATGAATCATAATCTGTGCGGTTGGCGAAATTTTAACAGTATCACCAGCCATAGCAATGACACTGGCTGCGCTTGCTGCTAATCCTTGGATGTTAACCGTGACCTTGGCATTTGCTTGGCGCAACATGGTGTAAATTTCACTAGCTGCGAACACGTCTCCACCATTTGAAGCGATGTTTACTTCAACATCTGAATCTGGTTCATCTGGTAATTCCTCATCATCGTTTAAAATTTGTGCAACAGCACTTGGCGATGAACTTGGAATGCCAAAAAAACTATAAAACGCTGCCGTTTCATCATCAACAATGGTTCCTTTAATATTAATTACTTTCGACAATAGGTTCACTCCCTTCTGTATTATTTTCTGGAATATCTGGCATGTCAGGTGGCAGATACCCTGTTTGCTTGAGTAACCACTTACTTTCGCCAGATGTGAGCAATTGGCTTTGTTTGAATGAATTAATGTTGGTTGTGAAGTCGTCATTAACTGGGTCAATGGCTGGCTTAATGTCAATTTCAACTTGAGATGATTGTTTATTTGATAATTCACTGGTGATTGCTCGACCAAAACGCATAAGTGCTTTAGCATAATCGCCACCTATCATCTTTAGTGAACTTTGCTGATCACCCTGACCATTCAATACTGAATCAGGAATGCCGTAAGCTTTCGCAATCTGCTTAGAAGTCCAATCAGTTTGAGCTAACAACTTAGAAACATCTCCCTTAATTTCAAGAGGTGTATATGTTTCCAATTTATCAATAACCACCGGCCCACCATTTGAACTATTAACCTGGTTCATAAATTGCCGTGACAATGCTGATTTTTGTTTAGCATTAAGTAGTCCACCACCGTCAACTTCTAAAATACCTGGTGTCAGAACTGACTTGGCCAAAGCATTAATCGTCAACTTGTTGGATGAATCTTTAATTTTCAATTCACTGGCCAATGAACGTAGTGGACTAATTCCAGTGGCCCCACCATTCTGACTAAGCAGTCTAAAATGAATCATGTCATTAGATGGAATACTATTGACCACACCTACTAATGGTGAGTCAAACGTTACATTGTAGTACAGCCCCGAATAATCATTAAGAGGAAACACACTGACCTGGCTAGGTCTCAAATACTCCCATCTCATATCAATACCGTTACGATTACGCCAGCGATAAATGAATGCTTCACCCCCTAACAATAGTTGAGCATAAACCGATTGCCAGAAACTATAAGCGTTCGTCCAAGTTGTTGGATTATTTAGCATGACTTGATTACGGGAATTATTCGTAATTAATCGAGACGAAGCTAAATCAGCACTCAACTGGAAAACCGCTGAATAAATATCTGAATTACGCAACGCAACATCAGCACTCACATAATCATCCTGACCATCAGGCTTTAAAAAATTAACAATATCTGCATCATCAAAACCAATTTGACTTCCACCGCCCACATCAAGACTATTTTTGAAACGTGGACTAAATATTGGCAATATCAATCACCTCCTTTCGGTGTGTTATTGGTAATCAGTTCACTAATTAACCCTGTAACGGCAAATGACACAGCTAATGTAATGCCACCTACTATCTGATTCCAGCTAAACATTGCCCAATTCAGCGCAATTAACGCTGCCAAATAGCACATTAAGTCAAATACTTGCCAAATTAACGGCAATAATTTCTTAAAAATCATAGTTCATCTCCTATCAATCCAGCTTCAGGACTAAGCAACCAATCTAATTTTTGTTGTGGTGTCATTCGTTCGATTTGTTTTTCAGGATCATTCACATCTGAATAATCTTCAAAATGTATCATTCCCTGATATAAGGCATCAATAATGGCATCAACCACGTCAATTTTTAGTGTAGCTTTAGCTTTATCAACCTGAATACCAATTTTATCTTCATAGATTTGCGCATTTAGTAATGCCTTTTCCATGATTTTGTCGTTCAAGCGAGTGATGGAACTTTCAACAAATGCTTTTTGTAAAAACTTTGTTGGGTCTTTTAGCTCACCAGTTCGCTGACGAATTGCCATTAAATTCCATGATGTATTCAACTCTAATTGCTTAATAACTGCCGTAACACCCATGGCATCATAACCAAAAAAGACAACGTCCAATGCGTTGTCCTCAACATAACTTAATAACCATTCATATACCTGATCATCATTAATCATGCCCTGTTCATGGGCTGTAATCGTGCAAAAACCTTGTTTGGCCAATTCACGATAATTGATACCGTCTTGCTTTTCTTTGGCTTCAATCGACCCGGCTTTATGCCAAGGAATAAATGAATGTTGTTCAACGTGCCACCGTTTTTCACCTTTAGCATTTAAGTAAGGATAAACAAATGCAATCGCTGTATTATCGCTAAACATGGAATAATCAAACCCGATATACACTTGCTTGCCATGAATATCAAAATCAGGAACAATTGCACGTTCAACATCGGCTAATTTTAAATAACTATTAGTTGATTCTTGTAGCCACATATTCAAATTTTTATTTTGAAAGTCGCTAATCGTGCCAGCTAACATGTCGCTGTCTCTTTTATCAATTAATCCTTGCATCAAGACTTCTCTTTCAGTCTCTAAATTGAGCAATGGATTACTTTTAGTCCATGTTTCTGGCTTAAACGTTTCATCAAGACTATCCTGTGCCCAAATTAAGCCAAGATAACTATCGGCATCTCGATTCCAATCTTGTTCCATGGCCTGTTGAATCATCTTTTGATCCTCATGAAATGGTACGGTTGGGTCAGGGTATGATGTTGATATTTGAATAAACTGACGATTTTTAACTTTAACTTGTCCTGAAATGATTTTAGAAATTTTTTCTCGACTAGCAATTTCGCCAATTTCATCGACAACCGCAGTCGTGAAGTGGAATGAATCATATTGACCGGACTCATGTGAAATAGCACGCATAACATTATTCTTTTGCTTCATGATAATCTGATCAGTTTGAATGCTTAGGTCAATTTCCTTGGCATAAGATTTAAACGGTTCAAATTCAACAATTTTGCGAAGCATACTTTTGACATAACCAAATAATTTATTGGTTTGTTTGAAGTTTATTGAAGCAACTAAAAAGTCTTGATTTTCAAGTCCTAGTGTTTCCATCAAATATGAATAAGACATGATAATTGCCATGAGGTATGTTTTCCCTTGCCCACGAGCGACAGAAACAATTGCTCGACTGAACCGCTTACCACCATCTAAACTGCGCCACCCAATTAACTGTGTCATGATAAACTCTTGCCATGGCATTAGTTTAGTTGGTTCACCAGTATCGACATTTGGTGCAATTTTAGCGAATTTCAAAATATTATTTGCTTGTTTAACAGAATACTTGAATGGAAAATCATTATCACCTTGACGTTGTAAATCCCGCAAATGGCGAAACGCTGCTAACTTAATCAAATAACCACTTTCAGTCTGTCCTTCTAATACTGAAACAGCATATTGTGTCCCTTTGTCTTGGTACTTATTAATCACTTCTGAAAAATTAATGCTTTTATATTCTTCAATCACATTATGTTTTTGCGTTAGATCAATATTAATATGATCACCCCTTTTCTTTATTCATCATCTGCAAAGAAATTTTTCATCTGGTTAGTAGAGCTTTCTTCATTTGAAGTTGCATTATCACTAATTTCCATTAGCTCTGCTCGACTTTTTGGTGATAGTCCTAGCTCGCTACCAATCTTGGCTAAATTCTTAATGGCATCACTGTAAATGCTAGTCATTGGATTTCGTTTATACCCGATAAAATCTTTACCAACAACTTCTCCTTCATAATTTTGAACTGATTTATAAATTGCCTGAACTTCACCATTTTCCCTAATGTGCTTATAGGCGTTGCGATAAATTTCGTACTGCGTGCAGTAAATTTCAACTAAACCAGCATCTATTCTAATAACACTGCTTTGTGTTTCTAAAAAAGGTACTACTTTACGCCAAATCACCTTTGCTTGCCTACCTAGATAGGTTGGAGGCGTACTCGATAAACGCCCGCCATTAACATCTTTGTCAGCTTTTTTAACCAACGTTTATCACCTCCTTATTTTCATGACCCCCCCTACCCTAAAATTTTCAAAATTCATCATTTTTATAAGAAAAGGGTATGTGTGTGCTCTTTATTGTGAGCAACTGTGGGGGGCTATGTTCAATTTTAAAACGTTAATCGACTAATTACATGAATAGACTAAAACGTCTTAGAAACGATTTTAGAGCCTATTTATTTTTCATAAGCTTGTTAATCATTGTGATACTTCTAATCGGACTGACTTGCTTCAATTGATTGTCTTTTCCTGTACCGTAATATTTTTGTTCCCACTTGGTCTTTAATGTATGACACGAACTGCATATCACGGCTAAGTTACTCATATCAGCCTTGTCATTTTGGGATGCTTCAATAGGTACGATGTGATCGACTGTCTTGCCTTGCTTAACTATCCCATCACACTTGCAGTACTGACATAGGTAGTGCTGTTCATCTAACACTCGTTGCCGAAGGTTGACCCATTGCTTGGTGCGATAGAAATTATATTGCGTTCGCTTGTTATTATTACGTTTACGAGTAACTGTATTGTAGCGATGCATATCTCTTGGCACATACTCATGTTCTTGATCTGCATGTTTATCACAGTAACGCTTAGGCAATGCCACCATGTTAAAACAACCACTGGCTTTGCATCTTCTAACTCGCGGCATCACTAACTCCGATACATATTGCTAATAGTTTGTCTAACAACCTGCATTGCTTTCAAGTCATAGTACTCTACATCTAATGACTTACGGACTTCCTGGCCTTCATCAGTGTGCCAATCATATACCAGGCTTGCCAACGGCTCATCAGTATCGATACTAAAGCGTCTCTTACCGTCGACATAGACGACTGGTACATCACGGATGTCATCTATCTCAATACGAATGTGTGGCTGATATATTCGCCGACACTTTGATTGATTAGCGTTGCGCATCTTTCTTATCAGGTTTGCGTGCATGGTTCATCTCCTTATCCAATCTCCTTAGCATCCTTAGCTCTTCCCAACTAGATACTAACCCATACTCTTCATCTCTAATCATCTACATCGTCTGACCTCCATCTTCTAATCGGCGATACCATTGGCTACTCATCTACATACCGTACTCCTTTGTATAATTTATTTGTGCTATACTCTTCATAGTTAAATGGAGGCAGGTAATGTTTGAAATTATTATTGATATTTTAGAACTTGTTATGTTCATTTCTGCTATTGGTACTTTTGTTGTTTTAAAGCCATTATTTAGAACGTTTACAAAGACCCAAAAAGTATGGACAATTATTTTCGTTACATCATCGGTTATCTTATTCTTAATGACAAATATTCCTGATTCTATTAAAGGTTTTACAGATGGCATTAACGGTAAATATTGGTAACTCACACCATCATTGAAGATGGTGTTTTTTATATTCTCATATCAACACTCCTTTTCAGTGCAAAATAAAAAGGCAACAGACAAAGTCTGCTACCTTAATTGGGTAATTAATTTTTAAATTTTTTCTTGATATCTTCAGCTACATCTTCTACTGATTCCTTAGCATCAGAAAGTTTGTCTTTCGCCTTGCCTAAAATTCCCTGGGCCTTACCCTCAGCCTCGCGCGATTCATTTCCGGTAACTTTGCCTTCTACTTCTTTAGCTTTGCCCGCAACTTTGTCCTTGGTACTATCAAACTTATCTTCTAAAGCCATATTATGTTCCTCCTTATGAAACCTTACTAGTGCCAAATTGTCACTATATGCATATTTTATATACTATCGTTCCAATAATCAAATAAAAGGCTACCCGACTGGATAACCTTTAATAACTAATGTATCTGATGAGTTTCGAACTCATTTATTACTAAACCTGAATCTTTCATCTCACAGAATGGAGATCAACAATTTACTGCATTACCTAATATGCTACAAATACGTGCCTATTTGCTCAACCTAATCAACATTAATATATGGACTATCTTATAACAATCATATAATTAATCGTTAGTAGCCTCTCTAAGCAAATAAGCTTAATAAAGTTAACTATATCATAATGAACATGATAATACAAATATTTTCAAGTTTATGCAAACGGTTAGGATTTGCACCTAACATGATGATACCGCCTGTACCAACTTTTATCGTCTACCTATTCCGCCATGCTTGCTAGCTTCACAAAGTGAAATTACTATTGATGAACCGGATGAGTTAATTGATGAAGAAGTAATAGTTCCTACCACCATATAAACTAAAACTAAACATTTAATACTTAAAAGTTCATGCAATACTTTGTTAAAAACCTTTTGGAAATTTGTGTCGTAATAGAGGAAATTCATCATCTAGCCAACTGTTCCACAATACATATTATGCGCCTATTTAGACAGTATTCATGCCACCTAATTGGTACGAAAATGACATAGGAAACGTACTCATCAAATGCCCTTCAATTCCGCTTTTGAAATCATCACGCCACCTTATAACCGTTCTAACATCAACATGCTCATCAAGCGCAATCTCTATCCAACTCTTGCGCATGCCATATCTAGCTTTCAGTACTCTTTGTTGATAATCAACTGCTGTCGGATAAAACATATCAATGATGTTCTTCTGCAATGTCCAGTTTTGTAATTGCTCATCCTGCTGCTCTTTAATCATGCGCAACTCAATCGGATTATTGTAGTCGTTTTGTTTGCGCCCACCACCGATATTTTCATCAGGCGTACGATTAACGTTGTATTGTATTTCCATTTTGCGTAACTTGATATTTGATTCTAATCGCCCTGTAAAATAATCACTTAACACTTTATCCAACACATCCGCCATGGCGCACCTCTCTTACGATTTACTATTCCATAATTATACCATATAAATCATGTATTCTAAAATGGAATATTATTGTAAATGCTTATTTATCAATACTTTCACGCCTTTCAAAAATCAATTATTCTAGCTCATCCAAGTCATCTTCAGTAGCCAACTTCTGAATAAATGAGCGTGCTGTACTCCGACAACTTTAAATACTTAGCGTGTTCTTTATTTTTCTCGCCAACGATTGTTAGCATTTACTCAAAAAAGCACTAACAACTTAATGCTAGTGCTTAAAATTATATAATATTATATTTTTATTGGTATCGCCATCCAGCCCACTGAAAATTACGAGAATAGAGGATTCTTCCCGCCTTAAATTTTGACCCACCATTCACAATCATTGTTGAAATAGTTTTCTTTATAGCCCATGACACTGCTACTCCAACGCCTGGAAATGCTCCTGTAACAGCCGCAATAATAGAAATACCAACGCCAATGCCAGCCTTTTTAATCTTATTTAGCATACTTGCTGATAAATAAAGATCAAAATTACCGTTTTTCTTTGCTCCATGGAAAACAATCTTAGTCGATCCTGCTTTTCTCAGCAACATTTTATTTGGACTTTGTTGTCCCATATCAGCTAATTGACTATCCGTATAACCATATGCTTCTTTTAATGCCTGATCAACTTGATAATCGGAAATAGTTCTAACGGTATCGTTGCCCTCTTGAGTTGTTGACACTTCTTGTGAAACTAACTCATAGAATTTTTCATCTTGATCACTTATTAAATTTTGCCTATTTTGTTGCTGTGCCTCTTGCTGTAAACTTGTAGATGCGCTTGCTACTGGTGTAGTTAGCAAACTAAATACAAATAAAAATAAAATTGCTATAATTGTTTTTTTCAGTGTAGTCCCAATACACATAAATACTCCTGCCCATTCTTTCTGAATAATTAAAAAATATAAAAAAATGCAAAAACTGATGAAATTATTTTAGCTTTTCTATTACTCATACCCGCATCAGTTAACTCAATATAAGCCCTTCTATACCCATCTCTATATGGAATTGATAACAATGCCATAACTAGTACTATAATAATCAAAATAATAGATAGATTAACCCACATATACGTATTACCCCTCTCTCTTTAAATTTATACATTAAGCAAAACATAGAAATATTAATTTCATAAAATTGTTTATGCTTGAATTATACTGCTAAAACACATTCATTTTTCATATAACAAAATCATCATTAATATATTGAAATTTATATTCCATTAAAGAATTTATCATACTTTATATTCCATATAGAAATACTTATATAAGCAAATTTAAAATCACTTGCTCTATTTCTTTACAAGCAAATTATAACAAAAACCACTGAACAGCAACATGTAACGGCGTTTTATACACAAAAAAAGTCGCCACATTTCTGCAACGACTAATCATTTTAATATTTACTTTTAAACTAATGGTATCAAAACCAGATTCGTTAGACGTGTTCTGATAATACTACAGCTAATTCTTCAATTTCTTCTTGTTCAACACTGCTAAAACGATCTAATGACGGTGAATCAATATCAATAACACCATAAATTTCGTCATTTTTAAAAAGGGGAACTACTAACTCTGACTTGCTATTTGCATCACACGCAATATGACCAGCAAACTCATGAACATCCGGAACAATGATACTTGCTTTTTTCTCAAAAGCTGTTCCTACTACTCCTGATCCTGGTTTAATATGCATGCATGCAACATTACCTTGAAATGGTCCTAAATCTAACTCGTTAGTTTCAGAATTATAGATATAAAATCCTGCCCAATTAACATTTTCATAACTCTGAAAAATCAAGGCAGATGCATTGGCAAGGTTGGTAATGACATTCTTTTCT
Organism: Weissella paramesenteroides; assembly: GCF_036327715.1. Classification (NCBI taxonomy): domain Bacteria; kingdom Bacillati; phylum Bacillota; class Bacilli; order Lactobacillales; family Lactobacillaceae; genus Weissella; species Weissella paramesenteroides. Next base: position 1,263,374 of record NZ_CP130559.1, read on the forward strand.
TCTTCTAGAAGTGACTCTAGTTGCTTGGCTACTAAACTTTCAACATTAATCATAAAAATCCTCTTTCTCATTTATACGAAAATTCTAACATACATTGATAATTTGCATATCAACTATTCATCACTTATTGCCTCGCCAAATACTCCAAAAGCGTCCGTATACAGCCGTTGCTAGGTAGAAACTCATAGTTAGTAACATAGGCAAAGAGCTTGCTGAATAGCCTGCAAATAGTGCTGACACCCATAAGGCAATATTAACAAAGTCAGACAACAACCAAAGCGTGTAACTATCTCCGTATCCTTTGAAAACATACAAACTAGCAGTTGCTCCAATAATTAACACAATACTGTCCCATAGTGGATTGCTGTCTCCTAGCGCTGTATATGCCATCATCATTGGATACCAAGCGATTAAGATAAAACCTAATGTCAATATCCAACCTGTCTTGCTTAAGAACTTCACACCGTTCTCAATCTTATGTCCCCATGTTTTCCAAGTGAATATAAGTGGCAAATCAATTAATGCAATAAATACCAACTGATCTAAGACACTAGCATAATGTCCTGCCGTCCAATTGATATAGATGAATCCAATTGCACTGATTAGTCCTAGCAGTCCATTAATTGGCTTACCAATCATCATGTAAACTGTACATGCTGAACCTACCAGTGTTGCGACCAGTGTAATTGTTGATAGTCCTGTAATAGGTGCCGATAAATAGAACGCCAACTGTACTCCAATAATGAATGCCAGCATGATTCCACCAGCTGTATTAATACTTCTTAACTCTGTCCCTAACCACTTTAAATAACTCATTGATCCATCCTCTTTTTCAATTAATTTAACTATAACTAATTTTTAAACCGCACCTACCACAATACCTTAATTGTTACTAATTTTTCAAGAAATATTTTTAAGAGTTACTATGCTTTATCCACCATTAGCCTTCCTCCTGACCGTTTGCAGCTAAATCAAACGCTACTGGTACAAATCCGTAATTATCGCCATAAATTATCGTACGTTTGTCTAACAAATTTGTTGCTTCTTCAGCTGTCATGTGTACATCTTGATGAATTGAATGTAACTGACCATGTTCCACGAAAGCTGCACTATAAAATCTAATCATTAGTCCACCTCTACTTGAATCACTTCCTGATGAGCATTAGCCCAACTCTCAGCTTCTTCACGGGTATCAAAATAGGTAGCCCAACTATAGTCAAATTCTACAGATGCATTTGTTAGTTCAGCTGAACTGATAACCAATCGAACATAGGAATGCCTGTTATTATTGCCTACCTCTTTACTCCTCACAATCCACTTCTTAGACTTCTCGACTTCGAATACATCTTCGCCGTTTACCCAACGAAGGATTGCGATTAGGCGGTTATTGTTTTCCTCATCTGGCACTTCATCATCTCCCCACCACATAGATACAGTTTCTGGTAGGTTTTTGAGATTGACCCAACCGACTAAAGGCTTATATTCGTAATCATTTGAATCTAAAGTATCTTTCCACTCCTTTAATTCATTCATAAACTCCTGTGACACCACATATTTCTCGCTCATCTGCTCTTCCTTTCGTACGTCATATACGATTTCTTCATTTTTCTCCACCTCTACATTTTCTTTTTTTGAATATTTTTCAAGTTGTTTTACTGGTATCCTTAAGAATTCCTTCTCATTAAACAACACATATCTTTTCCCAACGATAAAAGATACATTATCTGGTAAATCAATTACATATTTAGTCATTAGTAGCCTCTCTCAATCATCTTGCGTGCCTCTTGCACTGTTTCAGGCTCTTCATACGCTTTAAATTCAATCCAGTCACGATAGCCACGACTTTGAGCGAATTCATTCAGCTGTTTCATCTTTGTCATTAGCTTCAACTCCTAAAAAATCCCAAATTTCATTAAACATTGTTTGCCGTTGCGATTTAAAATTATCTTTTTGATGCGTTATAGCTTCCATGAGCTCAAAATCGCTTTGAATGAGTTGCAAATTTCTAGTGACAGCAATTATGTCATCAATTTCATGTTTCATTTTCATACGGGCTCACAGTCTTTCCACCCTCGGCTGTTTGTTGTTAGTTCTCCCAATTTATTTCGACTCGGGGGTTATCTTTATCAATGCCTCTAAAATCGTCATACGTCGCCACCACGAAATTTAAATTGTCGTTTGGCATAAATACTTGCCCACGTACTGAACTCGCCTGAAAGGCGTCAAAAATAAACTTATGCGTAAATGTCCAGTTGTCTAAGTCCGTGCGTCTGTCTGGCAAGTACCAGTCAAACTTAAATTTAGTATTTGCTCCAACCGGAGCTAGTCCATCGACCATGGCTTGGTCAACTAACGGCATGATTTTCGCTTGAATTTGATGCTTGCGCTTGTTGGCAATCATTCGTCCAGCACGCATACCATGGATCATGATCCAATTGTTTAAAGTCATTTTGACTAACCGCATCTTGCCTTGCTTTTTCATTGGGATAATAAATGCTGTTAGTGGAATGATTAACTTTGCCATTAAAACCTCTTTAATACCTGATTACCATTGGCTGTTAATCCTGTTTTAGGTTTATTAGCCAATCGTTCTGCACGAGTTTTTCTTAAATTAACCAATATGTCATGGGTGCCTTTTGCCATATCTTCAGCGTTTTTATACCCTAACTTCTTTGCTAATTGTCTATTTTGTTGTAAAACTTCATCGCTGTTTGGTTGTAATAGTTTGCTTTCCTGTTTCAGTGGACGGCCATAATAACTTTTAGGTTGTGTCTGTTGGGATTCTTGTTCATACTTCCCTACTGCTTCAACAGTTGTTAAACCTAATTGGATCCATTGATTAACAGTATTACTAACGGCCTATTGTGTTTTAGCTCCGTTCATTGCAGCTTTACGAATGGCTAAAATAAATATGCCGTTAGCTTCTTTTTCATCGTCCGCATTATGTGCTAATTGATTATAAATATCTTGAATGTCGTTATACGTAAAGCCATTAATTTTAATACCTGCTTTTTGCCATTCCGTCATAATTTGTTTCTGATTAATCATTTTATTCACCATTTTTGCTTGCTTGAGCGGCTAAAATCAGTTCTCCACTGAGATGATAGCGGATGCAAGCAAGCAAGCGCCCTTACCTTACCTAACCTAACTCTTACCTATCCTTACCTAACCTAACCTTACCTGTGTCAACTATTCGTGGACGCTCCGTCGACGGTTCGGTGACGTGATATTTACCATTATCATCAATACCCAATCTATCAAGCTCCTGAGTGTATATTGTTCGATTGTAAGTATCTTTTCTAATGTAATTATGGATACGCCAATCACGAACAACGACAATCCCTGATTTTTCAAAAGGTATGATTAACTGTTTGGCAATTAACAACTTTTCATCATCGTTAGAAGCACCAACCATGCGCTTAATTGTGTTGATATTTCCAATAAACCCATCATCATCTGCATGCATATTCAAGTGAAAATACAACGCTTGCGCTGATAACGGCATATCCAAAAATATATCTGTATCAGTTACTTTCTTACTAAACATTCTGCGTTGTGCCATACTGCCCCCTAGAATGGTAATTGATCTTCAAAGTTATTGCCGTTGCCATATCCCTGTGATCCACCAAAATTATTTTGCTGTGGTTGTTGGCGTTGTTGATTGAAGTTTCCTTGTGGTGCTTGCTGTTGGTTGAAATTGTTTTGTCGTTGTGGCTGTTGATTAAAGTTATTTTGCTGCGGTTGACTAACCCCACCTTGCTTACGTTGGTCAGTCACTTCCTTGCTTTCTAATAACGAGAAATTATTAACAACTACTTCGGTAACGAATACTTTTTGCCCTTGCTGGTTATCATAGCTACGTGTTTGCAAACGTCCTTCCAGTCCAATCAATGAACCTTTAGCGGTCATTTTTGCCATATTTTCAGCCGCCTTACGCCAAATAACAAAGTTAATAAAGTCACTACCTCGTTCACCATTACTGTCAGTAAATGAACGTTCAACTGCTACTGTTGCACTGGCTACGGCTGTACCTGACGTGGTATATTTCAACTCCATATCTTTAGTTAGTCTGCCAGTTAGTGTGACGTTGTTTATCATCTATTTCCTCCATTCGTTTGTAGGTCATGATGCCTAGCTGATTTAATGTTTGTGGATCTAACAAAATTCCCTTAATGTGGTATTTTTCTTTGAATGTTGGCCAACCTAGTTTATGTGTCTCTTGATGATGTTCACGACATAAAGCAATAAGATGCTTTTGCCGATGGTCAACTAAGTTACGGTCGTTACCCATGCCAACTGTGTCGAGATGATGAATATCAGCGTGCTTGCCACAAATAACACATGACCGATATTTCAACGATTGATACATATACATATCCAAATCATCTTGATAAGTAAGTCCGCTATGTGACATTGGTATGTGGTTTCTTATCGCATAATCAAGTAAAAATGTGATAAATTCTCTTGCAGTTGTCATATCAGCATTAGCAAAACTGAAATATGGTGTCCCAGTTTCAGCAGTGAAATAGTATTTCAACCATTCCTTACACTCCTCTGGTACATAACCTGACCATCTAGCAATTTCGCCAATAATCGCATAAGCCTTTTTGCGTTGAACGTTGCTCAAATGTCGTTCATCTTGCACATTAACCACAACCTGCGGTTGGTCTTCGGTAGTAAACAGGGACAAGCTTGCCAGCTCTTCACGGCTTTCAAGCGTGACCGCTATTTGATTACCTTTAATCGCTGTAATTCGTCCCCAAAGTTCCATTACTGAATACCTGCGTCATTAATTGCGAATATCGTTGCTCCAGCCAATACGGATGCCTTATCAGCTGATAATTTGTCTAGATCACTAGTGTTATTATTTTTTTCAGTCATACCTGCCGTGGCGAATATTTGCGGTACTTTTTCCTTGGGAGCATTTTTCAATACTTCTTTTAGCTTAGCTATGATTGCTTTACGCATTTGGTCTTGTCTGATTTGTTCTTGTTTCAGAGCTGTGATAGATTGCCCATCGTCGTCATCATCTGCGACAATGCCAAACGCTGACGCCAAACTACCGCGTCGTGCATACGTGGTATTAGCCAACGTTTGTTGCGGTGTAGAACCGGTTTCAACTGGTAGCCCCTCAACCTGCATGAACTCACCAGATGAATGAATAATATTAGTTACAACTTGCATTTCACGTTTACCATTCGCATTAAGGCCCTCAATAATTGATTGGGTATAAGTGATCGGTACGTTTGAAGTTTTGATAGCTAATCTCACCGCATTATCAATATCAGATAAATCTGCATATTTTCCGAAATGTCCGTTTTTTGTCTTAGTCGGTTGGACCATGTTCATTTGCATCTTTGCTAAATCTGCGTTTAGCTCTGGTGTTGGGTTCAACTCATTCCGTGTAATCATTAAATTTTTCCTCCGTGTCAACTTTTTCGCCATATTCAACTAAGTAGTCGACTGCTTTTTCTAGTGGCACATATTCACCATCAATCTTTACGATTTCATCACCCACGATAATTTCATCATCTTGGTAGTCATAACCCCAGATTTCATCTTCTGGTGGGTCTATCCAATCTTCTGGCATGTTGTACCTCCTTGTGTTATTCTTAGAGGGTAATTTTGTCTACCAAACTAATTACCCTAGCGTCTAACTATCCCCAATGGTTAGGCGTTTTTTCGTGTCCGATTAAGTAATCAACTGATACATCAAAGTAATCAGCTAATTTTATTAGTACATCTATACGTGGTTCACGTTCGCCACGTTCATATCCAGCGTATGTAGAACCGGGTATGTTCAGTTCTTTAGCTGCTTCTTGTTGTTGCATTCCCTTACTTTTGCGCAATTCTTTTAATCTCATTTTTCACACCCCTTGTTCTGCTCTCCACTTGTATTCATACATCAACCCCTTGAGCGTAAGTGGTGAAACACCTGTTTTTTCAGATACTTTTTTATACAACTCTTTGAGCTCTTTACCTTTTGCATCGGGTTGCTTATCACGATATGACTTAAAAATTTTGTAATTAGCTTCCCACTTTTGATGTATTTTTTTGTCGTGCTTGCGTGACTTTGCTATGGCGTTTTCTTTCTTCCAACTTGATATTACGTATCCATTTTTAAGTTGCGATTCGCTACTCGCTGGCAAGCTCACTAAGTCTTTTGATTTTAAAAAACCGTGATGTAAGTTACCAACACCTGTTGATCCGATGTCATAATCTGCCATATCATTTCCTTTCTAATAGTCGCTTATCAGCAGCTGCTTTACCGTCAGTGATACATGTCAATCCGTAGCTGATTGCTCGCATAATACCTTTGATAAACCACCAAATTTGAAGCTTGTATGCGTAAGCTAAATAAATCACGCACATCACGATAATCGTTGGCAGAATCGCTGCTAATGTCGCCATACCTAATAACTGAATGAACATTGCTATTTCTGCTAACATGTTATCCTCCCCATTCCTTTAATCGTTTTAAGCTATACCTGTTAGGCATTCGCTCAATATTCATTGCTGTAAACTCTTTTTCGTATCGAATTTTTTCATCGAAATAACTACGTGATACCGACAACAAACCAGCTGCTTCATCTGCCGTGACAAGTATCTTGTCCTTGATTTCAAATTTTGGAACTGGCTTTGCCATGGTTTGTCTCCCTTCTTTATTGCTATGTTATCTGGCATATTTTGCCTACTTTCGTTATTTTGTTATACTGTTCTTAACAATGTTAATGTTTTGTTATCTTGAAAGGAGCTATTATTTATGGGAATCACACCAAACAAGGAATTAGAGCTTCACGATCTTCGCCACCAATTAGATACAGCACTGCGCAATACTGTTAAACATGTAGGTGGTCAAGCCAGCATTCGACTAGCTGACTATCCATCTTTAACTGCTAATGAAATAGTTTCTGAAGTTAAAAATAGTGGTCATACTGTTCAAAATATTGACAACACCTATTTAACTTTTAATTAATCCTCTATCGAAAAGTAACTTTTAGGGAGTTTATTTTTTCGATAGTCTCACTAACCTGTTCGCACTGCTTTGCTAGTATTTCGGACAGGTTTTTTTAGTCCATCTAAACCAGATGCCGACAATTGAATTGGTTGGATAAAACCAAACTGTATTATCAGACTCTTTAGCTGACTCACGTTTAGTTATATAACTTTGCCGAGTGAATCCCTTGCCGGATTCCTTGGCTTTTTTTTACTGCTACATGTAGATACATAACATTTGCTCCTTTCTGTTTATTTATTATCAAGTTGTTATATATTTTTCAGTTAAATAACTTATCATTATCTTTTTGACTGTTAACTCTTTATAATGTACTTATATAATTTGTATTCGTACCTTTCTAAAGTTGATTAAGAAGGAGAAAATTATGAAAGACCATAACTTAAGATTGACCTCTGATGATGGAATTTTAACTAAGAAGGGTTGTGAAATTTCATCTGGATTTTGGAAAATTAGAGAAACAACCAGTAAGGGTGCAATTATAATTTTTGAAATATTTCCTAATGGAAAAAGTACTATTAAATCAAATTTTAAAATCGCATATTTTGAAGACACATTCGAGATAATTTATGATGCACCAAATGCTGAATTTATTGATGAAGCTTTCTAATATTTTGTAAAAATACATTCTGTTAAGCTTTTCTATCTCATACAAACTCCTACACCTCCAATTCAGTTTGTAAGTTCAAATCACGTACTTGTAGCGCTAAGTTAGTCGGTAACTGCCATGCCTTGATGTAACTCATACCCTCATCAAACTTTGATAATGGCAATGCGTCATAACGTGGTACTTCGAAGTAATCTTTAAAGTCGCCACCAATTTGTCGGAATGTCTTGCCCCTAAGATGTTGATAAGCATTTGACTCAAAGCCACCTAGCAAGGTAACGATGTGTCGCTTACGTGCTTGCTCTAAGGATTTAGCTTGTGATGCCGGTAACCCGAAACGGTCTTTCAATTCATCGACTGTGGTTTCAACTTCGTCAATGCGTTTGTTTGTTTCTTCATTGACACTGTTTACTACTTGCAACATCTCTGCGTTGTTTTGTGGCAAGCGCAATGCTGGTTGTGCTTGATAACTTCCAGTTTTGCGAATGCTTGGCAAGACTTCTTTTGTTACCCAATCTTGAAATTTATCAGCAACTGGACTATTTGCTTTAATTACTAACTTGTAAAATTGTGGCTCGGTAATAAAATCACCCTTGCTAATTTTCGACACTTCTGTCGAAAGTCCCAAATACTTATTAACTCTGTTCCAAATTGGATACACTGCACCATTTTTCTTTGTTTCAGAAATTCCAATTCCAATTGCTGCACTTTCTGCATCGAACATTACTTGTCCGTTTACTTCCTTGACTTTTAAGTTGTCAAAAACTTGAATATCATTATTCATTGTCATTCCTACTTTCTTTATTGGTATAATGGGTTGTCTATTTATTAGACAAAAAATTAAAGTGAGGCACCAAAATGACTGATTTATACGTTGAGAAAATCCACATTGATTTCGACCCAAGCACTCCTGATTCAGTAAATAGAATTACTAAATTGATACTTGAAGATAGTTTTCTGCTTGATTACACCCCTGAACAATTGGCTCGCAATCTGCGTATGGGAAATTCATATCATCTCCATTCTCTTGACTATGAAAATGGTAAAACAGACATATCAGTAAAAATGGTAGATGGTAAGCTTCGTTTTTCAGGTACCTCATCAGAAGCTGAGCAAGCCTTGTTGAATTTGCACCGTTTCTAATGCTGCAAGGAATTCATCTTCAGTGATGAGTTCCTTTTCTTTTTTGACTCGTACCTTTATCACCCGATATTCAGAATTATCTTCATTAAAATCAATTTCCGCTTGTGGTTCAGTGTAAAATCCCAACTTCAGCCCACCAACAACTAAATTCAAATCAGCTTCTGGTAATTTTTCTAATTTCTTAATTTTTTCTTCTCGTTCATTTGCCATGTTTTTCTCCTTAATTAACTTGCTTACGACGTTCATTTAACACGCCAGCTACATACATCTCTGAATCATTTAGAACTCGATTAATAGTGTTTTGACCTGCAATACCAGATTTGACGTTCATCCACGTTGTTTTAGAAACACCCACATGCTCATAGACTTCTTTTTCTGTCATTTGAGCTGCATATATTTCTCCAATCAATCGTCCAACTCTGTCTAAATAAGATTGATTAATCGTGATTGCTACCATTGGTTAACCTCCTTTTATCCTTTTGGTGTACTTTTGTTCTTTTCTTTTGTTTACATGTACGCTTTAGCGTGCTATTATATACACATAAATAAACGCACTAAAAATATTGTTATAACGCTGTTTCCTGTCAAAGATTATCGTTATTAACAAATTACTTTTGTGCACCGTTTTTTGTAAAGAACTTTGGTACATAAATAATAATAACACGCTTAAGAGTAATTGCAATAGTTTTGCACTAAAAAGCGTAAATTTTATTTGTGATACCTCCGAGAGGTACTGAAATGACAACATTTGACCGCATTAAAAATATTTCAAAAAAGAAAGGATATAGTAGTTTACGAGTCTTATCAGAGACTGCTGGGCTCGGACCAAATGCTATTTATCAATGGCGTCATAAAACCCCACGAACTGATAACTTGCAAGCCGTCGCTGACGTCCTAGGCGTATCAGTAGACTACCTATTAGGTAACACAGATGATATGCACGCAAATAAAAAAGATGAAAGCACTGCTGATTTAATCGCTGCCCATTGGGGTATCGACCTAGACAACCTTTCACAAGAAGAAAAAGCGATTGTTATGGCTCGTGCTCGTGATTACGTCAAGGGCCTTGTTGACGCTTTTGAAAGTAAATAAAAAAGCCACCCTGCTGATGGGTGGCATACATATACGTGCAACAACTGATCCACGTTAAAAGCTGTAGGAGAAGTAAATGAAGTCTATCAAATTTTTATTAAAAAGAACGCTACACCATCCCAATACTATGCCTTGGGCCTTCATCAGCACTATGGTTGCAATAATGGCTAGTTATAACACAATCATTCGATATGGTTTTTCAGAACGAATGCTTGAAAAAGCTTTCATCATTTACCCCTTTATTGTCATATTTATATATTGTTTGCGTACATACATTACCTTACCAATTGTTCTGAAGATACATAGCTACTTTCCAACTATATTAACTAATAAGATTCCAAGACATATTAGTGTGCCTGTGCTCGTCATTACATTCAACGTTTCAATTATGATGGTTTTGTTTACTGAAATGAATCGTCAACTATATCCACAATTTTTATCTGGCTATTTAGGCAATTGGGTGAAGACTTTTTTTGTCGCCATTCCCGTATTTTTCTTTGTCGTTCGTCCTACTCTAGTTAACATATTCAAAAAATTAAAACAATCGCACCCTCTGTCATTGAAATAACAAAAGCCACCCGCTGAGGTGTCATACATATACGTGCAAACCTGAACCACGTTAAAAGCTGTTAATTTTTAATAAGTAATTTAAGGACCATATAAGAGGTGATAAATATGGCATTTGAAACAAATATTATCAATATACCTGACAAGAAAACGGTGTTAATTAAAGGCGGTGTTGACCAAGGTATAAACATAGGCGATGAATTTAGAATAATTTCTAAAGGAAAAGAAATTGTCGATCCTGATTCGCACGAGCCACTTGGTACCTATGATCGAGTAAAAGAAAAGCTAGAAGTTACTCAAGTTTACGAGAAATTTTCTGAGCTTAAAAAGATTGAAAGACGATCTGCACCTATTTTTGATGCAACATCTATAATGACAAAATCCAGAGTTACTATTGAAGAGTTGTCTATAGATGAATCAGACATAGATTCAGAAAATGAGACATCATCAAATTCTGAAATAAGAATTGGCGATATAGCGCAAAAACTCTAAATTTGACAAGTACAGGTATATATTATAATATATATACAACATTTGGTTGCAATTACCGACGCAGGTAGCGACTAGAAGAAGGACTTGTCTGAAAAGATGAGTCCTTTTTTCTATATAATGTGAGAATAAAAAATGAATAAATTAAATTATGAGTATCACTCTTTTGAAGAGTTAGTAAATATTGCAGATAACAAACACAATATAAAACATTTTACTGATTTAAATACAGCAATCAATATTTTAAAAAATCACCCATACTACACGTTAGTTAACGGTTATCAAAGTGCCCTTGAAGAAACAGGCCACCACGAACACTTCAGAGAAGGCATATCTTTGGAGTTATTAGAAAAATTCCATACTTATGAAACGATCCTATCTTCCAATATATTAGGAATATTGATAGCCTTTGAAACAAAATTAAAAAATATTGTACAGGATACTGTCGCCCAACATTTTGGTTTTTTAGAAAATGATTATCTAGATATAAGCAAATATAGAAATGATAAACATATTAGCCGTACACAATTAATGTCTACATTTAGTTTTATTAGCAAAGAAAAGCGTAAAGTTAATCATTCAACTAAAAAATATCGTAAAAATGGAAACGTTCCACCTTGGATACTGGTTAATGAGTTAACCTTCGGACAAGTTAAAAGATGGTATTTTCTTCTACCTGCCAAACTAAAAGAACAAGTAACTAATGAATTTAACTATTTTAATATACCTAAGGAAAGGTTTTTAGAATTTTTCAAAATATCGTTAGATATATTAAATGATTTTCGTAACGGACTTGCCCATGGAGATGTCTTAAATAAAATTATCATAAAGGACTCTGTACACTATTTTCATTTAAAGTACGCATTTTCTGAAAACATTATTTCAGAACAAGAATTTAACACACAAAGAATTGGAAAGAACGATCTTTTTGGGTCTATACTTCTACTATTTATGTTAGCTCCTACTGTTTATCGTCAAATTTTATACATAGATCTGAAATCAACATTGGGACTATTCAATACTGAAATAGATTTAAACTCATCCCAATCGCGAAGATTACTTGGAATACCTGATAGGATCATAGAAAGACTAGATACTATCAATCAAGAAATTTTGAAAATTCACTTAGCTAATTAATTATAAAAAAACACGTACACCCTGCCGGCAAGCTAGAAGTGTACGTGCATGTGAATATTAACAAGCGTTTTATGCGCCTATTTACATATTCAAGTATATCAGACCTGGATATGTCGGTAAACTATCTATATTTTTTACATGAAAGGTTAGGTTTAAACTAATATGGCAAGTATTTATAAACGTGGCAAAAGTTACACTGCCAGCGTCTCTGTTAAAGATGGACCAAAGTACCGTAAGAAATCTAAATCTGGTTTCAGAACTAAATCTGCTGCAAAAGCATGGGCAGTCGAAATAGAAAATTACAAAGCTAAGGGTTTTGTTTCTTTCGATGAAAGTCAACCGTTGTCAGAATATTTTCATGACTGGTACACCACCTATAAACTAGATATGTCTCGTGCCACACAGATGTGGTATCACACAACTGAATTGTATATCGAAGAACATATGCAAAACGTTACGCTTGGTTCACTAAACCGCCCTACTTTTCAGCGATTTTTGAATACACTAGCTAAAAAATATTCAGATGAGACTGTTAATAAAGTACGTAATATCATGCACCAAGCTATTAAATCAGCCATATATGACGACATCATCTTTAAGGATCCGATTGATGGTATCTATGCCAAAGGTAAGCAAGGTAAATCCAGCGACCTTAAATATCTAGAAGAACCACAGATGAAGGCATTAGTTGATTATATTCAATCTATCGATTTAAATGTTAGAACTGATTCAGATATGATGATATTACTTGCCTTGAATACTGGCGTCCGCTATGAAGAAGCTGCAGCCTTAACTTGGCAAGATATGAATCAAGGTGTTATTTCCATTAACAAAGCCTGGGAACAAGTTGAGCGTGCTATAAAAGAACCAAAGACTAAGTCATCAGTTAGAAAAATTTCGGTGCCTGCAACATTGATTGAACAATTTCATGCATGGAAACGTCCAGAGAGAGCCACAGACTTCGTTTTTGGCATGCCGAGACCAATTACAAGTGCAGCAGTTAATAAACGCTTAAAAGTCGATTTACAAGCGATTAAATCGCCTAAGATAATCACCTTTCACGGACTGCGCCACACACATGCAAGTTGGCTATTATCTCACGGCGTGGATATTCAATACGTATCTGCCAGATTGGGACACAAATCAGTTGGTATGACCTTACGAGTTTACACTCACATGCTGGATAATTTGAAGCGAGAAGAAGATGAAAAGTCAGTTAATCTGTTGGAAAATTTGTAGCAAATTTGTAGCAAATTGTAGCAAAAATGGTGGTAAATCATGGTATCTCATGGTAAAAGTAGATTATTTTTAAACACAAAGAAACCCTGTCATATCAACGGTTTAAGCTGATAAAACGGGGTTCTTAGCGGTTTATTGAATTTTAACCTGAGTGCCGTCGACAGGAATCGAACCTGCACGGGATAAATCCCACACCGACCTGAACGGTGCGCGTCTGCCAGTTCCGCCACGACGGCATACCCATTACATAACACTGATAACTATATCAGAAATTGATGTAATTGGGTAGTTGTTTTATAGACTTTGCTTTGCTAAAGCTGTAAAACTAAGTTGCTTTCTGTGCAAATTATATTGGCTGTGCTCATAGCGACGTAATGGAAAATTCGTCGACGACTGCCAGTCAGTCCAATTCTTTTTTAGTCGCCATGTAGATAAGATAACTAATTCGTGTGAATTTGTTGTACTTTGTAAAATATAAGAACTAATAAAGCCAGGCGCTTCAATATCTATACTTGTTGACTTATATCGGCGAATAAAATTATCACGTTCCAAATCATTTAGCGTGATAAAGGTAAAACTCATCCAACCTCTTAACTCATCAGTGTCCCCGTGACTTGAAATAATTTCATAACTTACTGGTACCGTAAATACAGAATTTTTATCCGTTGTTTTCTCTAGTAACTCATACTTTTCCGGATCAGACTCATCATTCATCAATAGTAATTCTCGTTCTAGATTTTTATTTCGAACCTCTTGTAAAACTGTTCTAGATCCAAATGTTACATGTAAATATTCAGTCATAATATTTTCCCCCGTTCACATTATACGTCACGGTATCTTTACGTCTATCATAATCTAAATTCATTAAAAAACATAGTGAAAAGAATTACAATGCTATGATCCAAATGCCATGCCAATCAAACTAAGCGCTGCGATACTGTTATTCAACATATGTGTTGCCATCGCATATTGAATTTGCTTTGTTTTTTTATAAACAATTGCTAAAACAATTCCCATTAATGAATATTGGATAAAGGCAAAAATTTGAAAATCTTGAAAGACATGGAAATAACCAAACAAAACGCCAGAAATAATCACATTTAACCACCACGGTCCTTCTTTAAAGAAATAATTTAAAATAATTCCTCGAAAAATTAATTCTTCAACCAATGGGGCAACAAAAACTGCCAAAACAACAACAAAAATCAGTGCGGCACCACCTTTTCGAGCCATTTCTTCTAAAGCGACTTGATTACTAGCTGTAATCTGCTGGTGAGAAAAAATAAGCTGCAAGGCAACTGTTAAAATGCCAGCTCCAATAATCATAACGTAGCCATATCCGACCCAAACTAATTTATCACCCCGAAATGGATGTAAAGCTGTTTTAGGCGATTTCCGCTTTACTGCATAGCCTAATATCCAGACAGTCAATGCGGTTAAAATAGCAGCAACAAGTAACATTACTGTAATGCCAATTGGATTATTTTTATCGACATGTAACCATTTTACAATGCCATACTTACTGTATGTGCTTCCAAGTTGGATTGCAAAATCCAAAATAATCCCCACAGTGACCCAAATAACACCTGATATCAGTGTTCCAATTTGATCAGTCTTCTTCATGCTCATCCTCCTGCTTTTTTGGTTGCAGCGCTAATGATAAGAATGTCATCAAAACAGTGAATAGAACAAATAATACAAATAAAGAAACCCCGATAACCCAGGTTGGCCAATTTGCTATTTTGGCAAACCAAATAAAACCAACAAAGATGGTAACGACAATAAAACTTGCACCAATTTGAATTGCAAAACGCATACTATCGTTCACCTGCCAATACAAACTGATCCAATATTTCTGCAATAGCCCCTTCATTATTAGTGCGGTGTGTAACAAAATCCGCGGCTGATTTAACAGCTGGAATACCATTAGCCACACTAACCCCTAGACCTACAGCAGTGATCATCTTTAGGTCATTATTATTGTCACCAGCAGCAATTATCTCAGTTGACTTGATGCCTAACTTTTCTCCTAGGAGCAATGAGGCAGTTCCTTTATCTACACCTTTTAAATTGAATTCAACATAACGGCCAGACGAATAGGTTGCTTCAACACTTTCATTACCTACTGCAGCAATAACTGCATCATGAATTTGTTTTTGAATATCAGAATCTTCATTTTCAAAAATCACTTTCATAATAGGTTGTTCACGATTTAAAAATGATAAATCATCATGCGCGATTTCTTCATATTCTACACCTCGTGTTGCCATATAACGTTTATCTGTCTCATTAATATCGTAAATAAATAATTTATCCACTGTGTAAATATGAACATCAACCTGATTACTAAGATAGCCCGCCGCAAATATCTTTTTGGCCAATGTTATTGGCATGTCCTGTGTCGCCATAATTTGATTATCTTTATTTTCAACAATTGCTGCACCGTTATACGAAATAACATATTGATCTTCTTTATCAAATAGGTCTAACTCTTTTAACATATTTTGTACTGATTTAAATGATCGTCCGGTATTAGGAACAAATTTAAATCCTTTTGCAACGGCACTTTTAATTGCACGTACATTTTCTTTATGAATCGTACCATCATCGTTTAGAAATGTTTCATCTAAGTCTGACACTAACATCTTATAACTCATTAGTTACTCCCTCTACGTCATTTATTTTCTTTATTCTACCAGAAAAAATTAATTTGCCCGTAATTATGTTTAATATATCAAAGAATAGTTTAAAATTTTTTAGCATATTTTACTTATATTTTGACTTAAATAAATCACTATGTCATATTTATTACTAGGTTAATAAAAGGAGACATCTTATGCGTAATTTTATAAATGAATTCAAAGACTTCATCATGCGTGGAAACGTTATGGATCTGGCAGTCGCTTTCATTATGGGGGCAGCTTTCCAAACAGTTGTTAAGTCAGTGGTTGATGACTTAATCATGCCTTTAATTGGAATTATTACAGGTTCAATTTCATTTTCAAGTATTGTTTGGCATGTGGGTTCAGCTGATATTAAAGTTGGATCATTCATCGGTACGTTAATAACATTCTTGTTGACAAGTTTTGCTGTATTCTTAATTTTGAAGGCAATTCGCAAGGCACAATCAATGGCCAAGAAACAAGACGAAGAAGAAGAAATTGCACCTGAAACAGAATTAGTCGTTCTTCAAGAAATTCGTGATGCATTGGCAGCAAAGAAAGATTAATTTTTATTTTAAAATTAGAACGTCCCTATATATCGGCATTTGTCTGTATAAGGGCGTTCTTTTTAATTTGTCAAGATATTGAATTTATTTATTATATTGGCTAATATAGTTATCAGCTGATAAGCTCACTCATGTACTTTATAATATGAGTATTTAGAGAAAATATAATCCTGAAGGAAGAAGGACTACCATGGTGATTATCACAGCTGGTATGATCGGTGTTGGGAAAACCACACTTACTGATTTGATTGCAAAACATCTTAAAACACAAGCCTTTTTTGAGCCTGTAGGTGAAAATCCTGTGTTACCTCTTTATTATGCAGATCCAAAACAATATGGATTTTTACTGCAAATTTATTTTTTGAACAAACGCTTCGCAATGATAAAAAAGGCTTTGTCAGATGACAATAATGTCTTAGATCGTTCTATCTACGAAGATGCTTTATTCACCCAAGAAAACCATCGTGAGGGTAATATTTCGGATGCTGAATTAAACGTTTACATGACACTGCTCAAAAACATGATGGATGAGATTCAAACGATGAAAAAAGGACGTCCTGACTTAATGGTATTTGCGGATGCTGACTTTGATACCATCCTTTATCGTATTAAGAAGCGTGGTCGTGACTATGAGCAATTTGAAGATAATGCTGAATTACGACAATACTACTTCAAGATGTGGTCAGCATATCAAAAATGGTATGCTGATTATGATGCTTCACCAAAGATGAAAATTGATTTGCAAAAATATGATCTTGAAAATAAGGACAGTCAAAAGATTGTTTTACAACAAATTGATGACCGCCTAAAGGAATTAGAAAACATTTAATTTTTTATAGAAAAAGGACCTCAGAAATTTCTGAGGTCCTTTTTCTCAATTTTAAGTATAATTTTATCAATCTTAGTGAAAATTGTAAGTTCCAATAAAGTCAGGTAGAACATCTGTATCTGCTAAATTAGCAACTTGTACCTGTTGTCCTGGTTCAGAAGCAATCACATATTGTCCATTACCAATATAAATCGCAACTTGCCAGGTTGCCCCATGACCACCCCAGAATAATAAATCACCAGGTTGGGCCTTGACCAAAATATCTGAATTGTTTTGTACATCTTGCGTCGCAACATAAGCTTCTTCAGCAACTGTATACGCGGGTATTGAAATACCAGCAGCCCGGTATGCTTTAGCTACTAATCCAGAACAATCCAGTCCAGCAGATGTCTTACCACCCCAAACATACGGAATATTTTGTGAAGCATATGTTAATGCTGCAGAAACAATATCATTTCTTTGTGTTTGCGTTAACGTACTACTATCGGTAGTTTGGGTACTCAAAGCCTGTGTATTTGATGACGTAGAATTGTTGGCATCCTGAGATTCATTAGTTTGCTTAGTAGGCAATGCATCAAGAACAACATCACCATTAGTAAGTGCATGCAATCCATTAGTTGTGTTTGTATCGTTACTTTGTTCGTTTGGTGTTGACTCACTTTCAAGTGATTGTACGTCCACATCCATGTTTGAATTAAATGTTGCTGGTGCTGTATCAACTGTAAAATCACTCACAGATTGTTGCACAGGCTCAGCATATGTGGACTGTGTACCATCATCAGTTGAAGCGGCCGCATAAGTTGTTGTATCAGATGTCGTATCAGATTGTGCTGCATAAGTCGCTGCTTCAGAAGTATCATTTACTCCAGAAACTGGTATATTAAGTGATTGCCCGATTTGTAACATATTGGTATCAGCACCTGGATTAGCAGCCTGCAAATCGGCAATAGAAATACCATTAGCTGCAGCTACTTGTCCTAATGTATCGCCATCTTGAATCGTATAAATACTGTTTGCTTCAGACTGTGTGCTATCGCTATTTGCCTCAGAAACCACTGCATCTTCAGCTGGTGTCGTCGAAACTTCAGTTTCCGTTGTATCTGTTGATGAATCATCATAATATGCTGTTGTTTCGTCTTCTTGATCAGAGGTAATTAAAGCATCTGTCATTGCTTCAGATGCAACATAATCAATATTGTTTGTTGTTTTGTTATCAGCGTGTTTTGACGCACCTTTAAAAGTCACTATCGCTGGATTTTTTGTTCCTTTTTCACGAAGAACATCTGACTTTGTTGTAATTTGACCATGACTTTGCCCAGTTGCCACTTCTTGAATAAAATTTGTCACATTTTTAAATTGGGAAACATGTTCCGAATCAGGGGACAAGTTGACAGCGCCCCTGACCGCAGCTTGTACAACTGGTACTTGTGTGGTTGCCACAACACCTAGCGCACCAACAATTCCAGTTGCAATCACCTTCGTTGAAACCTCTACCATAGGCACAACTCCTCTCAAATTCTAATTGTTAAAGCCAAATTTAAATACACAGACACCAGCATATATTTAAACTTCATTTAACATTTATATCATACCTTAATTTTCCTTAAATTTTTAGGGGAACGTATGTTCTTTTTTATAAGTACCATAAAAAAGAACATAGCACCTAAGACATAACTAATTAGTTACAGACTAAAAAGCCATCAATCCACCTAACAATTAGTGGATTGATGACCTTCTTAAACGTATTTCAAAGAGACTTAAGTTGTGCCAAAAATAGCGCATATCATGTTACACACCAACCAAAACAACTTTTGTCTCGCTCTCAGTCTCTTTAACCTAAATTAATACTACTAATTCGTTGGAAAAAGCCGTGTTGCTTGAACCGCACGTTGCCACCCCTTATATGCAAGTTGGACTTGCTCTTGCCATTCTGTTATAGGTTCTTTTAATTCCAAATGGTTAGTCTTTGGCAAGCTAGTCATATCTTCCCAAAATCCTACACCTAAACCTGCTAGATAGGCTGCACCTAAAGCAGTTGTTTCTAGTTGCTTAGGTCGTTTGACCACCGTGTTGATCAAATCTGCCTGGAACTGATGTAAATAATCATTTGCTGCAGCACCACCATCAATCACTAAGTTAGCTACGGCAATATTCGTATCATCTTGCATGGCATCTAAGACATCACGCGTTTGATAGGCAATTGATTCCAAAGTTGCTCGTACAAGGTCTTCTTTAGTCGTTGCACGCGTCAAACCAAACATAGCACCTCTGGCATTTTGATCCCAGTATGGTGCCCCTAAACCTGTAAAAGCAGGTACTAAATAAATTGGATCAATATGTTGTTCACGAGCAATTTCAGCTAATTCTGAGGTTTCTTTTGCATTTTTAATCAGTTGCAATCCATCTCGCAACCACTGAATTGCTGCTCCAGCAATAAACACAGAACCTTCAAGGGCATAGGTCACTTGACCATCAATACTGTAGGCAATTGTTGACAACAACCCATTCGTTGAAGTTGCAATGTCTTGCCCTGTATTCATGACAATAAACGATCCTGTACCATATGTATTCTTAACGTCACCCTGCTTGAACGCTTGATGGCCAATTAGCGCTGCCTGTTGATCTCCTGCAATTCCCGCAATCGGAACTTGAATACCAAAGAAAGCATACTCAGCTGTATAACCAAATATTCCCGAAGAATCACGAACTTCAGGTAACATTGTGTCCGGAATACGGAATTTTTCAAGTAGCTCTTTATCCCACTCTTTTGAATGAATATTAAACAACATCGTTCGCGATGCATTTGAATAATCGGTTGCATGAACTTGACCATTGGTTAATTTATATAATAGCCAACTATCTATTGTACCAAATAATAAATCGCCTTTTTCAGCACGTTCACGTGCACCAGGGACATTATCTAACAACCACATAATCTTTGTTGCCGAAAAATACGCATCGACCCACAAACCGGTTTTTTGATAAATATAGTCTGTCAATCCTTCAGACTTTAATCTTTCAGCAATTTGAACACTTTGCTTTGATTGCCAAACAACCGCTGGTGCAATTGGCTCACCTGTCAACCGATCCCAAATAACTGTCGTTTCTCGCTGATTCGTTAGTCCAATTCCTGCTATTTTATAGGGTGGTATATTGGCCTTGATAACAACCTCTGCCATTACTTGGCGCGCATCTTCCCAGATACCATTTGCATCATGCTCTACCCAACCTGGATTTTTAAAAATCTGAGGTAATTCTTTTTGCGCCGTGGCAACTACTTGCCCATCTTTATCAAACAACATTGCTCGGGTACTAGTTGTACCTTGATCGAGCGCTAGTATATATTGCTCAGCCATCTATCTCCATAGCTCCTACTCGTATTTTTTCAATAACCAATCAATGGTTATGCCCCTCATAACAAAAAAAAGATGAAACACATGACATGCTTCACCTTCCATTGTACGAAATTATTTCTCAGAACGCAAAACGCCACCGTCCATAAAGCGATTGGGTTGCATTTCATTTACAACCACTTTAACATTTTCGCGTGGTACCCCAATGTGCTTTTCAATAGCGGTGGTGACATCAGTCATCATTGCTTTTAACTGTTCATCACTACGTCCTGCAACCAAATCAATATGAACTAATGGCATTATATATGTTCCTCATTAACTTTCTTATTTGTCTAGGTTAATTTTATCAGCTTCCTCACCGATATTCAACGCATCTGTAATTTGGGCCTTAGCAACTGTTCGTTCACGTCTAATTTGGGATTGTAGATCTTCGTTCCAAAAATTATTAGACACTTCAACCGTGCTGACAATGTTAATAAAGGCATTGACATCCACAGATTTAACCAAATTTTGCATTTCTGTTAACTCGTAACGAGATAATACCATCATTAATGTTGTATTAGGTTCTTGGGTATAGGCACCACGTGAGGGCATAACTGTAATCCCACGAATCAAGGCCTCTTGTAACGCTTTAATAACTTCATCGGGATGACTCGTAACAATAAATGCTGTTAACTTTTGATGACGTGTATGAATAGCATCAACAGAAACAGATGTGGCATAGATACCAATAATTGTATACATCGCGTTTTGCCACCCAATAAATGCACCAGCAACAACAACAATAAAACCGTTGATAAACATATTAATAGATCCAATTGATTTTCCTGTCGTCTTTTGGACAATCATAGCAACAATGTCCATTCCGCCTGTCGAAAAGCCCATCTTAAAGGTTAAGCCAATCGAAACACCTAATAATAAACCACCAAACAAACCAGCCAATATGGGTTCTTGAGTTACAAGGGAAGTCTTTGGCAATACTATTTGCATAAACGAAGCAGTAAAGTTATTCAAAAAAGATAAAATTGTAAACTCTCGTCCGGCATATATCCAACCTGCAATAGCTAATGGAATATTTGTTGCCATAATAATTGCACCAACTTCAATATGTATACCAAATACTGAATCAAAAAATAAACTTATTAGTTGAGCCACACCATTGAATCCACCTGAAAAGATGTTGTTGGGGATGAAAAAACTATTCATTGAGATGGCCACTAAAACGGCTGCTAAAATAAATACAATCGCCTTCATGCCATACTCTCGTACACGTGCCGTTATCACAACAACTGCCTCCTATCTTAAACCAAAATCATTTTTCTATTATCACACAAAAATAGGTATTATTCCATATAGAACAGTGATTTATCGCGTTTTTTTCAGCTATACAAATTAACAGTTAGTAGGTAAAGGCGACATAAGTTCTCGTCAATAAAGAAAAAATCATCAAGCTACCGATTTGAATCCGATAGCTTGATGATCTTGATTTTAATCCAAAAAATTGCGGATTATTTTTACAATTTCTAAACGTTGCTTTATAGTTAATCGTTTAATTTTGCCAAATATGTTATATTTTTCTTTTCGTCAAAATCTTTTTCAGATTTTGAAATAACAATTGATGCTGTTGAGTTACCGACGACATTAACGACAGTACGTCCCATATCAATCAATCGATCAACACCAGCAATAAACGCTAACCCTTGTGCAGGCACACCAATTGAAGAAACTGTGGCCAAAAGAACAACAAACGATGCACCTGGTACACCAGCCATCCCCTTTGAAGTAATCATTAATACGACTAATAAGGTCAATTGCTGCATTACCGATAGATGAATATTATATGCTTGAGCCATAAACAACGCGCCAATGGCCTGATAGATTGCCGAGCCATCTAAATTAAATGAATATCCAGTCGGTACGACAAAAGAAACAATTCCTTGGCTAACACCAAACTTCTCCATTTTAGACACAATTCGTGGCAGTGTCGCTTCTGAAGAAGCAGTTGTAAAAGCTAAAATCATCTCATCACGTAACACCTTAAATAAGTTTAGTATATTAACATTGTAGATTTTTAATACCCCGCCTAGAACGACAATCATGAAAATTATCATTGTGAGGTAGGCCACAAATATGAAATATCCTAATGACTTTAATGAGTTTAATCCCATCTGAGCAACCGTAGCACCAATTAGTGCACCAACACCGATTGGTGCCAATTGCATCACCCAATTCGTTACTTTAAACATCACTTCAGCAACTGCATCCAAGACATCAATAATGATTTGTCCCTTTTGACCAATTGCAGCAGTTCCTAACCCAAAAAATACTGAAAATACAATAACTTGAAGCATCTTACTATCTGCTAATGATGCAAAAAAATTAGTTGGTACGACATCCATCACTGTTGACCAGATACCCCCAGAACTGGCTGATTTTGCTGTGGACAAATAACTACTAATATTAGTTGCTTGCAAATTATGCACATTCACATGGGCTCCTGGTTCAAAAACATTTCCAGCAATCATCCCTAATACAATTGCAATTGTCGACAATATTTCAAAATAAATTAAAGTCTTTAGTCCCACGCGACCTAATTTACGTATATCACCCATTTTTGCAATACCTACTGTTAGACTAGATACCACAATTGGTAAAACAATCATTTGAATGAGGCCAATAAACATTGTACCGATATTTTGCATCGCGGTGATAGCCATTTTATTCTTGAAAAATAAAACGCCCAGAACAATACCAATTATTAGCCCAAAAACAATCCGCCAGCCTAATCCAATATTACGTTTCTCTTTTTTTGTTTTCCTACCAACACTCACAGACTCAATCCCCCTAAAAATATATCTGCAAAAAAAGCCAACCCATGAAGGTTGGCTTTTTCACTAATAGTTTACCCTTATTAGCCGCGGCGTGCTTCTGAAATACGAGCAGCCTTTCCGTGCAATGCACGCAAGTAGTACAACTTAGCACGACGTACACGTCCATGACGAATTACTTCAATTTTGTCAACACGTGGTGAGTGCAATGGGAACGTACGCTCCACACCAACACCACTTGAAATCTTACGAACAGTATAAGTAGCTTGGATACCAGTACCCTTACGCTTAATAACAACACCCTCAAAAATTTGGATACGTTCGCGTGAACCTTCGACGATACGTGCGTGAACACGAACTGAATCTCCGGCACGGAACTCTGGAATGTCTGTACGTAATTGGTCAGCAACCAACTTCTCTAGTAAAGCGTTTTGACGCATAATCAAATCTCCTCTTCGACAATCATTACACCACTCGGCCAGCGGATTATCGGGTTTTATTTTGTGCTAATAAGCACTGAATAGAATATTAACATATTTTTAGTCACTTAACAAGTGCTACTAATTATTTTGCTCTTCCTGCTTGATTTCTTTTAACAGTTTTTGATCTTCAGCTGTTAACACATAATCCGCTAATAAATCTGGTCGTCGTTGATATGTTCTACGCAGGGCCTCTTTATGCTTCCACTTAGCAATATTTGCATGATGACCAGACAAAAGAACATCTGGCACCTTTAACCCCCTAAAATCAGCCGGACGTGTATACTGTGGATATTCAAGTAGTCCAGTTGAGAATGATTCATCAACTGCAGAACGCTCATCCCCTAGTGCTTCATCTAGTAATCGTACTGTCGCATCAATAACAGTCATCGCACCTAATTCACCACCAGTTAGAACAAAATCTCCCAGAGAAATTTCATCATCAACTAAAGTTCGTATGCGTTCATCATATCCTTCATAATGCCCGGCAATAATCGTTAAATGCTCTTCTTTGGCTAATTCTTCAGCAATGCTTTGGTTGAACGTCTTACCCGCAGGATCCATCAAAATCACTCGACCACGATTACCTGCTTCTTTTTCCACTGCATCCATTGCATCAAATAATGGTTGCGGCATTAAAAGCATTCCTTGCCCACCACCATAGATTTCATCATCAACTTTATGATGTTTATTATCTGTATAATTTCTGAAATCGGTCACGTTAAAGTCAACCAAACCACGTTCGACTGTTTTACCAATAATAGATTCTCGCATTGGCGCAAACATGTTTGGAAAAAGGCTTAATACATCAATTCGCATGTTTAAATTTCCTCTAACAAATTTACTTTGGCAGTGCCAGCATCTAAATCAATTGCCGTCACAACATCTTCAATGAATGGCAGCAATAGATCTTCTTTACCCTTTGTATGAACAACCCAAACATCATTTGCGGGCATTGGCATAATTTCACTAACCTTACCAATTATTTCATTAGTTGCATTATCAATAACATCGAGACCAATAATTTCATGATAATAAAATTCATCATCAGGCAATGCCTGTTGTAACTCATCAGCAACAAAGACTTCACAGTCCTTGTATTGCTCAACATCATTAATATTCCCCATACCGACAAAACTAACTAACATAAATTGTTTGTGCTGACGCGAGGTAGCAATTTGAACTGTTAAATTACCTTCTGGTGTTTGAATAATCAAGTTTTTGTTCTTTTTAAAACGTTCTGCAGGAAAATCTGTTGTTGGTACAATACGCACTTCACCACGAATACCATGTGTATTGACAATTTTACCGACTTTATAAAGTGCCATGTTTTCTTCCTTTTCAATAGTTCTATTAATTGTAGTATACCAGTAAAATAAAGCTAACTGAATAGGCAATGTCTGGAATTATCTGATAAACTTTAACTAATAATTGCAGTACAAGGAGACCAACCAATGAGTATTAATCTTTATATTGTCAGACATGGTGAAACGTATATTAATAAGTACAAACGTATACAAGGATGGACAAATGCCCCACTAACAAAAAAAGGAATTCAGGATGGCAAATCTGCTGGTAAACGTCTACAAAATATCAAATTCAATAACGCCTATTCTTCTGATTTAGAGCGTGCCACGACTACTGCCGAGATTGTGTTAAATCAAAATAAACATACTGATTCAGAATTATTGCAACCATTGCCTGAACTCAGAGAACAATTTTTTGGCTATTTTGATGGCATCCCCAACACCATCGCCGCTCAAGCAATTGCCAAAAAACGCTCATTACCCGAAAACTCTACTTTTGCTAATTTAACCAGTGCATTGGGTCCTTTTGAAATCATCAATGCCATTCATGAGGCTGATCCAACTGGGGATGCTGAGACAGCAGACCTTTTTTGGCAGCGGCTAATGACTGGTTTTAGGAAAATTAGTAAAGAAAATAATGATAACGATAACGTGCTTTTAGTCTCACATGGTAGATTGCTTAGTACATTAGGTCAGCATTTTGCTCAACTTGATGGTGATCAAGCAGAACCTGACAATGGTGCAGTGAGTATTTGGCATCTTGACGATAATCAACTAGAGTTGCATGTTTTTAATGACTTAAAAACAATTTGGTAATACGTCGTAGCATCTCACAAAAAAAGGAATCCACTTAATGGATTCCTTTTTTCTATATTACTTTAAATATTCTAGGCAATGAATAATTGCTTGGGTAACCAAAAGTGACCAAAACCCCTATGAATGCCTATATATCAATCCTCAAATTACTTTGAGTACTTAGCATTATGGTACTTTTCCATAATACCAGCGTTTGACAACAAGTTTTTAACAGTGTCTGATGGTTGTGCACCATTGTTCAACCATGACAAAACTAGTTCTTCGTCCAATTTAACTTCTGATGGTTGTACAAGTGGGTTGTAAGTTCCCACAGTTTCAATAAAACGACCATCACGTGGTGAACGTGAGTCAGCAACAACGATACGGTATACAGGGTGCTTCTTTGAACCCATGCGCTTCAAGCGAATTTTAACTGCCATATTTTAATTAATTCCTCCAATTGTTTTCTACATTTACAACTATAACAGACTTAACAAATGCTGTAAAGTGTTTTCCCTTTACACTTTATAATTAACGACGCTTTTTCTTGTTTTTACGAATTTTACGAGCCATTTGCTTCATAGCGATATTAGCCATCTTGCCTTTCATACCACCACCAGCTCCTGGGAAGCCAGCACCGTTTCCGCCGCCACCCATTGCATTCATCATTTGTTCCATACCAGCCATGTTACCGTTCATCACACCGCTCATCATCTTTTTCATTTGGTTAAATTGCTTAACCATTCGATTAACTTCAACAACTGGGCGACCTGCTCCTGCAGCTAAACGACGCTTTCGTGATGGATTCAAAACATCCGGATTTTCTCGCTCTTCGGGTGTCATTGACATCACAATAGCACGGATATGTGCCATATCTTTTGGATCAATTTTTGCATTCTTTAAAGCTGGGTTGTTTGCCATCCCTGGAATCATTTTCATAATGTCTTCAAGCGGACCCATGTTTTGTAACTGGTCCATCTGGTCAATGAAGTCATTGAAATCAAAAGTATTTGATTTCATTTTTTCCATTGTTTCATTCGCTTGCTTTTCATCATAATCTTTTTGGGCTTTTTCAATCAAAGTCAGCAAATCACCCATACCAAGAATACGACTAGCCATACGATCTGGATAGAATATATCCAAATCCGTCATCTTTTCTCCTTGACCGACAAACTTAATTGGTTTTCCAGTCACAGCAAGAATTGATAACGCTGCTCCACCACGGGTGTCTCCATCTAACTTCGTCAAAACAACACCAGTAATGTCCAGACGATCATTAAATCCTTCAGCAGTTTCCACGGCATTTTGACCAGTCATCGCATCAACAACCAGCATAATTTCATCTGGATGTGCAATGTCTTTGACATCTGCCAACTCTTGCATCAGTTCTTCGTCAATCTGTAAACGACCTGCCGCATCAATGAAGACATAATCTGACTTTAGTTCAGCTGCCTTCTCCATTCCGGCTTTTACAATCTCACGTGGATTAACATCAGTCCCCATATCAAATACAGGTACATCAATCTGTTCACCCAAAGTCTTTAATTGTTCGATCGCGGCAGGACGGTAAACGTCGGCCGCAATCATTAATGGGCGTGCGTTCTGTTCATTTTTTAACTTTAGGGCTAACTTTCCTGCTGTTGTCGTTTTACCAGCACCTTGTAACCCAACCATCATAATAACTGTTGGTATTTTGGGTGATTTATTAAGTGCTACGGCTGACTCACCCATCATTGCCGTCAATTCATCGTTAACAATCGAGACAATTTGTTGCGCTGGGTTAAGTCCTTCTAAAACCTTTGCACCAGATGCTTTTTCGCGTACATTACGTACAAAGTCCTTAACAACTTTAAAGTTAACATCGGCTTCCAATAAGGCTAACCGAATTTCACGCATGGTCTCACGTAAGTCTGCGTCTGTAACTTTTCCTTTACGACGTAAGCCACTCAAGGCTTTCTGTAATCGATCTGTTAAACCTTCAAAGGCCATTACTTTACTCCTCTTCTAATGTCAATAATTTTGATGCTAAACGAACCAGTGTCTGATCATCCGGATACTTTTTCTGAATATATGCATTTAAATGATCCGCTGCTTGTTCTCTATTGTGGTAATCATCGTACAAATGTAATTTTTTTTCGTAATTCTCTAGCAGTTGTGTACTTCTTTTAATATTATCATACACAGCTTGTCTAGAAACTTGATATTCATCAGCAATCTCACCCAAAGAGTAATCGTCAGCATAATATAGTTGTAAATAGTCATTTTGCTTTGTCGTAAGTAATGGTTGGTAGAAATCGAATAACATATTTAAGCGCATGCTTTTTTCTAATTCCATTACTTTGACTCCGTTAACAGACTACCAAACAGGCTCTTTGCAAAATCATTTGCTTCAAAAGGTTGGATATCTGTGACTTTTTCGCCCAAGCCAACCCACTTAACCGGTAAATGTAACTCGTTTCGAATTGGCAAGATAATACCACCTTTGGCTGTACCATCTAACTTTGTCAGTACAATACCTGTTACATCTGTCGAATCTTTAAATAGTTTTGCTTGTTGCACTGCATTTTGACCCGTTGTTGCATCAAGTGTCAATAACACTTCTTGTGGTTCATTTGGTAGTTCACGCGTAATAATACGCTTCATCTTTGATAATTCCTGCATTAAATTAACATTATTTTGCAAACGACCTGCCGTATCAACAAATAAAATGTCTGCTTGCGTATCAATAGCTGTCTTTACACCATCAAAAACCACCGATGCGGGATCTGCTTTTGAAGAACCTGTTACGACTGGAATATCATTACGCTCACCCCAAGCAACCAACTGCTCAGTCGCCCCTGCTCTAAAAGTATCGGCTGCAGCTAGAACAACTTTTTTACCAGCATTTTTATAATACGCCGATAATTTTCCAATTGTTGTGGTTTTACCAACACCATTTACACCAACCAACAAAATCACAGTTGGACCTTCTGGTGCAAAATGCATGGATGCGTCTTCATTAACTCCTTGACTACGGTACAAATCAACGAGCTTATCAACAATAACCTTAGAAACATCTTGTTTACTTTTTGCGTTTTGTAGTTTTACTTCATCACGCAATTCATCAGTTAATTGCATCGCCGTTTGTGCACCAACGTCTGCCCCAATAAGTGTTTCTTCTAGGTCATCAAAGAAATCTTCATCAACTGAACGGAAGTTTGCCATAAACGCATTCCATCGTTCAGACCATGTTTTCTTAGTCTTTTTCAAACCAGTATCTAATTTTTCACTAGCATTTTCTGTTTCTGTTTCTGTTTCTGTTTCTGTTTCTGTTTCTGTTTCTGTTTCTGTTTCTGTTTCTGTTTCTGTTTCTGTTTCTGTTTCTGTTTCTGTTTCTGTTTCTGTTTCTGTTTCTGTTTCTGTTTCTGTTTCTAAAGTATCGACTTTAGGTAACGCAATGTCAACTGCTTTACCTGGTGTTGGTTGTAGTATTTCAATGGCGACAACTTTGACTGGTGGCATACCATTCTCCCAACTACTTGGGTATAGAATTTCAACCGCAATTGTTTTTGTCGGCTTCTTTTTAAAAAAATCAAATAATCCCATGATTATTCATATCCCCCTAATTTTCTACCATAGTGTCATCCAAATCAGTCAAACTAACTGAAACCATGGTTGAGACACCTGGCTCTTGCATTGTCACTCCATAAAGTACATCGGTTTCTGTCATTGTACCTTTACGATGGGTGATAACAATAAATTGTGTTCGATGGTTTACTTCATGCAGATAATGCGCAAATCGATCCACATTTGCCTCGTCTAACGCAGCTTCAGTTTCATCAAGAATAGCAAAAGGTACTGGTCTAACGGCAAGAATTGCAAATAATAAACTAATTGCTGTTAAAGCTTTTTCACCACCTGATAATAAGCTCATTTGTTGGAACTTTTTTCCTGGTGGCTGTGCTTTGATATCTATACCTGTTGTTAATAGATGATCTGGATCTGTCAAAATCAATGAGGCTTGTCCGCCACCAAACATCTTGACAAATATTTTAGCGAACTGCTCTGCAATTGCATCAAATGTCGCCCGGAATCTCGTAATGACTTCGGTATCCATTTCAGACATAGTCTCTTGTAAATTATCCTTAGCAGCAATCAAGTCTTGTTGCTGTTGCATTAAGAAGTCATAACGCTCTTTAACTGTTTGATATTCATCAATGGCATTTAGGTTGACATGCCCAATTTCATCTAATCCCTGCTTTAATAACTTCAATTTTGTTCTAATTGTTGATATATCGAGATTTAATAATTCCGACTTAGCAAATTCAAATGAAGTATCATAAGTCGTTTCTAACGTTTGTTCGTTAGTATTAATCGATGATCGCAACTCACCTAGACGTCCATTATATTGCGAAATACTGGTCATCAGTTCACTAACCATATCTTGAATAAGACCAAGCTCACTATTTGTTGTATCATGCTGTTCTTGGACTTGCTCTAGTTCAAATTTTAAAGTTGCCAAACTTTGCTCAGCCGTTGCCTTTTGTCGTTGCACATCTTCTAGTTGTTGTGTCAAACGCTCTTGAACGTCGTTTTCATCCTGTGCCAAATCATTAATTTGCTGTTCAATCAACTTAATTTGACTTTGCTCAGCATTTTTCTGCTCAAGTAAATCATTTTTCCTAGTAACCAATGAGGATACGACGGCTTCAGCCTTAGCTAAAGCTGATTTAAAATCACTAATTTGCTGATCTGCTTGCACAATTTCTGTCTCAATAGTCGACTGTTGCTGTAGATAATCATCTAAAGCTTTTTGTAAGTTTTGCTGTCGTACAGACAAATCTGTGATAGCCTGTTCATTTTGATCAACTGATGTTTTTTTATCTTGCACATCAGCAACTAACTGATAGTCATATTGTAACGCAGCTTGCTCTTTTTTTACCTGTTTAAGTGTTGATTCTGCTAATTGTAAGCTAGCCTGGTCAGTCTGAAATTGTTCATTGGCTTTTAATACCTGTGCCTGTTGTTGATTAAATGCCTCTGTCACTTTTTGTAATTGCTGGTCAATCTGCTTAACCTGCTGTTCTAATGCTAACGTCGCTTGATGTAATTCAGCTTCTTGTAGCGTTAGTTGATCTATCTCTGTCTTTTGCGACAGTAAACCGTTACCGTGTTGCCGTGTTGCACCACCAGTCATTGAACCACCAGCGTTCATAACCTGACCATCCAAAGTAACCAAGCGCACACGATATTGTAATTCCTTAGCAATTTGAATGGCTGCTGACATATCCGTCACAATCACTGTCGTTCCTAATAAATTTGCAATAATATTTTGGTAAGCAGACGCTGTCGTCACTAAATCCGATGCAATTCCGACAAACCCTGTTGATTGTCGCAAAATTGTCATTTGATAATCCGATAAATGACGTGCTTTAAGGGTAGTTTGTGGCAAAAAAGTAACCCGTCCTAAACGATGTTTGGCCAAATACTGAATGGCCGCCTTTCCAACCTGCTCGTTTTTTACAACAACATGTTGTAATGCCGATCCTAATGCTGTTTCAATTGCAATACGATGTTGATCATCAACAGAAATTAAATTTGCAACAACATCTTGAATACCTTCAAATTGTTGCTGTGCCTTCATTAAATTCTTAACACCTTGATAATAGCCATCATAATTTTCTGACAAATGTTGTAATGATTGCAGTCTCGTACTTAAACGTTGTTCCTGCTCCATCTTCGTAAACCAGGCTTGCCGCTCGGTATCACGTTGTTGCTCCAATGCCTGCCCTTTTTTCTTAAGTGTTTCAAATGATTCTTGCGCCGTATTTAATGTTTTCTCAGCCTGTTGTAAATCATTATTTTTTTTATCAACTAAATTATTGGCATCTGATAATCGTTGCTCAATTTTGGCTTTGCGTTGCTGTAATCGTAATGATTCAGCATCACTACGCTCATTTTCTTGAACCAAGTAATTCTGTTTGTTTTTAGCGCTCGTTAAGTCTTGCATGGTTGCAACCAAATCATGACGAACCTGTTCGATTTCAGCACTAACTTTTGCTAGTTTAGTTCGGGGATGATTTTCGTTTGCTTGCTCAATTGATTGTTGATAATGAGTGTATTCAGACTGCTGATCTGCTAATTTTTGTAAACATTGTTGATAATTTGATTCAAGTGATGCCAGACGCTCGGTTGCTACTTTTAATCGGCTACTTAAATCTGTTGTTGTCTCAGTACGATTCTTGCGCCGTTCGGACTGCAAATTTTGTTCACCAGTTAACTTTTCAACCTGTTTAATACTTTCGACCAAGACTTCTTGTAATTTTTGTTGTTGTTCAGTTAATGATAGTTGTTCTTGTCTAAACTTTTGTAACTCTTTTTTCTTGATATTCACAGCCTCTTGCTGCTTATCATACTCAGTTTGGGCTGTTGTCAGCTTCTTGGTCAGTTCGTCTTTTTCTTGATACCAATCTAATAGCTCAAGCACGATTCTTGATTGATCTAATTGATCATAAGAGGCTTTCGTTGTTAAGTAATCTTGTGCCTTCGCTGATTCTTGTGCGAGAGGTTCAACACGTCCCTGTAATTCATATAAAATATCGGCAATACGGGTTAAATTATCATGGACGTCACCCAGTTCTTTTTCTGCCTTATCTTTGTTTTGCTTATATTTATAAACACCCGCAACGTCTTCAATAATACTGCGTCGCTCAACAGGTTTTGCACTAAAAATACTCTCAACACGTCCCTGAGAAATAATCGAGAAACTTTCACGACCAAGTCCCGAATCCATAAATAATTCATGAATGTCTTTAAGTCGTACATGTACACCATTTATTTGATAATTTGAATCACCATTCCGGTATAACGTTCTAGTGATTGTAATTTCTGAATAATCTGAATTTAAATAATGATCAGTATTGTCAAAAGTAATAGCAACTTCAGCTCGGTTTAAAGGCGATCTTTCTGAAGTTCCACCAAAAATGACATCTGCCATTTTGTCACCACGTAATCCTTTGGCAGACTGTTCTCCCATTACCCAGCGAATTGCTTCAATAATATTTGATTTTCCTGAGCCGTTGGGGCCGACAACCCCGGTAATACCTGGCATAAATTCAATTTTGGTTCGTTCAGCAAACGACTTAAAACCAGTTATTTCCAAAGTTTTTAATTTCATTTCATAATCCTAGTTGTTCATTAAAGATTGATAAGCTTTTCGTGCAGCCATTTTTTCGGCATCTTTGGTAGACTTACCTTCACCAGTTGCTAATGGTTTTCCATCAACAGATACTTGTATTGTAAAAACTTGTTCATTGTTAGAAATCGCTTGTTCATCAAGTTTCGTATAAGCAATTTTAACCGTACCATGTCGTTGTAAATATTCTTGTAGCTTAGATTTATAATCCACAAATTGATCATAAAAGCCTTCATCTATTTTAACAAACATCATTTCTTCCAAAAAGTTCATGACAACTTCTTGTCCTTGATCTAAAAACAAAGCACCAATGAATGCTTCCCATAAATCTTCCAATAATGAGTCACGATTTCGTGCACCAGACAGTTCTTCTCCACGACCTAATTGCACATAACGATCTAGATGCAACTCACGTGACAAAGCTGCGAACGCCCTTGTTTGGACCATTGAAATTCTCAACTCTGTCAATCGACCTTCATCCCAGTTTGGAAAACGTTTAAATAAGTAGACCGCTGTCGATTGTTGCATAACAGCATCTCCTAAAAATTCGAGTCGTTGATAATCACCACCCTTATACCCTGGGTGTTCATTGATATAGTTCGCCTGTGTTAGCGCTTCTTCCAATAGCTTTAAATCATTAAAATGAATATGATGATCTGTTGCTAAATCTGCTTGTAATTGTTTAAACATAGTCCTACCTTCTTTTGTATATACACCTTTCTATTATACCAGACCATTAATTATCTATATTATTTTTTAGTAAAAAAGACAAAAAAGCCGAGACAGAATATTTTCTCTCTCAGCTCTACTTTTTGCATTACAAGATGTTCTTTTACTTTGCACGAGATGCAATGTAATCAACTGTATTATTGATTGTAATTAATTTCTCAGCATCTTCGTCTGAAATTTCAGCCCCAAATTCATCTTCCATTTCTAATACTAATTCAACAAAATCAATTGAATCTGCATCAATGTCTTTCATTAGATTAGTCTCACCTGTAAGACTAGCTGGATCCAATTCAAAATGATCAGCAACTAATGTGATTACCTTATTTAAAATTTCTTGTCGTTCCATGATATTTACTTCCTATTCTAAAATCATCTGTCGTAAGCCTATCTCACTTTAAATATACTGTAAACATTTACTTTGCTGATTTTGATAAATCAGTCTTATGTTCTGCCACAAATGCCTCAGTTTTGGCAACAAGGTCAGTTTCCAACATTGTATGTATCTGCACCATTGTATTTGCTACCGCACTTGGTCCAGCTGAACCATGTGTTTTAACAACTGGTGCTTTAACACCAATAACAACAGCACCACCATGTTGTGAATAGTCTAAGCGGGATTGAATGTCCTTCATTGCTGGTTTCAACATTAGCCCAGCTAATTTTGTTTTTACATTACCATCTAAAATTGCATGTTTAATCAAACGTAACATGGCCAAAGCTGTTCCCTCAGTTGCCTTTAGTGCTGCATTACCTGAAAAGCCATCCGCAACAACCACATCAGCTGGTCCCTGCAGAATATCACGAGACTCAACATTGCCCACAAAATTCAAATAAGACTGTGCTGCACCATGCTTTAATAACTGGTGTGCCTCTTTATGAATTGGGTCACCTTTATCTTCTTCAGTACCATTATTAAGCAGTCCAACACGTGGGTTGTCAAAGCCAAGCACTTCTTTAGCATAAAATGAACCTAAAATACCATATTGATACAAATGCGTTGGCCGGTTTTCAGCATTTGCACCAACATCCATCATTGCAAATGCTTCATGAGGACCATCAAGAGCAGGCAAAACAGTCAACAGTGCGGGACGATCAATACCTCGAATTCGACCAACAGTGAAGATTCCTACTGCTAACAAGGCTCCAGTATTTCCTGCTGAAAAAATAGCATCAGCTTCTCCGTCTTTAACAGCTTGAGCTGCCATGACCAGAGAACTTTGCTTTTTACGGCGAATTGCCTTGACTGGTTCCTCACCCATTTCAACTACTTCATCAGATTGTATTAATGTTAGACGTTCTGCATTCTTTACTAAAGGCTTAACTTTATCTAACTGACCAAATAGTAAAAATTCTGTATCTGGCATTTTATCTCGTGCTTGTTCAATACCAGCTACTATCGCTTCAGGTGCATTGTCACCACCCATTGCATCAACAGCAATTTTATACATAATTGACTCCCTCATGGATTTTATTTCTTTTTTATAATTGCAATACTATAAAATGTAACACATTTTAACGGTTTGGTAAAAACATAAATTACCTTTTAATCGAAATTACGATAACGATTCATTGTTTCTGATAACATTTCAGCTAATCCAACCATCTCTGGTGATTTATCCCAATCAGGTTGTGAAACAATTTCAATTGCTTCCTCCTGTGCCACATTCATCATTGCTAAATCTGCAATTGGATCACCAACTCTAAATTCTGGCACACCTGACTGACGATTACCCAAAACATCTCCCGCACCACGTAACTCCAAATCTTTTTGCGCTAACACAAACCCATCTGTTGTTTCTACCATTGCTTCCATACGATCAATACCATATTGTGTTTTAGGATCACTTACTAAAAACGTATATGCTTGTCGTTCACCACGTCCAACCCGGCCACGTAATTGGTGCAACTGTGACAGTCCAAAACGATCCGCATCTAGTACTAACATAACTGTTGCATTCGGCACATCGACCCCAACTTCTATCACGGTTGTTGCGACAAGTACCTGAAATTCATTTGCCTTAAACGCTGTCATAACAGTGTCTTTTTCGTCATTTGATAGCCGCCCATGTAAGAGGCCAACATTAAATTTTGGTGCAAAGTAAGTCGATAATTCTTCATAAACAGCTTGTGCATTTTGGACATCTAAAGTCTCGGATTCCTCAATTAAAGGGGTAACAACATAAGCCTGTGCTCCACTTGCTAATTGTTCTTTAACAAATTGAATCGCCTTTGCTATTTTATTATGTCTTAGCCAGTACGTTTTTATTTTTTTACGGCCAGCAGGTAATTGATCAATGATCGACACATCCATTTCACCATAAGCTGTAATAGCTAATGTTCGCGGAATGGGTGTGGCTGTCATCGCTAAAATATCTGGATTAACACCTACTTTTCTAAGCGTCGCCCGTTGTTGCACACCAAAACGATGTTGCTCATCAATGACTGCTAATCCAAGATTATGAAATGCGATATCTGGTTGGATTAGTGCGTGCGTGCCAATCAAAATATCAATATCACCTTCTGCTAAATCTGCTAATATCTGGCGACGTGCTGCTGCTTTAGTGGCGCCCGTTAATATCTCAACACGCACTTCACTTGGATCAAAATAATTTCCTATTGTTCGTGCGTGTTGCTGTGCTAAGATCTCAGTTGGTGCCATCAAGGTAGCTTGCATGCCTGCAGTAATCGCCGCATACATAGCCAATGCTGCAACCACTGTCTTTCCAGATCCGACATCACCTTGTAGCAACCGATTCATATGTACAGGCCTACGCATATCACGCACAATTTCGTTGACAACCTTTTTTTGTGCTGCTGTTAATTCAAATGGCAATACTTTGATAAAACTTTTTAATTGCTGATTATCAAAGTTCACTGATCGTCCTTGATTATGTCGATCCATTTGTTTAATAACCTGGAGACGCATTTGGAAGACAAAAAATTCCATAAATGAAGCTGTCCGTCGTGCTTCACCTGCCAAAAATTCATTCTCTGGTGCGTGCATGCCAAAAACTGTATCATGATAATTCATTAATCGATATCTTCGTCGTATATCTGATGGAATAATCTCTTGCGTTAGTAAATCACCATATTTACCCAATGCTTGAAAAATTAAATCTTTAATTGTACCAGCTTTAATCTCTTTTGACGAAGGATAGATTGCCTCTAATTCATTCTCGTTATTTTTAGGCATCATTTTAATGGCTGATAAACTTTGGTGTGCTTTATTATAGGTCCCATAAATTGCAACTTCTTCGCCAACAACAATATTTTTACTCAACCATGGTTGATTGAAGAAAGAAATTTGAATTGTATCATGGGACACAGTTAGTCTGAAATTCAGTCGTGTCTTTTTGAAACCTAGTCGACTGACAACTGGTGGAGATGTAACCAGGCCCTTAAAAGTTACTTTCTCGCCATCAAGTGTCTCAGACGGCAATTTTTGTGCTAAATCATTATAACGTCTTGGATAATAAGTTAACAAATCATCAATCGTAAATACACCTAATTTATTCAGTGCTTGTTCACGCTTAGGACCAACACCTGATAATTCTGAAATACTATCAAGTAAGCTTGGCATATTTTCCTCCTTTCTGACTAACTACTAAAAGGTCCTCAGTAACATATGCACCAAAGACCTTCTAAATAAATTCTAACTTTTTGCGTGCATTTAAGCAGGATTCACCTTGGACTACTCAACAGATAATAGAATTGGATATAATGGTTGACCACCATCATGAATTTCAAACTCTAATTCATCATCTAGTGCTTCACCAGCAGTCTGTAGTGCCTCAGCAGCAGAAAGTGATGAATCTTCACCATAATAAATCGTCACTAATTCTGAAACTTCGTCAATCATTTTCGCTAACAATTCTGAAGCTGCCTGGTCAATATTTGCATCAGGAACGGCGACAACAATTTCACCATTTAGTAAGCCAATGGCATCTCCAGCTTGAATGGCCAATCCATTAATTGTTGTATCACGAACAGAAGTTGTCACAGATCCAGACTTAACTTCAGTGATCATTGCAGACATCGCAGCCTCGTTCTCATCAAGTGACTTCAGTTGATCATATCCTAGAACAAGTGCTGTTAACCCCTGTTGAATTGTTTTTGTCTTCACAACTTTAACAGGTACATCAGCAAGTGAAACAGCTTGTTCAGCAGCCATGAAAATATTGCCATCATTCGGCAAAATAATTGCAGCAGCGGCATGACTATCCTTAATTGCTTGCAATAAATCTTGCGTTGATGGTGCCTGCTTACTATCGATGATTACCGTTGCGCCTGCTGAAGCAAAAATTTCCTGTATGCCTTTACCCGCAGCAGTTGTAATGACCGCCAAATCTGGACCAGCTTCATTTTCTTCATCAACCGCATGAGCCTTTTGTTCAGCCGCAACACTAGCAGCTTCAGCCTGTTGGTCACGCATATTATCTACTTTAACTTTACGCAGTGATCCAAAATGCGTACCCCAGTTGATGACGTCACCTGGATCTTCTGTATGCACGTGCACTTTAACAACATCGTCATCGTTAATCACAAGTAATGAATCACCCAAACCAGCTAAGTGATTATAAAAAGTATCATAATCAAACTTTTGATCATAGGTTGTTCCCTTAGCAATATCGACCATGATTTCAGTACAGTAACCATACTCGATATCTTCGGGGTTTAATTCACCCTGTACACCCGCATTGTGCAATGAAAGCACCATTGCATCAAGGTTAGCATTATCCAATTCGGTTTTCACTTCTTGGCCAGACAAAACTGCATAGAATGCACTTAAAACGATTACTAATCCTTGACCACCAGAATCAACAACACCTACTTCTTTTAATACCGGCAACAAATCTGGTGTTGATGCAAGTGCCTTTTCAGCTGCATCGAGTGCATCAGCCATCACTTGGGTTGCATCATCAGTTTTCTTTGCTGTACGATTTGCAGCTGCAGCAGCCTCACGGATAACCGTCAAAATAGTTCCTTCTGTTGGCTTCATAACTGCCTTATACGCTGTCTCAGCTCCACCCATCAAGGCATCTGCTAAATCACGCGCTGATAATGTTTCTTTGTCGGCAATTTTTGCAGCAAAGCCACGGAATATTTGTGACAAAATAACTCCTGAATTACCACGAGCCCCCATTAACAAGCCTTTTGCGGTTGCTTGAGCTAACTTACCAAGATGTGTATCATCTTCATTCCGTTCATACTCTGCCCCACTTGCCATTGACAAGGTCATATTTGTTCCAGTATCTCCATCCGGAACAGGAAAGACATTTAATTTATTTATTTTTTCTGCATTGTTTTTTAACGCATCCGCTGCTGCGTTAATCATTTTACCAAACTCAACATTGGTAATTGTCGTTACAACTTCCACAGTATTCAACTCCTTATAACCAGGCTAATCCCCTAGCATACGTACGCCTTGAACCGTTACATTTACCTCGCTAGCAACAATGCCTAACATAACGTTCAAATCATTTTTAACACGTGCTTGTACACTCTTAGAAATTTCGGAAATTTTCATGCCATACCCAACAATAATATGAACATCTACCGTGACACCACCATCTTGTTGGCGAACAACAACACCCTTTGAGAAGTTATCACCGTTCAATATCTGATTCACACCATCACGCAACGGATTTTGGCTTGCCATACCGACAACACCATAGTTATCAGTAGTTGCACCACCTACAATCGTTGCGATGACGTCGTTTTCAATTTCAATTGCACCTTGTGCTGTTTGGATCTTTACTGCCATTAGAATGACCTCCATATAAAGCTAATACTATTTTACCACAAGCAAGGCATTAGTATTGGCTGGTAATTACTGCAATCATTTTTATGTCATATAAAAGAAAAAAGCTACCAAACGGCAGCTTTATATCTTATACACGCTCAATTGAGCCGTTCTTCAAACCAGCCTTCAAAGTACGAGCTGATAGGTACACCTTCTTAGGTGCTGAACCGTTAATCTTAACCGTCACTTTTTGCAAGTTTGGCTTCCAGCTACGACTACTTGAGTTAAGGGCGTGTGAACGTTGTTTACCAAAACGAGTACGCTTTCCATTGACTGCATCAACTGCCATATGTTTACCCTCCAATCTTAAGCTCTTTTAAATTCAGTGCTTTTATTTACTTGAATAATAATACCAAACCCTTACGCAATAAGCAAGGGTTTTCTGTAAAGTATTTTTACTTTACACATTTTTTATTGATCAGCAGTTTGCCCGATTAAATCACGACTTTGGATAACTGCGACAATGCCACTCTTAAATGAGAAATGATTAACTTCACCCAAAAATTCATTTGAAGAAAATGAGAACGGATTTCCAGACCAATCATCTAAACGATATTTTTCATCCAATAACGAAAGGCCGCTTACTGGAATCAGTGGCATGAATCCCAAATACTTCATTGTGGGTTCTTTTACAATGGTATGCTCACCCGGCAAGAAGAAATCAATACGGTTATTGCGATCAATAATCGCTACTTTCTCAACAATTGATGTAAAACGCGGTTGAGTAAAAATCCAAATATTAGATAACAATTGATCAATTCGGCCACCTGTGGCACCATAGATTTCAATTTTATCCGGATGGTAATTTTTCTCAACTAAACTTAATAACAATTCAGTATCTGTATCATCTTTTTCTGGTTTTACACTAACAATTTTGGGTAATTGACCCATGATTTCTTGTCGCTCTTCAAATGTGACTGAATCAAAATCACCAACTGTCAAAACCGGAACTTGACCTAAATGTAACAAGCGCAGTGAACCTCGGTCTGCGGCTGCCCACGGTCCATCAAGTAACCCTTTTTTTAAATCATCTGGCCATTCTGACATTGGCCCACCAACTAACAAACGCATTCGATTCATTAGTCAGCCGTGACTTCCTTCAACTTCGCAATTTTTGCTGCAGGGTCTACCTTATCGAAAACATAAGAACCTGCTACAGCAACAGTTGCACCAGCATCATAGGCCATTTTAGTTGTTTGATCATTCGCACCGCCATCAATTTCTATATCGAAAGTATAGCCTTTTTCCCGCTTCAATTTATCCAAAATGGCAATTTTTTCAATCATTTCAGGTAGGAATTGTTGACCACCAAATCCTGGATTAACCGTCATAACTAGTACTTGGTCAACCATATATAGAACTGGTTCAATAACAGAAACCGCTGTACCAGGATTAATGACCACTTCCGCTTTAATACCATGTGCCTTAATTTGTTGTAATGCACGATGAATATGATTTGTTGCCTCATAATGTACACCAATAATGTCCGCAC
Source organism: Weissella paramesenteroides (assembly GCF_036327715.1). Taxonomy (NCBI): domain Bacteria; kingdom Bacillati; phylum Bacillota; class Bacilli; order Lactobacillales; family Lactobacillaceae; genus Weissella; species Weissella paramesenteroides. Next base: position 1,304,681 of record NZ_CP130559.1, read on the forward strand.
CTGCAGCTGCAAATTCATCAATGTAGCGTTCAGGATCCACAGCCATCAAATGAACATCAAGTGTCATCTTACTTACTTTACGCAGTGCCTTTACCCAGTTTGGTCCGTAAGCAATTGCCGGAACAAACGAACCGTCCATCACATCAATGTGTAATAGCTCCGCACCCGCATTCTCAACAACTGACACATCACGTGCCAAATTCAAATAATCTGCAGCTAAAATAGATGGTGCAACCTTAATTGTCATAATTTTTACCCTCTTTAAAAATACTCTTAATGTTTTTTATCATGTTTATTATAAACTGGGCGTCGACCAGCAATCAAATCATAAAATAATTTATAGTTTTCATACCTAGACGTCATAATATTCCCCTCAGCCACGGCCTCTTTAACGGCACAGCCAGGTTCGTTTAAATGAACACATCCCCTAAAACGACACCCATCTGAAAATTGATTAAAATCTCGAAAGTACTGACCTAATTCTCGTGCAGGCATATCAAAGATTTCAAACGCTGAAAAACCTGGTGTATCAGCAACGAATCCGCCGTATAAATTAATTAAGGCAACTTGCCGAGTTGTATGCCGTCCTCGACTCAATGCTTGAGATACTTCACCTGTTGCTAACTGTAGGTCAGGAGAAATATGGTTCAACAATGTACTTTTACCTGCTCCTGTTTGACCCATTAAGACGGTCAATTTATTTGCTAATAGCAGCTTAACTTGGGTCAGGCTTTCTTCATCAAACGCCTTCTCTGGTAGTACGACTTGATAACCAATCCGGCGATATCCCTCAGCAATTGTTTGAAAATCATGTTTTTCTTCAGCAGTCAATAAATCCGTTTTAGTAAAATAAATAACTGGTTCAATATGCTTTTCTTCCAGTGCAACTAGTTGTCGATCCAGTAAATTACTCGACCAATCCGGCATCTTAACTGCTGTAACAATAATCACTTGATCAACATTCGCAACAGGTGGACGGACAATACTGTTTGTCCGTTCATCAATAGAAAGTATATAGCCTTCTTTAGATGTTTCAGCACTAAAGGTCACCCAGTCACCCACAAGTGGTTTTAGATCTTTTTTGCGAAAATTACCTCGAGCACGTGTGCGAAAAACTTCTCCGTCTGCTGTTAGGACATCATAAAAACCTGCTAATGCTAACTGAATTTGTCCATGATATTCTGTCATCTAAACTCCTATCCAATTTAACTAATCTGACTGTGATGATGAACTAGATGATTGTGTACTTTCTGATGCTGGTTGACTTGTTGAATCCGATTCAGTGTCATCTGATGCACTACTTGATGAACTACTTTGTGAAGAGCTACTTTCACGACTTTCACTAGTACTGCTACTACTTGATGATCTTGATGTTTTACTTGATGAATGAGCTGCTTCATTTGGCCCATTAGATATAGTGACAAGCAAAACATCATTTTTAGTCAGTTTACTGCCGGGAGTCATTGATTGAGAAACAACATATCCTGCTGGCACGCTATCTGAGTAAACACTATTAAAATTAACAGCCACACCATTGGTTTGCGCCCACGCACTAACAGTACCTTGTGATTTACCTGTAAAATTAGGCACGTTATAGCTCTTCGGACCAGTTGATACCTTAAATTTCACCTTAGTCTTACTTGGAACGACGCTATCCTCTGCATCCACATTCTGCGATATAATATAACCTTTTGGTACCGTATCACTTGCCACATCTTTTTTAGTTACTTCAAAACCCTTATTCTCTAATTTATTACTTACCGTACTATATTTTTCATTAACATAATCACCAAAACGTACTTTGGCTGGCCCTTTAGATACAACTAAATCAATAACTGAATCCGCTGCAACAGTTTTACCAACTTTTGGATTTGTTTGAATAACTTTGCCACGTTCAATATCATTTGAATGTTTCGTTGTAATATTACCAAGCTTTAAGCCATCTTCTTGCAAAGTCTTTTCAGCATTTGCCTGGGTCATGCCACGCACATCTGAAACATGAACATTATCTGGTTGCATCGCACCATAGATACCAAATCCACCAATTATGAAAACTAAAACTAATAATGCCAACCATAAGTAACGGCGACGTTTTTTCTTCTTTTTAGATTTAAGTGCTAATTTCTGTGAGTTCCCTGCAGAAGAGTCTGCATGTGTTTCTTTTAAAAGAGGTTCCGACTTCGTGGTCTCTCTTGGCCGTTGACTAGCAACCTCTTTAATCTGTGCCAATGGAATAACTTTCGTCTCAGTATTATCTCCATCAACATCATTTGGATCATGCCATTCCGGCTCATTGATTCGATTCGGTGATAATACTGTTGATAGATCATCTGACATCGCTTGTGCTGACGCATATCTACTCATCGGATTTTTGGCTGTCGCTTTAAAAATAACATTTTCTAAAGGCTGTGGTATACGTGGATCAACATCTCTGACAGATGGCATTGGATTTTGAGCGTGTTTAACCGCTATAGCAACAGCCGTTTCCCCATCAAATGGCACATGACCCGTTATCATTTCATACAACATGATTCCTAATGAATAGATATCACTGCGGTTTGATGCAGCTTCACCACGAACTTGTTCAGGAGCCATGTAATGAACAGAACCAATCGCCGTATTTGTCTGCGTCATGCCAAAAGACGTTTGTGCCCTAGCAATACCAAAGTCGGAGATTTTTGCTTCCCCTTCATTACTAATTAAAATATTCTGTGGCTTTAAATCTCGATGAATTATTCCTGCTTGATGGGCCACCGCAATCCCTGCCAGAATGTCTTGCATAATATCAACAATTCGACTAACTGGAATTGGCCAATTTTCGGCAATATACCGTTTTAGATCCATACCGGCAACAAATTCCGTTACCAAATACTGTGAACCACCTTCTTCACCATAGTCATAAACTTGAATGATATTCGGGTGTAAAATTGCTGACGTTGCAGCAATTTCATTATTAAATCGCCGACGAACGTCCTCGTCATCCCGCATATCTAAACGCATTAGTTTTAATGATACGTCTCGATCTAAAATAATATCATGTGCACGATATACATTAGCCATACCACCTTCACCAAGCGGTTCTACAATGCGATATCGTTCACCAATCAATTGATTTATTCGCATTTAGTAGTCCTCGCTTTCCTGGTGACCAATAAGAACTGTCACATTGTCTGATCCACCCGCATCATTTGTACTTGTAATTAACTGTGTCACAGCATCCGCAATATCATTAGCTGCCAAAACGGTTTGTAAGATGGTCTTGTCACTAACATGTTTTGGCATACCATCCGTTGTCATCAAAACATAATCATCCGGATATAAATTAATTGCAAATAAATCTGGTTTTGAATCATCTGTAACCCCTAATTGTCGTGTAATTAAGTGGCGACCAGGATGAGTTACGGCTTCATCCTCAGTAATGGCACCTTCTTGTAGAAGTTCATTTGCTAAATTATGATCGGTTGTTAGTTGCCTAATTTGGCGTTGGCGAATAACATACGCCCGTGAATCACCAATATTAGCAATGACTAATTGATGAGCCAAAATGACTGCAATGACCAAAGTAGTTGCCATACCGTTCAGTGTTCGATATCGTTGCGCCGTCTTAACAATGGTGTCATTTTCGTTATTAATTTGATCAATCAACCATTGTTTAGCAGTGTCAATTGTCGCAATTGCCGACTTTTCCCACTGATTTCCAATATGGGACACTGCCATTGTGGCTGCAACGTCACCACCATTTTGTCCACCAACCCCGTCAGCGACGATTGCTAGTTGTGCACCAGATTGATTGATAAAAACACTGACATAATCTTGATTTTCTGCACGCATACGACCAGTGTCAGATGCATATGCTATTTTCATATTTCATCATCCCTTCATCACTACAACCCTTACTGCTTAACTAATGTTGCTATAAAGAAACCATCTGACCCAAAATCGTCCGGATAGACATGTAACATGCCTTGCTCATCTAAAACATCTAGGTTATTGACTGTCTTAGTCGGAACTAATTTGAAATCATTGTGGGCTGCTAAAAACTCATTGATAACATCTTCATTTTCAGTTGACAAAATGGTACATGTTCCATATACCAGACGCCCACCCTTTTTCAATTTGCTAGCAACTGCATCTAAGATTGAAAGTTGAATTTTCTGCAATTGGTAACTATCTTTTAATGATTTTTCATATCGAATCTCTGGCTTACGTCGCAAAAGCCCAAATCCAGAACATGGTGCATCTACCAAAATACGATCAAATGTTTCATCCTTAAATTTCTCATCAACTTTTCGAGCATCTAAAACTTGCGTTTCGATACGATCAGCAACTTGTAAACGCGTAGCATTTTCTTTAATCAATTTTGCTTTATGATCATGAATATCCAAAGCAACGACATGTCCACCCTGTGTCTTTTCAAGATAAGTTGCAATCTGTGTCGTTTTTCCACCTGGCGCAGCCGCTGCGTCTAATACCTTATCTCCTGGATGCACGTCTAAGCTTGGCACCATTAACATTGCTGACTCATCTTGAAGAGTTAATAACCCATCATGAAAAGCTTGCGAACCTGCGACATGACCGCCAGAAACCAATAATGCATCTGGTGTAACTTCAGAAGGCGTAACCTGATAACCATCATTCTCTAACAACTTAATGAGGTCTGTCGGTGAAATTAGTTCGCGGTTTACGCGCACCGACTGACTTGGTGCTGCGTTAATCGTTGATGCAATCGCAACCGTTTTTGGCCAACCGAGTTGACCATTTAGCGTTTCAATTAGCCACACCGGTAATGAAGTTTTAATTGATAACCGCTTTGTTTCATCTTTAATATCTTCAAAATCAGGAAGGCCTTGTCTTTGAATTGCATGTAATACACCCGTGACAAACTTTCGAGTACCATCATGACCACGACGTTTCGCAATATTAATTGCTTCATCAAAAATTGCATGATCTGGAATTTTATCTAAATATTGCATTTGAAATATTGAAATATAAAGTAACTCACGAACCCAAGATTCTAGCTTCTGTGGTTGCTTAATGGATGGCATCAACCAGTATTCTAAGGTTAATCGATGTTGAATCACACCATAGACCATCGTCGTCATCAAATGAACGTTCTTCTCTGATAAATCAGCTTGCTTAATCATGCTGTCCAACTGCAAGTTAGAATATGCCCCATTTTGAACTTTTTCTAACACACGAACAGACAAAGCACGAGGATTAGTTAATTCCCAATTTGCAATTTTTTGGTTATTTTTCTTAGTCATAGGTAATAACTTGATCTCCCTCTGCAAAATTTGCATGACCATTTAAATAGTCAGTAATTGTCATTTTAGGTTTGCCAGCAGGTTGCAATTCATCAATGGCAATCACTTGGCCATCACCCGTAGCTAACCACAATTCATGTTTTCCTTTTTTAACAACGGTTCCTGGTACCGCATCTGTCTTTTCATCAACAAGATGCGTTTTTTGTATTTTTGTTCGTGTACCCTTAATGGTTGTGTGTGCAATTGGAAATGGAAATAACCCTCTGACATGATTATGTACAACCTGTGCAGGTTGCGTAAAATCAAGTACTTCTTCGTTAGGTTGAATATTTGGTGAAAAACTTACTTGATCAATGTTCTGTGGAATTGGTGTAATATCACCAGAGATTAATTTGGGTAACGTTGATAATAATAGGTCACGACCCAATAGACTCAATTTGTCAAATAATGTCCCCGTATTGTCCTCAGATAAAATTGGTAATTCTTTCTGGGCAATTATATCCCCAGCATCCATTTCTTTAACCATGTACATAATTGTGACGCCTGTTTTTTCATCACCGTTTAAAACAGCATAATGAATTGGTGCCCCACCACGATATTTAGGCAATAATGATGCATGGACATTAATTGCACCCATTTTAGCTGCAGCTAATAATTTAGTTGGTAAAAATTGGCCATAAGCGGCTGTAATAATGAAATCTGGTGCCAATGAAATAATTTGCTTCATTTCATCAGATCCTGACAACTTATTTGGTTGTAATACTGGGATATTTGCCTTAACTGCAACTTCTTTAACCGGTGTTGGTTTAAGTGTATGCTTACGTCCAACCGGACGGTCTGGCTGTGTCAAAACAGCCACAACATCATAAGCTGGATTATCAATCAAACTTTGTAAAATTGGGGCTGAAAAATCTGGTGTACCCATGAAAACAATACTTGTCATTGCTTTTTTTACTCCTTTATCATATGTATGATAACATCGCTTCATTAGTGGTGTTATCTGTAAGACTACATGAAATTAATTGGTTCACGATCAATAATTATTGTAATTCCTTGTTTTTGTAATTGCTGACCTTTTTTCATTAAGCTGCCAAGCGCCTGTATTAATTTTTCGTCATGCCGATACTTAATAACTAACCGATAGTAATATTTATTTTTAATACGTGGAATAGTCCCCGTTGCTGGTCCTAACATGATTGTTTCATTATCAATGATATTCTTCAGCCAGTTAGCAATTTCATATGCGGCTTTTGCCGATTCATCAATTTTCTCATGTGCGAATTTAATCTGAATCGTAAAATAATACGGTGTATATTTCCAAGCGTGTCTCAATGCCATTTCTTGGTAATAAAATGCTTCATAATCTTGTTGTCTAGCTAGCTGAATTGCGTAATGATCAGGATTGAAAGTCTGCATAATGACCTTCCCAGGTTTATCACCTCGACCCGCGCGTCCAGAAACTTGCGTTAATAATTGAAAAGTCCGTTCAGATGCTCTGAAGTCTGGTAATGATAATGTTGTATCAGCATTTAATACACCAACCAAAGTAACATTTGCAAAATCCAATCCCTTGGCAATCATTTGTGTTCCTAACAAGATATCAGCTTCATGATTACCAAAAGCCGTTAATAATTGATCAGTTGATCCCTTTCTACGGGTGGTATCAACATCCATACGTATCACCCGTGCCTGGGGAATTTGTTCACTTAGTTGTTCTGCAACTTTTTGCGTACCAGAACCAAATTGTCTAATTCTGGTAGAACCACAATTTTTGCATTTTGTTGGTATGGTCTCGCTATAACCACAATAATGACAAACTAGACGTGAAATATCTTTATGAACTGTTAGGGCAACATCACAATTAATACAGCGTGGTGTAAAACCACATTCACGACATACCAAAAAATTCGCATATCCACGACGGTTTAACATTAAAACAATTTGTTCTTGCTTTGTAAGACGATTTTGAATAGCTTCAAGCAATTGAGGAGAAAAAACATCATCACCACCATGCTTGATGGCTTCTCTCATATCAACAACTTGCGTTTCTGGTAGCATACCATTCGTTGCACGATGTTCTAATGTCAATAAATGATAGACATTCTTTTGTGCACGCGCTCGGCTTTCTAATGAAGGTGTTGCCGAACCCAATACAAGGGTAGCATGATGAAAATCAGCACGCCACTGTGCAACATCTCGTGCATGATATCGTGGATTCTCATCCTGTTTATATGAGGATTCATGTTCTTCGTCAATTATGATTAGCCCGATGTTTTTCAATGGTGCAAATACAGCCGATCTGGCACCAACAACAACGTGTACCTCTGACCGTTGAATACGTCGCCATTCATCATATCGTTCACCATCTGACAATCCTGAATGCATAACAGCAACATCATCACCAAAACGACTCTTTACGCGTCGAACCATTTGTGGTGTCAATGTAATTTCAGGAACTAACATTAAAGCCGTTTGCCCTTCAGAAAGTGCCTTTGCAATGGTTTGTAGGTATATTTCTGTTTTTCCAGATCCTGTTACACCTTCTAATAAAAATGTCTTTGTATCATTTTCTGAAATATTGTTTGCAATTGCTATATAAGCTTCTTGCTGCTCTGCATTCAAAGTTAACGGTTGGCTATTTTTCACAGGTGTACTGAGTTTGGGAATTCGATAAGACTCTACTGGTTTTTGAACAATCCAACCTTTACCCTCTGCTTGCTTTAATACTGCATAATCTAATTGATACGATTTAATGACCTCTTTCACCGGAACAAATGTTTGCGGTGATTGCATCAAATATGAAAGCAATCGCGCTTGCTTTACCGCAGATGGTCGCAGTTGTTGTCTTTGTTCTTGATAAAAATCAACTGATTTAATAGGCTTAAATGCATTAATTTTTTTGACTTTTGCCCGATTATTAACAACATATCCAATTTCAATTATGCGTTTTTTTTGTAATTTTAGAAGTGTGGGAACTAATGTCATATCAACATTATCAACATCAAAGGGCACTTCATCACGATCAGCAAATAGCGCTTGTATTTGTGGCAAACGCTCGAGTTCATCTGGTTCAATAAGCCGTAAGACCTTACTGTACCTTGCACGCATGACGTTGGGTAACATTGTTTGAAAAACACTAATTCGAAAAGCAAAATTATAATCCGCTACCCATGTTGCTAGTTGTAAAAGTTCATCATTCAAAACTGGCTCTAATTCAACAATCTGCGAAATATCTTTCAGTTTGTCAGGTTGATCTGTTGTGTCACTAATATCTGTTACAAACCCCTGAACCAATCGGTTACCTTTACCGAAAGGAACCACAACGCGCATACCCCGAATAAGTGCTTCAGAAAAGAGACTAGGAATATGATAAGTATAGGGTTGATTCGTTTGCATTGTCGGTACATCAACGATTACTTGTGCATACATAAACTGTCTCCTTTCTTATTTTTAGTCAAAATAACTCGTTACTTAATTCATTTTACCAGAATTAATGCAATCAACCTAATTATGGTTTTATCATTCAATAAATAAAAAGCCAGAACCACAAAAGTTCTAGCTTTAGAATATTTATTATTGAAATTACTTATTTTTGGCTTGCAATGCTTGTATGTCACGAGCAATCATAAGTTCTTCGTTAGTAGCAACCTTCAAAACTGCTGCAGTTGAATCGTCTGTTGACAAAATAACTTCATCATCACGTAATTCATTCTTTTCTGCGTCAATTTTAATGCCCATGAATGCCAAACGGTTAATGATTTCTTCACGAACATTTGCAGCATTTTCACCAATACCGGCAGTAAATGTTAATGCATCTACTCCACCAAGCTCAACGTAATACTGACCAATGTAACGAACAACACGATCAATAAACATTTCCAATGCAAGTGCTGCATGATCATTAGTATCTGCAACAGACTCCAAGTCACGCATATCAGAAGAAATTGTTGATACTCCTAATAATCCAGACTTCTTATTCAAAACATTTAGCATCTCATCATTTGATAGGCCTTCACGATTTTGAATATAGTATACAAGAGAAGGATCAACATCCCCAGTACGAGTAGCCATCATCACACCAGCCAATGGGGAGAATCCCATTGATGTATCGTATGATTTACCATCTTTAATAGCCGTAACCGATGCACCAGCACCTAAGTGTAACGTAATCAACTTCAAATCTTCTAGTTTCTTACCAAGTAAATCTGCTGTACGTTGTGCAACGTACATATGTGAAGTTCCGTGAGCACCATACTTACGTGCCCCATACTTTGTGTAGTATTCATATGGCAAGGCATACAAGTAATTCTTCTTAGGCATTGTTTGGTGGAATGCCGTATCAAATACAGCAACTGACAAGGCGTTTGGCAACAACTTTTGGAACACACGAATTCCCAATGCTTCAGAAGCATTGTGCAACGGTGCATAGTCTGCTAAACGTTCAATTTTGTTAAGGGCTTCATCATCAACAATAACTGACTTATTGAACCACTCCCCACCAGCAACAATACGGTGACCAACACCAGTAATTTCTGTAAGGTCTTTGATAACTTCGTGTGCTTTTAATTGCTCAAGCAACAAATTTATTGCAGCTTCATGATCAGCAATATCTTGCACAAGCTCAGTTTTCTCCCCATTAAATTTCAAAGTAAAGATTGCATCGCTCATACCGATACGTTCTACTTGTCCCTTTGCAATCACTGTTTCTGCTGGCATTTCAAATAATTGAAATTTTAGTGATGATGATCCAGCATTAATCGCCATTGTCTTAGCCATATATACTTATCTCCTCTTTCCATATGGAATTCATTATTAACTCAAAATAGTATATCACAAAAAAATGCAATTCGTGTACATAAAGCCATTAATGTCGTGCTACCATAACTAATTATACAAGTGGTTTGCTGTCATCCAAGCTGTCAATTCTGTCACAAACTTTTTGTTTTCAACTTCATTCGATAATTCAGGAGCTCTTGCCAACATCACTGGTTTTGCTTGTAGGGCATCAGCACCAGAACGCTGTAATATAAGGATTACTTTTCCTAATTTAGAATCTTTAAAGAAGTTACTAGGTAACTGAATCAATGACTGAAAATAGACCTCATCTGTTTGTAAATAACTTAACAATTTTTTGCTCTGATCACTTTCAAATAAATTCGATGGAACAGTTAAAATTGCTAATCCACCTGGCTTTAATGCGGCAACACTTTGTTCAATTAGTAGATGATGTACAAAAGTTAACCCTTCCTCAATACGTGTCATGAAAGATTTTGGCACCTCTTTTGGATAATAGCCAATTGGCAAATCACCAATAATAATATCGGCATCACCAGTCATTGGCGTTGTAACACCATCAGTCAAGGTTAACTGCCATGATTCATTCAATAATGCTGCTACACCACTCGCAACAGTCAACATCGTGTCATCATTCTCAAATCCTTGAATGTGGACTTTTTTTCCTGCAGATTGTAATGCTTGGCTTATTGTTGCTAATAAATTACCTGTTCCAACTGCAATTTCCTTAAGGTGAACTTCAGTTTTCCCCTCTGTAAATTTCTCAGCAATGAACGCAACCCACATGCCAATCGCATCTGGTGTAACTTGATAGTTTGCCTGCAAGCCATCTTGATGAATCGTACTGACTAATAAAAATTGTAAAACTTGACGGCGATCTACTAATTGTAAATCCGAAAATTTTGCTGCCTGGACATCTTTTTTTAAATCTTGTTGTTGTTCATGTGATAATGATTCCCAATCATTATCAGTTTGTCCTAACAAAATTTCAAATAAAATTATTAAAGCTTCGATTGATGCAATATCAAGAAAGGCTACTAATTTCTGCTGTGCCGCTTGTAGATTCTTAACACTGACTTCAATTTTTTCGTACATGTCATTACCTCATCTTTCATACTAGAGACTAGTGTAGCTAGTTTCTGAGTAGCTGACAAGATATATATCATTTATTATTTTTTCGTGGTACCCTGACAGATTGCAGTTCGGTGACTTTAACAATATAGTAATCCTTCGTAATAACCACAACACGAGGTAGAACAAAGAGTCGTTTATCTGCTTTAATTTCTTTACAGCTACGTATATATTGCACAGCCTGATAGCGGCCAAGCCAATATTGATATTCTTGCTTTCGTAAATTTTGTTGTTCTACTTGCCTTTGTAACCACATGGTCAATCCTGCCAACAAGCAGAAACTTAAGGTTACTGTTTGAACTAAAATTATTGCTTTACGCTTTTTGACCATTAATATATATTTCTTCCTTAAAAATTGATCCATTGTCAAATTCTAATGTTATAACGTATAAATATGGTGTTAATTCTTTAAAAGCCACTCTCTTCACCCCTAGCATATAGGATAAAAATTTTCCATCATTTCGATACAAACAAAGACATTTCCCCCATAATCCAAATTGATAAGTTTTGTTAGTTTTCACGTTTTTAATGGTCAGAACACGATCATTTGCGTCAATAATTTGATAATTTAAAGCATCATTCTCTAAACGATCAACTAAACGAGTGACCTGAAACTTTTGTATTTCATAATTGTGGTGCTGTTTAATAATATTTAGTCCCTGTGATGATATAGAAAAGATAAGAAACAAACCACTCAAAATCGTAAAAGCGACAATACACTCAATTAATGTAAATCCGTTCCTGTTAACCATTTTCTTCGTTCCTGATAATATTTTTCTTTAATACTATTGATGGCACGGTCGTTAACCTGGTTTTGACGAGTGATTGTCTCGACTGATTGACAAACAATCGATATGGTTCCCAAAACAACTACAAAACTAATCATTGCCTCCAACAGAATAAATCCCCTACGTTGTGAAACGATACGTGCCTCCTCCTAGTTGAAAAATTAATAAAATATGTTTATTAGTATTGCGATTGACAAAAGAAATCGTATCAGCAGTTACCGCAGTTGGTCGCCAATTAATGTGTACATAATTACCGGCAAACCACCCACTTGGTAATTTAATTTTCTCACTACCAATGACAATCGTATTTTTGTAACCATAAATATTAAAATCCATTTCTTTCCCTAGCACCACTTTTTGTTGCTCTTTAATATATTTTTGCGCAAATTCTTGTTTCACATTTTGCCAATCTTGGTTATTGTCATCCTTTGGTAAGATTACCGGTATTGAAAGTACCAGACAAACCGATAAGACAACCATTGTTTCGAACAATGTGACTCCTTTTCGGTTCATCTTACTTTCCTTGAATTACCTTATCACCCTTAATTTCAAAATGCGCCTTACCCATTTGCTGTACCTGAGAAGTGGTCAAATACCCTGCGTTCATTAAATTGGATATTGTAATCGTTTGTGTATCAGGAACGTCTTGTGCAATATGGAACATATTTACCTGACTTTGAAGAGTCTGCATTAACGCTGCACGTTGCCTGTCTTCAGCTGTTTTACGGATATGTGCAACGTTAGGATAAATCAATGCAACTAATAATCCAATAATAAACAGGGTCGTTACAACTTCAATTAATGTAAATCCTTTACGACGTGATACCTGACGGTTTTTCATTGTACAATCCCTCCCATATTTTTGTACATTGGTACAAGCGTTAAATAGTATAAGCCAATTACGACAACTCCAATAATGGCAAAACATATTGGTTGAATTAAGGTTAAATATTTTTTTATTCGTTCATCTAACAACTCAAATTTACGATTCGCCAAAATTTGAAAGTTTTCACCAATTTGTTGTTGCGTGTGACCCAGATTAAACAATAAGGCACACTCTTTAGGCAAAAAAGCTACCGATAAAATGCAATCACGAATATTTTCACCATTACTTAATGCGTGCCAAGCCTTGTCCCCAACGTATGAGATCAGTCCATTTGTTGTTTTTTTACGCGCCTTTGCGACAATCGTAGCTAATTCAACACCGCTTGATAGTAACAACCCTAATTGCAAGCAAATATAGTACTCTACGCTAAGGGTTAATAACGTACCAATAATTGGACACTTCATGATGATTTTTATCCGTGTTTCCCAACATAGCTTTGCAAACCACCAGATACTAAGTGAAAGACCCAGCATAGGCACTATAATTCCTATAATTAGCCATGAAGGCTTCAAATTTATTTTCAATATTGCTAAGTCTGCGCCTGATTGCCCAAGCTCTGGCAATAAAATAGTCAAATAGCCAATTATTAACACCACTAAAAGTATCATCAAAATTAACGGATATAACAATATTTGACGTAATTTTCTGAACTGTACTAATTTTCCTCGTTCCCGGGCACCTAATTCTTGTAACAATGGTGTCAATTGTCCATGTATAATTGCAAAATCAAGTTGTTGCACAATCTCGGTTCTGATAAATGGAGACATCACTTCAGCCAAGGTAAGTCCTGCGGTTAGGCCAATAATGATATTTTCCACGTCCTTTATAGGTAGTTTAAGTAAAATTTGTAATGTCATTAATGAACTTTCTAAATCAAAACCAACTTTAGATAAATGACATAAATTTTCAAAAAATTCAACTTGTAACTTACGTGACCACTGTGTTTGTTTCTGCATTTTTTAAATCCACCAATAATTTTTTCAAACTTATTCCACTATTTAAATTTAAATGCACATATGAATGATTTTCATGCTGCATCATTTCTTGATAACCCAGACCAACAATCACCTGATTTAATAAATCTACTGGAATGCCAAAAGCCCGTAACCGATACCAAATCCCCGTAATAGACATTGCATGAACTGTACTTAAAATTAAGTGACCACTCAACGCTGCTTGAACAACAATGTGCGCTGTTTCTGCATCACGAATTTCGCCAATAATCATAACATCAGGATGATGCCGTAATGCCAACTTAAGCAGTCGATCATAACTCATTTGAGCAGCATTATTTACCTGTAACTGTAAAAATTGTGGTACGACTAATTCAACAGGATCCTCAATAGTAAGTATCATTTGATCATTTAAATGATTTGCTGCGACATGATAGAGTGTGGTCGTTTTACCAGAACCCATCTGACCAGCAAGCAGAATCAGACCTTGTTTCAATTTTATTAGTTGCGCCAGTTCATTCAATTTTTGAACAGGTCGCCATTCTAAATAGTTATCTTGCATATCATAGATAAGGCGGATTACTATTGATTCTCGATTTAAAAAATCTGCTACACTTGAAATTCGTAAATGAAGGGATTGTGAATCCAAAAAATATTGCCACCGTCCAAGCTGTGGGCGACGAGCCTCACTAATGTCCATATGTGCTGAAAATTTTATATGACGGATAAGTGCTTCCCCAATTTCAGCTTCAAAATGCCTTACTTTTTCCAAACCATTAGCCGAATAGTAAATCATTTGAAAGCCATCAGAACATGGCCAAATATACACGTCACTTGCATGCTGTTTTGATGCCAAATCAATGATATCGTAAAACATTTTCTGTATTTTCATGCTATTTCTCACCTCCTAACCTTTACAAAGACGTCACCCATCCTAAAAAGTCTATTTTTTAATCAAAAAAATCCAGTAACGTTTAACACGTTACTGGATGTCAAATATTCTATAAAACACTAACTAACTGCAATAACAATAAAATTCAAAACGAACAACAATGAAACTATCCACAAAATAACACTGATTTCGCTGAACTTACGCTTCACAGTTTTAATCAACACATAGAAGATAAAGCCGGCTGCAATTCCATATGAAATTGAATATGAGAAGGCCATGAACGCGGAAGTAAAGAATGCCGGTACTGCTACTTCCATGTCATCCCAATCAATTGCTTTAAATTCATTCATCATCATGATACCAACAACAACTAGGATAGGAGCTGTTGCAGCACTTGGAATAACATTAACTAATGGTGCAGCAATAATCGACAACAAGAATCCAATTGCTACAACAACAGCCGTTAATCCGGTACGACCACCTGCTTTAATACCTGTTGAAGCTTCAATAAAAGTTGTCGTATTTGAAGTTCCAAAAATTCCAGCAAACATCGTTGCAAAAGTATCAGCAACCAAGCCACGATCCATTTTTGACTTAAAGCCTTTATTTTCATAGAATTCCTTTTGGTCTGCCTTTGAGAAAATACCACTAGAAATACCTGTTCCAATAAAGGTTCCAATAGCATCAAACAAACCTGAAAGTCCCATTGAGAACACTGTCAAAATGACAATCAAAATATTTTTGGGTGAGTTAAACATTGACCACAAGCCATTAGAACCTAAGGCTTGACCAAAAATAGAACCAAAATCATGGAATGTTGTCGAAAATGATGATAATCCATTAACATGTGTATTTGTCACACCCATTGGAATACCAATAATCGTTGTTACAAAAACAGAAATCAAAAATGCTCCGGGAACATTAGCGACAACCAATAATACCAAGAGTACTAACCCAATCAGCGCTAATAATACTGATGGATCTGTGAATGTTGTTATCTCAGGTGTCGTACCACCATTACCGGTTAACGTTTCAATAGCTTTCGCCCCACCACCATGAAATGGTGAATTATTTAAGGAAATAATATTCTCTGAATTAACTAAATAATTAATAAATCCAGCATTCTTTAAACCAATATAAGCAATAAACAACCCAATACCTGCTGCAATAGCGTGTTTTAGTTGTGCTGGAATTGATTTAACAATCAATGATCGAACTTTTGTTAATGTGATAATGACATCTACCAAACCAACTAAAAATACCATCCCCAGGGCTTGTTGCCAAGTATAACCTAAACCAAAAACAATCGTGTATGTAAACATGGCTTGCATACCAATTGAAGGGGCAAGTGCATATGGCAAATTTGCGAACAAACCTGTAATCAAGGTACCTGTAACAGCTGTCAAAATAGTTGCCAAAAAAACACCTTGACTAGGCATACCTGTCAACGAAAGAACAGCAGGATTTAAAAAGATAATATAAGCCATCGCCACAAAGGTCGTAATACCTGCAATGACCTCAGTCCGTACGGTTGTATGGTTTTCCGATAGCTTAAAGAAACGCTCCAACATAATAAGTTCTTCTCCCTAAAAAAATCATGTTAGCATACTCTGCCAACATGATTAAAGATCAACTATATATTGCTAGCACCCTTATGGTACAACTAAATAACATAATTAATGTTTAAGTCTGTGGCAGAACACGTTAACGACTTCTATTTAAATAAATAATATTTTAACATTATTCCTAATTCAATTATTAGTCAATAATATTTTCAATAAAAAAAGAACTTGTTCAGTAAACAAGTCCTTTTAAAAAGCAAAATAGTAACTATTCAGCTGTTGTAAATACTGCTTGCACGTCGTCATTTTCTTCCAACTCAGCAACCAAATTATCCAATGATTCTTGCTTATCCTCTGGTACAGCCATTGGATTTTGCGCAACCATTGTCACTTCGTCAATACTAAATTGGTAACCCTTTGCTGCCAAAGCATCACGAACTTCAGGGAAAGACTTAGGATCAGTGTAAATTTCAAATTGATCATCAAAAGTCTTCATATCTTCTGCGCCAGCATCTAACATATCTTCAAATAATTGATCTTCATCAATTTCAGTATCTTCATCACGTTCGATTTCAAGGTAACCCTTACGGTCGAATTGGAATGAAACTGATCCTGAAGTTCCAAGCTCACCACCAAAGTGCTTGAATGATGAACGTACAGAAGAAGCTGTACGGTTTGTGTTGTCAGTCAAGGCTTCAACCAAAACTGCAATACCTGCTGGACCATAACCTTCATAAGTTAACTCTTGATAATTAGCACCGTTTGCTCCGGAAGCCTTATCAAGTGCTCGTTGGATATTATCCTTAGGCATGTTAGCAGCCTTTGCCTTGTCGATAACGAGACGCAAACTTGAGTTTGAATCTGGATCAACACCACCAGCTTTTGCTGCCGTATACAAATCACGAGCTAACTTTTGGAAAATCTTACCACGCTTCGCATCTTGGGCGTTCTTACGTCCTTGGATGTTATGCCATTTACTATGTCCTGACATTTTCAGAAACCCCTTTTCTTTCGAAAATTTATCGTCTTATTTTACCATATAATTAGCGCTCTGACTAGTTTATGTCGCTTACACCGACATAAAATCTGCCGGGGTCAAACCATCTAGTCCAATATTTGGACTAATTTTATTACTATTTACCAAATCAACAGTCAAAATATAGTTATCTTTTGCAGCAGTTGCTGTTGGTAAATCTGTATCATCATGGAATAATGGTTGACTTGCCAATGAATCGGCTTCATTTTTTGATTCATCAACTAATTGCTGATTCTCTCGCGAACCTACCTGTTGATTAGCATACTGCATAATACGCGCTTGTAGTGTGGTGTGGCGATTGACACCGGTCGTTAGCACTGCTTGTTGGTATGCACTTTCCTGTCCAAGTAAGACCAACGATTCACTAGCTCTTGTTAAGCCTGTGTAAAGAAGATTTCTTTGTAGCATTCTTGAAAAGGCGTTGACCAAAGGCATAATAACTAATTTATATTCAGTTCCTTGCGATTTATGGATAGTGGTAGCATAGGCCAATGTCAACTGTTGCCAATTTTCACGGGTATAAATAACCTCACCTGTGTCAAATGAAACTGTTATAACATCTTTTTTGTCTGTATTCGCTTTATCCTTAGCTAATAGAATTGTGGAAATATACCCAATATCTCCATTAAAAACATTATTTTCTGGATCATTCGTTGTTTGCATTACTTTATCGCCAACACGAAATGTAAAAGTGAAATCACCATTTTTTACTAAAATCGTTTTCTTTTTATTCGTTATTGGATTAAATATGTTTTGAGCAATTTCATTCAAATGATTAACGCCAGCCTGTGTTCGATACATTGGTGCTAATATTTGCATATCAGCAACCGAATTTCCTTTCTTTTGCCAACTCGTCGCAATTTTTTCGACTAAATTTGGCACCTGTCTTAATTCAGCTGAAAAAAATGAGCGATCAATTTTCTGATCAGTAAAGTCATCAGGTAATCGTCCGTTTTTAACATCATTAGCTAAGGAAATGATTGTTGAGCCTTTACCCTGGCGATGAATTGTCTCAAGCTCTCGATAATTCAAAATACCACTTGCTAATAAATCATAAAATACACGTCCTGGTCCAACAGATGGCAATTGATCCTTATCACCAACCAAGATTACTTGCATATCTGCACGAACAGCGGATAATAAGGTCGCAAATAATTGCGTATCAACCATCGACATTTCATCAACAACTAATAGTTGCCCGGTTAATTCTTCAATATCAACGTCATCTAGATTTGCTTCACGCCCTGTTATACCCAATAAATGATGAATTGTACTGGCCGCCATGCCAGTTGACTCTTGTAATCGTTTTGCTGCACGTCCGGTTGGCGCTACTAAATGAACGCCTTGGTCAATCTCATCAGACCTCATGCCATCTTGTCTTAATAACTTTTTCAGAGTTGCAACAACACCACTAATAATAGTTGTTTTTCCAGTTCCTGGACCACCAGTCAAGATAAATAACTGGTTTGTTAAAGCTGCGATAATTGCTTCGCGTTGCGTTGCATCATATTTAAAATCATTAGCAGATTCAACTTCATCCAAATACTTAACAACGTCTTTTCTCGAATAGGTTTGTTGTTTTCTCTCAGTTAAATCAATAAGTTCTTTAGCAATTTGATTTTCAGATTCATAAATTTCTCTAATATATAAATAACTACCATCTGCAACTACAACACCCTCTTGTGTCAGTGTTAGTAGTGCCTGCTTAATTAAACTTTCATCAACTTCTATGCGTTGGGCATGCTCAAGAAGGTGCTTTGTCGTCGCTAATAAATCCGGTAACACCATATATGTATCCCCGGATTCAAATGTCTTCAAATTAATCGCAGCAATAACACCTGCGCTTACACGGCGATCATCTAGAGCATCAATACCTTGTTGTAGTGCAAACTGGTCAATTCTTTTAAATGAAACGCCATCGATATCAATTACTAATTGGTACGGGTTGTTTTTCAATATTGTTAATGTTTCTTGTTGATATTTTTGATAAATTGTTGTGGCTAAATTAGAGCCAAAGCCAAAATCATTCAATGCAATGATTGCTCGTTCCATACCATCAGATTTTGCTAGTTGGTCAACAATGACAGTCTGAACTTTCTCTGAAAGACCGATATTAGATAAAACTTTACTATTGTCTAAAATTAAATCAATCGCATCTGTTCCCAAAGTGTCCACAATTTTCGTTGCCGTTGCTTTCCCAACGCCTGGAAATTTTTCACTTGAAAAATAAGCGACTAATCCCGATACCGAGCTAGTAGCCTGCCGATGATAATTCATAGCTACAAACTGAACGCCATAACGAGCATGTTCTTTCAGTTGTCCTTTAAATTCATAGCTGGCACCTATTTGAATGTCGCCAAAATTACCAGTGACCGTCATTTCGTCATCATCAAAATCAAAATTTTTTTCTAATATCGTAATCCGCAAAACTTTATAAAAAGAATTTTGCGCCGAAAAAACAATGGTCGCAATTTGACCGACAACTGTTGGTTCTGTGTCAGTTCCATCTTCAAAAATATCAGTCTGTGTTTCGCTCATTGTTTGTGCTCCCCAACATGACCTGAATTAAATCATCTAATCGACTAGCATCTGCTTGATATTGTTTTGGATCTATCTTTTGAGCAATTCGCAACCACTGATTGTCCTGTTCATTTAAAGCCATGGCAACAACCCCACGACCCAAATTCGCCGAATAATCATCACTATTTATGGTTAGTGCGCTATCAAAAGCATCCCTTGCTGCTTTACTATCGCCCAAACTCAACCAAATATTTCCTAACAAAATTTGTGCATTTAAATCGGCATTATCTTGTTGTACAGCCGTTAACGCAAACGCCAACCCCTGCTTAAATTTATTTTGTGCATAAAAACTTTGCGCCTGCATCATTGTTGCATCATGCTTTAATTTTGCATCTGTAATCTTATTAAAAAAACTTGTTGCGCGCGAATAATCCGCTGCAGTGTAATAGACATTACCCGTTGCATAGAGTAACTCCTGCTGTGCTGCTTCATTATTTTTAAAAATAGATAGACTTTTTAACGCCAAGTCTTCTGCCTCAACCAAACTATTAATGACTGTTAAAACATTTACTAAGTCAACATACGCTTGCCAATGATCCGGATGTTCAGAAATATCTTTAACCAGTTGTTTTATATCTTTTTGAACATCTTCATCTAATTTAGCCATTTATTTTTCCTACCTAATTTTTTAAATTGTATTTGATGCATTAGCGGGTACATTCAAATAGCTTGTATCGTTTCGAATTAATTCCTTAAATTTAATGCCATCATTTGTTTCAAGAATTGACGTACTTGTATTACCCAGACCACCACGATCTCTCAAATTAGCTAATGGAATATTTAACAAACCACCCATTCCTGCAGTAAGAGCTGCACCATGACTAAAGAAGATTAAGTTCACATCTTTTCCACCATAAGCATTTACAGCATCAAAAACTGCCCTTCTAAAGCGTTGTTGAACCGCTTCGAATGTTTCTGCACCTGGAACCTGACTAGCATCAAACCTTTCTGGATGATGTCGTGAAGCATCATACATCGTAAGCCAGTCTTGCTTGACCTCTTTAAACGTTAATCCTTCCCAAACCCCAAATGAAAACTCTTTTAATCCATCCAAAACGGTTAATTCTGGTTGGTTATTTATATAAGCGAGCGTTTGCTCTGCCGTATCCATAGCACGCTTGATTGGACTTGTAAAAGCATGGGCAAATGTCACATCACTTAGGTAGTTACCCAAATCAGCAATCTGATCGATTGATTCAGGTAACAATGGTGAATCGCCGCCGGACCCTTGAAAACGCCCTTCAGCATTCCAAACAGTTTTTCCGTGGCGTATAAAATATAATTTCGTCATGCAGTGATTCTCCAATCCATTTTAAGTAGTTACTACTCATTATAATCAAAAAAACGACTAGAAACAAAGTTCTAGCCGTTCATCTGATTAATTATTATTCTAAACCGTCTGTCAATGCTTCTGGGAAGTTTTCACGGACAATTTCTGCTTCATGTGCTGACAACATTGGGAAATCCTTATCTGATCCCAAATCAGTATGGTACATTCTGTCTCGTGGTGAAACCTCACCAACCGCATGTGCGACTTCAATCTTGTAACCATCATAATTCTCAACATCTGCTGATGCATCTGTCACATCTGCTAAGTGTAACTGAGATACAAGCAATAACACGCGAATATCTTGTCCTAATGCATCAACCATTTGTGCTTGTTCCTTGGTTAAGTACAAAGTTAAGGCAGCTTCAGCTGGCTTACCAATTAGTTTAGCATTACGGGCTTCTTCTAGAGCCTTATTCGCTGCATCACGTAATTTCATAAATGAAGACCAATTTGCAAACAATTCAGTATTATCACCCAAATCTTCGACTTCTGGCATATTTGTTAAGTATGCAAAGTCTTCAGTCTCATAAGGCAAATATTCAAAAATTTCTTCTGCTGTATGTGGCAAAATTGGTAACATCAATTTATCTAATCCAACAACAATCTTATACAAAACCGTTTGTAGAGAGCGACGAAGATGACCATTAGGTGCTTCAACATACAAAATGTCCTTCGCAAAGTCCAAATAAAAGGCTGACAAATCAACATTAATGAAGTTAATAAGTAGTTTATGAACTGATTGGAAGTCATAAGCATCATATGCTGCTTTAAGCTCACTAATCAATTGATTAAATCGTGCGTAAAAATACTTATCTACTTCTGTTAAATCTTCATACGCCACAGTATCTTCATTTGGATTAAAGTCTGCTGTATTTGCTAATAAGAAACGCATCGTGTTTCTAATCTTACGATAGATTTCTGAAGTTTGAGATAAGATATCCATCGAAACACGTACATCAGCTGATGTATCCACAGTTGATACCCACAAACGAATGATTTCAGCACCCATTTGCTTGATAACTTCATTAGGTTCAATGGTATTGCCAATTGATTTCGACATCTTCTCACCATTACCATCTAAAGTAAAGCCTTGTGAAACGACTTCCTTGTAAGGTGCCTTACCAGTAACCGCCACTGATGTAATCAATGAAGAATTGAACCAGCCTCGATATTGATCAGAACCTTCCAGAACCAATGTTTCAGGGAATTCTAATTCTGGTCTAGTTGCCATCACACCTTGATGAGAACTACCTGAATCAAACCAAACATCCATGATATCTGTTTCTTTGGTAAATTCGCCATTTGGTGAATGCTCGTTCGTATAGCCTTCCGGCAACAAATCTTTTGCTTCACGTTCAAACCACACAGTTGACCCATGTTCAGCAACCAAATCTGCCACATGGTCAATGATATCTGGATCTATAATCGCAGTACCATCTTCTGCATAAAAAATTGGTAGTGGTACACCCCAGACACGTTGACGAGAAATAACCCAATCGCCACGATCCCGAATCATGTTGTATAGTCGTTTCTTACCCCATTCTGGCTTGAATGTCACATCATCCAACGCATCCAAAATTTCTTGACGGAAACTATCAATTGATGCAAACCATTGTGGTACAGCACGGAAAATAACTGGTTTCTTTGTACGCCAATCAAATGGGTAACTGTGCGTAATTGGTTCTGATTTAACAAGTGCATCAACGTCTCTTAACTTCTGTAATGACAATTCGTTTGCATCTTCATAGAAGACACCATCAAAATCTTCACCAGCTTCAGCAGTTAAATATCCCCGATCATCAACATTCATAATTGGTGTGATACCATAACGCTTACCCGTCATAAAGTCATCTTCACCAAAACCAGGTGCTGTGTGAACAAGACCAGTTCCGGTATCATCAGTCACATAGTCTGCCAAAACAACTAAAATGTCACGATCCATATATGGATGTTCTGTCACCATATATTCAAGATCTTTACCTTCAAAAGTTGCCAAGATGGTTGGCTCTTCCCAACCAAATTTTTCTGACAAAGATGATAGTAATGACTCAGCAACTAGATACTTTTTAGGTGTGTTCTGAGGTTGAACTTGCACATATTTAAAATCAGGGTGAACTGCTAATGCTTGTGAAGCAGGTACAGTCCATGGTGTGGTCGTCCAAGCCACTAAATAAGTGTCTTGATCTAATACCCCTTTACCATCTTTGATTTTTTCAGAGATAAATGCTGACTCCGAAGTAACATCATGGTATTCAATTTCAGCCATTGCTAAGGCAGATTCTGACGACCATGACCAGAAGACTGGCTTCTTACCACGGAAAATCAAATCGCGCTTTGCCATACTACCAAAGACCCGAAGCTGTGCCGCCTCAAATGATGGTTGTAGGGTTAAGTATGGATGATCCCAGTCAGCTGAAACTCCTAAACGCTTAAAATCAGCCATCTGCTTTTTAACTTGCTTATGCGCAAATTCATCAGCCATCTTACGCCAAATAACAGGTCCAACCTTTTTACGATCTTTACCAGCTTTTGTTAACTGTTGTTCAATTGGTAGTCCATGCGTATCCCATCCTGGTACGTATGGTGCATAATAGCCATTCATAGACTTGTAACGAACAATAATATCCTTTGAAATTTTATTCATTGCATGACCAATATGAATATTTCCATTTGCATATGGAGGACCATCATGTAGCATAAACGATGGCTTACCAGCATTTAATTTTTGACGGCGCTCATAGACTTTATTTTCAAACCAAATATTTTCGCGTTGTAACTCTGTTTGTGGTAAGTTACCACGCATTGGAAACTTGGTTTTACCAAGATTTAATGTTTGCTTGATTTTCATAAGCATTTCCTTTCCTCAACCCTTGCTGATTACCAACAATGAGTTGGTAACAAAAAACCCGCATCAGTCATTTCTGACTAACGCGGGACGTTTTAACCGTGGTACCACCCGAATTCACAATTTACACTTGTAAATTGCCTCTTCAACATGTATGTGTACTGATTCTCTGCTGATAGATATAATTCGTCACTATCTTAGGCTTACACCATTCCCTAAGTCGCTGGTTAGAATAAATTATATTTTTTGGTCAGAAACTTTACGATATCTATAATAACTAATTACTTATCCTTATTCAAGAAATTTTCTGAATCTTCACTTGATTCTGGGAAAATAACAACTGTTTCAGCACTATCCTCTGAAACAGCTGCCTCTGAAGCTGGTTCAGAACCAGCTGTTGCTGATGGTTCTTGATATGCAGCTGGTTGTTGGAAAGCCGCCCACTCATCAGTTTGTATCATGTCCAACTGTGCACGAAGCAATCCCTCAATCTTTGATTTGAAGGCGCCCATCTCTTTATCCAAACCTTCTTTTTCGGCAACAAGTGCTTCATTTTTAGTTTGTGAATCAGTTAGTAGTGCATTTGCTTTTGCATTTGCTTCCATCACAATTTTTTGAGCTTCTGTTTGTGCTTGTTGCAAAGTTGCTTCTGCCTCGGCTTCTGTCTGCTTCTTCAAGCGATCTGCGGCCTCTTGTGCAATTAGAATAGATGAATTAACAGATTGTTTCATCTCTTCAACTTGCTTAGCATTTGCATCAGCTTCTGCTAATTGTGTCTTCAATGTTTGATTTTCTTGCATCAAAGCATCATAGTCAGTCACAATTTGATCCAAAAAGTCAGAAACTTCCGACTTATCATACCATTTGCTACGACTTGTTGTGAATTCTTTTGCATGAATTTCTTGTGGGGTCAATGCCATGAGATTTCTCCAATCTATTTTTTAATGACTGCCATTGTTATTCGCCATTTATCTTTTTTAGTTAAGCCATTAAGCTCGTCAATTTTTAGACGACCATACTTTCGTACAGAGACTAAATCATTAACTGCTAGAACATAATCGGGCTTATTAATATCAGTCCAATTAACACGTACTAAGTCATGCTCAATCATCTGCTTCGCATGGTTCCTAGAAATATTATACCCATTTGCGACGATACTATCTAGTCGTAAAGAACTAACTGTCGTATTAATAATTGTCCATTCATCATCAACTACAACGATTTGATTCGCCATCACTTCTTCAAAACGAACCTTTGCTTTACCAATATGATCTAGATGCCTTAAAATAAATGTCCCTATCGCCTTGGTAGCGACAAAATACCACGTTTCAGCCTCACCCTTAATAATATCACCAATACTTTGCCGTGCAATACCATTGTGCATGAAAGTACCCAAAATTGTACTATGATGTAACGTTGCAAATTTTTCAGGATACTTAATTTGAATAACCATTAAATCAAAATCATCTTGTATTGGCTCATAATAATTTGGTGCAATCAATAATCTTTGATTTTCCGCATTTTGATAGCCACCATATTGAAATACTTTTAAATCATCTTGCTGATTAACCAAAGTTTTTAGAATATAAATCTCTCTTGGGTTTAAAAAATTCGTCAAGACTGGACGATATTCATCCAATACCTGACGAACCAAGCCTTCCGCTAAATTAAGAAACGTGGCTTCATTAGGGCGGAAATGTTGTGCTACATTATCAACCATAATCTTCTCTATATCATTGTTCGAGCAATTGCTTGCAATCCCATTTCAGCTGCTTGCAATAGAATCAATCCAACCAATGGTGTTAAATCAATTATGCCAATAACTGGTATAAATCGTCGTAATGGATTCAAAATTAGTCCTGATATTCGACCTAGTAATTGACCCAATGATGATTGTTGTGCCCCAGGTAACCAAGACATCAAAACCCAAATAACGATTATAAATTCTAGTGCTCGAAGTAGCAAATTTAATAATCCAAGGATTGTTAACATATTACCACCTATTAATTAAATTGTTGTCCGAGATTTTGAGAAATTGTTCCCGAAATCTCGAAGTTATGCGGGGTTGCCAAAAAGATTCTTTCACCAACTCGCTCAATTGTACCATCAACTGCAAATGCTGTACCACCCAGGTAATCTAAAATACGCTTACCTGTATTTTCATCGATTGATCCCAAGTTGACAATAACGGCTTCACCACCAAGTAATTGCGTCGCAATTGTCTGGGCATCTGCATATGTACGTGGTTCATACAAGGCGATTTTAGCTGGATCATCTCTTGAACCATCCATTTTAATAACATTTGCACGCCGCTCATTGGTTGGTCGAGTCGCATTGTTATTTGACTCCGCAAAATTAGCTGCCTTTTGGTCTTCTTGACTACTTTCGGAATCTTCATCTTCATAATAATAATTATCATCGACGCCAAAAATATAATCTTTAAACTTAAATGCCATGACCAGTCTCCTTACTTGTCACCACGCTTCATCCAATTGAAGTAAGCTGGGCGCTCAATTTCTTCATCAGATGAGCTTGGTTGTGACGGTGCTGATTGTTGAGCTGGTGCAGCTGACTGTACAGGTGCACTTTGTTGTTGTGGTGCTTGAGATTGTTCAGAAGGTGTTCCCCAATCAGCAAACGGATCATTGTTAACCACTGGCTGTTGTGCTTGTGGTTGTGCTTGTTGCATTGGTTGTTCTGAAACAGCTTGGAATGGACTAGCTTGTTGGTTAGATCCCAAGTTTATTTCTGGTCGCGGTGTCTGTGGGCGATCAATACCAGTTGCGATAACTGTGACAACCAAATCACCTTCCATTTCCATATCAATGGTTGTACCAAAGATAATATCAACGTCTGTTCCTGATGCTTGTGCAATTGTTTCAGAAGCTTCTTGAGCCTCGAACAATGACATATCAGCACCACCCTTAACAGAAAGCAACACGTTTGTTGCCCCTTCAATTTTTGCTTCTAGCAAAGGTGAAGCAATTGCTTTACGAGTTGCCTCGGCAGCACGATTCTCCCCTGATGCAGAACCAATTCCCATCAAAGCAGTACCTTGACCGGCCATTGCAGTCTTAACATCCGCAAAATCAAGATTAATAATACCAGGCTTTGTAATCAAATCTGAAATTCCTGACACACCCTGTAGTAGGACGTCATCAACCATCTTGAAAGCTTCCATGATAGGTGCTTTTTTATCAACGATTTGTAACAAATTATTGTTGGCAATAACGATCAACGTATCGACGTTATCTTTTAGTTTAGCTAATCCCTCAGCTGCAGACTTTCCACGTCTTGGTCCTTCAAAAGAGAATGGACGTGTCACAACACCAATCGTTAGTGCACCAGAATCCTTAGCAATCTTGGCAATAACAGGAGCAGCACCAGTTCCGGTACCACCACCCATTCCAGCGGTAACAAAGACCATGTCAGCACCTTGTAGCGCTTCAGTTAGTTCTTGTTCGCTTTCCTTAGCTGCTGCTTCACCAACTTCAGGTCGTGCACCCGCACCTAATCCACGAGTTGCTTTTGATCCAATTTGGATCTTATTTTCTGCTGAAGAACGATCAAGAGCTTGTGCATCAGTGTTAGCAACGATAAACTCCACACCTTCTACACCATCAGTTACCATTTGGTTTACGGCATTTCCACCACCGCCACCAACTCCGATGACCTTAATCGTTGCACCATATTCTTGGTTCATGTCCATTTGCAAATCCATATTGAGCTCCTTTTTAGTTAATTTATGAATTAGTCAAAGAACTCCGCAAAGAAATTCTTAATCCTATTTTTCTTCTTAGGTTGTTCTTCATCAGTTACTTCAGTCGACTCGGCCTTTTCAGGTTCATTTTGAGGGGCACGTTGTTGTTCGACCCTTTGCTTTTTCTTTTCATTGCGTCTATCACGAGGCAACTGTGCTCCCATACTAGGCTGTCCGAGAACAACAAGTGGTAGCCCATATAAAGCTTGTTTTACAATTAATTGAATTGGTGTTTGCTGTGCAGCATAGTGTACTAACGCCCATGCGCCCGCATAACCAGGATGGCGTAGTCCAATATCATCAGGTGTAAATAATTTTGTCTGAACGTTATAAGTTTCATGAATGGCTTGTGTCATGCCACGTAGAGCAGCACCACCACCCGTTACAATAACGCCACCTGGCATTTGAAATGCACCAACTAAGTCTAGCTTTTCACCAAGCTTTCCTAGGATTTGCATAACTCTTGCTTCAATAATTTGTGCTAATAACGTTTCTGAAATTTGTTCTGGTTCTTCAGCACTGACCTTCTTGATAACCAGCTGATTTTCCTCTTGAGCCAACTTTGACAAAGCAAATCCTGAGTCAAGCTTTAACATATCTGCATCATGTAGTCCCAATTCAAGGACTGCACTAATATCTCGAGAAATGTTGTCGCTTCCTGCAGGGAATGATGACAAAAACTTTAATTGATGCTCATGAACAACAGTCGCTGAAGTTTGTCCGGCACCCATATCTAACAAAATTGTGCCAAATTCTTGTTGGCCATCATCCAGTAATGTCTTACTATATGCCAATGGTGCCAAAACAAAATCACGAAGCTGTAGTCCAGACTTATTAATGGCAAGGCGCAAGTTCCCCATGACATTTCTTGGCGCTGTGTAGGCAATACCGTGCATTGCCAAACGCATACCCACCATATCATTTGGATCTTGGATGCCATCAAAATCATCGACTACAAACTCAGTCGGAATTAACTCAACTACTTCACGGTCTGAAGGCAATTGTATCTTAATTGCCTCCTGTACAGTATTAGCAACATCTTCATACGAAATATGTTGGCTATCTTGTACTGTAACAGTTCCTTTTACGTGTTGAATTTGAATGTTGCTTGCAGGTAAACTCGCAACAACTTCTGTTATCGGTTGCTCAGTCTGCTCGTTTATTTGTGCTACTGCTTGACGAATATCAGTCGCTGTTGCATCAATATCAACAACAACGCCCTTCTTTACACCGTGTGCAACAGATCGACCAACCGCTACAATATTAGCCTGTTGATCTCTAACATCTGCTGCTAGCACTTTAATGGTGTTAGTCCCAACATCAAGACCAACAATTAATCCATGGTTGGCCATCTTAATTCCTCCTTTGACTACCATACAAAATGTTTAAATAAATAAACAATTCTTTAAGAATAATACCATACTTTGGGGGCATTCTTCCAGACCTGCACCCAGTTTTATTAATCATATGGTTTAAAATATGCACCAACTTGTAAATCTGCTACCCCGGTTTGTTTTAATTGTGCCACCATACCTGGATAGTACTTCATCTTCTTTGATAATTCATCTGCGCTAATTAGCACTTCATTACCATCATTCATATAAATCAATAAACGTTGATTGTTTTGACTATTTGGTGACCAAACTATTTCCGACACTGCATGTCTTAATGGATCGGAAAGTTTACCAAATTCCGCTAATGTTTTACGTAATTGTTTATCAGATGTGAAACCATCGTATAATGGCAACCCACCTACCTGTTGGTTACTTAGCCCTTGATTCAACATACTGCCATTCTCTAATATTGGATAATATTTATTACCAGCCTTAACATAGCCGACCTTTACAATTTCGTCGACCTTGACCTGTAAGGTATTATCTGATTTTATTGATAATTTCAGATTATTGATTTGTGGGTTTTTACGTTTAGCCTCTTGACTAAAATAATTACTTTGATTTACTGTCGTTAGCAGTGATTGGCCTGTTCTCAATCCTGCTGCGTTCAACACCGTTTTATCAGAAAGTTCATGGGTACCGACAACTTCATAACGTTTGACCTGCCCATTTGGTGAAATGAGGTAAATCAAACCTGCAGCCATAACCACTAAAATAACAATGGTTTTAATCGCTGCCCATTCATGAGCAAATAACAATGGCGTTCTTTTCAAGTGTGGACGCTTTGAAGATTTAATCTTTTCTTCATCAATCGTTGTAATATCACTTGATTTATCTTGTTTTTCCTCAGATATCTTAACGTTGCTTGCTTGCGTTGGTTCTGATTGAGAATGTGTTTCATCTGTTTTTTTTGACCGCTTTGGCTTTGATGACTCAACCTTCCCTGATAATAAAGCATCTAAATGTGCCTGAATATCAGAGGAATTCGCATTGTCGCTGTCGTTATGCGGATTTTCTTTTTTATCAGTCATCGTAACCTCCTACAATCTCCTCACAGAAATACTTTATTTTACTTAATAACGCTCTTAATTAGTGCGATAAATTGGTCTGCCGCATCAGGAACACCCATTTTCATAGCTGCTTCTGCCATTAACTGACGCTGTTTTTCATCTGTCATCAGTTGATCAATTGTTCCAAACAATGTTGTACCAGATAACGATTCTTCTGTAATCATTTCTGCCGCACCAGCATTTGCCAAACTACGCGCATTTTTTGTTTGGTGATCATTTGTTACATATGGACTAGGAATAAGAATCATTGGTTTTCCTAAAGCTGTTTGTTCAGCCAAACTTGTGGCACCCGCTCTTCCAACCACTAGAGACACTCTTGGCATTAATTGTGGCATGTTACTAATGTATGGTACAACAGCCACGTTATCCGCTGGCACGATATTTTTAATTCGCATTTCTTGTTGCACATCATCAAATCTTTTAGATCCAGTTACAAAGATAACTTGATATGGCTTATCAGCAAAGTTTGGCAATGCTTCAACCATTGAAGCATTGATTTTAATTGCTCCTTGTGAGCCACCAAACACAAGTACTGATGGCTTATCAGGCACTAATCCTAGTTTTTCCCAATCAAAGCTACCCTGCCCATCAACGACTTCTTGTGCTCTTGGATTTCCTACAATTGTTGCCAAGTTGGCTTTAAAAGCTGGTAAAGCTGCCGGAAAAGCAACCCCAACTTTGGTCACCTTTCGTGCCAAAAACTTATTTGTTACACCAACCACAGAATTTTGTTCGTGAATAACAGTAGGGATACCCATTTGTTGGGCAGCATATAATACCGGACCTGAAACATAGCCCCCTGTACCAACAACAACATCTGGTTTAAAAGCGACTAGATATTTTTTGGCTTCACGTGTTGCCTTTAAAAATAGGTAGATCGTTTTAAAATTATCAAGCGAGAGTGATCGATGGAACCCTTGAACCTTCAATGATTTGAACTTGAAACCTGCTTTGGGTACAATGCTACCTTCTAACCCACGTTCGCTACCAATATACAAAACCTCAGTATCAGGTTCTAATGCTTTTAAGCGCTGAACAGTGGCTAAAGCTGGATAAATGTGACCACCTGTGCCACCACCAGATACAATAATACGCATAGCTAATCCTCCCTAATTCTTATGTTTAAAACTTAAACTTTTTCACGGCGTCGACAAATAAATTCCCTCTGGTTTCAAAATTAGGAAATTGATCCCATGATGCAGCAGCAGGAGACAATAGAATAACTTCACCAGCTTCACTTAACTCAAAAGCTGGTTTTACGGCGCTGGGCGCATCTTTAGCATAAAGCACTGGAATACCTATTTCCTTACCAACCGCTGCCAACTTCTCAGCTGTTTCACCAAAAACAATCAAACCTTTAACATGTTGTTTCATTGCCGATAACAGTCTCATCTGATCATCCCCTCGATCCAATCCACCAGCCAATAATATTACTGGCACATTAAATCCAGATAAAGCCATCTCTGTCGCTTCAATATCAGTTGCTTTGGAATCATTATACACTGGCCGATCGTAGAAGTTGCCGATGAATTGTAGCCGATGTTCAACACCAGAAAAGCTCCTTAATGCGCCAGCAATATTGGTAGTCTCAACCCTCATTAATTTACCGACTGCAATTGCAGCAAGTGCGTTTTCAATATTATGAGTACCAGGAACTCCTAATTCATCAGCCGCAATGATAAATTCTTCTTTATAGTACAAACTACCATTTTTCAAATAAGCACCGGCTTCACTGACACCTTTTCTTGAAAACGGAACAATCGTTGCGTTTGTCTGTTCAGCTAAATGACGCCATTCTTCATTATCATAGTTAACAACAAAAAAATCAGCTGCTGTTTGGTGCTTTGTAATATTCATTTTAGCAGCAACGTAATTTTCCCGTGTCCCATGAAAATTCAAATGTGAAGCAAAAATATTTGTCAACACAGCGATGTGTGGTTTTGGTGCTGGCATACCTGTTAGTTGGAAAGAAGATAATTCCGTCACTAATACGTCATCCTTTAGCATTTTAGGAGCTACTTCACTAACAGGAGTGCCAATATTTCCGGCAACCAATACATGGCCATCGCCTGTTTGCGTTCTTAGAACTGATGCAATCATTTCCGTCGTCGTTGTCTTACCATTTGAACCAGTGACCGCAATCCAATTTTCTTGAATATATTTTTGAGCAAGGGCTACTTCAACCACAATTGGAATATGTCGTTCTTCTGCAGCAGTTAGTATAGGAATTGTGTATGGAATTCCCGGATTTTTTACAATTAAGTCTATATCATGAAGTAATGCCACAGACTGATCGGTCGTAAACTGCACGCCCTTTTCCTTTAATGTCATTACTTTTTTATCCGTGATATCCAGCTTAGGATCCGAAACAATCACTTGAGCGCCTTCATTTTGTAATAGATTGGCTGCAGCTGCTCCAGAACGAGCAAATCCAATTATTAATACATGTTTATCCATTATTAAGAGCCCCTTTTTTTCTTAAGATATGTATACGGGGAATCACACCCCATTATTTTTATAAGAACCAGATAAGCAGATAAATAACTGCCATAATTAGGCCAGTCCCCCAAAAGAAGAAATTAACTTGCCATTCATTCCATGGCTTATCTGTGTTACCCGTTAAACCACCTTTTTCAAAACTATGATGAATAGGTGTCATCAAAAAAATCCGTTTCTTAAAGAAATGAAAACTTGTTACTTGAATAATGACACTTAGGGTCTCAACCATAAATACAAACCCAATGATTAGTATCGACCATTCGTGATGAAGTACCAATGAGTTCATTGCTAAACCGGCTCCTAATGCCAATGATCCTGTATCACCCATAAAAATCGTCGCTGGATAATGGTTGAAGAACATGAAGCCAAGCAAGGCACCAATCATCAATCCATCCAATAAGACCATTGTCATATCACCTTGCACGATAGCGATCACTAAATAGGCGACATAAGCGATAATCGCTGTTCCTGATGCTAAGCCATCTAACCCGTCCGTTAAATTAGTTGCATTAGACCAACCGACAAGCCAGAAAATAGTAAATAATGTGTAAACAATCACACTATGCCATTCTCCTAAACCAAATGGTAGGCTGAGGAAAAAATCAAATTTACCTAAAGCCAATACAACAACCCCTAGAATTGCTGCAGCAATTTCTGCAAAAAGCTTAGGCAAAAAGCGTAATCCTTCATCACGATGATTGAAAACTTTGATGCTATCATCAAAAGCGCCCACAATTGCAAAGACCACAATCGCAATCAAAGTTGCCCAGCCTGTTGAAGAAGTATTTTTAGTGATTAACGCTAAAATAATAAAACCAATCACAACAACTGGAATAAATCCCGCACCACCCATTGTTGGTGTCCCAGCCTTCGCAGCATGATCAGGTTCATGTTCACCAGTACGCATAACCATCTGGGCTACTTTAATTTTTTTAAACCAATCTCGTAGACGAGGTACCACAAGTACCGTAACAATTAGACTAAATAAAAGTCCTACTAAAAAAGTCGACATTCGACTACTCCTCTCACTCACCTATATGCTTAGTTTGATGTTTTAGGCTCTTTAAATTCTACCGTAATTTCATGATAACCATCAGACAATTTTGAATTTGCCTTCACTGATTGTGTTGAAACAAAACCAGTACCACTAATGTTTACCTTGATTTTCGCTAGTTCTGCCCATGCTAATACATCACTTTTTGCCCAACCACGCATGTCAGGAACAGCAATATTTTTACCTGTATTCAAAAAAATTCGTTGACCAACAATTGATTTTTTACCACCAGTTATTGATTGTCCTTTAACAGTCTGACCATCACCCATCACAATTGGTGTTAAACGATTAGACTTCATCTCTTTAGTGGATTCTTTTGTTGAGCCACCAACAACTGTTGGCACACTAACTTCTTGATTTGCACTAACAACTACCTTATTATCGCTTTCAGACATATCCAAAGCTTGGGTCATCACTGTCTTGAAAACTTTTGCCATATCAGTAGAAATATTATCCGTGTTTTGTTGTGGCTGTTTTGTCACAATATACATCATATATCGCGGATTATTTGAAGGTGCCATCCCCATCCATGAATGAATTTCATTCGTATTATCACCAGGTGTAGAGTAACCCGTTGAAGTGGCAATTTGAGCAGTTCCAGACTTACCAGTTGTACGGACATTCGGAATAGCATACATTTTCCCCAATCCATATTGTGAATAGATAACATCTTCCAACTGTTTACGAGTAGCTTTTGCGCTCGCCTTGCTAATTGGCTTTGCCACAACTTTTGTTTTCGGTTGTGAAACCACTCTATTGGTATTCGGGTCAACAATTTTTTCGATAATTTGTGGTTGTAGTTCTTTACCATTGTTTGCAATTGCTGAATAGGCCTGCATCATCTGTAGTGGTGTGACAGAAATTGCCTGACCAAACGCCGTATTTGCTTGTTCAATAGGATACTGGAATTGCATACTGCCTCGTGCTTCATCACTAAATCCTGTGTTCGTTGATTTTAAAAACTTGAATCGATTCAAATACTTACGCCAAGTTTGTGCACCCATTTTTTGCTCAGTTAAGGCCATCGCCACATTAGATGACTCAGCAATTCCTCGTCCATACGTAATGCGTCCCCAGCCTTCTCCGTTGTTCCAATCAGTAACTTTCTTATCACCAATCTTTAAAGTACCTGATTCATAGGTGTCATTCTCATTCCAATTACCAGAATCAATTGCTGAAGCTAGGGTTATTCCCTTCAAAACGGATCCTGGTTCAAAAGCAGTGCCATATAATTGGTTTGTCCAAAGATCTCCAATACCTTCACCTGTCGTCGCATTATAAGATGGCCGTTGTGTTGTTGCCACAATCTTACCAGTTTTTGTATCCATAACCACGGCAACTGCTGCTTTTGGTTTCATATCATCTGCAAGTGTTTGCATACTTTTTTCTAACGTTGACTGTAATTTCGTATTAATTGTTGTGTAAACGTCATAACCATTCTTTACAGCCAGATTTTTCTTTGAAACCGATCGATCAGTCGTATCAGAAGAAGTTGTTTTTACACCGTTGTGACCAGTTAACTGTTTATTCCAAGACTGTTCGATACCAGTTATTCCTGAAATCACTTTGCCATCACTACTATTTTCGTTTTTTGTTAAACCAATTAAATCTGATGCAAATGTCCCATTTGGATACAAACGTGACTCACTAGACACAAAAGATAACCCTGGAATATTAAGAGCTTTTAACTGTTTATATTTTTTTACATTTAGATTTGAACCCAGTTGTCCAAATTGCACTTGTTGTAATTTGTCCTTACGACCACTTTTAAGTGATTGAACATAAGCTTGTGCCTTCCCACCAAGTACGCTAGCTATTTTCTCGCTTACGACTTTATCTTGGCTTTTCTTCACATACATTGGCTTGCCTTTTGCCGATTTTTGGCTTTTATCTAATACAGCAACTAGTGTATAAGTTGTCGAAGATTCGGCCAGTGGATTCCCAACTGCATCAAATATTTCACCACGTTTAGCTGGAATCTCGTTTTGACTACGATAAATTAGCTGGGCGGCCTTGTCTAACCTATGCCCTCTCACATCCTTTGTGATGGCGACATAAGAAAAACGGACCCCCAACACAACCAGCACCAACATCATTAATATGAGCAAAATTCTTCCCGTATTACGACTGTTTTTATCCGATTGGTCACGTTTTGGCATCCGTTGTTTTTTTACCATGCTACTTTACGTTCCTTATATTTTGATTATTGAGTTTCAATCCATTCTTTTCAGCAATTTTATTCAAACGATCTGGGCTAGATAAATCACTGACTTCCTGCTTTAAATCATTATTCTTATTGCGCACTGTCTCTAACTGTGCTGATGTTGTTGACAACTGTGTGTTAGCTGTTGCACTTTTATTTGCCATAAAAATGACTAAAAAAGCCATGACAATAACTGTTAAGACTGCCGCTCCAACCATCATGAAATCTACTGTATCCCACTTAGGTTTTACCATTTTCACATTTTTAACTGTCTTATGTTTAATCTTTGTCTCTGGGCGACTAATTTGTTTCGTTACAACATTGCTATTGTTGTACTTTGGCAATCCATCCATAGTGGGGCTTCCTCCATCGTTTTACTTAATACGCTCTATGATTCGTAACTTGGCAGAATGTGCACGTCGATTCGTTGCTAATTCTTCATCTGATGGCAAAATAGGCTTTCGGACGACTAACTTAAAATCTGGCTGCATTTCTTCTGGAATAATAGGTAAACCAGCTGGTAAATCTGGAATTGATACTTTTTCTTTAAACATTGTTTTGACTAAACGATCTTCCAATGAGTGGAAAGTAATTACGGCAATTCGACCGTGAACATTTAACATATCTAATGCTTGCGCTAAGGATTCCTCAACCGCTCCCAATTCATCATTGACCGCAATTCTAATTGCCTGAAAAGTACGTTTGGCCGGATGACCGCCCTTTCTTCTAGCTGCTGCTGGAATAGAATCCTTAATAATATTAACTAATTCAAATGTTGTCTCAATTGGCTTTATTTCTCGTTCATGCTCAATTTTTCTCGCAATCTGCTTTGCAAATTTTTCTTCACCATAACGCGAAAAAATTCGTAGCAATTCGTGAAATGACCATTCATTAACAACAGTTCGTGCTGTTAGTGATTGAGATTGATCCATCCGCATATCTAATGGTGCATCATAATTATATGAAAAGCCCCGTTGTCCATCATCAAATTGTGGTGAAGATACGCCTAGGTCATAAACAATTCCATCGATTGTCGAAACATCTTTAGCCATTAATGCATCATGCAAATGACGAAAATTATCTTGGATAAATGTAACCTTACCAGCAGCTAACTCATCAGCCAGGTGTTCTTGGTTATATGTAATTGCCGTTTCATCTTGATCAAATGACCACAATTTACCAGTAGATAAACGACTTGCTAATAATTTAGAATGGCCACCACCACCTAGGGTTGCATCAACATATACGCCATCAGGCTGGACGTTTAGTCCATCAATTGCCTCTCGCAATAATACTGTTACATGTTTAAACTCTGTCATCGGTCTTTCAGTTCCTTTCAATCTAATACGAAGCTATTAAAACCCTAGCTCTTCTAAACCATCCGCAATGTCATCAAAGTTTTCTGCTGTTTCATCTTCATAAGCTTGCCACTTCTCAGTGCTCCATAGTTCAAAGGTTGTATCTCCAAGACCGAAAACCGTTACATTTTTCTCGATTTTTGCATAATCACGTAGCGTCTGTGAGAGATTAATACGTCCTTGTTTATCAAATTCAACCTCAAGGGCACCACCGAACACAAATCGCTTAAATTGACGTGCCTTCGAATTAGTTTCTGGTAACGCATTAATTTTTTTTGAAAAGTCTTGCCATCCTTCAAGGGTATAAGCTCTTAATGAATGATCCATCCATCTAGTAATCACAAAAGACTCACCTAATTGGTTTCGAAATTTAGCAGGAATGATTAGCCGATTTTTTGTATCTAATGAGTGTTGATAGGTTCCCATAAACATCAGCTAATTCCTCCTTTCTAAACTTCAACATGTAACAAGTACAATTTACCAATCTATTCGACAATTCAATACATTTAATTTACCACAATATCCCACTTTCAACCACCTTTCCCCACCACTTCCCACCTTGTTTTTTCAAACATTTATTGCTAAAAAGACTGACACAACAGCATATAGTGACTTTTTTAACATAAAGTTTACAATTATGCGTAATTTTAACAACAATCTAGAACACTAAAATATCTGACTTTTCAATTAAATAAGATGTGGGAGGAAGTGGGGAGGAAAGCGAGATAAAATGCCTTATTTTAATTAAAAATAGAAACAGCGACAATAAAAAAAGTTGGAACATTTTCTTTTGTTCCAACTTCTATAAATATTTGCACATATTTATTAAAATACGTTGCGTTATTAAACTTCACCAAATCCACCATCAATGGGAATCTGCTTATCAATATCAAGTTCTTCCTCTTGACCACTAGTAAATGAAAAAATTTCTAAAATCAAATATAACAAGGCAAGGTAATAGCCATAAAATGTAGAATTGATTTGTAGCCAAACCGAAATCAAAAATATAATTGGCCAAACAAGTAATAGCACCCAAAAGGCACCTGTATGACGCAAGAATCTGCCAGCTACAATGCTAAACAACATATTAATAATAAAAAGTGATACGATAATTTTGAAATTAGCGGTTAACTTCGTCAAGTTAATGATATATGGGAAAAGTATGCCTAAAATCGGCATAAAAATCCAGAAACGCCAATCAAAAGTTTTATTGAACCTTTTCATAAAAAAACTCCTATTTTACTACTATATATTTAATTCCAAAACATAACTTAAAACGCTTAAAGCATATAGAGGCGCTGTCTCTGCTCTCAAAATACGTGGACCTAATCCAGCCGGCACAAAACCTTGCCCTGCCAAGACATCAATTTCTTCTGGTGATAAACCACCTTCCGGTCCAAATAAAAAGCATACAGAATCATCTGGTTGTAATCGGTTTAATTGTCGCACCAATTCACCTGTTTCGCCTTGCTTTGCACTTTCTTCCCAAGCAACTAATTTCACTGTAGCATCAATCATTAGTCCCTCTAACGATGATTCATAAGTGACATCAGGTATTCGCAGACGATGCGCTTGTTCAGCAGCGGCAGCAGCTATTTTATTCAAGCGTACTAATTTTTTGGTTGCTTTTTGCCCCCAGTGAACAACAGACCAAGCTGTCTCAACCACAACAATGTGGTGTGCACCAAGTTCTGTCGCTTTTTGCACAACCATTTCAGGTTTGTCACCTTTAGACAAACCAATAACAATAGTCGTATCAACTGGTAATTCAACACTCGTTTCTTGTCGTGAAATAACCGTCATAATTGCCTGTTCTGCTTCAAACCTAACAATCTTAGCAACAATCACCTCGTGTTGATTTGGTAATACAAACTCTGCTTGCGCACCTTCGCGACTTCGCAAAACTGTTATGAAATGATGAGCCACCTCTTCTGGTAATCGAAATTCATTACCTGTTGGCATTTCATTCAAAAAATATCTTTGCATTAATCTTCCTCATCCTCAAGCTTTGCAATGATACCATACCAATCACCCAACTTTGTTGATTGTTCAACAACTAACCCTTGCTCTGTTAGCGCATCAATTATCTTATCACGTTTATCATAATAAATACCAGATAATAATAAATGACCATTTGGTTGCAAAATATCATTAACATTAGGAATCAACCTATCTAGGACTTCAGCTAACATGTTGGCAATGACGATATCATATTTCTTCTCCGGAACATCCTTCAACAAATCACTAACAATAAACGTCATGTCAGCAGCTTTTGGATTTAAATCAACATTGCCTTGCGCCGACTTAACCGCAACCTCATCAATGTCCGTTCCTAATATTTCGCCAGCTCCTAATAACCGGGCTGCAATTCCCAAAACACCTGACCCAGTTCCAAGATCAATCACCGATTCACCACCACGCACGATAACTTCTAATGCTTGAATCATTAGTTTTGTCGTTGGGTGCGTTCCCGTACCAAATGCCATCCCTGGGTCTAATACAATAACTTGTTCATCAGTTTGAACTGGTTGATAATCTTCCCACTTGGGTACAATTGTTATATGACGAGTAACTCGAACAGGGTGATAGTACTTTTGCCACTCAGTTGCCCAATCTGCATCTGCTACCGATTGTATTGTAACTGTCCCTGGATGAGCATCCAATCCAAAATCAGATAATTGGTTAACTTCTATTTGAATAGACGCCGTCAACGACTGTAAATCAAGACCATTTGCAAAATAACCAATCACTGCTGCACCATTCAAACGGTGAATAATATCTTCTTTTTTTACCATTACCGTTGCATCAGATGGCTGATAATAATCTAATTCCGCAGAATCATCAATTTCTACACCTTCTGCACCATGTGTCATTAATATATTACTAATTGCTTCAATTGACTCTGTCTGTGTCTCTACAATGATTTTTTGCCAACTCATGATTTTCCCTCGTTTACTATGTTCTTACTAGGTTAAGAATACCATAAATTAACCCAGACGCCCATTATGTGCAAGCAAACAAAAACATACCTAGTAACCAATTAAGTTGATCACTAGGTATGTTAATTTTATTTTGATAATTAATTAGTCAATCGTGACGATAGTCATCAAATTAGTTGTTCCTGAAGTTGTCACAGGAATACCTGCAGTAACGATAATCGTATCACCCTTACTTGCAAGACCAGCCTTAACAGCTTCTTTCTTTGCCAAATCAATCATTGCATCAGTATTCTCAACTGGCTCTGCAATCGTTGGTTGCACACCCCAGTAGATGTTCAACATACGTTGCACATTTTCTGTGAAAGTTAATGCCAAAATGTCTGCATTTGGGCGGTACTTTGAAATCATTTTTGCAGTATAACCTGAGTTTGTTGCTGCAACAATAGCCTTGATATTCAAATTACCAGCAGCATTAGCAACTGCTGATGCAACTGATTCAGTAACATCTGTTGGGTCAAAATGATCATCATCATGACGACCGTTCATTGCCAATGATGTTTCAGCTTTTTCATCAATGCGTGCCATAGTTGCAACAGCTTCAACTGGGTAAGCACCATTTGCAGATTCTCCTGACAACATCGTTGCATCAGTACCATCAAATACGGCGTTAGCAACGTCAGATGCTTCCGCACGTGTTGGACGAGGATTCTCTTGCATTGAATCAAGCATATCCGTTGCTGTAATAACTGGCTTTCCAGCAGCATTCAAACGACGAATCAAGTTCTTTTGTACCAAAGGAACATTTTCAGCTGGAATTTCAACACCCATGTCACCACGAGCAATCATTAATCCATCAGAAACTTCCAAAATTTCATCAAAGTTATCAATTCCTTCTTGTGATTCAATCTTTGGGAAGATCATAACTTCTTCATGGTGTGACTCAGTAAGTAACTCACGAATTTCAAGCACATCGGCTGCCTTACGAACAAATGAAGCTGCGATATATTGAATACCATTCTTCAAACCGAAACGAATGTCATCCGCATCTTTTTCAGTAATACCAGGCAAGTTAATTGAAACACCAGGTGCGTTAACACCTTTACGTGAACCCAAAATACCATGGTTTTGAACTTCAGTTACCAATTCCTTGTTTGCATCATCTTTTTCAGTGATAACCATGTCAAGCTTTCCATCATCAAACAAGACATGACCACCAACATGAACGTCATCAAACAAGCCTGGGTATGTTACAGCAATTTTCTCTTTCGTACCTTCAATAGAAGCATCCATTGAAATACGAACAACATCACCAATATTAAATTCAATCTTACCAGGCTCTTGTACAGTGGTACGAATTTCAGCACCCTTTGTATCCAACAAGAAACCAACCTTCTTGCCAGCTACTTTTTCAGCCTCACGAACAGCATTCATTCGTCCTAAATGTTCCTCATGATCACCATGTGAAAAATTAAAACGGACAACATTTGCGCCAGATTCGATTATTTTTGTAATCGTCTCTACATCAGAGCTGGCTGGTCCAAGCGTTGAAACAATCTTGGTCTTCTTCATGATTAAAAACTTCTCCTTAGTAAAAGATATTGCTATTTCTATCTATCTGCAATCATTGTACTATTTATCACTTTCTTTGTATACAAATTCAACTTCTCATTTGTTTCATCAGTAGAACACTTTTCATCCCTTCTAAATAGGAACCTTTTCATATTAACTAATAAAGCGCTAACATGAATTTGAATATATTTTGTGATTTTTTTATATAAAAAAAGAAGTTGGAACAAAAGAATTTGTTCCAACTTCTTTTTGCTAAAAATGTATTAATTATCAGCATGAAAGTTTGATAGCATAAACGTGTTTCAAAAGTCTGAAGCCTCACTCTCCGTGAGATATTCATCTAATCTAATGGTCGTGCGTGCATTTCTAAATCAACTTCTGTCAACTTACGCAACTTTGTGTGGTGCTTTATTTTGTAACCAAAATACAACACAATGAACAATGGTAATGCTAAGTAAGTTGTAATAATTCCTGGCCAGTTCCAATCAACAATTGATCCCTTAAATGATGCTGTATCTTGTCCAAGAACAACAACAATTGATAATACCAACGCAACAATTGGTCCAAATGGGAACCATTTTGCTTTATAACGTAATTTATCAACATCTTTCCCTTGTGCAACAAATGCACGCCGGAAACGGAAATGAGAGATAGCAACCCCAATCCAAGCAATAAATCCTGTTAACCCAGAAGCAGCAACTAAGTAATAATATAAGTCTTGGCCAAAAATTGATGTCACATACGTGAACAAGCCAACAGCGACCGTTGCCAATACTGCAGGTACAGGAATTCCCGTACGAACATTCACACGTTTAAAAATCTTTGGTGCCATACCATCAACGGCCATTGAATAAAGCATACGAGTAGATGCATATAGACCTGAATTAGCTGATGATACCACTGCTGTTAGAATAACTGCATTCATAATTGATGCTGCTGCTGCCAATCCTGCAGATTTGAATACCAATGTAAATGGTGAAACAGCAATGTTTGATTCACTTGAATGCAACAAATTCGGATCTTTATAATAAATAACTGCACCAATAACGAAAATCGCCAAAATATAAAATAGTAAGATTCGCCAGAAAATTTGCTTTACAGCAGCTGGCACCGACTTCTCAGGTGTTTCTGATTCACCAGCTGTAATACCAACCATCTCAGTTCCTTGGAATGAGAATCCAGCAACCATAAATACTGACAAAATACCACCAAAACCACCGATGAATCCATGATGACCACCAGCAGAAAGATTACGTGCAACATCTGGCTGCTTAAACATAATTCCAAAGATGGTCAATAATCCAACAAGCAAAAATGCC
This sequence comes from Weissella paramesenteroides, assembly GCF_036327715.1. Taxonomy (NCBI): domain Bacteria; kingdom Bacillati; phylum Bacillota; class Bacilli; order Lactobacillales; family Lactobacillaceae; genus Weissella; species Weissella paramesenteroides. Next base: position 1,347,907 of record NZ_CP130559.1, read on the forward strand.
ACAACTGCAATGATTTTGACCATTGCCATCCAGAATTCAGTCTCAGCATAAGCTTTAGCGGACAATAAATTAATCACTGTAATCAAAACCAAGACAATTGTTGACCAAATCCAACTCGGTACATCTGGCAACCAGAATCCCATAACAACTCCTACAGTAGCTGCTTCTACAGCTACTGTAATCGCCCAGTTAAACCAGTAATTCCAACCCATTGCAAAACCAAAAGCTGGATCAACAAAACGATCTGCATAAACTGAAAATGAACCCGAAACTGGCATATAAGTTGCCATTTCTCCTAGGCTGGTCATTAGAAAATAAACCATTATCCCAATCACGGCATAAGCTGTTAATGCTCCAAACGGTCCAGCCTGAGAAACTGTTGCTCCTGATGCAACAAACAACCCTGTTCCAATCGTCCCTCCTAATGCAATCATTGAAAGATGACGAGTTTTCATCGTTCTTTTCAAATGACCCGTCTGTTGTTGATTATCTGCCATAATTCCTCCTAAACAAAGGCCTAACGCATTTAAAAACAAAAAAAATCCTAGTTTACACATCTATCGTATAAACTAGGAACTCATTAGTTTTTAGTATTGTCGATAGCTCTCCGCAGCCGACTATTTTGCCGCGACAGTCCGCACACTATTAATGTACACACCAACAATGAATATTACCACACTCATCATTTCGGCAACCGCCCCTTTCGTCTAAAATCCTAACCTGTCAGCTCCTTTAGACTAATTTTGTTGGTTGCAACCTCTATATCCTATTTAATTTGTACCATAAATATACCTGAATTCATTTTACTTTGTCAAGTTATATTTTAGGTAAAGTAAAAGAGTCATTAAGCATTGCCTGTATCCATGGGTTATTTATTACAAACATGATAAAATTACCATAGTTAAACATCTAAAATTTTTAGATGGTCAAAGGAGTACGGGCTTATGATTATAGCTAAATCACGCACACGTTTTCTGATGCTAATTCTTAGTTTGATATTATTTATCGTAATTTCAATACTAACTTATAGACATCAGGGGTTTTTGCACACACTCTCACAAATTGATCATTCAATTGCAAGAGCTGTGGTGCCTACTTGGTTAGAAAACATCATGAAACCAGCCTATATTTTTAGTCATGGGTTACTTGCTGGTTTACTTATATTTGTCATCGCATTCTTTTTATGGGGATTTAAATTTAAAATACCCGCAACTTGGATTTTATTGACCAGTTTAAGTGGTTGGCTATTGATTAACGTTTTTTCATTATTCTTCAATTTAGAGGTTAATGGTACAAAAATAGTTTACCCTGCTCATACAACATTTTTTATGACCTTGTTAATTTCTTATGTACTACTAATCATCATCCCAGAAATTCAACAAAACTTTTTACAATTTGTTTGTCAGACTTTGTTACTACTTTGTTGGATAGGCACGTTTATGATGACCCTTTTAGCACCCAATTCTAATGTTGCATCTGCAATTGCCGGCTGGTTCTTAGCTATTGCTTGGCTACAGTTTTCGGAAAATGTTTACCGTATATATGCAGCGGACTTATATCGTCGAAAAGGATTTAGTAATTCATGGTACTGACCTTTATTCAAACAGACTGAAATGAAACATACGTATCTTGTATACTGAAAGGGGACATTGATCTACCACTTCATAAAAGTTGGTAGATCAATGTCCCCTTAACTGTGTTCTAAAATAATAAACCCTTATTGTGAGTACTAATTAGGGCTGCTTTCTACTCTTTATTTAGTTTAATCCAGTTATTTGGCCGTCACTAGCAATATCTATGTCAAGCGCTGCTGGATGTTTAGGCAGTCCTGGCATAGTCAATATTGAACCAGTTAGTGCAACTAAGAAGCCTGCGCCTAACTTAGGTATAAATTCACGAATATGGATATCAAAGTTTTTGGGTGCCCCAATTCGTTTTGAATCATCAGTCAATGAATTTTGAGTCTTTGCCATAATAATCGGTAACTTATCCCAACCATATTTTTTGAATGTTGCCAATTGTTTTTCAGCTTTACCAGATAAGACAGCTTTATCACCACCATATATTTCCTGTACAATGTGATTAATTTTTACAATTGCCTCATCCTCTGGTTGATAAAGTGGTTGAAAATTCTGACTTTCAGCCTGCTCAGTTGCTTGCACAACACCAGTAGCTAGGTCTTGTGCACCTAAACCACCTTGTCCCCAAACATCAGCAACATAGGCCTCAACACCCAGACTTTTCGCATAATCATTAACTAGTGCAAGTTCTTCCTTCGTATCATGCGTAAATTGATTTATCGCAACAACTACCGGTACACCATATCGTTTCATGCTTTTTATATGTTGACCCAAATTGACAAGTCCTAGCTTCAAAGCAGATAGATTAGGTGTTTTTAAATTCTGCTTGTCTTCACCACCATGCATCTTTAATGCACGAACAGTCGCAACAATGACAATCGTGTCTGGTACTTTTCCTAGTAAGGGTGTCTTAAAATCAAGGAACTTTTCGCCTCCTAAATCAGCACCAAAACCAGCTTCTGTCACTACATAATCTGATAATTGTAAGGCCGTTTTCGTTGCTAAGATCGAATTCGTTCCTTGTGCAATGTTAGCAAATGGGCCACCATGAATAAGTGCCGGTGTATGTGCCAAAGTTTGGACTAAATTAGGTTTGATTGCGTCTTTTAACAAGGTTGTAATAGCACCCGCAACGCCTAAATCAGCTACCGTCACAGGATCTTTATCATAAGTATATCCAATCACAATTTTTGAGATTCTCTGCTTCATATCAGTTAAGTCATGAGACAACGTTAAGATAGCCATTAACTCAGAGGCAACTGTAATGTCAAAACCATCTTCACGTGGCACCCCAGATGTCGGACCACCTAGACCAATCGTCACATGACGTAATGCCCGATCATTCACATCTAGTGCTCGTTTCCACAAAATACGTCGTGGATCAAGATTTAATGGATTACCCTGATACAAACTATTATCAATTAGGGCAGCCAATGTATTATGTGCACTGGTTAATGCATGAAAATCGCCAGTAAAATGCATATTAATATCTGCCATCGGAACCACCTGCGAATAACCGCCACCAGTGGCACCACCCTTTAGTCCCATAACTGGTCCCAAAGATGGTTCACGCAATGCAACCATTGTTTTATGTTTTTGATGCATCAACGCATCGGCCAAACCTACTGTAACAGTAGACTTACCTTCACCAGCAGGTGTGGGATTAATGGACGTTACTAAAATCAGTTTACCTAATTTATTCTCTTGTGATTGCTCACTAAGTTGCACCTTCGCCTTGTCACGACCATAAGGTTCCCATTCCTCCGGTTTTAAGCCAACCTGTGAAGCAATTTTTTCAATTGGCCAAACATCAGCGGATTGTGCAATTTCAATATCTGTTTTCATCCCAACTATTACCCCTTTATTACTTACTATGACACATCTCTAATTTATACCACTTAGTCTACTTGCTCTTTCATATAATCTCAATATCTTTTTTTAAATAATTAAAAATAACTGCATCATAAATAACTTTTGTACGCAAAAAACCACCAATCTACCCATAATTTGGTAGATTAATGGTTTTAAATGTGTGCTACAAGATTAACATCATCTTTCGGCACACCTACATAATTTATTTATTATCGGTTCCAAAATATCTTTGTGATATTTTGTCAATCGTTCCGTCCTTTTTGACCTGCGCAAGTGCCTCGTTAACTTTATTACGCAAGGTAACATCCCCTTTACGCATACCAACGCCGTACGAATCCGTACCAAAATTCGTTTGAATTATTTTGAAAGCTTCAGGATCTTTCTCATGCGCAATATAATAACCTGCATAATCAGCATCAATTAATACAGCATTTAATCGACCAACCTGTAAATCATTCAGCGCCTTATCAAAGGTATCATACTGTTGTGCATCAGACCCAACAATTTTTCGCAAGCTATTCCCTTTTTCAGTATAAGTTAATAATCCTGATGAACCTGTTTGTGCACCTAACCGCTTGCCCTTTAAATCAGACAACTTATTAATTTGCTGATTTTTCATAGTAACAATAACTTGGCGATCATGGTGATACGGATTTGAAAATGCGACTTTTTTCTTTCGATCACTATTAATCGTGTAGCCATTCCAAATCATATCAATATGACCCGTCTTTAATTCTGTCTCTTTCATCGACCAATCAATAGGCTGAAATTTTGCTTTTAGTCCAATTTTCTTCAAACTAGCCCGAGCTAAATCAACATCATACCCAATTAATTTACCACTTTTATCGCGGAAACCCATAGGAACAAAAGTATCATCGACCCCGATAACAACTGTCTTATCAGCTGTTACTTGACGCCAAGTATCTTGACTATGAACTGATCGATACCAAAAGAAACCACCAATTAAAGCTAAGACAATAATAACAAGACCATTACCAATAATTTGCCGTCGCCAATTAATTTTAGACTTAATCATAGGCTTCCTCCTCTTGAGACGTCCGTACCAAAATCAAAAGTTTTATCAGCAACCGCCTGTGCAAACGGTAAATCGTGAGTAACAATTAGTTGCGTAACACCCTGTTCTTTCAGCTGTTTAATGACCTTAATCACACGCTCTGTCGAACCCGCATCTAGCCCTGATGTTGGTTCATCATAGGCCAAAATTCCTGGCTTCATTGCAAGCGCTCGGGCAATTGCGACACGTTGCTTCTGACCACCAGATAATTGAAATGGGTACTGATTAATTTGTTCTTCTAACCCTAAATTAGTTAATAATTCGTCTGCGATATTATTGGCTTCTTTTTTTGACAATTTTTTAACAAGTTGTGGGGCTAATGTCACATTTTCCTTGACTGTATACTGTGGAAATAGGTTAAAGTCTTGAAAAATGACACCCACTTGTGCACCTTGACGATCACCCGAAATATTTAATGATTCATTATTTAATATCAACTCCCCACGATCTGCTGGCAATAAGCCGGCTAGAATACGCAAAAATGTTGTCTTACCAATACCTGAAGGACCAACGATACTTAAAACTTCACCATCATTTATCGTTAAATCCATTCCTTTAAAAATCACACGATCGCCAAAAACTTTTGCTAAATTTTTAATTTCTAACATAATGCTTACCCCTTAACGATAATAGTTCAATTTACTTTCCGTACGGCGTTGAATAATCGTTGCCAAAGCAATCAGTACCAAATACACTAACCCGACCAACAAATATGGAACTAATGTCACATCCCGAGAAGCTGCAATATTTCCGGCACGCATCAAATCACCTAATCCAATGACATAAACTAATGAAGAATCCTTGACTAGGTTGACCACTTCATTCCCCATCGATGGCATCACAATTTTGAATACTTGTGGCAAAACAATTTTGCGCATTGTTTGAAATTTACTTAATCCTAGTACTTTTGCACCATCATATTGACCATCCGGGATACTTTGAATACCACCACGGAATATTTCGGCAAAATAAGCTGCATAATTTAAAATAAAGGTTACTACTGCTGCTTCAAATCGTGGCAAAGTCATAATATTCGCTAAACTTAATCCATAATACACAAATACGATTTGTAGTAACAAAGGTGTCCCACGCATTATCCATACGTACGCATTCATAACCCACTTCAATAAGTAAATATCTGATCGCAAAGCTAGCGATACTAGAATTCCCAATGGCACTGACCCAATCAATGTTAATACAAACACACCAATTGTCATTTTCAAGCCACTTAGTATGCTTGGTAAAATCTGTATAATATAGTCCATCTGCAATAATCTCCTTAATAAATAAAAAAGTCCTCAAGCAATCACACAGATTGCTTGAGGACGATTACTCGTGGTTCCACCTCAGTTTAATTAACCATTACTAGCTAATACTCTAGTACCATTGATATCAAATGGCACTCATGGATAACATCATGACACGGGAACGATTAGGCTCCGATAATCTTGGGTGTGGTTCATCTAGTACCATGGTTACTTTTCAGCTTCAGCGTAACTCTCTTTAACAAGATAACAAGACTACTCTTCCAATCAAATCTTTTTTATAAATAACTGTTTACAACAATATAAATTAAAACAAATCATAAGTCAATCTTATTTTGAAATATTTCTCTGAGAACGTGATTTCAAAGCTAAGCGACTATTCAAATCACGAAGTGTGACATCATAAGATGAAATGTCTGGTTTTTTGGTTGCATTATACAAATACGTAATAAAATCATATACAACAATGAATAGAATTAAATTAACAATAATTGTTGGGAATAAATGGAACATAATAAAATTCGGTACATTCAAATTCACCAAACTAATAATGCCAAACGCCGCATAATCATATACCATGTATGCTGTCAATGTGACGAACCAAACAGCTAATGACGATGAGAAACTGTAAGATAAATATCCTTGAATAAATTCTGCTAAACGAAGAATTAGCAAAAAGCCAATTATTGCTGGGCCGATAATGCCAGTATAAAAAATGTCAACTAGCATACCTGCAAACAGTGCAATAAGATACAACCACTTACGCTTAATTTGTTGTGCATATCCCGTCATAACAGGCATCATCACAACTATTAGTGAGAGCATTGGACTTGCCGACATCGGTTGTTTAAATAGTAATGGTGCCAAATATAATGATATCCCGCCATCAAGCATAATGGCAATGATAACTAAAATAAAATGAATCCATGTGGTACTTATATATTTCAGCATAATTATTCTCCATAGTCGTTACAAAATTGGTAACTACATTATAGTAGCCTGATTTTAACTACCCCGTCAACTAATTTACAATAAAAAATTCCTGTAATAAAACATATTAGACTGCTACACTTAAGAGAGTATGGTTTATAAGGAGAAATAACATGGAAAAATTAGACTACGCAGCACAAGATAAATGGCCACGTGTTTCTGGCAACATGCAATCACCCATTGCATTATCTGATGATCTTGTCGTTAAAAATGATTTTCAAACAGCACTATCCTTCAATTACAATCACACTGCGAATTATGTACGAGATACAGGTGCGGGCATTGAGGTTGGTTTAAAAGGGCAGGCTCAATTAGGTAATCGTCCCTTTTCACTTAAACAATTTCATATTCACACACCTAGCGAACACACAATCAATCAGCAATCATATGATGCTGAAATTCATTTCGTACACGAAGCAATTGACGGTCGCCTAGCAGTTGTTGCAGTGGTTGTTAGGGCCGGCAATGCATCGGCAACATATGATGCTGTCCTACAACACATGAATGAAACGACTAACTTTGAAATACCAGTCAATGACATTATCCCTGAAGATAAGGAATATTATCACTATATTGGTTCATTAACCACACCACCTTTAACTGAAAATGTCGAATGGTATGTACTAAAAACACCAGTTACACTCTCACAGGAGCAAATCGCTAATTTGATGACATTTTACAGTCATAACAACCGTGATCTACAGTCATTAAATGATCGGACGATCGTTTCTTCAAACTAAAAGTAAATTGCTTAATATATAAAAAGAGATCAAATTTTAATTTGATCTCTTTTTATATTATCTAAGGGATAGCAACACTTACAACCGGAATATTATTAAAATCAGTTGCTGGTTTGATATAAATTTTCTTTGACAACCCATAGTTATCACTTCCAACCTTCTCAACCTTACCAACATACAATCCAGATGGTGTTACACCACCAAGTCCACTAGTTGTAACTAAATCACCTTTCTTAACTGAGACACTTGATGTAATTTGCCCCATCACAATCAGATTTTTAGCTTGATTAAAACTAGTTATAATCCCATCGACTGTTTCTCCTGCACTGTTTTGCACACGAATAGCAAATCGATCTGAAACTTGGCTATTGTCTGATAGAAGTTCAACCTTGGCATTGGTTGTATTTACTTGAGTAATCCGTCCAATAAGGCCACCAGAACCCATCACAGATAGTCCCTTTTTCAGTCCTGCATTGGTTCCTTTATCAATAATCAACTGCGTTTGCCAATTACTTGGTGACCGTGATGTAACAACCGCATTAACAACCTTATAATCTGTCAATGTGTTGCTTATTTTAAGTTGATCTTTTAATGCACGATTTTCTTGTTGCAAGACTTGCAACTGGACTTTTGTCTGAGCTAAATCATCAACCTTTTTAGTTAATCGATCATTTTCTTGGTAAGTATTCATCAACTCATCAATTGAATCAAAGCCACCTTTAATTGCTCTTATTGGGGCATTCACAATATTAGAAGTCCAACCTGATACATCCGAGATAACTCGGACTGGCAAAGAAGGTTCTTTTTCTGAATTGTGGGCACGTGCACCTAATGTGATTGCACCAATCGCCACAATGACAACAATGACACCAATCACTAGCCGACGTGATGTAAAGATATTCTTCATCTTAAACATGCCTTTCGTTTATCTTGTTTTATCATACTACATGAGCTTTTACCTATCAATTCTAGCATGTATGAATAAACTACCCTGAAAATAACGACGGGTAGTTACTACTTTACAAGTTTCGGCTTAATTATTTTTTAAAACATCAATTGACTTTAAAGCTTCACCTGTACCAATAACAACCGCATCTAATGGTTCTGGTGCAACAAAGACCGGCACTTTGGTTGCCTCTGCAATCACTTCATCTAAATGAGCTAATTGCGCACCACCACCAGTCAAGACAATACCACGGTCAATAACATCAGCAGCAATTTCAGGAGATGTTTCTTCCAAAGTTTCTTTAATAGCAACAATCACTTCAGCAATAACATCTTTAATAGCATCAGCAACATCACTCGCCTTAATTTCAATCGTCTTTGGCAAACCAGTTACCAAATCTCTTCCGCGTGCAGTGGTACCTTCCATATCTTCAGAAGCCTCAACATCTGCCGAACCAATTGCCATTTTTAGCCGTTCTGCCGTTTGCTCTCCAATTAATACTGAGTACTTTTGACGTACATAAGTCATAATTGCTTCATCAATCTTGTCACCAGCCATTCTGATCGAACGTGATGAAACAATACCACCAAGTGAGATGGTTGCAACATCCGTCGTACCACCACCTAAATCAACAACCATTGATCCAGTTGGCTCCATGACTGGCAAGCCAGCACCAACAGCTGCTGCAAAGGGTTCTTCGATAACATAAGCGTCACGAGCACCAGCCACACGAGCAGCATCAATGACAGCACGCCTCTCAACAGCTGTTACCCCTGAAGGCACACCAATCGTAACATATGGTTTTGCACCACGAGTACCTAATGCCTTACCCAAATAGTACTTCAGCATTGCAACTGTCGTTTCGTAATCAGCAATGACCCCGTCACGCATTGGCCGAATAGCCGTGATTGAACCAGGTGTCCGTCCAAGCATCTCTTTAGCAGCAGTACCAACGGCAACAACTTCATTTGTTTTTGTATTCCGTGCAACAACAGAAGGCTCACGAAGAACGATTCCTTTACCTTCAATGTATACTAACGTGTTAGCTGTTCCTAAGTCTATTCCAACATTTCGAGTTCCAAATGAAAACACAGCACTTTCCCTTTTCTTTTTTTATTTTTGATAATTCTAACCATGTACTTTAAAAAGTACCATGCAATTTCTTACTAAGTTTATCACATGTTGTCGACCTTAGTCCATAAATCGATTAGTGTTTCTAGCTCAACTTTGGGTAATAAATGTTCTGTCCGATAGCTTCGGTATCCTTTTGTCGAAATGATCATAAAATCCAAAAAATGAACCTGCATAATCTGACTACACATGGCCATTTGAGACATTGCTGATTTGTCCGCAGATGATGCATTCAAATTGCCACTAGGATGATTGTGGCACAAAATAAAACCATATGCATTAGTCGCCACTAAATGTCGAAAAACATCACGTGGATGAATGCTCACGCTATCTAAAGTACCCAATGCAACTTGATAGATCTCAATAATTGTCATTTGTGTTGTTACAGCAACTACCCAACAACCTTCCTGTGGTGAATGGGCATAACGCTGCATTAATAAATCACCTAGCTGCCTCACTGATATAATTTTAATTGTCATAAATTGACCTCCTAAAACAAAGACGTTTGCTAAATGACTTTTGTCGTCATTGTTTTAATTCTAGGCGTATAATGAATAGTTGATAAATTAAAAAATATTGAGGTGTAACAAATGCGAGTTAGAAAATTCAGCCCTTTACAAATTCCAGCAAAAAATGTACCCAATGCGGTACGATTTTATCGTGAGGTATTTGATTTACCAACTGAATTTGGTATAAACGAATCAAGACATTTATACTTTGACCAACATGCTATCGTGTTTACAGAAGATCCAGCTGCTGAGCCGATTACTGTTCAGGTCGTTGTACGTGACCATCGTGAATCAGTAGAAAATCATTTTATTAATTACGAAGTCAAAGAATCAAAACCTGCAGCAGAAAGTGATGATGGTCGACACATAATTTTTTATCTTGACGACATTGACGGCAATCATATCGAAGTAATTGCTAATAAGTAATTCTGTCAATTCACCACAAACATAGCAGTAATATACTAAAAATTCGGAAAGAATAAAAAACTACCATAATATGTAAAGGGTCAGCAATTTACCACTTCATCGAAGTTGGTAAATTGCTGACCCTTTAAACATGTTCCAATTAGTTTATTTACTATTTATCATAAACTGTAGAAACATAATTTTGCCAAGCGCGTAATAAATCTTGTCCATTTTCAAACATATCATGCATTTTCAATTGCTCAACTACTTGTATGTCTGTCTCAGCATTTTCCCATTGATGCTTCACCAAATGATCTACCAAATTAGACCACCAAGCAAAACTCATCGCATTCCGTGGCTGTTCCACCATCCATGAGGCAACCTCATTGAAGATTTCTCGATGGAGCTGCTCTTCTCCTAATAACATAACTAAAAATTTAGCGGTCATTGTGTTAAGCAATTCCATTGTATGATGTGACCAATGTTTAGACCAAATAATTGTTAAATAATCAGCAACTCTTTCCACTGGAATATCAGTAATTATTGGCGCTAGCAACGCGACATCCATTTCTCGCCAAATTGTAACTGCTTCAAAAGAATCAATTAGAATTTTTTTGGCAATTTGCGCATGTTCATCAGGAACAATCTGTGCATGCAGAACATCTGCAAGACTGGCCACGCGTAAATAACCACGGGCCATCGTATTACGAAACAAATGATAACCGCGACGACTAATATCTTTTATATCATCAACCGCATGTTTTTGATTTGCCTCTTGTAAAGCAATGATTAATCCTTCAACAGTATCAAATCCATTGACTAGTTCTGTATTTACTTCTGTTCCCGTTAATAATAAATGACTCATCAGTGAAATAAATCCTTCAGCTGGTAAGTCATTTTCATTATTCAAATACCGATAATAGCGATTACGGCTAATGCCAATATTTGCTAATTCACGAACAGGAATATCATTAGCTTGACGAATAGCATTAATTCGGTCGCGATTAATTAAACTCATGTGGCTATCCCCTATTTTGCTATCTCTCATATCTCATACTATTGAGTGTACCACCTGTGAAACAACCATTCAACAAAGATTAACCCATCAAGCAAATTATTCTTATTTTTTACATATATCTGTGCACTTAAAGCAAATTTTGACCAATTTGCATGCCAAGCCAAAAAATAATCAAGCCCCCAATAAATGTCATAATTGTTTTAAAAACTAGCATTTGATGTGGACCATGCGGTTTTTGAATAGCATCTGCAATGTCCACAATTGGTGCTGAAAACGTCGACAAGCCACCTAAAATACCTGGTGCTAAAATTGTATGAAGCCAATCTGGCAAAATTAATACCACAACAATCCCCATACCCAATGCTGCTAATAGATTAATGCAGACAACCATTAAATCTGCTAACTTGCCAAACCACCGAGGAGCCACTGTTAATAGCCCAAAACGAATGAGCGAGCCACACATTGCCCCTAAACCAGTTAACATTATTTCTGCCATGACGTCACCATTTTATGACCGATTGCACGACTTAACAGCACAACCGCCACACCACCACCGATGCTTATTAATAAATACAACAAGGCCGAAAAAAATGACAATCGACTAATATCAGCCAATGCTGTTGAGTAAGTCGTATATGCACCTAATATTCCTACCATAATAAAGTTTGCCGTCACTTGACTAAGTTTAGTAACTTTACCAAGCAATATGACTAACAAAGCAGACATAAAAGTCCCCGTTAGGTTCACAATAATTGTTGCCCATGGAAACTGATTATTGTGAAAAATAATCAGCATGATTGCTCGTAATACACCACCAATAAAACCGCCACCCGCAACTGCCAAACTATTAGCTATTATGTTTTTTTTCATCACACTATTGTTATTAGTAACGATTAAAATAATTTAATAAATCAGTTACTGTTAATTTCTCCTTTTCTTCACCACTCACATCCAATGAAATTTTTCCTTCTGACATAATGATTAAACGATTACCATAATCTAACGCATCTTCTAAATGATGGGTAATCATTAATGCTGTTAATTTTTCTTCATGGATTCGTTCGTTTGTCACTCGCATTAATTGTGTACTTGTCTTAGGATCCAATGCTGCTGTATGTTCATCTAACAATAACACCTCTGGTCTGAGTTGGGTAGCCATTAAGAATGACAAGGCTTGTCGCTGACCACCTGACAAATCACCTGCATCCATATCTAATCTATCCGACAAACCATTTCCCATGGTTTTAGTAACTGCCACAAAGGATGCTTTTTTTTCATCAGTCAACCCACGATTTTTTAGACGCCTTCTTAAGCCTCTTCTTTCGGCCAACAATAAATTTTCTGCTACGGTCATTCGTGGTGCAGTACCCAGTTTGGGATCTTGGAAGACCCGCGCCAAAAAATGTGTTCGTTGCGCTTCATCTAACTTAGTTACATCACGATCGCCCAGGAAAATATGTCCACTAGTTAGTGCCAAAGAACCAGCAATAACATTAAACAGTGTTGACTTACCAGCACCATTAGATCCTAAAACAGTCACAAAATCACCATCTCGCAGGATTAATGATACATCATCTAATATTGTTTTTTCATTCGATTGACCCTGATTGACAACAACCGTTGCATGATCTAATCGTAATTTTTCTTTTAAAGCCATAGTTAGTTATCCTCGTTTTAAAAATGCATTTAAACGCAACTTTGAGCGTATTCCCGGTAACATCAATGCCAGTCCAAGTATAATGGCACTTACTAATTTCAAATCATCTGCATTAAAGCCGATATATAAGACAATAACTAGAACAAATCGATAGAAAATTGATCCAATAACAATTGTAATTAAACGTTCAGTCAAAGTCAGTGTATCAGTAAATACAACTTCACCAATAATAATTGAAGCAAGTGCAACCACAATTGTACCAACACCCATGTTCACATCAGCGAAACCATTATTTTGTGAAACTAATGCCCCACCGAGGCCAATTAACCCGTTAGCAATCATTAATCCTAAAATTGTCATATTGTCTGTGTTGATACCTAAAGAACGAGCCATCTTAGGATTATCACCAGTCACGATAAAAGATTGACCTAATTCTGTTTTCAAAAATAATGCCAAACAAATTGTCAATAATACAATCATAATCAATCCAATAACAATGACCGGAAAATTAGGGGGTAAAATTTTTAAAAAATGATATGAAAATAAGCTGTCTTTCCCCAGCAATGATCGATTGGCTTGACCCATAATTCTTAAATTAACGGAATAGGCCGCCGTCATCGTTAAAATCCCTGCAAGCAAAATAGGAATCTTACCCTTTGTATATAGTAGACCAGTAACTAATCCTGCTAAACTTCCCACTAATGCTGCACAGATTGTCGCAATAATTGGAGAGACCCCATTTGATATTAAAGTAACTGCAGTTGCCGCACCTAAGGGGAAAGTTCCCTCCACTGTCATATCGGGAAAGTCTAAAATACGGAAAGTTAGGAATAATCCAAATCCTAAGGTTGCCCAAATCAATCCCTGTCCAATAGCTGAAATTAAAATATTCATAATTGCCTCACTTTACGAATTTTGCTTGTTGATTATATTTATTTGGCAATTTAATGCCTAATTTATCTAACTGTGCGCGATTAATAACTAAATCACCCTTTTTAATAAAACCAACTGGCATATCTTTGGGCTTTTTGCCCTTTAATATTTGGGCAACTTGCTTTCCTGTCTTGATTCCTAATTCTTCTTGATTAATTGATTCTGCTGCAAGACCACCATCTTTAACCATGGTATCTACCGTTGGAAATACCGGGACATTCGCTGCATTTGTACTATCAATCAGTGTTGGCATTGCCCCTGCAATCGTATTGTCAGTTGGTACGAATACTGCATCAACCTGGTGATTAGCAACCATTTGCTTAGAAGTTTGATTTAAATCATTTGATGATGAGATTGTATATGGTTTTACCTGAATACCTGCTTTTTTGGCTAATGCCATCATCTGTTTGGCTTGAATCGATGCTGAATCGTCAGAAGAGGTGTAGATAACACCAAGATTTTTTAGATGCGGCAAAAAAGTTTGCATCATTTTTAATTGTGATTTTAAAGGTGCTTGATCTGACACACCTGTCACATTACCGCCTGGGTGCTGATAACTTTTCACAAGTTTTGACTGTATTGGTGTTGTTGATGCAGCAAAAACAACTGGTCTATCGGTAATTGTATTTGCCAAAGACACTGCTGCTGGGGTTGCAATTCCTACCGATACATCAGCCTGAGCATTATCAAATTTTGATGCCATTGTTTTCAAATTTGATTGGTCGCCCTGAGCATTTTCAAAAAGTATTTTGATATTTTTCCCTTTATGAAATCCCTCACTTGCTAATCCTTCATAAATACCTTTATTAATTGCATCTAGGGCCGGATGCTTCATAAATTGTAAAACTGCCACTGTTGGTATGGCTTTTTTTTGCTGCTTATCAACCGTCTCATATACACCAGCAAAAAGTGTAAATAACGCTAATACGCCAATTGTACCCAATATTTTTTTATTCATTTGCTTACTCACTTCCACTATTATCTTTTTGATAAAATAAAAAACACGAGCAGATACTATAGTACCTTCTCGTGTTTAACATGAAAAGGACTATACACTAAGTCGTGTAACCCTTTCCAATAATTTTTGGAAAATTAGTCAGCACAGACTCAATACATCTGCTCCAAAAGGAACCACGTACCAAGTCTATGCAATCATAGCTCGTACGCGTTATCTGCGCCACCAACCATTTAATTGGAAATTAACTTTAACCATAACTAATTTTCTCCTCGTTTATTAATGTCATAATAATATCACGTCTTTTTTACTTACGCAATACTATTCAATATAATAATCATCATCTTCCATAGCTTCAACTTGACCAAGGCGATAACCATTACCAACTTGTGAGAAGAAATCATGGTTTGAGGTTGTTGTCGAAATACCATTCATAACGATTGGATTAACGTCTTCAGCCCCGTCTGGGAATAATGGATCCTGACCTAAATTCATCAATGCCTTATTCGCATTATAGCGAAGGAATGTTAGCACAGACTCAGTCCATCCAATTTCATCATATAATAATTTGGTATATTTTTCTTCGTTTCCATATAAATCTAGCAATAAATCGTATAACCAGGTTTTTAATTCATTTTGTTCATCTGTACTAAGCTCATTGAACCCTAATTGGAACTTATAGCCAATGTACGTACCATGGACTGACTCATCACGCAAAATTAACTTAATAATCTCAGCAACATTATTTAGTTTATTGTGTCCTAAATACCAAAGTGGTGTATAGAATCCTGAGTAAAACAAAAATGTCTCTAAAAACACTGAGGCAACTTTACGCTGTAATTGGCTACCATTTTGATAAACCTGATTGATTCGATTTGCTTTATATTGTAAAAATTCATTACTATTTGTCCAATCAAATATCTCTTCGATTTCAGCTGGTGTGTGTAATGTTTCGAAAATTGAAGAATATGACTTGGCATGGACAGATTCCATAAACTCAATATTATTTAAAACTGCTAGTTCATGTTGTGTCCTAGTTGCTTGCTTCAAAGATGCCATACCGTCTTGAGACTGCAATGTATCCAGTAATGTTAGCCCACCAAAAACGTGACCAACCAAATAATGCTCTTGTTCGGTCATTTTACGCCAATCATCCAAATCATTTGACAGAGGAATTCTTGTGTCAAGCCAAAATTGCTCTGTCAATTTTTCCCAAGTGGCTTTATCAACCTTGTCTTCAATCGCATTCCAGTTGATTGCTTCATATCCTGCTGTCATCTGTTCACCTTATTCCTTATCTATACCGCAGTCTAAATTGAACAACTTTCACATTCATTAACACCAAACTCCTCCATATCATCCGTATAAGTACGAATATAGTAGATTGATTTGATACCCTTTTGATAAGCATACAATCTTAGAATGTTTAAGTCACGTGTGGTCATCTTTTCAGTATGACCATCCTTCCAGTCGTATAGTCCCGCAGGTATTGTGGAACGCATAAATAATGTCAATGCCATTCCTTGATCAATATGCTGTTGTGCTGCTGCATAAACATCAATAACACGACGCATATCCATATTATACGCAGACTCATAGTAGGGTAACGTATCTGTTCCTAAATAAGGTGCCGGATAATAAATTTTTCCAATCTTCTTTTCTTGTCGCTCTTCAACACGATTAATGATAGGATGCAATGAAGCAGTTGCGTCATTCACATATGAAATTGACCCAGTTGGTGCGATAGCCATGCGATATGCATTGTATAACCCATATTGCTTAACTGACTCCGCTAATGCAACCCAGTCTTCCTTTGTTGGGAAATGATGTACAGAAAAGATTTCTTTCACCTTATCTGTTTTTGGTGACCAATCTTCGTTAATATATTTATCAAAATAAGCACCACTAGCGTAAGTTGATTTTTCAAACTCATAAAAACTAGATTGACGTTCTTTCGCAATATTGTTTGAAGCAACCAAACTATAATAATTTAGCATCAAGAAGTAGGCATTAGTAAAGTCCAACGCCTCCTCATCACCATAATACATATGATTTTTAGCAAAAAAAGCGTGTAACCCCATAGCGCCGAGACCAATTGCATGTGTCTGGCGATTACCTAACCTTACAGATGGCACAATATCGAGATCTGTTTGATCCGATACAAATGTTAATGCACGAACCATTGCATCGACTGACTTACCAAAGTTCTTTGTTGCCATCATATTAACAATGTTAGTTGACCCAAGATTACATGAAACATCTGTTCCCAATTCATCATAAGTTTGCTCATTATTAATTTGTGATGCTCGTTGAACTTGTAATATTTCTGAACATAAGTTAGATGAAATAATCTTTCCAGCAATTGGGTTAGCAGCATTAACTGTGTCTATATTGATAATATAAGGGTAACCAGATTCTTGCTGTAACTTTGAAATTTCAGTCTCTAGTTCACGAGCACGAATTTTCTTTTTGCGAATTTGCTTATTAGCCACCATGGCATCATATTCTGCCGTAATGTCTACATAATTAAATGGCTTGCCGTATACTCGCTCGACGTCATATGGAGAGAATAGGAACATATCTGAATTATTTTTAATTAATTCATAGAATTTGTCAGGAACAGTTAAGCCAAGTGACAATGTTTTCACACGAATCTTTTCATCAGCATTTTCTTTTTTAGTTGCCAAAAAATTCATAATGTCTGGATGAAATACTGATAAGTAGACAACTCCCGCACCATTACGTTGACCCATTTGGTTTGAGTATGAAAATGAGTCCTCCAATAGTTTCATAACAGGAACGACCCCAGATGCAGCATTAGCAATGCCTTTGATTGGCGCACCGGCCTCTCTCAAATTCGACAAAACAATACCTACACCACCACCAATTTTAGATAATTGAAGTGCTGAATTAATCACACGTCCGATGGCATTCATATCGTCAGTTGCCTGTAAAATGAAACATGAAACTAACTCTCCACGACGTGAACGCCCAGCATTTAGAAAAGAAGGAGTCGCCGGCTGATAACGTTGATGAATCATTTCATCAGCTAAATTCATGGCCAGTGTTTCATCCCCATTAGCATAAAATAGAACATTCATCACAATTCGATCATTGTAATTTTCAATGTAATAATCACCATCATTTGTTTTTAAAGCATATTGTGCATAAAACTTGTATGCAGCCATAAAAGACTTAAACTGAAAATTCTGTGATTCCAAATATGCATATAGCTTTTCAATGAAAGTCATCGTGTACTTGTTGACCATTTTTTGATCCACATAATCGTTTGCAATCAAATAATCAAAACGATCCTGTACTGAGTTAAATTGCTTCGTATTTGGCTTAACATTTTCTTGAATAAAAGCCTGTAGCGCTTCAGTATCTTTCTGTAACTGAATACTATTATTTTTTGGAATATTTAATTGGTTATTCAGATCAAAATAAGTTACCTTATCTAAATCCAGTGTTGCTAATGACATATAATTCCCCCGCGTACCTAGTGTAAAGCGGAATCCCATTGATTGCACCGACACATAAGTATCTTAATTAATTATTTTGATTAAATTAGATTGCTTTACTTAACTTTGCAAGCAAATCTGGTCGGAACCCTCTAACAGGCTCCATATCTTCTGAAAAGACAACTGGTACTGATTGATAACCTTTGTCTTTTAAGAAGGCAAGTGCTTCAGCATCATTTTCAACATTCTTTTCTGAATAGCTAATACCATATTGCGTTAATGTCTTCTTGGTCATAAGACATTGTATGCAGTTATTTTTTGTATATACGGTCACATTTTGCATATTTTCACCTAAACTTTCTTCTTCTATAAAACCTAACGCTTTGTTAATATGACATTGAGTATAAACCACTCAACTAACTGTTTGCAAGCTATTAATTTGCTTAAAAAAAGGCTTGACATAGGCTTTATAGCACCACATAAGCCTTTTGAGTGATTATTACAAAAAGATTAAATAATAACTTTCCGTTACATATTTAATTGCTAATTATCATAATATTTTTTAGACTTAATGTTAGTAGAAAATTTTGGAGGATAAAAATGCCTATTCATCTGTTATATACTTCAATCTCTGGCAATACCCACTCATTTATTGAAAAACTAACAGCGTATGCTGAAACACAAGGACGTGTCACTTTTACCCCAATTGAAGTTTCAGATGCAACCCCTGACATAATTGCAGATGCACCCTTTTTTGTCTTTGTACCGACCTATTTAGATGGTGGCAACGGTATCGATAATGGTGTATTTGAAATATTGACGGATTGCCTACGTGAACAATTAGAGATCCCCGAAAACCAACAACATTTACTAGGAATTATTGGATCGGGAAATAAAAATTTTAATGCCCAATACATCTTAACAGCCCGTCGTTATGCGCTGCAGTTTAATGTACCGTTAATTGCTAATTATGAATTGCGTGGTACGTCAACTGATGTCGAGCGCGTTTATAACGCAATCCAACAACGTTTAGAAGAAATCAAATAATTAAAGAGTCGAAGTTTAAAATCATGCCAGTCACTAAACAAAAAACTAAAAAGGTCTCACTCACAAAACAACGGCGTGCAGAAACGTGGCACCAATTAACTAGTGAGCAACAAGCTGTTGTACAAAAGCATATTCGTTATCAACAAACATCACTATTTATGAATCATGAATTAGTCGGACATGGGCGACATTGGTCCTTAGTTGCTTATCATGAAAATTTTAATTATGAAGACACTCATAAACCTCAGTTATATTGTGACTGTGGTCGTCGCCTAAAGTATCAATATGTTCTAGCCAATGATTTGGGTGAAGAAATAAAACTAGGCATCACTCATTTTGCTGATCATATCGGCATTCCTGAACCAGTCGCTCGCCAATTACAAACTGAAATCCATCAATTAAATTTTGGACTCGATGAATTGTTGCAACGTATCCGTCGACATGCTGGTTTAAATCAGGAAATGCGCCACTGGTTTATTGATCATCAAACGGCATTTAAAAACTTGCCACCACAGACGGTCGAATTTATTCTCCAGAACTTACCCCCAGAAAGAGAAGTACAAGCCGACATTGTGCGTGCATTTAAAAAAGCAACTTATGTAAAAAAACCTCGTACACATCACAAGAAATCGAAGCTTGATAAAAATGCTTGGCAAGAACTTTTCCGAGACATTTGAAATAAGGAGTTATGATGATCAAAATTTACCTTGCACCAACCGTAAAGCCAAGATTTGCCCTACTAGTTGATGAGAGTCGTGAACTAGTTTCTCAGGTTTATCCGATTCAAGTCCACACTTTTCCATCAGAGTTAAGGCAAATAAAATCTTCTGATATGATGGCACTCCATACCAAACAAACACAACTACTGGCAAATAACAATTATTGGTTATGGCCCATTGACGAAAGTACAAATCACTTTCCATTAAACACACAGCAACATGTAAAAAATTAATACAAAAATAAAAAGGTTACATCTAAATTGGAATTATTCCCAGTTTAAGATGTAACCTTTAAAATTTTATGAGTTAGTTGTTTAAACCCACTCGGTTTACCACCAACCGTTAGCTACACGGAAAGCAATGGCATTTTCAACTGAACCGTAACGTGAAGTTGCGTAGTTCAACATACCTTGTGTTTGTGATGCAACAGAGCCATAGCCCCATGATTGATTAGTTTGACCTAATCCATGATATTGACCATTTGATGCATTAACATTTCCACCTGATTCAGGCATTACAACTGAAGTCCACAATGCTGAAGTTCCACCAGCAGCAATAAATTGGTCATAGGTTGATCCTGAAGCTGAACTTGTTGAAGTTTGTGTTGTTGCTGCACTAGATGATGATGTAGCTTGTGAAGTTGCTTCGCTAGCAGCTGGTGCCACTGAAGCGACTGAAGTTGCTGCTGATTGTTGTGTAGCAACGGCACTAGATGCTGGTGTTACAGCCTGTGTTGTAGCAGCAGCTTGATCATCTAATTCAAATTGTTCACCAACAAAAATCATGTTGGCATCTGCAATTTTGTTAACATTTAGAATACGGTCTACTGTGGTGTTATGATTTGCGGCGATTGATGATAGAGTGTCTCCTGACTTAACAGTGTATGTATCAGCTGATACATCAGTGGCCATTGCAGCAGTTGCAATACCAGCGACAGTTAATGCAGTAAGTACTTTCTTATTCATGGTAAATAATTCTCCTTGATGTTTGCCAATTATAGCATTTAATCTATCCAGTCCTCTGCAACACAGGAATTATCACTGCGTTGGGAACTGAACTCTTAACGACAAGTAATAGTTTACCAAGCTCAGACTGTTATTCGTTACAATGCTGCGACATTGCGTTACACATGTATCACAAACAAACTTTTTGTTAGAAATTAAATTGTAACATCATACCTTGTACCGCTCTAAATGACTGTTATAACAGCTTTCTTAAAATGATCATTAACCGGTTAAATAAGGACGTTAATTTTATCAAAATCGCTAAATTCTTTTTAACACTTTATATTTTTAGAAATAAAGCTTTACTGATTACGACAATGTAACAGTATTAAAGTTAACTTATATTCTGTTTTTTTACTTTTAGCTTTAAAAAAACAGCTTGGCGAATGGTCGTCAAACTGCTCTTAAAATGTCTTATATTTTTTTTATGATTTCCCGTGTAACTAACTCATTTAAATAAAAGCGATACAATGACACTAAATCTTCATGATGCTCATGTTTAAAAATGTTTATTGTTGCGTTGCCACTAGGATTAATTGTCTTTATTTTAATGCCCGTCAATTGTTTGTTCACAACAACTTTTAACTTAATCGCATTATCTAACCCTTTGTCTGGTTCTAATGAACGATTCATCACGTATGAACCGGCATTATTCTTTACAAAACCAGTATCGCCTAATGCATATTGTTTTAATTGCGGATTAAATTGGTAGACAACATCATCCCCAGCAACTTTAACAGTTGTTTCAAAGGCCATTTTGATATCCTCCCCTACTATGATTAAGCTTGTGCCTCAAAAAAATTAATGAGAACTTGTGCAGATTGTTGTCCTGCCTCAACAATAAAATCGTCAAAAGTCATCCCCGCATCACCATTAGCATTGTCTGAAATGGCTCGCACAACTGCAAATGGCACATCAAAGTAATTAGCCACCTGAGCAATTGAGGCCCCTTCCATTTCTGCTGATTGTGCTTCAGGAAAGTGTGTTAAGATTGTTTGCTTTTGCTCATTGCTTGCAATAAACGAATCACTCGTCACGACTAATCCTCGCACCAAACGAGCATCCGTCACCTTCTCGTATGATTCTGACAAATCATTTGATAAATCAGTATCTGCCTTAAAACGAGCAGGTTGTTGTGGTACTTGCCCATATGCATATCCAAAAGCACGTGCATCTGCATCTGCATACGCAAGGTAATCAGCAATGACAATATCACCAATTCGTAGATCAGTTCCCAAAGCACCTGCTGATCCTGAATTAATTACGGCATCAACACCAAAATTAGTGATTAGTAACGTCGTGGTTAAAGCAGAAGCAACCTTACCAATACCGGATTCTACAACGACAACATCCACATGACCAATCTTTCCATGATGAAATAGTTTTCCCGCAATGGTTGTCTTTTTTTCATCAATCATTGCATCAACTAGTGCTGCCTTTTCCTCTGCCATTGCATTTATTACACCATATCGCATTAAAAAATCTCTCCTTTATTTTAATCGTCTACTACAAAAAGAATAGTATTAGGTAAGTTATAATAATTAACACTATCAAAACAATAATCGTTACATTTAACCGATGTTTCAATCGTGATGTTTTACCATTCTTTGTCAGCTTACGTGTTTGTGAATCCAATTCATAACGACCATGTCTGGTAATTCGATGCTCTTCACGAGTTAATAATTCAGGCGAAGCAATATTATCCTCGCGATTCTCACCTTCTACCCCCGGCTTAGAATTATCAACAACTTTTGAACGTTGTTGCCGAGTTGTTACTTGTGACTTTTTTTTAAATACCATTATCTTCACCTATTATTGTAAAGTACGCCAGTAAAGGTATGCCATATTAGTCTTAGCATCCTCCAATTGTCCGTTCTCAAATAATACAGTGGCTTCTTCATAACTAACATAAACTAAGTCAATTTTTTCATCATAATCTTGTGGTAATTCATGTGTCACAGACGATAAATCAGTTGCTAGATATAGTGTCATGTACTCATTTGAAAAACCAATTGAAGAATAAAATCCCGTTATTTTCTCCACATGATGCGCTTGAAGTCTTGTTTCTTCATTTAATTCCCGATTTACTGCATCAAGTGTTTTTTTATCTCGCGTATCAATTTTACCAGCAGGCACTTCCAAGGTTAATTTTTGAACTGGAGCACGCCATTGTTTTTCTAGAATCATTTTGTTATCTGCTGTCAGTGCTAGAATCGCAATTGCATCGGCATGATAGACAATATCACGTTTTGCTTGACGACCATCAGGTAATGCAACTGTCTGTTCTGTCGCCCGAATGATATGGCCATTATACTTTTCTTCCTCATTTAAGACCGTTTCCTTAAATTTATTCGTATCTGCTGATAAATCTATCATGTCATTGACCTCCAATCAATTATTAATCCAAGACTTCAACTGCTGCTGCTTGAGGACCACGAATACCTTGAACAACAACTAATTTAACCTCTTGACCAACCGTCAAATCACGAACTCGTGGCGTTTGAATTGCTGAAAAATGTACAAAGACATCATCTTCACCTTTCAATTCAATAAAACCAAAGCCCTTATCTGATTGCCATGTTTTTACGTATCCACTAATTTTTTTCATGTATTTACTCCTTATTCTTAAGTACGAGTTATAAAGTAGGCAAAGGCTGAAATACCAATTAAAACAACATAGCTGGCAAGTGTACTGATTCGCCACCAAATAAGCCAAAATCGTCTTGTCTCGAAATTTTCACGGACAAATCCTTGATATAAAGCCAGCGCAATACCCCAAACAACAAACATTAACAGCATAGGCGCAAGCATTATGATATGCCAAACCTCAAACGTTGTCACAGCAATGCTCCACCATGCAAAAAAAACAGCAATATCTGTAACCTTTATATTCTTTGGCCAATTATTTTGAAAAAACACTTGTTTGATAATCCAAAGTACAATTAGCAGAATTATAGCAATGAAAACGGTAACTGGCCAATTAAATAATGTCAGCATCCTTGCCTCCTTAAATTCATTAATCTATTTATTATACCTTTATTTAATCGCTCTGTGGTACGTTATACCATTTTTTTGATACAATAGACTAAATGAAAAGTTAGAGGTACCATAATGCAAAAAAATACGAAAAAGAAAAAATCAACAATGCAAAAGGTTATTCAAGGATTTGTCATCTTCATGCTTATTCTATCATTTGCCAGTGTATTCATTACCTTGTTGCAAATTTCTTTCTAACCAAATACAAAAAACAAAGGGCTGGGACGTTTTGACGTTCCAGCCCTTTAAACGTGTTCCAAAAAACTAAATCCTTGCTGTAACACGTGCTTTTTTCATTTAATCGTTAAATTGCCAAACACCAGCAACATGTAACTGATTCAACAATTGTTCAGAACTTGATCCTGCAGCTAAAACATGACCAATTTGTGGTAATAAAGTTGGCGAGTGGTAAATTGAAACTTGCCAGTGTGGCTGAATTTGCCAATGTCTATATAACTTAGATTCTTCTTTATCACTAATAGGCATGTAGATGGCAGCCGCTTCAAAAACAACTTCTGATAGCCGCTGACCAGTGACTGCTCTTAAGTGTTGCATTGTCACACCAACATTAACAGAAACATCATAAAGAACTGTTGTCTTAGACAAACCAGGAATCGTATTACGTAAATAAAGTGTGCCATTCTCGGAAACCAAAAATGTGACATCATAAGCACCAATATAATTAAGAGCCTGACCTAGCTTTTCAGTCACCTTCTTAATTTCTGTAACAATTTCATCTGAAACATCCCCAACTGTCCATGCTCTTGTTAACCCTGGTTCAGGAGTTTCTACTTGTCGCAATGGATACAATGTTGTCTCATCATGTGAACCTCGAACAGCAGTCATAACAAATGATTGCGTGTTCTCAAGCCATGGTTCTACCAGCAATGTACCACCATCAATTAGTGGTGCTACCAATCCAAGATCCCAATCTCCACGCAAAATTACTTGATCATCAATATGCTTGTGTTTAAACACAGGCTTTACAATAATTGGATAACCCAACTTGGTACCTGCTTGTGCAATTTCGTCTAATGAACTACCTGTTTCGTACGGCAGTATATTTAATGATTCACTTTCATAAAAAGCTTTGGCTAATGCATGATCATCAGTAATATCTAATATTGTTGTTCCCTGTGGCACGACTTGATTAGTCAACTGATTCGTAATTTGTGTTGGTAACCACGCTGACGTATAAGTTATCATGTCAGATAATGCGACAAAACTTTCAATTTCATCATCATTATCCTTCTCCCCTAAGAAACGGTAGTCTGCGTCTTTAAATACTACTGATTCAGCAGTACTACTATATGCTGCAACTTGATACCCCATATTATGAGCAGCTTGTGCCAAGTAACGGCTAGTAATGCCTTCACCAATTATACCAATCGTTGCACCTGGTAAAATTTCATAACTCATGTTCTCACCCTTTTCATCCATTTCTATTTATCATCATACTTATTTAAGTGATAAGTTTCAATCATATGAATTATTTTGTCAGCGTATGTCGGATCTGTTGCATATCCCCCAGTTACTAATCCATTCGCTGCTGTTTTATAATCAGTTGCTTGAACAACCGTTGCATACCGTTGCGGGTTATCTGACGTGCCACTAACTAGCAATTTCGCATGACTTGCCATCGAATCTTGCCAACTATTATAGACTCGAAATGAGTCATTGATCGTAACCCATTGATTATTTTCAAACTCCTTGGTTGCGAGTGTGACACTTGGTTGACCAGCTGAAGACTTCACACCAAAAAAATTATTGTACTTAGCTGACAGTTCAGATTGACCCCAATTTGACTCTAGAGCAGCTTGAGCAATACTAATAGATGCTAATACGCCGTATTGTTTCTCAAGTTTCTGGGCCTCAGGGGCAATTTTTTCTATGAATGCTTCTCGAGAAACTGGCACTTGAGACACCTCTTCTGTTGTTTTTTCTTTATTCGCCTGTTGTATACGTATATCCGTTTGCCAAAATCCAATACTTAGTAAAATAACCACACATAAAAATACACGACCCTTATGTAGCTGACCTTTCTCAACAAAGAAAGTTCGTATGAAATTTTTCTTCTTTTTCGTATGCCTTTTCTTTGTCTTAACCAGAAAATCACCCTCTTATATGTCAATTAAATTTCCATGATCCATCTGCAGTAATCTTTTAAATCTAGGTTCTGTCATCATCAATTGTTCAGGCGTACCTTGCATTGATATTTTTTTGTTTTCAATAAAAATCACATCATCGACAAACTCAATACCAGTTAAATGGTGGGTCACCCAAATAATCGTTCGATCAGACAGTGTCTCAAAAATAGTCTTTAGTACAGTCAGTTCCGTAATTGGATCTAACGCAACGGTCGGCTCATCAAGCACGACAATTGGTGTATCTTGTAGTAAGACACGTGCTAAAGCAAATCGTTGTTGTTCACCACCCGAGAAACGACTTCCCATCTCCGTCATTGGTGTATCCAATCCTTCTGGCAAACTACGAACTAGATCTATCAAAGATACTTGTTTTAAAACATCCCAGAGTTGTTCATCAGTAGCCTTTAAATTACCTAATCGCAAATTATTAGCAACTGAACTGGCAAATATATGGGGTTGCTGGTCCAATACTGAAATAATATCTGAGCGCTGCTGTTGCAATGAGCTAATATTATGGTCATTAATTGTAATTGCCCCACTATCAGGGTGCTCATCACCTAATAATAACTTTAACAATGTTGTTTTTCCAGCACCAGATTGTCCCAAAATAGCTAACTTTTGACCATTTTTAATGGTTAGATTTAGGTTTTCCAAAACTAACTTACTGTCATTATAACCAAAATTAACTTGATTAAACTTAATTTCTGGTTCAGTTATTAAACCTGTTGATTGTTCATCACTTTTTTGCCACTCCTGTTTCGATTGCGCATCCATCTTGTTTAATCTTTGAATTGAATCTTGATATCGTGGCCATTCTCCAACACCTGTACTAATGGTTGTTAAAGCATCTTCAGCTGGAAAAATTGCTAACACAAAGGCTGCAATCCAATTAACCCCAAAACTATCATTACCAAATTGACGTGTGGCAAAAATCATCAAAATAACTGCAGCCGCCCCAATAACCAGTGCACCAAACATATCTCGCCACCAGTTAAAATGAGACTGCTTTGATTTAATTTTATTTATTGCGTCAAAATCACTCTGTTGCCGATCAAATAATTCCTGCGTTCGTCCAGCCAAAATCCAATCTTGCAAGCCCATCACAGAATCAGTTAAATCCGTATACAATTGTCCTTCTAACTGTTGCTGTTTAAAATCGCGGGCACCATTGACTGCTAAAGTGACCATCGGTGCGACAATGACTGTCATTCCCAATATCAATAGTATGGCAAGCGCAAATCCCCAATTAAAGATACCAACACCAATAGCAATTAGGACATAAATTACGAGACCAATTACTGTTGGGAATAATGTTCGCAAATAAAAATTTTCAATCTTAAATAAATCATTATCCAGAACATTTAAGACTTCTCCAGTTTGTGACTTCGCATAGACAGACTTTGTACCAACTTCAACAAGTTCATATAAACGTCGACGAAACACTGAAACTATTTTTAATACCCAATTATGTGAAACTAGTCGTTCAGCATACCGAAAAGTTGGTCGGCCAATTCCAAACGCACGCGTTAGCACAATAGGAACATAAACCATCAAAATATTTTCAGGAATTTGCGCTGATCTGGAAATCAAGAACCCAGATGTAAACATTAAGGCTGCCCCAGAAAAAGTCGTCATAAATCCCAAAAAGATAATTAAAACTAGTAATTTTTTATACGACTTTAAATAAGGAAATACCCATGTATCTTTTTTAATTAATTCTAACATCTTATGCATTTTTGCCACCTCGCATTGCTGATTGCAAACTTACAAAGTAACCGTCATTGGCCTTTAAATCAGTTAAGGTTCCTTGCTCAACAATTTCACCGTCACGCATGACAATGATCCAGTCCATCTCGGTCAACCAGTGTAAACGGTGTGTGGCAAAAATCACTAGTCTTTGCTCAAATAATGGCACCATTGTTTCCTTCAAGTGAACCTCTGTTTCGATATCTAAGTGCGCCGTTGGTTCATCTAACAACAACACTCGTCTATTCTGATCCAATAAAATTCTGGCCAACCCAATTCGTTGTGCTTGTCCACCTGACGTTTTCATTGCTCCTTCGCCGATCAGCGTGTCTAATCCTTGCTCTAATCCGTCATACCATTCACCCAGCCCGACAGTATGCAAGGCGTCGACTAGCTCAGCATCTGTTTTTTCAGGAGAATAAAAAGATAGATTACCACGTAACGTATCGTGAAAAATATATGGTCTTTGTGGTAGAACTTGCAATTGATTTTGCCAATCTTTTTGTTGAAGATGTGGCGTCTTTTGCTTGTTTAATTGCACCTCGCCGTCTCCAATTAAAAAACCACCTAATAAATTCAAAAGTGTCGATTTACCTGATCCTGAAGTTCCAACGATAGCAACCCTCTGATGACCTTTAAGTGAAAGATTAATATCTTTTAATGCTGGTTCTGTGGCACCAGGGTATTCGTAATTAACTCCTTGTAATTGCAATGTATCATCTTTTTGCCATTGCTGCTGTTTACTATGGTAAATATTTGTGTCATCGGCAAGCTTTTTATCAAGTAAGTTCATAATATCAGCAAATGCATTTTTCCCATTAAGAGTTGCATGATAATCATTGGCAAAGTTTCGAATTGGCAAAAAATACTCAGGTGCTAAAACTAATATTGTCAGGGCTGGCAATAGTGGCATTGTCCCATTCATTAAACCTAGACCCAAGAACAAAGCGACAATAGCGATTGATAATGTTGTGAAAAAATCCAAAGCAAACGTCGACAATATTGCAATTTTTAACGTGCTCATTGTTGCCTTACGATGTTCTTCAGAAACATCATAAATATTGTTAGCATACTGTTTTGCTAGCCCAAGTTGCTTCAACGTAGTCAAACCACGCAGCGAATCCACGAAATGATTTGATAATCTATTAAATGTATCATATTCCCGATCTGCTTTTGCTTGAGCTGCATATCCCAAGATAATCATAAATAAGACAATCACAGGATAAATCATAAATAGAAAAACAGCTTGTTTCCAATTAATAGTAAAAATATATGCCAAAATAACCCATGGAATAATCATCATATCAAAAAGTTTAACCAAAACTAGTGTAAAGTAATCATGCACTTGATCAATTCCTTCAACTGCTAAAGTTACTGATTTTCCAGTTCCTAAACTAGTAATCGCACTTGGTCCTAATTTTGCATATTGTTGCGTTAACTTACTTTGCAACATACCAGTTGTTTTGTCAGCGAATGGTGCCAAAACATATTCCTTAAAAACCCCCATTAGTTGACGTAAAACATATGCGCCAATAAATATTAAAACAATCCAAAAAATTGACTTTAATGGATGATGTTGCCACAGTTTGGTTAATGCGATACTAATCGCCCGCCCTTGACCAACAATAGCAAGAGATTGAATAAATGTCAGGAGACAAAGAAGGCCTAGCGCTTTCTTCGCACCAGCAAAGCTAAATAAACGTTTATCTAACATAAAATAATTCCTTTCATTTCTAGAATAAATCAGATATGTATAAAAAGGTTGGGACAAATATTGTCCCAACCTTTTTGGACCTGTTAATCACTCAAGACAACAAATAATTAATACGAAATCTTCTCAACTCGGATACGATCACGGAAAACGTAAAAGCTCCAGATTTGATATGCCAACACGATTGGCAAAGCAGTCAGTGAAATTATTGTCATCCATTTTAGCGTATATGGTGTCGAAGTTGCATTCTTTAATAGAATTGACATGTTTGACTCATTACCAACAATGACACGTGGGAATAATCCTGTAAATAACAGAGCCACAACTAGGATAATAACTAATCCCAATGCAATGAATGCCCATGTATTTTGTTGTTTTAGTGTCACAGCCCATGCAATTAATGTTAAGGCAACAATAGCTGCCAACATGATAATTGTCACTACTGGTTTTTTAGTGAAGAAATCAGTGAAGACAAATAGAGTAATTGCAAAAGCAACCTCACCAATCAAAAGTATAGGATATAATACCTTTAATTGTTTTTGAATGCGATCGTGTAGTGAACCATTCGTAATTTTTAATCGTGCATAATTTAGACCATGGACGTATGAAAGCAACCCCATAGCAACACCACCAACAATTGAGAAAATGTTGAAGTAATCCCAGAAATTAGCTGACATATCACCATTAGCATTCAAAGGCATCCCCTGAACAACGTCAGTAAATAAGACACCAAACAAGAAAGGTACTAACATCGAAGTTATTGATGAAATCGTCGTCCACAAATTTCGGAATTTAGCAGTCCGCATTTGTTCGCGGAATTCAAATGACACACCACGATAGATCAACCCAATCAATATTGCGAATAAAATAAGGTAAAAACCAGAGAATAGTGACGCATACCAGAATGGCATGGCAGCAAACATTGCCCCACCAGCGGTTATTAGCCATACCTCATTACCATCCCAATGAGGACCAATTGAACGAATCAATGCATCTTCTTCTTCTTCATTTTGGGCCAATGTCTTTAATGACATACCGATTCCAAAATCAAATCCTTCAAGGAAAAAGAAACCGGCAAATAGTACTGCAATCAAAACAAACCATAAAATTTGATATCCTGTCATCACCTAGGCCTCCTTTCCTGCTTCAAAGGCACTTGGTGAGAATGGATCCACATTTTCTTCAGTTGCTTGTTCATCAACTGATTCTGGACCAGCAATCATCACACGACGTGACAACATAACCATAATCAAACCTAACACAGCGAAAGTTGCAAAATACAAAATATTTGATGTTAGTAATGATGCAGCAGATACGTTTGGCGATACTGCATCGGCCATTGTTAGCACACCGTAAACAACCCATGGTGCACGACCTAACTCAGTAATCAACCAACCTGAAGTAATGGCAAGAAATGGTAGATAGGTTGCCAATCCAAAGATCCAAAGTGCCCACTTGTACTTTGAAATATCAACCTTAGACTTCTTACGAGTGAACCATAGAGCCACAACTGCCAATAATCCAAATGCACCAGCTGAAACAGCCATGATTCGGAAACTGTAGTAAATCGTATTGTTTGGTAAGTAATAATTCATGTCATGTCCAAACTTTACATCATACTTCTCATGAAGCTCTTTGTTAAGTTCATGCCATCCTTGACTACCACCAGTTAATGAGTGGTGTGCAAGAATTGAAAGCATATAAGGAATATCTAATGACCATTTCACATCATGCGTCTTTGGATCAGTATAAGAAATAACAGACCATGGTGCTTGTTCATGGGTACCACCAACATTCTTATCAATACCTTCTGTCGCAGCAAACTTCATTGGTTGATCTTCTTGTAGATACAATGAGTGACGATCACCTGTATAGGCTAACCCTGCGACACCAATTAGTGCTACTACTGCTGCCACTTGAACTGATTTCTTAAAGAAATTCACTTCATGATGTGGTTTACGTAATAGTGACCATGCAGAAACTCCCATTACCACAAATGATCCTGCCATAAATGTGGCAAAAATAACGTGTGGGAACTCCAACCATAGTTGATGATTCTGTAGCAATGCTGGAAAATCTACCAAAACAGCTCGATTAAATTTGTGATCTACTTGGAACCCAACTGGATTTTGCATAAATGAATTTGCAGCTAAAATCCAAAGAGCTGAAAATGCAGAACCCAATGTTGTTAACCAAATAAACAATAGGTGTAACTTTTTATTAAAACGATCCCATCCAAATGACCATAGCCCTAGGAAAGTCGATTCTAAAAAGAAAGCTACAAGAGCTTCAACAGCTAATGCTGGCCCAAAAATATCACCCACATAACGAGAATATCTAGACCAATTCATACCAAATTGGAATTCTTGAATAATTCCAGTAACAACACCAACAGCAAAACTGAGCATAAAAATCTTACCCCAGAATTTTGTCATTCGTTTATACTGGTCATCCTTTTTTATAACGTACAAAGTTTCCATAACCGCTACAATAATACCAAGCCCGATTGACAACGGTACAAAGAAAAAATGAAAAATTGTTGTCATTGCGAACTGGAATCTTGCAAGGTTTAAAATGGAAAGACCTGCTACCAAGTTCATACAACTAACCTCCTACTCAACAGATATGTTTTAAGCGCAATAAGTGCTCATATACAGTTCATTGTACAGAGTTTATGCCCCTTTTACCACTTTATTAAGCAATTTTTTGTATATTTTTTTATCAAAATATTATTTATTTGTGAATATTTTCATTATCATTTCAATTGATACACATTTTTAACATTCTTTGATTTTCGTGTTATTTATTAAATAGACGTTTTCCGATATTTCGCTTAAAATTAAATAAAATAGCCTATTTGGAGGAATTAAATATGACGACAAAATTATTGGCACTTTCACCGCTGACTGATGCAAATATAACTACTTTAGAAAAATATCACGTCACGGTTGTTACACCAGAAAATATTACGCCTGATGATTACAGTGATATTGTTATCAGTTATGGCTGGCGTTCTAAAATAATTAATAAAATTCTAGAAACACCCAACAATCAATTAAAATGGATCCAATCTTTTTCGGCTGGCGTAGATTTTATGCCTCTTAATGACTTAAAAAAACATCAAATTATATTGACGAACACTAGTGGTCAAAAAGCAGTACCAATCGCTCAAAGCGTAATGAGCTATATTTTCCATTTTGCTCGTGGTCTTCATGTCTATCAAACTCAAAATCATTGGGAGCCATTTGAACAACAATTCACCTTACAGGAGTTGCCGGTTGTCATCTTCGGAACTGGACGTATTGGTCAACAGATTGCTGCCTATCTACATACTTTTGGGAGTACTGTCTATGGTGTAAATACAACCGGTCACCCGGTGGGAAGTTTTGAAAATGTTTTTGCTATCGATAATCTACAAGAAATTCCTAAAGATATTGCTATTGTTATCAATGCTTTACCTGGCACAACTGATACAGAGAACTTTTTTAACAAAGAACATCTAGACTTGTTTAAAAATCTATTTCTGTTTGTAAATATTGGTCGTGGTTCTACCGTTAATGAACAAGATCTATTAAATAGACTTAATGACGGCAGTATTCAACATGCTGCGCTAGACGTAACTAAACAAGAACCTATTCCTAAAGATTCAAAATTATGGCACCAAGATAACCTAATATTAACCCAGCATTCTACCTGGGCTGGTGAATCAGAATCTCTATTTCATGTATTCATGAAGAACCTACCAGATTTTCTGACAGATAAACCATTGACATATAATGTGGTTGATTATGAACGAGGCTACTAAATAAAACACCTATCAAGATAGCTAACACATCAAATGTGCAAACTATTCTGATAGGTGTTTTATTAATCTGTTTCTAACTCCTCTAAATACTTTTTTACATCATCTTGTAAGTTAATATCTTTAGAAAATTCTGCGGCTGCATAAATAAGCATCTTTGCCTCAGCTTTTTCTTTTAACAATGATAACTGTTCACAACATTTCACGCGTATCTTTTGTAACTTAACAATTTGATGAAAGTGCTCATTTGTTGGTAAAACTGCCAATGCTTTTGTAATGCGATCTCTTGCTTTTTCTGGATCATTGATTGTTAGATATAATTCACTTTGATGATAATATGTGTGTGCAATGACCTTTCCTAACTCAGATCGCATTGTCGGTCGATAACCTTTAATGAGTCCACAAGCACGTTCAAAATATTCTGACGCATAGACATACTCACCCTGCTTTGCCCATGTTGCCCCCATTTCCGTATATATTTCAATCATTAATTCCATTTGATGCTTTTCCGCATCACCTAATGCAATTTGTAACAGTTGCATTGCAACCGTTGTTTGATTTTGAGACAACGCAATTCTAGCTCGCAATAGATTATATTCTGGTAACGCAAAGACTGGTAATCGACGTAGTAATGTTGAACTTTCTAATCGATTCGCAGCCTGTTCAAATTGACCAATATCAATAAAATAACGGATTACCGTTAATGGTGTGACCGTTAATTCGTTAATTTTAGCAACACTGGAAACGCGCAACTGCAAGCGCGCACAAAGTTGCTGTAAGACGGTGATATTTGAAATTTCATCAGTGCGTTCTATTCGAGATAGTAAGGACTGATGACAAATACCCTCTGCAACATCAGCTTGTGAAATTCCTAATTGTTCGCGACGACGTTTTAAACTACCTTTTAATAATTTCATGTCTTTGATCTCCGAATCAAAAATATAATATTAGCATAAATGTTAATTCAATAATAAACAAGTCCTTTTATATTATTTTTTAGAGTTAATGATAGTTTAAATACATATTTTATGATATTTTTCATAACTATAATCACTCTAAATCACTTATTTATTACGTTTTTGTTTTCATGAAATTATCGTAACTTCATAAAATAATTAATTTACACATTTTTTCATATGCTAATTTTCAAAATATAATTTTTTTGAATATCTTTTGATTATAGGCATCAAATTTTAAAGCACTTTTTAGGACAAACTATCAGAATATACCAATTACTTATCTTATCCACTTATTTTTCTTACTTTTATTAATAAAAAAGTTACTTAATTCATAAAAAGGCATAGCTTTCTGAATAGATAAAAACTGTGGCTATTGTTAACTCCTTCCATTAATCAAATCCTATAATGAATTATTCAAAAATAAGTGTTGCCTTTTAATTTAAGCAGAATACAAAGAATATAGTATTAACAGTTAATACATACATCATGTACCCCAAAGATCATCAGGTAGCTATTTAGTTCCTAACAAGCATCAAGATATTAATGACCTAAATAACTGTACTGATCGACCTTTAATTGGTTTCAGTAGCGTGCAATTCTAGTTCT
Organism: Weissella paramesenteroides; assembly: GCF_036327715.1. Taxonomy (NCBI): domain Bacteria; kingdom Bacillati; phylum Bacillota; class Bacilli; order Lactobacillales; family Lactobacillaceae; genus Weissella; species Weissella paramesenteroides. Next base: position 1,383,221 of record NZ_CP130559.1, read on the forward strand.
ACTCTTCTCGAGGAGAACCTTTGGTTATCTTTAAAAACAAAAAAGTTGTTCCCCCTAAAGGGAACAACCTTAATTATCAAATCTATTATTGTGTAATGTACGGAGACAGAGGGATTCGAACCCTCGCGCCGGTTTCCCGACCTACACCCTTAGCAGGGGCGCCTCTTCAGCCTCTTGAGTATGTCCCCATGTCAAAAGCAAACTTTCAACAAAATGGGACTGAGAGGACTCGAACCTCCGACCTCACCCTTATCAGGGGTGCGCTCTAACCAGCTGAGCTACAGTCCCATACTACAAAAGCGGACGACGGGAATCGAACCCGCATTCCCAGCTTGGAAGGCTGGAGCACTAGCCATTGTACTACATCCGCATAACATTATTATAATGCTATGGCGCGGGGCGGAATCGAACCGTCGACACTACGAGCTTCAATCGTATGCTCTACCAACTGAGCTACCGCGCCAATATAAAACGGTCACAACGGGATTCGAACCCGTGATCTTTCGCGTGACAGGCGAACGTCATAACCAACTAGACCATGCGACCAACAGATAAATATAATCTGAATTAATTGCGGGTGTAGGATTTGAACCTACGACCTTCGGGTTATGGGCCCGACGAGCTACCAGACTGCTCCAACCCGCGATAATAAATAATAATCATCAAACGATGACAAAGGAGAATGTGGGATTCGAACCCACGCGCCGGTTTCCCGACCTGACGGTTTTCAAGACCGTTCCCTTCAGCCAGACTTGGGTAATTCTCCATAAATACCTAAGGCCTAAATGGACCTTGTTGGACTCGAACCAACGACCGGACGGTTATGAGCCGTCTGCTCTAACCAACTGAGCTAAAGGTCCAAGTTATTTGAGCCAATCGCGGCGGGGGGAATCGAACCCTCGACCTCCCGGGTATGAACCGGACGCTCTAGCCAGCTGAGCTACACCGCGAATCATAACACTTAGTGCTATAATCGGGACGACAGGATTCGAACCTGCGACCCCCTGGTCCCAAACCAGGTGCTCTACCAAACTGAGCTACGTCCCGAACATGCTAACTAGCAATAATAAACAAACTAACGTTTGTAATGCACCTAGAAGGATTCGAACCTTCAACCTTCTGATTCGTAGTCAGACACTCTATCCAGTTGCGCTATAGGTGCAAATAATATGCCGGCTACCGGGATCGAACCGGTACGATGTCTCCATCGCAGGATTTTAAGTCCTGTGCGTCTGCCTATTCCGCCAAGCCGGCAAAGCGAACAACGGGATTCGAACCCGCGACCTCTACCATGGCAAGGTAGCGTTCTACCAGCTGAACTATATTCGCATGATGCCGACTAAAGGGTTCGAACCTTCGACCTCCGCTTTACAAGAGCGATGCTCTACCAACTGAGCTAAGTCGGCAACAAATACATAGTTACCAGTTTGACGAAATAGATACATATTATTAAAGTGGGTCGTCTGGGGCTCGAACCCAGGACCCATGGATTAAAAGTCCACTGCTCTGCCAACTGAGCTAACGACCCAATGGACGTTACAGGGATCGAACCTGTGACCCCCTGCTTGTAAGGCAGGTGCTCTCCCAGCTGAGCTAAACGTCCATTGATGCATCGCGATGTCCTATCCTCGCAGGAGGCGATCCTCCAACTACTTTTGGCGCTACTGAGCTTAACTACTGTGTTCGGTATGGGAACAGGTGTGACCTCAGTGCCATCATCACGACACGATTGTTACTAAAAGCAACCACGAGATTAATTATCTCAAAACTGAATCATAATGTCAAGTCTTTTTTTCATTTGCCTTACACCACTTGCTACTTGGTTAAGTCCTCGAACCATTAGTACTAGTCCGCTCCATGCGTCACCGCACGTCCACTTCTAGCCTATCTACCTCATCATCTCTGAGGGGTCTTACTTCATTGCTGAATGGGAAATCTCATCTCGAGGCGAGTTTCACACTTAGATGCTTTCAGCGTTTATCTCATCCGTACATAGCTACTCAGCGATGCTCCTGGCGGAACAACTGATACACCAGTGGTACGTCCACCCCGGTCCTCTCGTACTAAGGGCAGCTCCTCTCAAATTTCCTACGCCCGCGACGGATAGGGACCGAACTGTCTCACGACGTTCTGAACCCAGCTCGCGTACCGCTTTAATGGGCGAACAGCCCAACCCTTGGGACCGACTACAGCCCCAGGATGCGATGAGCCGACATCGAGGTGCCAAACCTCCCCGTCGATGTGGACTCTTGGGGGAGATAAGCCTGTTATCCCCAGGGTAGCTTTTGTCCGTTGAGCGATGGCCCTTCCATGCGGAACCACCGGATCACTAAGCCCTACTTTCGTACCTGCTCGACTGGTAAGTCTCACAGTCAAGCTCCCTTGTGCCTTTACACTCTGCGAATGATTTCAAACCATTCTGAGGGAACCTTTGGGCGCCTCCGTTACCTTTTAGGAGGCGACCGCCCCAGTCAAACTGCCTGCCAGACACTGTCTTCCACCACGCTGAGTGGTGTGAGTTAGAGTGTTCATACAACGAGGGTAGTATCCCACGTTTGCCTCCATCGAAACTAGCGTCCCGATTTCTACGGCTCCTACCTATGCTGTACAAGCTGCACAAACACTCAATATCAAGCTACAGTAAAGCTCCATGGGGTCTTTCCGTCCTGTCGCGGGTAACCCGCATCTTCACGGGTCTTTAAATTTCACCGAGTCTCTCGTTGAGACAGCGCCCAGATCGTTACGCCTTTCGTGCGGGTCGGAACTTACCCGACAAGGAATTTCGCTACCTTAGGACCGTTATAGTTACGGCCGCCGTTTACTGGGGCTTCAATTCGTACCTTCGCCGAAGCTAAGCACTCCTTTTAACCTTCCAGCACCGGGCAGGCGTCAGCCCCTATACGTCATCTTACGATTTTGCAGAAACCTGTGTTTTTGATAAACAGTCGCCTGGGCCTATTCACTGCGGCTCAGCTTGCGCTGAGCACCCCTTCTCCCGAAGTTACGGGGTCATTTTGCCGAGTTCCTTAACGAGAGTTCACTCGCTCACCTTAGGATGCTCTCCTCGACTACCTGTGTCGGTTTGCGGTACGGGCAGGTAAACACTAACTAGAAGCTTTTCTCGGCAGCGTGACATCACAGACTTCCCTACTTTATTTCGGTCCCCATCACAACTTGTCCGTATAAGTGCAAGCATTTGACTCACACTAAGACTTGTTGCTTGGCCCAGCATTTCCAGCCGCTGGGTTCTGTTAGCCTTCTGCGTCCCTCCATCGTTCAAACATGTTCACCTGGTACAGGAATCTCAACCTGTTAGCCATCGACTACGCCTTTCGGCCTCGCCTTAGGTCCCGACTAACCCTGGGAGGACGAGCCTTCCCCAGGAAACCTTAGTCATACGGTGGACAGGATTCTCACCTGTCTTTCGCTACTCATACCGGCATTCTCACTTCTAAGCGCTCCACCAGTCCTCACGGTCTGACTTCATTGCCCTTAGAACGCTCTCCTATCGCACCACTGATGTGGCACCCGTAGTTTCGGTGGTGTGTTTAGCCCCGGTACATTTTCGGCGCAGAATCACTCGACTAGTGAGCTATTACGCACTCTTTAAATGGTGGCTGCTTCTGAGCCAACATCCTAGTTGTCTATGCAACTTCACATCCTTTTCCACTTAACACACACTTAGGGACCTTAACTGACGATCTGGGCTGTTCCCCTTTCGACAATGGATCTTATCACTCACTGTCTGACTCCCGGACATACGTGATTGGCATTCGGAGTTTATCTTAATTTAGTAACCCGAGATGGGCCCCGCACCAAAACAGTGCTCTACCTCCAACACGCTATCTTCCGAGGCTAGCCCTAAAGCTATTTCGGAGAGAACCAGCTATCTCCAAGTTCGATTGGAATTTCACCGCTACCCACACCTCATCCCAACATTTTTCAACATGTACGGGTTCGGGCCTCCAGTGCGTTTTACCGCACCTTCACCCTGGACATGGGTAGGTCACCTGGTTTCGGGTCTACAACAACATACTAAAACGCCCATTTCAGACTCGCTTTCGCTACGGCTCCGGTCTTTCCACCTTAACCTTGCATGGTATCGTAACTCGCCGGTTCATTCTACAAAAGGCACGCTATCACCCATTAACGGGCTCTAACTTGTTGTAGGCACATGGTTTCAGGAACTTTTTCACTCCCCTTCCGGGGTGCTTTTCACCTTTCCCTCACGGTACTGGTTCACTATCGGTCACTAGGGAGTATTTAGCCTTACGAGATGGTCCTCGCAGTTTCCGACCGGATTTCACGTGTCCGGCCGTACTCAGGATCCTACACGGGAGTTTGCTTACTTTCGCATACGGGGCTATCACCCTGTTTCGCTCAGCTTCCCAGCTGATTCTGCTAATAAACAAATTTGTAACTCCACAACGGTAGTCCTACAACCCCAGAGTGCAAGCACTCTGGTTTGGGCTCCTCCGCGTTCGCTCGCCGCTACTGACGGAATCGATTTTTCTTTCTTCTCCTGTTGCTAATGAGATGTTTCAGTTCACAACGTCTACCTTCGTTTAACTATGTATTCATTAAACGATAACTTGCATCACAAGTTGGGTTCCCCCATTCGGAAATCCCCGGATCACAGCTTACTTACAGCTCCCCGAGGCATATCGGTGTTAGTCCCGTCCTTCATCGGCTCCTAGTGCCAAGGCATTCACCATGCGCCCTTAATAACTTAACCGATCAACTCTCGTTGATGATTTCGTTTGAGTATTGTGACTCAATGGTCACAAGCGATTTTAAACTTATTTAAAAAACTCAAAAAATTACGCGGTGTATTTTTTCGGCTCAATTTAATTGATATAATCAATTATAATGAATTTAAAAATTTACAATTATGATTCAGTTTTCAAAGAACTAATCAGAGAGATAAAACTCTCAAAACTAAATATCGTTTCGTTGAATGTGTAGGTTTCCGATTTTCCTTAGAAAGGAGGTGATCCAGCCGCAGGTTCTCCTACGGCTACCTTGTTACGACTTCACCCTAATCATCTGTCCCACCTTAGACGGCTGGCTCCTAAAAGGTTACCCCACCGGCTTTGGGTGTTACAAACTCTCATGGTGTGACGGGCGGTGTGTACAAGACCCGGGAACGTATTCACCGCGGCGTGCTGATCCGCGATTACTAGCGATTCCGACTTCATGTAGGCGAGTTGCAGCCTACAATCCGAACTGAGACATACTTTAAGAGATTAGCGCACCCTCGCGGGTTGGCGACTCGTTGTATATGCCATTGTAGCACGTGTGTAGCCCAGGTCATAAGGGGCATGATGATTTGACGTCATCCCCACCTTCCTCCGGTTTGTCACCGGCAGTCTCACTAGAGTGCCCAACTAAATGCTGGCAACTAATAATAAGGGTTGCGCTCGTTGCGGGACTTAACCCAACATCTCACGACACGAGCTGACGACAACCATGCACCACCTGTCACCTTGTCCCCGAAGGGAACGTCCTATTTCTAGGATTAGCAAGGGATGTCAAGACCTGGTAAGGTTCTTCGCGTTGCTTCGAATTAAACCACATGCTCCACCGCTTGTGCGGGTCCCCGTCAATTCCTTTGAGTTTCAACCTTGCGGTCGTACTCCCCAGGCGGAGTGCTTAATGCGTTAGCTGCGACACTCAAGGGCGGAAACCCTCGAACATCTAGCACTCATCGTTTACGGTGTGGACTACCAGGGTATCTAATCCTGTTTGCTACCCACACTTTCGAGCCTCAACGTCAGTTACAGTCCAGAAAGCCGCCTTCGCCACTGGTGTTCTTCCATATATCTACGCATTTCACCGCTACACATGGAGTTCCACTTTCCTCTACTGCACTCAAGTCATCCAGTTTCCAAAGCCATTCCTCAGTTGAGCTGAGGGCTTTCACTTCAGACTTAAATAACCGTCTGCGCTCGCTTTACGCCCAATAAATCCGGATAACGCTTGGAACATACGTATTACCGCGGCTGCTGGCACGTATTTAGCCGTTCCTTTCTGGTAAGATACCGTCACACACTGAACAGTTACTCTCAGTGCCGTTCTTCTCTTATAACAGTGTTTTACGAGCCGAAACCCTTCATCACACACGCGGCGTTGCTCCATCAGGCTTGCGCCCATTGTGGAAGATTCCCTACTGCTGCCTCCCGTAGGAGTATGGGCCGTGTCTCAGTCCCATTGTGGCCGATCAGTCTCTCAACTCGGCTATGCATCATTGCCTTGGTAAGCCATTACCTTACCAACTAGCTAATGCACCGCGGGTCCATCTCTTAGTGATAGCAGAACCATCTTTCAACCAACAACCATGCGGTTGTTGGTATTATACGGTATTAGCACTTGTTTCCAAATGTTATCCCCTGCTAAGAGGTAGGTTACCCACGTGTTACTCACCCGTTCGCCACTCTTTGTCAGATAAAATCAAATCAGAGCAAGCTCGTCAAATCAATTAAAGACAAAGCGTTCGACTTGCATGTATTAGGCACGCCGCCAGCGTTCATCCTGAGCCAGGATCAAACTCTCATTTTAAAAGTTTGAGTATAACTCAATTGTTGTTATTTGTTTAACAGAAGTTAAACGAATTTATTAGCGAATTGACTTCGCAAATGTTTTTGTATCAAGTAAATTACTTGATGACCCTACACATTTGTTTCATCGAAACGATATTCAGTTTTCAAAGACCTATCTCTTTTAGAAAGCGTTTACTTAACGCTAGCTATATTAGAATAGCAATTTCATTCAACATTGTCAAGAACTTTTATGAATTAACAATACTTGTTTGATACTTGCTGTTCCAACACAACTTAATAATCATATCTCATCAAATGATGATTGTCAACATTTAATTTCAATTGATTATTATTGAATTTAAATTAGGAATGTAATCTTTCCTCAAAACTCAACTTTTTAATAATACCGAATTTACAAAGTAATTGCAAGTGTTTTTTTGAAAGAAAATCAATCTAATTGCATAACACCCGTCATATCAACATTTTTCAAAAAATCAACAACATCTTTTGCATTAACAAATTGCAAGCCCAGTAAACTCAATCGATCCAAATTCAATGCTTCTGAGTCAATAGGTTCAAAAGTATAAAGAGAAATTAAATCTTCAGTTGTTTCTAATCCTTGTGTATGCCACGCTGCTAATTCTCCAAAACGTAAGTTATCCATATTAATGCCCAATTCATCCTGCATACCATTAACGATTGAACCTAGAGCGGTATCACCATCATGCTTGTGCATTTTAACCGTATAAAACTTTGGCTCTGGTACTTCGTCCGTCACTAAAAAATAAGACTGTTCGTCCCGAGTAAATATTATTGTACCTGCAATGAGTGACATATCTGTCTCCTTATATTCTATTTTATCTATTGATGCAATCGTTCAAGAGCTTCGTTAATCATTGATTGTCCGGATTTGGAAATGGTCTCAAATCCAATATCTAGGTGTTGGTTAGTCCAATAATGATGTTGTGTATATTTATGTTCTTGATTTATTTTTTCAGTATAGGTCGTTTTTTTATCATAGCCATCAAGAACCGTGCGCCTCGAAAGAGATATCTTATGACTATATAAGTCAATATCTAGAATCATAACCCGGACTGGCTGTCCAACTTTTATTTCATCCTCAATTTCATGAATAAAAGCTGACCGACATTCAGATATATGGATTAACCCTTGATGCTTTTCATCAAGTTGTACAAAAGCTCCATATGGCTGTATGCCCGTGACAACTCCCTCCAAGACCTGACCAACATGAAACGTCATCGTTATACCTCCTATTAATTATTACTAAAATATATGTATCCGAGAACTTATCTCGGTCTGACAATTAATCTGTCACAGTTGCCTTTAAAATTTGAATAGCCGTCTTTGGCTTATCTGCAAAGTCAACTTTTTGAGTTGCCATATTATCAACCACATCCATGCCTTCGATAACCTGACCAAATACAGTATGGTGATTATCTAACCAAGGTGTACCACCATTCTCACTATATGCTTTTACAATTTCATCAGGCACAGCTCCTGAAAGTGATTGCAACATACGTTCTGGTACTTTGTGAGCTTGGACAATGAAAAACTGTGAGCCATTTGTATTAGGACCAGCATTGGCCATTGATAGTGCGCCACGTAAATTAAAAACTTCATCAGAGAATTCATCCGCAAATGATTTTCCCCAAATAGATTCACCACCCATACCAGTACCAGTTGGATCACCACCTTGAATCATAAATTCATTAATTACACGGTGAAAAATGATGCCATCATAATATCCTTTTTTAATCAACCCAACAAAGTTTTCGACTGTCTTTGGGGCTTGCTCAGGAAATAGTTGTACTTTGATATCACCTAACGTTGTTGATAAAGTTGCAATTGGTCCTGAGACTTCACTCATATTTAATTGTGGAAAAGCCATTATATTTCTCCTCTTAAGTTATGTTAAATACACTGGGAATATTATAACATATAACTTACAGGGGCTTAAAAAAGTGCTAAACTAGTAGCTAAGTAATTTTTAGTCAATTGACAAAATATAGGAGTTTAAACACAAAATGGTTCAAATCATCGACATCTTCCTCCATCTTGATGTTCATTTAAATAATTTAGTAAATATGTGGGGTGGTTGGTCTTATGCCGCGTTATTTGCTGTAATTTTTATCGAAACAGGCGCTGTTGTTTTACCGTTTTTACCAGGTGATTCACTATTATTCGCAGCTGGATCAATTGCTGCTTTATCAGGTAACTCACTTAACCACTGGGTTTTAATGTTATTATTTTGGCTTGCTGCAACCTTTGGAGATTCACTGAATTTCTGGTTAGGTCGAACCGTTGGGCTAAAACTAGTTCATCACCCAATTTTAGGACGTTTTATTAAAGAAAAACATTTACAAGAGGCTAATGAATTCTTTATAAAGCATGGAAAAATGGCCATTATTCTAGGTCGCTTCCTGCCAATCATACGAACTCTAGTCCCTTTTACAGCTGCCGTATCTGGTTTTCGTTACCGTAGTTTTATCGGATTAGAAATGATTGCTGTTACCTTATGGGTGGTCATTGCTGTCGAAGCTGGTTACTACTTTGGTGGCAATCAGTTTGTGAGTGAACATTTTTCGTTAGTACTAATCGGTATTTTGCTTGTCTCAGCCTTACCTGCAATTATTAGTGCTGCCCGACAAATGATCGTATCTAAAAAACAAAAACAAATTAATAAGTAAACATTGTATACAAAAAGAGGAGGACCACTTAGGTTCTCCTCTTTTTAAGTACTACTTTAAATTATTTAGTTGTATCATCAATAACAACATTACCAGCTTCAATCTCTTCAAAAGCTTGTCCAATTGGTTTAACTGAATCAAACTTTGACAAAGTAGGTAATTCACCTTGTTCTAGCTCATGAGCCCGCTTTGCGCCCAGAGCGATCAGTTTATAACGAGAATCAACTTTCTCTAACAATTTATCAACAGATGGGTATAAAATCATGCTTCTAACTCCTCAATCATTTTAATATACTCTGGCAATACACGATTAACGCGTAATCGCTCAACCTTAATAATATCCTTGATACGATTAACGGCTAATGAGACTTCATCATTAACAACTGCATAATCATAGTTTGCCATCATACGAATTTCTGCAGTTGCTGCTGATACACGGCGATCGATAACATCCATCGCTTCAGTGCCACGACCAATTAATCGTTCCTTCAGTGCAGCTAAATCAGGCGGTGTTAAGAAAATATATGCCCCTTCTGGCATCTTTTCCTTCACTTGTAGTGCACCTTGTACATCTATTTCCAATAGAACATCTCGTCCTGCTGCTAATGTTTGGTCAATAAACTTCTTAGGCGTACCATAATAATTTCCTACATATTCAGCATATTCCAACATATCGCCATTTGCAATTTCTGTTTCAAATTCATCGCGGGTTACAAAAAAATAATCTTCACCGTTTACTTCACCATTTCTAGGCTGTCTAGTAGTCATTGAAATAGAATATTGAAAATCAATATCTGGTTCCTCAAATAAGGCCTTCCGTACGGTACCTTTACCGACGCCAGACGGTCCAGATAGTACGATTAATACGCCACGTTTCATGGTACACTTACTCCTAACTTTTTATTTAGCTATTTAAGTAGTCATTTTACTCGTTTTTTCTTGTAGAGACAACTTTATTCATTCGAATTTTTATTGTCATGGGCTCTTTTGAGCAAGTCACGTGCATTTTCCTTCGCAGCAGATGTCAATTCATTTCCTGATAGCATGCGTGCTAATTCATCAATCCTTTGATTCTCTGGCAATTGTCTAACAGTTGTTTCTGTACGTTCCCCAACAACCTGTTTCTCAATAAAAAAGTGATGATCAGCAATGGCCGCTACCTGTGGTAAATGCGTAATAGTAAGAACTTGGGAATAACGACCAATAACTGCAATTTTTTCAGCAATGGCTTGGGCAACTCTTCCAGACACACCCGTATCTACCTCGTCAAAAATGATTGATGTCACACCTTGCTCACGAGAAAAAATTGTTTTCATAGCCAACATCATACGTGAGAGTTCACCACCGGATGCAATTTTAGCTAACGGCTTGGCACCCTCGCCTAAGTTTGTTTGAATATAAAATTCAACATTATCAAATCCAGTTGCGTTCAAACGTTGTTGCGCAAATTTCACCGAAAAAATAGCCTTTTCCATATACAAATCCTTTAACTGTTCATGGATTTGCTTTGCTAGTGATGTTGCAGCTTGACTACGAATATCATGTAGTTGAGCAGCAAGTTGACTGGCCTCTTTTTTGGCAAGTTGTAGCTCTTCTGCTAAAGCAGCAGCACTTTGCTCGCTACCACCCATCTGCGCTAATTCCGTATCTACCTTTTTCTGATGTTCTAGAACATCTTCAACCGTGGCCCCATACTTTTTTTCTAACGAACGAATTAAATTTAAACGGTCATCGACAAATCGTAACCGTTCTTCATCAAATTCCAGTCCATCACGTACCGTCAAAATTTCAGAACTTGCCTCTTGTAGTTCATAATATGCACCACGAACAGCTTCGGTCAATTTTGCATACCTGGGAGATAATTCTTCAATATCTTCTAATTCACTCATGGCAGTTGCAACCGTTTCTAGGCTATTATGTTCCCACTCACCGTTCAATGCTTCATAAGCTGTTGACAAAGCTGTTAAAACATCTTGAAAATTTGAAAGCTCTTGATATTCTGTTTCAAGACGTTCTTCCTCACCAGCTACTAGCCCTGCCTCATTAAGCTCATTACTTTGGAAACTTAACATGTCTAGACGCTGTGCCCAAGCTTGTTCATCTGCTTGTCGTTGATGATACGCATCTTCCAATTGTCGATACTTTGCGTAAGCCTGACTGTATGCAGTCATAACGGGCTGTATCTTATTCTTCGCAAACTCATCTAATAAACTCAAATGCTGTTCAGGTTGCATCAATGCCTGATGCTCATTTTGACCATGAATATCAACCAAATGACTACCCAATAATTTTAATGCAGTAGCATTGACTAACGTATTATTAACGCGAATTACATTGCGCCCATTTCGATGTAACTCTCGATGAATAAGCAATTGATTATCTTCCAATTTAATTCCTAAATCATCAAGGATTGCTGATAGCGCCGTATTCGGTTCAACATCGATCAATCCTTGTAAAACAGCAGTATCAGTTCCTTCCCGGATATAATCTTGCGATCCTCGCCCACCTGTTAACAAACCAACCGCATCAATAATAATAGACTTTCCAGCACCAGTTTCACCCGTTAAAACCGTCATGCCTGGTTCAAAACTAATATTTAATTTTGGAATAATCGCAAAATTTTGAATCGATAGTTCTTGTAACATGCGTCCTCCTCAATTTTATACAAATATCATTGTAACTGTTGCGTAACAAATTCCGTTGCTTGTATATTTTTCTTTAAGATAATTAAAACATCTGAATCATCCCCCAGCATGCCAAACAACTCATCAAAATCAGCTTCTTCTAAAGCCAATTTCAAAGCTGGACCTGTACCAGGTAACACTGTAATCATTACAAAATTATCCTGTGTACGAATCGTCGTGGTTGGTTCTTGAATGATTTTTTTAATACGTACTAAGGCATCCGTTTGTGCAACTACTGCATAGGCAAAGCCCCCCGCTTCAAGGGGAACTTTGACTAACTGCATTTCAGTAATATCCCGTGAAATTGTTGCCTGTGTCACTTCCCAACCAACACGATTTAATTCAATAACCAAGTCCTCTTGCCGTTGAATATTTTTTTGCGTAATCAACTCACGGATTGCTAATTGTCTTTCTTTTTTAGTTTTTCTCATCTACTTTACCCTCACGATGAGCATTTAATTGGGAGTGAGCAGATTGAACAACGGCTTCTCGTTCAGCCATAGTCATGGTACTTTCTCCACCATCTAATACTAGATGTGCTAGGAACTCAATATTCCCTGAACCACCCTTAATTGGTGAATAATCTAGTCCAATCATGCTAAATCCGGCTTGCTTCGCATAATCAGCCACTTTATCAATGACTTGACTGTGTGTCGCCGCATCCTTCACAATACCATGCTTACCAACCGCTTCACGACCAGCTTCAAATTGTGGTTTAATCAATGTCGCTACTGATCCGCCCGCCACTAAAATTTTAGATAATGGTGGCAAAATAAGATTTAGCGAAATAAAAGAAACATCGATAGTTGCTACTTCTGGTTGTCCGTCTTGGAAGTCAGCTAATTGTGAATAGCGAAAATTTGTATTCTCCATAACGACAACCCGTTCATCAGAACGCAAAGACCAAACCAGTTGATTAGTACCAACATCCAATGCGTAGACCAACTTGGCACCATTTTGCAATGATACGTCAGTAAATCCTCCAGTTGACGAGCCGATATCTAAGATTATTTTATCTGACACGTCAATATTAAATACACGTAACGCCTTTTCGAGTTTGAAACCACCTCGTGAAACATATGGCATGGGTGCGCCTTTCAAGTGAAGTTCTGTCGTTACTGGTATTTTTTCACCTGCTTTATCCATCCGCTGTTCATTCGCACCCAAAATTTCACCAGCCATAATCGCCCGTTTGGCTTGTTCACGTGAAGTAAATAATCCCTGTTGCACCGCTAAAACGTCAACACGCTCTTTTTCTATTCCCATGTTTGCTCCAATGTTTCTGTAAAATAATCCAAAAATGATGCTAATAATGTCTTATCCAACCCTGTGATTTCTTCAAACTTTAAAAGCAGATTTTGAGCAAGATCAACTTGCTCTTGTAATGCTACCACTGTTTCTGATAACCCAAGGATTGTTGGATAAGCTTGTGATTCAATCTTGCCAGCTTGATAGTCATCAATATCGTCTTTTATTTGAAAAGCCAATCCATAGGCCATGCCAAAGTCATGCAATATATTTTGAATATCCTCATTTGCATCAGCCATAATGGCACCAGCTTGTAGTGCATACGCAATTAATGCACCTGTTTTGTGATAATGAATAGCCTGTGTTTCAGCCAGTGTCACTGAGGACGTTTTCATCGCCTCAATATCTAATACCTGTCCAGCAACCATACCAGCTTCACCAGCTGCTTTTGCCATTGCGACAACTAGCTGTACTCGTTGCGCATCATTCAAAGGTTGATCTAAATCCGTTAACCATTCGAAGGCCAATGGCTGCAAGGCATCCCCAGCTAAAATAGCAATATCTTCACCAAATGCCCGATGCGTTGTCGGCTTGCCACGTCTTAGTTCATCATCATCCATCGCTGGTAAATCGTCATGAATTAAACTATAGGTGTGAATAAGCTCGATTGCACTGGCTACTTTAAGATATTCATTAACTGGTAACCCGTAAGTTTGAATAACAGCCAATGACAGCATTGGACGAAGCCGTTTACCACCAGCCATTACCGCATAGCGCATAGCTTCTTGTAATTCTGCTACCGAGGCATTCTTAGCAAGTTCATTTTCTAAAGTATGTTCAATTTGAGGGACAATATTTGTCGAGAATTCTTTAAATTGCATGACTTATTCTCCATCACCAAAGTCACTGATGCTACCATCCTCATTGACAATTTTTGCGAGACTTGTCTCAGCATTTTGTAATGTTTTTTGTAAATCTTGACTAATTTTAATGCCAATTTCGAATTGTTTTAATGCCTCCTCTAGAGGTACATCACCCTTTTCTAACTCACTAACAATTTTTTCTAAGGTTGCTAGGTTTTCTTCGAATGTTTTCTCTGCCATTTTACTTCTCTTTCTTTCCCGTAACCCGTGCAAGAATTTCGCCGTCTGATACCTGAATTGAAATATTATCATCCAACGCAACCTGGTTTAATTGCCGAACTACTTCTGATTCTTTTTTTGTCACACTATAACCCCGGGCTAAAATAGCTAATGGACTTACCAGTTGTAAACCAGCTGCAGCTTGTCCTAAACGTTGCTGTGCCTGCTTCATTTCATGATCCATACTCATTTTTAGTCGGGGTTTCAGTGTTGCTACCTGTTGCTTTTGCTGACTGATTTGTAACGATACCGTCCGAATTAATTTATCTTGCGCAATGTCCAGACGTTGTAGATATCCTTCATATAGTCGTTCAGGATTGGTTAACACGTAACTTTGTTGTAACCGTGACAGATAATCTTTCCGTTGCGCAATTTCGCGTTGCAGAATCATCACTAATTTTTGTTGGTCTTGTTGGATAGCTAACCATAAATCTGCTAATGGCATCGGTGTTGCTAATTCGGCAGCAGCAGTGGGCGTAGCTGCTCGTTTATCAGCGATAAAATCAGCGATAGTCGTATCAGTTTCATGACCGACAGAGCTAATTACCGGAATTTTTACTGTCAGTAATTGCCGCGCAAGTTTTTCATCATTAAACGCCCACAAATCCTCGATTGATCCCCCACCACGTCCAATAATTAGGACATCATAATCACTAGATTGATTAACCGCATCAATTTGCTGGCATAGTGATGGCACTGCGCCATCTCCTTGGACAACCGCTGGATATAGCACAATTTCAGCAATTGGGTAGCGTCTTTGTACTGTGGTCATAATATCACGAATAACCGCCCCACTTGGGGATGTAATCACCGCAATTTTTCGTGGAAATAACGGTATCTTAGCTTGTCTTGCTTGAAATAAACCTTCTTTTTCTAATTTCTCTTTTAATTGCTCATATGCTTGATATAATGCCCCAACACCATCTGGTTCAATTGTTTCAATAATCAAACTATATGAACCATTGGGTGCGTAAAGATCCATATGTCCAGTAACATTAACTTTCATCCCTGGTTCAAGTTGAAACTTCAAACGATTAAAAGCCGACTTAAACATTGTTGCTGAAACAACGGCTTGGTCATCCTTAATTTTAAAATATTGATGCCCAGGTCGTTGGCGATAATTTGATATCTCTCCAGTCACATAGACTTTCTTTAAATATGGATCAGCTGTAAACTTACGCTTTAAATAGGCTGTTAATGCTGAGACTGTTAAATATTCTGCCATCCTTGCTCCAATTCTATTTGGTGATGCTCAGCTGCAAGTTCGACAGTTGTTTGCAATAATGTAGCAATAGTCATCGGACCAACGCCACCAGGAACAGGTGTAATTGCACCTGCCACCTTCTCAGCAGTACCAAAATTCACATCTCCAACTAATTTATTATTTGGTAACCGGTTAATACCAACATCAATAACCACGGCTCCTGGTTTCAAATCAGCTCCCATTACCAAATCTGGGACACCAGTTGCGACCACAACAACATCTGCAGTAGCTAATAATTCACGACGTAATGCGGCTGGTGTGTAACGGTGGAGTAATGTGACACTTGCGTCTGCCGCTTGTAGTAAGGCAAACATTGGTCGGCCGACTAAAATTGATCGACCAATAACTACTGCATGCTTATTTAGCAGATCAATTTTTTCATGCTGGAGCATTGTCATAATACCCCGCGGTGTATTAGCAATAGGATAATATCCTGCTTGGTTAGCATATAAACGACCCACATTTTCAGGATGGAAGCCGTCAACATCTTTGCTTGGAATGATCGCTTCTTGAACTTTTTGTTCATTGATTTGTGATGGTACAGGACTTTGTACTAAAATCGCATCGATTGTATCATCCGCATTTAATTCAGCTACCTTATCCAGAATTTCTTTTTCTGTAGCTGTGCTTGGATATTTAAAAGTTACAGCATGAACGCCAACCTTATTGGCTGCACGTTCTTTGTTTCGTACATAAATTTCACTAGCCGGATCATCACCTACTAAAATCACCGCCAAGCCAGGAATAACTGATTGTTCTTTTAAAATAGCAGCTTGTTCTGAAACTGCAGACCGTAATTTCTTAGCAATCTCTTTACCATCAATAATCTTTGCCATATCATCCTCGCTTTTATTCATTCTTGTGCATAAATTTTATCACACAATTACTTTTTGCACCATGTACAATTAAAGATAAAAAGCGAATGAACCGCCTAATCTTAACGGTTCATTCGCTTTTTATCTTTATTATATAACTTGGATTTAACTAATTGATGATGTGCATAAATATCAAGACTAATCAACAGCATAATGCTGGTAAATTTTAAACAAAATGGTGCCGACAATTGCAATCGCTAAGAAATTCACAACAACAATTAATCCACCTTCTTTCATTGATTCAACCAATGAAAGGTTATAAACCCAGTGATCCCCGAAAGGTGCAATAATCAACCAAGCAACGACATTGGCAATTAATTGCCAGACATTGAACAACACTAACTTTCGTGTTGTTAATTTTCCAATAAAAATCGCTAATCGACGGGTAATCAGTCCGATGAATAATCCAAATAAACTATCTGCAATCGTCCAAGTCCACCACACGGTCGACGTTGCACTATTAGTCAGCATATCACTAGTTGCATGTCCGATAAAAGCGGTCACTGCTCCGGATACGGGACCAAATATCGCGGTTACTAATGACAACCATGCTGGTGCCAAAGTAGCATTGTCTTTGGTATCACCGATTTGTACTGCTAAATATTTAAACAGAATTATGAAAACAATAATACTAATGATCGTACCAATCACTTTATGTGATGCAATAACATTATGTTTCATCATTTAATTCCTCCAATGTGACAAAAGGGCACAACATAATATGGACCCACAAACTCAAAAATTTATCTCACCCTTTTATGACCAAACTAATAATCACATCTGTCAGTTTGATTCGTCATGATCTGCTTGGTCAACTGAATTCTCCTCAGTGTCTGCTGCTATTTTATTTTGATTAATAATTTCGATTTGTTCATTGAAAAATGATGCTATTTTTTCTTCAACAGAAGCTGAATCGTCTAAAAATGATTGTACCGAAGCTGCTTTTTTAATAATTAAATGCGACTTAGTAACTAGTGGATGTTCCACAATCATATACAATGACACTTCCGTTTCTGGATCATTGATGACAATTTTACGGATTGCATTTGTATAACGAATTGGCAAATTAATTAAACTTGTTTCCAAACGTAAACTAATTGGTTCTTCTTCATTGATTAATACTTCTGCGCTAAACAATTGATTTTCAGCTGTTGCCTTTTCGACAAAAGCAAATAAATCATCCAGGGCAATCGTTGCTTGGTCTGCAGCTTCAAACGTCTTTTTTGTATACGTTTCTTCAGTTAAGACCTCAATGAAATCATTTCCTGTCATTTCCATGGGTTAACCCCTCTTCTCTAACTTTATATACAAGTTTAGCACATGGACCAGGTTTTACACTAGCCACCATCTATACAGGTAAGCGAATAATGAGCTTTTAAATTCAGACATCAGTAGTCAATATTTTCGAAGCACACAGACGTTAGTATAGAAATAGAAAACAATTATATCAATAGAGCGATTGAGACAGTAAACAAAAGGGGTTGGGACAAGATGATGTCCCAATCCCTTTTTGCTAAAAACGTCTTAATTATAGTCGTAAAAGTTTTACAGTACCGTGATATTTTCACGATTCTTAATTTTTGAAGCAGCTGCGTGATCAACAATCACGGTCACATCCGCATGTGTTTGTAAAGCACTTGCTGGCATATCTTCCGTCACCGGACCTTCAATCATAGCCGCAACAGCATCGGCCTTATTTTCTCCATAAGCAACTAGTAGAATTTTCTTAGACTTTAAAATACTACCAATTCCCATTGAAATTGCACGACGAGGCACTTCATTTTCATTCGCAAAGAAACGTGCATTAGCCGCAATGGTTGATGGTGTTAAATCAACTGCATGTGTTTGACTATCAAATGGTGTTCCAGGTTCATTAAATCCAATATGACCATTTTGACCTAGACCCAATAATTGTAAATCGATTGGGTGATTAGCAATAATATTATTATAACATGCTGTCTCTTCAGCAATGTTTTCAGCCAAGCCATTAGGTACATAGCTTTCTTTAAATGGTTTTGCATTGAATAAATTTTGGTTCATAAAATAACGGTAACTTTGATCATGAGTACCCGCTAAACCTTGATATTCATCTAAATTAATTGAAATTTTATCTGAAAAATCAACATCACTAGCAACCAATTCTTGATAAATTGAAATTGGTGTTGAACCTGTTGCTAACCCAAACACTTGCGCATTATCTGCTAATGCTTCTTTAAAGATATTAAATCCAGCCTTACCACCTGCTTGTTGGTCTTTTACTTCAATAATTTTCATAATTACACTCCATTTATAGCGTTTTGGTATAGACCAATAATATACCAATCCCGTTAAAATTGCAATCAAAATACTTTGAAAAAATTAAAAGAGCTTGGAACAAAAAATGTTCCAAACTCTTCTTACTAAATTTGTCTGAATTATAAATCGATAATTTTTATAGCATAAACGCGTTTAAAAAGTTTGAAGTCTCTATGCAACGAAATTATTCGCCTTTAACTGCCTTTTCAAGGGTATCTAGTGCACGTGAATGATTAGCGATATCAGCAAGCAAGTCTGTCTCAAATTGATCAACTGACTTAACACTAGTATCACGTGAACCAA
This sequence comes from Weissella paramesenteroides, assembly GCF_036327715.1. Classification (NCBI taxonomy): domain Bacteria; kingdom Bacillati; phylum Bacillota; class Bacilli; order Lactobacillales; family Lactobacillaceae; genus Weissella; species Weissella paramesenteroides. The sequence goes on from NZ_CP130559.1 coordinate 1,402,279, forward strand.
AACGACGAATCGTTACTGTATCATTTGATACTTCTTCATCTCCAATAACAAGGGTGTATGGAATCTTTAATGATTGTGCATTACGAATTAAGTAACCTAATTTTTCATTACGACCATCATAATCAGCACGAATACCTTGCTTAACCAAACGATCTGTCAATGCTTGTGCAAACTCACCGTGTGCTTCACGGTTAACTGGAATAATACGTACTTGATGCGGTGCTAACCATGTTGGGAATGCACCCTTGTACATTTCAGTTAGGTATGCGGTAAAGCGCTCCATCGTTGAAATAATACCACGGTGAATCATCACTGGACGGTGTAATTCACCATCTGATCCAACATATGTGACATCAAAACGTTCTGGTAATAGGAAATCAAGTTGAATCGTTGATAACGTTTCTTCACCACCTAAGGCTGTCTTGATTTGGACGTCTAACTTTGGACCATAAAAGGCTGCTTCACCTTCAGCTTCAAAGTATTCTAAGCCCATATCATCCATAGCACCTTTCAACATACGTTGTGCTTTTTCCCACATTTCGTCATCATCAAAATACTTTTCCGTATTTTTAGGATCACGATATGACAAACGGAAACGATAATCAGTAATGTCAAAGTCTTTATAAACATCAACCATTAACTGCAAAATCTTCTTAAACTCATCCTCAATTTGATCAAGCATCACAAAGGTATGACCATCATTTAGCGTCATTTCACGAACTCGAGATAATCCAGTCAAGGCACCTGACTTTTCGTAACGGTGCATCATACCAAGCTCTGCCACACGGAATGGCAAGTCACGATATGAACGTTGATGGTGCTTGTACACCATGATATGTGATGGGCAATTCATTGGACGCAATTCCAAGAATTCTCCGTCTCCCATATCCATTGGTGGGAACATATCATCACGATAGTGGTCCCAGTGACCAGATTGCTTGTATAGATTTAAATTTGACAAAACTGGCGTGTAAACATGTTGGTAACCGTCTTGTACTTCACGATCAACTATGTAGCGTTCTAGTGTGCGACGAATTGCTGCCCCATTAGGCATCCATACTGCTAACCCTGAACCAACTTCTTGTGACGTAAAGAAAAGATCCTGATCAGCACCAATCTTACGGTGATCACGCTCTTTAGCTTCCGCACGGCGTTTCATTTCAGCATCTAAGTCATCAGCATTCCAAAATGCGGTTCCGTAAATACGTTGTAGCATTGGATTAGATGACTTACCACGCCAATAAGCACCAGCAACAGATGTCAACTTAAAGTGCTTGATCCAGCCAGTTGATGGCACTAAACCACCACGGTCTAATTCAACATGTTCTCCTTGAACTGCAATTGAAATATGCTCATCAGCTGGCAAATCATTAATTAATTCAATCTTGTATGGATCATTTTTGAACATCTCTAAAGCTTCATCGCGACTAATCTCACGAGAAACAATTGGCAAATTTTCTTTGACAATACGCTTCATCATTTTTTCAATTTCTGGGAATTGATCAACTGATATTTGATTACCTTCAACCTTGTCCGTATCATAGTAGAAACCGTTCGCGATAAATGGTCCAACACCATAATGAATTTGGTCTGGATACAGACGATTCAATGCCTGCGCCAACAAGTGTGAAACAGAATGGCGAAGTAGTTGTAATCCTTCTTCATCATCTTTAGTGATTAATTCAAAATTACCACCTGTTGTCATTGCATCATTCATACCCACATATTGGCCATTAAGTTTTCCAGAAACTGCTTTCTTAGACAATGATGAGGAAATGCTTTTTGCAATTTCCAATGGTGTCACATTTACTGGAAATGACTTTTCCGCACCATCTGGAAATGTAATTTGTACATCTGCCATAATTATTTCTCCCTTAATATCTGTTGTTGATTCAATCACATCATTCATAAACAAAAAGCGTCCCGTCATCAGAACTTTTCTGATAACGGGGCGCTTGTACGCGGTACCACCCGAATTCATAACAGCACAACTGCTACACTCATATCCCTTAACGCGGGAAACGTTGCCATTTATATCACAGCACACTCGGAAATAGTACCGCCTAACTTATGTTGCCAACTTACACCAGCATTGGCTCTCTTTTAACATAACTTGTCAAGCGACATGTTTTCTTCAACGTTTTTATATTCGACTATTATTATACCCGAAAAGTTTAAAAATAAAAGGATTTTATTTTTCTTGTTGTTTTGCGGTCACAATAAGTTGTTTTGTGAAGGTCTGCAATGCTTCGGTGGCAGCTGCATCTGGACTCAAATTGACCTTCACACCCTTGGCCCCCTTGGTTGCACCAGTTTTCTCAAATTGTTGTTCAAATTTATCAATGGCGACAGCAAAATCATCACCATAAAAATCATCACCTGACCCTGAAACACCATAAACAATGCCACTTAAATCTGTATCAACTAAGTCCTCATAGAAGTCAAGTGCTTCATCAGGTAGTGAACCTTTATCAAACGTGTATGGCACCACAACAACAATATCCGTATCTGTGCTTGAAATATCCTGTGGGTCAATCAATTGAATATCTTCCTTAGTTACTTCAACAGATTCATTTTTAAATGTATCCACAATAACGTCTGCAACATCTTCATTATTACCAGTAATCGTTGCAAAAAAAACTCTGGCTTGCATATACTTCTCCTCTTACTTATCTATTAAATTAAAATGGGTGATTATCATATTCAACCCATGATTCATGAGAATCCTGAATTCGCTTAAACATTTTTTCCATATCTGTATTTGTGAATGAAACTAATACTGGGCGTCCATGTGGACAATTATATGGATTTTGAGCTTGTGCCAATTGCTTTAATAAACCACGCGCTTCATAGTCGTTTAAAGCCCAATTTGCTTTGATTGACCGTTTGCACGACATCATGATTGCTGTTTTTTCACGAAAATCCTTTGTTGTGATATTACCATCACGTAATAACCAGTCAACCATCTCTCGAATTGTCGCTTCCTCTTGCCCCTTTTCAATCCAGGCAGGATGTTCACGCACAATTACTGCATCATCCCCAAACGATTCTAGATTTAAGCCAACTTGTTCAAGCTGACTAGCATGTGCTTGTATTTTTAAAATATCTATTTTCGGATATGTCAGTACAATCGGTACCAATAATTTTTGACTTTCTAAACCGACCTTACCGATTTCTTCACGATAATATTCATATTTAATTCGTTCTTGAGCTGCATGCTGATCAACAATATAAAAACCTTCTGGCGATTGTGCAAATAAAAATGTACCATGCATCTGACCAATATATTGCAAATCAGGGAATGGTTTATCGTGCCGACTATCATCGACTAAATCAGTATTTGTGAATGATAAACTAACCTCTTCTGCAGCCACAGGATCAGCCGCTTCAGTAAATGGCAGACTAGGTGTTTCAGCTGTATACTTTGCAACAAAATCTCGGACTGATTTCTTTACTAAATCCTGCGACTTTGTAATCACAATTGGTACAACCTCATCATTTTGTGTTTGCGCTGTACTTAAGTCAGGGTCATTAGCTATCGGTATTTCTGGTATCTCAATCTCATCACTACTTATATTTTGCAAACTACGACCTGTTTCCTGATGAAAAGTTACTGAAGCTTCTTGTAACTGGGTCATAAATTGATCATTATCATGTTCTGGTACGACATAACTATCATGGTTCCCTTGCATGTAATTCTCGTAAGCATTGGGAATAAGATTTTCGTTAACAAATCGCTGGACAACCATTTCTTCTATCAAAGACATCAATTGGGTTTCTTTAGATAAACGAACTTCATGTTTTTGTGGATGGACATTGACATCAACTAATAATGGATCCATTTTAATTTGTAAAATTGCAATTGGAAATCGTCCCACCATTAACTTTGATCCATAGCCTTTAACAATGGCCTTGCTCAAATTATAATTTTTAACAAACCGCCCATTGATTAAGATAGAAATATATGATCGGTTAGCGCGAGTTAACTCTGGTAAAGAAATAAATCCATTTATTTCAAAATCATTGTCATGGGCAGAAACTGATAACATTTTACGTGCTTGTTGAACGCCATATACACTAGCGATGACTTGCTGTAAATTGCCATTGCCTGCTGTCTGTAATAATTCTTTACCATTATGAACCAAATGAAAGGCAACATTCGGATAACTCATTGCTAAACGATTGATGACGTCGACAATCTGGGATAACTCTGTTGCCTGTGACTTTAAATACTTTAACCGCGCTGGGGTATTAAAAAACAAATCTGACACAGTGATATCTGTTCCTTGTCGTGCATTCGTGCCGGTTTCCTCAATTATTTTACCACCCTGATAATGAATCTTAGCACCTTGTTCAGCATCGGCCGTTGCTGTTTGTAGAACAACATCTGCAACTGACGCAATGGAAGGGAGTGCCTCACCTCGAAATCCCAGTGACTGCACTCGGAACAAATCTTGTCTTGAGTTGATTTTTGATGTAGCGTGCCTTAAAAAAGCACGTGCAACTTGATTGCCAGGAATACCATCCCCATTGTCAATTACACGAATTGATTTAACACCAGCCTCTTCAACTAACACGTCAATTTGTGTTGCATGAGCATCCAAGGCATTCTCGACTAATTCTTTAACAACAGAACCCGGCCGTTCAATGACTTCACCAGCTGCAATTTGATTTGCAAGAATTTCCGATAATTCATGAATTTCAGCCATACGTCTTTCTCCCATTTATTGTACTGTTTGCTGCCACTCATTTAATTTCATCAACGCCTCCAATGGCGTCATAGTTGCAACATTAATGTTTTTCAATTCATCAACAACTTGTTTCGTTTCAGGGTCAATTGGATCAGGCAAATCAAACAAAGCTAGTTGTGCATTATCCGTTGATTTTTTCTCATGTGATGTTTTTTCATCATCCGTTACCATCGCCGTGGCAGTATCAGCTAACTGGGTTACCGGCATGGGTGCAGTTCTTAACGACACATCCTGCGATTCTAAATTGGCTAAAATTTTAGCAGCACGCTTAATTAATGTTTCTGGTAGTCCAGCTAACTTGGCGACGTTGATTCCATAACTTTGATCAGCCGGTCCGGGCAATACCTTATGTGAAAAAATTAATTCACCATGCTCCTCGGTTGCACCAACATGTACATTACGTAACGCAGTCAATTCATCAGCCAGTGCTGTCAATTCGTGATAATGCGTTGAGAACAAGGTCTTTGCTTGAGTATGTTGATGAACATATTCAATAATAGCTTGCGCTAGCGCCATACCGTCATAGGTTGCGGTTCCTCTTCCTAATTCATCAAATAATATTAAAGAGTGTTTCGTGGCGTTCTGTAAAGCTGTATTTGCCTCAGCCATTTCAACCATAAACGTAGAATTTCCTGAAATCAAATCATCTGCAGCACCAATACGCGTAAAGATTTGGTCAAAGATCGGTAACGTTGCTTCACTAGCTGGCACAAATGAACCGCTTTGAGCCATCACAACAATTAACGCTAATTGGCGCATATATGTTGACTTTCCAGACATATTTGGACCAGTAATCAATAAAATTGTATCATCCGGTTGCATATCCACATCATTAGCAACATAAGATTGATGACCTAACACCTTTTCAACCACTGGGTGTCGACCATCTTTAATAGCAATGGTTTGTTCATCAGTCAAAGTTGGTCGAACAAAATGATATTTCTCAGCAACTGTTGCCAAAGACTGGATCACATCCAATTGTGCTAAATTGGCCGCTAGTGTTTGAATCCGTTGAATATTGTCTTTAATAATTTGGCGTACCTTTGTAAATAGCTGATATTCCAATTCACTTGATTTTGATTCCGCTTCCAGAATCATTTGTTCACGTTCTTTTAATTCTGGCGTAATAAATCGTTCAGCATTAACCAAGGTTTGCTTACGTGTATATCGCTCTGGATCCAACTTTGGAATATTAGCCTTTGTTACTTCAATATAATAACCAAAAACCTTATTAAAACCAATTTTTAGTGAATTTATGCCTGTCTCTTCACGTTCATGTGCTTCTAACTCTGCTAACCAACTCTTACCATTCGTCATGATATCACGATAACTATCTAATTGTTCGTCATACCCCGCACGAATAACGCCACCATCAGTTACTGAAATTGGTGGTTCATCTGTAATTGATTCACTAATTAACGTTTCAATATCTGCTACCGGATCGATTTGTGAATGAAGTTCACCAAAAATTGCTGGATCAAGATCTGCTAAAATAGCTAGGATATCCGGAACTTGACGCAATGAGTTGCGTAATTGTAATAAATCACGACCATTTGCTGTACCATAAGCAACACGGCCGGCTAATCGCTCTAAATCATATACCGATTGTAAAGCTTCTTGTAATGCCGAACGTCCAAAGAAATCTTCAATTAACTCGCCAATTTTGTCGTAACGCTGCATTAAGATGTCAGCATCCAACAATGGTTGCTCTAACCACTGTTTAAGTGCCCGTCCCCCCATTGCGGTTTTGGTTTCATCTAATAGCCACAACAAGGTCCCTGAACGTTGTTGTGTTCGCAAATTGACAGTTAACTCTAAATTCGCACGTGAATGTCGGTCCATTTTTAAATATTGCGCCACTTCATATGCGGTAGCTTGCTGCAAATGATCTAATGATCGTTTTTGCGTATCAAACAAATATTGCAACAAAGTTTCAGCTGCTGTTTTTTGCGCTATCTCTGTCAAATGCTGTGTTAAAAAAGCAATCTCCGCATGTTCACTAGCTTGTTGATCAATTTTAGACACCAGAATTCCCAAGTTAGTTAAACTAGCTTGTAAATCACTAGGTAACTCATTGGCTGTCACAACTTCTTTAGTTTCTAAGCGACTAATTTCATTTAAAATACCATTAACACTTTGTAAATCAGTTGCCTTAATTTCACCAGTTGATAAATCAGTATAAGCTAGCCCATAATCATCCGGTTTCGTTGTTGCTAACCCAACTAAATAATTATTTTCCTTTGCCGCATCAGCTGTGGTCTTCATTCGCGTTCCTGGCGTAACTAATTGCACAACTTCACGCTTAACCATTCCTTCTGCGTCTGCTGGATTCTCCATCTGCTCAACCACAGCAACTTTGTACCCCTTATCAACTAAAATATCAATATAGTTTTGGGCGGCATGGTGTGGCACACCTGCCATCGGGATCGGCTGTGCAGAATTTTTATTGCGTTGTGTTAATGTTAATTCGAGAATTTGTGATCCAACAATTGCATCCTCATTAAACAACTCATAAAAATCTCCCAGACGATAAAATAAGAAGGCATCAGGGTACTGTGCTTTTATCTCGTTATATTGTGCCATCATCGGAGTCATTTTTGATTTAGCCATTCTAAAGCAATCCTTTCTCTAACAAACAAGACCAGAACACGATTTGCTCTGGTCTTGTTCCTATTATATGTTTATCAACAAACAATTACCAAGATTTATTTTTCATCATCTTTAAATAGATCAGCTAAACCTGACAAAGGTGTATTTTGTTGTTTGGTTTCTTGTTTTTGGTTTTCATACGTTTCTTCTGAAATGACTGACCAATCTTTACCAGCAGGCATTGTATTGTTTTTTGCCTCTTCATCAGTCAAAACTTGTAGTGGAATTGATAGGACAATGTATTCAAGGATGGCTTCATCAAAATTAATTTTACCATCATCAACTAAAATCACTGATTCTTCATCACTGTAGCGATCTTCGTGTTGCTTATCTTGAATGTAAATCTCATCAATATCCAAATCAATTGGCAATGTAACTGGTTGCAATGATCTTGTTGAAGGGGTTACCAGCTCTCCTGTTACATGCGCATGAATAAAGACGTCATCATCTTCGGATTGTGCAAAACCAGAAACATTTACTGGCGTTATATCCTTGATCACATCCCCAAATTTACTTAACAAGTCTTCCTTAAGCGTCACCGTTTCATTAAATGGTAATGGTTCATCTTTATAAGTTTGTAATTCTGAAAATTGCCACTTCATATACTTGTTTCCTTTCTTATTCACTAAATAGCGGAATACGACCTGTATCCATCGCTTGTTGTACTGGCTGTTGTGCCATTAATTCATACAACTTTCCGGCACGATAATCCAATGTCAAAATGCCCGTCGTATCCTCATTTGTCACTCGATTAATAACTGGCAATGATACGTCTTTTCGATGCTGTTTAATAAACAGTCGACCTGCTTTACTAGCACCTAATAAGCGCAAGTAAGGCTGTGCTAAAGCAGTTTGCATCTCCTGCTGCTGAACATTCAATAACGTATATAGTAACGTTCGCTGCAATCTTGACCAGGTATATCGTTTACTCTTAAAGGTTGTCATAAAAGTTTCATAACTACTATCTGTTTGACGAGTTATTTGCTCTTTCAAGCGATAGGCTAACCCATCATTCAGTTGATAAATTTGTTCTAACTCTTCAACTGGTGAGGTTAATACCTTGTATTGCAACAACGAATACCAAGCAGTCGACCAATCTTTTGTTTGCTGACCTTGGCTAAGCAAATTTGCTGCCTTTTTAGAAACAAACGCCCCATACTCTTCTATAGATGCTTGTTGCTGCATAAGACTTCGCAAAGCGGTCGCACTGGCTATTTGACTATCAGTTATTTTAGTTTGATGATATGATGCCCCAATTCGCTGGATTGGTAATAATTGGATTTTATCTGCTAAACCAAGTTCTAAAACAGCTGTTGCATAGGCAAAACCAAGCAAGTCATTGGGCTCAGAAATACGTGCACCCGTTGCTTGTGCTAACACATCATTGAATACTGTTGCATAGGTTTGGGTATAATCCGATTGAAAAGCTGCATTATTCAATAATAAAGTATGTGCTTGCTTTGCCAAAGAGAGAAAATCTAATTGTGCATGTTCTGCACCAAAAACAATGGTATCAACTCCGGCATCGGCTAGTAGTTGGATTGCACCACGCGCAAATAAATGTGCGGGTTGTACCGCAAAGGCAAAGGGCAATTCGTAAACAACATCAGCACCACCTTCAAGTGCAAGTGCTGCGCGCTGCCACTTATCAAAAATGGCTGGTATCCCACGCTGCACAAAATTTCCCGACATAACGACAACAGCAGTTTTTGCACCAGTTAACAATTTTGCTTGCGCCAAATGGTACGCATGCCCATTGTGAAACGGATTATATTCTGCAATAATACCAACTGCTGTCATCACACATCTTCCTAACTTAAGCTTTTATCGCACTGAAAAACCAGCGATCTGACTCTGGTGTTACTGCGCTTCTCCCAAAATCAGCTGAAATTTGGATATCTTTAAATCCTGCCTTTTTCAGTAACCGTTGATACGTTTCAATATCATATGTTCGTTCAGTATGAATTTCTTGAATTTGTTGATAACCATCAATATCTTCATTATAAACAAAGAAAGTCAACTCATGCTCAACTATATGTTGACTATCTTCAACACCATATGATGACCACATAAATGCGGTCTCTTCATCATGCCAATTATACATATAACCTGGATAATATACATCCGTCTGCCATGGCGAGATAACATCAAAAAGGAATTGACCATTAGGTTCAAGATGACTAGCAACTTGCTTAAACGTTGCTAACACTTCTTGTGTATTCGCTAAATAATTCAAAGAATCTGCAAATGAAGTAATTGTTGCATACTTTTGTTTTAAATCTGACCATTCACGCATATCACCTTGAATTAAAGGTAAATCAATTTGAGCCGCTTCAGCATGTTCAGCAGCCAATGTCAGCATTTCAGGAGATAAATCAAATACGGATACATCCTTAAAACCATTTTGTTTTAACAAAATGGCCAACCGACCAGCGCCACCCGCTAATTCAAGCAGCTTGCCGTCTTTTGATTGAATATGTGTTTGTGCATATGATTGCCAATCCGCATATGCTTCTTCATCAAATAAATCATCATATAATTTAGCGAATGTTTGGTAATTCATTAGAACTCTTCCTTAATAATCCATTGATCAATTGCGACTTCTGGAGCAGCTTGCCAATTTTTTTCGAGACGATAAAACTCACGGGTTTCCGTCTTAAACACGTGGACAATTAAATCACCAAAATCTAGTAGCACCCACTGCCCTTCACTACGTCCTTCTTGACGTACTAGGTCAAAGCCTGCTTCTGCCATCTTGTCGATTATTTCATCAGCAATAGCGATAACCTGTCGCTCAGTTGGGGCACTCAAAATTAAATAATCATCAGTAATGATGCTCATTTCATGAATATCTAATGCCACTAAATCTTCTGCACGTTTGCTATCAGCTGCTTTTACTGCTACTGCCAACATGTCATTAACATTACTTGTCATTTTTTTATTTAACACTCCATGTATTGTACGTTAGTAAGGTGCCAGGATAGATTCTTACTTGCTTACCCACAAGATAAGCCAGCGTATGTGCTGTTTGCCAGCCAACACTAGCACCCAAATCCTTAAATGCAAGTGCACGTACCTCAGTGACACCTGGGAAATCACGAGCCTCTTCGATATAATCAGCCATGTACAAAATTTGACTTAATTTAGTCATTGCCGATCCACCAGTGGTATGTTGACGAATCGCATTTAAAATATCTTCATGGTAAATGCCTAATTCATCTTTCACCATTTCAGCGCCAACCACACCATGCCAAACATTATTGCCCCAATTATTCAAATCAGGATCCAACTTTTTTTCACTAATTTTGGCCAAAAAATCAGCATCTGAACGCTCTTTTGCATAATCATGTGTCAGCGCTGCAATTGAAGCTAATTCCTCGTCAACTTGCCAACAATCAGCTAACTCTGTTGCCATTTTTTCAACACGTAAAACATGTTGAAAGCGTTTAGCTGATAAAGCTGCTTTTACTTTGTTTATCAATTCTTCTCGTGAACCATTATAAATATTTTTTGTATAAACTAATTTATCTGTCATTTAAATACAACCCATTTTCTACAATATACGCAGCGACCAAATCAGGCACCAGGTAGCGAACACTTTTATGATGTGTAATTCGTTGCCGAATATCAGTGGAACTTATTGCTAAATTAGGCACATCTACCCATAAAACGGGATAAGCTGACTCCCGTGATTGACCAGGGCGATTGACACCCACAAACTTTACTAAATGCAATAAATCATCAATCCGATACCATGTATTCAGATACGCTACCTCATCCCCACCAATTATAAAATAATAATCATAGTTAGGATGTTCTATCGTTAATTGTAACATTGTATTATACGTATAACTTTTTCCACCACGTTGCACTTCTAATAACTCAATATCAAAATGACTGTTACCCGCAATGGCTGCTTGTACCATGCGCGCACGATCGATCGGATCAATGGCTTCTTTCGTGTCAATGTGGGGTGGCTTCGCATTTGGCATAAAATATACCTTGTCCAAGCCAAGTTTATCTGCAACTTGCTCAGCAATGATGAGATGACCAACGTGGGGCGGGTTGAAAGTACCACCGATAATCCCTATTTTTTTCTTTTTATCAGCAGATTCGGGTTCTACCTGAACCTGCGTAACAAATTCTTTCAATGTGGTTACCATACGCCATCTCCCATTGATTATTTCTTAAATTTTTTGAACAGTCACTGAATAGTGACGGTTCTCCTTTTCTTGAGATTCACCAAACAACACCAATGTATGTCCAATTGTTTGGACAACTTGAATATTTGAATTACTTTCAATAAAGTCTTTCAATTCCGTTGTATCTACATCAGAATTCGCTAGAATATTGACCTTAAAAAGTTCACGCTTATTAATCGCATCTTCTAATTGATTTAGCCAATTTTCAGTTAAACCTTGCTTACCCACACTAAATAGTGGTCGCATATCATGTGCTGCTGCTCGTAAATATCGTTTTTGTTTTCCGCGTAGTGATATCATTTTAAATCATTGCCCTTCGTGTTAATACTGAAACACCTTTTGGTGCCCAGCCTGCGACTACAGTATTTGCTGGTACTGTTAACCAACCCAAACCATCAATCACAATATCTGTCTTTTCAGTTGTTTTAAATTCATGCCGTTGTAATGGTGGCAATTTATCTAAGTTTTCTGTTGTTGGTGGTGCTAATAATTCACCCGCATGCTTGTTATAGAAAGCATCCGCATTCGCTAGCTTAGTTCGGTGAATCAACAAGTTATTCTCAAAATAAGCAGTAATACCTGTACGATCACCTTGAATATAATCAAAACGTGCAAGAGCTCCCATAAATAATGTCTGCTCGGCGTTTAATTGGAATGTCTTTGGCTTAATTTCTTTTTGTGGTGACACATATTTCAGGTCTTTAACACCGAGATAATGTGCCATTTGGTCTTGATGAATAATTCCTGGTGTATCAATAATGTTACTATCATCATCCAATGGAATCTCAATCCGATCAAGTGTCGTACCAGGGAATCGTGATGTGGTGATAACGTCTGTGCGATCACCAGTCACTTCTTTGATAATTTGATTAATCAAGGTTGATTTACCAACATTTGTCACACCAACTACATAGACCGAACGACCTTTACGATACTTGGCAATTAAATCAAGTAGGTTCGCAATGGCATCCCCATTCTTACCTGAGGTCAGTGCAATATCAATTGGACGTAGACCAGCAATATTAGCCTGCTGTCTCATCCAATCTTTAATTTTTGTTCGTTTCAAAGAGCGTGGTAAGACATCCACCTTGTTACCAACGAGCAAAACGTCATTATTACCAACAAAACGATGTAATCCTGGAATAAGTGAGCCAGAAAAATCAAAAACGTCCATCACATACACAACAAGTGAATCCGTATCTGCAATTTGCTCCAGCAAACGGCGAAAATCATCATCTGTCAAATTAACTGGTTGAATTTCGTTATAGTGCCGTAAACGGAAGCATCGTTGACAAAACACCTCGTCATTTTCAAAGCTCTTCAAAAGCGCTGACATTGGAGTGTAGCCAATCTCATCTTTATTATCTGTTTGAATCAGAGCACCACAGCCAATGCACCGCAATCCTTCATCAATATACTGACGTACAGTCTCTTCACTAATCAAGCTCTTTCCTCCATTGCAATTGTGGGTTATTCTTCAACATATTGCGCTTCACGCCTTTCTCAAAAAAGCGATTGATTTTTGTGTTCCATTGATCAGTTTCAATCAACGGCTTTACTAAAATGCTTCGTATCCCTGCATTATGGGCTGACCAAACATCCGTTAATAACTGATCTCCTACCATCACTACCTCACTGGGTTGTAACTGTAAAATTGTTGTTGCTTCTTTTAAACCACGTGTCATTGGCTTTAGGGCTCGAGAAACAAAGTTTAACTTTAATGGATCAGCAACTCGAGCGATACGACTTGCTGAATTGTTTGAAACAATCATCACTGGTATCTCTGCTTGTTGCATTTCCAACAACCAATCATGAAGTTCTTGCGTGCCGTCTGGATTATTCCAAGCCACTAATGTATTATCTAAATCTGTTAAAACAGCTTTAATATTATGCTGACGTAATTGTTCTGGCGTGACACAATAAATTGCATCAATCATCCATGTTGGGGTAAATGAATTCGTCATTTTTTGTCCTTTTCCACTATTAATCTTATTATAAAGTATACGCTAAATGAATGATTTTATAAAGAACCCCGCTACCGGAATCCTATGATAAATTCTGATGCCAACTGTTGTTTCAACAAAAAGTAGTCCATTAGTTTTTACAGTTTACAATCGTGTTTAAAAATAAATAAACCACACCTCAATCGAGATGTGGTTTATTTATTTTCTTATTTAGCTACTTCAGCATTATACTTCTTTTCACCCATTTGTTCTTCGCCAAGAGAAACAAAGTCGTATGACAACTTGTTCTGACGGTCAAATTCAGCGATACCATATGCAATTAGTTCATCAATCAGATGTGTATAGCTAATGCCAGAAACTTCCCACATTTGTGGATACAATGAAATATTAGTGAATCCAGGTAATGTGTTAGGCTCACCAAGGTATGGCACCCCATTCTTATCAATCATGAAGTCCATACGTGTCAATCCAACTAATCCAAGAGCCTTGTAAGCCCTCAAGGCCATATCGGTAATTTCATCAGTTAGTGCTTGATCCAATTCAACAGGTAACTCAAATACCATACCTGAAGCGTCAACAAACTTATTATTGTAATCGTACCAAACATCTTCCTCTGGTAGTACAATACCACCTAAGCGTGAAGCACGCGGATTCTCGTTACCTAAGATTGAGATAAATACCTCACGAGGCTTATCAAGAGCACCTTCCACTAAGATTTTATAATCATATTGGAATGAATCCTTCAAGGCTGCCTTGTACTCATCTTCATTGGTTACACGAGACACACCAACGGATGAACCTTGACTAGCTGCCTTAACAAACAAAACTTCTGAATCCAGTTCCTTAACTAATTCGTCGTAAGTGTAATCTTGATAATTTTGATCAGTTAATAGTACGTAGTTTGTATTACGCACACCAGCTTGGTTCAAAATTCGTTTCGTCAAGTCCTTATCAAATGACATGGCTGAGGCTGCAATACCAGGTCCTAAGTAAGGCTTTTTCAACAAGCGGAATAGTGCTTGTAGTGTCCCATCCTCACCCAAGTTTCCATGGACAACTGGGTAGAAGAAATCAATATTGGCCATTTCCCCCAAAACAGCAATTGGTGCAAGCGGATTAGATAGGTCCATCTTCTCCTTAGCTGCCGCTACGATTTCATCCTCATCTTCGCCTTCGAAAACACGCCATGAGTCTTCAGCATTAATCATAATACCGTCTTTTGAAATCAAAAAGACTGTGACATTGTATTTCTCCTTGTCCATAGCATCATAAATATTATGAGCTGAACGCTTTGAAACATCGTGCTCTGATGAGTTACCACCAAACAACATTGCAATATTTAATTTTTCTGACATAATGGTTGATCTCCCTTGTCTGTCAAACTGATTTGTCTAGAAACCTAAGTATAACATATAATTCCTGTTTTTGGGAACACTATGCCAAAAAATTCCGAGATTCATTTAAATAATTCAAAATTTCTTGTGGTAGATTCTCTCGCATGAGTAGTCCTTGTTGAAAACGTTGCTGATTATATAAACGGTGCCAATCACTTTCAGAGTCTGGTTGCATTTGGCGGGTCATCTCTTGTCGCCATTGCTTTAGTTGTTTCAAAAAGTATTGTGCGTATAAATCATTCGTATTTACTAATTCGGTGATAAAGCCAATCAAACGACGATTCTCCCCCATAATCAAGGGCGTATCTAGACGCTTTAATTTCTCAACCAAAATAGTCAACAAAAATATTTTATCAGCACGTGGTAACTTATCATCATGAGCTAGTTCGTCCAATAGATTACCGATATGCATAAAAGCATGCGCCCAGCCCTTTTCACCAACAAATCCTCTTGTATCATGCTCCAATGCAATATAAGTTGCAAAATTTAACAACAGCGTCTCTTCAACCTCTTCGCTGATAAAATGAACGCTGCCCTTGCGGTTTGCATAATGCAACATTGATAGAATAAAGATACTAAATGATCGAAAAAAGACACCGTCATTTTCCATCTCAGTAATGTGATTAAACAGCACGTTATCTTGTAATAAATAGCGAACCATTAATAATAATTGATTTGGTTTAAATACGTTATTTTGTAACCCGTCACTAATAAAGAAAAAAGCTCCTTTATCACGGATTGCTGGGTCAGTTTGGCGCAAGCTATTCAGTAGATCCAAAACATCCTGATTACTAATAGCAACTGGTTGTCCTGCGTAAAGTATTTGCTGCCAATCTAAGACCCGTTGCTTAATTTCTGTCGCTTCATTAGTTGATAATTGTGCAACATCAGTTGGCGTATCGTAATCGAATTGGTCAAGTAACCGACCAATCTCACTTCCTAACGAATCAAACAATGTTCCTGCATGTACACGTGATCGAATCATTTTTAATTCCTCACGAACATCATCAATCGTATATTCCATGTTTTGATCCTTTCTCTTATTATTTTAGTCTAATTTAGATTAACACAACCATATAAAATAAAAAACATACTAGTTCTTTCACCCGAAGATTTACGGGTTAAAAACCAATATGTTTTATTATTTATACTTTACTACTCTTTCAAATGGAAATAATAAGTTGACACGGTGATATCGCGAGATGCTAATGCTGTACGTAATTTCAAACTATTTTGATTGTGTAACGCATTTTGCCAACTATGGTGTGGCACAAATTGTGGGATCAAAATTGTTAACGAGTGATTTCGTTCTTTTGAACCCTTAGCAATTTCATCAACAAACCGCATGGCAGGCTTAGTAATTGAACGATAAGAAGAATGAATATCAACATACCGTACCTCAGGAAACTCACGCTTAAATTCAACACCTAGGCGATGCTCCTTTTGTGGGTTTGAATCAAACGAGACGTGCATCGCCAACACCTTATCACCAATTGATTTTGCATAATCAACCGCATCAGCTGTTGCTCGTGTCAAATTTGATACTAACACAATAACAGTCGCCCCATCATAATGACTCCGCTTTATTGGTTCTTGCGAAAGCACACGTAATTGCTTAGCCACCAACTTATAGTGGCGATTAATGACCCAAAACATTCGCAATAGAATTGGCATAATAATCAAGTATGGCCAAACTGAGTTAAAGTGCAAGGCAAATAATGTAACGACCAACACGGCTGATATTAGGGCACCAACAAAATTGATCAATGATTTCATTAACCAATGCCCATCACGCTCGCGCCACCAGTGAATAATCATTCCTGATTGCGACAATGTAAAGGGCACGAACACACCCACAGCATATAATGGAATTAACGCGCCAGTTGATCCATTAAAAATAACTAATAGCACAATGGCACCTAGAGCTAACGACACGATACCATTTGAATATCCAAGCCGATCCCCTTTATCCATATAGCTATGTGGCATAAATTTATCTCGTGCCAGATTGTAGGCTAATTGTGGAAAGGCCGAAAATCCTGTATTGGCTGCAACAGCTAAAATTAATGCCGTGGCAATTTGTAATACATAAAAGAGAACGCCATGACCAAATACTTGTTGACCAATTTGTGCCAATACAGTCACATGTGCATCAGGCTTAATACCATAAGTAAATGATAGAAATGTAACCCCGACCAAGAAGAATGCCAAAATGGTCGCCATAATGACCAGTGTGATCGATGCATTTCTAGGCTTTGGTTCCTTAAAATTCGGTACAGCATTCGAAATTGCTTCAACTCCGGTCAAAGACGATGACCCGCTCGAGAATGCCTTTAAGAACAATAAAATCGAAGCACTGCCTGTTGCAACATGCCCAGTAATGGTTGGTTGATAGTTAACATGTCCAGTCAAAATATTAAATAATCCCCAAACAATCATAACTACCATCACAACAATGAAGAGATAAACCGGTACCATCAAGGCACCTGCAGATTCGCGTAAACCACGTAGGTTAATCCCAGTTAAGGCAAGAATGATAATAACACCAATTGCGACATTATATGGATGCAATGCCGGAATAGCAGATATGATCGCCTCAGTTCCAGATGCAACCGAGACAGCGACGGTCAACATATAATCAACTAACAAAGACCCACCAGCTACCAGACCTGCATTACGTCCCCAATTTTTAGAGGTAACTAAATAAGCACCTCCTCCAGTTGGATATGCATGGATAATTTGGCGATATGACAATGTAATTGCCCCCAAAAGGACTAACACTAATGCCACAACTGGTACTTGTAGCCATAGTGTTGCGACACCACCAACAGCTACAAGTACCGTAATAATTTGTTCCGTTCCATATGCAACAGATGACAAAGCATCTGACGATAACAGAGCCAACGCTTTTGTTCGACTAAGATGACGAGCACCTTCGTCTAAAGTTTTTAACGGCTTACCAATTAAAAACCTTTTAAATAGTGGCCACATGTTTCTGCTCCTCAATAAATGAATTTTTCCAGTAGAAGTTAAGAATAATCTTAATCATAATGGTCTATTTCTACAAGGGTCTATTTTAGTTCTCTGCCAATCGATTGTCTATCTTTTTATATCCTTTTTATTTTACTTTTTTATGACATAAAAAAATGGTAACGACTTACATAAAGTCATTACCATTTTACCTCAAACTGTGTGTAGCCTTCTTAGGCCTAGACCAGTTTACATCATTCCTGGCATACCACCTTGAGCAGGCATTTGCGCATCTGAATCATTCTTTGGTTGTTCAGCGATAACTGCTTCAGTCGTTAACAATAATGCAGATACAGAGGCAGCATTTTGCAAAGCAGAACGTGTCACCTTAGTTGGATCAACAATACCAGCTTTGATCATGTCAGCCCATTCACCAGTTGCCGCATTGTATCCAATGCCAACCTTTTCGTTCTTCAATTGGTTAACAATTACTGAACCTTCAACACCAGCATTTTCTGCAATTTGACGAACTGGCTCTTCTAAGGCACGTTTAACAATATTAATACCAGTTTGTACGTCACCATCTTCTGAAAGTGCAGCAACGGCAGGGATAGCATTAACCAAGGCAGTTCCACCACCTGAAACAAAGCCTTCTTCAACCGCAGCACGAGTTGCATTCAATGCATCTTCAATACGGTACTTCCGCTCTTTAAGCTCAGTTTCAGTTGCAGCACCGACATTAACAACAGCAACGCCACCAGCTAACTTAGCAAGACGTTCTTGCAACTTTTCGCGATCGAAATCAGAGGTTGTCTCAGCAATTTGACCCTTAATGGTTTCAACACGTTCACTAATCGTTGCAGAATTACCGTTACCTTCAACAATTGTTGTATTATCTTTTGTCACAGTAACCTTTGCTGCTTGTCCTAATTGGTCAACAGTTGTATCTTTCAAACTCAATCCCAAGTCATCAGTAATTACTGTTCCACCTGTTAGAATGGCGATGTCTTCAAGTTGTGCCTTACGACGGTCACCAAAGCCAGGTGCCTTAACAGCAACAACGTTAAATGTACCACGCATCTTGTTCAAAACAAGTGTTGGCAAAGCTTCGCCAGTAATATCATCAGCAATGATCAACAAAGCACGACCTTGCTCAACAACACTTTGTAGCAATGGTAAGATTTCTTGGATATTACCAATCTTCTTATCTGTAATCAAAATATATGGATTATCCAATGATGCTTCCATCTTATCATTGTCAGTTACCATGTATTGTGACATATAACCACGATCAAATTGCATTCCTTCAACAACATCTAGCGTTGTTTCAATACCCTTTGATTCTTCAATCGTGATAACACCGTCATTGCCAACCTTTTCCATTGCTTCAGCAATTAACTTACCAACTTCTGGATTAGCGGCAGAGATAGATGCAATTTGCGTAATCTCTTCCTTCGTTGAAACAGTCTTTGACATCTCATGCAATGACTTGACAGCAGCTTCAGTTGCTAATTCAATACCACGACGAACGCCAACTGGATTAGCTCCTGCAGTAACGTTCTTCATACCTTCATTAATAATGGCTTGTGCCAAAACCGTAGCTGTCGTTGTACCATCACCAGCAATATCATTTGTCTTTGAAGCAACTTCAGCGACTAACTTAGCCCCCATGTCTTCAAAGTGATCCTCTAATTCAACAGCCTTAGCAATTGTCACACCATCATTCGTAATTGTAGGTGCACCATAGCTTTGCTCAATAACGACATTACGTCCCTTAGGACCAATTGTTGTTTTTACTGTATCGGCAAGCTTATCAACACCTGCTTGCATTTTTGCACGTGCATCTTCTGAAAATTCAATATCTTTTGCCATATTTACTACCCTCTATTTATTAATTATTTAAATTACAACACTGCCACGATATCTTTTTCGTGAACAACCAAATAATCAACCCCGTCAACACTAATTTCGGTACCAGCAAACTTATCAAAAATAACACTATCGCCTTCTTTTACAGCGGCTGGTGCTGTTAAGTCGCCAACTGTTTGTGTAGAAACAGCGACTACTTTTCCTGTAACTGACTTTTCTTGTGCATTAGAAGCTAACAAAATTCCCCCAACTGATTGCTCAGGTGCTTCTGATACTTGCAATACAACACGATCTCCTAATGGTTTCAACATGTTATCTGACCTCCACAGGTTATTTTTCTTTTATTAGCACTCTGTAAGTTAAAGTGCTAATCAACACTATTAATAATAACACATTACCTATTATTTGCAAACATTTGTTAAAACTGGCTTGAATCTTAGTAAATTAAGTTAAAAGACGCATAAAGACCCAAAATCTTCCAAAATTGAGAAAGATTTTGAGTCTTTATGTCCAATATTTATTTTTCCGCTATAAATGTTTCTAAATCAATGCTTGCTTCAGTCCATTGATCCTCAATTTCTGTTAATTGGGCATCGAGGTCTGCTATTCTCTCTGAGAGTTCTGTTAATTTCGCTAAATCAGACCCATTTTCAGGATCATTCAAGGCAACATTTAACGTATCACGCTCATCAGTAAGAGCTGCCATTTTATCTTCTAATGCTGTGACAGCTCGTTCTAACCGCCGTTGCTCTCGTTGCTGATCTTTTAAAGCTGCCCTTGATAGCGTTTTTTGTTGCACATCCGATGATTCAACAATTGTTGTTTGCTGTGTGGTATCCGCTTTAGTTTCATTCTCGCCAGCAGTTTTTTCAAGATAGTAATCATAATCACCATCAAAAAAGCGTGTACCTGATGGTGACAATTCAATAACTTCCGTTGCCACTTCATTAATGAAATATCGATCATGAGACACAAAGAAAATAGTCCCATTATACTCATTCAATGCTGTTTCCAATACTTCTCGTGAATCTATATCCAAATGATTGGTTGGCTCGTCAAGAATCAAAAAGTTAGCGTGCTCTAGTGCCAGTTTAGTCAGCAAAAGGCGGGCTCGTTCACCACCAGATAGTGCGGCGACTAACTTTTCTACTGCTTCACCAGAAAACATAAACGATCCCAAGATTGATCGTACATCCTTCTCAGCCATTTTGGGGTGTTCATCCCAAATCGTATCGATAACTGATTTTTTACTATCAAGCATCTGTTGCTCTTGATCATAATAACCAACTGTAACATTTGCTCCTAGTTTTATTTTCCCCGCTAATAATGGTAATTTTCCTAAAATAGTCTTGATAAAGGTTGATTTACCAACACCATTTGGTCCAACCAAAGCAACCGCATGTTGCTTATCTACGGCAACATTTACGTTTTCAGCTAAAACATGTGTCATGTCATAACCTAATTTCACATCATTAACTCTTAGCACTTCATTACCAGAATCTTCATCAGCCATAAATTGAATATGTGCCACGCCAGATTCATTTTTAGGCGCCTCGATGCGGTTCATCCGTGCCAACTGCTTGCGTCGTGATTGTGCTCGTTTCGTTGTTGAAGCACGCACAATATTACGTTTCACAAAATCCTCTAGTTTGGCGATCTCAGCTTGTTGTTTATCGTAAGCTTTCTGTTCTTGTAGTATCTTAGCCGCCTTCTGTGCCATAAATTCACTATAATTTCCTTTATAGTGGTCTAATTGACCAGAATGCATATCATAAATCTCAGTTACCACACGATCTAAGAAATAGCGATCATGAGAGACAATCAACAAGGCCCCCTGATAGTTTTTTAGATATTGCTCGAGCCACGCTAGCGTTTGCATATCCAAATGATTCGTTGGTTCATCTAAAATCAGTAAATCGGGGGTTTCCAATAATTGTTTCGCAATAGCTAAGCGTGTCCGTTGACCGCCAGATAAGGCAGCTATTTTTTGATCATAAAATGTTTCATCAAAGCCAAAGCCATGTAACACTGACCGAATAGTCGCATCATAGCCGTAACCATTCTTTTCATTAAAATCATGTTGTGCTTGATCATAGGCCGCCAACAATTCTTTGTATGCATCACTTGCATAATCTGTTAATGTGGCCATTTGCGTTTCCATTTGTCGCATTCGTTCTTCCAATGCAATAACATCAGCAAATGCCGTTAACATTTCATTGTAAACTGACAGGTCAGAATCCAATCCAGAATTTTGTGCTAGATAAGCTAACCGAATGCCTTTTTTCATTGACACTTCACCTTCATCAGGTGTCGTTTCACCAATCAGCATCTTTAATAAAGTTGATTTTCCAGCCCCATTACGTCCAACCAAACCAACCCGTGCCTTATTTTGAACTTGCATCGAAATATTATCAAAAAATGTGACGCCGTTAAAACGACGTGCAACATTACTTGCTTGCAAAATAATCATATTTATCACTCCATCTTAGGCATAAATCTTCCATTCCTGCCCCATCTCATTTCTCAGTCTACTGTACCAAAACAATCAGTAAGGTGCCAGTTTTCAAAAAAACTTCAGTCTAATATTGAAAATGCTTGTCGTACCTCAGAGACAAAATACAAAGATCCTGTGAACAAAATCAAATCGTCTGCATGCATCTGTGATGTCACCGTTTCGTAACCCGTTTGCCAGTTTTTATGTAAAGTGATGTCATTCATTATCTTATCTTTCGCTAGATTCTTGGGGTCTATCGGTTCACGATTATTCGGTCCTTGAAATCCGACAATATGTAAATCAACATTGGGCAGCTCATTCAATAGTTCTAACATTTTGGGATAATTTTTATCAGACAATGCACCAAACAAAACATGGATTGTTCGCGTGCTAAAACGTGTCTGAAGTGTTTCTACTAATGCTTTGACTCCCGGTTCATTATGCGCTCCATCCAAAATAATTTCTGGGTCATTTGCAATTTTTTCAAAACGAACTGGCCAAGTGACCGTTTTCAACGCTGACATAATGATTGTCTCTGTTAATGAGCGATCAAAGTGCTCACAAACAATTTGGGCTGTCTGAATGGCGACTGCAGCATTGTCAATTTGATAGCGCCCGATTAAATCGACAAACAAATTTTGATAGTTGATTGTGCCAGTTATTTGAAATCTTTCTCCCCATTCACCAATATTGGGTAATGCTGTCACATCAAACTGTTCTCCGAGCCGGTATATTGGTGCTCCCATAGCTGTGGCAACAGTATCAAGTACATGGTTGGCTTCCTCAGGTAAACGACCGATGACCACCGGACGTTGTCTTTGAATAATACCGGCCTTTTGCGTAGCAATTTGTGCAATGGTATTCCCCAGAACATGCATATGATCTAGGCCAACCGTTGTAATGACCGCGGCAATTTTATCTGGAATAACCGTCGTTGAATCCCATGTACCCCCAACACCAACTTCTAAGACTACCACATCCACGGGATGTTCTGAAAAATACATAAACATTAACACCGTTAATGTTTCAAACTCAGTGAGTCCAGTAGTGAGTTGTTTATCAAATTCGTCAATAATAGGCGCTAATTTTTGTACTAAGTGCAGCAAATCATCGTCTTTTATATTACCTTGATCATCTTGAATGCGCTCATTAAATTTTAAAATGTAAGGTGAAGTAAATAAGCCCACTTTTAACCCACTCGCCCGCAAGAGCTGTGCAATCATTTTACTTGTCGATCCCTTACCATTTGTACCTGTTACATGAACATACTGCAATTGTTTTTCAGGATGTCCTAAATAGGCAAGAATGCTATTTAAGCGTTCGAACGTTGGTGTTTTGGACCATTTATGCCGACCATGGATATAGTTAATTGCATCCTTAACCGTTTCAATTTTTACCATTATGAGCCCCATTTTATTCAAAGATAAACAAAAACGCCGTCTACATGGTAGATGGCGCTTCTGTTTGTGTAATTTACTGCATTGTAACGACGAACCGCTTAAATTCGTTATTCACAATATATTAAATTATACACTTAAATAATTTTAATCGCAAGTACCTATTAACTATGCTTTTGCATCTTGTAATTGTCGTAAACGATCCTGTGTTGCTTGTAGCTTGTTCTCCCAATCCGCTAACTTTTCACGTTCTGCAGCGACAACCTGTTCAGGCGCATTGTTAACAAATTTTTCATTACTTAGTTTACCAGTAGCACGCTTTACTTCGCCTTGGAATTTCTTTACCTCATCTTGCAAGCGGGCAATTTCTTCATCCAAATCGATCAGCTCTGCTAATGGTACATAAATTTCAGCACCAGAAATAATTTGTGTCATGGCTAGATCGGGGGCAATAATATCAGCTGAAATTTGCAAATTCTTTGGCTTTACAAAACGATTAATATAGTCTTCATTTTCCTTGAAGATACGCTGTAAATTCTCATCAGCTGTTTTAATCAAGACATCAATAGTTGTTGACATTGGTGCATTTGCTTCTGTACGAATTGTACGAACTGCTTTGATTAAGTCAATCAAACTATTAAAATCTGTTTCAGCTTGTTGATTTGCCAACGTTTCATCAACTGTTGGGTATGTCGCCGTCACAATCGTCTCACCTTCATGTGGCATTTCTTGCCAAATTGCTTCAGTTACAAAAGGCATGATTGGGTGTAGCAAACGTAACGTATTATCTAGTACATAAGCAAGGATAGATTGTACGGTTGTTTGTGCATCAGCATCATCCCCGTTTAACGTCTCCTTAGTCATTTCGATATACCAATCAGCAAAATCATTCCAGATAAAGTTGTAAAGTGCACGGCCTGCTTCACCAAATTCAAACTTATCAAAATTCTTCGTTACAGTAGCAATTGTTGCATTCAAACGTGACAAGATCCATTGATCAGCCAATGATAACTTTGTCCGGTCAGCTGGTAATTCTGCCTTTGTATCATCTGATAAATTCATTAGCACATAACGAGAAGCATTCCATATCTTATTAATGAAATTCCAAGCTGAATCCATCTTTGTATATGAGAAACGCACATCTTGTCCAGGAGTTGAACCAGTTGCTAAGAACCAGCGCAAAGCATCCGCACCATACTTTTCAATCACATCCATTGGGTCAATACCATTTCCCAACGACTTTGACATCTTACGACCTTGCTCATCTCGAATTAACCCATGAATCAAAACGTTCTTGAATGGCCGACGATCAGTAAATTCCTTTGATTGGAACATCATACGTGCAACCCAGAAGAAAATAATGTCATATCCAGTCACAAGTGTATCTGTTGGGAAATAGCGTTTAAAGTCCTCTGCGTCTGTATCTGGCCAACCCATCGTTGAAAATGGCCAAAGCGCTGATGAGAACCACGTATCAAGAACATCCGAGTCTTGCTCCCAATTTTCAGCATCCGCTGGTGCTTCCATACCAACATACATTTCACCAGTTTCTTTATGGTACCAAGCTGGAATTTGATGTCCCCACCAAAGTTGACGTGAAATAACCCAATCATGAATATCATCCATCCAACGTGTGAAAGTCCCTTCGAAACGTGGTGGATAAAAATCAACGCGGTCATCTGACTTTTGCATAGCCAAAGCTTGTTCAGCCAGTGGCTTCATTTTAACAAACCATTGTGTTGATAAACGTGATTCAACCTGGACACCAGTACGTTCAGAATGACCAACCGCATGCACGATTGGTTCTACTGATAGCATCCAGCCACCAGCTTCTAGATCGGCAACCATTGCCTTACGTGCATCAAAGCGATCCATACCAACATACTTACCCGCACGTTCGTTCATTGTTGCATCTTCATTCATCGTGTTGATACGTTCCAAATTATGACGATTACCAACGCCAAAATCATTTGGATCATGTGCAGGTGTAATTTTAACCATTCCTGAACCAAATTCGGGATCAACATACTCATCAGCGACAATAGGAACTTCCCGATTAACTAATGGTACAAGTACCTTTTTACCAACTAATTCTTTATACCGTTCATCTGATGGATGTACAGCAACAGCCACATCCCCAAACATAGTCTCTGGACGTGTTGTTGCGATTTCAATGTAGTGCTTACCTTGATAGGTTGTCTCTTTATCCACAAATGGATATTGCACATGATAAAAAGCACCTTCATCGTCTTGGTGAATAACTTCGATATCTGACAAGGCTGTCCGTGCCTTTGGATCCCAGTTAATGATGTATTCACCACGATAAATCAAGCCTTTTTCATAAAGCGTCACAAACACTTTTCGAACTGCTTCTGACAATCCTTCGTCCAAAGTAAAGCGTTCACGGTCATAGTCGAGTGACAAGCCTAGCTTGCCCCACTGTGACTTAATCGTGGCTGCATATTCGTTTTTCCAGTCCCAAACTTGCTCAACAAATTTTTCACGGCCTAAATCATAACGTGAAATGCCATCTTCTGCTAAACGTTGTTCAACCTTCGCCTGCGTTGCAATACCAGCATGATCCATACCAGGTAACCACAATGTATCAAATCCTTGCATACGCTTCTGGCGAATAATCATATCCTGTAACGTTGTATCCCAAGCGTGGCCTAGGTGCAGCTTACCAGTTACATTTGGTGGTGGGATGACAATCGAATAAGGACGTGCTTTCTTATTTCCTGATGGCTTAAATCGTTTTTCTTGGACCCACTTATCATAACGTCCAGCCTCAACAGCTGTTGGATTATACTTTCCAGGCATATCAATTTCTCGCATAACCTTCACTCCTTATTTTCTAATCACTCTTTTTCATTGTTGTCCATTAAAAAAGCCCTGAACACACATTACTGTATGTTCAGGGCGAAATTATCGCGGTACCACCTGAATTAGAGTTTATTCTCTATCTCATTTTGACTTAACGCGTCCTCACGTCATCGGCTACTACAATATTCACCGACAAAGCCCACTAGCTACTTTCTAAGTCGAAGTCCTCAAAATCTCACACCAAATGATTTTGTCGCTGTTAGTTACTTTGCTTATACTCTCTAGTGCATTGCTATAAGAGCAATTTTACAATGATAGATTGACAAAATCAACCCTAAGGACTGTCATGAGTTCAATTCTGTTGGAATAAAGCCATTTTATTTAGAAGATGTCCAATAATGCTTCAACTAATAAGTAAGCACCATAAATCAAAACGATTAGTCCAGATATAATATTTACCCAAACAAGCACTTTTTTAGGTAGACGTTCTTTTAACAAATTCATGAGAATCGTAATCGTATTAAACCAAATAAAAGTCGCCATAATCACACCAATAATAAATGGCCACACAGCATCTTTTGCCAAGGTACCTCGTAAAGCACCCAGCAACAAACTACCGTCAATCAAAGCCTGTGGGTTGGCCCATGACACAATAAAAGCTGTCATAAAAGCTTGTTTTACTGGTAATTTATTTTGATGGGCATTTAACTGGACCCCGTCAGCACTGCGCAAAATTCCCCAGCCGATCCAAATAACTAGCAAACCACCCACTAGCATAACCAATAATCTCAGCCAAGTCACTGAACTAATGATGGCACCCATACCGAAAAACGCTGCTAACGAAAATAATGAATCCGCAATCCATACAAAAAGAACATAAACTAATGAACGTCGAAAGGAATTAGTCAACGCATTATTAAACACGTACAAATTTTGCATCCCAATTGGTGCCACAAAAGCAAACCCAATCATCATACCTTTTATTATCGTCATCAACATCTCTACAAACCTCACATATTCCTTATAACCATTTTATTTAGTTTACAAAACTAGATGTAACAGTTATGATAATCATAACAATTAATTTAATTTAATCGGTAATGTCCTTATTAGATAAAGGAGAACCCCTATGCCTACTTTAACAAAAGAAAATCGTCGCTACCTCATTACCTACGAAACTTTAAATGCCGTTACCCACGGGATTGGTGTTATCGCCGCAATTATTGGTGCAACCTTATTAATCATCAACAGTGTACAACACCATTTTTCAGCCTTTACAATTGTTGCGTTAACCATTTATGCAATATCGATCATTAGTTTTCTACTTGCTTCGACTTTGTTTCATGCACTCATTTTTACAAAGGCTGGTAAAATTTTCCAATTTTTGGATCATTCTGGTATCTACCTCGTCATTCTCGGTAGTTATACCCCATACACCTGGCTATTTTTAGATACTAAAATAGGCTGGCCAATTTGGCTAACCATTCTATTATGCACTATTTTAGGCTTTATTTACGACCTATTTTTTGTTGGTCGTTGGCCATGGGTATCGGTCATTATCTATGTCATCATGGGTTGGCTGATTATATTGGCCTTTCCTGCCCTTCATGCAGCGCTAACACCCTTCGCATTTTACTTATTACTAGCAGGTGGCATTACCTATACGCTTGGTGCCCTGTTATATCTTATGCCAAAGCTGCCGCTTGGTCATGTTTATTGGCATTTATTTGTATTATTAGGTGCGACACTTATGTATATTTCAATTTATTCAATGCTCTTCAACTAACTACAATGCATAACTTTAACCGTAAAGGGCCGAAGTCTTCCATATTTGGAATTGACCTCGACCCTTTTATTATTTATAAAAATTGCTACATGAAACATAACAATCTTTAAATTATTTGTTCTTTTCAATACCAGCCTGGACCCACTTATTAAAGCCATCATCGGTTGCTTCAACTTGACCACCTTGTTGATGATTTTGGTAGTCATTTTTTTGTTGCTGTGAGAATGCATCCCAAACCGAACCACCAATTGAGTAATGGCTGGCACTTAATAAGACGTCCTTAATAGCAGGTTCAGCAGCTAACTTGTTAACGGTTGCTAGTTGATCCTTTTGCCATTTTCCTGCTACTGCATATTCTAGACCATCTTCTAGTTTAACTTGACGCGCAATCATCACTGAACTAATTTTTGATTGTTGACTAGCTGCCTTTAAAACTAAGCCAGTTGCCTTAGCATATGCCTTCATAAAATCATCAAGTGATTGTGTTCCATCATCAGCAAAGACAACCGTTAACTCACCATTGTTTTGATTGACCGAGACAATAGCGGGAACATTATTTTGCCCCTTTAGTATGTTTTTAACATCTAAATTCTCTTCTGCGCCAGTAGAACTTGACGACTTGTCAACAGTTGTAGAAGTTTTTGAAGCTGCTTTGCCCTGACTGTTTGACTGTTGCTTCTTGTTAACGGCCTTAGAACTGTGTGACGAAGTTGCTGCAGTTGCCGCTTCTTCATGCGGTGTACTATTAAATACAATCGCAAAAATAGCAATTATTGCTGCCACTGCCATAATTCCAATAATCATCGTGATTTGTCGTTTATGCATTATGATTTACCTTTCTTTTCCTTAAACCATAATATTTTATCATAGATAATTTTACGTTTTTAATGACTATGTCACAGTTCCATTAACAAATGCTAACTTTTTATTAAATGAACGCCTGTCTTTGTCATAAAATTAACCTTTTCGACCAAAAAGGCGGGCAAAGAAGCCCCTAATACCACCACGTTTACGTCTTTCAACACGTGATTCTGTTGTGGATCTATCATTGTTTTCAGAATCCTTAGCCTCAGAATGGGCCGATGTCTCAGCTATTTTATCCGTTTCTTCTACTGCATCAGAAACATCTTTGTCTGACTCACTCACTGATGGCGTTGTAATTTCCGTAGATGTCGCTACTTTTTTACTAGCTTCGACCTCAGACTGATGTTTAACTTCTTCATTATGAACGTATTCTGCAATCATTTCATCTGTCAAAGCAGGCATAGCGACTGTCTTTGATGTCACGCCAAGGCCAACAACCGTTCGACCAGTCTTGCCAGTCTTTTGATTCGTTGCATGCACTTCTATCTGACTTGGCAAAATATCATCTGGTAAGACTAATTCAAACTCCAGCCCATTATCAATAGGTAATGAAATGACATGTTCATCACCAATGAAATGTACAGAAATCGAAACATCTCGCTGATTGACACGCCCTTCAAGCAATCGTTGTCCATTTTGAGTAGAAATCACTGCCGTTACAACTGGTGCCGGTTGATCAATGACTAATGACACAACCTCTTTAGCTGATTGATCAGGGAACATTGCTGTTAACGTTACTTCATTGTCTGTATTTTCTGTTGGTATTTTAACAACAAAGCTACCCTTTTCATCTGAAGTGGTTGTATCAACTTCATCATTTGCATACTTTACAGTGATCACAACATTCTCTGCCGCCACGTGACCAATAATGGTTGTCCCCAAACTATTTGTCAATGTTGATGCTACCAAATTTAGTTTTGACTCACTCATATTGCGATCTCCATCCCTTATAAACTGTCAATAATATATTTATTGTACCAGATATTTAAACTAACAAGAAATAATAGCCCTAACAACATAAATTGGTTATCGTACAAATACCAAAAATCAAAAAAGCTGAGACAGAAATTCTGTCTCAGCTTTTACTATAAATTAATCTTAAAACGCTACTCATCATCCTTTGTCCGACGAACAATTAACGTATCAACTGTTGCGACACGTGTCACGAACTCAGTAACAGAACCAATCAACAAACGCTCAATAGCATTTAACCCCGTAGCACCAATCATAATCAAATCAATGGCATACTTTGCTGGTGCCTGCGTTGCAATGACGTCCTTAGGTGAACCATATTCAATTGAATAGTCAACGTTCTCAACGCCGGCATCCTTAGCCTTCTGCAAATATGCGTCCAACGTCTTCTTAGCAGTACCTGCGACTTGCTCAACCATTGTTGTTCTAAAATCAGTAACATTTTGGAATGATCGGGTATCAATAACATGCAAAATATGCAACTTTGTATCTGATCCATTCTGCTTAGCTACCTTGATAGCACGATCTAATGCAGCCTCGGCCTCCTTAGATCCATCAACTGGTACCAATATATTCTTGTAGTTTACTTTTACATCAGCCATAACAGTTCCCCCTGTCCGATTGACCATATGCGACTTTTTCTACACTTTTATTATAACGCATCTGTCACATTTTTTCACATAAATAATGTTTATTTTTACCATTTGCGATATATATAAATTATTTAAATAAAAGACGAACAACAACAATTGCCAATACAGTTGTTAACAAAGTAGCTACGATGACAAA
Source organism: Weissella paramesenteroides (assembly GCF_036327715.1). Classification (NCBI taxonomy): domain Bacteria; kingdom Bacillati; phylum Bacillota; class Bacilli; order Lactobacillales; family Lactobacillaceae; genus Weissella; species Weissella paramesenteroides. The sequence goes on from NZ_CP130559.1 coordinate 1,433,203, forward strand.
GAGTCCGCCTGGTAATGCAGCCCCTTTTGTTAAAAAAGTACTTATTAGTAATAAAATAGCATCAATCGTAAATAGCCAGCCAAACCACAGTGCCGGTTGTTTCGCATGTTGCGCTGAGATGCCTAAAAAACCATGCCGATGCGTCAACAAATAAATGCCAAGTATCCCCACCACCACTGCAAACAAAACATAAAGTCCAATAATCATATTTATATTCCTTTTCTTTACTGATAAAAAAGCCGCCCACCTTCGATATGTGTATCGAAAATGGCCGACTATCGTCACTCAAAAACTTAAAGTTTTGAGAAACTATAAACACTTGATTGGTGCCGTTAGTAAATTCGACTGAGTTGGCTCCAGTTAAAGGAAAGTGGGTGAATAAGTCCGCGTTTATAACTACTGAGTGAAACAGCATGTTATAGCGGCATCCCGACATCCCCGAGCAAAAAGGTTGTAAAGCAACTACAGATGGTAGAATTACGCGTACACCCAAGGAATTCATTTATATTTCCTATTATACTGATAATTATACAAAATAAAAGCCTTGACAGATCATTAGGCACACTATTCTTCATAAGCGCCTAGTTTCCTTTTAACCCATCTCGTTGCGCTTTTTTTAATTTGTCATATTGTTCTTTATAAGCACGTTCAACCTTAGAGTTACCGGCTGGCTTAAAGTAGCTGGCTCCCATCAACTTGTCAGGCAAATATTGTTGTGGTACCCAGTCGCCAGGATAGCCATGCGGATAGACATAGTCTACACCATGACCTAATTTTTTTGCACCAGAATAGTGCGCATCCTTTAAATGATCAGGCACATCACCTGTAGCACCCTTTTTGACATCACTAATTGCTGCATCAACTGCTGTAATTGCTGCGTTTGATTTTGGAGATAGCGCCAATTCAATGACCGCATTCGCTAACGGAATACGTGCTTCTGGGAAACCAAGCTGTAAAGCCGCCTGAATTGCTGTCACAGTTCGTGCAGCAACGGCTGGATTAGCCACGCCAACATCCTCATATGCAATCACTTGTAAGCGTCTTGCAATGATTGGTAAATCGCCAGCCTCAATCAAACGTGATAAATAATGTAGTGCTGCATCAACATCACTACCGCGGATGGACTTTTGTAATGCTGAAATAACATTATAATGACCATCACCATCTTTATCAGCCGTGATTGCTTTTCGCTGCACAGTTTCTTCGATAATCGGTAAGGTAATATGAATCTGCCCATCTTCGCCTGGATTAGTTGACCTAACTGCTAATTCAAGACCATTCAATGCTGAACGCAAATCACCATTAGTTGCATAAATTAATTGTTGCCGTGCTTCTTGAACCAAATCAACATCAAAGTCGCCCAGACCACGCTCTTTATCGGCTAAAGCACGAGCGATCGCCATTTGCATGTCAGCTTCAGATAATGGCTTCACCTCAAATATTTGTGTTCTAGAGCGAATCGCTGGCAAAATTGTCAAATAAGGATTTTCCGTCGTTGCACCAATTAAAACAATGCGCCCACTTTCCAAATGAGGTAGCAAAAAATCTTGCTTAGTTTTATCTAATCGATGTATTTCATCCAATAATAAGACCACTGTCCCGGACATTTTAGCCTCTTCAGCCACAATCTGTAAATCTTTTTTAGTATCCGTCGCTGCATTTAAAATTCGAAAGGCATATTTTGTCGACCCAGCAATGGCACTAGCAATACTCGTTTTCCCGGTTCCAGGAGGTCCATATAGAATCATCGATGACAACATTTTAGCAGTTACCATTCGATTAATAATTTTTCCCTCACCTACCAGATGTTGTTGACCAACAACTTCACTGATATTTCGTGGGCGCATGCGGTAAGCCAGTGGCTGTTGCATCCAAATTACCTCCTTTAACCGTTTAATTAACTAAATAGTCTTTTATACCACGGTTTTTTCTCATCTTTTTGACTGCTACTAGTCTCACTACTATCAATGGTATCTTCAATGGAAACAGGTTCTTGATGAACCGCTGAATGTGCCGCAAGAACTGCTACCACATCAGACTGATCATAGATTGCATCACTTTTAAGTGTAAATTTTGCCTGTTGTTTCGCAGCTAACTCAATATACTGATCTAACACATTTTTATTTAAATGACCATTTAAATACAGCACTGCATCAGGATGGGCATGCAACTGTTGCTCCCAGGCTTTCATATAGCGATTTTCACCAGCAGTTTCACGCGTCTGTAGTACATAGATGCGTTCACGGAAATTACCTAAGTAATGGTGTTGTTCATCTGGATTAATTTCAGGTGTTCCATATAGTCCGGTTTTGACGTGTGGATCCATTTCTTGTTTGTCCATGAATGTCTCTCCTTTAATTATTAGGTTTATTTTAACATAATCAGCTTCCAACGACAATTTCACTAGGTATGTCAGTATGTAGCTACTAAAACAGCGCATCAAAAAGCGGGATAACACAATCATCATTTAAGTTTTTGGGAACAATTGAAGGGCTACCACCCCACCAACAAATTGGTAGAGTGATAACCCTTCAATATACAATGTTCACTTATGGTCAAAACATAAGTGATTATCAAAAAAAGAACCAACTAATTTGCACTATTCTCTGGCATTTGGTGATATTTTCTCATCATCTCTGCCATGTGTACTTCATGAACAACAAATTCATGTGTCCGACAAACATAGTCATGTTCACGGCCTATTTTTGCAATATAACCATTGATGTAGTCAACCTCCGTTGGACGTCCCTTTGAAAAATCTTGATACATCGATGGATAATGATATTTGTACTCTTGACTAACATTGATAACTGAATCAACTTGTTCCTGACGCGTAGCAATCAGATATATGCCGGCTCGTTCACAAGCATCGTAGGCTTCATCAAAGAGTTGCTTGGCCATTTCTCGGACACCTGCATACTCAATAAACTGCCCCATCTGCATTTCAAACATTGTACACAATGTATTTGTCACCGCATTAAAAACAACCTTTGACATACACATTCCCAACCAATCATCAGTAACCACCGGATTTAACTTTGCTCGTTTAAAATCCGCAACGATTGCTTGAAATATTTGATCTGCTGAATTGTTATCATATTTAGCTAGATGCATGACTTCCGTCCCTTCAGCACCCATAAAATCCACATTGGCAGGACCATCCAAGCGAGTTGCAATCATTGCCGTACCACAAACAATATGATCTTCAGCAAAATAATTTGCGATTTTTTCAAAGTGCCCCATGCCATTCATCGCAGAAACTACATATTGATCTTCATGAAAAATGCCTGCTGCTTTGTCACGTTTTAATTCTTCAGCTAGTTGCATCTGCTTTTTAAAAATAATCCATACATCAGGGTGTCCATGATATTCCTCTGGATAGAAAATATTAATGGGTTCTATATGCCGATTCTCATGATCACGGGCAACAGAAACACCACCTTGTTCACGAACGGCTTCAACATTGCGCCCCCAAGTATCAATGAAGTCAACATCAACATTAGCATTTTTTTGTAACATTACCCCAAATCTATATCCCATTGCGCCTGCTCCAATAATGCCATACTTCATATTGACCACCTCTTTTTTATTATTTTTAAATCAAACAACATCAATCATGAACCTTAAAAATGTTTTTTTAATTTAAATATTTAGTGTAGTGTAGTCTCTTATGGCAGGTAGCGTCAATGATATATTATAAAAAAATATTTATTTTCTAATTTTGAATAAAATAATTTCATTGTTTTTTAATATAAAATAAAAAACACTTGTGATTAACAAACAGCGCCATTGGCTTTTGTAATTGATCACAAGTGTTTTAATTTTTAGCTAACTAGCAACGTTACCATTCCGGCAACAATTACATATATTAAATATGCCCCAAATAGCCAATGTAATGCATTGAATAATTTTGGAAACCGTTTTAATGCCAAATGACCAGCAAAGTAAACTGCTGTTGGCATTAATAATATCACGGAAAATACCAATGCTCCCATTAGCCAATTCGTTGGCATAACAGGTAACATTAACGTCATAACTTTGCCTCCAATTTAACATCTGGGTACTTATTTGCAAACCAACGTTCAGCAAATTGATTTTCAAATAAGAATACTGGCTTTTCATGTCGGTCACGAACAAGTAGGTTTCGTGAAGAAGCCATTCTTGGATCCAACTGCTCTGGATCTATCCAGCGAGCAATTTTAGATCCCATAGTTTCTAATGAGACTTCGGTATTATATTCATTCTCCATTCGGAATTGGAACACTTCAAATTGCAATGCTCCAACTGCACCAATAATATAGTCTCCGGAATCCCAAGCCGTATACATTTGAATTGTTCCTTCTTGAACCAGCTGCGTAACCCCTTTATGGAATGACTTCTGCTTCAAAACATTTTTTGCATGTACGCGCATGAATAATTCAGGTGTAAATGTTGGCAATTCTTCAAACGTGACTTCATGTTTACCAGCGTATATCGTATCGCCGATTTGGAAATTCCCAGTATCATAAATACCAATAATATCACCTGGATAGGCTGTTTCAACATTTTCACGAGTATCAGCCATAAACTGAGTCACATTTGCTAATCTGATTTTCTTTTGTGTACGCTGTAAGGTCACATCCATACCACGTTCGAACTGACCGGACACAATACGCAGAAAAGCAATACGATCACGATGGTTCGGATTCATATTTGCTTGGATTTTAAAGACAAAACCAGTAAATTGCTCGTTATCTGGTGCAATTGCTTCACCAGTAATCGTATGCTTAGGTGCAGGAGCTGGTGCGAATTGCATGTATGTTTGCAAAAAGGTTTCAATCCCAAATCCCTGCAACGCTGAACCAAAGAAAACTGGTGTCAATTTTCCACTCATAACGGCTGATTCATCAAATTGGTTACCCGCATCTTGGAGCATCTCAATTTCATCACGAGTCTCGTCCCAGAGCGAATTATTCTGAATAGCATTTGGTGTTGCTAAATCAACACCTTCCTCATTAAGTGGCAAAAAGCGTTCGGCCTCACTAGTTGGTCGATAAACTTCCACATTATTATGGTAACGGTCAAATAATCCAGCTAAGATTTGTCCAGAACCAATTGGCCAATTCATCGGATAAGCATTAATGCCTAAAGTTGACTCTAGTTCATCCACCAAGTCCAATGGTTCACGACCATCACGATCTAACTTATTAAAGAAAGTGAAAATAGGAATATGTCGTTCACTAACAATCTCAAACAATTTTTTAGTTTGTGGTTCAATTCCCTTTGCTGAATCAACCACCATGATAACTGAATCAACTGCCATGAGTGTTCGGTAAGTATCTTCAGAAAAATCCTCGTGTCCTGGTGTGTCCAGAATATTAATGCGCTTACCATCAAAGTCAAATTGTAAAACTGATGATGTCACAGAAATACCACGTTTTTGCTCAATTTCCATCCAGTCAGATTTGGCAAAGTTTCCTTTACGTCCCTTAACGGTACCAGCCTCACGGACAACTCCTCCAAGCTTTAATAACTGCTCTGTAATTGTCGTTTTACCGGCATCCGGATGAGAAATAATAGCAAATGTACGTCGCGTTTGCGTTGCTTCTTTTAATGATGCCATAATTAATCGCCTTTTTATTTTTTTATATTATTTTTAAAAAACTTAACAATTCAGTATAACTAATATTATCATTTGTTTCAATAGGCCCGGTTGCAACGCAATACACTGATACAACCCGTCAGTAGTTCTCCCTATCATTCTGACACAAAAAAAGACTGCCTTGAATCGGTAGTCTTAATTAGTTATATTATGACAACTATTGTTGACTATTTCGACGTTTAATTTCTAAATAACGTCGATACCACAAGTCAATATAGGCATCGGAAAATGGTCCTTGCTGATTATTGATCCAATCGACTAAGATTTTGACATGCTCACGCACAATATAATCAATATCTGCTGGATAATGCCAACGTGCTTTATGTAATTCATATTCGTCTGTGTCTAACAAACGCTTCTCACCATTTGGAAAGACTTTCACATCCAAATCATAATCGACATACTTCAACGCTTCTTTATCCAACACAAATGGGGATGCAAGGTTGCAATAATAAGACACGCCATTCTCACGTATCATCGCAACGATGTTGAACCAATATTTACGATGAAAATAGACAATTGCTGGCTCCCTTGTCACCCATCGGCGACCATCATCTTCAGTCACTAATGTATGATCATTTAAGCCAATTATTGCATTTTCACTGGTTTTCAACACCATCGTGTCACGCCAAGTCCGATGTAAACTCCCGTCATGCTTGTAGCTCTTAATAGTTACGAAGTCGCCTTCACGTGGTAATCGACTATCTTTCATTATTTTGAGCTTTCTGTGAATTTCACCAAATTTTTTTCTATTTCATTGTATCACGCGAGACGTTAAAAAACACTGGCAACTTAGTCTCTTTGCTTTAACCACCGATCAACTAAATTTAAATCATAGCCTTTACGATACATGGCCGCTTTTAATTTGTTTTTAAATTCCCATCCTTCAAATGAAGCGTAGCGATTTGCTGCTATCGTCGCATCACGATCTAGATTTTCCCATTCTTGATCAGCATCAGGCGCTTCAATTGCCCGATGTTCACTGATTGCTTGTTGTATGAGGCGCTGGTCAAAACCCTGTTGTAGCAATTTTTGCTGCGTTTTTTGTTCTGCCAGGAATGTTGAATGACGGGCATTTTTTTCTAACAACTGACCAACCCGTTCTGCCAATGCATCAACTTGATCTGTAATCGTATATGCAGCTAATGCATCCTCAATCACAAATTGATCAATACCTGCTTGTTGTAATTTAAATTTCACACCTCGTGGACCTAACTTACCTGCTGACTTTGCTTGATCAACATAGGTCTCAGCATATGTGACATCATCAAGAACATGATCGTCCTTTAAACGACTGATTACGTCCTTAATAATTTGCTGGTCATATCCTTGTTCTTTCAGTTTAAGATAGACTTGCTGACTGGTACGCATTTGACCAGTTGCATAAATTAATGCTCTTGTATAAGCTTTCTGGCTAAATTCTGCTGACTTTATTTGTTCAATGGCTGCATCATCTAAGGTCGCCCCTTTAAACAAATTATATGTAATTAATATTTTCTCATCAACTGCAAAGGCATACTCATCATCTAAATAAATATTGTAGCGTCCCATTCGACGCTGCCGAGTCACTTTTGTCACTGTTTGCATCGTGCCCTCCATTCATTCACATCCATTTTAACCGAAATAGCAAAAAACAGCGAACCAAGATTTAAGCTCACTGTTTTAATATTATATGGTATTAGATGAATGAAGATGTCCCAGGATTTAACTCAACAATCTTTCCTGTTCGCTTATAAATAATCCATTCAGCAATATCCGTCACATAGTCAGACGTGCGCTTTAGATAGCCAGCAACCACTAAATAGTCAGTAGCCGCCGTTACCTGTTCAGGATCAGCCTTGCTGGCATCAATCGATAGCTCACGAATATGTCTCGTCGCATCCGAAACCCCTGAAGCGACTTCAGATATTCCCTCAGCTGCTACGGCATCATCATTAACATAATAATCTAATACTTGCGAAACCATCTTGGCAACGACTGAACCAGTACTACCAATTGTCTCTTCAATTTCAGCAACCCGCTTATTACCTTTAACATGAATAGTTGACATGGCAATGTTTCGTGCGTTATCCCCGATACGTTCCAAAACAGACACTGCTTTTAAAACCGTCATAATTTCACGCAAGTCAGTTGTTACTGGTTGATACAAGGCAATCATTTCAAAACTTTTCTTCTCAATTGCGATTTCGCGCTGGTTGATGGCCTTATCACGTTCAATAATGTCTTGGGCGACAACGCGATCATGATCTAAAAACGCCTGTACAGCTTCATCTAAAGTTTCAGAAACAAGTAACCCCATTTCTTTAAAGGATGTATCTAAGTCTGCTAATTCATCATCAAAATACTGTCGCATACCAATATTTCCTTTCTACTGTTTCTCTTATCATACCCTAAGAAGCAACTTATCCAAAGCGTCCTGATATATAATCTTGTGTTTCTTGTTTATCAGGATCTAAGAAAATCTTCTTTGTATGATTGAATTCAACTAACTCGCCATCCATAAAGAAGGCAGTCTTATCAGATATACGAGATGCCTGCGCCATTGAATGCGTCACAATAATCATCGTTAATTGATCGCGTAATTGCATCATTGTATTTTCAACTTTACTAGCTGACCCTGGATCCAAGGCAGCAGTTGGTTCATCAAGTAGTAAAATCTCTGGATTAGTTGCCAATGCACGTGCAATCGACACACGTTGTTGTTGACCACCTGATATTGATAGTGCAGATTTGTGCAGATTATCTTTAACTTCATCCCAAATGGCTGCTTGTTTCAAAGATTTTTCAACAATTTCGTCTAGTTCAGCTTTGCTTTTTTTCCCAGCCGTTCGAACACCAAAAGCAACATTATCATAAATTGAAAATGGAAAGGGGTTAGGTTGTTGAAAGACCATACCAATTTTTTGTCGTAAAGCAACTGTATCTGTATTCGGTGCATAAATATCATTGCCATTAAACATGAAAGTACCATTGACAGTCACATAATCTGTTAAATCATGCATACGATTTAAAGCACGTAAATAAGTTGATTTTCCTGAACCAGATGGACCAATCAAAGCTGTTATGTCATTTTTATTAAAGTCAAGGTTGATACCATGTAAGGCTTCTTTTTTCCCATAATAAAGATGAACATTCTCAGTTGTTAAAATTTTCTGTGTCATCTTCTAGCTCCCTTTTTAACCAAAGTTACCATTTACATAATCAATGGTCATTTGTACCTTAGGACGTGTAAATATCTTTCTCGTCAAATCATATTCAAGCACTTTACCAGTATGAAAGAATGCTGTGTAATCCGAAATACGACTAGCTTGTTGCATATTATGTGTCACAATAATAATCGTATATTGTTTCTTTAATTCCATCAATGTATCTTCAATTTTAGCACTTGAAATTGGATCCAATGCTGAAGCAGGCTCATCCAATAATAAAATGTCTGGCTTCATTGCAATTGCCCGAGCAATAACTAATCTTTGCTGTTGACCACCTGACAAAGATAAGGCTGAATTTTTCAAGTCATCCTTCACTTCATCCCACAACGCAGCTTGTTTTAAAGATGTTTCAACAACTTCTGCTAATTTTTCTTTATCACGCATACCATGTTGCTTTAGAGCAAATGTAATATTGTCAGTAATTGACTTTGCAAATGGGTTTGGCCGTTGAAAGACCATGCCAATATGTTTTCGCATTTCATACACATCAATATCTTGTGAGTTAATGTCTAAACCACGGTACATAATATTCCCCTTTACCGTAGCAACATCATCATTCATTCGATTTAATGAACGCAAAAAAGTTGATTTCCCTGAACCAGATGCCCCAATCAATGATGTAATCTTAAATCTTTCAAAAGATAAATCGGCATCTTGTAATGCTAAATGATCACCATAATAAACTTGTAAATTTTTTGTAGACAGAGCAATTTCATGCTCATTTTCGTTCATATGATAAATATGACGATCCGGTTGTTCACCCGTTAAGTTTAATCCTGCTGCCATAAATACCAATCCTCTTTTCTATCTTGTCGCAGTCAAGCGTTTGTATAGAACGCTACTTAAGAACCGTGCTAAAAAGTTAAATAGCAACACGGCAATAATTAAAACGGCAGAAGCCCCGGCTGAAACTGCTGTTGCATCAGGCATAATTCCTTCCGAATTAACTTTCCAAATATGAACGGCTAAAGTTTCAGCTGGTCGCATAATATTTAATGGACTAGCCGTATTGAATGGATTCCAGTTGGCAAAGTCCAAAGCTGGTGCTGATTGCCCAGCAGTATATATCAAAGCAGCAGCTTCTCCAAACACACGTCCTGCTGAAAGAACAACCCCTGTAACAATAGATGGCACGGCAGCCGGTAGAATAATGTGACCAACTGTTTCCCAACGTGACAATCCTAATGCAGAACCAGCCTCTCTTTGTAAGTCAGGTATGCTCCGCAAAGATTCTTCTACTGAACGCGTTAATAGCGGTAAGTTAAAGAAAGTTAGTGCAATGGCTCCTGATAAAATCGAGAATCCTAGCTTAAACTGAACAACAAATAGCAAGAAACCAAACAACCCAACAACTACTGAAGGCAGTGAAGAAAGAATCTCAATTGCCGTTCTAATTAGCTGAATCAATCGACTCTTTTGATTTGCATATTCATGTAGATAAATGCCAGCTCCCAAAGCAATTGGAAAGGAAATGATCATTGTAATAATCAGTAGATAAAACGAATTAAACAATTGCACACCAATACCACCACCAGCTGTAAATGAAGATGACGGTGCCGTTAAAAAGTGCCATGACAAGTGTGGTACACCTTGTACAAGAATATAGCCCACTAATGCTGCCAATATCAATATGACTAATCCAGCAATTGCGTACAAGATAGCACTTGCTAATTTATCACTTTGTTTTGGGTTTAACATCTTATATCGCTCCCTTCTTTGCAATTGCTCTAATAATGATATTAAAGATCAACGACATCAATAGTAAAATAAGCGCTAAACTCCACAATGCATTATTTTCTAATGACCCCATCACTGTATTTCCAATACCTTGCGTCAATATCGAAGTCAATGTTGATGAAGGGGCTGTTAATCCTTTGGGCATTAAAGGTGCGTTTCCAATAACCATTTGTACGGCCAATGCTTCACCAAAAGCCCGCGCCATACCGAAAACAACGGCTGTTAAAATTCCTGGTGTGGCTGACCGCAAGATAACCTTATAAATCATTTGCCATCTAGTAGCTCCCAGCGCCAATGCGGATTCACGATAATGACGGGGCACAGATTTTAATGTATCTACAGTCATTGATGTTACTGTAGGTAAAATCATAACAAATAGCACCATAGCACCAGCTAAAATACCAAAACCAGAGCCACCGAAAATGTGACGCATAACAGGTACAACGACTGATAAACCAATAAATCCATATACAACTGAAGGAATACCAACTAACAGTTCAGTAACTGGGCCTAAAATTTTGGCACCACGTTTAGGTGATATTTCTGTCATAAAGACAGCTGTTCCAATCGCAAATGGTGTTGCGACCAGTGCTGAAATTAGGGTTACCAAAAATGATCCAGTAATCATTGGTAAAGCACCAGTTAAAGGTTGTCCTTGCGCATTTTTTTGCCCAGGGGCCCATTTTGTACCAGTCAAGAAATCCCAAAGATTAACTTTATTAGTAAAAAATGTTGCCAAACCTTTTGAGGCGACAAACCAAAAAATAGAAACAACAACAACTACGATCAATAACAATGCTGAAAAAGTAATTACGCGACCGAATTGATCTTTCTTAGTAGCCTTTGACTTCTTTAATAATGATTCACGGATTAAATCCATGGCCTAAACTCCTTAATCTACTTTATTTAACTTACCATTTTCATCGCGAGAAACTTTCATATCATGAATTGATATATATCCTAACTTTGGAACAAGTGTTTTTTGAATATGTTCTGAATCAATATAAGCGAGGAATTTCTTGACTTCACCGGTTGGTTGACCTTTCGTGTAGATATGCTCGTAGGACCAAATTGGCCACTTTCCTGAGATAACATTCTCATTTGTAGCAGCAACACCATCAATTTTTGGTGAAATAACTGACTTATTCAAGTATCCAAATGAGACATACGAGATGGCTCCTGGCGTTGAACTAACCATTGATTGAACAGTTCCTGAGGAATCTTGTTCTTGAGAATCCGCTGATTTAGCACCATCAAGACCCCACTTCTCAAAAGTAGCTCGTGTACCAGAACCAGTCACACGATTAATAAGTATGATTGGCAAATCAGCACCACCAACCTGGCGCCAATTTGTCACTTTTTTTGTAAAAATTGCAATTAATTGTTTTTTAGTTAAATGATCAACGTGTGCTTCTTTGTTAATCATTGGTGATATACCGACGACGCTGACCTTATGATCAACTAGCTTTTGCGGATTGATACCGTCCTTTTCACCAGCGAACATATCAGAGTTTCCCAGGTCAACGGCACCGGATTGGATTTGTGCTAATCCAGTACCTGTACCACCACCTTGTACGTTAATATAAACGCCAAGATTTTTACCAGCAAAATCCTCTCCTGCTGCCTCTACTAGTGGCTGTAATGCTGTCGAACCAACTGCAGTGATATTCACGCCACTATTTTTTTGTCGCGTTGCGTAACCAAATGTTAATAGGCAGCCAGCAACAACCACGATTGCAGCACTTATCAACCAATTGCGTTTCATTCGTGAACGCCTCCTAAATTTATTTTGCTATGACCATATATTTATTATCTCTAATCTTTGTAAATGTGATACCTATTTTTTGTAAATTTTTCCTTTACATTTAATAATTTTCCCAAATAACCGTCCAACATTGTCGTGAACATTGTATTTTCCGGTGCTGACTCATCACGGTTAATGGTTTGCTTGGTTGCACGACCATTTGCTGGTTTGTTTGCCTGATTTTTATTTTTTGTCCATCACGGTCAAACGTTAATTCACGCCTACCTAATAAAGGTAATCGTGGCCAATTTTCAATAACTAATCGTTCATCAACAAAGCAACCACCAATTAGTTGCTGCCAAAACCCAGTAAGAATTGGTACCCAGTCACATTGCCAAGTCAAACAATTAAAATCTCCGGTAACGTCTAATGGTGGTGCCCATAATAATTGTTGAATTTCTGCAATTGATTTTACGAAATGTACTTCATACATTAAACGACGATATAATCTTGCCCAACGATAACCTGTTTCCCATTTAATATCAAATAATTGCCAGTAATCTTCCCATAATTGACGGTGATGACCAAATGTTTTTTTAAATAATTGCGTTTCTATTACTAGTTTATCATGTGCCTCATAAAAAACGTGTTTCCCATTTTTTCGTAATGGACTATTACTTATCCACTCATCTTTGGTTGATAAGCCAATTGATATAAACACCGGTTTACTAGATGTCACCATCATTCGTTGTCCTACCCACTGATTAGTTTCAACTGAGCGTATTTTCAAGATAGTTAGTTGACAGTACTGAGTCAACATATACGTTATGATTTGACAGCCGTATAAATACTCTTCGCTCACTGTCCAAATTGTCTGGTTATCAATTGGTAGGTGTTTTTGATTTAAATAAATTGTACGCAAATCTGCTGGTTTTAATGCGAACGATTGATCCGCTATGCCATAACACTGACGTTCACACCACACGGCACTATCATTCAATTCACGCCATCGATCAGACTGACATACTGTGATGTGACATAACTCCGCCCAATTATATGCCCAAATCTTTGTTAAAATTATCCACTTCATCGGATTACTCTTTGCAAATCCGTCATCGATAATTTGCATGTACCCATTTGGACCAAGTGACTCACACGTACCGCGAAATTTTAGGTACATGGTTTGATTAGTTGCATCAGTCCACTTACCTAAATAGGTCGTCTGCTCATAAACACCCATTGTCGTTAAACGAAAGATAATCTTTTTCATCAAGGTATCCCCGACATGTTTTAATTTGCCATGATTATGGCGCAACAGCAAAAATAAAACGCCAGCACTAGCTATTTTTTTACTAACCAGACTGACGATTCGTCAATGTTATTTTTCAATGGTCCAATCATCTAATGAATCAACCCAATGTGTTGGTTGTTTGGCTTGTTTTAATACATCATCTTTTTTCGAAACACCCGAATAAACTAGTAATGTATCAATGTCCGCACTCAAACCCGCCTTAATATCTGTATTATAGTTATCACCAACCATAATTGCTTCATGACGTTTAATTTGTAATTTATCTAGCGCACCATCCATAATGATATGCTCCGGCTTACCAATCACGATTGGTGCAGGTCTGACTGCTGTTGCCAAAAAGGCAACCACTGAACCAGCACCGGGCACCATCCCCCGTTCCGTTGGCAAATTGGTGTCCGGATTAGTTGCAACAAACATGGCGCCTTGTTGGATAGCCAATGTACCTTGCAGAATTTTTTCGTAAGTAACCGCTCGATCTAAGCCAATTGCAACTGCATCAGCAGGTGCTTCAGTTACTAGCTCAAAGCCCTTGGCTAATAAGGCTTGTTCTAATCCTTCTTCTCCAATCATCAATACACGATGAATTTGATCAAATTTTTCTAAGTAATCAGCCAATGCCATGGCAGATGTATAAACCTGATCTGGCGTTGTTGGAATTTGGTGATTATTGGTTAAATTTTCAGCAACCGCCTCAGGTGTTTTCGTCGAATTATTGGTCACAAATAAATATTTTGTTTGACTAGCCGCTAAACGATTAATAAAACGACGGCCACTAGGAAATTGTTTCGTTCCTTGATAAATCGTACCATCTAGATCAATTAAATATCCATCGTAGTGTGTTGCCATATTATGCCTTATCCTTTGTTTTATTTTTTGAACGTTCCCTTACTTGAAAATGGCGACGTTTCTTTGAACCAGAAGTAGCAACCGAATTTGAACGGTTTGCAACATGCTTTTCAGGATTGTGTCCTGAATTGATCCGTTCTTTCGTCACTGGCGTACTTTTATGCTTTTTATTTTCATGATGCGTACCACCATGATTCTGCTGTTTATTGGCATGCTTTTTATTTGCCGATCCATTACTACTATGACGATGTTGGCGACGACGTCTCTTAGACTTAGTACTTTCTTTTTCTTCAACATCAACAACTTCATGAGGTGCCAAATTTTCTAAAACAAAAAACGGTGCGCCAAAATTGGCTTCCTCATACAAAAAATCTTGCAAAGCTGATATTTGTTGACTACGTGCGATGCCTTTTGTACCATCCTTGTAGAACCCTTGTAGTCGTAGTTGATCTGCCGCAATATCTCCCACAATAAAATCATATTTTTCTAAGAAGTCACTAAAACGAGCTGCCATTTTTTGTTGATCATAAGCTTCCCGATAATCTTTTACTAATCGATAAGGACGTTCATTAATAAAAATATCCTCTGGTGTATCACCCGTAGTAATTGCTGTGCTAGCTTGACGCTCAATAAATTGGGCATCAGCCAATTCTTTCATACGTTCTCGATTCATAGTTTTTTCTTTCTATAATTATGGTGCAAATTCTTTATGTAAATAATTTGCAAAGTCTTCTCTTAATACAGTATCGTATGACAATGTATTTTGGCCCATAATTTCCAAAGTTGGGAAATATGGAATGAACAAATAGTGATCTAATCCACCAATCGTATAGTAAGCTGCCATATCAATTGGTTGATCATGAATAAAGACATCACCATTTTCATCAATCGTTAACCCTGACCAAACGACTTGACCCCATAGGTTACCACGGAATCCCATCCCCTTTAAGCGATGATTTTCCAAAAAACGATTATTTTTCATGATTTCATGAGCTAATCGCCATAACTCACGTCCCTGTAAAATTGTCCGCATCGGATGAACAGCATGCGGTAATAGAGAATGCAAATCATTGGCTGTCACGACACCAGCTGGTAAATCATTTAAAAACATACCTGTCGATAACATAGCAATATCGGTTTTAGTACGGGCCATTAGTGCTGCTAAGCCCAAATCAATCAGCCGATGATCAAAATCTAATTCCATATGGTAATCTTCCGGTAATGTTGCGACTACCTGTTTCGTTAGTTGCTCCTCACCGCTTGCTTGATAACCATTAATTTCGATAGCATCACCATAAACAGCTGGCAAATCATCAGTTACAATTGTGCGTGCTTGCATGCTAACTAATTTACCATCTTCAACCTCAATATCAATTCGTCCAATATGATCACCATAACGACCAGCGGCCGCTAATAATGAATTAGCATGCTTTTCACCATGATCGAGTAAATGGTGGGTATGGGCGCCAATAATCACTTGAATCTCACTATATCGCTCCGCAATATAGCGATCCATTGGCAACCCAAGGTGAGAAAGTAATATATTAAAATCAGTTTTACCTGCTAATTCAGGCAATATCTTTGCTAAGGCGATATCAATGCGCTCAGGTGTCCAACCTAGTAATGGATAAGTCAACTCGAATGGCGCTGTAAATCCCAGAACGCCAATACGGGTCCCTTTATTAGTGGTAATAATACGATATGGCATTGCCCAGGCAGGTAATTCATTAGTTTGACGATCACGTAAGTTTCCCAAAATAACAGGGAAATTTGCCTCGTCATATAAATGGTTAAGCTGATCATGGTTTAACCCAAGTCCCTCATTGTTACCAATGGTCACACCATCATAGCCAATTTCGTTCATTAAACTAATATTTGCTTGACCAAATGTTGCCTCTGTCAACGGATGCTGACGATCCATAAAATCACCAATATCAAAGGTTAAAACACTATGTCCATCGCGGACTAATTGACGTTTACGAGTTAATAAATGACGGCGAATTTTTGGCCAGCGTTCCAAATGAGAGTGCAAGTCATTCGTATGCAAAATTGCTATTTGATCCGACATTCTTTCACCTCCGTTTTGCAAAATCGTCATGTTTACGTTGCATAATCACTTCAACTTCTTCTAGAGATAGTGGACTACCCCAGATTAGCTTTTTATCAGCTGGCAGATAATCCAAGTCGGCACTATCAACACCAACGTTAATATTCTCGGGGATTGCAACCATCGTATGATGAATATGGCCATGCAAATTAATACTATTTTGCGTTTGTCCAAGAATCAATGGGTAATGCGTTAAGAAAAATTGATGATGATTGGCTTTGACAATACGCCCCACATCTTCAAAATCAAATTTTGCATTGCCATCAGCTAAAACCGGGTTATGTGCTGCCAAATACTTAAATAGCGATCGCGAATCATGATTTCCTTTAATAAAAACAATATGTCCTTTTAGTTGATTCAAGATATCGGCCACCAGTTCATGCGCATGTTTCTCGGGACGGACGTGGTTCATCATCGCGATATCACCAAGATGATAGACTGTATCCTTTTCATCAACACGTTGATTCCAAGCATCAATCAAACCAGCATGTTCATCTGGTAAATTATTATATGGGCGTGGTGAAAAATGTTCACTTAATAATAATTTTTCATGATAAAAATGTGTATCTGCAATAAAAAATTCCATTGTCAGCCCCTTTTCTTAACGCAATTTACCACCCGCATAACTATTTAGCCACTGTACAAACTGCGAAAAATTTTCTGGATAATCATTATAACCAATGATTTGGTATGGTTTTTCTTCATTATCCCGCTTTACTGTCAATCCCCATTCTTTTACAGGACCAGGGGATTGTTGCTGATATTCTGGCTGCCAATCGGCAGTTATTAATTCTAGTTGGCGTTCAATATTCGGCCATTGAAAAGTAATATTTTGCCAAACCGATGAGAATTGTCGTAAATCTTTATCAGTCAAAATATTACGTTGATTTTCTTGTGAAAAATCGAAACTCTCTGCTGTGATATCCATAATTGCTGCATCAAGGCTAGCCGGTGCATTAATATAGAATGCATGATTTTCAACTTTCTTTGCATAAATATAATCGAAGCCAGTTGCTAAATTACCTTGATAAAAAGTTAAATATTCTAATGCCATATTTTATCTATCAATCACAATCAAATCTGTTGTGATGCCCTCAGTTAAGTTTTCAAAGCCATCCGGCGTTACGATAACATCATCTTCAATTCTAACGCCACCTTTATCGGTAACATAAATGCCTGGTTCAATTGTTAGAATCATACCTGTCTTAATCTGCTCTTCTGCTGGTACATGACCAGAAAGAATCGGTCCTTCATGGATATCTAGACCGACACCATGGCCTGTCGAATGAGTATATTGCTCACCATAACCAGCATCAGTGATTATCTGACGAGCCACATCATCTAAATGACTGACCGAAACGCCATCTTTAATAGCTGCAATCGTTGCTTTTTGTGCGCGTAGTACAACATCATAAATGTTTTGTGATTCGTTATCTAGCTCACCAAAAGCAATCGTGCGCGTAATATCAGAAGTATAACCCTCAACATAATATCCAAAATCAATCGTCACTAATTCACCTTGAGCAATTGGCTTATCTGAATAAGTACCATGTGGCAACGCCCCTCGGTATCCCGAAGCAACGATTGTATCAAATGAAGGCTTGTCGGCGCCATGTTGTTTCATCTTATAGTCTAATTGATTAGCGACTTCACGTTCAGTCATCCCAACATGTAGTTCTGACAACAAATCATTGAAGCCAGCAACCGCAACATCCGCAGCATGACGTAGCTTATTCAACTCTTCAGCATCTTTGATTTCTCGTAATGCTTCGACTAAATCCGGAACTGGTGCAATGTCAGTGCCAACAAAATTTTCATCGATATAATCAAAGTCGCGAAAGGCTAATGTATCTTCAAATCCCAACTTTTCAATCTTAAAACGACGTGCTGCAGCCATTGCCACACCCCAATAGTTACGGGTGACTAATAATTCAACACCTGCTGGTAATTGATTACGGTATGCGTCCTCATATCGTGAATCTGTAATCAATGCGGCCTTATCCTTACCAATTAAAACGAGTCCATCCCCAGTACCGCCAGTAAATCCTGTTAAATACTGCATATTAGTCCCATTAGCAACTAGTAACCCATCTATCTTTAAGGGTGTAAATACTTGCCGTACATTTTCAATTCTCGTAGTCATATTAGCCCTCATTTCTATATTACTTTCATTATATCAAATTGTAACACTAGCTTATTGGTAAACGATGGGTTCATGTATTAAATACTTCGCTACAGTCTGCCAATCAATTGCCACGCCAATCCCATTACGCTCAGGTAGCGGTAAACATCCTTGATGTACGTAAGGTAAGTCGAGACCAATATCGGCTTCAAAATAATGATCAAACTGTGCACTATCAGCAGGCACATGGTTCGCTCCTGGTAGACTGGCCAATGCCAAATCCACCGCGCGACCCAGGCCACTACCTAACATGCCACCAATCCATGGATTTAATTTGGCTTTCGTTGCTAAATTAATTGCTTGGTGCGCTTGATTAATGCCTCCTAGTTTGCCTTGTTTAATTGTCAACGCACGAGTGGTGTGCTCAGTAACGGCTCGTTTAACATCTGCTAACCCATTTAACGATTCGTCCAAACTCAATTGTAACTGATCAAGCTGTTGTTGGACGCTTTTATGTTCAAACCATGCACTAGCCGGAAAGGGTTGTTCAATCAATGCTAACCCGGCACGATCCAACGTTTTTAAACGTGCAATGTCGTCTATTGACCATGAAGCGTTCGCATCCAGTGAAAACATTTGTTCTGGAAATTGTGCTAGTAATTTTTTTATACTCGTGATATCCGTCTGCTGGTCAATTTTAATTTTAATTCGCTGGTAACCCCGCCCAATCAAATTATTCGCAACAGCTTGCGTTTGCTGCCAACTATCCTGTATGCCAATTACCGAACTGACAGCAATTTGTTTTTCTTGACCACCAATCATTGACCATAGTGGCTGCTTGACTTGTTTGCCATAGGCATCCCAGAAAGCCATTTCAACAGCTGACTTTGCAAATGATAAATGACTGTTATTTGTTAACCAATTAGAAACCATCTGTGGCGTGTCAAAATCTAACGAAATTAACTGTCTAGCCATTCGCTGAACCATTTGCAGAGATTGCAAATGGGTTTCAGGGACATATTGATCATCTATAAACGACTGTATCTCGCCATAGCCAGTAACACCATTGGTTAAAGTAATTGCCACCAATGTTATTGGCCGTTGCAAGGTCGTCCCATGAGCCGTTTTAAATGGTGACTTCAAGGTTAAGGATAGTGGATAAATTTTTATTTGTTGCACCTGCAAAACGAATACCTCCCAACTATTCAACTAATGATGTATTGCATTCAAAATATCAATCACCTGATTAGGTCGTTCGAAATGAACATTATGTCCAGCTTGTGGCACTTGACACCATTGTACGTTTGGCAGTTGTTGCTGCATTTTTTGATTAATCTGAGTAAATTTATGATCATCCATACCAGTTATTAAAGTAACGGGTATATGCATATACGCTAATTCTGGCCATAAGTTTGGCATCGCCCCAGTCCCAAAAAAGCGTAATGAATTAGCAACATTTTGTGCATTTTGGTTTAGCCGTTGTTCATGCATAAATAACTGTTGTGCAGCCGACATTCTTTTTTGACTTTTAAATAATGGTAGTTGCTCCCATTCACGGATAAACGTTGACATGCCAACTTGCGTAACGTGATCTGCCTTATGACCATCCGCAATAATTCGTTGTTGTCGCAAATCTTGGGTCACCAAGCCAGCTGTACCACTTTCTAAAATTAAGTGGTCGACTCGGTTCGGGACAGTATGACCAAAAACAAGCGCTAATCTGGCGCCCATTGAATAGCCAACTAAATTCACTTTATTAATTGACAGTTTATCCAAGAGTCGACAAATATCTGTCACTTGTTGATGTCCCATAAAACGTTGGGGTTGCTTGATTGTTTTAAGCTTAGAACCAAATCCTAATAAATTCATATAAATACGAGTACCAGTAGGTGTAATGCCTTGATAATCCGCTAAACTCCCCATAAATCCATGGAAAAAAAGCCAAGTTGGTTTCCCTGTCCCCTGAATTTCTAACTCATATTCATAGCCATTTATGATGACCTTTCTTCTCATGACAGCGCCTCTTTAATTGCACTTGTTAAATCATGGTGTGCGGTCACGTTCTTTTGACGATCACTTTGTACTTCGATTATTCGTAGTCGTGTGGCTGGTTTACGAATTAATTCTGACAACGTTTCGAGCTGATCAACCAATTTATACTCTGCATCATATAAACGTGCAATCCGTTCTATCACAATAGGCAATGGTGTCCCAAACATTGGTTCAAAGTAAGCAGCTGCCTCAGCTTGTGGCAAAAATGAAAAAATACCACCACCTTGATTATTGATGACAACAATTGTCATTGGAACATGTGCCTGATGACTTAACATCAATCCGTTCATATCATGAAATAACGTCAAATCACCCGTTAATAACGTGGTTGGTTTGCCAGACATGGCCATACCAAATGCCGATGAAACCGTGCCATCGATACCATTTGCACCCCGATTAGCAGCAATTTGAATTTGTTGCTCTGGCACAAAATAATTATCCATATCTCTAATTGGCATTGAATTAGCAATAAATAGTTTGGCATTTTCAGGCAAAGTGGCTAAAGCAGCAGGTACTTGGTACTCTATTGAATCTGTTTTTTCTGCCGCGACAACTGCCATGAGTTTACTTGTTAATTCTTGCCATTGAGTTAAGAAAGCTGCATTCTTAACTCCGGGTTCAGCTAATAAATCCGAAACGACTGCATTAGGATCTGCAATAACGGTCGTATGTGTATGACGACCATGGTCGTGTCCAGCATGTTCTTGACCGATTTGAATAACTGGAATTTCTTGATCCCGTAACCATGCAATCACTTTTGCCGAGACTGGTGTCCCACCAAAACGTAGCACAACATCTGGTACCAATGAGTCATCAATGACATCAGCAGCTAATAGACTGTCAATCCCATTAATTGCATATTCACTTGGTCGGAAATTACTTAAAACATCAGCTAAAACAGGTAACTGATAATGTGCCGCTAACTGTTCTAACTTTTCAATGTCCCATCCAATTTCATCGGGTCCCAATAACATCATTGCTTTTGGCTTACGTAACAGAGCTGCAATTGCTTGAGTGTTTTGCCAACCAGCTTGTCGTTGACCAACTAAAATTCTTTGTGGTGTCACGGTTGGCCATGATTCAGCCAATTTTGGCATTAATGGTTTACGCAGTGGTAAATTAATTTGTATTGGTCCCATTGGATGCGTTAGTGCCATCCCCACTAATTCCTGAACATGATAATCAATATATGCCGTCACATCTTCATGATCATCTTGCATTTCAATAGCTGCATATGCTTTCGTATGGCGTCCATACAAATTTTCTTGTTGGACAGTTTGTGGCGCCCCAACTTGTTGCAATTCAGTTGGTCGATCAGTTGTTAGTGCGATTAAAGGCACATGTGAGATACTGGCCTCCATAAAAGCAGGTAAATAGTTACCAGTAGCTGTCCCTGACGTTGCCAATAAAACAACCGGTTGATGACTAGTTTTTGCAATACCTAATGCGAAGAACGCTGCTGAACGTTCATCGACATCAACTGTTACTCGAACATCATCACGAAGCTGTTGCATCTCAGCTAACAATAATGCAATAGGCGTTGTCCTTGATCCTGGCGAAACAACAAAATCATGAACTCCTTGTAAAACAAGTGATGTTAGTAAGTGCTTAATATTGCGTGTTAAACTGTCAGTCATTATTTATCTGCTCCTTCAATAAATTCATCATGGGTAATAATTTTAATCCTGTTTCTTGGTACTCCATCTGCGCATCAGACGCTGCTAAAATGCCTGCTCCAGCAAATAAAGTTGCTAGATTTTTACGGTACCACATCGATCTAATACCAACAATAAACTCACCATTACCATCCATAGTAATCATACCGATGGGTCCACTAAATAAACCTCGCGGCATTTTTTCTATCTGGGCTATTTCTGCAAGTGCCCAATCACGTGGCTTTCCTCCTAATGCAGGCGTCGGATGTAACTCAGCCGCAATTTCTAGCAAACTTGAATCTGATGCTAATTGACCAGTAATCGGCGTATATAGGTGTTGAACCTGTGGGGTTTTCAAAATTTGTGGTTCAGTTGGTACCTGTAATGATTTTACATTGGCGGCCTGCAATCGTTCCTTAATCTCAGCAACGACTGTTTCATGCTCAACACGATTTTTTGAATCATGCCACAATTCATCAGCCAGGGCTTGATCACTAACTGCATCGGCGCCTCGCTTAATTGTGCCTGCCACAGCTGCTGTTGATAGCTGGCCCCCTGTAACCTTAACTAACCGCTCCGGTGTTGCGGATACAAATAGCTCGCCACAATGCTTTAAAACAAAGTGATAGCTTGTTGATTGTGAATGTTGTAACTTTGAAAGTAATCGTTGTTCATCTAGTGGATCTGACAAAGTAACTTGACGTTGTCGTCCTAACACAACCTTTTCATGTTGTTTATTTTGTTTCATGTCTTCAATTGCTGTTTGAATCCGTAATGGCCAATCCGTTTCATCCGTTATTTGCATAACGTTTGTATCGAAAGTTGTTGTCTGGCGAACTAAATCAATTGGCAGACCCAGCATTTCGTGGTTGATCACATCATAAACAACTGCTGGTTGCATAAAATAGCCATTCATCAATTCCGAATCTGCAATTTGCTGTTCATCGAAGGCAAAGCCACCGAAGACTGGTTTGTTTTCATCGTTTTTAAGCGTTGCAAGCCAAGTTTTTACCTGGGTAAAAGAAGCTCCAATTAATTCAGCCTGCTTACCAAATCCATAATACTTCGTCTGACCATCAGGTGTTGCAAAATATACTGCATCATTGGCTAACGCAAAAGTCTTTTGTAGCTCTTCTTCTGTCAAAAATTTCACCATGATACCTCACTTATTTTTAATAATTGTTTCACTGTTGCAACGTTTTTTCCAACATAATTTTCTAATTTGTTACCTTTTGAGCAAAGTTTAGCGTATACTAAATTCATACAGGATAACGGTAGCGTAATACCCCTAACTGTTTTCCTGTGTCCAAAGCATGGAGATTAAGAACTAATTATTCTTAGTCTCTTTTTTGTGCTTCATTCACAGTTGCCCTAAACGATTTCTTAATTTGTCATCCGCTGCTGTTAAATATAAACCTCTTGTGCCACGGGTTAACAGTATGTTTAATACATGAAACATTACTGACTGCTTCATTTCTTCCATTGCTTTTTCATCAGTGATATGGGGTGTTTTCTTATATATTTCACGATGAGTCACTTTATCCGTATCAATAAATATCCGGTCGTTTTCCTCATCATACATAAATGGTGGCCCTAAAATAACACCCGCGTAGTTTAAATCAAATCCTTGAATTGTGTATATTGATCCCACTTCATTGATGGATGCAGGTCGTTCTGCCCACGGTGTCGTTTGAACATCATATTCATCCCAAGGCAAATTAAAATCATCGAGATAGACATTGTGCTCAGTTGCTGAACGTTTTACAAAACCAGTCGTCGCCAGCATCCGAGATAAACCGACTGCTTCATTACGCTGTTTAATTGTTGCATACATATCGGCAGCCCGTTCAAAAATTCTTAAATCATAATGCCCCATATCTTTGGGTAATGATAATATTGTCCCTGAGGCCAATGCTGATATCCATGTTTGAACACTGGCTGGTGCTTGCATTCGATATTGCATGGTCAATTCAAAAGTTTGGTGTGGATAGGGTGCTAGACACATTTCTAGTAATGCGCGATTCCAAAACATTTTTGATTGCATGACCTGGTTAAAATCAAACACAACAATCACAACCCGTGCCAGTTTAATTAACTCACTCAGCTGATTATCCTGTTTAAAGCGAATATAAGGTTCTGATTTAGAAAGTAACAAATGCCCTTCATCAACAACAATCACATCATAATGTTGTTTATTTTTATGCGCCTGATTAATTAAAGATGTTGGTCGCATATAGTCACTCTTTTTTAAACTAGTAACCGTCTCAGATAGTTCCTGATAAACTTTCAGTAATTCTGGATGATTCACAGTAAACTTATTCTTCAATCCATAGTAAGCACTATCAGGTTCTTTGGTACCCCGCTGCAATTTTTCAAATAATTTTGTTAAAATGACACTTTTCCCAGTACCCGCAGCACCTTCAATAACCACGACGCTATTAGTCGCTTGTTGCAATTGTTTTTGGATATAATTTTCTATTTTTGTTAATTGTTCCACTTGATTTTCCGTCAAAGCGGTGACATTAAATTTTTCTAGTGCAGAATTTGTCATAGTTCTAGTATACAATATGCAAGCCAAGTTTCACGGGCCATTTCACTTTTTTAAGATTAGATGATTACAGAAAAAAATGGCAAGAATTTAAAATAAACTCTTGCCATAACAAATGATATTTAATTCAAGATAAATCTTTAGAATGGGAACCCACTTGCTAAGTACATACCAAATAATCCCAGTAACAAAATTAGCACAATCACGACAATCGCAAAATTTCTGTTTAATTGTTGTCGCTTTTTCTTTGCAAAACTCATTTCGACGATTCCAATCAACAAAATCGCTAAAATCACCTTCACAATTGTTAATATAGGGTTTGACTGATAAGCATAATGAAATAACCCAATACCTGTTACAATCGCCACAATGTAATCCAGACGTGCAATCATCATGCTAATGACACTTACCCGCTTATTTGAGGTAAACACGGCTAGTGATGCAACGATAATAAGTACTACCCACGTCATGAGATGCACCCACAAATTGATCATATCCTACCCTCCTGTAGAAAGATTACCTCTATCGTACACCATAACATTGATAAATACCTAATTACCCTTTAACTGTAAATCGACGGTCCTTTAATTCAATTTGAACATCAGCTTCTTTTGCAATATCACGATCATGAGTAATCAATATGACGGTCTTACCATATTCATGGGCCAATTCTTTAAACAAATCAACAATCAGTTCTGAATTTTCATGGTCTAAATTTCCGGTCGCTTCATCAGCAGCTACAATTGGTGCATCAACAAGTAATGCACGAACAATTGCAACACGTTGCTGTTCACCACCAGAAAGCTTTTGAACATTTTTAAATGCTTTTTCTTTATCAATACCAACCCGGGCTAATTGGTCGACAATATACTGGCGATCACCTTTATGTGAAGAATCAGTCACCGCTAGCGCCGTTTCAATATTTTGATAAGCCGTCATTGATGTCAGTAAGTTATACGACTGAAAGATCGTGGCAACATAATGCTGTCGGTATTTGGTCAATCCAATTTCATTAATTGGTTGACCATCAATAGCGATTTCACCCTCACGTGGTGCATCTAAACCAGCCAGAAAAGATAAAATCGTTGTTTTCCCTGAACCCGATTCGCCAACAATTGCATAGAACTTACTTGGCTCAAATTCAAGATTAACATCACTATACAATTTATTCGATTCGTCTGTGTACCAATGCGTTAATTTTTTTATGGTTAATGTCATGTTATTTCCTCACTCTCAGACTAATCAGCCTGCAAAATTTTCTTTGGTTTCATGCGTAGAATCGTAATACCGGCACCACTAACAGATAACAAAGCGATTAATATTGCCATCCCACCTAACTCAGCAATTGCTCCCGGTGTTAATACAGTATTTATATTCGTCATCTTGCTTGCTGTTCCAGCCATTCTCATGCCACCACCATTCATTGGGGCGCGGTTGCCTTGACCTTGACCACCTGATTTATTCATGCCACCACCAGGTGCACCTTGACTCATGGCAGATTGTTGCGAACTTTGTTGTTGTTGCACGAGACTATTTGAAATTGGACCTGAGACTGCAGTTCCTGCAGCAGTTGCAATGCCTAATGCGACTGCCAAAACGATTAATAATTCAGTAAATAACTGTGCAACAACTTTCATTTTTGTTTCACCCAATGAAACTAAAATACCAATTTCACGACGACGTTCCCGTGTTATTAAGAGAATAATCAACCCTAGAATCAGAACACCGGCTATTGCAACGACCCAAACAATCTTTGATGCAAAGCTAGCAACGCCTTTCATTTGCTTGGCAGCCGCCTTATAGGCAGCAGCATCACTCGTCAAAGTCATGTCTGAATCGTTCAAAATCTTCTTAGCAGCTTTTGTAAAGGCCTGTGTCTTTGATGGATCTGACATCGTGTAAGTCACATTTGAAACCTTGCCCTCAGTTCCTGCCAATTTGTTTGACAACGTATATGATGCATAGATTGTATTTGAAGGATCTTGACGTGAGAATCCATTTGTTGTCGTCTTAGCTTTATAGATACCAACAATCTTCACCGACGTTTTCTTCGATGAATCAGAAGAATCAGCAACTTTTATGCTATCACCAACTTTTAAGCTATTAGCTGTAGCCAATTCAGATTCGATCACAACATTATTTTTATTTTCATCACTGGTCTTGATACCACGACCACTAATAATTTTCGCTGTATTATCCGAAAAACTTGATGAACCAGCAGTCGTGCTGACACCATTAACCTGAATGTTTCCAGAACTTGAAGAGTTACCAAAAATTTGTCCACCCATACCATTTTGATTTGATGAAGATGTTGTTGAAACTGCATTAAAGCCACTCGCATTAACGGAAGTACTCGTCGATATATTGTATGATGCAACATTTGATAATGCCGCAATCTTTTTTACCTTTGTCACGGTTGTCGTTGCCTGAGTAAACGTTGGTTTCTGATTACTTGATGAAGTAGCGGATGACATTTGCTTTTGCATCTTCTGCATCATTTTTTCACGATTTTGTGACAAGGTAACTGTTGATCCAACAGAATTAGTTGCGGTTTTGGCCGACGTTAATGCCGCATTTTGAATAATCAAACCTGCCATTACAAACATCAAAATAACACTGGCCGTAATCATTAACAAAATTGTACGGCCTTTACGGGCCCACAGAGTGATCCCTGCTCGCTTTATAAAATTCATCTTTGTTTCTCCCATTCCGAATAATTTCTGTAATTTCAATATCATTATTCTATGTGTCCGAACTTTCATAAAAGTTAAAGCAGGCTCAATTGAAACTTAAGTTATACGAATTAGTCGGTGAAAAAACAATAAAAAAGAACCCTACCAACCGAAATTAGTAGAGTTCTTTATAGTTGCTAATTACTTAGCGATGATTTCTTTGTATTCTTCGCGAGATACAACTGATACTTGGCGCTTGTCACGGCCCAAACGACCGAACTTTACAACACCATCAGTCAATGCAAACAATGTATCATCGTTACCACGACCAACGTTAACACCTGGGTAGATGTGAGTACCACGTTGGCGGTAAATGATTGATCCAGCTTTGATGTCTTGACCGTCAGCACGCTTTGTACCTAGACGACGACCAGCTGAGTCACGACCGTTGGCTGATGAACCACCACCTTTGTGGTGAGCAAGCATCGTCAAGTTATTCAAATTTAATTGCATGATTTAAATCCTCCTATCCGATGGCTTAGGCAATTGAGTCAATGACAACCTTAGTATAAGGTTGGCGGTGACCTTGCTTAGCATGTGAGTGCTTCTTTGGCTTGTACTTGAAAGTAACAACTTTCTTTTCCTTACCTTGCTTCTCAACAGTTCCTGATACAGTAACACCTTCAACGTAAGGTGCACCTACTTTGCCATCAGCGAAGACAACTTTGTCAAAGACAACCTTGTCACCTTCTGCGGCATCCAACTTCTCGACGTAAATAACGTCACCGGCAGAAACTTTGTATTGCTTTCCACCGTTCTCAATGATTGCATATGCTGCCATGAGTCTGTAGACCTCCATAAAAATTTTTGTAAAAACTTAGACTCACCAATACCCGCGAATTCAAAGAATTACTTAATACAGGCCATGAGTGGTTGCAGTTTGTGAGATTCCACAAACACAACGTATAATATTATAACCTAATCATTGATCAAATTCAATGATAACAAGTTGATTGCCTGAAATAGGTACCATAAATTTACTGAAAAATAAAAAACAAGTCTTAGAAACGCTGTTGTATCAACATTTCTAAGACTATATCAATGCAACTGGTGGGACTCGAACCCACAACCGCTCGGGTAGAAACCGAGTGCACTATCCAGTTGTGCTACAGTTGCATATCAAATAGATGGAGCAAATATGCATCCGCCTCATCTATTGTACGTTTATTTGCATAATGAATCAAGCATAGTTGTCATTAAAATTTTCCTGAACTGCAAGATGAAGATCATGTTGCGAAATTTTCAACTCCACTAAGCCCAATTTCAGAAAGGAACGCCAAGCGTGCGAGAAGTCTGCTTGTCGCTTTTGATGATAACTATTGAGCAACATCGTCTTAATGCCCATAAATTGATGTGCCAAATGCCTTTGTGGAAAACGTTCAAATTGTGCAATGTCTTCATCAGTCATGACCATTAGGTGTGTCCACTGTTGTTTTAAACTGATGGTTAAAAACTGTACAAAAGCCTGACTATATAAGGCTAATATTTCTTGTTCATCACGCAAAGGCTGTTGTCCAGGCACATTCAATAGCACTGACTGCGTTTTAACTGCTAGCTCACTTAAACTAACATCTAAATTCAAATAGTCATTCAACAAAATTTGTTTTGGACCAATTGGTGTTTCCCATTGCATACTGACATCGTGCATCATGACTCTAGTTTGTCGCAAATACATTGCAATATCTAACTCTGTCATCTGACTACGACTCCTCTGATGTAGTGAGTGGCTGAGGAGACAATACTTCTGGTTGCACCGTGTCCTTTTTGGCCGCTGCTTCTTCGTGTGCAGTTGCTTCTTGTAAATCCTGATCAAATACAAGTGGTGCACTTTCAACCTCAATGTATTGTCTTTCAACCAAGTACCAAGCACCAATAAAGTCATAATCTAATAGGACATCCAACCATGACACACTATCCTTGCCGTCGATAACTTGGAAGTGCCACCTTTGTGCATCGGTTGCTGTGGCATCATTAACATAAAAGACACGAACTTCAACATTATTTTCCAAAACTAATCCTGCACCATTTGGAATTGCTTGTAAGAAATAATCCGAATCGGCTGATAATACAAAGAGCCGGTCTAAGATTCCTGCAGGCATTTCTTTTTGGCGTAGTGGGTATAGGAAATCATCTGTTGTCTCCAAAATATTGTAATCCACTTGATAACCAAATGTTGCTGCCATATACCGACCAAAATCGGTTAATAGCGTGACAAGTGGCCGAATACGAGCAACCGTTGTTTTCTTACGGAAATTTTCCACCAACAAATCCGTAATTGCTTCTGCGTTAAAGAAAATTTGTTTCCGAGTTAATGACCAATAGAATAAGCGCTTATCAGTTCCTAACTCTTTAAAATAAGCACCCCCATTTTGGTCTTGATTAACTTCAAATTGGAAAGTTGCTGGTACATCCAATTCTGGAAATACAAGCGTCAATTCTTCACGATCTGCCGGTGTTAAAATATCATATGCTGAGACTTTTGCAAAACTCAACAAGCGATCGAGTGCTAACATATACCAATCCGCTTGTGAGTATTGACGTGGTACAACAACCCATTCAGTATCAAGGGTCGCTGTTGTTAGTTGTTGTGCAAGCAAATGTACTTTCTTAGGATCATCTGCATTAGCCAATTCATTAACTTGTGCCAATAATTGCTGAATACGGCCAATATCATCAGCCAGAATATTAACATATGAATCAACACGTTTTTGTAGGTGTTCAGTCATCTTAAACACCTCCTTGCTCAGAAGCAACCGCTAAGCTACCAACATATTCCTCATACAAATTACCAACTGCTTGTTGAAACGCTTCAAACGTCCCAAAAGTATCCGTGATTGCTCGTTGCTCATAAATTAAAATCGTATCTTCTTTTGAATAATTCAAAATTTGGGTATTATTTTCAGCAATCAGTGCTGGTACCGTTTGCGCTTTGGCATCAGCTGAGTCCAAATGCTTTAAACGTTCTTTCAATACTTCACGTTGCTCTGATTGACCACGGTTACCAAATAAGCCGCCACGCTCCTCAGATGCTGATAATTGTGCTAGCAATTGTGTACGTTCCGCATCACGTTGATTTTGTTCATCAACAATTTTTTGCAACGTCTCATTTGCTCGGGTAGTATCTTCAATAACTTGTGCGTTATATCGATGTCCACGTGCTGATAGTTCCACTGCCTTGACGAGCTTTTCATATTCATCATCATTAAAAATAAACTTAACAGATAATGGATCCAGGATACCAAAGTGGCGCCGATCCCACCAGTTTCCAAAGTACAATTGGAAAACACCTAACTTTGTTTCTTCATAGTAAAAGAAAGGGAATTTTTCAGATAAATAATTAATTAACTTTTGTCCCAAATGATGACTCAGTTCATCTTTCATATCATCAACTAAAACTGATAATGGTCGATTTGTCTCTGCTTCAGACTTTTGACGTATTTTTAGATCATATTTCTGACTATCTAATAGTTCATATACCTGTCGGTCGTCCCCCGCAACAACCGCTGATTGAATACTAGTCAAGTAGTCTAGTTTCATCTGCAATTTTTGTTGTAATACGGATTGATTCGACGGTAAATCTGTCTGAATGTATGGCGTACTTTCCATCTCAACCCCTCCTATTTTTATAATCATTAATAAATTGATTAGATTTGGCGATTAAAATAATGCCTACTACTATCATACAACCTAAACTTAAAAAACAGCGCGACTTGAGGACAAGTTAGCGCTGTTTTTTATAAGTTTTAAACAAATTTTAGTATTGTTCTAGGTATGTGTCAATTTCCCACTGTGAAACTTCACGACGGTAGGCCTGATACTCAAGACGCTTAGCATCAACGAACGTACGACCCATGTGTTCACCAATTGCTGCCATAACAACATCATCGCTATCCAAGAAGTTAATTGCTTCGAATAATGTGTCTGGCAAATCAGTAATACCTGCACGACGACGCTCAGCATCATCCATTAAGTAGATATTACGATCAACCGCATGATTTGGTTCCAATTTGTTCTCAATACCATCTAATCCAGCAGCCAAAATAGCCGCGAAAGCTAAGTATGGATTAGCGGTAGGGTCCACAGAACGTAATTCAAGTCGGGTTGAATTACCACGTGATGCTGGGACACGCACCATTGGTGAACGATTTGATCCTGACCAAGCAACATATACAGGTGCTTCATAACCAGGTGTTAGACGCTTATATGAGTTAACAGTTGGATTTGTAATTGCTGTAAAGTTAGCCGCGTGCTCTAATACACCGCCTAAGAAATGATAAGCTGTCTCTGATAATTGTAATTCACCATCTTCATCGTAGAATGCATTACCTTCATCAGTAAACAATGACATATTCGTATGCATCCCATTACCATTGATACCAGAAATTGGCTTTGGCAAGAAGGTTGCATATAGACCATGCTTGCGAGCGATAGTTTTAACAATCAATTTGAATGTCTGAATATTATCAGCTGCATCTAAAGCATCAGCGTACTTGAAATCTACCTCATGTTGTCCTGGGGCAACTTCGTGATGGGCCGCTTCAACTTCAAAGCCCATTTTTTCCATTTCAAGTACGATTTCACGACGAGTATTTTCACCCATATCCAAAGGTGCCAAATCAAAATAGCCACCTTTATCATTCAAATTCATTGTTGGCTTACCGTTCTCGTCCATCTTTAGCAAGAAGAATTCGGGCTCAGTACCAATATTGAATTTCGTAAAACCATCCGCAGTCATTTGCTGTAAGACACGCTTTAAGTTATTTCGTGGATCACCAGCAAATGGCTCACGATCAGATGTGTAGATATCAGCAATAAGACGTGCCACTTTTCCACCATGTTCATCAGTTGCCCATGGGAAAATCATAAATGTTGATAAGTCAGGATAAAGGTACATGTCTGATTCTTCAATACGCACAAAACCTTCAATAGATGACCCATCAAACATTAAATTATTAGCTAAAACTTTCTCTAATTGAGAAACCGGCACCTCAACATTTTTAATGTTGCCAAAAACGTCTGAAAATTGCAGACGTAAAAATTCAACATTTTCATCAACAATTTTCTGTCGAATATCATCTTTTGTGTATGCTCTACGTACCATTAGTTCAATTCTCCTTTATCCTATATAACAACATCTTAAAATCTTTGTTGACCGTTAAATCGACCAATATTTAATAATTCGTCAGCTAATATATGACGTAAACTTTCCTCGGAAGGATCTGTATTCTTTTGTTTACGCTGTTGTTTTTGATCAACTTCATGAATTTCAGCAACAGTGTAACCCGCATCCAAATACTCAGCAATCTGTAGCAGACGATCAACATCTTCCAATGAAAAACGCCGTTGTTTACCCGCACCTCTGTGTGGTTCAATTAACCCCTGCTGGTCATAATAACGTACTTGACGATCTGTTAAACCCGTCAATTCTCGCACAACGCTCATTGGTAAGACAGCTAAATCACGTCGTAATTCTCGTCCACTCATATCACTGACCTCCCTATGACTAGCATATTACCACTCTCGTGCACGTTATTGGTCATTAATGTCAGCTATTCTAACATGAAATTGTTTAATTGGTCCATAATTTGGTCTAGTTCGTCAGGTTGTTGCACTAGGTCAAACCAGTGAATATCCTGAAACTGGTTATTAAACCACGTCATTTGACGCTTCGCATATCGACGTGATGCCTGCTTTAACCTCATCACTACCTCTGCATAAGACTCATCGCCTGTCAGGTAACCGAATAACTCTTTATAGCCAATTGCTCGTTTTGCCGTACTTTCATCTGGTAAATGATAGACTAATTCTGCCTCAGCTAGAACTCCTGACATCATCATGTCATCAACCCGTTGATTAATACGTTCATATAATAAAGATCGCTCAGTTTTCAGGCCAATAATGAACGCATCATATTGGCGTTTGGGTTCTGGCTGTAATGAAGAAAATGGCTGCCCAGTCTGAGTACTAACCAATAGCGCACGGACCAATCGACGAATTTGTCCTGGTAAAATTCGCTCTTCACTGACAGCATCAACTTTTTTCAAAGCATCTCTGACAACCTGCTCACCATCCCTATGAGCAATTTCTGTCCAATATCGTACGAATTCTGGATCATCAATATCAGATGTTTTCGCTAAAGGTCGATCCCCTAATAATGCCTGGACATAAAATCCTGTGCCACCAACCAATATCGGTAATTTTCCCCGTTCGCTAATATCAGTGATTGCCTTTTGTGCAGCAGTCACAAACTTTGCTGCAGAATAATTTTCATCAGGATCTGCAATATTAATTAAGTGATGGGGAACTTCTAATTGTTCAGCAACCGTTGCCTTTGCTGTGCCAATATCTAAGTTACGATAAATTTGCATGGAATCCCCTGACACAATTTCACCGTTAAACTTTTTGGCTAATTTAATTGATAGTGCTGTTTTACCAACTGCAGTCGGACCCACAATGACAACAATTTTTTTCATGATTAATTTTTATTTCCTTCTTCGATATTTCAGTGCTTGGCTTATATTATCAGTGATAATTGCCGAAACTACCGTATGCATCAACAGCCAAGTCACGCTTGGTCGATTAATTGTCCACCAATAGGTTGGCAACCGCCAAGGTGAAAATATGCGCAGTGGCGCATAACGATAATCTAAGTTAACTTGCTGAATAATTTTATTTTTTGCCAATTGCCAGCTTAGTCGATTTGGATAGTGTCGCAAATAACCAATCGGGATTTCTTTATCTAATGCCCGCCATTCACGTAATGGTCGCTCCCAAAATGATTGCAACATCAGCTCGTTATCCAGCGCAGCCTCCTGCAACTGCTGATAAAGTTCTTTCGCCCCTTCACTGCCTTTTAATTCAATTAACAGAAAGCCACGATACTTTGATGCTTTGATTAAATTTAAAAATTCCTGAAAGGTCGGTAAATTTGCAGTTTCTTCTTCATTTATATCGTGCTTTAACACTAATCGATGATTGGCTAATTGAACATCGAGCTCTAATCCTTCTGCATCCATGTCAATTGCACGTTGGAAGGCAGCCAATGAGTTTTCTGGTGTTCCATGATCATGCACACCACGATGGGCAATGATTGTTTGTTTTGATAAATGCATTTTAATACCTCTATTTATTAAATGCTGTTAAATATGTTAGAATAATCTTAATAAAAATTTGGAGGATCATCGTATGAAAAAATTTGGGGTTGGCGTTCTTACCGGAGTAGCAAGTACTATTGCAGCTGCAGCAACTGCGGCTGTGACTTTCCATAAGATTGCAGTAAAACCAATTACCGATGAAGAGGCAAAGTTTGAAGATACTGAGCGTAAGGCTGCTCGTAAAGCCGCTCAATCACACGGTAACCGTTTCTAATAATTACATGATAACAAAAAACCAGCTAGATGGCGTATTAACCTTATTCATAAAGTTAATACAATATCTAGCTGGTTTTACTTTTACTGATTGGTCTTTACTTTACCTTTGTAGTCAACAAACCCATTTTTTAAAACATACAATTGGTTGTAGCCTTCTTTTTTTAACATCTTGGCTAATCGAGCAGCAGTCTGCATATTCTCATCGTACAAAAATACTGGTCTGTCCTTGCGCAATGCAGCATGGTTTTCCTTTAACATTACGTACTGAATGTTACGGGCACCAAAGACATGCTTTGACTTAAATTTGGCAGGTTCACGTATATCAACAATATCATGTCCGTGACTCTGTGATTCAAAATCCTCGGATGATAGAACTGTCGCAGATTTTTTCAACATGTTGTTTGTCCACAACTTGTTACCAACATACCACAAGAACCAAAGTAAAATAATCGTAAATAGCGTTATCCACATGCTATAATTCCTCATTTCTTAACTCATACTTATAATATCATATCAAAAATTCGAACAGAAATCTTTTAAAAATCCTAGAACACTCAAAAAAAGCTAGGACTCTGTTCTAAGGTCCCAGCTTTTTTGAAATTTACTTCTCATTTATTATTTAAGGGTAATAATTAATGGATGAATGTCAAACCTGAGGCAGAAATTGTACGTGTATGATAAGCCATACCAGCGTAGTTACCTTCAGAAATTGTAATTGAGTTGCCGTTAACTGAGTCAACAACAGCAACGTGTCCCAAAGCACCTGCACCTTGCACACCTGCGCCAAAGACAACTACTGAACCTGCTGATGGTTGACCATTAACAACACGGCCTGCTGCGGCAGCAGAAGCACCCCAGCCAGAAGCATTTCCCCAGTTGTTACCAACCCATGATAATGCGTTCTTCACAAACCATGTGCATTGTCCAGCTGGATATGAATTACCTGCTGTACTGTAAGTTGGTGCAGCTGGTGTTGCTACTTCAGTAGTAGCAGCTTGTGCTGTCGTAGTCGTTGCAGTTTTTTCAACATTTTGAGTTTGTGCGTTTGTGTTGTTAGTTGATGCCTTGTCATTAGTTGTAGTTGCTGAAGCATCTAACTTCAAAACTTCGCCAACGTGGATTGTATTTACGTCTGACACACCATTTGCTGATGCAATTTCATCAACTGACAAATCAGTTGCAGCAGCAATTGTTGAAAGTGTGTCACCTGACTGAACAGTGTATTCCTTACCAGCTGTTAGTAAGAAAGATTTAACATCTTCAACAGTTTTTGCACGCCATGAAGCATGTGAGTCATTGCTATCTTTTGTTTCATCAGCAGATGCAGTTGTTGTTTGTGTCATTGGTAAAATTGCAGCAGCAGTTGCGGCGGCAATCAACCAACCCTTATTTGAACGTTGTGCGTTTGAAGTCATGTGTTTATTCCCCTTGATTTGTGATTGTTCTCTCAGCGATGTTTTTATAATAGCAAGTTGATTTAACATCCGAGTTACATTGATATAACAGTATTTTAATAAAAATTTAGGGTTTACTTGTTATTGAAAAATCAAGCGTTCTTCAAAAACGTTGTTATATCAACGATTAAAAGGAATTTTAAAGACTTTATTAAGAAAATAGGCAATCTTTACAAAAAAATAATTTGTAACATTTTGTTACAAATTATTCAAAGGTGTATTTATTTTTTAAGCCTGGGCTTGTAATGCCAAGGAAGCTGCACCATAAGCACCTGCATCATTACCCAATTCTGCTAATTTCACTTCTGTCACATCACGTGTCATCTTAAAGGCAAAATCATTGAAATTCTTTTGTACTCGCGTTAGCAAGAACTCACCTGCTGCCGAAACACCACCACCGATAACAATTGCTGATGGATTCAACATGTTCGCAATATTTGCTGTGGCTAGACCAAGGTAAAAGGCAACCTTATCAACAACCTCATTGGCTAGGTAATCACCTTCCTTGGCCAAGTCAAATACGATCTTTGAAGTGATTTCATCACCATTTGAGACCATTGCCTTCAATTTTGAATCACCAGCATAGGCATCTGCATAATCATGTGCTAAGTGCACAATTCCTGTTGCTGAAGTGTATTGTTCTAGACAACCATAGTTACCACAAGTACATAGGTAACCACCAGGCTCAACGATCATATGACCAATTTCACCTGCTGATCCTTTAACACCATGGATTAATTTACCTTCATTAACTAATCCACCACCAACACCTGTTCCAAGCGTCACAAAGACTACTTCCGGTTGATTGTTTCCAGCACCACGCCATTGTTCACCCAACGCTGCCGCATTTGCATCATTATCAATTGCAACAGGGAAACCTAAACCAGCTTCCAAATCTGCCTTTACATTTTGTGGTTCTTTCCAATTTAGATTGAATGCTCCCTGTACCGTACCGTTCTTTTCATCGACAGTACCTGGTGTCCCCATACCAACACCAATGACGCGATCTTTATCTAATTGATATAAATCAAGATGATAGTTAATTGACTCAATAATATCAGGAACAATATGGCTCCCTTCGTCAAGAATATTGGTTTGAATAGACCACTTCTGTTGAATTTCACCAGTTGCCGTCATAATTGCAAATTTAATTGTGGTACCACCCAAATCAATACCAATTAATTTATCTTTCGCCATGATTTAAAACCTCTTTTTCAAAAAAATATTATAAAATCTCCAACACTTTCTGTACCATTATAACGGTATCTAAACGATTACACAATAGATTTGTGAAAACGTTTACAAATCATTCTTGCGACGTTATCCCTTGACGACGCTCCTCCATCTCGTGTTCATGAGTTAATACTAATTTAATTTGCGCATATTTCTTATTTTCTAATAACCCTGCTTTATATAAGTTATCAATTTCAATTGCTGCTAATTCAATGTCCCACAAACGATTACCTAGATGAATATAAATATCATATTTTTTCAGTAGTTGTAAAACATCTAAAAAAGTTCTCATTATTTTTACTCCTCAATTTAACGGTAACCAAAACCAACCGTTAACAATATACCGATATAAATGATCAATCCAAGTGCCGCAACGATTTTTTGTTTACCTGTGGCTTGCCCCTTTCTCAGCAGAAGTGGTGCAATTAAAAAGCCACTAGCTAACCCACCAATATGCGCACTTATTGCGATATTCGTACCCCCAAATATTGGTATTAGGGACAATATAACAAATATGCCCAACGTCTTTGCCTGTGTCAACCAAAATCCTTGTTTATCGAGTAATCCTAAAAGAAAAATCATACCAAACAAGCCAAAAATTCCGCCTGAGGCACCAGCTGAAATCGCAGTTATCGACCCAAAAGCTAGTGAATTCAAACTACCGATAATAATAGCAGTTATATATCCAATAAAATATTTCAAACTACCAAGGTACTGTTCCAATAATCGTCCCACATAATACAGCGTTATCATATTGAGAATCAAATGCATGAATGTTACGTGTAAAAATCCTGCCGTAATCAATCGCCACCATTGATGCATCATCACAACTGCTGGTGTAAACATCGCTCCTAAATGATACAGTGTCTGCGTTGAAACACCCATTTGTCCACTCACGACAACTTCACCAATAAAAATGACAACCATGCATCCGATTAATGAAGTAGTTACTGGCGCTTGTTGCCATGTTATTTTAAAGTTTCTCATCATGATTCACTATCCAATACGATTACCTGATCAACCACCTGGTCGGTTTCTTCAATTGGCCAAGTTGGTTGTTCATACAAATTTTTTGTCACAGTCGTAGAAACTTTGATAGCTTTAACTTTCGGTAG
Organism: Weissella paramesenteroides; assembly: GCF_036327715.1. Taxonomy (NCBI): domain Bacteria; kingdom Bacillati; phylum Bacillota; class Bacilli; order Lactobacillales; family Lactobacillaceae; genus Weissella; species Weissella paramesenteroides. Next base: position 1,472,080 of record NZ_CP130559.1, read on the forward strand.
CCAACGATCATAATAGCCACCACCAAAACCGATTCGGTCACCATTACGTGTAAATGCCAAACCAGGTACTAGAACAAAGTCAATTTTACTTGGTGAAACGACCCGACCACCAACTGGCTCTAACATACCAAATTTATGTCTAGCATATACAGTTTCACGATTTATCGTTGTAAATTCCATCTGTCGCTTGGGTAGAACACGAGGCAAAACCACTATTTTATTTTGTAATAGCGCAATTTGAATCAATAGTTCAGTAGATAATTCTTCATCTTGCGACATTGTTAGTGCAACCGTCTTAGCTTGTCGCCAAGCTGGTAAGGCCGTCACTTTTTTGACCATATTCTGCATCAGGTAAGTTTTCATCATATCAGACATTCCTGATAAATTTGCTGAAGCTTGTTCTCGAATTGATAATTTTGTTGTCATATTTCCCCCGTATAGTAAAAGCACCGAATGTTGTCCCTTTCTTGATGATTGGTCCTCACTCAGTGCTTTCATTATATACTATTTTGTTGCTGAACCTGAATCTTGTACATCTTTCCAATAGGCAGTGTAAATAGCTTTTGCAATTTTTTGGTTAACATTTTCATTGGCCTGATCAACGCCAGGTACAACAATTGCCATTGCAACATCGGAATTAGGAACAAATGAAATCAATGAGCTAGTCAATGTTGAATGTCCATCAGTAAATGTCTCAGCCGTTCCAGTCTTTGCAGAAACTGCAGGTTTAATATCCTTTAGTCCAGTTCCAGTTGCATAACTCGAACTACTGTGAACAACTTCATTCATACCATCCCAAATCATCTGACGCTGTGCCGCTGTCCAGTTAACGGTTCCCATAACTTCTGTTGGTATGGTCGTTGTAATTTTATTATTATTTCGGTCACGTGTCGTAATTGCCTGTACGATATGTGGACGAATACGATAACCCCCATTTGCAATGGTTGCCGCATATTGAGCAAGCTGCATCGTTGTATAGGTATCATACTGACCGAATGATTCATCCAACGCCTTACCAATATCTGAACGCGATGTTGAACCACGAATACCTGTAATTTCACCAGGTAAATCAATACCCGTCTTAACTCCTAAACCAAAGCGAGAAAAGCCATCACGCATCGTTTGGAAAACACTAGTTGGTAATGATGCCAATGACATCCCCTCATAGTAGTTCAAACCACCAAGTTTCAGCATAATTTGCATAACATACGTATTAGATGACATCATCAACGCCTTGTCTGCAGTTAGTGGCATGTTACCACTACCATTTTGATTCCACCAAGATGTTTTAGCAGCAGTTCCGGCAACCTTAATTGGTTGGTCGGTCAATGTACTATTTTGTGGTGTAATCACGTTGTTCATAAATCCAGTTGTAATGGTTGCTGGCTTAACAACAGAACCAACAACATTAGCCTGATTAACCGTTGACAAAGCGTCTGATGTTAAGGAACCAGTCGACGAGTCACGATTAATTCCTGAAGACGCGTAAACGCCACCAGTCTTAGGATTTAGAACAACCGCATATGCACCTGTTGTATATCCACTAGGAATATTATCTTTTAAGATTTGTTCCACATCATTTTGGAATTTATTATTAATTGTCAAATTAAGATTTCCACCGGCTTGACCAGCATAGAGTGTTTCTTCTGTGGTCTTATCATCCTTACCAGTGGTGACCTTAACACGACCCTTAGAACCCTTCAATGTATCTTCATACTGTTTTTCCAAATATGATGTACCAACGATATCATCTCGTGAGTAACCTTTGGTCAATAATTCGTTAACTGAATCTGATGGTAAACCACTTTTAGAAGTTGATGTTGCACCAATTAATGACTTAATATCATTGCCACCTGGATAATCACGTGTGTAGTAAATACCAACACGCACACCTGGCATCTTAGATTGTCGTTCACCAATGTTAGCAATTTCTGATTGCTTCACGTCACTTTCCTTAAGATAAACAGTAGATAGTGAATAGGCATTGGCCATCTTTTGGAAAATTAGCGCCTTATTTAATTGTGCATCAGTCAACGTGAATTGATCTTGATGTTTTTCAACATATTTTGTCAATGCATTAACATAGGCATCTGTACCAGGCGCGGTCGCCGTACCAGAAGCTTTTGCAACTTTTTGAGCACGCTTTGTAGATTGGATATAATACATGGCAAAATTAGCTCCAGATAATTGCTCAGAGCTTGTATCAATCGTGACATATTTACCAACCTGATTAGCAACTTTATACATTTGCTTATTTGTAATCGTCCGTGGCTTCGTGTAAGTAATGGCCTGTGAACCCTTATTCGTAACCAATACTTTACCAGTACTATCGTAGATTAATCCACGTTGCACGTTGGTTTTCTCAATGCTGGATTCAGCGCTAGTTACCTCTGTTTTATATTTGGCACTATCCGTGATTTGTAAATTAACCAATCGCCATCCTAATGCTACCAACATTAAAATCACAATACCCATTAAAACATTTAGCCGAACTGGTATCCGAGACATTGAACCCTTTTTGGTTTTACGACGGCTACCATGGCGTTTAGGAGATCGCATAATCTAAACCCTTTCCTTCATTCTCTAGTCTACTCATTGTAGCATAAATCAAGACGACCAAGCCTTAATCGAGCAACTGGATTTTCAAAACTCTCTAACAACTGATTATAAATCATAGTCGAGTGCCTGTCATTTTTATGTTTTAATAGTATTAACTGAAATTAACTTGGAGAACTATTTTATGTTTACAAATATTAATCCTCTCAAATGGCGAACATCGACCAAGGCACTTTGGATTAGTTTCCTATTACCAATAGTGATTATGCTTACCTATTTTGCAAGTCGTCATATGGCACCATTTGGGTCAAGTTCCATATTAACAGTCGATCTTGGCCAGCAATACATTGACTTCTATGCTGGTTTTCGTCAGACAGTATTACATGATCCCTTGCGCATCTTCTATGATTTTTCTAAAGGATTGGGTGGTGAGACTTATGGTGATTGGGCCTATTATTTACTAAGTCCAACAAACTTTTTATTACTCCCTTTCTCAAATGTACATTTACCAGCTGCAATCCTCTTGCTAACTGTTCTAAAATACGGATTAGCTGGTTGGAGTTTTGCTTTCGCATTACGCAAAATGCACTGGCAAATTGGCTGGCGCCTACCACTATTTGCCGTTTCTTATGCTTTCATGGGCTGGTTTGTTGCAAATGATTTAAACTTATTGTGGTTAGATGCTGCCATTCTCCTGCCACTAATTGTCACTGGATTAGAATACTATCTTACTCATGAAAAAGGCTGGCCATTCATGCTCGCACTAACAGCGGTCATTATTATCAACTACTATATGGCCTACATGATTGGTATCTTCTTGATTCTGTACTTTATCTGGCGTCTAACTTGGCAACCCTATCGTTTAAAAGAGCGCTTGACGATGTTACGCCGCTTTATTTTAGGTGGTGTCATTAGCATTGGACTAGCGACATTTGTCTGGTTGCCAACAGCTTATACACTAATGAACAGTAAGGGCCAGCATATGTTGGCTAACTTAAGTTGGAAGTTTGACTATCAACCAGCAGATATTATAGGAAAACTTTTTCTAGGCACATTTAACTTTGAACAAATGCCTACCGGTTTACCTAATATCTTCATTGGTAGTCTTCCCATTATCATTCTATGGTTTTTCTTTACCTTAAAAAATATTCGCTGGCAAACACGGCTAACCGCACTTATTATTACTGCGATTCTTGTTATCTCAATGATGTATGCCCCATTAAATCTCTTTTGGCACGGATTCCAATTTCCTGTTTGGTATCCCTACCGCTTTTCATATTTGTTCAGTTTTTGGATTTTATGGTTGGTTGCATCTGTCTGGTCACCATATTTACGATTATCTTGGTTCCAGTTTTTAACATTATTGATTCTTACTAGCGGTGGTTTCATTTACTTATTCTCACGAATGTCGAGTCTCAATTTCTTGACAACTGCCCAACTATATATTGGTGGTGGTTTCTTTATTGTTCTGCTACTACTACACGTGATGCCTGCAAAAATTAAATTCTGGTTACCAATCGTTACCTTATTAGTGATTGGGGAAATGACAACCAGCACTGTTTGGACCTTAAATAATTTTAGTTACCTGACCAATACTGAATATCAAACATATATTCGTAGTCTTAACGCGATAACCAAGGATTTACCAAAAAGTAAAACTGACTTTTACCGGGTTGCACAGTCTTTCCAACGAACAAAGGGTGATCCGCTTCAAGGCAATTTTAATGGTGCATCAACGTTCAGTTCGGCATTAGAACACCAGCAAAGCGATATTATGGCTGCACTGGGACAACCTGAAGGTGATAACTATATCGCCTACTCAAGCGGTACATTAATGACCGACTCTCTATTAGGTATGCGTTATCTACTGCAACCCACTGGTAGTCAACCAGCAGTTAATGGCACACCAACAAATATGCAAACATACTCACGATCAGATACGAATGGCACGTATCGTTTAGTTAAGCAAACCAAACAGACCATTCTATCCCAGAATCCGAATGCATTACCATTGGGATTTGCCGCAAGTGATAATGTTCGAAACGTCAAATTTAAGGAAAATGATCCTTTGCGCAACCAAAACATTTTGTGGGAGAGTTTAAATGGGTATAATCAACAACCCATTTTTACGAGTGCTAATTTTTCAAAATCAAGCGCAAGTAACTTGAATGCACCATCAACTATTACCGGTGCCTATTTAACAAAGACAAATGCTGGTGAAGGTGCCTCACTAACATTAACCTATGTACCAACATCAAATAATCCATACTATCTGACACTAGGTAATGCTGTGACAAATGATAATTTGGAAATTCAACTAAACGGGCAAACTCTACCTGCTATTCCAAGTCATCGCCATACGATTATTGTGCCACTGCCTGCTGATACAAAAGGACAATCTCAGGAAATTACACTTTCACTGAAAAAGAAAGATATTTGGTTACAAAACGTTTCATTGTACCAAGGTAATAAAGCACAATTAAATCGACAATCAAAATCATTGCAACAGCATCCATACAAAATTAATCATCAATCACCGATTAAAATTAGTGGTGATATTACGATTCCTAAAAACGATAGTATGATGATGACAACTATTCCTAAGGCAGCCGGTTGGCAAGTTTATGTTGATGGCAAAGCAACGGACACCGTTACTGTTGGTAAATTCTTTATCGGTGTACCACTTGAACCTGGTCACCATGAGGTAACTTTCAAATTTAAAACGCCTTTGTTTAAACTCGGTGCGATTATAACACTAGGTTTTCTTCTAATTATCATGGGCTTCAAATGGTCTGAAAGTAAGAAAAGACAGCACACATTGTTTTAAAAACCCCGAAAAGTTCTTTACACACGCATGTCTGCGTGGTAATGTAAACCTTGAAACTTTGGGGATACCATTAGTCTAAATAAATTTTTAATGCACAGGAGAACTTAGTCATGGCTGAAGAAAAAACATTTCCAATGACTCTCGAGGGAAAAGCCAAAATCGAAGAGGAATTAAACACACTAATCACAGAAACACGTTCTGAAATTACTGGACGTATTCAACTAGCACGTAGTTTTGGGGACTTATCAGAAAATTCTGAATATGCTTCAGCAAAGGATGAACAAGCCTTTGTTGAAGGTCGTATCAAAACTCTACAAAACATGCTTGATAATGCTGAAATCATTGATTCTTCAGAGATTGCTGATGATGAAGTTGCTGTCGGTAAGAAAGTGACTTTTAAAGAATTACCAGATGAAGAACCAGAATCATATAGTATTGTCGGAGCTGTTGAAGCTAACCCATCAGAAGGTAAAATTTCAAATGAATCACCAATTGCGGCTGCCCTAATCGGTCACAAAGTTGGGGATACAGTTTCCGTAACATTACCTAATGGTTTTGACATGGATATTGAAATTCTTTCTGTTGAAATTGCTTAATTCTTAAAAAATAAAAGGCGAGCACAAATTTTTTTAAAATTTGTGCTCGCCTTTTTTATTGTCAAATCATATTTGCTTAACTAACCTGTTTACTGTTCTTTACAAAGCTACCGGTTTCATCTTCAATATGAAATAATGGACGTTGCTTTACCTCATTAAATATTTTACCGATATAAACACCAACTATTGAAATGGCAATCAAGTTAATACCACCGAGTAACCAAATCGAAATCATTAATGAAGACCACCCAGCCTCCGTATTTCCGAAAATCTTAGCAAATAAAGTATAAATTATCTCTAACCCGGCCACACTAAGAATTAACGTTCCAATACCAAATAATAGCCGAATAGGTTGCACACTGAAACTAGTAATGCCGTCAATTGCAAAACTCAACATTTTTTTCAATGGATATTTTGATTGTCCTGCCTGCCGTTCTCGCCGTTCATAGAACACCTGTGTTGATTGATATCCTACCAATGGTACCATCGCTCTTAAAAACACATTTCTTTCCGGCATTTTTAACAACTCTTGCACAGCTGTCCAACTCATTAATCGAAAGTCAGCATGATTCGGTATCAATTTTACACCCAGTAAAGACGATATCTTGTAAAAAAACAAAGCAGAATTTCGTTTAAACCATGTATCTTCCTTCCGGCTAGATCTGACACCATATACGATTTCATTACCCTCATTGTATTTCAAAATCATGTTCTGAATAACTTCAGGACTATCTTGTAAATCCGCATCCAGTGTAATGAGAATATCTGCCAATTTAGCACCTTCTGTCATCCCCGCTAATAAAGCAGCCTGATGTCCAAAATTACGTGACAATTTAACACCAATCAAGTCAGCATGTGTTAATTCCTTCTGCTGAAGAATTTGCCATGTCTCGTCAGACGAACCATCATCAACTACCAAAATAAAGCTATTCATACTAATTAAATTATTTTTTATCAGCTCCAATTTAATATCATGTAATCTTGTTAAGGTCGTTGGTAACACTTCTTGTTCATTATATGCAGGTAAAATTAGACCTAAACGCGGTTTCTCTTTTCTTAATGTCATATAATGTCACTCCTTTCATTAATTATAGATAGTTGATAGATCATAAAGAGTCGCATTTTGTGATTGCATCCCCATGCCTTGCATTGGGTTTTGCTTCGTCTTTGAAGTTGCAGTAGTCGATGAGTATTTCACAGTTGTTCCGTTCTTTTTAACCCAAGACAAAATCTTTCCAATTTGTCCGCTAGTCGCTTTACTATTATTTCCCATCACAAAGTACTTTAGTTGTCCCGACTTAACAAGTTGCTTAAACTCTGACAATGTCATTGTTGGGTCCGTACCATTGTAACCACCAATAGCCATGACGGATTTACCAGTCTTAATGATATAACCAGAAGCTGAATTTGAATCTGTAGTTGCAAACAAGTACTTCGCACTACCTTGATGTTTTTCAGTATAGTTCATAAGCTGCGTATTTACCTCGCTACCCATTCCCATTGCAGTACCACTTGTTTGTCCCAATAAAGTTGGACTGGCTGCAGGAATTGCATCCGAACTATGTGACAGGGTTGGTGTTAATGACCACCAACCAGCCATGGTAACGATACTGATTAATGATACAAGAATTTTAATCTTGTAATTTGTTTGCTTTGGTAATAACCACCAAATTGCCAACAATACTGCCACAATAACCAAGATAATACTAATAATTTGATAATATGACCAAACATAATAAGCTTGTAACAATAGAGTTGAGACAGTTCCCAAACTAATGAAAATCCGAGCAATCAGTGGTCGATAGCCATCTTCCTTGGCAAGTTTAGCAACTGCGGCACCACCAATAGCAGTTAAAGCAGCAATTGCTGGTGCTAACATAATGGTATAGTATGGATGGAAAAAACTTGCAACCGAGAAGAAACCATAAACTGGTACAAACCAACCAGCCCACAATACAACTTCCTTTTGTTCATCCGAAATTTGGTACCATTTATCTTCTCGACGTTTAAATCCAAACAAACCAGCTAACAATCCTAGTATTGCTAATGGTAGATACCAACCAATCTGTGAACCTAGGTCTGATTGAAATAATCTAAAGGGTCCAGCTGTCCCAATTGCAAAGGCATTATTACCACCGCCTTGGGCCATCTTTCCCATCTTGCCAGTCTTTACCTTGCTATTTGGCATCTTTACTTTACTATTAGCCGATTGCTGTCCTGGCTTTTTTCCGGTCATTCCCTTCCCGGTGTTTCCACCCGGCTGTTGACCATTCATAGGATTACCATTCGTTGCCCCAGGCTGTTGACCTGTGGTTGGCTTGCCACTTGGTTTCTGGCCTTTACCGCCTTTGCCACTTGGCTTTGTACCTGTCATGCCTTTTCCGCTAGCTTTTTTTGTACTACCCATTCCTGGAAAAGCACCACCAGTACCAGTAGATTGACCTAACAATCTTTCTGTACCGTTATAACCAAATGCAAGTTCTAGCAAAGAATTCTTTTGTGAACTACCAATATATGGACGATTTGATTTATTGACTGAATCTACTGCCACCGGATATGCTAGCGTAAAAATAGCCAAAGAAGCTACTGCTGCAAATAACCAAGCAACTTTTTTCTTCCACGGAATCTTGATTGCAATCCAGTAATAGACCAACATAGCTGGTAAAATCATAAATGCTTGGAGCATTTTAATATTAAAACTAACACCAACTAATCCAAAACTAAGAATTACTAACCAAATGTTTTTCTTACTAACTGCCTTTTGTAGAATAAAAATTGCTAGCAATAAAAAGAATACTAAAATAGCATCCATATTATTAGTACGACTATTCGCCACCACTGTTGGGGTTAACGTCATAACAAGTGCCGCAATCCTACCTGGCCATGCACCAAACTTTGGTGCAATTAACTTATACATGAAATAAACAGAACCAATTCCGGCTAAGACACTGGGTAATACAACTGACCACCCATGTATACCAAAAATTTTGGCTGATATAGCCATGAACCATAGTGCTACCGGTGGCTTATCAACAGTGATAAATCCAGCAGGATCAAATGCGCCATACCAGAAATTTGACCAACTTTTAGTCATTGATGTAATAGCAGCAGTGTAATAACTATTGGCACTACCAGCATCCCAGATCCCCCAACCATATAGAAAAGCACTTAACACCAAAATAGCAACTAAATACCAATCAAATTTAGGCTTTATTTTCTCTTTCAAAAGGATCACCTCTTTCTTACGATATATGAAATAAATATAATGACTTAAGAATAACTTAACGATCATTTATAAAAGAGTGTTTATACACGATAAACATTCTTGCGATAAACTATTAACCTCCTCATTTGATTAGCATTATTCTAGAAAATAATCTATAGAATAATGTTAAATAAAAGTTAACGCAACATTAAAAGCATGATCATTTGTTAGACAATAAAAGCCAGGACATTGCTTCTCGTCCTGGCCTATCTAATGTTTATTAGTTTGTTGTCTGAGCAATTACCTGTAGAACATCTTGCCCATATTTATCTGCTTTTGCTTGACCAATACCTGAAATATTAAGTAGCTCAGATAGTGTTTTCGGCTGCTGGCGTGCTAATTCAACTAATGTCCGATCATTAAAAATGATAAACGATGGTATCGCTGTTTTTTTCGATAATTCTAAGCGCCACTTTCGTAATGCAGTAAACACAGCTCGTTCAGCTTCATTTAAATCATCTTGTGTCAATGGCGATCCTGTTGTAACCCGCTCATCAATCGTTTGTTTTGACTGTCGTCGCATAACCTGGTGTTCTCCACGCAAAACCTGCAAACCCGTTTTTGAAACCATTAAACCACTATATTCGCCAGTTACTTGTAAATAACCCGATGCCAACAAAAAGTCAATTAATGATGTAATTCTAACTCGTGGTACACCATGCATTAAGCCAAATGTTGGTAATTGATCAAAATGGGCCCATTTAAATTTTTCCGGTACATGCCCTCGCAAGGTATCAGCTGTCACCATCTTGCCAAAGGCATCTTTATTTTGATGAGCATTTCGCATTCGGACAACATGACTCAACACCTTTTGTGCATCAGTCGTCACATCAACTGCCTGTCGTGTATCCAAACAATTGGTACAATGGCCACAAGGTAAAGTTTCTTCACCGAAGTAACGGGTAATATACTGTTGCAAACAAATTGTTGTTGCCCCATAGTTCGCCATTTCTTGCAATTTATTTTTTTGCAAACGCTGGTATTCTGGCGTTTGGTTATCACTATTTTCAATAAAAAAGCGTTGCGTTTGCAAATCAGCCGCCGCGTAAAGCAAAATTGCTTCTGCTGGTAAATGATCCCGACCGGCACGCCCAATCTCTTGATAATAAGCCTCAACCGATCCAGGCATGCTGTAATGGATTACAAAACGTACATTGGATTTGTTGATTCCCATCCCAAAAGCATTCGTAGCAACAACCACATTCGCTCGATCAAACAAGAAATCATCTTGTGCTTGATTACGTTCATCATCTGTCATACCTGCATGATATCCCACAACTGATAAATGTTGACTAGCCAAAAATGTTGTTAAACTAGTCACCAACTTTCGTGTTGGTACATAAATAATACCAGCCTCGTCAGCATGCTTTTGCAAATAACGTTTTACATAATCATCTTTGTCCTTCTTTTTTAACCCAGTTTCAATCCGAATTGTTAGATTATCTCGAACCACACTTGTACGAACAGTATGTTCTATTGCCAAACGTTCTTCCAAATCATTTTGGACACGTTTCGTTGCCGTAGCGGTTAATGCCATAATTCGTGGTGCCGAGTTAAGATTGTTGATTAAATGAACCACTTCTAAATAACTTGGTCGAAAATCATGCCCCCATTGTGACAACACATGAACTTCATCGATGACCACTAATGAAATTTGCAATCGATTTAATAAGGCATAGGTGCCCTCACTTTTTAACCGTTCAGGCGCTAAATAAAGCAATTTTGCTTGCCCGCTCAATAAATGATTCATGGCGTGACGATAAGCTTCTTCATCCTGTGTCGAATTCAAAGTAACCGCATCAATGCCGTTGGCAATTAACTCATCAACCTGGTTTTTCATTAATGAAATCAACGGCGAGATAACTATAGTAATACCCGGTAGCATCAAGGCAGGAACTTGGTAAGTAATTGATTTACCACCACCCGTTGGCATGATGCCTAGCGTGCGTTCACCAGCCAGAACTGCATCAATAATTTCAGCCTGTCCTTCACGAAAATCATCATATCCAAATGATTGTTGTAATATCTCTCGTGCTGACTGCATGTTCTCGCTCCTTTGTTGATTAATTAAATGACAAATAGAAAAGTCACATGTTAAAGTTTGACGACATAACATGTGACTTTATCTGTGTTCCGAAAGATTTAATCTTAATACTAAACCTGTCGTCCTTCTTTTTTAATTATCTGCACTATTTCCTACGGCAGTATTACCAGCTTCTAGGTCGCTAGATTTACCTAAGTGTTCGTCATAAGTTGCAGAGTAATAAACTTTACCCGTCTTCAAATTAGCAACAAAGTATAGATAATTCTTATCTCGGTCCTTTGGATTCAACACCGCTTCGATAGATTCAGCTGATGGATTATTAAATGGTCCTGGACCATAACCCGAATACTTATAAAGATTATATGGATTTGTACTTTGTACGTCTTTATTAGACAAATTAGTCTTATTAGTCTTAAGTGCATATTTTGTTGCAATATCCGATTGTAGTGGCATATTCTTGTCAATTCGGTTCAAGAATACACCCGCAATGGTACGTCGACTATCTTGGTCAATTCCTTCACGTTCAACCAACGAAGCAAGCGTCAATGTTTCATGTACGGTCAAGCCAGCATTCTTGATTGCGTCAAACTTACCCTTTAATTGTGTGTATGATTGGGCAACCATTTGATTGACTAATTCACGAGCATTATTAGAATCTTTCCAGTTATAAGTTGCTGGATATAGGTATCCTTCTAAGCGATAGCGAATATCCTTTACTTGTTTACTAGATGCCTCAGAATCAAGCAATCCTGGGTATGCAGCCTTCAAACGATTAAAGAATGCTTTATCGTTAACTGCCTTTAAAAACTCTGCCTTAGTAAACTTTGTCTTTTCGCCCACCTCAGTCGCAATATCATCTATTGTTTCACCTTCACGAACCGTAACCGTATCCTGATTATTTAATGGTGCAGAAGCGCCACCTTGACGTAAAGTTTTAACAATGGCACTAACTGAATCTGAAGGTGCAAATAAGTAATAACCTGACTTCAAATTAGAAATATTATGTGCTGAGAGATAGTGCATAAATGCCTTTTTTGAACGGATCAAACCAGCTTTGTCCAACTTATTAGCAATCTCTTCTGAGTTTTCCCCGTCTTTAATTTTAACCTGCTTATTTTTCTTATCTTGGCTATTCAAAGCTGAATAATCGCGCTTATCTTGATAACTCATTACGAAGCTAACACCACCAGCAATAAGGGCTATCAATATCAGAAAAAGAATGATTAACCGTCCTTTTCCTTTCCGACTACGCCGCTTCTTATTACGCGTACGTTTACCGTTGTTCATAATTATTCTCCTAAAATCATCTTTAGTCCATAACGAAAACAGTCGCTATTACCCAAGTATATCAGTAATAGCGGCTATTTATATTTTTTTTAATTAATCTTTAACGAATTTCGGCCCCAAATTGTTCAGCTAAAGCACCGGCAATGCGATCAACTGTTTGATTGGTTTCATCATCAAGCATCGTTTGTTCTGCATTAATGAATGTTAGGCCAAAGGCGATTGACTTCATGTCACTTGGAACGTTCTCACCAGTATAGACATCAAAGGTAACAATATCGTGCAGATGCTTACCACCAACTTGCTGGATAGCCTCCTCAATGCGTGATGCAGGCACATCACGATTGACCAATATCGCTAAATCACGTGACACAGCTGGATAACGTGAAATGACTTCATAGCGTCCTTGATTCTTTGGCAAGGCAATAATAGCATCCAAGTCTAATTCAAAGGCAAATGTTTCATTGATACGGTATACCTTCGCCGTTGTTGGGTGAATTTGGCCAACAAAGCCGATCAAAGTATTGCCAACATAGATATCAGCCGTACGACCTGGGTGCATATCTTCACGTACAGTATTTGCCACAAAGTGAATAGGCTCAACAAAATCATAGTTCTTCAACAATCGTTCAACAATTCCCTTAAGCATATAAAAATCAGCAGCTTGTGCTTTTTGTGCCCAGGTACGCTCAGTAACATTGCCAGAAAGAACACCAGCAATGTGCTCAATTTCTGCTGGTTGCTTTGTCAAATCCCCATCAGAAACGAAGACACGTCCTTGTTCATATAAAGCAACATCCGTTTGCTTACGAGCCACATTATAGGCAACATCGTCTAAAAGACCCGTTAGTAAACTACTTCGTGTTTGTTGACGATCTTGTGACATTGGGTAATCCAATTGAATTGGCTCACCATCATGTAACTTAAAGCGGTTGGCCTTTTCTGGCGTTGTCAAAACATACGAAATTGCTTGATTTAATCCCAAGCCTTCTAGTGCATGACGACTAGCACGAATTAATTGTTGTTTTGGTGTCAACTTACCCGGTGTGGTTTCACCAGTAGGTAAAGTTGCTGGCAAATTATCAAAACCATACAAGCGAGCAATTTCTTCAATCAAATCTGCTTCAATGGTAATATCCCATCGACGGGCTGGAATTGTAACTGAAAAGACGCCGTTATTTTCTTCGTAATCAAAGAACAGACGATCAAAAATAGCTGAAATTTCAGCCGTCGTAATGTTCGTACCAAGCACATGGTTCACACGATCAACACTCACATCAACAACTGGTGCTTCATAGGCGTAGTCTTGTGCGACCACACGTCCGGCAGTGACTTGTCCACCAGCCAATTCAGCAACTAAGGCTGCAGCATGATCTAGCGCTGTAAAGGTATCTTCAACATTGACACCACGTTCAAAACGCATTGAAGCCTCTGAATGTAGATTTTGATCACGTGCAGTATGACGAATTGATTTTGGTTCAAAAATAGCCCCTTCAAGGACAATGTCCGTTGTTTCACGGGTAACTTCTGTTGTTTCACCACCCATAACACCAGCAAACATCAAGGCTTCATCACCAGAGGCAATCACAATGTCTTCAGCAGCTGCTTCACGAGTTACGCCATCTAATGTCTTAATCGTTTCCTTATCATGTGCCCGACGAACATGGACTTCTTGTTCAGGTAAGGCATTCAAATCAAAGGCATGCATTGGTTGACCGTACATTAATAACATATAATTGGTGATATCAACAATATTTGAAATTGGTCGAATACCCATTGTCCACAAACGGCGTTGTAACCATAATGGTGAATCCTTAACAGTGACATTCTTAACCACACGAACAGCATACTTGGTTGCCAATTCGGCAGGTGCCGTTGCTGAAATCAAGTCGCTTGTTTGCTCGGCTGTCTCAGTTAATTCAAAATTAGGTAAAGTTGGTTCTTCTGAAAGAATGGCAGCAACTTCCCATGCTGTACCATTCATTGAAAATAAGTCTGCTCGATTAGGTGTAATTCCTGTCTCAAGGACATCATCATCTAATCCAAGCACAGTCAAAGCATCTTCACCTGGTTTCAAATCGGCAGCATCAACATCATTGAATACCCAAATTCCCTCTTCAAAATCTTTTGGTGCAACTTTATCTTCAAAGCCAAGCTCTTGTAATGCAGCTAACATACCATTTGATACTTCACCACGTAGTTTACCTTTACGAATTTTTTTATTATCGCCAATGACCGAACCATGCTTGGCCAAGATAACAGTTTGGCCCTCAGCAACATTTGGTGCACCAGTGACAACTTGAATTGGTTCATCTTCACCAGCATCTAGTTGCGTAATTACCATATGGTCTGAATCTGGGTGTGGCACAACTGATAAGACCTTAGCAATAACAACCTTTTTCATATTTCCCTTTGGTTGATACTGTCCCTCGATTTCAACCGCTGTACGAGAAATTTTTTCTGCTAATTGTGATGCAGGTAATGCAATTGGTAAATAATCACGTAACCAATTTACTGAAACTTTCATTTTGTCTTATCCTTTCTGATCAAATTGCGTTAAGAAACGCACATCATTCAAGTAGAAGTTACGAATATCTTCTACCCCATACTTAAGCATTGCGAAACGATCAGGGCCAAGACCAAAGGCAAAACCGCCATAAACGTCTGGATCAATACCAGACTTACGCAAAACATTTGGATGTACCATTCCTGCACCAAGGACCTCAATCCACTCAATATCCTCTGGATTCATATCTGGTGTCACTGCATGCCATGAAATATCAACCTCAACGGATGGTTCAGTGAATGGAAAGTATGATGGACGCAAACGAATATCATGGGCTTCACCAAATAAATTATGGGCAACTGCTAATAAGGTACCTTTTAAATCACCCATGGTAATATGCTTGTCAATCACAAGACCTTCCATTTGATGGAACTGATGTGAATGTGTCGCATCATCAGTATCACGACGGTACACACGACCAGGAGAGACCATTTTCAAAGGTCCTTTGCTAAAGTCATGCGCTTCCATCGTACGTGCTTGAACTGGAGAAGTTTGCGTGCGCATTAAAATTTCAGGTGTGATGTAGAACGTATCCTGCATATCCCGGGCTGGGTGATCTTTAGGTAAATTCATGCGTTCAAAGTTATATTGATCTTCTTCAACCTCTGGTCCTTCAATTACTTGATAACCCATGCCGATAAATTGATCTTCCAGATTTTCAATAATTTGTTGTAGCACATGTGGCTGACCTTGTTGGACAGTACGTCCTGGTAAGGTTACATCAATTGCTTCAGCTGCTAACTGCGCATCCAAAGCAATTGCTTCTAAGCGTGTTTGCCGCTCAGCAATCGCTGCCGTCAATACATCACGTACCTCATTGGCCAATGCACCAACTACTGGACGTTCCTCTGGTGTCAAATTTTTCATGCCGCGTAGCACTTCAGTTAGCGGACCTTTTTTCCCTAACCAATGTACTCGTACTTGATTCAATGCTTTAACATCGGCTGCATCATTAATTTGTGTTAATGCTTCATCGCGCAATGTCGTGAGCTCATCTTGTAAACTCATTTCTCTTCTCCCTTAATATTCATAAACTTTTGCAAATAAAAATCCCTTCGATAAATAACTTATCGAAGGGACGCTAATTAACGTGGTACCACCCAAAAAATTCAGTAATCTTACAAAGATTACCCTCAGTTATCTGTTAACGGTGATAGACCGCATCAACTTTTCACTGATGAACTCCTGACTGAAATTCAGTGCTTCCAAAGACAGGCTCTCACCACTTCCTGCTCGCTAATCTTTAAAAAGGTACCTACTAGGTCATTCATTGTTTCTTGCTCTATTGTACAAACTTTATTTTAACTTTTCAAGTTTCTATTTTGCAGGGCACTGCCACTTATCTGACCACTCATGAATTGCCGTCATCATATCACGCATTGATTCACCACGTGCTGTTAACGCATATTCAATCAAAGCCGAATCATCATAAGTACGTCGCTCAACAATATCTGCAGCTTCTAACTCCTTCAAACGTTCAACTAACACGCGGTCTGAACATTTTGATACTGATTGTGCTAGGTCTTTAAAACGGCGTGGTCCATTGACAAGCAATGTTTCAATAATCATACCATTCCATTTGCGACCAAGAATCTCAAAGGTTGCGACAAACTTATCACATAATTTATTTTCACATAATTCTGCAGCATCGGTCGCCTTATCGGTTACAACTACCATATTTTTTCTCCTTAACTAGCTATATTTCTCTTCTCGTATATTCATTCTATGCTTTACTTACAAAAAATGCACGGAATAACTTCTAATTCCCACATGACCCATTATATCGTCATTTATTGCGCACGAAAAGAGGCGATTTGACAGAAGGTGTATACTTATCTAGGAAAATTTTTTGAAAGATAGGTACAGTATTACGTCAAATAGTGACTCCTCTAGCATTTTTAATGCAACTTTTATTCAATTGTTTATTATTCAAATTCTTAGTATGATGACTTTTTACAGTCTATTTGTCATCATTGGTCCATATGCGGTTCATACCTACCATGTTAGTACAACCATTGCTGGCTTAATAACTGGTATGACCATTATTGGTACAATGGTGGCCCGCTTTAGTGCCGGTATCATGACTGCAAAATTTAGTGCTAAAAAATTAACGATTCTAAGCATGATTATTCTCGTACCAATCCTACTTGCTTATCAATACGAAGGTGGGATTATCTACCTGTTGATCATTCGTTTTATTCAAGGATTAGCAGTGGGCTTAACTGGTACAGTTACTAACACAGCAGTCATTAATGTGATTCCTCTTGCACGACGAGCAGAAGGCATCGCATACTTCTCATTAGCCACTATCTTAGGAACCGCATTTGGTCCTTTCTTAGCACTATTGATTGAACAACATTATTCATATACCATCTTATTTTGGTTAGAATTTATTACCGGCGTGATTGCTTTGATTGCTTCATTTCTAATTGACGCAAAAAAAGTCACTATTCAAGCAACGTCAACAAATAAAAAATTTAATTTAAAAACATTGATTGAGCCAAAAGTTCTGGGTATCTCTTTGACCCTTGGCTTTGTTACATTTGGTTATGCTGCTCTACAATCCGAACTAGATTTTTATGCCAGTGATTTAAACTTAGTAACTTTTGCATCTTATTTTTTCTTGGTATATGCCCTGGCCATACTAGTTTCTCGGCCGCTAGTTGGTCGATTAATGGATAATAAAAATGAAAATTATGTTGTTTACCCAGCATTAATTATCTTGGCGATTGGTTTATTTATTCTTGGTAAAATGTCAAACGGCTGGATGATGTTACTTGCTGCCATTTTGATTGGTTTTGGATTTGGTAATTTTCAGTCTGCCGTACAATCAACAACGACACAAATGGTGCCTGCTGATCGTTTAACACAGACAACCGCCACTTATTTTATTTGTTATGAATTTTCATTGGGATTTGGCCCCTCTATCATTGGTTTTATCCAGCCAATGCTCGGTTACCAAAACTTATTTATCGTGATGGCAGTGATTGCACTAATTGGTATTATCCTTTACTACTTTATTCACGGTCGCAAAGTCAGTGCTCACTGATTAAAACAATAAAAAATTAAAAGGCTAGCTTTATTCTGATGATTAATACATCAAAATAAGGCTAGCCTTTTCTATTGTCTGTCACTTTTATCGTTAATTCGTATGGAATAGACGTTTCATACGAGCTGATGCTGGTGAGAAAAATTCAGCAACTGCCAAATAATCATCAACCAAATCAACTAATAAACTTTCACGATAATGTGGTAATTCACTCGTGGCACCCCACATATGTTTTAAAATAATATCCTTTTCCATTGGAGAAAGATTGGTTATTTTTTCAGCATTACGCAGAGCAACTCGCGGATGAATAAACGCATGTGAGCCTAGTTCAAACTTTGTTTCACGCCAATCGTAGAAAAACAAATCATGCAACACTCCTGCGCGTGCGACTGCTGTAGCATTTAAACCAAAGCGTAAAGCTAAGCGATAACTAACGTAAGAGACTGTAATACAGTGTGTTAATCGATCAGAATGATGATGTTGTGTATAATTTGCCATTTCCTGTACTTGCGGATGTGACAACAAATCTTTCACAATATCACTATATACTTCATCTTTTTGCCAATCTAGCATTGCTCTTCCCCCTCGCACAAACCTAGATTACTTTATAAATCTTTAACGAGCCTTTAATGCAAACATTGCGATACCAGCTGCAACTGCAACATTTAACGACTCAGCCTGACCAGAGATTGGAATATATAGATTCTTAGTTGTCATCTTTGCCAATTCTGGTTGCATGCCTTGCCCTTCATTCCCCATAATTAAAGCAAATTGTGTCTGCGCTGGCACAGTAAAGACATCTGCAGCTTCTGGATCTAATTGCGTGCCATAGACGTTCATACCATTTTGTGTAAATGATGCTGTCCAGTCTGCTAAATTACCAGTTGTCGTTGTTAGATGGAATTGTGAACCTTGCATCGCACGCAATGCTTTTGGTGAATATGGATCAACTGAGCCATGACCAAATACAACACCCGTAAATCCAGCAGCATCTGCCGTTCTTACCATTGTACCGACATTACCCGGATCTTGAATCGCATCCAAAAACAGCCAAGCACCATCGTGAATAAATTGTGGTTCACGTGTGGCACTAGGTAATGACACTTCTGCAAAAATGCCTTGTGGTGTCACCAAATCCGATAGCTTTTTCGCAATGTCATCTGTAATTTCAAAAACGGGTACGCCTAGCGGTAATTCCTCCTGGTGTTCTGCTAATTGTTCTGCCGTTCCCATCACTGCGTGTAATTTACCATCATGTTGAATAGCTTCTTGCACTAAATGCCAACCATCAAGTAGATAAGTTTCACTGGCTTGACGGCCTTTTTTAGTCTGTAATTTTTGCCATGCTTTGACACGGCTATTTTTTGCTGATTTAATAGTTTCCATAAAGTTCATTATACGCTAAAAACAATTTTATTGCCTATGTTATAATTCATAAGGAGATCTAAATTAGCCATATGCTAAAGAAAGAAGGATAACATGCCAGTTTTAGATTTAAGTGACACGGCAGCTGTCAAAAAATATGAAGAATTTGTGCAACACTCACCTTATGGCCAAGTCGGACAAGATCTAGGTTGGGCAAAAATTAAAAATAATTGGGAGCCACGTTACGCTTACGTCACTGACGAAGCCGGTAATATCATTGCTGCGATTTCAATGTTATTGACCCAAACAAAATTAGGTAAAAAATTTGCCTATGCTTCAAAAGGTCCGGTCATGGATATTACTAACCTTGATTTATTAGAACAATTAATGACCGAAGCAAAAAAAGCACTAGCTGATGATGATGCTTATGTCATCCGTATGGATCCAGAAGTTCTTTATTCTGATGAATTGAATACGCAACTTCAGGAACATGGCTTCGAAACACGCAACCGTAATGTTGCTGATGAAGGGATGCATGCAACGATTCAACCCCGTCTAAATATGGTATTGGATCTAAAAGCAAAACCAGATGCAAAAGAGACCTTTGATTTATACCCATCAAAAACAAAGTCAAAATTAAAACGACCAATGCGTGATGGTGTAACTGTCCGCTATGGTAGCGATACCGCCGCAATGGATGCCTTTTATGAAACTTATGTCAATATGGCCAATCGTCATGGTATCACTTATCGTCCGAAGGATTACTTCGAACGTATGCGTGATGCTTTTGGTGACAATGGTATCATGCGCGTTTACATAGCAGAACGCGAGGGCGAGTTACTCTCAACTGGTATTGGTTTTAAATACGGTCGTAAAATTTGGTACATGTATGCAGGTTCAAATGATGGTCCTACTTACTATGCCCCTTATGCTGTTCAAACGGCAATGATTCAATGGGCTCTCGATGAAGGTGTCGATTTGTATGATATGGGTGGGATTGAATCACAATCAACTGACGATGGACTCTATGTCTTTAAGCACACTTTTATTAAGGCTGATCCACTAGAATACATTGGTGAAATTGATTTAGTATTAGACGATGCTGCCTATACTGAGTTAGTTCGTAAATAGATACTAAAATGAATGCAACAAAAAACTGAATCCATCAACCTGTCCATCTCAATTTGGTAGGTTGGTGGATTCAGTTTTTTTGCAATAACCTTCAACACACTTTTTATTCAGGGTTTTGTTCTGATAAACGCCAACGTAGGTAAGCATTAATAAATGGATCTAAATCACCATCCATCACTGCTTGCGGATTGCCCGACTCGAAACCATCACGATGGTCTTTTACCATACGATAAGGTTGGAAAACATACGACCTAATTTGCGAGCCCCACCCATTTTCTAAATGGTCACCAGCAATCGCTGCACGTTCCTTTTCTTTTTTATCCATCTCTAATTGGTACAGCTTTGCACGTAACATGGCATAAGCTGTATCTTTATTTTGAAATTGTGAACGCTGTTGTTGTGAAGCAACCACAATACCAGTTGGTATATGTGTCAAGCGGACCGCAGATGATGTTTTATTGATATGCTGACCACCTGCTCCTGATGCACGATAAACATCCATCTTAACATCAGCCGGATTAATATCTACCTCTACCGAATCATCTAGTTCAGGCATCACATCAATTGACACGAATGATGTATGCCGACGACCAGCAGAATCAAATGGTGAAATACGCACAAAACGATGTACACCACGCTCTGAGCGTAGATATCCATAGGCATTATGTCCCGTAATCATTAGTGTCACTGAATCAACACCAGCGACATCCCCAGGATGATAGTCCATAATATCTACTTTAAATCCGTGTTGCTCTGCCCAACGTGTGTACATACGCTGCAGGTTGGCACCCCAGTCAGCAGATTCAGTCCCACCTGAACCAGGATGAATCTCTAAAATAGCATTATTTTTATCATATGGCTCATTTAGTAACTGTGCTAAGCGATAAGCAGATAAATCTTCACTTAGCTTATCCAGATCATCAGCCATCTCGGTTGCCATATCTTCATCATAAAGTTCACTTAACAGATCAATGGCTGCCTCTACATTTTCAACGCCGTTTGCCAATTTTAAATAATCATCACGGCGCCCCTTTAAGACATTATTTTCATCAATAATTTTTTGTGCCGCAACATTGTCTTGCCAAAAATCAGGTTCAACCATTTTTGCTTCATTTGCTGCGATCTCATCATTCAATGCGTCTAAATCCAACGAATCACCGAATTTTTCGATTTCTGCGGACATGTCAGCTAATTTGCGACGTGCTTCAGATATTTCCATTATTTCCTCCCTGTAAGAATTACAAATAAACGCCAGACAAATGATGTCTCTACCAAAAGACCTCTTTTGTGACACATAAAAGCCCGCAATCTAACATTAACTACCGCCAGATTCCGGGCTTGCCCGACTAAGAAATTATTCATTATTCTTAATCGCATCACTTTGTTTCAATAGATGTTTATTTACCGAACATTTTGGCGGATTTCTGACTTCATAAATAGTCGCGTGACATCATATTCAACACCCGCAATCATTTCATCAAACATACGGAAACCTTCATTCTGATACTCAATCAATGGATTCAATTGACCGTAACCACGCAGTTGAATTGCATCACGAAGTTGGTTCATCGCTTCCATATGGTCAGTCCATTGGGCATCGACCACACGTAGAATAACTACTCGAGTAAATTGTAAGAGACGTTCTTCATCGTCACCAAGCGCATGGCGCTTTTCATCATACATATCCTTAGCGCGACGATAGATTTCATCCTCAATTTCTTGGGCTGACTTACCTTGTAAATCTGCAACCTTAATTGAATTAACCGGTACGATGGTTGCTTGCGCAAATTCAACAATTGCATCAAGATGCCATTCTTTTGGTTTACCGATTGTTTGATTCTTGACCACTCGATGTATCGTACGTTCAACCATTGGTAGCAATACGTCTCTTAAGGACTTTTCCTCATCAATGACTTGATTTCGGTTTGCATAGAAGGCGTTACGCTGTTGTGACATGACGTCGTCGTACTGCAACACATGCTTACGAGAATCATAGTTATTTCCCTCAACACGCTTTTGAGCAGACTCAACTGAACGCGTAATCAAACCATTACGGATAACAGCATCTTCATCACCCATATTCATACTTTCCATCAAATTCTTAATACGTTCACCACCGAAGCGAATCATCAAATCATCTTCTAGTGACAAGAAGAACTGTGAGTATCCTTTATCTCCCTGACGTCCAGAACGACCACGGAGTTGGTTATCAATTCGACGAGATTCATGTCGCTCAGTACCAATAACCGCTAAACCACCCATCTCAGCTACACCAGGGCCTAATTTAATATCGGTACCACGGCCGGCCATGTTGGTAGCAATCGTAACCGCACCACGTTGACCAGCATTAGCAATGATTTCAGCTTCACGGGCGTGATTCTTCGCATTCAACACATTGTGTGGAATACCTGCTTTATCCAATAATTGTGATAGCAACTCTGAAGTTTCCACGGCAACTGTACCAATTAGAATTGGTTGTCCTTTTTCATGCAAGTCAATAACAAGCTGTAATACTGCGTTAAACTTTGACTTTAAATTAGGATACAACAAATCAGGTTCATCCACTCGTTGGATTGGCTTATTTGTTGGAATCGTCGTAATTTCCATATTATAAATTTCACGGAATTCATCCGCTTCAGTCTTAGCCGTACCAGTCATACCTGATAATTTGTTGTATTGACGGAACAAATTCTGATAGGTGATTGACGCCATGGCACGATTATCTTCTTGAATTTGTACTTGCTCCTTTGCTTCCAAAGCTTGATGCAAGCCATCAGAGAAGCGTCGACCTTCTTGAATACGACCTGAAAAGGCATCAACTAATACAACTTCACCATCACGAACAACATAATCTTTGTTATTAAACATGGTGTAATTTGCACGCAATGCTTGATCAATGTGGTGAGTCAATGCGACATTTCCGGTACCATAAAGATTCTCTAGGTTAAAGTATTTCTCACCCTTGGCAATTCCTTCATCGTTCAACAGAACTGATTTTGATTCATGATCAACCTTGAAATCTTCATCTTCAGTTAATGACTTTGCAAAACGATCTGCGCGAATATATAGTTGCGTACTTGTTTGTGCTGGTGCACCAGAAATAATCAAAGGTGTACGAGCCTCATCAATCAAAATAGAATCAGTCTCGTCAACTAGCGCAAAATTTAAGCCGCGCTGAACACGATCTTCTTTACGTGCCACCATGTTGTCACGTAGATAATCGAATCCAATTTCTGAATTTGTTGTATAGGTAATATCGCAAAGATATGCTGCGCGTTTTTCATCTGGTGATAACTCAGTCAAGTTGATACCAACTGTTAGTCCTAACCACTTGTAAAGTTGACCCATTTCTTCACCATCTCGTTGGGTCAAGTATTCATTGACTGTAACAACATGGACACCTTTTTGAGGTAAGGCATTCAAATAAACTGCCATTGTTGCCGTAAGTGTTTTTCCTTCACCAGTCTTCATTTCTGCAATATTACCACCATGCAAAACTGCTGATCCCATAATTTGTACCCGGAATGGATACAATCCTAACACACGTTTTGCACCTTCACGAACAACCGCAAAGGCTTCTGGTAAAATATCGTCTAATGTTTGACCATTTTTCAATAAGTCTCGAAAATATGGTGTTTTTGCTTGTAGTTCTTCATCAGATAAGGCTGCCATTTCGTCGGCATGGGCTTCCACTTTATCAGCCAAGTGACCCAAGCGGCGCAATTTTCCTTTATCACTTTCAATAATTGTACGTAATGGATTAGCCATCTTTATCTTCCCTCTCATCGGTCATTATTAGCTATTTTTCGCTAATTATACTAAGTAACATTCTAACATACTGATGACCATAGTGACATGACTTTTAGTATAAAAGTGCCTGAAACATTATTAACAATATATAAACTGAAAAAGACCATCAGCCTACCGCTTTAAAGCCAGTAAACTGATGATCTTGAACAAATCTTTATTACATTCTCATCTAAACAAACATTTATTATAAGAACTCGCGGATATTTGCTAAGGTCTGCTCACGACCTAGTAATTCAAGCAATTCTCCTAGATTAGGACCTTGCTCTTCACGAGTTGTTGCAATACGTAATGGATTCCAAAGTGCGCGACCCTTAACATCCATCTCATTTTGAATCTCACGAATTGCATATAATACCGCAGTCGCTGTAAAGATTGGCATTTTTTCAATCTTATCGATGAATAGCGTCAACATATCCTTAACATTATCCCCATTCATCCACTCTTTAGCAGAATCAGGAATATCAGCAGCAGCTGGCATTTCAAAGAATACTGGCTTAATAAGTGGTACAATTTGTGCAGTGTATGAAACACCGTCCATATAGACATTCATCACTGAACGCAACCATTGCATCTTTTCAGCTGTCAACTCAGCAGGATCAACAACCTTTGAATAAACCAATTGTTCAATCAACTTATCAAAAACCATATTTTGGTCAGCAGTCTTGATCCATTGGTTATTAACCCATTCCAGTTTCTTATTATCAAATTTAGCAGGTGACTTTGATAAACGATTTTCATCAAAAATCTTAACCAATTGTTTCTTGTTGAAGATTTCCTTTTCACCAACTGGTGACCATCCAAGCAATACGATGAAGTTCAACAAGGCCTCAGGTAGGTAGCCCAAAGAACGGTATTGTTCGATGAATTGCAAAACTGTTTCGTCACGCTTCGACAACTTTTTACCAGTATCACCGTTAATAATCAATGTCATATGCCCAAAGATTGGTGCTTCCCAACCAAAGGCCTCATAAATCATTAATTGCTTAGGAGTATTCGATACGTGATCATCCCCACGCAATACATGAGAAATCTCCATCATGTGGTCATCAACAACAACCGCAAAATTGTATGTTGGCATACCATCAGCTTTTTGAATGACCCAATCACCACCCACAGTTGATGAATTAATTGAAATTTGACCCTTAACAATATCATTCCAAGCATAATCTTTATCCTCAGGGACACGGAAACGAACAACATAAGGCAAGCCTTTTGCTTCAGCATCAGCTTGGAATGCAGCTATTTCTTCATCAGACATATCTGCATATTCATAAACATAGTGTGGTGCTTCCTTTGCAGCAACTTGTGCCTCACGTTCTGCAGCCAATTCTTCTGAGGTTTTAAATGAACGATATGCTAGCCCACGATCCAACAAGTCTTGAATAAGTGGCTTGTAAATTGACAAACGTTCAGATTGACGATAAGGACCATACTTTCCTGGATTAGCTGGCGATTCATCCCAGTCTAAACCAAGCCAAGCTAAATTATCTAACTGTGACTTTTCACCATCAGCAATATTACGCGTCTGGTCTGTATCCTCAATACGGATGATAAATTCACCCTTATGGTGACGGGCAAATAACCAGTTAAATAATGCAGTACGGGCATTTCCAATATGCAAATGTCCAGTTGGTGATGGTGCGTAACGCACTCGAATTTTCTTTTCGGTAGTCTCAGCCATGCTAATCGACACTCCTCTTTATCTTATATTTCTAAATATATACCGACTACTAATATACCGCGCTTTCTCGCACGATTCAATGTGTTCTATTGATTAAATGTTTAATTTTTTTAAATTAACTGTTATTTTTCAATAACCGTACCAAAAATCATACGGCCTGCATCTGTCTGCAAGGCCGATGTCACTTCAACTGTCACTGTTTTTTGTAGATACTTGCGTCCTTCTTCAGCAACAACCATTGTACCATCATCAAGGTATCCAACAGCTTGCTGGCGTTCGGTACCATTTTTTACCAACAAAACAGATAAATGATCACCCACGGCCACACGTGGACGTAGTGCACCAGCTAATTCGTTAATATTCAAAACTTGCACATTTTGAAACTTGGTAACCTTATTTAAATTATAATCATTAGTAACTAAAACACCATTGATATCTTCTGCTAAACGAATTAATTTTTCATCAACTTCAGAAATATCTTCATAGTCACCTTCCCACATTTCAAGTGGCACATTATTGTTTTCACGTAACTCATTTAGAACATCAAGTCCTCTACGACCACGCACCCGCTTTAATGATTCACCTGCATCAGCAATATACTGTAGCTCATAAAGTACAAAGTTTGGTACTAATAGCGTTCCCTCAATAAAGCCAGTTTTAACAAGATCAAGGATACGACCATCTATCAAAATATTGGTATCCAAAATTTTGTAATGATGGTAATTTGTCTCAACCTCCGTCAAAACATCGCCACGACTGATTTCATCTTGTGGACGTACCTTTTTTGTTCGTCCCGTTAGCGTTGGCAACAATTTTCGCCATTCATCAATTCTTGTCGTACCTAATCGGAACCCTAAATACCCCAGTAATGCCATAACGATAACTGGTACCACGCCACTTAAGAAAAAGTTATTCATATGCTGTAAAGGCACAGTGATTACAACCGCAATAACCAATCCAATTAAAGTTGTTAATGAACCAATTAGTAATAATAGTGGCGATTGCTTGTTCAAATAATTTTCAATACGATGAATCATCTGATCAACTGGTCGCCATAGTGGCAAACTTAATAAATAAAAAATAATAGCACCTAGAATAAAATTGACAATAACGTTATTAATCCATACATGGTCCGCTAAATTAAAAATACGCCATACCACTGGAAGTAATGTGATAGCAATTGCCCCACCAGCAAGTAAAAAAATTCCCTGAATGATTCGTTTCCGTAACATATCATACTCCTTTCTGCATTATCCCAATGCGTTTTGTAATGCCTCTGACAAAGTCTTAGTTGGCATAATTTGAATGCCATCAATTCCTGCTAATTGTTCTGACACATGTTGTGGAACAAAAACTCGTTTAAATCCCAGCTTTTTGGCCTCATTTACACGTTCAACAACATTAGGTACGCGTCTAACTTCACCAGTTAGTCCAATCTCACCAATAAACGCATCTGTTGATCGTGTCTCAACATCATTGTAGCTTGAAGCAATCGCAATTGCGACAGCTAAGTCAATTGCTGGTTCATCAAGTTTAACACCACCGGCAGCTCGTACATAGGCATCTTGATTCTGTAGCAACAAGTTAGCTCGCTTTTCTAAGACTGCCATTAACAATGATACACGATTCCGGTCAATTCCTGAAGCTGTCCGTTGTGCATTGCCGAACACGGTTGGCGTCACCAATGCTTGTACCTCAACTAAAATTGGCCGTGTTCCTTCCATGGCCACAACGACTGCTGAGCCACTCGCATCTGCCAAGCGTTCTTCTAGAAAGAGATCAGATGGGTTCGATACTTCAACTAAACCGCCATGTTGCATATCAAAGACACCTAACTCATTGGTTGATCCAAATCGATTTTTAACGGCACGTAGTAATCTAAAGCTTCGCTGATTGTCACCCTCAAAATATAGAACAGTATCGACCATATGCTCTAAAATTTTTGGTCCGGCAATCGCACCTTCTTTGGTAACATGACCAACAATAAAAATTGTAATGTTATTTGTCTTTGCAATTTGCAATAATTCTGCGGTCGTCTCACGGATTTGGGCAACTGAACCAACTGATGAACTGATATCCGGCTCTTGCATTGTTTGTATTGAATCAATGACAACAAATTCTGGCTTAGCTTCATCAATCGCCTGTCTGATTTGCTTCATATCTGTCTCTGGAAACAATAAAAAGTCTGAATCACCACGAACACCTAATCGTTCTGCACGTAATTTAATTTGTGACGCACTCTCTTCACCTGCAATATATAGGACTTTATTTCCCATATTAGCTAGCTGACCAGAAATCTGTAGTAACAATGTTGATTTTCCTATTCCAGGATCACCACCAATCAGTACCATGGAACCAGGGACAATGCCACCACCAAGCACGCGGTTAAATTCCTCATTATCTGTCTTAATACGTGGTGTTTCTTCAATGTTGATTTCATTCAGTCGTTCAACCTTGGCTACTTGACCAGCTAGATTGATTCGTGACTTACGATCCACCTTTTCCGGTTGCATAACTTCTTCGACAAATGTTCCCCATGCACCACAATTAGCACATCGTCCCATGTATCGCTGTGAGACAAAACCACAATTTGAACAAACGAATTGGGTTTTTGTTTTTGCCATAATTCACCCCTTAGTTAATACCAGAGCTACCAAAGCCACCCTGGCGTGTTTTTTTAATCTGTTTTTGGTCATCGTCTGTAACCAGAAATGGCATAAAAATGCCTTGACCAATCCGTTCACCCTTTTTAATTGTCACGTCATGTAGGCCAAAATTAATCATTTGAATAAAAATTTCACCTTCATTTTTAGGATTATCAACATAATCAGCATCAATGATGCCAACCCCATTTGGTAAAATTAATCCTCGCTTCAACGGATTTGATGAACGATTAGCAATCATCAAATACTCATCATCACCCATATAGGCTTTAATACCAGTTGGTACTAGTAATGGCTTGATAATTTTTGATGCTTGTTCGTCACTTTCAGACGTGACGACATTATTATGTCTTATCTGCCATAAAACTTTCAAAAATGGCATCCGCCAAATAGACGGTAATATAAAGTCCTCTGCTGCTTGAAAATCATATCCTGCAGCATGTTCTGTACTTCGACTTGGCAAACTCAAATTAGCGTTTGCATACTTATTAACGACAGCAAATCCTCGTTTCATCACAATTCCTCTCAAATAAATACTTAAGACTAAGTATAACTTAATTTCAAGGAAATTAAAAAGCACCCGTCGAAATAACGCGTGCTTTCAAAACAAACTTAAACTTTATAAGCTATTTTTTGATATTCTGGATTTCTAAAAAAGGCTTGTCGCGCGTAAGTACATACTGGTTTTAATTGTACATTAGCCTTTGTTGCACGATCAACGACTTCTGCCAACATTTGACCTGCAATGCCTTGTCCCCGAAGTTCTGGATCAACATACGTATGATCTATTGACCAAACTGCACCACCCAAAATTTCAGGAAATAATATTTCGGCATCAACAATGCCATCAGTTTCATGAAATAAGCGACCAGGTTCATAAGTAAATTCCATATTGAAACCTCCTGTCCTTATTATAACTGAAAAATGACTACATGACTGTTTTAACTACCTTATCGCACCAACAAAATCCGGTAACCATTTTCTTGAAATAGATTTAATTGTTACCTTTTCTGTAAATACGTCCACTGTCACATACTTACCACCGCCAATGTAAATACCAGCTGTTGTAGGCAACAACGCACTTCCCCAGACTAATAAATCACCTGGTAAGGTCTCAGAAACCTGAAATTGTGTAACAGATTTCATTTGTTCACCAACTTCATGTGGAAACCCTACACCAACGACTTTGTTAAACATGTACTGAATTAAACCACCCGTATCGAATCCTTTATCGACGCTTTGCCCATCCTTTAAGTATGGCACATCAAGTACTTCTTCTAAAACCACCGTCAAACGCTCACAAATATTTTCCATAATCATCTGGAGCATTGTTCTTTGAATACGAGCTCCTGTTGTTTTACGAGCAAAATTAGAAGCAGTAATTTGTACTGGTTTATCTGCAACTGGTGGCTCAAATAAAATCTCTGCATCAGCTTGATCAAAATCATTAAAATGAACGACCCGTCCAGGTTCAATCTTAAATGGCATTTGTCTTTCACTCCTTTAATTATATAAAAAAAGACCCGCTAACGAGTCTCCTTAAATAATGGCTTTTATTGGTGAATGAATCCTGAAACTGATGACGTAGAAATTGTACGTGAATTGTACAACTTACCTGCATAGTTTGCTTCTGAAATTGTGATCGTACCATCTGAATTTACAGAATCAACAACAGCAACGTGACCGTAAGCGCTAGCGCCACCAACACCAGGTGCGAAATATGCTACAGCTCCAACTGACGCTGTACTATTTACAGTATGACCAGCTGCAGTTGCTGATGATGGCCATGCTGAAGCATTACCCCAGTGATTACCGACCCAGCTTAAATCACCCTTAACGTACCACGTGCATTGTCCATATGGATATGTGTTACCAGTTGTATCTGCTGAAACAACATTGTTACTTGCTGTAGAAGTAGCAACCTTTTGTGGTTGAGCTGCGGCTGAACTTGCTGCAGCTAATGATGCGTTTGCTGCTGACGTTGCAGCTGATTGTGCGGCTGCTGAGCTTGCTGCGGCCAATGATGCATTTGCTGCTGACGTTGCAGCTGATTGTGCAGCTGCTGAGCTTGCTGCGGCCAATGATGCGTTTGCTGCTGACGTTGCAGCTGATTGTGCAGCAGCTGAGTTAGCTGCGGCCAATGATGCGTTTGCTGCTGATGTTGCAGCTGATTGTGCGGCTGCTGAGCTTGCTGCAGCTAATGATGCATTTGCTGTTGACGTTGCAGCTGATTGTGCAGCAGCTGAGTTAGCTGCGGCTAATGATGCATTTGCTGTTGACGTTGCAGCTGATTGTGCGGCTGCTGAACTTGCTGCAGCTAATGATGCATTTGCTGTTGACGTTGCAGCTGATTGTGCAGCAGCTGAATTAGCTGCGGCCAATGATGCATTTGCTGCTGATGTCGCAGCTGATTGTGCAGCCACTGAGCTTGCTGCAGCCAATGATGCGTTTGCTGTTGACGTTGCAGCTGCTGAACTTGCTGCTGGGGCACTACTTGCCTGAGTTGCTGAAGCTGTAAGGTTAATTGAATCACCAACATAGATAATTGATGAGGCTTGCAAACCTTGGTTAGCTGACAACAATTCTGACAAAGTCAAACCATTAGCATTAGCAATTGCCCACAAAGTATCACCAGACTTTACAGTGTATGATGTTCCCTTTGCGGCTGGCTTTGTTGCAGCTGAAGATGCTGTTGATTGAGCTGACGTTGCTGATGAACCTGGTAATTCAATCTTTTGACCAGTAAGGATTAGATTTGCGTTAGCAATCTTGTTTGCTGAAACTAATTCGTCAACAGTCACGTGATGTGCGGCTGCTAAAGCATATAGCGTATCTCCAGATTTAACAGTAATAGAGTCAGCTGAAGCAACAACTGAACTTCCAGCCAATGCAGCTGCAGCTCCGGCGGTTGCTAATAGCGTATTTTTTACAGATGCGTGCATATTAAGTACCCCTTCAAACTAATTATTTGTTGTCTATATATTAAATAAGATTTGCCCACGAGAACATTTCTTAAGATTTTCTTTATTTTTACTACAAGCACTATTGTACGTTAGAGACTTTTCAAAAAGTTGCATTTAATGTTTCATTTATGTTACACAACACAAAAAGCTTAATTTCTGCTTTAATTTATGAACTTTGCCCACTCAAAAAATTTCAACGACCTTGTCATTGTACAAAAAAAGACAGCGTTTGTAGTCGCTGTCTATATGATATTTATCTTTTTTTAAACATATTATGAATTTTATAGGGTACTTTTTGTGCCATCTTCAATCTGGATATTGTCATTCACTAGCTTAGTGGTTAATTGCTTAACATCTGGATTATCGAGATAAAAGTCTGCAATTTGATCTTCTAATTGTTCTTGAATAACACGACGTAGTGGTCTTGCTCCCATTTCTGGGTTATATCCCAAATCAACGATCTTTTGCTTAACATCACTAGTAACATCAATGTGCAGTCCTTTTTCTGCAATTGCCGCATTCATGTCAGTAATCATTAAATCAACAATCTTCAACAGATTTTCTTTAGATAACGCATTAAATTCAACAATACCATCAAAACGGTTCAAGAACTCGGGCTTAAAGTATGGTGCTAGACGCTCTAATAGTTGTGATGAACCATGCTTATTTTCTGGATCAAAGCCAACCTTAGTATCCTTAACTCCGGTACCAGCATTCGATGTCATAATAATAATTGTATCTTTGAATGAAACAATATGACCTTGTGCATCTGTTAGACGACCATCGTCAAGAATTTGTAGGAACATATTCATAACATCTGGATGTGCTTTTTCAACCTCATCTAACAAAATCAATGAGTATGGGCGCCGGCGAACTGCTTCTGTCAATTGACCAGCCTCTTCATAACCAACGTACCCTGCCGGAGCACCAATCAACTTTGAGACAGAATGCTTTTCCATATACTCTGACATATCGAAACGAATCATACTATCAGTTGTGCCGAATAATTCTTTTGCCAATTGCTTTGCTGTTTCAGTCTTTCCAACACCTGTTGGTCCAACAAACAAGAAACTACCAATTGGTCGTCCCGTTTTATTAAAGCCAACACGATTACGACGAATAGCACGTGCAATCTTTTCTGTTGCCTCATCTTGGCCAATCACATGCTCTGCCAAATTATCACCTAAATGACGTAACTGTGTTTGCTCTGACTCAGCCAGTTCACCAACCGGAATACCTGTTTTCTCTTCAACGATTTTTTGAATATCCCCCACCGTTACCGTTTGGGCTGCTTCATTTTGTGGTGCCTGTTGCTTAACTGCCTGTAGCTGTAACTCTAAATTATTTACCTGATCACGTAATTGACTTGCTTTTTCATAATCTTCACGTTCGATTGCAGATTGCTTTTGCGCTTCTGTTGAGTGAATTTTATTTTCTAATTCCTTCGGATCTGCAATTTTTACGGACAAATTCTTTTTTGAACCTGCCTCATCAATTAAATCAATCGCCTTATCAGGCAAGAAACGATCTGAAATGTATCGATTTGAAAGGTTCACAGCGGCTTCTAACGCTTCATCCGCATACTTAACCTTGTGATAATCCTCATATCGTGAACGAATACCCTTTAAAATTTGCAGTGCTTCGTCTGTTGAAGGTTCATCAACTTGAACTGTTTGGAATCGACGAGCAATCGCTGCATCCTTCTCAATCTTACGGTATTCATTTAATGTAGTTGCTCCAATTAATTGGAATTCACCACGAGCTAACGCTGGCTTTAAGATGTTACCTGCGTCCATTGAACCTTCACCAGCAGTTCCGGCACCCATAATTTCATGAATTTCATCAATAAAGAGGATAACATCTTCACGCTTCGAAACTTCGTCCATCAATTGTTGCATACGCTCTTCGAATTGTCCACGTACACCCGTTCCTTGAACAAGTGATACCACATCCAATCGAATAACTTCCTTACCTTGTAACTTGCCTGGTACTTTAGCGTTGACGATTGCCTGTGCTAATCCTTCAACAACCGCCGTCTTTCCAACACCAGCCTCTCCTATCAAAACTGGATTATTCTTAGTACGACGATTTAGTACTTCAATAACACGTGCAATTTCATCATCTCGACCAATCACCGGATCAAACTTGCCCTTGCGTGCCATCTCAGTTAGGTTAATACCATATTGGTCAAGTAAACCATTGCCTTGTCCGCTATCGTTTCCACCGTTCCCACGTCCCATCTGTGTACGCGGTCCTTGCTGTGAACGCTGTGCTTGTTGTGTCCTTGCTGCTTCATTGTTCATCATACGAAAAATATCATCAAAACTTGAAAAACCAAATGGATCTTGTGCCATAATTACGGCCTCCTTACAATCTTTTTTATATTCATTACTCCCAGTAGGTCAACATCGCATCTCTTTTGACCTTTATTGACCTTGCTTACATTATCTATATTAGCACTCTAACACCGAGAGTGCAAATATTTTTTATCGTTTTTTAGACAAAAAAAGAATGAATTTTAGTTTGCATTAAAAATTCATTCTCTATCATTATTTTGTTCATTGATTAATATTTAATAACTAATTTACCCAACATATTACCAGCAGAAACTTTTTGTTGCGCATCCTCTACAGTGGCGACTGATAGCCCATCAAGCGTTTGTGAAATGGTTGATTTAACAACTCCTAACGTGACTAGATTTGACAATAATGCCAGAGCATCCCCTTGACTGGCAATATCTTGGCGAGCATTCGTTTTTGCAAACATAAATTCCCAATCTAACGATGCTGCCTTGTTTTTAATTAGACCTACCGGCAAAGGTTGTGTCGATTGTACAATGGCCCCAATATGGCCATAAGTACCAACCAACTCTGCTGCTGCCTCAAAATGTTGATCAAGCGAATGCAGCACAGCAATATAAGGGACTTCATCGAATCCTAAGCGTTTCACTTCAGCCACATAATCTTTACGATGATTAACGACAAAATCAGCGCCCAATTGGTGCACCCATTCAATCGTTTCATCACGTGAAGCACTAGCGATCACAGTCATTCCCAACCACTTGGCTAATTGAATCATAATCGAACCTACACCACCGGCACCGTTAATAATAAGTAGTGCCTTACCAGTTGCAGACCCAGCTGTCATCTTAATACCAAATTTGTCAGCAAGCATTTCATAAGCCGTTAAAAACGTTAAAGGTAATGCGGCTGCTTCGACATCCGATAAATTATCCGGTGCTTTAGCAATTAAGTTCTCATTAACTGCTTCATACTCAGCATTAGATCCGGTACGCCCTAGTTCGCCTGCAAAAAAGACCCGGTCACCAACTTTGTACTTTTTCACCTCACTACCAATTGAAACCACTGCACCTACGGCATCAAAGCCAAGAACACGCTCTTCTTTTGCTGCCATAGCTAACTCAAGCTGTTTAACATCAACTGGATTAACACTAGCAGCAGCCACCTTCACAAGAACATCATAGTTGCCAACACTAGGTAACGGTACGTTCTTTTCCGACAATGGCTCATTTTCGTCAATTGTTGTAACGACCGCCTTCATTAATTCTGTCATATTCATACTCCCTCAATGATAAATATTGAAATTTCTTTACGTACATCATACTATGAACGCCAAAAAATAGCGATAACAACACATTTGAGTATTGTTATCGCTAAATAATGATTAATCTTGTGATCCCTCTGCTGCGGCAACCCCTTCTTTTAGGCCATCCATATCAACATGGTGTTCACGGAATTCTTTATTATTAATTGGTAGATGCAATTCATAATTATCAAAGATTGTTAAATCTCCCTCAAGCTTATCAGCATCAAAACCAAGAACGTGACCACCAAAGGTACGATCATCACTTAGGAAATGCACGTGCCATCCAGCTGCAACAGTTCCTTGGTATAGCTCTGGTGAATAATAACCAATCAATGTACCACTAATATTTGTTTCTTCAAATTCACGTTGTGTTTTTGTAATTTCAGACAATGATGGATATGGGCGTTCCGATTTCGGTGCCGAACGAACTTTCATATAAGCAAAGCTACCTTGCAAAATAACACCAGAAAATGTGTTTTCCAGTTCACGATCATCAATCAATGAGACCATTTCTTTCATATTACCAGCACTAAACTTCACTTTTTCTGAAGAATCACTAGCATGGTGTACTGTTGCAAATGGTACCGTTTTTGCCATATCAGTCACATGATGAATGGTTCCTTCACCATCCATATAATAAACCTCACCATTGGCCATGATCATTTCACCATCAAGACCATCAAATGTACCAATTCCTGTATCCCCATGTTCCTTTAGCTCGGCCAAGGTTGCTGAACCTCCAAGAACCTTGCCCATTAAAGCTGCTAATGTACTATGTTGATATACCGTCGACATTTCTTTGCTTCCTTTCCTTTTCTCAAGAAAAAACGTCCAGAAATCTGGACGCTTTTATTTTTTATTCTGCGTCATCAATTAATTGTGACATCAATTCATAATTATGTGAGTAATCTACTGGAATCTCAACAACAACTGGTCCTTCAGTTGCAAATGCTTCATCCAACACGGCATCCAATTGATCAGGTGTATCTACACGTAATCCCTTAGCCCCAGCTGATTCAGCAAATTTAACAATATCGATATCAGAGAACTTGACACCAGCTGATTCACCACCGTATTTCACTTCTTCTTGGAATTTAACCATATCATAGTGATAATTATCTTGCCAAACGATATGAACTGTATTTAGCTTCAATTGAACTGCTGTGGCCAATTCCATTCCTGAGAAGAAGAAACCACCATCACCAGATACAGAAACTGACTTAGCATTTGGACGAACCATTGCAGCAGCCATAGCCCATGGTAATCCAACACCTAAGGTTTGCATACCATTTGAAATCAAGAAATGACGAGGAACGTATGACTTAAAGTGACGTCCTAACCACAAATAGTGTGAACCAATATCTGATGATAAGGTCATTTCATCTGTCATGTGCGCTTGCAATGACTTAATAATACTCAATGGGTGATTCAAATCTGGTTGAGCAGGTGTATAAGTTGGTTCTGCTGCTGCACGTAAATCAGCCTTTAATGTTGCCAACGTATCTTGAGACTTTGCAGGTAATTCATAACCCTTAATTTGCTCTTTCAAAGCACTTAATGTGTCTGCCAATGTACCAACCAATTGGCGTTCAGGCGTAAAGTGGTTATCAATTTGAACGGCTTGTGTGTCAATCGCTGCAATACGTAGGTTAGCATTCTTGTTCCAGTTACGTGGTTCATATTCAATGGCATCATATCCAACTGTAATAACCAAATCAGATTGTGCCAATAAACGGTCACCAACCTGATTACGGAAGAACCCAATACGACCAAAGAATGTCTGCTCTTCTAATTCACGAGAGATGACACCAGCACCTTGGTATGTTTCCACAACTGGCAAAGTTGTTTGTTCTAGCAATGCATGCAATGCGTGAGTTGTTGCATCATCTGATCCGCGAGCACCAACTAACAAAACCGGTAACTCCGCAGCCTTAACTTGCTCAGCTAACCAAGCAATGTCATCAGTAGCCGCCGCACCAAATGTCGCTGGCTTAACAGCTGGTAATGCATCAATAGCAACTTCAGCTTCATCAACATCTTGTGGCAATGAAACGAAGGCTGCCCCTGGTTTAGGACCATTTGCAGCAGCGAAGGCATTAGAAATGATTTCTGAAATATTATTTGGATCTTGAATTTCAACTGAGTAATTTGTAATTGGCGCAAATAAAGTTGCTGAAGGCGTACTTTGATGCGTTAATCGATACAAATCCTTACGCTGTACCTGACCACCAATCGCCAATACAGGATCATTTTCAGCAGTTGCTGTCATCAATCCAGAAGCCAAGTTACCCACACCTGGACCTGAAGTAACAGCAACGACACCGGTCTTACCAGTGATACGTGAAAATGCTTGTGCCATGAACACAGCATTTTGCTCATGACGAGTAACAATCAACTTAGGTGCTTTGCTCCCCTCTGCTGGATGATCTAGTTTTTCAAACAAACGATCAATCTTAGCCCCAGGAATTCCAAACACCAAGTCAACGCCATGGTTGTTTAAACTGTCGACAACTAAATCGGCACCGGTTTTCTTCTCTTCAGACATGTACTCTACCTCTTTAAATATATTGCAATAAGCATCAATGGTTACATTGTAGCGCGTTCTTAACGTATTTAGTAGTAAAAAACCCGCACTAATTCAGTAGGAATATTAGTTCATATTTTCACAATCCTTACGGTATATGACAATATAACGCTTACACACTTAACGATATTTTATTTAATTTTTTTCAACATGCAAAAAAGCGTTAGACATTTTAAAAAAATGACTAACGCTTTCCGCATCTGTAAACTGGGCATACTGGATTCGAACCAGTGCATGATGGCACCAGAAACCATTGCCTTACCGCTTGGCTAATGCCCAAAAACAACTATTCCATCATACAACATACCCTAAACAAATACAAGCCCAATAATATGAAAAAGTATTTTTTAAAACACAAATCAAAAATGTTTTCAAAAACTACCGTCAATAGTGTTGCATT
Source organism: Weissella paramesenteroides (assembly GCF_036327715.1). Lineage (NCBI taxonomy): Bacteria > Bacillati > Bacillota > Bacilli > Lactobacillales > Lactobacillaceae > Weissella > Weissella paramesenteroides. Next base: position 1,510,470 of record NZ_CP130559.1, read on the forward strand.
ATATTTTTTGTCAGTGCTTTTTCATCAAATTTAATCATATATTTGAGTATTTCTGTCGCTCGCTCTTCACCTAGTGAAATTAACCAACTATCAAAACGACATTCAATACGGTCTGTTAGCTCCCGCTCGACTTCTTGCCCACGTTTCGTTAAATGCAATAACATTCGGCGACGGTCAGTCACGTCTGCTTCCTGCCAAATATATTGTTTTCGCAACAACATTCGAATTTGTCGTGAAACTGCAGCCCGTGTAACTTGACGCTTTGCCACAATATCAGTCAACGTTAATCCATCATGCTGCGCAATACCTTGCATAATTAAATATTGTTCAAAGGACAAATCATATTGTGCAGCCGGAACCGCTACCATTTCATTTAGGTATTTTATAGTTGATAAATAAGCATTAATGTATTTTGCTACTAAAGGCATTTTTCTTCTCCAAAAGAGTATTTTCGTACTATAAGTTATATTTTATAAAATAAGCAATACTCTTTCAGACTAATTTTTTTAAAAAAAGAGATTAGCACGCGAATTGCCAATCTCTAATGAATTTATTTTATTATTAGCGGACAATCATGACCGTTACTGGTGCATTATTTGCCACGTAACTTGATTGCGAACCAAAATATTTTTCAGTACCTTGCTGTGAATGAGAACCAATCACAACCATATCTGGTTTAACTGCTGGAATAACATCCTTTACAATGACTTCCCCCGGCTTACCTTCAGCAATACGTGTGTCCACATCAGTCACACCGTTTTCAAGTGCCATTTCACGATAACGCTTTAAAGCACGTTGCACATCATCTTCAGCTGCCGTCGTACTCTCTTTTGAGAAAAAGTCAAAAACATTTAATTGACCTTTTTCAAAAATAGAAATAATCGTTAACTTTGCATTGTCCTCTCTTGCTTGATGAATACCGTTAACTAATGCCATTTGGCCAAGATTTGAATCATCAACAGCTACAAGAATATGTTTGAATTGTTTTCCTAATGCCATCTATACACTCCTATTCATATATGATCGTCAAAACAATCAAGCATATTGACTGTTTTGACGTTTACCGATAAATTCCCCGATCATCAGCCTGTTTAATCCACCCAAATTCTTAGCTAGTAAAACCGCCAAACTTGGACCATCACTTTGCTGCAACGGATCCTCTACTGAAAATAACACCATCAGTAAATATGCCTCCTTGTTTTTTGGTACACCTAATTATCTATCTAGCCTCATAAAAAGTAAAGTTATTATCAGGCTTTTATTTCATGGATAATCCTTATACAAAAAGGGTATGGCTTGACAAACAGCTAAAAATAATGTAATTTAGAACAGTTGAAAAAATTAGATTATTACACACTGCCTTCTTTCTAACACGGCGGTGTAAGGGAGGATATAACTATGGCAGTTCCTGCACGTAAAGTTTCAAAGCACGCAAAGCGCACTCGTCGCGGCGGTCAAGGCGGATTAAAGACGCCAGCTATTCACATGAACGAAAATGGTGTTTACGTACGTAACCACCACGTTGCTGCTGATGGCACTTACAATGGTAAGCAAGTTGTTTCACCTAAGTAAGCTCATTTATTAATCTATTTTAAAATAGATAAAAATAAACGATTATTAAGACAGAGAATGGTTCTAACCATTCCCTGTTTTTTTATTTTACCCACTTTTAAGACGCTTCTTCAACTTACTGTAAATAATACCACCCTACCGGCATTAACGCTTAAATCACGTCTTTAACGCCTCTCACAAAGATTATAAATTGCGTGTCATCGAAACTTCAGACTTTTATCTCTATTATATAAAAAACACACGCTAATAATTATTAGCATGTGTTTACTTGATTATCATATTAAATTTCTTGCTTAAAGTCTTCTGGCTTGTATAACTTAAATACCTTAGTAAATAACAAGTCAACAACAATTCCAGCGATGATTGGCACGATTGCCCAAACCAAGATAGCTGGGATAACACCAATTGTGTTCGTTTGGAATGCTTTATCGGCAACGTCACGGACAACAGACTGAATTGGTGAAACAAATCCAATCCAACCAAATCCGGCTGACGTTGGTGTTCCTTGAACATTCAAGAAACTAATTGGCAATGCTGAAATTGCAGCAGCAACCATAAATGAGAATAACATAACTGGCTTCTTAAATACTGAAGGCATCATTCCCTTCATGGCACCTAAGAAGATGGCAACAGTTGTTCCAACTTTGTTAACACGAATTGAGTTAACTAATAGCACAACAGTTGTTGCAACGATACCGACACCAGCGGCTGCAGAACCTAATCCTGACAATGTAATTGCTAAAGCAATACCAACTGTTGAAACAGGTGTAACAATAATAACTGCGAAAGCCATCGCAATAATAATTGTCATTGGTAATGGTTGCAAATCAGTTGCTAATTGCACCATCTTACCAATCCAAGTAGTTACCTCACCAACATAAGGTGCGATTTCCTTACCAATTAAGCCAACGCCACCACCGACAACAATAGGGCTTAAGATAATAGCTAATGAACCAAATCCTCCTAGATATTTAGCAATAAGCCAAATAACGAGAACTCCGATTGCCGCAACGATCATTGCGTTGATAACATCTCCAGCTCCAGCTGCCATATATACAGTACTTGGAGACGTAGTAGTGACACCAGTTATCGGATTCTTAAATCCTGCTGGCACTGAAGCCCACTTGATTGATCCGCAGGCAACGCCAACAGCAATTGCCATAACACCAACGTCTAGTGACTTCATGTTAAATTGCATGGCAATTGCCAAACCAATCAACATTGGAATAAGTGATGAGAATAGCGTCAAAATCGCACTCAGGTCAACAGCCAAACCCATTCCACTTTGTACAAACGGACGAATAACGTACTTCAAAACAGCTGATGGCAAAACACCAATCAAAATACCTTGAGCAGAACCAGACAATACCTTAAAGAAAAAATCTTTAAACTTTAGTTCGTACGAACCGTCAAAAACTGCGCTAGCCATAATATTCAATTACCTTTCTAATGTGACTATGCCACATACCCACTCACAGTAACAAAATCCCACAATCATTACTGTAAAACTAATGATTAATACTTAACTTGGTTTGGTGTCTCTTCACCCTTAATAAAGGCAAGTGAGGCATCCATTGATTGTGTAACCATCTCATAGACAGCCTTAGTTGTATAGAAGGCTGTGTGAGGTGTTACCAAAACATTGTCGCGAGCAATTAAATCTGCAATCTTAGCATCTGGGAATTCTTTACCTGACCAGTCACTGTTAAACAAGCCAACTTCGTTCTCATACACATCCATTGCAAGACCAAAAATCTTACCTGAATTCAAACCATCGATAACAGCATCAATATCCATCAAATCACCACGAGAAACGTTGATCAATACAACATCGTCCTTCATCTTTGCAATTGATTCTGCATTAATCATGTGGTAGTTTTCTGGCAAACTTGGTACATGAAGTGAAATCGCATCAGCTTGTGCGTATAATTCATCTAATGTATCAACGTAAATACCTTCTGCTTCAAGCTCAGGGTTACGGTATACATCATAAGCAACGATTTTAGCTCCGAAGCCCTTCAAGATGTCGATCAACACACGACCAATGTGTCCAGTACCGATAATTCCGAATGTTTGCATGCGAACCTCACGACCAATTGTTGGTGCCCAACGCAAGTCATGGTTAGCAATCTTGTTATCTAATGCTTTTGTTTGACGTAGCACGCGTGCCCCTTGAATAGCTGCGTGTTCAGCAATCGCATTAGGTGAATAAACAGCAACGTTTGAGATTGAGAAGTCAAAACGACGAGCAGTCTCAAAGTCAATGTTATCTGTACCTACATTACGTAGTGACATTTTATTAATGCCCAATTCATGCAAAGCGGTCAACGTTTCAGGTGTGTATGATAGTTGTTGGTAAACATCAACTGCATCTGCGCCTTCAGCTAACTTAGCAGTTTCTGGATCCAATAACTTATCAGTAAAGTCTACTTCTACTTCTGGGTGGTTTGACATCCACTCACGTAGTGCGGCTTGCTCATCTTCTCGAATACCATATGCAAAAATTTTCATTGTTCTTTTCCTCCAAAGCATGTCTTAACACTCTTAATTATAAATACATTTGTGAAGTATTCAACATAATAAACACAAAATCTTCAAATTTGGCGTTTCAATATGGGACAAATCACTTTATTTCTAGTTAAACTATAATATATATTTTTAATTTAAAGCGCTTACACAATGTGCATAGGTTCACAATAAGGAAGTATTAGCTTTTGATATCAAAGCACTTCCCAAGTACAATGATACGGTGTAAATGACTGTTCTGTCAACAAAGAAAGCGCTTACTTAAACTTTGTGAAAAAAGAGGACCTAACCCTGTTAAAAAACAGGGTAAAAGTCCTCTTTGTCAACATTAAATTTTATTTCAAGAGCAAAATTTTCTATGCTTTATCCTTAGCGCTAGTCATAATTTTGTCAATCAAACCATATTCAAGTGACTCTTCAGCATCCAACCAGTGATCACGCTCAGTATCTTTTTCAACTTCTTCAAATGGCTTACCAGTATTATCTGCCAAAATTTGGTTCAACTTCTTACGAGTCTTCAAAATTTCTTCAGCGGCAATGGCAATCTCAGTTTGTTGTCCTTGTGCACCACCTGATGGTTGGTGAATCATAAACTGTGAGTTAGGCAAGATAAAGCGCTTGCCTTTGGCTCCTGATGAAGCTAATACCGAAGCCATTGATGCTGCTAATCCGATCGTAATTGTCTGCACATCGGCACTAATGAAATTCATGGTATCGTAAATTGCCATACCGGCATTAACTTCCCCACCTGGAGAGTTAATATACATATAAATGTCCTTATCTGGATCTTGGGCATCTAAGAATAACAACTGTGCAATAATTGCCGTTGCCATTTGTGATTCAATTTCACCATTAACCATGATAATACGGTCAATTAACAAACGTGAAAAAATATCATAAGAACGCTCACCATGTGATGATTGCTCAATAACATATGGAATTGGTGTCATTTTTTATTTCCTCCTAGTGTTCAAACTCAAGAACATAATATCATTTTATCATTTCGTCAAGAATGGTCAAACTTTATTTAACTAATTACACTATCCTCTTTGGATCTCTTTCGGAATTTGTCCAGTATCCCTAATTTCATCAGCCATTTTTGTCAACTTTCGCAAACGATGATTGACACCTGATTTCGAAATCTCGCCAGACGGGACATATTGTCCAAGTGCAGATAACGGTTCTTCACGGTGAGCCAAACGAACTTCAGCAATTTCACGTAGTTTTTCAGGCAGACGTCCCAGACCAATTTCCTCATCCAAAAACAAAATGTCATCAATTTGTTTTTGACTTGCATTAACCGTCTTATCCAAATTTGCATTTTCAGCATTTACTAATCGATTGACGGAATTGCGCATATCACGAATGATCCGCACGTCTTCCATACGGAACATCGCATTTGTTGCACCAATCACCTTCATCATATCGCCGATCTTTTCTGCTTCTTTTAGATATACGATAAAGCCTGAGCGACGTTCAACCACCTTCGCATTCAAATCAAAACGATTCATCAAGTTCGCTAATTGTGTCGCTTGTTCTTCATATAAAGAGTATATTTCCAAATGATAGCGACTAGTTTCTGGATTATTAACGGATCCTGCCGCCAAAAAAGCGCCCCGTAAATAAGAACGGGCTTTACCTTCTGGCTCTAACCATTCATCAGGTACAGTGGGCAATAGTTCAAAATCTTCGAAGATGTGTAAGTCATCAAGTAATTCACTAACACCTTGCGTAATACGAACAACATACAAATTATTTTTCTTTAATTTCATTTGACGGCGTACAGATATTTCTGATGGCAAACGATAGAATTGCTGCAATAATCCTAATATTCGTCGCGCAGTTGCCGCATTTTCAGTTTGCACATTGAGCGTAAAATGTTGATTTGTTAATCCCAGCGAACCATTCATACGTAACAAAGCTGACAACTCAGCTTTAGCATTATCTGGATTGCTAATTTCTAAGGTGGTTAATTCTTTTTTAACGTCACTTGCAAATGACATTATCGCCACCTCCTCATTCATTTTTTCTATTGTTTTTTCACTAATTGCATAATTAATTGTGCAACCGCATCCCCATCATGGAATGCACCATCATCACGCAAGGCTAGTAAGTCACCCAAAACTGGCTCAGCTCCCAGTGCTTGCACAGCCTCTGGATCTGAATGTACCTGGTATGAAATCTCATTCCAACGTTGCCAATCAATATAGTCCTCAGGCACTGTGCCAGTATTCATAATCACGGCATCAACAATGCGTTCTCCAACATGCTTATTAATCGCCTCAACATGATCCGCATCCGTAAAATTATCTGTCTCACCTTTTTGGGTCATGATATTCGCAATGTACACTACCTTAGCCCGCGTTGCTCGTAACGCCTCGGCAACATTCGGTACCATTAAATTAGGCAACACGCTAGTAAATAAACTGCCTGGTCCAAGCACCACAATATCAGCCTCTAAAATAGCGTTCACAACTTGACTAGGTGATTGTACAGTATGTGCAGAAGATGTTTCTTGAGACGTCACCCAAATATGGTCAATCGCCTTATGTGCTGCTGTTATTTCAGCCTCGCCTGCTAGTTTGGTGCCATCCGAAAAAGCAGCATGTAGTACTAGTGGTTCATTAGCAACTGGATATACATGGCCTTGAACTTGCATGATTTTTGTTAATAACTGTATCCCATCAAAAATATCATGTTCTTTTTCAGCCATCGCCGCAATAATCAAATTTCCTAAGGAGTGATGTGCCAGCATATCATCTTCTGGCTTGAAGCGATATTGGAAGATATCAATTAAACTGGCTGGTAAGTTTGATAATGTCGCAATCACATTTCTAATATCTCCAGGTGGCACCATTTTTAGATAATCACGTAAGGTTCCTGACGAACCACCATCATCAGCGACTGTGATAATCGCCGTTAAATCAGTATCATATTTTTTCAATCCATTTAAAACAACGGGCTGACCGGAACCACCACCAATCACAACGATTTTAGGGACACGTTTAACTGTATATTTTTCTGTCATGATCGGTTACTACTCTCCTTTCGGCGTTCGATATCACGGTGTCGCTCATTGACAACCCAATCCTTCGCTAAATCTTCATGTAAACAATGTGCAAAAGCAACCGAGCGATGTTGCCCCCCGGTACAACCAAATGCCACAGTCAAAGTACTCTTTCCCTCAGCTTTATATTTTGGTAATAGCCACTTTATTTGCTCACTAATGCGTTCATAAAATTCCTTTGCATCATCTGTGTGCCAAACATAATCAGCTACTGCTTTATCTAAACCGGTTAGTTGCCGCAAATCTTCTTGGTAATAAGGATTAGGCAAGAATCTCACATCTAAGACTAAATCAGCATCAACCGCAATACCATATTTAAAGCCAAAGCTCATGACCTGAATTGAAAACGTTCCCGCCTGGTCAGTTTCTGAACCAAAGTGCGCTTGAATATAATTTCGTAATTGTCGTGGTGCGTAATCATCAGTATGAATGATCTCACTTGCTAAGTCACGAATTTTCGCCAGTTTCTCGCGCTCTAATTGGATACCATATAAGGTACCACCTTCACCAGATAAAGGATGTGAGCGTCGTGTTTCTTTATAACGGGCAACTAGTTCACCATCAGAAGCATCGATATAAACAATTTTCAAATCATACTTGTCATAACTATTTTTTCTTAGTTCCCGAACTTCGTGATCTAAGTCAGCAAAAAAACTTTGTGATCGTAAATCAATCATGACAGCTGCACGTTGGATATTTTCTTCATCTGAAATCATTTGCCAAAATTTTGGTAACATTGCAGGTGGTAAATTCTGAACTGTAAAATAACCAAGATCTTCAAATGCCTGAATGGCAACCGTTTTGCCAGCTCCACTCATACCAGTGACTATAACTAATTCTTTTTTGTCCATCTGGTTATCCTCCTCTTAATTTATCTTGTCCATTGTATCATTTTTAAGATACACCCGGGTATTCTCATTAATGAAAAAACTGGTTCCCAAATCTTGAGAACCAGTCAAATACTGTTATTTTTTAGTTGTTTGTCGACTTGCTTCGTGCAATGCTTTCAGTGCACGCTTACGAGTCTTGATATTAGGACTCTTCATTTTACGTCTAGCTGACGCAACATCTAACTTCTCTGCCATGATTGTTACCTCTCAATACATTGAATTTAACTTACAAAATATAAGTATAATACTTAGTGATAAAATTGCAAGCCAAACCTAATTTATTTCTTTTGCTCGTTGCCGATCTCGAACCATAATTGGCCCTAAATATTGTCCAGTGTATGAAGTTGGGGTTGCAGCAATTTTTTCTGGCGTTCCTGTTACCAAGACATTACCACCGCCTTCACCACCTTCAGGTCCCATATCGATCAACCAATCAGCTGTTTTGATGACATCTAAATTATGTTCAATAATCAAGACTGAATTACCACCATCAACAAGCCGTTGCAGAACCTCTAACAACCTAGAAATATCTGCCACGTGCAACCCAGTTGTTGGCTCATCTAGTATATAGAATGTTTTCCCTGTTGATCGACGTTGCAATTCAGATGCCAACTTCATTCGTTGTGCCTCACCACCTGACAAGGTTGTTGCGGATTGACCCAACTTCACATATCCTAGACCCACATCAACCATTGTTTGCAACTTACGGTGAATTTTTGGAATAGCAGCGAAAAAGTCGACCGCTTGCTCCGCAGTTAAGTTCAATACATCCGCAATTGTTAAGCCACGATAAGTCACTTCAAGAGTTTCAGAATTATAACGGGTACCACCACAAACTTCACAAGTCACATATACATCTGGCAAAAAGTTCATTTCAATTTTAATAACGCCATCGCCTTTACATGCTTCACACCGACCACCTTTCGTATTAAATGAAAAGCGTCCTTTCTTGTATCCGCGCATTTTGGCTTCGTTTGTCTGAGCAAATAGTTCTCGAATATCGTCAAAGACCCCTGTGTAGGTCGCTGGATTTGAGCGTGGTGTACGACCAATTGGGCTCTGGTCAATATCAACAATTTTATCAATATTTTCATAACCCGTTATTTTACGGTACTTACCAGGTTTCTCCGAATTATGATTAAGTTCCATTTTCAACGCCCGTTTAAGGATCGTATTAACTAAGGTTGACTTACCTGATCCTGATACCCCAGTCACTACGGTAAACTTACCTAATGGGAAATCAACTTTAATATTTTTTAGATTGTTTTCGGCAGCTCCTGAAATCGTAATCTTCTGTCCATTACCTGGACGACGTGTTTCTGGCACTGGAATAAATTTTTTCCCAGCAAGGTACTGTCCCGTTAACGACTGTGGATTTTCTTCAATTTCAACCGGTGTCCCGGTAGCCATAATTTCACCACCATGTTCACCAGCACCAGGTCCCACATCAATAATGTAATCAGCTGCACGCATGGTATCTTCATCATGTTCGACCACAATCAATGTATTGCCTAAGTCACGCATTTGATGCAACGAATGAATCAAGCGATCATTATCGCGTTGATGTAATCCAATTGATGGTTCATCAAGAACATACATAACACCAGACAAATTTGATCCGATTTGTGTTGCTAAACGAATTCGTTGTGCTTCACCACCTGACAAGGTTCGAGCTGAACGTGACAACGTCAAATATTCTAGCCCAACGTTTTTCAAGAAACGTAATCGATCTTTAATCTCCTTAACAATTGGTGATGCAACTTCTTGATCCTGTTGCCCAAATGACAACTGTTCAAAAAATGATAGCTCATGATCTACTGATTGTTCAGAAACCTGACCAATATTTTGACCACCAATTTTCACAGACAATGCGCCCTCATTTAACCGATAGCCATGACATGCTTGACATGGTAACTCATCCATATAGCTACGCATTTGCTCACGTGTAAAATCAGAATTTGATTCACGATAACGCCGATTAATGTTATTCATCACACCTTCAAAGACAACGTCAACGTCACGCACACCACCAAAATCATTTTCATAATGGAAATGGAATGTTTTTTCTCCCGATCCATATAAAATAAGTTCACGCTGTTCATCCGTTAACTCATCAAAAGGTACATCCATTGGAATATTCCTTGAATCAGCAAATTGACGAAGCATTTCAGGATAATATGATGAAGAAATTGGATTCCAAGCGTCAATTGCTCCCTCAGCTAAAGTCTTACTCTGATCGGGCACAACGCGATCAATATCAACTTCCAATGTGATACCTAAGCCACCACATACTGGACAAGCTCCCAAAGGTGCATTGAATGAAAATAGCTGTGGTTCAAGTTTACCCACTGCAAAGTTTTTTAAGGGTCCAGTGTAGTGGTCTGAATACGTCAACTGTTGTTCTTCTCCTCTAACAACATCCACTGTTACCAAACCTTCTGCTAGCCGCATTGCAGATTCAAAAGATTCAAAAAGTCGTGCCCGTGAACTCTCACGGAGGATAATTCGATCGACAACAATCGCAATATCATGATATTTATTCTTGTTTAAATCAATATCATCAGTCACCTCATGCATTTCACCGTCAACAATAAATCGAACAAACCCCTCCTTTTGAATTCTTTCAAAAGCAGTAGCATGTGAACCACGTTTATGGCGAATAATTGGCGCCAATATTTGTAATCGACTCCCTTCAGGCAATCGTTCTGAAAGATCATTTAACATCTGATCGATCGACTTTTTAACAATCGTACCATCTGCCGCAGGATCTGGTTTGCCAACACGTGCAAATAGTAAACGATAGTAATCATTAATTTCCGTAACGGTTCCTACCGTTGATCGCGGATTTTTTGATGTCGTTTTTTGATCAATTGAGATAGCTGGACTTAATCCATCAATTGCATCAACATCTGGTTTGTCCATTTGTCCCAAAAATTGACGTGCATACGCCGATAAGCTTTCAACATATCGTCTTTGCCCCTCAGCATACAACGTGTCAAATGCTAACGAACTTTTTCCAGAACCTGATAATCCTGTCATGACAACAAACTTATCTCTTGGGATATCCACATCTACGTTTTTTAAATTATGAGCGCGTGCGCCATGAATTTTAATCCAATCATTGACCATAAAACGTCTCCTTTAATCTCGATTATGCTAACTGTATTATACCCCTTTTGACAACCGTATTGTTAATTAAAACTTAATAATACATCATGCCATTAATTTTAACAAAATTTTATTTTATAATTTGCGATATTTTTTACGTTTTTTGGCCACCGACCTTAATTTCACGTATAATGGAGCTTAGTATTAACTATTGGAGGTTGTCAACTCATGAATCACAAGACTGCCAAAGCATGGTCTTTGCGCTGGATTGCACAGCATCTTGCATCTTTTATCCTATTGATTGGTGCTGTACTTGCTGCTGCTGCTGCACTAACAGTGCTAGTTATTGCGGTTGAAGAGGTTATCGCACTTGTCTTTGCACAACGTTTAATTAACACTTACACCAATGTGTATGGCAATGCCTGTACAACTATCGCTTGGCACTTTGTTATCGTATTTTCTCTGGTCACTTTTTGGTCAGCAGTCGATACATTCATTCCAGAACCAACAGAAGAATAATGATAAAAAGCCTATGGAGTTGAAATGCATTCTCCATAGGCTTTTTCATTATCATTTTAAACTAGAAAAACTGTGGTGTTGTTGTCTGATGATTCATTTCTGAAATAAATAAAATATCAAGTTCTTTTGGTGGTACAAAATTATTGCCTGCCAGTAATGCCTGACCGACATTTTGATGAGCTATTTGTTGGCTATAACTTTGCAACGCAGGTAATTGTTCTAATTCACGACTTGTATTTAATTGATGAACCAAATAATGCCCAAACTGACCTAATAATTCAACAGGTAAATCAAGTGGACTTTGCGTGGTCAACATTAAGAACAAACCCACTTTACGCCCTTCTCGAGCAATTCGAAAAATACCATTTGTTGCTAGGTATTCCGTCATTAAGTAACGATGGGCCTCATCAATCAACAAGGTAACTGGCACACTTTGCCGCAATTGTTGCTTTTCACGTAATAATGCCGTTGTTAACAGTGATACAATCACCTGCCCAATTTCTAGGTCATCAGCAAATGAAGAACAGTCAATGACTAAAATTTTGTGGTCACTACGATGACTAGCAAACAATCGTAATAGGTACATTACATCTGTTTGCATATGGGTTGGTTCAATTTCATCCTCTAACGAAGGCATATGAAAGAGCTGTCGGAAACGCCTTTGACTGGTTAACCGTTTAATACGCCGAACTAATGGTAAACATTTTGCAAAACCTGTCTCATCAATCTTTTGACCAATTAAATCAAAATTATCCACTGGCACGGCATATTCCTGTCTTAGTTGCTCAGGAAGCGCTTCTAAATCAACTGGCTGTGGATAGTGATAGAGGCTACGCATGTCCTTTTCAAAAGTGTTCCAAGGACGATCTACCTTTTTGTATATGCCATTTTCATGGACAATATTTTTTTGTATTTTTAAACTGTCCAATGCATCGGACAATTTTTCTTGTATATCATGGTCTGTTACACCAAATAATAAACTCAAATCCTGTCCGGTTAATTTTTCGTAATCAATATATGCGTTATAGCCTAATTTGGCCACAACAGCATTCGGAAGGTGTGTATATTCTCCAGTTGGGTCAATAATCATGGCGGTTTGATTTTGATCCATTAGACCATGCAAAATCGTCATGGCACTTGTTGATTTACCACTGCCAGTTGCCCCTACGATCAATAGATGTTGTTGTAATAGTTTATCTGCTGATACTGTTAGTTCTGCTGATAATGGTATTGATATCATATTTTCACCCTTCTTTGTCATATTAAATCAAACGAATTAAATCCCAAATAACGTTTATCAACCAGATAGCTGCTGTCGCAAAATATAGCCATTTTTCTTTTGTGCGGACACTAAAACCAATAATGCCAAATAAAACAACGACTACCAAGTGGTACCAAATAACCTGATTTATAAACACATCAAATAATGAATAAATCCCCAAAAGTATCATCATCAATGCAAATATGACCAGTACCCACTTACCAATGTTAAATCCTTTTTTCACGCTTTACATTCCTCCAATAAAATCACTAACCTTATGTTACCGTTAGTTACAAAATAATGCGATAGCAACTACTTGCAAATTATTATTTTAAATGCGAAAGTAGGTTTATATTACTAAGGAGGTTTTTTATGTCGATTCCAAATATTACATTAAATGATGGTCACCAGTTACCTAACTTAGGACTTGGAACTTATCAACTAAAAGGAGGCGCAGGATTCCAACAAATTCTCGCAGCAATTAAAAGCGGTTATCGTCTAATTGACTCAGCTACTAACTATGATAATGAAGGAATTGTTGGTAAAGCAATTCGTCATTCTGGCGTACCACGTTCAGAATTCTTCATTACATCAAAGCTACCTGGTAAATATCATGACTATGAAAGCGCGCGGGACGCTATTCAAGAATCACTAGCCCGCATGGGAATTGATTATTTCGATTTATTTATCATTCACTGGCCATTGCCAAAACGCGGTTTATACGTTGAAGCTTGGCAAGCTTTGGTAGATGCACAAAAGCAAGGTCTCATTCGTTCAATCGGTGTATCGAATTTCGAACCTGAGCATCTAGATCGAATTATTGAGGAAACTGGAGTTAAACCTGCTGTCAACCAAATTGAAATTCATCCTTATTGGGTACAAGAAGACAATGTCTTGGAAAACCTACGCCGTGGTATTAAGGTTGAGGCTTGGAGCCCACTTGGCCGTGGTAGCGCAGCTTTGAAGGAACCAGTTATCCAGAAAATTGCCGAAAAATATGGTAAATCAACAAGCCAAATCATTACTCGTTGGCATATTGACCGTGGTATTATCCCGGTTTTGCGCTCATCTAACCCTGCCCACCAACGTGAAGATCTTGATGTCTTTGATTTTGAACTAGAAAATAATGAAATTGCCGCAATCAACGACCTAAATCGCGAAGACGGTCGAATTGATGGTCAAGACCCAAATGAATACGAAGAGTTTGAATGATAAAAAGAGCTGATAAATTTTTGTTTTTGGAAGTGAATATAAGGCGTAAACTCGACGTATTCGCCGTAGCGACTGCGTAGGCGTGTGACATATTGATTGCTTATTTTTGACGGACTGGTAGCTTATCGCGTTTATAAAAAAGCTGATTTGCTGACGTTTTGGAGTCCAATAACTTTTCATTGAAGCTAATAAAAGCACAGATGTTTTGCACCTGTGCTTTTACTTTGCAATTTTACTTTTCATTCATCAACTCACGTACTCGAGCTTGTAATCTTGGTACAATTTCAGCTTCAAACCAAGGATTTTTGCACAACCAGATATTATTTCTTGGTGATGGATGAACGATTGGCATAAATTTAGGTTCAAATTCTTGTGACCGTTTAATAACCGCTGTCATAGTTTCAGATTTTTTAATTGGTAAATAGAAACGTTGTGCATAAGCACCGACCAAAATAATCAATGAAACTTTTGGCATATCCGCTAGCATTTTAGGATGCCATTTTTCAGCAAATCCCTTACGTGGTGGCAAATCACCGCTTTTGCCTTTACCAGGAAAATAGAAATCTAGTGGTAAATTACCAACTTTTCCACTATTGTAAAATTCATCTGAGGTAATACCCATCCATTCTCGTAACCGGTCACCACTTTGATCATTGAACGGAATACCCGTTTGTTCCACTTTTGCACCAGGTGCTTGACCAATAATCAATATACGAACGTCTGGCCCTACTTGATAAACTGGTCCAATGCCCCGTTCAGTGTAGGTCTGATTTTGTTCATCAGCCATAATGGCCTGTTTGATATCCAAAAAATCACTCATTCGTCTAATCCTCTTCTGACATATTTTTTAAATCATCTTCACTATATGGACTCATTCTAGCACGTTGATTAATTCAATGCACTTGACCTACAAATTACAAAAAGTGTCCGTTTACCTCATGCCAAATTATCTTTACTTAACGCCAGTTTAACCAAATCGGATTTGTTATAATAGGAAACAAAGTAACGAAAACAGGAGTAATTTATTATGACTGAAACTATGAATTATTGGATTAAAAATCTCCATCTTGAACCACATCCAGAGGGTGGCTATTTTGTTGAAACTACCCGCAGTAATGAATCACTCGACTTGCCACAAGGAAGCCGTCCACTATTTACCTCAATTATTTTTTTATTGACCGCTGATAATCCTTCACACTTTCATCGTTTATCTTCAGATGAAACTTGGTTTTACCATGCTGGTTCACCACTAATGGTACACTGTATTTTCCCAGATGGTCATTATGAGGCAATTAAAATTGGCCCAAACCTTACAAACGGTGAATGCCTTTCATATACTGTACCTAAGGGCACAATCTTTGGTTCAAGTGTTAGCGATGGTTTCAGCGTTGTCAGCTGTGTGGTAACCCCTGGGTTTGATTACAATGATTTTGAACTTTTTACCCAGTCAACATTAATTAATAAATATCCAGAACATACATCAGTTATTAAACAATTAGCTTATGAAGAGATTCCAAAACAATAAAAAAACAATCAGTGGCTTCTTATTACCACTGATTGTTTTTGTTAGCATCCAGCTGACTTCAACACGCCCGCTGTCTCATTAACTTATAGTTTTGCTTCAATTTCATCAAAAACCTTTTGCGTACCAACACCAGTTAGCAAGGCAACCCCATTGATAACCTTATCTTTAATTGCACTTGGCACCATCGTTGTTGAAACCACAATATCATAATCATCATTTTCGATCGCACTAACTTCATCAGCAATTTTTGACTGCAAGAATTTTACCTGATCAGTCTTGCCAACTGATTCAAGATAATCCTTAATTTTACCTGTTGCAACTGTTGAAGTTGCGATACCTGTTCCACAAACGACCATTAATGACTTTGCCATAATTATATCTCCTTTTTACGAGTAACTTTTTATTCTTCTACTTTTGCAGTTTTCTTGAACTTGTTTAGCCAAATCATCAAACCAAGAACAATGACAAAGACGATAGCCATACCGCTCCATGACATTAGTTTTCCTAAGCCAACAATTAGCAATGTCGTCCAGGCACCACCATCTGACAAAACTGAAATTGATGATGCGCCGTTCATTGCAAAATGCGCTGATTTTGCTGCAGTTGTTAGAAGTGGGGCAATCCAAGATGCAATATACAATGATACGGCAATGTCGATAATCCCACCAACAACAATTCGGAACACGTTACCACCGAATACAGCGGCCATGACAGCTAACATAAATGGAATCGTTGCTAAATCTCCGAATGGTAAGACACGATTTCCTGGTAAGATAACCGCAATTAGTAATGAAACGGGTACCAAAATCAATGAAGCTGACAGTACGGCTTCTTGACCAACAGCCAAGGCTGAATCCATTCCAATATACAAATTACGTCCTGGGAAGTGCTTTTGTACCATGGTGTTTGCTGCTTCTGATATTGGTGACAAACCTTCCATCAAGATAGCTACCATACGTGGCATCAAAATCAAAACAGCAGATGTTGTAATTCCTAAGTTTAATATCTTAGTTAAATCATATTGTGCCAGAGCACCAATAACAATTCCAATAATCAGTCCCATGACAGCTGAATCACCAAAGACACCAAGTTTCTTTTGAATCGTTTCTGGCGTCCAATGAATATTCTTTACACCAGGAATACGATCTAGGATCCAATTAATTGGTAGAGCCAATACGAATCCTGGGGCAGAAGCTCCTTGCGGAAATGAAATTCCCTCTAATCCATAATGTTTTTGAATAGTTGGCGCAGCCAAATCTGCTAAGAAGTAAATCCACATAGCGTGTACAATCATCGTGAACAGACCTAAACCAAAATTATTTGTTGCTGCATAGACTAATGATCCTGAAAATGCAATGTGCCAATAATTCCACAAATCGACATCCAATGTTTTAGTCAGACCAATCACTAACAAGACAACATTCAAAGCAACACCAATTGGAATAGCTAAACTTCCCAATGTTGTCCCATATGAAATAGCTGAAGCTGCTGGCCAACCAACATCAATCGAGTTTAATGATAGACCAAAATTTTTAACCATTGCCTGGGCTGCTGGACCTAAGTTATCCGTCAATAATTTAATAACTAAGTTCAATCCAGTAAAACCAATACCAACCATCAAAGCAGATTTAAAAGCCTTGCCTGGTTTAATACGTAATGCTAGTCCAAAAATAAATAGTAATAGTGGTAAGAATACTGTTGGGCCAGCATCTAATAACCATTTAATCACTCCCATAATTTTCCCTCTCTACTTTATTCCTGCGTTCTTTAATGTTTCAATAATTTCTTCTGCATTTTTTGCTAATAACAATTGCTGTATTTTTGATTCATTTTGAATCAAAGCAACTAAGGTTTGTAGCATACCTAGTTGTGCATGTGCTTCCTTTAGCGCTAACATAAATACAAATTTAACTGGAACTTTTTCACCATCCCCCATTTGTAAAAATGTCACTGGGTCTCGTAATCGTAAGACACCAATTTGATCATAATTAACATGCTCTGCATCTGTATGCGGTATTGCGATACCAATCTTATCTGTTGCCAGCCCAGTTGGAAAGTCAATCTCACGTTGTAAAATGGCTGGTTTGTAAGAGGCTTTAACCGCCCCACTTTCAATTAATCGATCCGCTAATTTTGCGAGTGCTTCTTGATCATCCGTAGCACTTTCGTCAAGTAAAACGATTTTATCTGATAACATTCAAACTCACCTCCTTGATAAATTTTTCTAATGCTTGTTGCGATGTAACTTGTTTTAATTTGATTAGCATTTCTGACTGTAAAAGCTCACCCAATATGCCAGTCAATTGATTATCAGGGTTTTGACTATCAATAACTAAAATTAACGCATATTTTGATTGGGCATTAATAAATGATAATCCTTGGACAGCAAGATTTGGCAGTTCAACATGTGGCATAATCATATCTTCTGCAATCGCTGTACTCCCTAATGCTTCACGTGCCTGCATCACAGCTAACACATCTTTATTATTTAGATTGAATTGGTCAGCAATAATTTCTGCCATTGCAGGTATCGTTGGTAATGTCGCCATTGATAAAAATTTAATTTTAACCATATAACATCTCCTCAACTTTGCGACGATCGCTCTCGTTAAATAATGCACTGACCTGAATAACTGGCGATGCTGGTTGAAAATGAATAGCAACAGTTGAAATAACTAAATCAATCTGCTCAAATTTTTTGAGATTTAACTCATAATCTCGAGCTGAAATTGTGCCAACAATATCAAAATCAGGAAATGCCCGTCGCACCTTAGTCTGCAATAACTGTGCCGTGCCAATTCCTGTGGAACACATCAATAGCACACGTTTTTTCACGCTGGCCTCTTCTAATGCTCTCACAACATATAATGTTAAAAAGCCAATTTCATCTTCCGAGACATCGTACTGTGTTTGTTGCAAAACCTGTTGCACCTGAGAAAATGTTTCTTCATAACTAAAACGAATATCATTCAAAATTGGATTAACGATCAGCATATCTTCCTTCATACGATGAATCATCGGTCGAACATGTCCAATCAGTGCATTACGTAAATTTTCGATATTAACGTGAGCAGGTAAAGGCAATCCATGAATCAAATAATCCACTAACTGACGTGCCTCGTCTTCTTGGCTGTTGTCCAATGTACGATCATATCGTAATCCGACTAAATATAGCATCAGGTTCTCAATTTCCTGACTGTTAATTTCAACATGAGCATATTCACTGATGTTATTAATAACCTGTCGCGCAACCCGTAATAGTAACTCATCATAATGATGATTTATCTCAGTTGGAGTCGCCAATTCAACATTATGCGTCCTAACTCTATCTAATAAAATGTAGAGATGTGAAAAAATATTAACCGTATATGGATCCAAAATCTCAACATCAAGCTCTTTTTCAATCAATGTCATTTGCGAGCTAATAAACGTTTGATCAGTTTTTGAAATATCTGGAAAAATGCCAGCCAACCCTTCAACAACTTGTTGCGTAACGGTATTCTCTAACAAAAAATAATTTAACGCTTTGCGAACTTGTATCTCAGTCCCCACAACTTTTGCTTCACCAGCAGATCGATCAATACTAATGTGAAACGAATGCAACATTTCATTTAAAATGCTTAAATCACGTTGCAATGTTGATTCTGAAATATACAATTTTTCTAACAAATGCCATCGATTTAACCCGTGCGGAAACGAATGCAACAAATTAATCGCTAAATCAAATTGCCGTTGTTCATCTTGCTCAGTTGTCGGCGTTGAAGGGCGATTCTCTCGTAAACGGTATCCACGACCACGTTGTGATTCAACCACTTCCTCTTCTTGATTTAACTTGTTAATCATGCGATATACGGTCTTTTTTGACACATCAAAAGTCTGTGAAATCGCTTGGGCATCAACAAAATCCGTTTGTTGACCCAAAAACATCAATATTTTACTTTCTAAATTATTGGTGCTCATTTTTTCACTTCCCTTCTACAATTTATATTCTATCGTTTATCTGAAAGCGTTTTCTTAATTAAATGGCCATTGCAATGGCCATTTAGTATTGGCTACATTTTAACAAAAATTTGAGCCAAAAAAATAGCATGGCATTTAATCTGCCATGCTATACATTTTACTTTCTTCTTAACGCTAACAAATCATGTGACAACTTAGCTGTTTGACCATATATCTGCTTGTATAATTCATAATATTCATGATACTTTGCAACATTTTCTGGGATTGGTTCATAAGTTTGACCAAAACTCGTAAATGTATTAGCAGCCTCTTGCACACTATCAAACCAACCAAGACCAACAGCTGCTAAGATAGCTGCTCCCATACCAGGACCTTGCTCATTCTGGAGTGCCACAACTTTCGTATCAAAAATATCTGCCTGTATTTGTAACCAAAGCGGCGATTTTGCGCCACCACCAATGGCGACAACTGTATCAAAATTAGCCCCGGCTGCTTCATAAATTTCAAACAAATCTTTGAATGAGTAAATAATTCCTTCCAGCACTGCACGCACAAAATCCGCCCGATTCTGTGTGCCATCAACGCCAATAAAGGCACCACGAATATCGCCGTCACCACGTTCACCAACAATATATGGTGTAAACAATAAGCCATTAGCCCCAATCGTTGATGACTGTGCTGAATCAACCATTTCATTAAATGTTATTTCACTCGCAAAATTCTTCTTAAACCAAGATAGTGAGTAACCTGCTGCTAAAGTCACACCCATTGAATAGAATTTATTTGGAATTGCATGATTAAAGAAAGTTACCTTGCCGTGATAGTTAACATCCGCAGTATCTTCATACTTTAAAACCACGCCTGATGTACCGATTGATGACATCACCATATTGGGCTTTAAAATGGCAGCTCCAATGGCACCCGCTGCATTATCAGCGGCGCCACCAACTACCTGTGTATCAGTTGATAAACCAGAAAATTCTGCATAAGCTGCTGAAATTGCGCCAACGTTATCTATTGATTGAATAATTTCTGGGAACATTGTTGCCGGCAAATCAAACACTTCTTGAACTCGCTTCGACCAGGTTCCTGCAGCTACATCTAATGCGACTGTTCCCGCAGCATCAGATATCTCCATTTGTAATTTACCAGTCATACGATAACGTAAATAATCTTTTGGTGTCACGATTTTATCAATTCGCGCAAATGACTCTGGTTCGTTCTCTTTCAACCACAAGATAGCTGGAAGTGTAAATCCTTCTTGCGCACGATTACGGGTAATATTAATAAATTCATCACCCATTTTTTCATTGATCTCACGTGTTTGTTTAGATGATCGCGTATCGTTCCACAGAATTGCTGGTCGAATGATTTTGCCAGATTTATCCAATGTCACTAATCCGTGCATTTGCCCAGAAAATGAAATGCCTTTAATTTGGTCAGGACTTAAGTGGTCATTCAGAATCAAGCGGACAATAGCGACCGTTGTACCACTCACCCATTCTTCTGGATTTTGCTCACTATATCCTGGCGCAGGTTGTGATAACGGATAATCATATGCCTCTTGTGCAACAATTGTTCCTTGGCGGTCAACAGCGGATACCTTAACTGCCGATGTTCCTAAATCGACACCTAATACAACTTCTTTTGTCATAATTTTTTCCCTATCTTTTTATATAAATAAAACGCTCCAATCAATAATTAGATTGAGGCGTTTTGTCCTGATATTCTGCTCAAATTACTTAAAAGTTGAACCCAAAACAGAATAAATATAGTTATTTAACGTTGCCTTAATTGCCTCAAGGTGTTGTGATTCAACTTTATCAAAGATTTCATCATTCGTCTTATTCAAAATGTAATCTTCAAATGTCTTCAAAGAACCTTTACCATTTTCAAAGTCGGCAAAAATACCCTCATCGAATGAAGCATAGCGATCACGCTTGATGTTCTCTAGGAAGCCATCTTCGTACATCTTCATGGCAACACGGAATCCTGCTGCATATGTGTCCATTCCTGCCATATGTGCATAGAATAAATCTTCAGGCTTAAATGATGCACGACGTACCTTAGCATCAAAGTTCAAACCACCATTTGGTAAACCACCGTTCAAAATAAATTCATACATAACCAAGGTTGATTCATAGATATCATTAGGGAATTCATCAATATCCCAACCTGTTTGCTTATCACCCATGTTGGCATCAAGTGACCCTAACAAACCTGCTTCACGAGCAAAACGTGCTTCGTGTTCATACTTATGACCAGCCAAGTAAGCATGATTACCTTCAATGTTTAACTTAAAGTCCTTTTCCAAACCATATGTTTGTAGGAATGAAATAGTTGTTTGAACATCAGTATCATATTGGTGATCAGTTGGTTCCTTTGGCTTTGGTTCCAACAACAATTGTCCAGTATAACCAATTTCCTTAGCATAATCACGAGCCATCTTAAAGAATGCAGCGATATGGTCTAGTTCACGCTTTGTGTCAGTATTTAGTAGTGATTCGTAACCTTCACGACCACCCCAGAAGACGTATGATTGTGATCCCAAACGCTTAGCAATTTCTAGTGAGTGCTTGATTTGCGCTGCTGAGTAAGCAAAGACATCAGCAAATGGTGTCGTTGCACCACCGGCTAAGAAACGCTTATCTGTGAACAATGATGAGGTGTTCCAAAGTAATTTCTTACCAGTTTCCTTCATCTTTTGTTCAATCTTATCAACCACTTTATCCAAATTAGCATTTGTTTCAGCTAATGTGTTTCCTTGTGGTGCCAAATCACGATCATGGAATGCAAAATATTCTAGTCCCAACTTGTCCATAAATTCAAACAAGTAGTCAACCTTTGCTAAAGCGTGATCCATGTCTTCCATGTCATCAACACCATCAACATCCCATGGACGAACTGCAGTTCCTTCACCGAATGGATCAACTAAGCGCTGATCCATTGTGTGCCAGTATGCAACTGAGAACTTCAACCAGTCCTTCATTGGCTTTGTTTCACCGTTAATTGTAAATTCTTCATCTGGATTGTAAAAGTTATAGCCTTTTGTTGATAAGAAATCCAATCCTTTGTTTCCCCCAACGTAATTTACTTTTGGAAAATCAAATAATTCAGTCATTTTTTCACCCCTGTAATGAATATCTAACTCTTATTTGAGTTAGTCTGTTTTTTGTACCAACCAACTTACAAAGACTATTTTAAACGCGAAGTTATATTTTGGCAACTATTTTCTACAAAAATAATCAACTTGTTTTTGTAAATAAAAAAGCTAACAATTGCATCTCGTTCTACGAGGTTCTAGCAATCGTTAGTTTGTTTAGTTATTATCATTACCTGAAAATACCAAATTGTAGTCATCCAATCCCAATACATGATGGGTTATCATTGAACATGCACCAAGTAAAGTTGCATAATTTGAACGTTTCGTCAGATACAATTCTGGTACCATATCCAGGCTCTTTGTCGTTGTTTGAATTGCTGTAAAAATCTCAGGAATATCTTCCATTAACTTTGAATTAATAAATATTTTCTCTGGTGAAAATGATACGGATGCATTATAAATCACACGTGAAATAGCAGCAATAAACAGATCAACTACCTTCTGGGCATCCTTATCATCATCACGAAGTAATTTTTCAAGTCCCTCACGATCTAGTCCAGTAATATTTTTTTGACGCTGAATACTATCAATAATGGCATCTTCAGAACAGTAATTTTCAACTTTATCAAAATTATATTGATTTTGCTCATCAATATCCGTAAACATCAGTGAACTACCAATTTCACCAGCTGCTCCCTTGAATCCATGGTATAAGTTACGATCCAAAATAATTCCTGCCCCAATACCTTTATGGATACTAACACTTAAAATGTTTTTTTCATTCTGCGCAGCGTTAAAATCACGTTCATAGACAGCAGATAGGTTCGCTTCATTTTCAAGGATAACGGGCACTTGATACTTATCTTCAAATATTTGTTTTAAATCAACATCTTTGACATCCCAAAATGGTGATTTGCTAATTTTATTCTCGTAAACTACCCCATGGATAGAAAATGCAATACCTAATAAGCCATTTTCGGTATCCATGTCAGCATCAATGGTTTGAATTTGTTTATTAATAATGTCGACGATATCAAGAATATCACGACTGTTAATTTCAATCCGTTCGTAGCCTATACTCTCACCATTCAGCAAGTTGGACATAATATGCAAATGACGATAACCTAAATCAACGCTGACTGTGTAACCATACTTATCGTTGATAGTTACTAGAGTTGGCTTGCGTCCGCCCATTTTTGACGCTTCACCACTACCAATTTCTTTTAAATAACCCATCTCATCAACTTCATTATATAAAGTTGTGATAGATGATTTGTTCATCCCCAAATTTCGAGCAATTTCAATTCTAGAAATTGGTGCATTATTAATAACCTGTTGGAGCACTAACCTTAAATTTCCTTGATGAAATGTTTCTTTTTTTGTACCTTCATTCATTATATTTTCTCGTTTCTAACTATTCTAATTCGCTTCATTATATAACTTTATCATACTTCCTAAAAAGAAAAGCTATTAAAAAAGCCAGTGATGAACTGGCTTAAAATTTTTAAATTTGTGATTGATGTTCTTGAGGTACATCAACGACATCAGCACGTTCACGCATTGATTCCTCAATCTCTTCCAAACTACGATTCCGTGTTTCAAAGACATATCTTTGTACAAACCAAATAGCTAGGAAGCAAAGAGCACCATAAATTAAGAATAGACTTCCCGTACCAAAGAAATCAAGTAATGATGGGAACGTTAATGACACCAACGTATTAGCCGACCAATTGATAACACTCGCAAACGAATTACCTAATCCACGAATGTTCAATGGGAATACCTCACCAATCATAACCCACATAACAGGTCCCCAAGTTCCCGAGAAGAATGCGATATAAACGGTTAGTGCAATAACACAGATAACTGCGGCTGTCTGTGAACCACCTGAGAATTTCATTGCAATACTCATAACGACTAACGAAATTCCCATTCCTACCGAACCTATATTCAACATTTTCTTACGATCAATTTTATCCATGATCATAACTGCAACTGCTGTTACAATCACGTTAAAAATTCCAATACCAATGTGAGCAATCAACGCTGCAGATACACCAAATCCAACATCAGTAAAAATCGTCGGTGCATAATACAAGACTGTATTACATCCCATAACTTGTTGGAAAATAGCCAATCCAATCCCAATAATTAAAGCTGGTCTGGTCATCTTACCAAATAGCTCTGCCCATCCACCACTTTTAATATTTGCTGCTTCATGAATATTCACCAATTCCTTATCAACAGCTTGTTGATTCCCTTTGTTCATATTCAACAAAACTTCTTCAGCCTTATCAGCTTGATTTATCTTTACTAAGAAGCGAGGACTTTCAGGTAGTAATAATCCACCAAGGAAAAGAATCACAGCTGGAATAGCTGCAAATCCGAGCATCCAACGCCATCCAGTATATATACCAGAGAACCCATAATTTGTCACGTATGCCACAAATATACCAGTCATAACCATTAACTGGAATAAACTTGAGACAGTTCCACGTTTATCAGCAGGTGAAAGTTCTGCAAGATAAGTTGGAATTAATGCTGATGCAGCCCCAACTGCCATTCCTAAAATAATTCTGGAAATAACTAACGTCCAAAATTCTGGTGAAAATGCTGAGCCAAGTGCCCCAATGAAGAAAATAATTGATGATAGAAGCAGTAACTTTTTTCGACCAAACTTATCAGAAGACGGTCCAATAATTGCTGCACCAAGAACAGCTCCAATTAACACAGCACTAACAACCCAGCCCTGTTGCCAGGAGTTCAATGCCATCTGCTTTTGAATAAATAAAATAGCTCCAGAAATAACACCAGTGTCATATCCAAACAATAGGCCACCTAAGGCACCAAAGAAATAGATAAACCCTGTAGAAATACGTCTCATATTTCCATCCCTCTCTTTTTCGATAGCTAGCAATTTTTTATTTAAGTAAGTTGGTTTTGTACACCAACTATTATAACATTACCGTTAACGATTGCAAGAATACTGATGTAATCGCTTCCAAAAATAAAAACATTTACTCTTATTCTTTATCAAAACAAAGTAGTGTAGAATAGGTCTAACAACATTAGTTAGAATATAACGAAAGGTGTGATATCCATCATGGGAAAACTACAAGTCATTGGTCGATTAGCACGTGTTGCGGCAGCTGCGCTTACTCCTGTCGCTCTAGATGAGGCTACCAAAATTATTAATCGCCATCTCGATAAAAGAAAAGATTATGTCAAAATACCAGATGTGAAATCATTATCTTTAGACGAAGCGACGAAAGTACTTGAACAGTATGAATTCAATTACGCACTGGTTAAAGTGAAGGCTGACGTGAAATATGCCTACAATGATAGTGATACTGTGCTACGTATCCTGCCCAAGGGTGGTGCAAGCGTTGATCCAACCACTTTTGTAAAGATTTACTATGCAGATGAAGAAACAATCCAACAAAGTAATGTTCTATTTAAAAATATGATGGATCAAAAAGTTGATAAGCAGGAAAAACGTCAACAAGCTGTCCGTGACTTGACTGATAAAACAAAACAAGTTGCAACAGATGTTAGTGGTAAATTAGGGCTAACAAAAAAAGACAAGAATAGTGATATTTAAAATTAAAAATAAAGAGACTGACAGCTAAGAATTCCATCTTAACTGTCAGTCTCTTTCAATTACCCAATTTTACGATTAAATTTCTTGAATTCAAATAACTCGTCTATTTGCTTCAAATACTCTGTTGGTATTGTCACATTCAAAGCCTTTAAATTATTTTGTAACTGTTCTGGCTTACTTGCACCAGTAATAACACTGGTAATACGATGATCACGTAAGTCCCAAGCCAACGCTAGGCTAGCTAAATCAGTCCCCAATTCATCAGCGATATTGATTAATTTTTCAACCTTTTCTAGATTCTGTGTTGTCAACAATGCTTGAATTTGATCTTGATAAGTTGCGCGCGATCCAGCCGGAATCTCTTGATGCAATCGATACTTTCAGGTCAACAATCCTTGCGATAATGGTGAAAATGGCACAATACCTAGACCTAGTTTTTCACAAACATCCATCAATTCGTGTTCAATATAACGATCAAACATATTATATTGTGGTTGAACAACTGACATTGGGTGTAAACCACGTGCTTGAATCACTAACTGTGCTTCTAAAATTTGTACGGGTGTCCACTCGCTGACACCATAATATAAAATCTTTCCCTGGTCTACTAAATCACTCAATGCCTGGAGCGTTTCTTCTAAAGGTGTTTCAGGGTCAAAACGATGACAAAAATATAGATCCAAGTAATCTGTTTGCAAGTTCTTTAATGACTGATCAATTGATTCAAAAATATGTTTTCTTGATAATCCACGATCATTAACACCAGATCCAGTTGGAAAATAAACCTTACTTGATATAATCAATTCTTTTCTAGGCAAAGTTTTTAAAGTATTCCCCAAGAATCTTTCTGCTGCACCGCCACTATAAGCATCCGCACAATCAAAAAAATTTACACCATTTTCATACGCTAATTGAATACTTTCAGCGGCTAGCTTCTGGTGATTTTCATCACTGACATCTGTCATCCAACTGCCTAAAGCAATTTCGCTAACTTTCAAACCACTGCTACCTAGGTTGCGATATTTCATGTTTATTTTCTCCCCCGTACTTAACTGTATTGATTGTTCACTTTGGCACTAGTGTAATCTTATATGAACAATTCTACAAGAATAACTCATTATCAACTGATGGATTAATTTTACAGTTTAGTGGTTAAACTTTTCGTATAAATTTATAAAATTTTCGTCTATAACCCTCTTGCGGCTATCATGCAACAAGAGGGTTATTATATTATAATGGTTTCTACATACATAAATTTAATTTCGATAAAAAACATACCGCCACTCAAAGTTATTTCGAGGCAAACTATGACACAAACACAAGCAAAATATCGTAATATCGCAAATAAAATTCTTGCTAGCATTCAAGATGGTACCTATCCTTTGAATAGTTTCATCCCCAAAGAGATGGACTTAGTCGAGCAATTTCAAGTGAGCAGACCAACCATTCGCCAAGCTATCCAAGTACTAGTGAACGAAGGCTATTTAGCACGGCGTAAAAAATTGGGCACTTGGGTAAAAGCAACTAAAATTGAACAAGGCTTCACCCACGTCATTAAAAGCTATTCTGATGAGATGGGAGAGAAAGGCGTTATTCCAAAAACCAAGGTTATTAGTTTGACTAAAATGCCGGTCACACCGGAAATTCAATCCGAGTTACAGCTAACTGACAAGGATACCGTTTTTGCACTAACTCGTTTGCGCTATGCAGATGACAAGCCCATTTTGTTGACAACCTCATATATTCCAACAAAATATATTCCTGATTTTGACCAACACGATTTTGAAAAAGAGTCCGTGCTACACACGTTTGAAAATCATAATCTTTATATGACCCATGCTTCACGAGAATTGGAGCTACTTCGTGCTGACGAAACAACTGCTGCACTATTAGAAATTCCATTAGATGATCCGCTGTTCTACTTCCATACGATTACTTATACAAATCAAGATATTCCTGTAGAATATGCCCTTTCAAAATATCGTGGTGATATTAGTTCTTTTAAGATTGAAATTAATCAATAAAAAAGAGGCCGGTGCGTAGCTAGCTATTATAGACTAAAAGGGGCAATAATCTACCTATTTGATTTCGGTAGATTATTGCCCCTTAAACGTCTTTTGTCACACTCTATTTATCTAAGCCTTAAAAGCTTCATCAATTGCCTTATACTCATCTTCTGTCAGATGAACATCAATTGACTTTGCTAAATCAGTTGCTTGCTCAGCATTACGGGCACCAGGAATAACTAAACCAATATTTGGATTTGCCATATACCATGCCAAAACGGCATGTGTTAGTGTCGCTTCATGTGCTTCAGCAACTTGCTTTAAGACATCAAGACCTTTAATAATTTGATCAAACTTTGCGTCATCTAAACGATCAAACTTGTCACGATCTGCTGCACCATAACGTCCTGTCAACAATCCTGACTCTAGTGGGAAGTAAGGTACGAAACCAATACCATTCTCACGAAGATATGCAAAGCGCTCTTGCTCCTCATCACGATGTGCCAAACTGTAGTAGTCCTCATCAAAGTCAACTTTACCAGTAGCGTTAGCTTCCTTTAATTGATCAAAACTAAAGTTTGAAACACCAATGGCCCGAATCTTACCCGCTTGCTTCAACTTATCAAGCGCTTCTACTGCTGCTAACTTATCAGATGTTTCATCTGGAAAATGAATATAGAAGATGTCAATGTAGTCAGTCTTCAAACGCTTCAAAGATTCCTCAACTGTTTTAACCAAGAACTCAGGACTATTATCTGGCTTATAGTCATTATCTGGATTCTGAGCACCCTTCGTTGCAATAATAATCTTGCTTCGATCATAATCTTGGATAACATCCCCAATAATTTCCTCAGAACGTCCTAAACCATAGACAAAAGCTGTATCCAATACGTTAATCCCTGCATCTAATGCTGCACGAACCAAATCATAACCATCTTGCTCATCTAGATCTTTAAATAAATTGTGTCCACCAACTTTATTAGTCCCCAAACCTAACTTATGTGCAAATTCTAATGTCATATTTGTACTCCCTCTATTCTTATGATTGTGTCATGAAACAAGTGCTTCATTTCACTTACATGTTAACATACTTTTCTTAAGTTAGTAAAAAGAGAGCGTGACAAGAGACGTTTTGAATCCGGTTGTAACGAAGATACCACCGTTTTTGATCGTAGCAAAGCGGCGATCAGGAAGGGTGATATCTCGTTACATTAAGGATTCAGTCTCTTGGAGCGCGTTTATGGAGAGCATGACAACAAGCGCTTAACATTCCGGTCCTACTCTTGAAAGTCTGCCTCTTCCAAAGTTAATAAGGCTTTTTTTCGCGCCAATCCTCCGGCATAACCGGTGAGTGACCCGTCACTACCTACCACACGATGACAAGGAATAAAAATCATAAATGGATTGGCACCAATTGCATGACCGACTGCACGTGATAAGTTTTTTGCTCGTTGTTCATCATCTGTTATCAGACGACAAATCTGTTGATAAGTTACAGTATGACCATAAGGTAATTGCTGTAACGATTGTAACACCTGCTGTTGAAATGGTGTTACTTTAAGTTTAATTGGCAATGTTGCAATATCTGGTGCCTTACCCGCAAAATAATCTGTTAACCACTGCTTGGCTTTTTGTAGCACCAGTGTATCTGATTCTTCTGCCTTGGTTAGGTCGTACTTACCGCCAAAGTGCTTTTGGTTTTCAAACCAGCAGCCTAAAAAAGATTGACCATCACTTAATAATGTTACTTTTCCCAACGGCGTTTGCATGACTTGAAAATATTCCATCCCCGATTACCTCGCTATCTGTTTATTGTTTCTCTTCAATCCGCTGCATTAAATATGCAATAACCTTTCGCACCATTTTTTTGGTTCCCGCATCCAATGAATATGTTAATAGACCTTCAAGTTTAAGAATAACCCACCAGTTAATTAAACGCACGTGATCAACATGTTGACTGACTTGCTCTGGCCAACTAATACATGGTAATAGCATTTTATCAAATCGATCACCGTGTCCAAAAGTATATTGTGTCATCCATAAACTGACAATCTTTGTCGCTACCAATTGTTTAATAAATTTATCTTTATGCTTTGCAATTTGCACCACCGTCCCATCACGAAGCACGACACATGTTCGCATACCTCGTGTTTGGACATTAACAATTTGACGAGCATTAATCCATGTCGTTGGACCACTTTTATAACTAGTGACTGGCACAAATGCATGATTCTGCATCACCCAGCTCCGCATTTGACCACGCAATGCTGGTGGCAATAAACAATAATAAGCTTCTACCTGGTCATGTCGTTTATAGCCTGTTGTTTTTTCTAATTGATCCATTAATCGATTCGTAGAGACTAATGTGCCAACAATCATACCATCTGCATAATAGATTCGTGAAACTGAACGCTGATAGCGATCACGAGCCGCAACGATTAACATCGTCTCATGTGGACAAATATCACTAGCTTCTGAAAGTTGCGACAAAACATCCTGAGAGTAACCTTTTTCTGAAATGATGATTGAATTTGGCATAATTATATGTTCCTTTATTGAAAATCTATGCAATATGATTTATTGATCATTTGCCGTAATAATTTTAAGTGGCGATAATATGTCATACGATGAATTTCCAGACGAATACACCGTTTTGTAACTAAATCATCTGAATATTTCATAAAATCTAATAATAACTGTCTGATTTTTTGCTGGCACACTGATTGATTCAATAGATTTTCAATAATTACCTTTAATTCAGTATTTTCGAATGCTTGTTCCATTTGTACAACTTCAGGTGGTGTAATTATAAAATCATGGCGCTCTTCATATTTTTGATTACTTCGTTGTATATCCCTTAGTCGCCACAATAACCAGCGAAATAAATTTGAATTATTGGTTGGTGCTAACTGATCACCTGCTAATAAGCGCTGTAAAATCAATAATCGCAATTCCTGCCGATAATCATCAAAATTTACATTCCGCCAATCGATATGCCCCATTTTTAAAACACCACCAATGATAGGTTCATATTGCTCCCATCGATTAATAACTTCTGTCGTCATTTGAAACTCCTTTGGTTATATTTTTTGATACCATACCACCCAAGTCGTTCGCCTATCACCAGAGAAAATCCATAAATGACCATAGTACTTAATCAATTACTTATAATGACAACGTTTGGTAATCTCTAATCACCAGATTTTTAGTCCTTTTTACTAGAAAAAAGGGGTAGACAAATAAAAAAACCTCATTTCGTAAAAAATATGACGGATACACATGAAAGTCTATCCGTCATATCATATTTTATTATGAGTTAATCTAGATCCAAAACCGCTTCTAGACTGTAATTATCGTTACCACGAAGTAGCTGTGATACACAGCAACGATTTTCAACTTCTGATACCAATGCACGGGTTTGTGACAATGTCTGCCCTGGAACAGCAACCTGTGCATGAACTAAAAATTCATTATGTCCCTTTCCTCGAACGTATGAAATCTTTGCATGTGCTCTTGGTTCCACATCAATTTTATGTTCTTTCAGAATAACTTCCATTGTCCCTACTAAACAAGTACACAATGACATCCCCAATAATTGTTCTGGATTTGTCCCCGGATTATCATTTAATGGGCTACTTGTCTGCACCTCAATGCTATTTTTAGCATAAGCATGACCATCTAAACCTTCTATATTATACGTATCTGTCGTATATAATGCCTTATCCCAACGCACATCATTTTTCATCTGACTTCTCCCCTTTTATAAAGCATATTACCATTGTAAGCGTTTTCGACAGATAAAACACCTATCAATTAATCAAAATGAAAAAGGTACAACCCTCACCGGAGTTGCACCTCATTAAATGTGTTTTATTGTCTACTTCTTTGTGACATCTCCATTGGCATTCTTAGTAACCTTCATCTCGTTTACTGGAATGTATCCCAACTTCTTTACTGTACTCTTCATTGAATTAGACTTCACAAACTTGATAAATTTTGTTGTGTTCTTGTCAGGTTTCTTGGTCGTATACATATGCTCATATGCCCAGATCGACCACTTATTATCCTTAACGTTCTTCACAGTTGGCTTAACTTTATCAATGGCAAGTGGCTTCAAATTTTTAGCTTGGTCACCAGTTGTATATGAAAACGCTAAGTATGAAATAGCACCTGGTGTCTTAGAAACAATCTTTTGCACCGCACCATTATCATCTTGTTCCTGTGAAGTTTTTGTTGCTTGACCGTCCATCACTTCTTTTTCAAAAGTGAAGCGGGTTCCAGAACCTTGGGCACGATTTACCAGTGAAATGTCTTGATCTTGACCACCAACATCTTTCCAGTTAGTAATTTTACCAGTGAAGATATCACGAAGTTGTGACATCGTTAATGATGACACTTTTACATCAGCATTAACCACTGGTGCAATACCAACAACCGCAACTTTATTATCCTTTAATTTATTTGCCTTGATACCATCTTTTTGTTCAGCAAAAATATCTGAATCACCGATAGTCACATTTCCCTTACCAACCTGGCTAAGGCCGGCACCAGAACCACCACCTTGCACATTCACTGTCACACCTGGGTTTTTATTCCCAAATTCATCAGCTGCCTGTGCTGCTAAAGGTTGTAACGCAGTTGAACCAACAGCAGTTACCTGCTTTGATGAGTCAGCATACACGTTACCGCCCAATAATCCTCCAGCAAAAACAAGTCCCGCTGTACTCATCAAAAATAATCCTTTTTTCATCACAAACTCCTTCTATTGTGGTTTATGTTTATAGTAGTCGCAAAGAGCAGGGTTCACTCACAATTGGCTTTTGGTCATAGCATCGGCGTGTTACTCCTTACGACACTTATTATTTTATAAAAAGAATGTATCGATTTTGCTTGGACTTCATGTGCCTTTCATGTGTATTACGTAAATAATAACGTTACAAACATTTTTTTATGTAAATATAGGCAGATTAAAAATCTCTAAATTTAATTTTTCACACCCCATTTCAAGTTATCACATGGCATAATAGAATAGTTAATAAATAAATTTTTGGGAGTATAGATATGTTAAGTATGGACGAATTGATTCAACAATTAGAAGACATCCGTGATGCCACCTCAGATGTCAAGAAAGTACCCGGTGCACGGACCATCTATTTGGGTGCTGGTTGGTTTTCTGATCGCCAAATAGAAACTTTGTTAGCATCTTACAAAGCTTTGAACAATAATCCAACAATTAGTTATGTTCATGTGCCTTTGTTGAACCAATTTGGTGGTCAAGCGTTTGACGAAAATGGTGATTTTAACCCTGATTTTACGTGGGCAGTGGCAACTTATAATGCTGATATTACTGCTATTCAAAATACAGATGTCACTTTAGGGGTCATTACCGCTGGTAACGAAGATAGTGGTACTGCATTTGAATTGGGCTATGCTGCTGCTTTGGGTCGTCCATCAGTTGCATTCTTTGACGGTGATTGGGAAGCTAAGCCAATCAATTTGATGCCTGCTATTGGACCATCTTCATACGTTCGTTCAACTGATGAATTGGCAACCTTTAACTTTATGAGCATTGCGACTCGTGTTTACGAAGGTAAAATTATTTAATTAGTTATATCCATTTAAAAACATCCCCACGTTGGTAAAAGACGTGGGGATGTTTTTTGGAGAGTATGTTTTATGTCTGTTTTACACTGATATGCTATCAATCACCTACCTAGTTATTTATCAGTTTTCTTACCATTGATAATTTGTTTGATCTTGACGACCTTTGCCAGTTGCTTTATCTAATAGCACACGTTGTTCAAAGTGAGCGACATTATGCTTCGTTGTCTTAACCATGTCGGGGTTAACGGATACATAATCAATACCTTGTTGAATTAGGAATTCCGTAAATTCTGGGTATTGTGATGGCGCTTGACCACAAATTGAAACAGTCTTGCCATCTTTATGAGCGGCTGTAATCAAATGGGCAATCGCACGTTTAACAGTCAAATTACGTTCATCAAATAATGATGCGACAGTATCATTGTTACGATCTAACCCAAGTAATAGCATGGTTAAATCATTTGAGCCAATTGAGTACCCATCAATAAATTGATTAAACTGGTCAGCTAAAATAATGTTAGCTGGAATTTCAGCCATCATATAAAATTTAAAGTCAGCTGAACGTACTAGACCGGCGTCTGCCATAATGTCTGTCACCTTTTTGGCTTCAGAAACCGTTCGTACAAATGGCAACATGACATTCAAGTTAGTTAGACCAAATTCTTCACGCACCTTTTTCACAGCAGCTAGCTCAAGTTTGAAAGCTTCAATAAAGTTAGGGTCGTAGTAACGTGATGCACCACGCCAACCTAATAGATCCGCTGGTTCATGTGGTTCAAACTCTTCACCACCCTTTAGATTACGGTATTCACTAGACTTGAAATCTGATAAACGTAATACAACTGGCCGTGGGTTCATAGCACGTGCTACTTTACTGATACCTTCAGCTAACATATCAATAACTTGTTCAGACTTGCCTTGCTTAATCAAATATAGTGGATGCTCGTGAATGTAGCTTGTCCAAATAAACTCTTCACGCATCAAGCCAACCCCATCAGCAGGTAAGTCAGCATATTTTTCTGCTAAGTCAGGATCACCCAAGTTCATCATGACCTGAGTTGCTGTTGGTGCAAAATATTCAGCTGGTGCTGCGCCTTCGCTAGCAACAGCAGTTTGTTGAGCTGGTGCCAAAATTGATTGCACTTCACCTTCATAAACAATGCCGTTCTTAGCATCGACCGTAATAACATCACCAGTCTTTAATACATCCATTGCCGCAACACCACGACTGGTGGTACCAACAAGACAAGGAATTTGCATTTCGCGTGAAACAATAGCTGCATGACAAGTCCGACCACCATTATTTGTAATAATCGCTTTAGCTTTCTTCATGACAGGGACCCAATCAGGTGACGTCATTGCTGTTACCAAAATTTCACCAGGTTGGAATTGATCAATATCTGCTGGATTTTCAATAACATGAACTTTACCAGTTGCTACACCTGGACTAGCTGGTAACCCTTTAACAAGCACTGTTTGATTTTCATTGGCAGCCATATGTTGTTCCTCTTTCTCTATTGATTGATTTTTGTTTTTCTGTGACCAAACCGTCTCTGGACGTGCTTGAACTAGCCACAATTTATTTGTTTTTTCATCTAACGCAAATTCCATATCCATGTAGCAACCGTAATGCTTTTCAATGGCTTTGGCGTAACCTGCTAACTCCACAACTTGGTCATCGGTTAATGAAGGTTGGTTAGCTTGTTCTGTTGGAATTGTTTGCTCTGCAACACCACCATCAGGTAAACGTTTCAAGGCAATATTTTTAGTGGTCACATCTTTAGAAACAATCTCCAGCGTTTCCTTATCCACAATGAAATCATCCGGCGTTACTGTTCCCTGAACAAGATATTCACCTAATCCCCAAACACTGTCGACAATAATTTTGGTATCATCCCCAGTACCAACATTCACTGAGAACATAACCCCTGATGCTTTAGAAAATACCATCATTTGAATCGTTGCAGATAAAGCAACTTGGTCATGTGGGAAATTCTGCTTATGGCGATAATAGGTTGCACGTTCTGTATATAGTGAGGCAAAACACTCTTTAATTTTTTGTACGACGTCATCTGCACCCTGAATGTTCAAGTATGACTCTTGTTGACCAGCAAAAGATGCGTCCGGTAGATCTTCAGCGGTTGCACTTGAACGAATGGCAACGAATGGTTGTGCCTCACCAACTTTTTCTGCTAATTCAGCGTAAGCTTGTTGAATTTCATCAACTAAGTCTGTTGGCATGTCGCTATCAATAATGATCTGGCGAATCTTAGCACAGACCTCGTGTAATTCTCTAGAATTTTCATAATCATGAATACTGTCTAGGAGTGCTTTAATTTTATCAGTTGCCCCTGTCCGATTCATGAAGTCACGATACGCATGGGTCGTTGTTGCAAAACCATACGGTACCGGAACGTCCGTCGCAGAAGTCAGTTCACCTAAAGAAGAAGACTTTCCGCCAACTAAATCCACATCAGTACGATGTAATTGATCAAACCATAAAATATTAGCAGTTTCTCTATTTTCCATGAAAATATCTCCTTAATAGCTAAATATGCAACCGCTTACTTAGCAATTTAAATTAAAAGGTCGTTTTACCGACCTACTTCGTACTTGATGAAGTTCTTTACTTTCAACTTTTTATCTGTTCACTTGAGATAATCATTTATGAATCCGCTTACCACTCATGAACAAATTTATTGTAACGGAGGTTTGAACAAATGTAAACACATTATTTGCACTTTTGTTCAAACAATTAAGAAAATGCTCCAAATTGTGATATAATTTACATAAATTCAACGGGGAGCATCTAATCAATATGGTCAATACAGCAACTACCAATAAAACGCAGACAGCATTAGAAATTTGCCATTTATACTATGAAGATGGCTTAAGTCAAAATGAAATTGCTAAAAAATTAAAAATTTCACGACCAACAATTTCTCGGTTTTTAACTTACGCCAAGGAAAATGGACTGGTCCAAATAAAAATTATGGATCCTAAACAAGATTTAAGTTTGTTACAAATGCAACTTAAGAAAAAATATCAGTTAAAAGACGTTTTGGTAGCTGAAAACTTCATTGACGATACCCAAATCATCAATGAAAAAATCGGAAAATTAACTGCTGAATACCTTAATCACATCGTTCAGGACAACGATATTATCGGCATCAGTTGGGGACGTACTTTAAACGCCGTTGCCGCTAATCTCATTCCAAATGAACATCATAATGTGAAGGTCGTGCAGCTTAAAGGTGGTATGTCAGAGTCAGACCTTAGTGACTACGCCAACGATATTAATCGTAAATTCGCCCAAGCATTTCATACAAACACGATTAATTTACCCCTACCAACATTTCTCGACAATGCAATCACCAAAGATATTGTCATTAAAGATAAATTTATTCATCAAATTTATGAAACGGGGATGCAAAGCAATATTGCTATTTATACGACTGGAACCGTTCAAGATCACGAAGAATTATTCGGTCTTGGCTATCTAAACCATCCTGAAATTGATTCACTACATCAACGGGCAGTTGGTGATATCGTATCGCGTTTTATTGATGAAGAAGGACATATTGTTAATCCTGAGTTGGATGATCGGACAATTGGCATTGACTTGGAAAACTTGCGTCAAAAAGATTATTCAATTTTAGTTGCTGGCGCTAAAAAGAAATTGATTTCTATTCATGGTGCCTTAACTGGTCGCTACGCCAACGTCCTGATTACAGATAAACAAACAGCTGTCGACTTATTAGATAAATATTGACCATATAAAAACAGCGTCGTTGTGGCAAACTACGACGCTGTTTTTATGTTATCTATCTTGATTACTTAAACTAAATCATCTACCTTATAAGTCACATATCCTTCATAATAATAGGACTGATCGATGCCTTTTAAGAAAACCTCTCGCTCATCAACTTTATCGGTCAATGCATGTTTAATGATGTATTTCAATTCAATATCTTTAATTGGGCTACGAGCCATTGCCAATAAGTAATCTTCTTTTTCAATCTTTGACCAATCAACAACTTTTGATAATGTTTGACGTAAGATAAGATCTAGCCAAATTCGCATACTTCGACCGTTTCCCTCTCTAAACGGGTGAGCCACATTCATTTCAACATACTTTTCAATAATCTCATCAAACATTGTTTGGGGAAGTTTATCAATATATGCCAATGCTGGTCGCAAGTACATGACAGGTGCAAATGCAAAACTATCCTTTGCTAAATTTACCTGGCGAACCTCCCCTGCAAACTCATAAATATCTTTAAATAAATACTTATGAATTGCTGCAAGGCCATTAAAAGTTCCCACTTCAATTTTGCTAATATCGCCCTGATCATATAATTGTTTTGCTGCCTTTTTGGTAATTTTTTCCTCAACTCTAGCTAGTTCAGCAGAGTTGGTAATGCCTAATTTATTTTTCATCACCATTTGAGAGCTCCATTTTTCTACTAACAAATCACACATTCAATACAGTCTTCTAACGATATTATACATGATTAGGGTAACATCCTGGCTTACACAAAAACAGCGTTACCACAAAAAGCAACGCTGTTTTCTATTTCAATTTTTATTTTAATAATGTAGTCATATAGTTCATAAAACGCTCTAAGTAGAAAGGTACATCAACATCAATTGCTGCATAATTGTTAATATGTTCATCCTTCAACTTATCTAGATCACCAATCGTGCGACCATCGTCAGGGGTTACTGTCATATTAAGTGGCAACAAAGTGACAAATTTTGGATCAACCGCAACACCGACTGCTAACGGATCGTGTAAAGCAGCCCCGTTTTTATTAATATCAAGGTCGTAATAGGCATCGATATAATAATCAAAGATGTCAGCCAAGACACGACCTTTTTCCGTTCCCAAATCACGCCACTGCTGTGTTTCTTTTTTGGTCAATAGCGTTCTCAGTGTAACATCTAATCCCACCATCACAAGGTGCTTTGCATGTTTAAATACATAATCTGCGGCCGCCACATCTTGATTAATATTTGCCTCAGTATATGGTGTCACATTACCAGGGACAGTTAATGCACCACCCATTAATGTGATATTACCAATCAATTGTTCAATTTCTGGGTCTTTTTTAAAAGCAGCCGCAAGATTGGTTAGCGGACCAGTCGGTACCATGACTAAATCATCTTGATACTGATGAGCAGCTTCAATAATGAAATCTACGGCATGTTGCTTTTCAACAGAGCGAGATGCTTTTGGCACATCAACATTACCAACACCATTTTCACCATGGATGGCTTTTGAAATTGCCATTGTTTCAAAAGAATCCGTAGTTGATGAATGTGCTTCACCCAGAAAAACTGGTACTTCTGGTGCATCTAACAAAGCTAGTAAATTCAAGCTATTTTGTGCTGAATTTTCAACTAATGTATTGCCATATGAAGAAACAATACCAATCAAATCAGCATCTGGCGTTGCCAACGCATAAGCAATAGCCAATGCATCATCGACGCCAGTATCCAAATCTAGGATCATCTTTTTCTTTGCCATGTTTTTCCCCTTTACTTTGGCATTCTTGCAACTTGCTTAATAAACCACTCATTAAACATCTTTGCATCAATATCAACACCCACATTTGCATTGTGGGTACCTGGCTCATGCCATCTGTTTTGAATATCTGCAACTGTAGCCCCGATGGCTGGTCCGTCGGTTGCCACTTCGATATTCATTGGTTCTGTCGTAATTAATTCTGGATCAAGCGCATAAAGTATCGTGTTCACATCATGCATTGGCTTGCCACCTTCATGCACATCCCCATAAGCAGAAATAATCTTATAAAGCATGTCACCCGACTTACCCATTTCCTTGATTTTTCCTACTGTTTCAGCAGTAATTAATGCTTTTAAAGTCACATCCAGACCAATCATCGTTTTTTCAATTGGTGCTGCAAAAACAATTTTAGCGGCATCCGGATCAGTGAACACATTAAACTCAGCGACCGAACTACAATTTCCACCTGAAATACTACCACCCATCAAAATCAAATGTTCAATTTTATCTAAATCATTTGGATATTTTTGAATAAACTGGGCAATATTTGTATACGATCCGGTGGCAATCAAGGTTATTTTTTCAGCTGACTGATTAATCGTTTGATGAATCGCTTCAACAGCTGGTAAATCAATGGGTTTCATTTGCGGTTCTGGAAAATCATAACCAGGCATTCCCGAACTACCATGGATTGCTGATGCATCAGCAAATGCCTTTTTTAATGGGGCTTTTGCACCCATGGCAACTGGAATATCCTTATTAAAAAAGGTCAATAACTTCAGCGTGTTGTTCGTTGTCTTATCTACTGAGACATTACCAGCAACCGTTGTGATCAATTTAACATCTAAATCTGGATGATTAATGGCAACTGCAATCGCTGCTGCATCATCAATTCCTGGATCCATATCTAATATGACAGATAGCATGACAAGTTTCCCCCTTGAATAATTTATTATACTAACTGATGATTACCAAACAAACATACCAGCTGTAGCAGCTGAAAGTAATGAAACTAGCACACCAGACAACAGCATGTATCCAACACGTGAGCTGATGTATTCGTTCTTTTCTTTGTTGACCAACCCCTTAAAGGCACCAAGAATCATACCAATTGTACCGAAGTTAGCAAAACTCGTTAGGAACACTGTCATAACAATTCTTGCGTGTTCGCTAGAGAACAATCCTTTGTTGGCCATAATTGACTTTGAAACCTCACCCATAACAACGAATTCGTTGGTAACCAACTTAGTTCCCATAAATTGTGCAATATGGAATGCGTCCTGAACATTGAAGCCTAACAACCAAGCAAATGGGAACATGATAACCCCAAAAATATTCTCAAGTGTCAACCAGTGGAATCCAGTTAAACTGAATAGTTGGTCAATCAATGCGGCAAGGGCAACGAAGGCAATAACTGTTGCGGTAATGATCAAGATCAACTTACCAGCACCAAGAATTGAATCACCTAAGAATGAGAAGAATGGCTCTTTCTTACCATTTTCTGAATCGACCTTAACAATGACATCATCTTCAGGTGCAACCTTTGTTGGATTTAAAATAGCTGAAATAACAATTGCGCCTAAAATATTAAGCGGAACAGCTGTCAAAACATATTGACCTGGCACCATTTGTGTATATGAACCAATAATGGCTGAAGTCACACAGCTCATCGACATCATCGCTAACGTAAAATTACGACGTGCTGACATGCTCTCTAATTGATTCTTTGAAACAGCCAATACCTCTGTATTACCAAGAAACATCATTTCAATTGAGAAGAATGCCTCAAACTTTGGTTGACCAGTAATAAAGGTCAAAGCCTTTCCAATCCACTTAATGATCCAAGGTAGAATTCCAAAATAAGTTAAAATATCAAACAATGGCACAACTAACAAAATAGGTAGCAATGCCGATGTTACGAAATTAGGACCACCATTATTTGCGGTTAGCCAATCTGGCAAAGCAAACGCAATTCCCTTTGAAGCAACAGAAACTAACCAATTAAAGCCATCGGCTGCTCCTTGGACGGCAATTTGTCCTGCTTTGAATTGGGTAAAGAACCAGGCTAAGAATACCTCTAGCACAAGAACAATACTAACGGACTTCCATTGAATGTTCTTTTTATCATTAGAAAATAGATAGGCAACCCCGACAAAAACAAGGATACCTAACATGTTAATAGCAATTAACATTTTGTTTACCTCACAAAATTAATTTTTCTTTATTAAAACATTTAACTATGATAATATGATACCTGTGAATGAGTAAAACGTTTTACCAAGTATTAGTATAACAGCGTCTCGTTATTTTTGAAAGCGCTTTCTGTCGTTATTTGTTTTTTGGTGGTCAATCATACCACTAAAAAATGCTTTCAAAATATACGCGAACGCAAGCTATTCAACAATACTTGGGTTTTGATACCATAATTGCCCAACTATTTTTTAGTAAAAGATAATTTTTAAATTCTTTAAATATAGAGGGATAGAAAAATGCAAAATGTTGTTATTATTGGCAGTTTAAACATTGACGTATTACAAAAACTAGATCGCTTACCTACTGTTGGTGAAACACTCAGCATTAACAGTAAATCAACTAACTTTGGTGGCAAGGGAGCAAATCAGGCAGTTGCTGCCGCTCGCCAAGGTGCAACCGTGTCCTTCATTGGAGGTGTCGGCGAGGACCCAGAAGGCCGCTCATATATTGACCTACTCAATGAAGAAGGTATTCATACCGATGCCATTTACACGAAATCAGTACCCACCGGTACCGCCTATATCATGCTCGAAAAAAATGGCCATAACACAATTTTGGTATACGGTGGCGCAAACATGGCACTATCCATGACAGATATTGATCAGGCACAAGATTTAATTAAACATGCTGATGTCGTGGTCGCACAATTAGAAGTTCCACAAGACGCTATCAAAAGGGGGTTTGAATTAGCGCATCAATATGGAGCAAAAACAATCCTAAATCCTGCACCTGTCACAGATTATGTTGATCCTGACATTTTAAAAAACACTGATTTATTGGTACCGAATGAGACTGAAGCAGCTGCCCTACTTGGCTTAGAGCCAACAACAGACTATGAAGAGCTAGTTGATCGGACATCATTATTCAAAGATAAATTGGCAATAGAAAATGTCATTATTACCCTTGGCGAACACGGTGCCTTCTATGCAATCCATGGTAAGCCAGGGCTAATCAAAAGTTTTAAAGCTGATGCAATTGATACGACAGCCGCTGGTGACACTTTCATTGGTACAATTGCTACCACACTAGCTGCCGACCTATCTAATATTGAAGAGACTTTAAAAAAAGCTAGCATTGCAAGTAGTATTGTCGTTTCACGACCTGGTGCCATTCCTGCCATTCCTTATCAAGATGAAATTGTCGCGAAATTATCATCAAATAACTAAGGAAGTATATAGACATGAATATTAATTTACAGAAAAAGAGCGCTGCACAAGCAGCTGTTGACTATATTGATGATGGCATGATCGTTGGACTAGGTACGGGTAGCACGGCAAACTACTTTATTGAAGCTTTAAGTAAAAAAATACAAGCCGCCAACTGGCACTTAACTTGTGTGACAACTTCTACAAAGTCACAACAACTTGCTGAATCCTTGGGCATACACGTTGTTAGTATTGATGATATTGATCACATTGATGTAACCGTCGATGGTGTTGATGAATTTGATCCACAATTAAATGGCATCAAAGGCGGCGGTGCAGCACTTTTGTTTGAAAAAATTGTTGCACTAAACTCTAAAAAAAATATCTGGATAGTTGATACCTCCAAAAAAAGTGATAAATTAGGTAGCTTTTTACTCCCTATAGAAATTATACCATTTGGTTCTGTGCAACTGTTTACAAAGCTAAGTCAAATGAACTTACAACCACAATTCAGATTGGACGATCAAAACCAGAAAGTGTTAACTGATTCCAAAAATTATATTATCGATGTTGACATCAGTCATGTCACCGATATTCACAAATTAGCTGATACCCTCAAATCATTGACAGGCATCGTAGAAAACGGTCTATTCCTTGATCTTTGTCATACAGTGATTATTGGTGGCAAGCATATTGAGAAGATTGACAGGTAAATTATGCTATATATTTTAAGTCTGTTCGCTGGACTTGTTTTAGCTGTCCAGAATCCTTATAATGTCAATCTTGGTAAACAATTAAACTCCCCTATTCTTGCGGGATTCATGACATACATCATTGGTACTATTGAATTTCTTATCGCTCTGTTTGTACTAAGAATTAATGTTATCTCTGTTTTGTCAGAAACTTTTC
Organism: Weissella paramesenteroides; assembly: GCF_036327715.1. Classification (NCBI taxonomy): domain Bacteria; kingdom Bacillati; phylum Bacillota; class Bacilli; order Lactobacillales; family Lactobacillaceae; genus Weissella; species Weissella paramesenteroides. The sequence continues at coordinate 1,554,261 of NZ_CP130559.1, forward strand.
AGAAGGGATTTCCATGGTTTATTGGTGGTGTCCTAGGGGCAATTTATATTACAAGTATCATTATCCTTTTCCCAAAATTAGGTCCAATTAAAGCAGTGATTTATCCAACCCTTGGTCAAGTCACTTCTGGTATTTTAATTGATGCAATGGGTTGGTTTAATGTCCAACAAAGCCCACTAAATATGGTTAAAATCATTGGCCTTGTGCTACTCATTATTGGTGTGATTTTGAGTGCCTATACTCCCAAGGTAAATAAGTTAAAAGATGTTAATTCTAACAATTGGTTACTCTGCATTTGGGGATTCGTTGCTGGTATCCTATCAACAATTCAAGGAATATTTAATGGTAATCTTGGGACGTTACTCCATGAAACAGCTGAATTCCAAAATTCAGCTGCATTGACCGCCTCAATTGCATCATCGTTTATCGCATTCTTATTTGGTACATTATTACTCTTAATCGTTGTTAGCGTAAATCGAGAACTCACACCTGGTAAATTTATATCCGGGGTTCGGTCTGGTACAGCATGGGCCGCATCTTCAATGGGCGCATTTTTTGTCCTATGCATGACTATTTTAAATCCAACAATTGGACCCGGTTTAACAGTCAGTTTGAGTATTATTGGACTAATGATTGGTTCAATCATCATTGAACATAACGGTTTGTTCCAAGTTTCCAAAAATAAAACAACCCGACTGAAAATAATCAGTGTCGCAGTCTTCACTATCGGTATCATCATCATTAAAGTTGTTGGTTGATGGTTATTTAAAATGCTCCATAATTGTTAGACAAAAAGCCTAACAATTATAGAGCATTTTTTTATTTCTCTAAATGTGAATGTTTTGAAGTTTCGAGCATGCGAATGTAAACCAATAAACTGACTAAAATTGCGAAGGAAACATAGAAAAAGAAAATATTTTCGTGACCGATACTCTTCGTCCATAGCGCAACATATTCAACAGTGCCTCCAAAGATGGCAACAGTTAAACCATAAGGTAAGCCAACACCTAACGCTCGAATTTCAGTTGGAAACATCTCTGCCTTTACTATGGCATTGATTGATGTATAACCACTAACAATCAACAATCCGCCCAGCATCAATAGAAAAGCCATTATCGGACTTGAAAAATATTTCAAACCAATAAAGATTGGCACCGTTAGCAAAGTTCCCAAAATACCAAACCAATATAACAACGGCTTACGTCCGATTTTATCCGAGATAGCACCAAACAATGGTTGGATTGCCATAAAGATTAGCAAGGCCAAAAAATTGATTGCTGTCACTATTCGATTTGATAAACCAAGAGAATTAATCATGTACTTTTGCATATAGGTAGTGTACGTATAAAAGGCAATCGTACCACCAAAGGTCAGACCAACAACCGTTAACACTTGCCCCGGATATTGCATGAGTATTCGTAATGAACCACGTGACGACTTATCCTTTTGCTTCGCCGTATTTTTAAATTGTTGCGTTTCATTCATTGATAAACGAAGATAAAGCACTAAGATTGCTCCCAATGCCCCAATCACAAATGGAATTCGCCAGCCCCAAGCTTGTAGCGCTGATTCATTTAAGAAAAATTGCAAAAGGCCTTGAATAGCAAGGGCTGCAAGTTGGCCACTAATTAATGTGACATATTGGAAAGATGCGTAATAACCACGCCGGTTTGACGAGGCCATTTCTGATAGATAGGTTGCTGAAATACCATACTCCCCACCTAGTGAGAGTCCTTGGATCATACGTACCAAAATTAAAATTGCGGGTGCAAAAATACCAATCGTTTTATAACTAGGAATCAGTGCAATAATCATGGAACATGTTGCCATAATTGTTACTGATAACGTTAGCGCTGCACGTCGCCCACGAACATCAGCATACTTTCCCATGAACAGGCTTCCTAATGGGCGCATTAAGAAACCAACAGCAAAGACGCCTGCCGCACTCAATAGTTCCGCAGTCTGATTAGTACTTGGAAAAAAAGATGGTGCGAAATAAACTGTAAATGATGCGTAAATGTACCAATCGAACCATTCAATCATATTACCTAAGGAACCTTTGATGATATTAGCAGTGATTTGCCGTTGGCTAAAGTTTTGCATGTCTGGTCGCTCTCTTTCTCATATAATTAATTTGTTTTTAATAATAGTCACATATAAACGCGGTGTCAACCAAGTTATAAGACTTATTAATATCATATTTCATTAATAATAAATTCAAAAAACCACCGTATAATCATGAGCACTTTTCGCGCTGTTGATTATACGGTGGTTTAAATTAACCTTTTCGACCATCTGCAATTGTGTCTAAAATATGTGAATTACTATTTAATACCACATTAATTTTGTCTGCTAATAAAGGTATATCAGTTGTCGCCGTTTCCCAGATATCTATTGGTGACATGGTGCCATAAGCATGTGCAAAAAGATTCCGCATACCACGTATGGCATGCCAACAAATATCCCCAAATAATTCTTTAGCATCTTCTGATAAATTTAAAGTCTGCTCAGCAAATTGATAGATAGGCATCGATAAAGCATTGAAGAAAACAAAATCATGTATAAACTGATTATAATCATTTCCAAATCGTTCTATGGTTACTGCTACTTCATTAGCATATTGAGTTAATAAATTCATGACATCACGGTTTGTTATTCGATTATTATGCACCATAAAGCATAACCTCTGTTGAATGAACATTATCAATGTATTTTTGATTTCGTTCCTTTACAATTGGCACATCAAAGCTTTCTAACGGTACAATATCGACTTTCTTATTCAAGGCACGTTCCAAATCTAATTTAAAAGAAGACATTCGAAGCAACCCATGAACAGTTGATCCCTCACGTTTATAAACAATATCAATGTCGCTATCTTCATTTGCCTCTTGTCGAGCATATGATCCATACAGATAAACTTCAGAAACTTGATATTTCTCAGCAATTGGCTTGACTAATTCAGCAATTTGTTCGATTGAATAAATCATCCTTCTCTCCTTACTGGGGCAATGTCATCATAAATCTAAATGTTTCATCCTAATTATCACATAAACATTAATTTTATCCCACTGCAAAATGCTAAATCATTTTATCTAAAATTTAAATTATTCTATTGCAAAAATTCACGGGCAATTTTTTGATAAATTTCAATCAACGCTAGGTAACTACTAATGGTCGTGTATTCATTGAGTTGGTGTGAAGATTTGTCTCCATCAGCACCCAAAATCACTGTTGGCAGACCTGGATTATTCTTCACAAAAACACTGGCATCAGTTGCACCATTCATCGTCAATAAATCAACTTGACGGTCTGTAAACGTTTCTTGTGCTGCTTGTTTGACGATTTGAATAAAACCATTATCACTTGCTGTTTCGACTGGTTCAAAATTATGAATAATTTCCAAAGATAGTTGGGCATCATATTGCTGATTTAGTTCGGCCACAGCTGCTTCAATTTGCGCAATTACCTGTTGATTATCAAACGCTTGAGTGGGACGAATATTACCTAATAATTCAGCAGTAGCTGGGATAGTGTTAACCTGCTCACCACCGTGAATGACTGTAATACTGTGCTGTACCCGTCCCAAGTAAGGATCTTCTGGAGTATCTGCAAAAAGATCTTTTTCTAAATTAATATAATTTACCAAACCTTGAATGGCATTAATCCCCTGGGCTGGTCGTGAGCTATGCGCCGCTTGACCACGACTTGTAATGCGGTAATTAAAACTTCCTGAATGAGCAAAAATAATTTGACCATCTGTAGGCTCACCAATCACCAGTGCATCAGCATCATCAATGACGTGTTGCTCATTTAAACGATATGCACCAGGCGTACCAAACTCTTCGCCTGCTGTCGCAATAAAACGCAGGGTCCCATTTAATTCAACAGCAGGGTTTTCAGCTAATTCAATTAAGGCGATCACTTCAGCGGCCAAGCCACTCTTCATATCCGCTGCCCCACGTCCATAAAGTTTATCACCAATTATCTGTGCACCAAATGGTGGTTGTTTCCAAGCTGATTCATCATCAATTGACACCGTGTCTTGGTGGCCCGAGAATACCAAAACCTTCTGATCAGCATTTTTACTGCCAATTTCAGCTTGTAGATTTGCTCGTTTATCGCCAAATTCATCAATGGTTGCCTTAATGCCATGTTCAGCAAATACCTGTTGTAGATATGTCGCAACTGCTAACTCATTACCATTGACGGTATTGATACTAACCAAATCCTGCAAGATTTTAATTTTATCTGCTTTTTCCATAATGACATCCCCCATTAATTACATCTGTTTCACTACTAGATATTTTCCAAACAAAAAAGCCTCCGCCCCTTATTCAAGGACGAAAGCTTCGCGTTACCACCTTAATTTGTACTCTTTTTACAAACAGTACCTCAATCACTTACTCAGTTAGCAAGTGAGACTATAACGAGTCTACCCGTAACCATTGCTTGCACAATGATTAATGCTCAGAGCTCATCTTCGTTTCTTTTCATTTGCGGTCTTTTCAGCTAACGACCTTCTCTGGACAAATTACTTAGAAAGTACTCTTCTCTTCATCACAATTTTCTAATAATTATCTAATAAAGAAATTACTCTCTTTGGCGGTTGTTTGCAAGTGGTTTTTATAATTAACACAAACTAATTTCGTCAAAACACACCTTATCGATACGCATTAAGTAGATTCTGCAATTCTGCTTGTGCAGCCTGGTCTTCTGACACTTTAAAAGTATACGATGGACCGTATGGATTTTTTTGTCCGTCATCGGTATATTCAGCGAACCCAGCTGCTAAACTTGCATCCCCTTCAGCCAATTTTAGTTCATATACCTTGCCGTTATCACCAAGCATATACTTCGTAATTGGCTTACTCATTTCAGCTTTGTCACCATAACCACCAGCGATCGACACTACGACATCATCTTGCCGACCAGTAGATCCATCCTTCATTGTTAGGAAAACACAGCCACCGATTGCATGGATTGGAAAGGCTGACGGACCTGGATTATTTTGATCTTGTACTTGAATCTCACCATCCGTTGTATTAGCGTACCAATCTCCTGTCCCGGCTGCACCATGATCAAAATACCAATCGGTCACTGCCATATTGCCAACCTTTGCACGTCCAGCTGCCCAATTCAAAAAGGCTGCATTAACAGCCTGCTTCTGTGCTGTCGTTAATTGAACTGGTTCATTAGTCGTTGGTTCTTCAGAACTGGAAGAAGCCGAAGATGTTGTCGATGATTCACTCACACTTGAGGATGTTTGGTGTGAACTAGACTTTTTCTCGCTAGTTGCTTTCTTTTTATCTGCACTATCCATTTTTTTAGATAGTGAACTATTTTTAGCTCGTTCTTCCTTTAGGTCTCTATCTTGTGACTGTTGGTTAACGTACAACATACCACCTGCCCCGAGACCAATAGCTACTATGACAATAATCGTTCCTATCCAAGCGCCCTTACTCATTTGAAATCTCCCCTTTGATTACAATGGTATATGAAAATTATAGCATTATATAGGCAATTCCTTTATTTGGAGGGTCTATGGGTAATACGCTTTAAAACTGTCCATAATAAAAAGCCACCAAATATATCAAAAAATTTAGTAGCTAATATTGTTTGATAATTATTGCAGAGATGTAATCTAGTTTTCCCAGATTAACTAACTCGCTCTAACAAGTCCTTTTTAATTTGAGCTTCTTTTTTCTCAAACTTTGAATAAGTTAACATGATGGCAGCACCAATCATAAAGCAGATTGCTGGTAACCAAATAAATGAGAACTTAATACCTGCTAATGCAGATGCAGTTTGTTGTTTATGAGCAACATAACCAGCAGCGGCCATAATCTTAGAAGGTAAGAAACCTCCTAGTCCTGATCCCATCTTGATGCAGAAAGCACTACCGATTGCTGTCAAGAAGCCCGCTGAACGGATACCGTTCTTCCATTCACCATAGTCAACTGTATCTGACAACATAGCAAATGGCATTGATACAGCGATTCCCGTACCGATTGAAGTGAAAATCCATGCAGCCGCAATTAACGCAAAATTGCTACCAACAAATCCCATTAGAATTTGACCAAGCGATGCGATTGAAAAACCAATAATCAAAGTTTGTCCCTTTGAGAATTTTCTAACCATAAATGGAATCAAAATGTTTCCAACGACTTGGAACAGAACCAATCCATTTAGTAATGATGCATAATTTAGATGTCCTAAATTATATTGTGCATAATAGATAACTGTTGATGTACGTACTGTATTTCCCAACCAGTACATCACATTGGCCAAAACAATAATAACCCATGGCCAATTCCCACGCATTGCCTTAAAACTGTCTTTGATTGGAATACTTTGTACTTCTTGAGGACCTGAATTAACTTCTTGTGTCTTTGCAAAAGCGAAGATGAACATCAATAGTCCAATGACAGAGTAGACAGCAGCTGTAATTGCAAACCCTTTTTGGTCATTACCACCACCAAAGAAAGCAACCAATGGTAAAGTAAATGAAGCTGTCACGAAGTAACCAATATTACCACCAACCATACGGTAAGAATTCAATTTCACTCGTTCATCTGAATCATTACTCAAATTAGGTAAAATTGAAGTAATTGGTGTTGAAATACCTGTATAAATAATTTCCGTGATTAAATATGTTACCAAGGCATAGATACCTTTTTGTGCCGCAGATAAATCTGGTGACAAAAATGATAGCGTCAAAAAGATTGCAAATGGTGCAGCAAGCCACAAAAACCATGGGCGACTTTGCCCATACTTAGAATGTGTATGATCAATAATCAATCCCCAAATTGGTGCATCTAATGAATCAATCACTCGCGCAACCAGTAAAATCGTTCCAGCTGCACCGACAGAAATACCAAACACATCAGTATAGAAGTATAAAATGAAACTTGTTAGTGTACAGTAAAGCAAATTTCCTGCCGTGTCAGTACTGGCATAAGCTAGGATATTTGTCAGGCTTAATTTTTTTTGCATTATGTTTCCCCAAAATTATTTTTTATAAGTGGCGCGATATGTCTTAGGCGACATCCCCGTCATTTTTTTAAACTGATTTGTAAAAGAGATATAGTTTTCAAATCCGACTAATTCGGCAATATTCTTAATCAACTTGTTAGTGTGAATCAAATATTGTTTGGCCGTTTCAATACGAATTTCTTCTAAAAGTTCTATTGCCGTTTTCCCATAGACTTTAGTCATCACACGGGCAATATAGTTAACATGCAGATGAAATTCATCAGATAAGCGATTATTATCAATATGTTCAGCTAAATGTTCAGCCAAGAATAGGTGAACTTTTTCTGCTAGCATGGTGACACGATCTTTTGAAATACCACGAGTATCAATATATTTAAGAAATTTTAAAAATAATTCTTCTGTATACCAGATACTGTCAATTCGACTACTTTCGGTACTGTTTTGAATTTCATTTAGTAAATCAAAAATCAAATTTGGCTCAGTAATTTCACCTAGTTTTGGTAATTGCAATGTATAGGATTTTTGATGAAAATGTAATTCTGGAATCGGCAATTCAGATACAAAGCGCATTGGAAAATTACTTTGTTGCCATCTTGAAGTCGTATAGATATGCATCCAGAAAAAACTTGTTTCCTCTTCGCAAGGTTGCCAAGAATCGTGTTCACCATTTGGTAGAAGGATAAACATTTCATTTGCATGAATTGTGTACTTTTTGCCATCTTCACGTAAAAATAACGCACCTTTCTTGACGAAAATTAAATCAAAGAAGCCAATATTATATCGATGATCATGGCTTTGTCCTGCTTTAAACGTAATATAATTTCCTTCGATAAAACTAGGAAATGGTGGCATTGAAATCGAAATAATTTGTTGATCCATCCTTTTTCCTCCGATACATCACCAAAATTAGTCACTGACTCATTATTTATTTATATCAAATAAGTAATTATCAGCCGAAGTTACTTCTGATAACTGTCGTGTACCAGTCTCATCAATCAACCAAAATTCCTTTTGATATGGTGCAAAACTAATAATGTTAATCTGATCTCCAACTTTCTCATAGGTACCATTAATGACTGACCAACTATCATTTTGATGAATCAAATAAGTTCTTTGACCGATACCATCTAGGTAAGCGACTAGTTCCTCACCCATATCCCAATCTGGTGTTTCGTTCGCACTGTTAAATAACTTAGCAAAGATACCACCATCTGAATAGAATGTTGATTGACCAAAACGGTTACGTGATAGATCAGGTCGATTAAGGTGCGGACCGGCAACTGCATATGTTGATGCAGCCATCCCCTCGCTTAACTTTGTCGTGGCCACTGAGTTTGTATCATAGCAATACATAATGGCCGCTGTTGCACGATAACTAGCATCCAAATATGCCGTATCTTTTAGTGCTTCATAAACTTTAAAGGTTGCTGCAGCTGTTACGCCACCCCAGAGCGAATGAATCATATAAGCTAATGCTTCCCACCAGCGATCTGGATTTTGTGCTCTAAAATCATTTGAATAACCAATGTTTGCTAATAGTAATTGACCATATGTCTCAGCACCATTAACAAAGCCAGCTTCACTTAAAGCACCAGCAGTTGGACCAAAGCCAGCATTATCAAAGTAGTGCTCAGTAATCGCTGCTTGATAGCCTAAACGATCATCGTCTAACTTTTTGGTCACTTGCTGCCATAGGTTATTGATTTTGTCATAATAATCAGTTAACCCATGCGACTTTAACTTTTTAAGCAAATCCTGAATGTATAGGAAGTAAACTCCTAACATTTGTGCTTCTTCTTTACCACGCGCTGTTTCATGCAAATCAGGATTGACCCGTAACATAAAGACATCGGCTGCCCATTGTAGATACTCTTCTGATGAATTCAGTAATAGCGTCTCATCATCAAACTCTGATAATAGCAGGAATAAATGCGCAATGTATTCAAAATCCATGCAGCGATAGAAATCACCATACAAATTACTTGGTTGTCTGAAATTACCATCTGTGAACCATTTTGGTCGGACATAGTTCACCGCACTTGCTTCAACTTGTCTGACTTGTTGCTGGTCTAAAGCACCCATCAAGTTTTTCTTCAAAACTAAACTTAACTTACCTAATGATTCACCCTGATTCGAAATCGGCGTAAATGCATATGGTACTTCTCCACCTGCGCCTTGGTAAAGTTCTTCCGAAATATACTGCACACGGCGATCAATAACTTCATTTAATGGCGTCATCACGTTCAGCACAACTGCATCTTGCGTACCATCTGCAAAATCAAAAGTAATCTGATGCTCGCCCAAAACCGTTGGTTTAAAATCTACTTGATAGTGATCTGATGATTGTTGGAATTTTAGTTCAGTTGTTTGTTGCCCGTTTTCACCAGCAATGGCTGTTACGCCAACTAATTCATGACCGTTGCCTGCAATGGTCAAATAACTTGGTTGATTAACAACATTTAGCGGTTGATATGAAATAGTTGGTTGTCCAACTTCACGTGCTTTTTGATAAAAATCTTTCTTAGAATCGTTTGGTTGCATGACATAATGCCACAATTTCGTTTCATTTGCTTTGATGATGATTGGATTTTTGTCATAAATCCAATCATTATTTTCAAAATCTTCATCATAACCACCAGCTAGGATTAACTGATGGAATAACATACCATCCAAAGACGGTGAAACATTTTCAAAAAACAAATTGTTATAAGCCGCATAGGTTCCAACTGATAATGTTTTTCCTGCTGTTTGGTAAATACCCAAATTACCTGATTGATTGTCACGCCGTACTGCATTGATTTTTGTAAAATCACGCGAAATTGATGGGTAAACTGCCGCCGACTCATGAATATTTTTGGCAACATTTTTGGCACGGAACATCACATAAGCAAGTGATAACCAGACACCGAAGTTATTAATTGTTAGTTCGTCAGTTGTTAGATTTTTTAGACTGATTTCCCAATCTAACTGATTATCATCAGCTAAATCATAGATAAAAATAACTTGTACTTTTTGCTGTAAATTATAGGTAACGACTGCCCGACTTGAATCACTTGTTATTGTTGGTTCTAAATCATGACTATTAATTTTTTGTCCATTGATAGTAATCGTAAACTCACCAAATAATTTATCTGATTCATCAAAATCTGTTTGTTTCAGATATTGATTATCAATAACCCAATTCATTTGATAAGGATCATCTTTCATGACTAATGATTCTACATAACCGCGGGGATGCACCTGCAATCGCAGTTTATTATTCTCCATTGTTTAACTCCTTAAGCCTTTTTAACTAAGCTACCCTTGTAGTTTAACACGTGAATGAGACCGCTTACATTACCTATATACAACTAAAAGTTATAGAATTTCACACAAAAAAACTCCAAAGGATCGGTTGATTATCACAATCTTTTGGAGAATTTTTATAGAAGCAATTCGTAAATGAAATTGCACTCATTGTTTTTAGCTAAAATTACTCATTTTAATAGTTTTTAAATTTATTATGGGTTTTTCTGTCCTAAACATACTAATAGAGCTTTTTATTTAAAAAGTTTATTACTGCACCATATAAGTTAGCATCATTTTGAAAATGACAATTATCAATCACTGGCATGATATCATCTGTAACATTATCTGCTAATAATTTAGCCAGTCTATTTTTAATTTCACTTGCTAACTCGGCGCGTGCGGATATACCACCACCCAAAATAAATGCATCAAAATCAAAAGAAACCTGTAAATTATAAATTCCCTCTGCAATCCGATCATACATATTATTAATAATGTTTTTAGCTAGTGGATTACCATTTTCTGCTAAAGTAAGTAGCTCCTGTCCATCTTTAATTTTTCCGTTAGGTGCTTGTTCATTATAGGCTTTCACGTTTTTAATAAGTGTAGCAGAATTACTTAATGTTTTCCCATTCTTATCTTTCATAAAACCAAACTCGCCACCAGATAGATGAACACCTTTATAAAGTTGCTTATTAATAAATACCGAACCGCCTATACCAGTACCAATAATGACAAATGCAACATTATTAAAATTTTTGCCAGCACCTAAATTAATTTCGCAAATGCCTGCACAATTTGCATCATTTTCAATTGTCACTGGCCTTTTTAAGGCTTGTTCCAATTCATCAAAAATTGGTCGGTTGTGAATATAAGGTACCGCACTTTCATTTCTTATTACTCTATCTTTAATATCCACAACACCAGGTGCACTAATTGCTACACCTTCAATATCATCCTCGATATATTTTTTCATCTCTAAAATCAAATCATCAAATGATTGTGGTGTATTAAATGATGCCTTTTTAACTAGCTGTTTATCCAGAAATAACCCTGTCTTAACTGTTGTACCCCCAATATCAAATGCTACTAATTTCATTTTTCCCCCTAAAATTAAACTACGATATCTTATTTAGCGTAAATAACTCCCCTTTTTTGTATCACATATGTAATTTAACTTTGTTCGCAAAATATGTCCATTACACATGTTTCAAAATCTTAAGATTGTTTACGAAGTTGAAAAGGTGTCAAACCATATTGTTCTTTAAATAATTGTGTACCTAACTTTATATTTGTAATGCCATTATCGTGAAAAATATCCTGAATCGTCTTCTTGGTTGTTAATACTTCATGATGAACAAAATTTAACCTAACACCATAGACATATCTTTTTAATGAAATACCTGATTGTTGTTTAAAGTATCTCGATAAATAATCAGGATGGTAGTGATATTTTTGGGCTAGACTACTAACAGTTAATTTTTCACGATAATTTTCATGAATATCTGCAAAAATCTCCTTGAGTCGATTATCTTCAACAATTTTTTCATTACTTTTTAAAACTGCATAATTCGTTATTAATTCATACATTGTCAGCATCAATAGTCCACTAAATTGTAATAAGTAACCTGCCTGTTTGGATTCATATACTCTGGTCATCTTTAATAACATGTTAACAACATCCTCGTACACTTTATCCTCTGATTGTTTATTAACATTTGGTACCTCAAATACTAGTTGATCACTATTTGTCCAAAATCTATTCAAATATTCAATTGGGATCTGTAAAACTAAAGACTTGTTCTCTGAATTTTTTGACGAATGAATAATTCCTGATCCAATCACAATGAATTGATTTTCAAATAATGTTATTGAATTACCATCATAGTAAAAAGTCACTTGTCCTTCCAACACAATAACTATTTCAATATGCACGTGCCAATGAACTGGCTTAAATCCAGCTGCTTCGTCTGATAAAAAAACTCGAACTCCTACATCGGCATTATCAGTAATGATTTCATGTTTTGATTGTTTCATACTCATTCAAACCACCCCAGATTAATTAAAAATAAAGGAATCCGCCTATCAAAATCGACAGACGGCTTTCCTATTTCAATATTAAACACGTTTCCATACTGGTAGAGCTAAATAGTCATAGTTTTCTGCAAACCATTGTCCATTTTCTCCTACCTCAATTTGACGACCATCTAGAACATGTTCCCACTTACCTGATGGCAAATAATAATCTACATCACCACTTTCACTCATAATCGGAGCAACTAAAATTTTACTTCCTAACATATATTGACGATCTAATGGCGCACAATTAGCATCCTCAGGAAATTCCATATACATCGGTCTCATTAATGGAATACCAGCTGCCACTGATTTTTTCGCTTCCGCATAAATATATGGCATTAAATCTTGCTTGAGATGTGTGAACCTACGAGTGACCTCAACCGCCTCTTCATCAAATAGCCAAGGAACTCGATATTGTACATTACCATGATAGCGAGAATGAGATGATAGTAGCCCAAATTGCGTCCATCTCTTATAAATAGAAGGTGAAGCATTCTCTTCAAAACCACCAATATCATGTGACCAAAAAGTAAATCCAGATGAAAGGAAACTTAAACCACCGCGTAGCGTATCTGCCATTGAGTGGAACTGTGACAGATTATCTCCACCCCAATGAACAGGAAATTGTTGACCACCAACAGTTGCCGCGCGTGCGAATACAACTGCCTCATCATCTCCTTTTTCTCGCTTAAGTAGATCAAACACTGCCTTATTATAGCGATGAGCATAATAATTATGCTCACCCTCTGCACTATTCCCATTATAGAATATAGCATCATGCATTGGGATACGCTCACCGAAATCTGTTTTGAAGCAATCCACACCCATATCCAGCAGCTTCTTTAATAAACCAGTATACCAAGTCACTGCTTCTGGATTTGTAAAATCAACCGTAGCCAGCCCTGGTTGCCATAAATCCCATTGCCAAACATTGCCATCAGCATGCTTAATAAAATATCCTTTTTCTTTTCCAACCTTGAATAGTGGTGATTTTTGCGAAATGTACGGATTAATCCAGACACATACTTTCAACCCCTTATCATGTAATCTTCTAATTAATCCTTCAGGATCAGGAAACTGTTCTTTATCCCATTCAAAATTACACCACTCAAATCCCTTCATCCAGAAACAATCAAAATGAAAAACAGATAATGGAATATCACGATCTAACATGCCATCTACGAACTTCATAACTGTTTCTTCAGAATAATCTGTAGTAAAGGATGTAGATAACCATAAACCAAATGTCCATTCAGGTGGTAATGTTGAACCACCAGTTAACTTATTATACTTTCCTACAACATCTTTAGGTGTATCTCCTGCTATAACATAGTATTCTAATGACTCACCACGAACAGAAAAGCTGACACGATCAACGACCTCACTGGCTACTTCAAAACTTGTTGGTCTGCTCTCATTAACAAAAACGCCATAATATGTTCCTGGATTCCCAGCTACACCAGGCTTTCCGGCAATATAGAATGGAATTGATTTATATGATTGCTCTGATCCTGTCCCACCATCTTGATTAATTATATTAATTGTTTGCCCATTTTTAACGAAAGCTCCAAAGCGTTCACCAAATCCATATACATTTGTGCCTGGTAATAAACTAAGTTGTTCACGCATAAAGTGATCTGCACATTTTACTTGTCCTTGAGGTAATAAACTTTGCGCTCCAATTACCGTGTTTGGATGCATTACCTCACCTAATTTTTGTCCACTCAGATCAGTAATAGAGGCTTGTGCCTTAAATTCAGAACCTGTAATACGTTTTCCTCTATAATTAAAATTAACATTAAACTTATTTTTCAAATTAATTTGAATTTCTAAATCTCCACTTGTTAACGTTGCATAATCATCCGAGACAGTTGACTCCACCTCTGTATTTGATGTCTTCAATTCATATAGTGGATCTTTTTTATCATCATCAAAATGTTTTAATTCCACTCCAATAATATCCTTACCTGGAGAAAATACAGAAATTGTTGAGTTTCCAACATCTAACATATCGCTTCGTGAATTAATTTCATGATAAGCAGCATATACTTTTAATTCATCCGATGAACGGCTACTTTCAGACTGATCTACCTTAACTGCTTCGTATACTTGTAGCGGTGAATTAATAATATATTGATCTTTTCCTAACCAATAACCATTTGAAAATTTCATAAGACTCCCCTTTTGTATCTGATACTAATAAACCAATGAATTTAATTGCATATAAGATTTTTTGAAAACGTTTTCATTATTTATGATAGATAACTTAATTATGACAAGCAACCACTTTTAGATCATCAATCAGAAAAAGCCAAATGAAAAGTAAGATTTATACCTTTTCTGTCGAATAACTATTTATTTACTAAAAAATCGTGTTATATCGTGGATTAATGAATAAAATAAATTACTTGTAAGCATTAAACAACCTGACTATTTTCAAAATTTTATAAAAAGGCACAAATCTGACCATTCACCTGGTCTTTTCTGATTGAAACCTTTTAATTAGTTGCCTGTACAAGACAAGTTATTTACTATAATTTATGAAAACGTTTTCAAAAGCTATTGTAATCAATTTTATAATTTAGAATTTTTCTAATTATCATAAAAAATGAGAGAATAAGAGGATTTTATTATGAAAGCACATGCTTCACGTGATTTAGGAAAAAATATGGTACCTTGGAAGGAGAGGTTCTCATACAGTTTAAGTGACTTTGCTTGTAATTTATCTTTTCAAATGGTGGGTACTTATTTGATGATCTTTTACACCGATACTTTTGGTATCAGTGCAGCAGCAGTAGGTACATTGTTTTTTGTCGCACGAATCATTGATGCAATTGATGGTCCATTCTGGGGAATTATGATTGACCATACACATACTAGATGGGGGAAAAGTAGACCTTATTGGTTATGGTTTGCAATTCCTTTTGCCATTTTCTGTGTTCTTGTATTTACAACACCAAATCTTGGTATTACAGGAAAAATAATTTGGGCATATATCACTTATATTGGTGTAGATGTACTTTATTCAGCAGTTAATATTCCAATCACTTCAATTTTGCCATCATTAACAACCAGTTCTCAAGAACGTGTAACACTATCTACAATTCGTCAATTTATGGGAACAGCTGGTGCAACAATCATAACTGGTATCACTTTAACAATGGTTGCCTTTTTTGGTAATGGATCGACAACTAGCTCACGTGGTTGGTTTATATGGGCATTAATTGTTGCTATCATTGTTGTCTTTTTGTTTTGGATTGTTTTCAAGAATACGAAAGAACGGGTACAGACAAAATCATCTAAACAATCACTACCAATTAAGGAATCACTAAGAGCATTAAAGCGTAACTGGCCATGGGCTATTGTTATTTTCATTAACTTTGTTTACTGGATGGGAATGCAAACACGCTCACAAGTAACGGTTTATTTCTTCAAATACAATATGCATAATGCTGGACTAGCATCATTTATTCTTAGTCTTCAAGCTGTTGCATTAATCGCAGTTGTTCTAACACCACTAACTTCACGTGCTATCGGTAAAAGAAACACAATGTTATTAGGAATGATTCTGGCAATTGTTGGGCAACTATTATTAAATGTTGGTGCTCATAACATGAGTGTTTCTATTATTGTCATCGCAACTATTATTGGATATTTAGGTACTGGTTACGTTTCAGGATTAATTGCCGTTATGTTGGCTGATGCCGTTGATTATGGCGAATGGATTAGTGGTGTACGTGCTGAAGGAATTGTTACTTCATTCTCGAGTTTCAGTGCTAAATTGGGTATGGGTATCGGTGGTGTTATTACTGGTTGGATCTTATCAACAACCGGATATGTCGCCAATCAAGCACAATCCGCCACAGCATTAAGGGGAATTGAAACAAGTTATATTTGGGTACCAATTATTGGATTTGCACTTTCAGCTATTTCGCTTCTATTCTATCGGGTTGATGGTCTAGAAGACAAAATGCAAAGCGACCTTTCTATTAAACATGCCAAAGAAAATGAACAAGATTAATACTTAAACATTATTAATTATAATAATTGTACTATAGCGTGAAATTTTTAATTTCACGCTTTTTTACATGTTTCTTTCAATAAAAAATGGTCGAGAATTTTGTTTAACACCTAATTCCCAGCCATTTTTATAATCAAATTTCAAAACTTTAACTATTTAACATCATTAACTTTTCTCTCAATTTGTCGTTCACCGCATAGACATACAATCCATGTACGCCACGTGTCAACAAAACATTCACAACATTCTTCAAATATTTTTTATTTTCTTCGTTATCATAGCTGCCATTAATTTTACGAATTTTTTGATGATCACATGATTTGTCAGCATCAATATCTAGTGAATTAGTTTCTTCATTCCATATTATTGACGGACCTAAAATCACACCAACATAGTTCAGGTCAATGCCTTGTACAGTAAAGTCACTACCAATTTCACCAATACTCATATCAATTTCCTGCCAAGGTATTTGTTTAGCCTGTGCTACTTGTACTTCCGGAAGTTCTAAATTCCATGGTAAAGTTTCATTACCAAACTCAACATACCAGTATTTATCATTATTTTTGGGTCTTGAACCTTGTGAATACTGCCAATCATAGGTCGCCACTAATCGACTTAATCCAAACTGATCATTTTTCGATTCAATTTCATGTCTAAAATCACTAGCATCTTCAAAAAAGCGAATGTCATATGCACCGTCTTCGGGTGGTGTGACCATTGAATTTCCACTGAAATGTGCAAAATTCTCAATCCATTTTAAAGTAGCCGGATTGGCTTCAATTCGCCATTGTTCATTCAAGTTTACTGTAAGTGTATTTTTACCATTCACAATTTCAAGCAATTCTGGATTATCATCAATTTTTGCACGTGCTGAAACCAGTTGGTTTGGATCATAAATTAAAACTAAGGTATTCGCTAATTTATGCAATGCCATTAAATCTGGTTCCCACTTAGCTTTATTGATACGACCATAGTTTCCACTCCACAGTAAATGTGCCTCGTCAACTAATACTACATCCGTTTTTATCCCCTTTGTAATGAATGTCGATACATCCATGACCGCATCTTTGCCCATGTTTAGCTTCTTTGCAATTTGTTCATATGTACGACGTTGTTGTTCATGTCTCACCAATAAAACTACAGATGACTGATGTGTAGTTTTTCCACCTGCTTCTACAACTTCATATGGGTCTTTCCATATATCATAAAATAGTTGTGACATTAATACTGTTTTACCTGATCCTGCTAATCCTTGAATTTTAATAACTTCATGTTGATTATCTTCCGATAATGTCTGCGCAATTTTATCTGAAATTATATTCTTCGCCTCTTGTTGTTTCGTACTCAACGTCTTAAAAGGACTATTAGCGAACAATGCAGAGTTGCGAACTTCCTCTAAACTTGATACAACATCTTTCTTCTCTAGTTGATTCCAAATTTCGGGAAAAATCCCTTCTCTATAAGCATTACGCTCATAGAAGTCTATGGATAAACCATTATTACGACCATTATAAATTTTTATAAATTTCTTATCACCCAATAATGAATCCATAAACATTTGTTCCAACTCTAGGGTGGCAGATTTATTAAACTTTGGATGACCAATGATATATAATTCTTCTTTATCATCATCAGCATCATTTTTAATTGCGTTCAATTTATCATTTTTTGCATTCAAGTGTTCATTGGTTCTTCTAATAATTGAGCTAGCTTCACCAACATATGCTAGTTGATTGACTCTACTAGTGTATTTGTCCTGCTTTTTTCCCACACCTAAATAAAGTGTTGGAAATTTTGTCAATACTATTTCCCCTTCAGTATACTTAAACTCATCTATTCCTTTCTTAGAATAATCAATAGACTCTATTCTTAAATTATTATTATCCAAAAAGCCAAACACTGTTAAAATTTCTTTTGCATCAAATTTCAATAGTTTAAAATATTGTGTCAATAAACTATTTGGAATACTTCTTTTGTTATTTTCCCAATTCTGCACAGCTTGTCGTGTAACATTTAATCTATGTGCAACATCTTCTTGTGTAAGACCGATTTTTTCTCGTTTTTCTTTTATTAATTTATGTAGTTCCATAACTTAATTATCCCAAAACAAAAAAATATACAAAGCAACAAATTGTTGCTTTGTATATTCACTCAATTGCAAAAAACTCCCAAGTCGGCAAAACCAACTTGGGAGTCATTTTTGTATTCGGATCTTTGACAATCCAACAAAGTGTAATAGTAAATATTAACGCTTTGAGAATTGTGAAGCCTTACGAGCTTTCTTAAGACCTGGCTTCTTACGTTCCTTCTTACGAGGGTCACGAGTAAGTAGACCAGCCTTCTTCAATGAAGCGCGGAAGTCAGGATCAACAGTCAATAGGGCACGGGCGATACCGTGACGGATTGCACCAGCTTGACCTGAGAAACCACCACCATCAACGTTAACCAAAACATCGTAGTTTCCTAGAGTTTCAGTAACGTTAAATGGTTGCACCATAACCTCACGCAAGTTAGCGAAAGGAATGTATTGTTCTGCTGAACGACCATTGATCGTGATAGCACCGTTACCAGGTACCAAACGTACACGAGCAACAGAGTTCTTACGACGGCCAGTTCCAGAGTATTGTACTTGAGCCATGATTAAACTATTCTCCTTTCGTTAATTAAATAAGGTTGGTGATATCCAACACTTCAGGGTTTTGAGCTGCGTGTGTGTGCTCTGAACCAGCAAACACGTGTAGCTTCAAAGCTTGTTGGTGACCAAGAGTACCCTTTGGCAACATACCTTGAACTGAAAGTTCGATCAAACGTTGTGGGTTCTTCTCGCGCAAGTCACCTGCTTGACGCATCTTCAAACCACCTGGGTGATTTGAGTGGTGGTAATAGATCTTGTCAGTGGCCTTCTTACCAGTCAAAGCAACCTTACCAGCGTTGATAACGATAACGTTATCACCAGTGTCGATGTTTGGTGTGTAAGTTGGCTTGTTCTTACCACGTAAGATTGATGCTACGACAGTTGACAAACGTCCCAATGCAATATCAGTTGCATCAACGACGTACCACTTGCGATCGATCTCACCTGGCTTTGCCATATAAGTTGTACGCATGGAAAATTTCCTCCAGTTTTCTGTTTGTTTACTTTACCAATAATTAAAAAGTCGTACCAGGACATTCCCATTTGTGGTTGGTAAACAATACCGAGTTCTATCTTATCCTGTTTTACAGGAATAGTCAATGAAATGTCCTTGACAACTTGATGTTTTTTTAATATTTAACATCCATTAAATATAATCCTTGGGCTGGGGCCGTAAATTGCGCTTGTTGTCGGTCTTTTACTTCAAATAAACGCTTGATATCATCTACTGGACGCACCCCATTACCAATCTCTAACAAGACGCCGACCATGATACGAATTTGGTTATATAAAAAGCCATTCCCTGAGAATTCAAACCATATTTCTTCTTCCTCAGGTTTAACCCACATTTTTGCAGAATAAACCGTGCGCACCGTTGTTTTTTGTTGATAACCAGAAGCCACAAAGCTTAACCAATCATGCTCACCAACATAATCACCGATGGCTTGCTGCATCAGTTCTGGATTTAAACGGCGATGCCAATGACCCGTATAATTACGCTTAAATGGGTCAATATACTCACTCGTTGAAAAGCGATAAAAATAGGTTTTATCATGAGCATTAAACTGGGCATGGAAGTCATCACTGACCTTCTCAACTTTTTTAATACCAATATCGTAAGGCAGCATCGTTGATAGCCCCTTTCGAACGGCGTCAGCTGGAATATCAAATGGCAAATCAAAATGTGCCACTTGCCCCTTTGCGTGCACGCGAGCATCCGTCCGACCAGAACCTTGCACACGAATATGTTCGGCTGGATTCTTAGCCATTTTATTGACCACTAATTCCATTTCTGCCTGCACAGTCCGCTTATTAGGTTGTACTTGCCAACCAAAAAAATCAGTCCCATCATAAGCAATGGTTGCTTTATAACGTGGCATGTTTTAAATCCTTTCTACATCATCCAACGCGTTGCAATCAATGCAATCGTGAAGATAACAAATCCAATCATGGCAACAGTATCTTGGGTATGCCAAGTTAAGATACGATACTTTGTTCGATGGTCACCACCACGATAACCACGTGCTTCCATCGCATCCCCCAACTCAATAGCACGCTTAATGGCGTTCACAAATAAAGGAATCAACAAGGGCACAAATGATTTAATACGTGCCATAAGACTACCCTCATTAAACCGCACACCACGTGCTCGTTGTGCATTCATAATACTCTGAGCCTCATCCATTAACGTTGGGACGAAACGTAGCGCAATCGATAGCATCAAAGCTAATTCAGAAACTGGTAAGCCCAATTTCTTAAACGGCTTCAATAAACTCTCCATTCCGTCAGCAACGGCTAATGGCTGAGTCGTTAATGTCAAAATCGTTGAAAACATGATAATCAACATGAAACGAACAAACACGACAATACTATTGATTACACCATCAGTTGTGATGGTGATAAATGCCCAGTGCACCAAGACATCCCCAGTCTGAACAAAGAACAGTTGGAGTAATGTCGTAATGAACATCAATAAGACAAGTGGGCGTAACCCACGTAAGAAGACACCAATGCCTAGTCCCGTCATCATAATTGCCAGCAATGTAAAGACCGCTGCTAGTGCATAACCAATGACATTGTTCGCAAAGAAAACAACAAAGATGAACGCAATACTTAGTACCAATTTAGTACGCGCATCTAGCCGATGGATCCATGAGTTACCTGGCATATAGCGACCAATAATCATATTACTAAACATGATCCACCTCCCCATTTAATCGGGCAGCTAATTGATCAACCAATTGATTGATGTCTAACACATCATGTAATTGAACACCTTTTTCTGCCAAGGCATCCGCAAACTGTTTAGCTGCGGGTACATCTAACTGCTTTTCATGTAACCAATTTTCATCAGCAAAAATGGTAGCTGGTGAACCTGATTTAACAACCGTCCCATGTTCAAAGACCACCACATGATCAGCATATTGGGCAACATATTCCATTTGATGCGTAATCAGTACCACCGTAATTTGTCGTTCTTTTTGTAAATCAGTAAACAAAGTCATTAATTCACGTTGTCCTTGTGGGTCCAGACCCGCTGTTGGTTCATCTAGAATCAATAAATCTGGTTCCATGGCAATGACACCCGCAATTGCCACACGACGCATTTGACCACCTGATAATTCAAATGGTGAACGTTCATACAAATCGGCTGAAATACCGACTTTTTCTAAAGCAACTTTGGCAGCTGCCCGTGCCACTTTATCTGATGCCCCAAAATTTTTAGGCCCAAACATCACATCTTTAATGACTGTTTGTTCAAACAGCTGCGCTTCTGGGAACTGAAAGACTAAGCCAATATGTGCACGCAATTCATTGAGTTCTTTTAATTTTGTCTCAGCGGTCACAACTTGATTACCCATAGTGATTTTACCAGTTGTTGGCAAAACTAATCCATCAAGGTGTTGCACCATTGTCGATTTACCAGAACCCGTGTGACCAATCACAGCTGTAAATTTACCATCTGGAATTTCAAACGAAACATCATGCAGACCTGGTGTCGCGAACGGTGTATTTGGTTGGTAGGTAAAACCTACTTGGTCAAAATTGATTGCCATAACCACGTTACCAGCCCTTCCGTTGTCAAATATTCATTAGGGACGCTAATTCCCCGTACCCGTAGTTGTTCCTTTAACTGTTCAGCGAATGGTACTGCCAGCCCAAAACGTCGTAATTGATCTGCATTCGCAAAGATTTCTTCTGGTACACCTGTTTCCATAAGTTCACCATCATTGATAACCATGACACGATCAGCACTTGCTGCTTCATCAATATCATGGGTAATCGAAATAACCGTTAAGTCATCCCCCATACGTGCTTTCAATTCATGGACTAATGCAATCATCTCACGACGCCCTGTTGGATCTAACATAGCCGTTGCTTCGTCTAAAATTAAAATTTTAGGTTGTAAGGCCAACACTGATGCAATCGCCACGCGTTGCTTTTGCCCACCTGACAAGCGAGCTGGCTCACGATCAGCAAATGGCGCCATCTGCACTTCGGCTAAGGCAGCATCCACCCGTTTAATCATTTCATCACGTGGTACGCCACGATTTTCCATACCGAATGCCACATCATCTGCCACCGTAGCGCCCACAAACTGGTTATCGGGATTTTGAAAAACCATCCCAACCATGTCACGGATCGTCCACATATTTTCCTCAGTGGCAACAACATCATTCACTTTAATTTCACCCTCAGTTGGTGCTAGTAAGTAATTTAATAATTTTGCAAAAGTTGATTTACCGGATCCATTATGACCGATAATCGCAACCCACTCACCTTTATTGATTGTTAATGATAAATCACGTAAGGCAGGTACGTCACTATTTGGATATGCGTAAGTCACATGCGACAACGATATAATTGGCGTCATGTCCGCGCCTCCTTTTTATTTTCTCATACCTATAATCATAACAAATTACTAGTCAATATGCTTTGAAATGTTCAATTTCATCTTATTTTATCAGCCATAACCAAGTTTGACACGGTGCACACCCCCCGATAGAATTAAACTATTAATTCTGGTCGATGGGCTAGTTAATGAGGAGCAACTATGTCAGATATTGATTTAACACGTTCAGCTGATTATCGTAACGTGACTGATTTTTATAAAGGCAAAACTGATGATGAGATTCGGGCATCATTAGATATGCATCGTGGTGAGATGATTTCCATTATGCAAAATCTTAGCCATGATTTTAACAAGGCGTCTGCCGTTCGTAACAGCAATGCCTTTGGTATGCGCAAGTTAATTTTTTTGAATCCCGAAAACCCAGCAATTCCAGATGCAACAGAAGGTATCAAAAAATGGGATCGACGTGGCTCATTAGGTACGCAAAACTACGAACATATCGAACATCACCGCATTATTGATTATCCAGCCATTTTTGAGCAACTTCATCAAGAGGGTTACACGATTTACGCCGTGGACAATACCCTTGGTTATGACCCACAGTCGCTGTATGATATGCACTTCCCAGCTAAATCAGCCTTTCTATTTGGTGAAGAAAAGCTCGGTTTGGCTGACGACCTGATCAATGCAGCTGATGCAATGGTGTATATTCCACAATATGGCAGCGTGCGCTCAATCAATGTTGGTGTCGCTCATGGTGTCATTGCTGCTTTCTATGCATCACAGCATCAGCCAAAATTGTCATAAACAAAAAAATTACTGGTGACTTTTAATAAAGTCATCAGTAATTTTTATTTTTAACAGATTACTTGTGCATGTCGTTATAGTGTGACTTTGCTTTACCATACCATGATGCACCTAGTGAACGCTCTAGGAATGGTGTTACCCAGTAGTCTAATCCGATTGTACGTCCGGCACCATTCATTAAGGCAAGTGAGGCAAATGGAATCAACAAGGCAGCTACCGTCACACCGGTACCAGCAAAGACCATTACCAAACCAAAGATGAATCCAACGAATGCGGCGATTGATGTTAGGAAACCAAAGACAAGTAACCAACCAACGATCGTTGCAATCATCCCAGCACCACCACCAAGGGTTGCACCTAATGAAATCCAAGTAATTCCCATGACGATACGCAAAGGCACTGACCACAAAACGTTTCCGACACGTGACGTCCAACCAAAGAATGGGTTACGTCCATTTGGTGTACGGAAGAATTCATCCAATGTGTATTGGAACATGTGGTACCCACTTGAGATTTGCATGAAGAAGTAGAAGTTGATAATGTGCTTGAACATGTTAGCGATAAAGCCA
Organism: Weissella paramesenteroides; assembly: GCF_036327715.1. Classification (NCBI taxonomy): domain Bacteria; kingdom Bacillati; phylum Bacillota; class Bacilli; order Lactobacillales; family Lactobacillaceae; genus Weissella; species Weissella paramesenteroides. Next base: position 1,578,506 of record NZ_CP130559.1, read on the forward strand.
GTTACAGACCAACCATCCTTACCAATCTTCATATTACCAAGTTGTTGTACAACACCAACCGTGTAGTGTGAACCGATTGAAACGGCATATCCTTGGTAGTGACCCTTAAACTCATGACGCTCACCAGTTTGACCAGTTACATCGTAAACGACGTTTGGTACAACAGTGTTAGCGGCTGATTCTCCACCTTCAACTGTTTGTGGTGTCCAACCGGCACGAGGATTATTAGGATCTGCAAGTGCAGGCTCTTGATAAGCTGCCACGTCACCCGCAACATAGATGTCTTCTTCACCCAAAGCACGTGAGTACTCGTCGGCTAGGAAACGACCACCAGGGCCTTGTTGCAATCCCCACTTAGCACCTTGTGGCTTAGCCTTAACACCGGCTGTCCAAACCAAAGTCTCAGTTGGTACCTCTGTACCATCCTTCAATAGTGCGGCATGCTCCTTAACCTCAACAACACCAGCTGACTTACGCAACTTGATGCCGTGGTTGATCATGTATTGCTCACCCTTGTCGGCTAGCTTACGATCTGACAACATATTCAAAATTGTTGGCACAGCTTCGATAACTTCCAACTTAATTTCTGATTCATCCAAGTTGTTTGCACGAGCTAATTCACGACGTTGTTCAATCAGTTCACCAGCTAATTCAACACCAGTAAATCCTGATCCGACAACAGCAATTGTCAACTTTGCCTCACGTAATGCTGGGTCAGTCTCCATCGCTCCTTCACGGATAACTTCTTCGATGTGTGCACGTAATTTAACAGCTTCTTCAAATGACCATAGCGTGTAACCATACTCTTCAACACCAGGCGTACCAAATGTATTTGTCGTACCACCAGTTGCGATAACCAATTTCTCATAAGTGAATTCACCTTCAGATGTCTTGATTACCTTTGCTGACTTGTCGATGTCCTCAACATTAGCCGTCACGATTTTCACATTTGATTGGTGCTTAAATAATGTTCCCAAATCAAATTGCACGTGCTTTGGCTCGACACGCTTCGTTGCAACTTCATGTAACTCTGTCATGTAAGTCATAAATGAGTGACGATCAATCAATACGATTTGATAGTCGGTGTTCTTTAGTCTTTTAGCCAATTTACGCGCAGTGAATACACCGGAAAAGCCGGCCCCTACTACAACGATGTTCTTGCTAGCCATATTAAATCTCCTCAATAAAAATTCCTACAAAACCAATAAATTAATAAGTCCAATGATACATTGTATCGTTGAATACCCGCTTTGTAAACCTAGTTACCCAGAATGTTAACCGGATAGCTAATTTTCTCACAATTCCATTATAACAATTTTTCTGGAAAAGAATCACAAATATGTCACAAATATCGTACAGTTATTCAAGTAAACAAAAAAACACATTAACTAGTTTAAAAACCTAATTAATGCGTCTATTACTTATTGATTTATTTTGCTAACATACCGTCATGAATTTTGTCGATATTCCACTTAACCATGTCGTAGTATGTGTCACCTTGCGTACCCTTCTTAGCCAATGAATCCGTATAAATTTTTGAATAAATTGGCAACTTTGTTTCCTTTGATACTTGCTTCATTGACTTGGGTGAAACTGAACTTTCAACAAACAATGACTTAACGTCTGACTGATCAATCTTAGCTAGTACTTGTTTCATCTGTTCAGGTGTACCTTGTGCTTCAGTGTTGATTTCCCAAATAAATGCTGGTGTAATCCCGTATGCTTTCGAGAAATATTTAAAGGCACCTTCTGATGTCACTAATAAGCGTTGCTTTTCTGGGATATCTGCAAACTTACTTTGTGCTTCTTTATGCAATTTTGCTAACTTTTCAACATATGCATCTGTCCGCTTTTGATATGCTTTTGCGTGCTTTGGATCCTTATCTTGTAGCACACCACTAATCATATTGACATACTTTATCCCATTGTTAAGATCTAACCAGGCATGCGGGTCAGTTTCATTTTCCTTGCCAGATTCAGTCAAATACATTGGTTTTACATGTTTTGAAGCAGCAAATACTTCTTTATCATCACGCTTATTAGCTGTCTTGGTTAACTTACTGAACCAGCCGCTTCCCCCGGTCTCTAGATTCAACCCATTATGGAATAATACGTCTGCTTCGGTTGCTGCCGCAATGTCATCAGTCGTTGGATCATACTCGTGCGGGTCTGTGCCACGTTTAACAATACTGTAAACTTGAACATGCTTACCACCAACTTGTTCAACCATATCTTCTAAAATAGAATTTGTTGTCACGACCCGCAACTGCTCGCTGGCAGTTGACTTTTGTTCACCACGGCCATTGACGAAGAAAAAAATACCGCCACCGACAACTAGTAAAGTAACGATAACAATACTAAGCTTTTTTAACATTTTTAACTCCTAACTTGGCAAGAATACCTTGCTTTGGGGCAACAACAAATGAAACCAAAAAGATAATGGCTGCGACTAACACAATTGCTGGACCAGATGCCCAATTCATTGTGTATGACAGATATAACCCAACGATTGAAGCTAAGGCACCAACACCAGAAGAGACAAATAACATGTGTACCAAACGATTTGTCCATAGGAACGCCGTAGCAGCTGGTGTGATTAACATTGCAACAATTAGAATGATACCAACTGTTTGTAAAGCTGATACGGTTACTAATGTCAAAATAATCATTAAACCATAGTGAATAATACTCGTATTCAAACCGTATGATTTTGCAAATACTTCATCAAATGAGGTAATTTGCAACTCTTTAAATAAGACGAAAATAAAAATGATAACAATCGCCAAAACAATAAATGTTGACAATAGATCTGAATCAGAAACTGCCAAAACATTCCCGAATAAAATATGATGCAAGTTTGTTGATGATTCTGCCATTGAAATTAGAATAAATCCTAATGCAAAAAATGCTGAAAAAACAATCCCAATAGCCGTGTCATTCTTTAGCTTACTATTTGAAGCAACAAAACCAATCAATAATGCTGCAATAACACCAAACGTTGTTGCACCAATCATCAGGTTGACACCCAACATGTAAGCAACGGCCACTCCAGGTAAGACAGAATGAGAAATCGCATCACCCATTAATGACATACCACGTAAAATAATAAAACTGCCAATGATTCCTGACATAATACCAACCATAATGGCCGCCATCAGCGCACTTTGTAGGAAGTTATAATGTCCTAATGCATGCAAAAATTCAATAATACTTTTCATATTAAGCACCTGCAATCTTATTGAAGAGCACGGCACTTAAATCAGCAGAAAACGCACGTGTCATATTCTCCTGAGTGTATACCGTTGAGACGGGACCATGAGCAATCACACCATGATTCATAATCAATAATTCATCAAAGTAGGCAGCCACTTTGTTTAAATCGTGATGCACAACGATAATTGTTTTACCTGCATTACGCCAGCCACGTAAAACATTCATAATTTCTTCTTCAGATTTCATATCAATACCGACAAATGGTTCGTCGAGAATCACAACATCAGCTTGTTGAACGATTGCTCGCGCAACAAAGACACGCTGTAATTGACCACCTGATAATTCACCAATTTGACGATTTTTAAATTCGACTAAATTGACTTGTTTTAAAGCATCAATTGCCAATTCCCTTTCTTTTCGACCAGGGCTTTTGAATAATCCTAACTTGCCATACGTGCCCGTTAAAACCACCTCAAAAACACTGATAGGAAATGTTAAATCAAGTGCCGCACGTTGCTCAACATAAGCAATTTTTTGACGCACTCGATTAATGGGTGTCCCACTTAAAGTAGCATTACCAGAGCGGCGGACTAATCCCAGAGCACCCTTGATTAAGGTTGACTTACCAGCGCCATTTGGTCCAATTATCCCTGTAATTTTCCCTGATGCAAAATTAACAGATAAATCTGTGAATACTGGTACATTGCTGTAAGCGACGGTTAAGTCGTTGATTTGCAGCATAAATATATCTCCTGATTCATAAAATATTTTCGTTGTTTTAAAAATATATTTTTCTTAAAACAACTTATTCATCATAATAAATTTCATAAAACTAATCAATATATTTTCTTAAATGAAAAATAACTGTAAAGACATCTCAACTTTGTAAATTTTGTTGCACAAGAAAGAGCGTGACAAAAGTTGTTTTGGAGCCGGTGTGTAACGTGATTTGCGCTATTTTTGGCCGTAGCAAAGCGGAGGACAGGAATAGCGCAAATCACGTTACATTGAGGCTTCAGACTTTTGGAACGCGTTTATGCTATCAAACTTTCATGCTGATAATTAATACATTTTTTGCAAAAAAAGATTGGAACAATTTCCTTTGTTCCAATCTCCTTATGAAATTAAAATATATTGAAAAGAAACAAATCCTTATTTTGCTAATTCACGATAGGTTTGTTTTGATAACTTTTCGATTAAATTAATCCCATCTTCTTCTATATCACTACCATTCGTCAAGACAGCAATGACATAATCCGCTTGCTTGTTTTTAATGTGCCCAATACTATTAACGATCCATCCATCATCATCTGGTAACCAACCATTTTTTAAGGCCATCTTCGCATCAGATGGTACACCAGCAGTAATTCCCCAACGTTGACTAGGTTCTACCTGACTCATCAACTTCTGCGCGAACTGTTGCGAATTTGATGACAAAATATTACTTCGATAGAAAATATTACGTAACAAGGTTACCTGATCAGGAGCTGTTGTTGTTGAGCTACCCCAGGCTGCAACATCCATTTTAGAATCATTCATTGATAAGGCATTAAATAAATCATCAGGCGCAGCATAACCACCCATTTGATATAACAAATTTGTCGTTGCGTCATTGTCACTATCTTCAATCATAGCTGTGGCTAATGTTTGCTGATCGTCTGTCAATGTCTCATTAGCAGCTTCGTGCTGACTTAATAGGTTCGCCAAAACAGACACCTTCACAACGCTTGCTGTCGGAAAGGTATCTTGATTGCTATCACGCAATGTTATCAACTGCTTATGTTTTTGATCATAAACAGCAATATCGACGTTAACTTTTTCTCCCTTTAATGATTTTTGCCATGATTGTGTGAGATTTTTTTTATAATCAATTTTTTTCATCTTAGGTGTAATGGTTCTCATAATTTCTTTATGATGTGGCCACACGATAGCAATAATACCAACAGTAAAAATTGCTGCAATGGCCAGTGATAACCACTTCATCTTTTTCTTCTTAGGGTTTTCTTCACGCGAGCGTAACCCTCTCATATTTTTATTATTCATATCTAATAGTATACGACAACATTCAGTAAACAGTGTTAACCAATTGTCTTATATTCTTGGCAATTATGTCATGTATGTATCAAAACCGTTTGCTATTAGTAACGTCATATCACTTTCAAACCAAATTTACTTACAATACAAAAAAGCTACTTGTATACACAAGTAGCTTTTTTAAGTCATTTCTGACTGCTAAACCGAATAAAATTACTTTACAGTAACTGCGGCACCAGCTTCTTCAAGCTTTGCCTTCAATTCGTTAGCGTCGTCTTCTGAAAGACCTTCCTTGATGATTGAAGGTGCATCGTCAACAAGACCCTTAGCGTCCTTCAAGCCCAAACCAGTTGCTTCACGAACTGCCTTGATAACCTTAACCTTAGCAGTACCTGCTGAAGTCAACTCAACGTCGAATTCAGTCTTAGCAGCGGCGTCACCACCAGCTGCACCAGCAGCTGCAACAGGGGCAGCAGCTGAAACACCAAATTCTTCTTCGATAGCTGAAACCAAGTCAGCCAAGTCCATGATCGTAGCTTCCTTCAATGAAGCGATGATTGAATCCTTATCAAATGCCATGATAAATAATCTCCTCTTAATATTTGCTTTTTGCAATTTTAATTTTGGGCAATGCCCGATAGTTTAAGCTGTGAATCTAAGCGATTGCTTAGGCTTCAGCTTCTCCCTTTGCGTCTGATACAGCTTTAACTGCATAGGCAAAGTTGCGAACAGGTGCTTGCAATGTTGACAACAACATTGATAGCAAACCGTCGCGGTCTGGCAATGAAGCGTACTTATTGATTTCGTCAATAGATACGATATTACCATCGATGAATCCACCCTTGATTTCCAAGGCGTCGATATCATCAGCATACTTCTTCAAAACACGGGCAGGTGCGATTGCATCGTCGGCTGAAAAGGCAACAGCTGAAGGACCAGCAAATAGGTCGTTCAACTCTGACAAATCAGCAGCTTCTGCGGCGCGAGTCAAGACTTTGTTCTTGATAACACGTAGCTCAACACCTTCTCCACGTAATTCAGCACGCAACTTGTTTGATTCCTCAACAGTCAAGCCACGAACGTCAGCAACAACGGCAGACGTTGCGTTCTTGAACTTGTCAGCAACTTCGGCAACTTGTTGTGCTTTAACAGCAATGGTTGCTTCACTCATGGTATAATGTTCCTCCTGTTTAGATTTTGATTCTTACCAAAAGACCCCCAGTACATACTGCACCGGGGGTCAAAAGTCGCTTTCGCGTTTTTTCACTTCCTCGGCGGGATATTGAGTCTTACGACACCTGCGTCTTAGGTAGAATCGATTTATTACTTCAACTACTTTAACAGGTAGTCGAGGAAGTGTCAACAGATGCTTCGACTATTTTTTAGAATAATCTAAATTATAGTGAAGAAATGTCGATGTTCACAGCAGGACCAAATGTTGAAGCGATTGATACGTGTTGTACGTATGTTCCCTTAACAGCGGCTGGACGTGAACGCAAGATAACAGCAGCCAATGACTTGATGTTTCCTGCAAGCTTGTCAGCATCAAATGATACCTTACCAACTGGTACAGCAACGTTTCCGTCACGATCAGTACGGTAAGTAACCTTACCTGACTTAGCTTCTGAAACAGCCTTAGCAACGTCAAACGTAACAGTACCAGTCTTAGGGTTAGGCATCAATCCCTTAGGTCCCAAGACACGTCCAACACGTCCAACTTGTGCCATCATATCTGGTGTTGCGATTGCAACATCAAAGTCTAACCATCCACCTTGGATATGTTGTACCAAGTCAGCGGCTCCGACAACATCAGCACCAGCTTCTTCAGCTTCTTTAGCCTTATCACCTTGTGCAAAGACCACAACAGTTTGGTCCTTACCAGTACCGTTAGGCAAAACAACGGCACCACGCAATTGTTGATCAGCTTGACGCGTATCAACGTTTAAGTTAAATGCAATTTCAACAGTTGCATCAAACTTGGCAAAGTCAATTTCCTTTACCAATGCAGCAGCTTCCTCAACAGTGTACAACTTGGCACTGTCAACTTTTTCAGCAGCTGCTAAATAATTCTTACCATACTTAGCCATGGTAGCTATTCCTCCTTGCAAACGCGGTCAAACGGTCATTGACCTCCCGCTTGATCTTGCTTAGTTTCCTATGCGATCCGTACGTTACTTGTTTAATTAGCCTTCAACAGTGAAGCCCATTGAACGAGCAGTACCTTCAATCATGCGAACAGCTGCATCTACGTCAGCTGCGTTTAGATCTTGCATCTTAGTTTCTGCAATTTCACGAACTTGTGCTGCAGTAACTGTAGCGACCTTCTTCGTGTTAGGCTCACCAGAACCCTTTTCAACACCAGCGGCCTTCTTCAAAAGAACAGCTGCTGGAGGAGTCTTGGTAACGAACTCGAATGAACGATCTTCATATACAGTAATAACTACAGGGATTAGCAAACCGCCTTGGTCGGCAGTACGAGCATTAAACTCCTTTGCGAATCCCATGATGTTAACACCAGCTTGACCCAAAGCAGGTCCAACTGGAGGTGCAGGTGTTGCCTTACCGGCTGGAATCTGCAACTTAACAATACTTGAAACTTTCTTAGCCACGATTGTTTCCTCCTTCGTGTTTGTGGTGTAAATGGCGCGTTTCGATTTACGCCTCCCACATATGTGCCTAATAACAACACATACTAAATTATAATAACAAAACACTCAGCTTATAGCAAGCTAAGTGTTCAAGTTTTTTATATTTATTTAACTGGCTTGATGTCGTTAAATGAAATTTGTGTTGGTGTGTCACGACCAAACATGTTGATCAAGATGGTTACTTCTTGATGTTCATCATCAATGGCTGTAATTTCACCTTCTTGACCTGCAAAACTACCTGAGACGACATCAACTGAATCACCAACGACAACATCCAAGTGTTCAACTTTACGTTCAACTAAGTTCATTCGTGCCAACATATCATCAACTTCTTCTGGTAGCAAAGGCACTGGCTTTGAACCACCACCGTGAGAACCTAAGAAACCAGTCACGCCTGGTGTATTACGAACAACGTACCAAGCTTCGTCAGTCATGATCATTTCAACCAAAGCATATCCTGGGAAATCATTTTCTTTAACAATCTTTGTCTCGCCGTCTTTTTCAACTTCAACTTCTTGTTCTGGCACCAACACACGGAAAATATAATCCGTCATACCCATTGTTTCAATACGTGATTCCAAATTTGACTTCACACGATTTTCGTATCCTGCATATGTGTGCAAAACATACCATTGCTTATCGAACGACTCAGTTGCCATGATTGCCTCCTCAGACTAATTGACATAAATTTTTGTAAATTAAAAACCCTCCAAAGTTGAGGGTTTTATCTGCTAATTGATAGCTATAGTATAGCGCATTTTGTTTACTTAGACAACCAAGTAATTCCCTGTTCAAATACCCAGTCAGCGCCCCCAAAGATAAGCGCAAAGGCTAATCCGGTAAACACAACGATCGTTGTATTATGGACATTCTCACTAAAGGTTGGCCAAGTAACTGTATGCATTTCTTTAATAACACTTGATATAAACTTCATCTGTAAACCTCTGTTCGATGCTCTTACATTGTTTCTCGATGCAACGTGTGATTACCACAATACTTGCAAAACTTTTTTACCTCTAAACGTTCAACACGAGTAGGCTTTTTAACAACCATGTAATTTCGTGAACCACAAACACTACATGCTAAAGCGACTTTTTTCACTGCCATTTGGCGCCACCGCTCTTCCTAATTTCTATTTTCGTACCATAAAGTGTAACACTTTTATTAGTAAACAGCTAGTTGTTTTTCATTTCTAGCTGATAGAGGTGGTGCCATTTACGACGAATGCCATAACACCATGACCGCGAGCGCTGAATACGTTGTGCTGCTTCTGCCATCCCGTAACCTTGCACCAGCCAAAAGACTAGTTCACGTTCTTTACCGGGAAGTGTCACATACCATTCCAAAATAAACGACATCAAATATTGTTGATGACTCTCAAAGCGTTCGCAAGCGGTCTCTGTTTCATAAGGGACAATCGTTTCCTGTAAAACAGGCACTTGAAAATCCAGTACACGGTATTCATTACGCCAAAGTTGCACAACATGGGTTTGTAAAGCTTGCTTGTAGTAAAGTGTCAGTGCTGCCCAGGTCCGATTACGCAATAATCGTAGGGTTTTATGCAAAACGACCCGACATTCGTGCTGCCAGTCAATTGGCTGCGATCGAACACGTTGTTGTTGATAGGTCTTCCAAATTAGTCCCTCAAATTCATTGAGAATGGCTTGAAATGCTATCTCATCCCCAGATTGGGCAGGCAAAATTAAATTCACTCGTTTATCACGCACAGGATTCACCCTTTCCTTACTAATGTAAGAAAAGCATACTGTAGATCCCGGTAAATTGTCACACTTATGCAGTACAAAACAACAAGCATCCACGTAAATATGTTATTAATACATATTTTTTTATGCTAATGGATGACGGCTATTGTAACCTTGATAAATAAGTAGACTGGCTGCCACTGAAGCATTCAAACTTTGCACATGGCCAATCATTGGAATGGTCAAGGTTTCATCAACAGACTTTTTCAATAGTGGTGAAATGCCCTTACCTTCATTGCCAATAATTAATACCGTTGCGCCTTTGGCATCCCAACGTCGATAATCGTTACCATTCATGTCAGTACCAAATACCCAAACACCACGTTCTTTTAGTTGTTCAACTGTTTGCACCAGATTTGTCACCCGCGCAACGGGTACATGTTCAATGGCACCAGTTGAAGTTTTGGCAACAACTGACGTTAACTGCACTGCCCGCCGCTTTGGAATAATAATACCGTGGACACCTGCAGCATCAGCCGTTCGCATGATTGAACCAAGATTATGTGGATCCTCAATTGAATCTAACACTAAGAAAAATGGTGCTTCATCTTTTTCTGCTGCTTTAGCAAACAAATCATCAATCGTTGCATATGCATAGGCTGCAATTGATAACACAACTCCCTGATGATTTTCGCCATTAGTTAATTCATCAAGTTTTGCCTTTGGCGCATCTTGCATGACCAAACCACGTTTTTTAGCTAAGCTTGCCAATTCATTACGTGCTTTATCAGCCAAGCCGGTCTGCAACCAGACTTTATTGATTTCTGTTTGGCCTTTTAATGCCTCAACGGCTGCATGATGTCCGTAGACAAATTCTGCTTGATTTTCACCTTGTGACTCATGTTGTTGCGCTTGATGTTGTCGCTTGCCACCGGTTTGCTTTTTATTATTTTGTTGTCCCATGATTAACCGTTCGCCCACTTTCCACTTGTTTATAAATCCATGAAATTAGCTCTTCTAAGCGTTCTGTCTGATTACTAGCACCTAAATAACCAATGACTGCTTCGAAACCAGTTGAAATTCGGTAGGTAACAACGTCCGTGTTCTTAGCCTTGGTATGTGAATTAGCATTACGTCCACGTTTAAAATATTTTTGTTCCGTTTCGGTATAAATTCCTTCTGCTTCGATTAACGCATATAATGCCGCATGTGCCTTAGCTGAGACATACTTCTTTGATTCACGTTGTAATTTAGCTGGCTTGGTGATGCCTTTTGCTAGTAGGTGTTGTCGAATGTAAACCTCATAGACAGCATCCCCATAATACGCTAAATCCAGCCCATTTAATTGTTCATAATTTATCTTCTCGTTCATGTTTCCTATCATACCATTTTATGCGTAAAAATTGGACATAAACTCTTTGCTGACTATTCAAGGGTTCTGTGCCAGTTAGTAATCATCGTTAATTCATCTGCGGTGATTTCACCAGTTTGTTGGGCAACCTGAATTAAGCTAGAAAAATTAGTGAGTGATGAAAAAGGCGTGGCTGCTTGGGCAAAGTTCATCGTTGCGGCGGGTAATTCATAAGAGAAAATAGCTGCAACTCCCAGCACTTCACCACCAGCAGCTTTTGTCGCCTTCACAGCGCCCAAAACAGAACCCCCTGTCGAGATTAAATCATCAATTAGGACAACTTTTTGTCCGGCAGCCAGTAAACCTTCAATTTGCTTCCCAGTCCCGTGGTCCTTGGGCTTTGATCGGACATAGATCATTGGTAAATCTAATTTTTCAGCAACCCATGCTGCATGGGGGATACCAGCAGTCGCAACACCGCCAATCACTTCTACATTTGGGTATTGTTCTTTAATTAAAGCAGCAAGACCATCAATAATAATGCGACGGGCGTCTGGAAAAGAAATTGTCTTGCGATTATCTGTATAAATTGGACTTTTAATACCTGATGCCCATGTAAATGGATCATTCGGTTGTAATTTGATTGCGGCAATATCTAATAAAGATTTGGCAACCGCTGTTTGGTAATCTACCATTTTTCACCTCTTATGAAATTCTGTCACTACTTGTTCATATGTTGCAACGGGATCCAGTGCCTGAGTAATTGATCGTCCAACGACAATCCCATTTGCACCTCGTTGCTGTGCTTGGGCGGGTGTCATGACGCGACTTTGATCACCTTGTTCGTCGCCTAATAGGCGAATACCTGGTGTAATCGATAAAAATGACTCACTGGTCGCACCATGAATCGCTTGTGACTCATATGCTGATGAAATCACACCAGCCAGGCCTGACTTTTGAGCCAGTTGTGCCAGATGAATAACCGAATCATTCAACGAAACTGCCAGTTGTTGCGTGGCTTGTAATTCGTCTTCAGTGAATGAAGTTAATTGCGTAATTGCTAATAATTTTGGTCCTTTAGTCTGTGTCAATGTTGCTTCTTTAGCTGCGGTCATCATGCGAATACCACCAGCAGCATGCAACGTTAAATAATCCACCCCAAGTCGTGCAATATTCTTAGTCGCTTGGCCAACTGTATGTGGAATATCATATAATTTCAAATCAAGAAATACTGTATAGCCACGTTCCTTCAAGGCAGTGACAAATGCTGGTCCTTCACGATAAAACAATTCCATACCAACTTTCACTGCTAATTGTTGATTTTTTGGAAATTGATCCAGAAAACGCCACGCTACTGATGCTTCAGGAAAATCCAAGGCAATAAAAACTGGATTTAAAGTATTCATGATTGCTCCTTTTTAATGGTCTGCCAGTCATGTTCATTCTCTGGTAATGCACATAATGAACTAGTGACGTCACTCACCTTATCAAAATGATATTTATCTAGCGCTGCAGGCAAAGCATCGATCAATTTAGGCAGGCATAACTTATCAATGCTATTCATGACCCCGACCTGGACAGCCGATGCGCCTGCCATCATTAATTCAAGAGCATCGTCAATCGATGACACTCCGCCAACACCGATAATCGGAATATGAACAGCTGATGCGGCTTCCCAAATTAATTCTACGGCCAATGGATGCAGTGCTTCACCAGATAAGCCACCCTTACCGCGATATAAACGTGCGGAACGACTTTGCAAATCTAAGCTCATACCAACGAGCGTATTAACCATCGTCAAACCATCAGCACCAGCATTTTCAGCAGTAACTGCCAATGGTTTAATATCCGTAACATTTGGTGATAATTTGGCATAAATGGCCTTTGTAGTCACTGCACGTACGGCACTCACAACTGAATGAATACCTGACTCCGTAACCCCAAATGCACGTCCACCTTCATCAACATTTGGACATGATAAATTCAATTCAATCGCATTAATTGCTGGTAATTCGTCGATAATTTTAGCCAATTGCACAAATTCATCAACCGTTGCACCTGAAATTGATAACATCTTTGGTAGGTCGGGTAATTTTGCTGCCAATTCTGGTAAAAAGTCTGCTTTTACGGCTGCAATACCTGGATTAGCCAATCCAACTGAGTTTAAAATACCTGCTTTTGTGTTCACAATCCAAGGTTGTGGATTCCCTGTGCTTGGTGCTAAAGTAGTCGTTTTTAACACTAAAGCACCTAACTTATTGAGGTCAAAGTCATCCATATGGTCAAGACCATAATAGAAAGCCCCCGAGGATGGCATAAATGGATTCTTAAGCTTTAGACCTGGTAAAGAAACTGCGTAGCGTTCATTATTCATGTGCTAATTCTCCTTTATTATCATGTTATGCCGGGGTAATCGTAAATGCTTGTGATTCAAGCACACTTAATAGCGCCTTCACCGTATCAAAAGCGGTAAATAAAGGCACCGCATTTTCGATAGCTGCATTACGAATCAAACGACTATCGTTGACAGTTGCCACATCCTGATGCGTTGAATTAATCACTAACTGTAAATCACCTTGGCTTAGTGCAGTCACCGCATTATGATTCGTTTCACTGATTTTATCGAGAACCTGCACATGTAATCCGTGCTGCATCAGATACTCACCGGTTCCGGCAGTTGCAAATAATTGGAATCCCAGTTCATTAAAACGTTGGGCTAAGGTCAGCGCTTCAGCCTTGTCTTCATCAGCAATGGTGAATAAGACATTCCCTTCATGTGGTATTTTAATGTTTGAAGCCACAAAGGCTTTGTAAAGCGCCTTTTCAAAAGTCTTATCTGACCCCATGACTTCACCGGTTGACTTCATTTCAGGACCTAGTAAGGAATCAACCGCTGGTAACTTCGTGAATGAAAAAATAGGTGACTTCACATGAACCATTGTCGATTCGGGAACTAAACCAGTTGTGAATCCCATATCAGCTAACTTTTCACCTAACATGACCCGTGTCGCTAGCTGTGCCAACTTCAAATGGGTAACTTTGGAAATGAATGGTACAGTTCTTGAAGCTCGTGGATTAACCTCAATCACATAGGCAGTATCTTCATGAATGACAAACTGAACATTCATCAAGCCAATCGTATCCAAACTCTTAGCCAAAGCAATTGAGGCGGTAATAATTTCCTGTTTAACCTTATCAGACAACGTTTGCGTTGGATAAACCGACATTGAGTCACCAGAATGGACACCAGCTCGTTCGATGTGTTCCATAATTCCTGGTATCACAACCGTCTCACCATCAGATAACACATCAACTTCCGCTTCAGAGCCGACCAAATATGAGTCGATCAAAACGGGATGATCATGTGAAACTTGTACAGCACGACCCATATAATCTTGTAACTCTGCCTCATTATTAACAATTTCCATTGCACGGCCACCGAGCACATATGAAGGGCGTACCAAAACTGGATAGCCAACTGTTTCTGCAGCATGTAGCGCTTCGGCAATCGTCGTCGCTGTTTTACCCATTGGTTGTGCCAAAGCTAACTGCTTAATCACTTGATCAAATTCTTCACGATCTTCTGCGCGATTTAGGTTTGCCACACTAGTCCCCAAGATATTTACACCAGCACTAACAAGTGGCTCGGCTAAGTTAATGGCTGTTTGACCACCAAATTGCACAACAACACCTAATGGCTGTTCTAGATGCACCACATTCAAGACGTCTTCCAACGTTAATGGCTCAAAATACAACTTATCAGAAACTGAAAAGTCTGTTGAGACCGTTTCTGGATTTGAATTCATAATAATCGCTTCATAACCAGCTGCCTGAATGGCTTTTACTGCATGAACTGTTGCATAATCGAATTCAACACCTTGACCAATTCGAATCGGACCTGAACCCAGAACCAGCACACTTTGCTTATCAGTCACGACTGATTCATTCTCTGTCTCATACGTTGCATAATAATAAGGTGTTTGTGAAGCAAATTCTGCTGCTACCGTATCAACCATTTTATAGACAGGGTGAATAGCAGCATCTACCCGGAATGATGCCACTTCTGCGGCTGACCACTGCCAAATGTCAGCAATTGTCTGATCAGCAAACCCATTTTGTTTTGCTTGTTGCAAGACCTGTTCATCACCAACATGCGCTACCAAGTTTTCTTCGATTTCGATAAGATGTAGAACCTTATCTAAGAAGAAATAGTCAATCGCTGTGCGCTGATGGATTTCATCTACCGAAATGCCACGACGTAATAATTCACCAATCATAAACAAACGATCGTCGCGTGCCGGCATTAGATCGGCAAGTAATTTTTCGGTTGAAATTTCTGGAAAATTAATATCCCGTAAACCGATTGCTCCAATCTCTAATGAGCGCACTGCCTTATTCATCGCCTCTTCAATATTGCGCCCAATCGCCATCACCTCGCCGGTAGCCTTCATTTGCGTACCCAAGTAACGATCAGCTGTTGCAAATTTATCAAATGGCCAACGAGGAATTTTAACAACAACGTAGTCTAAAGCTGGTTCAAAAGCTGCCTTGGTCGTCCCAGTGACCGGATTGATAATTTCATCCAATGTTAAACCAACCGCAATTTTAGCTGCCATCTTCGCAATGGGATAACCCGTTGCTTTTGATGCCAATGCTGAAGAACGTGAAACACGTGGATTAACTTCAATAATGTCGTAGTTAAATGAATTTGGATCCAAGGCCATTTGAATATTGACCCCACCTTCGATTTTCAAAGCTCGAATAATCTTTAATGCTGCATCGCGCATCATTTGTAGTTCACGGTCGGACAATGTTTGTACTGGCGCCACCACAATTGAATCCCCTGTATGGATACCAACTGGATCAAAATTTTCCATTGAAGCAACAATCAAAGCGTTATCGGCTGCATCGCGCATCACTTCAAATTCAATTTCTTTATAGCCCGCAATTGATTGCTCAATAAGCACTTGTGTCACTGGTGATAATTCCAAACCATTCGCCGCAATTGCCTGCAATTCAGCTTCATTATTTGCAATCCCGCCACCAGTACCACCTAATGTGTACGCTGGTCGAACAATAACTGGATAACCATTTGTTTCAGCAAATGATAAGGCTTGTGCAACTGTGACAGCAATCATTGATTCAGGGACAGGTTCATTTAAGCGGGTCATTAAGTTTTTAAACGCTTCACGATCTTCTGCTTCTTCAATTGCTGATAATTTTGTACCAAGTAAGATAATGCCTAACTCATCCAAAATTCCCGTTTCAGCTAGCTGCTTAGCCATATTCAGGCCAGTTTGACCACCAAGCGTTGGCAAGATTGCATCAGGACGTTCTTTACGTAAAATTCGTGATAAAAATTCTACCGATAATGGTTCAATATAAACTTCATCGGCAATTTCACTGTCAGTCATAATTGTGGCTGGATTTGAATTTACCAAAACAACTTCATAGCCTTCTTCTTTAAGTGACATCGCCGCTTGAGTACCTGAATAATCAAATTCGGCAGCTTGACCAATAATAATCGGACCTGAACCAATCACCAAAATTTTGTGGATATCTGTACGTTTAGGCATGTTGTTTTTGTCCTTTCTTCGTTGCGACAATCATTGCGAGGAAGTCATCAAATAAATATTCTGCATCATGCGGACCAGGGGCTGCATCTGGATGAAATTGTACGGAAAATGCTGGCCGATTCTTCAAACGGAGTCCTTCAACTGTGTGGTCATTAATTTCCTCATGGGTAATTTCTAGATTTGTACCAATGATTGATTCAGCAGCAACTGCATAGCCATGGTTTTGCGATGTGAAATCAATCTGATCTTTCACCAAATTTCTCACTGCATGATTAAAGCCACGGTGACCAAATTTTAATTTGTAGGTTGTGGCACCATTCGCTAGTGCAAATAATTGGTGGCCCAAACAAATACCCATTAGCGGCAATTTCGCTTCTAACTCGCGAATAACCGGTAAAATGTGCGCAACTGATTCAGGATTTCCTGGCCCATTTGAAAGCAACACCCCATCCGGATCCATATCCAAAATTGTCTGTGCTTCAACATCAGCAGGAAATACCATCACATTAACGCCACGTTTTGCTAATGAACGGAGAATTGAATTTTTTAATCCGAAGTCAATCAAAGCAATTGATAAGCCTTCAGTTGGATTGACATAAGTCGTTTTCGTTGTCATTTTGGCAACTTCATTCGTGATTGGTTGAATATCTTGTAGGTTCGCAACAGTTTCATCAGTTACTTCATCAACAATTGCTGCCTTCATAACACCATGCTCACGAATTTCCTTGGTCAAGGCTCGTGTATCGACGCCAGTAATACCTGGTAAATCCATCTTTTCAGCCCACTCTGCTATAGACATTTGTTGCCGCCAGTTTGATGGTCGTCGTGCGATTTCGTGAGCCACAATTGCTGTTGCGGTGGGCTTTAGTGATTCATAATCATCACGATTGATACCATAGTTACCAATTAGCGGATAAGTAAATGTCAATATTTGGCCAAAATAAGAAATATCAGTCAATGATTCTTGATACCCGGTCATACCGGTATTAAAAACAATTTCGCCTGCAACAACTTTTGCTGAACCAAAACCTTCGCCGATATAAACTGACCCATTTTCTAAAACAAGATAACGCTCCATGTTTTCCTCCTATGCCTCATAAGCAATCTGACCGTCAACGACCGTTAATAAGGTTTGTCCATAAATCGTTGCGCCGATAAATGGTGTGTTAACACCTTTTGATGCAAATTCATCTGCTGTAACCGTATGTTCGTGATCAATATCGAATAATGCCATATCTGCTGGTGCACCAATAGTTAATTCATGATTGCCTGGTAGTTTAAATGCCCGACTTGGTTGGACAACCATCCAGTTCAATAACTGTTCCAAAGTGGCAATCCCTGATTTTACAAAATGCGTGTACATCAATTGAAAACTCGTTTCAATACCAGTAATTCCGAAGGCAGCGCCAATAAATGAACCTTGCTTTTCTTCGCGACTATGTGGTGCATGATCGGTGGCTATCATGTCGATCGTGCCATCCAATAAGCCAGCAATGACTGCTGCTCGATCAGCTGGTGTCCGCAGTGGCGGGTTCATCTTAAAGTAGGCATTGTCACCTGTAATATGGGTCTCATCGAGTAATAAATGATGAGGTGAAACTTCAGCAGTAACGCGCACACCCTGTGATTTTGCAAAGCGAACTAAGTTAACTGATTCTTTCGTTGAAATATGAGCGACATGGTAATGCACCCCTGTTGCTTTTGCGATAACTAAATCTCGTGCCAGTTGCGACGATTCTGCCAATGGATCAATACCAGGTAACCCCAATTCTCGTGAACGTTTGCCCAAATTCATCACACCACCATGCACAAGTGATTCATCTTCCACATGCGCAACTAATGGTCGATTAACCTTGGCAGCTGCTTGCATTGCAGTCAACATCGTTGCAGCCGTTTGAACCCCTTTACCATCATTTGTAAAGGCAATGGCACCATCTGCTGCTAAAGCAGTCATATCACTCACATCTTCGGCTGTTAATCCTTCCGAAATGGCGGCATATTGGTAAATATGGACCCGCCCATTTGCTTCATTGTTAGCTTTGATTTGCTGAAACGCCGCCTGTGTTGCTGGTACCGGGTTAAGATTTGGCATTGCCAGTACGGTCGTAAACCCGCCACGAGCTGCTGCCAGTGAGCCCGTTGCGACCGTTTCTTTATAGGCAAAGCCCGGTTCACGGAAATGCACGTGAACATCAACCAATCCTGGTGTTAACAAGGCGCCATGCGCATCGATTGTACGTGTAGCTGGTGTGGTTACTTTATCAGCAATTTCAACAATTTTGCCGTCATCGATCAAGACATCCTGCATCTTTAACTCATTATCATGAATCAAGTGGCGGGCATTTTTAATTAGTAATTGTCCCATCTTATTGTTCCTCCATTAATGCGCTCAAGATGGCCATCCTTGCATAAACACCATTTGCCATTTGGGTGAAAATTCTTGATTTATCAGCTTCAACCAGATCATCAGCAATTTCAACATCCCGATTAACTGGTGCTGGATGCATAATAATTGCGTCATCTTTTAACTGGTTATACCGTTCATGTGTTAATCCATACTGTTGGTGATAATCAGCCACTGAAAATGTTTGATTCTCAGTCATTGCTAAGCGCTCATGCTGTACACGTAGCAACATCAGGACATCAATTTCGTTCAAATCATCATCCAATGATTGATAGGTACCATATTGATCAAAATCAGCTGGATACCAAGTTGTTGGTCCGGCAAAACTAACCGTAGCACCTAAACGGTTGAGAATCTCTGCGTTTGAACGAGCCACTCGTGAATGGGACAAATCTCCCACGATACGTACTTTCAGACCCTCAAAGTAACCAAACTGTTCATAAATGGTTATCAGATCCAAGAGACTTTGTGATGGATGTTGCCCATTGCCATCTCCAGCATTAACTAACTTTGGCATTAAGGGTGACTGTTCCGCTATCAACGGAACGTACCAGTCATTGATATTGTGACGTAGCACAACCACATCTACGCCGATGGCGCCGAGTGTCTTCAACGTATCGCTTAATGTCTCCCCTTTTTGTGTGGAACTTGTCTGTGGATTAACGATAATCCGAGACCAACCTAACTGGCTCTCAGCCATTTGAAAGCTACTAGCAGTTCGTGTCGAATTTTCGAAAAACAAATTGGCAACATGCTGCTTTGTCCGCGGAACAGTCTTTTCCTTCGTCTTATAGGCTAAACTTGTCGCAATTAGCGACGTTATTTCTGACGTTGATAAATCATTCAAATTCACAAAATTCTGCATGTTATCTCCTTATTGATGACACAAAAAAAGCCTTACGAATCCAGTGATTCCTAAGGCTTGCTCATTCAATCGTTGATGCAGTTATCCCATGCTAGGTTACCCACTCATCAATTAACGTCACCTTTATTAGCCTCACTGGACTACATTTAAAAGGTATTTATGATTGGGTTTAATATAGCACGCTTATACCATTTAGTAAACAGTTTAACAGTTTTTAAAAAATCGTTAAAACGTTTAATGAACTGATATCAACGCATAAAATATTTTTAAAAAATTTGTTTGATCTATTCATCAAGTACATCATGAATTGTAATGATACCAACAACTTCACCGTCATCTTCAACAACTAAGTTAGAAATATTGTGTGAGGCCATCTTCTTCCAAGCAACACTATTACGTTTATCAACATCGATACTAATGAATCCCTTGGTCATGTAATCAGCTGCCGTTGATTTCTTAACCATGGATACCTGCAACATCTTCTTACGAATATCACCATCAGTCACGATACCAACGACTTTGCCATCTTCATCCTTTACCAAGGTCATGCCAACACCAAAATCACTGATTCGATAGATGACATCATTGATTGGTGTGTTGACATTGACATACGGAATCTTGGTGTGCATTACATTTTTAACCGTTTGCAACAACAATTTTCCAATTGAACCACCCGGATGATACAATGCAAAATCGTCACGCGTAAATTCTTTTTCTTTTTGCACGGCAATCAATAAAGCATCCCCAACAACTAATGTTGCTGTCGTTGAACTTGTTGGCGCTAATTTGGTTGTATCTGCCTCAACCGCAACATCAACAATTAATGGATAGGTTGAATTTTGCGCTAATGTTGAATCAGATGCCCCGGTTAAGGCCACAGTCTTGAGATCATCCCCAAAAATTTGCTTGAGGGCAAAAAAAGTTTGAATGACTTCTTGCGTTTCACCACTATTAGAGACAAAAAAAACCAGATCATCTGCTGATACTCGGCCTAAATCTCCATGAAAAGCATTTCCAGCATCAATAAAGAAACTAGAAACCCCAATAGATGAAAATGAAGCTGCAATCTTCTCAGCAATAATTCCTGATTTACCAATTGCAATAAAAATTAAACGTCCAGTTGTATCTAGAATTTCTTCCACGACCTGGTCAAAACTCTCATCTAGTTCATCACGTACTTTTTCTAAGGCCGTAATTTCAGTATTGAAAGTTTCTTTCGCATCATTATAGTAAGTCTTCATCTGCATACACCGCCTTGTTTTCAAGATTTTGATGGAACAATCGATTAGCTTCTTCTAAAATAGGTCGTGCCTTTGATAGATATAGCTGACTGTCCTGATCTGAAATAGCCTTTGGTGGATTTGGATGAACTTCGGCAAAGATACCATCAATTCCGATTGATAGCGCTGCACGCATCAATGGGAAAACATAGTCACGATTACCACCAGAGTGATTACCGTAGCCACTTGGAATCTGGACTGAATGCGTTGCATCAAAGATAATTGGGTATTCTGTCTGACGCATCTGAATGAGGCTAGTCATATCAACAACTAATTGATGATAACCAAACATTGTACCTCGTTCAGTCACCAGAATATGCTCATTTTGAGAAGCAACCTTATCCACAGCACTTTGAATATCTTCTGGTGCCATGAATTGCGCCTTTTTAATATTAACAACGCGACCAGTCTTAGCAGCAGCTAGCAACAAGTCTGTTTGACGACTTAAGAATGCTGGAATCTGCAAAACATCTGCTACCTCAGCAACTGGTGCACACTGATATGATTCATGCACATCAGTCACGATTGGCACATTATAATCTTCCTTAATTTTACGTAAGACTTCGAGGCCCGCCTCCATACCGGCACCTCGATCTGATGAAATGGAACTTCGATTTGCCTTATCAAACGATGACTTAAAGACATAATTAATTCCTAACTCATCAGTTATCTTTTTTAGCTCCTCGACAACCTCGGCACAAGTCTCATAAGATTCTATGGCACATGGTCCTGCTAGTAAAGTTAAACGATCGTCCTTAAAGCCGTACTCATGAAATACATCACTAATCTTTGGCATAAATTTTTCCCCCGTTCTAAACTAGTACATCTAAAAAGTAATATTAAAGATTATTAATTTTTTAATATTATATGCTTTTTGCAGTTACTTTTCAGCTTTGAACTCTTATAGTCAGGTTTTTAGTGCAGAAAAAAATCGGCTAATTCCTTATTTATCAAGGGATTGACCGATTATAAATTTAATGACAAAAACTGCCATTTTTTATTAAGCTTGGACCACATGACGAACATATGGGTCATCTGAGAAGCCTTGCTCAAGAATAATTTTTGACCATTCTTTTGCTGAGTGGAGACTGTGATCTTTGTAATTACCACATTCCTTAGCCACCGTTGCTGGCACATCGTCCCAAGTGATATCATCACGGATTTTACGTAAGACGCGCGTGAATGTTTCGGCAACTTGAGTTGGTGTGTAATCTACCCAACTGATAATGTGAAAACCAGTACGACAACCAAATGGTGAAATATCAATAATACCATCTAATTCATCACGAACTAAGCTGGCAAATAAGTGCTCTAATGTGTGCACCCCGGCCGTTTCGATTGCAGTCTCATTTGGCTGTGTCAAACGCAAATCATAATTGACGATTTGTCCCCCATTTGGTCCTTGTTGCGTCTCAATTTTGCGCACGTAAGGTGCCTTTACCTTTGTATGATCCAATGTAAAACTTTCAACTTCTGCCATGTTTAAATCCCTCCTAAATGAATCTTTCTTTTCCCCACATTCGTCATTATAACAACAAACAAAAACGTCCCGCAATCATCTCTGATTACGGGACGTTACCACGTGTTACCACCCGAGTTCGATAAGCCAAGCTTACCCTCTAAACGTTATAACGAGCGACCCCGAATGGCACTAACAATCAAGTTCATGTCATTATGACTCCAAGACCATCTTCTAGCAAAATCGTTACTAGTTTCCACCACCCACTAGCTCTCTACAAACGATCAAACACTATACTCATCTCTTCTATGTCGATACGCCTATGCTAAATCTTCCGTCACGCGGTGTCAACAAAAAAATTAAAAAATTTTTTTATAATTTTTGTGGCTGTCGCTTACTTACGATGCCAACGTGTACCTTGTGGGGTATCTTCCAGAATAATTCCTTGTTCGGCCAATGAATCTCTGATTTCATCAGAACGCGCGAAATTCTTGTTTGCACGTGCATCGTTACGTTCTTGAATGAGTGTCTCAATATCATCATCTAGCAATTCATCATCTGATAAACCATCAACCCCAAAAATACTCATCAGCACAGCAATTTTGTCCAAAATAAAGTTTACCGTATCCTGGTAAACCACCTCGGTTGCAGCATATTGATTAGCTAAATCAACAAGTTCATAGATTGCCGTTAAGGCATTGGGTGCATTAAAGTCATCATCCATCGCTGTATTAAACTGCGCAACTAATTTACTTGCTTTGTCGTCGATTAAGGACTCGTCACCAGCAACCGCATCCGTCAGACGGAATGCTAAATTACGATATCCCGTACGAATACGATCTAAATTGTGGGCAGCTTGTGTCATATTACTTTCTGAATAGGCAATTGAGCGGCGATATTGTGTCGTTGCCATAAAGAAACGTAAGACCATTGGATCATCAATTTGCTGTAATAAATCATGAACGGTTACGAAATTACCCAAAGACTTAGACATCTTTTCATTTTCGTCGCCCACAGTAACAAAGCCATTGTGAAGCCACTCATTGACAAACTTTTCACCTGTATGTACTTCACTTTGCGCAATTTCATTTGTGTGATGCGGAAACGCTAAATCGATGCCACCGCCATGAATATCAAAGTGATTACCTAAATATTTTGTCGACATCACTGAGCATTCAATGTGCCAACCTGGACGGCCTTTGCCCCATGGTGACTCCCAAGCAATCGCGCCATCACCATTCTCACCCTTCCAGACCGCAAAGTCCATTGGATCCTCTTTGCGCTCTAGTTCTTCATCATTCAAGCGACCAGCTGCATTAGATGTCATTTCTGCCAAATCTTGGTGTGCCAGCGCACCATAATTGTGGAATTTCTTTGCACGATAATAGACATCCCCAGCTGATTCATAAGCATATCCTTTATCAATCAAATCGGCTACGAAATCGATGATCTCGGCAATATGTTCGGTTGCTCGTGGACGAACCGTTGCCGGCTTAATATTTAAAGCTGCTGTATCTTCATTGAAGGCAGCAATATATTTATCAGCTAATTCTGGTACCGTAATTCCTTGTTCGGCTGCTGCCTTAATCATTTTGTCATCAACATCCGTGAAGTTTGAAACATAGTTTACTGTGTAACCACGATATTCAAAATAACGGCGAATTGTATCAAATGCAATGGCAGAACGCGCATTCCCAATATGAATATAGTTATAGACAGTTGGTCCACAGACGTACATATTGATTGTGTCATCATGTATTGGGTGGAATGGTTCCTTTGCCAACGTCATTGTATTGAACATTTTAATCATATTCGCGTCCCTCTCTCTTAAAAAATCATTTTTATATCGCCTAAATCAATCTTTTGTCTATTCTCTAGGCTTACACAAGTATTTTACCATAAATTTCATAACTTCTAGAATGACTATCAGATAGGCATTAACAAGAGTATCTCCTGATCATCCTCATTTCTCTTACTTGGATAGAACTAATATAAAAGTTACAATTGACCTTGAAACAATGTCATGCACTTCTAGTCTAGGGGGATTATTCAACATGTATCAAGCAAACGAAAATCGATACAGCAACATGATTTACAATCGTGTTGGTAAAAGCGGTCTCAAACTTTCAGCATTTGGTTTAGGACTATGGCACAATTTTGGTAGTGTCGATCCACTTGAAAACCAACAGGCAATTATTCATCAAGCATTCGATTTAGGCATTACTTACTTTGACTTGGCAAATAATTATGGTCCAGTACCTGGTAGTGCTGAAAAGAACTTTGGGGAAATCATGGCCCATGATATGCATGCCTATCGTGATGAATTGGTAATTGCTAGTAAAGCTGGTTACGAAATGTGGAATGGCCCTTATGGCAATTGGGGATCAAAAAAGAGTATCATTGCCAGTGCTGACCAAAGTTTGCGGCGACTACAATTGGACTATGTTGATATTTTCTACTCACATCGTCCGGATCCTGAGACGCCAGTTGAAGAGACGGCATTAGCACTTGATCAACTCGTTCGTTCAGGCAAAGCATTATATATCGGTATCTCTAATTATTCTGGTGAACAAACCCAGGCAATTATCGACGTCTTTAACGAATTAAAGACACCGTTTATTATCCATCAACCCCGCTACAATATGTTTAATCGTCAAATCGAGTCTGATTTGTTACCTGTATTACGTGAAAATGGTAAGGCGGCGGCAGTATTTAGTCCCCTTTCACAAGGATTATTGACAGATAAGTACTTACATGGTGTGCCAGAAAATTCGCGGGCTGCCAAGTCAACAAGCCCTTTCCTTCACCCACAACAGGTTGAAGCCACGATCAAGACAGTCCAACAATTAAATGACGTTGCGCAATCACGGCAACAAACACTAGCTGAAATGGCGCTTGCTTGGAATCTACGTGAACCAGAAATTGCTAGTGTTATTATTGGTGCCAGTCGACCAGAACAATTGGTTGATAATGTTAAAGCCCTTGATAACCTCACTTTTAGTGATGAAGAATTAGCAAAAATCGATGATATTTTAAGCCAGCAACCATTAGTTGACTGGAAAGCACATTAAGCACAAAAAACGGCTGAGGCATTCTACCTCAGCCGTTTTTTGTGCTTAATGTATTAATCGTAATCTTGTAATTTTGATAGCGCAAACGCGTTCCAAAAGTCTGAAGCCTCAATGTAACGCAATTTACGCAATTCCTGTCCTTCGCTTTGCTACGGACAAAAATTGCGCAAACCACGTTACACACCGGCTTCAAAACAACTTTTGTCTCGCTCTTTTTGTTTTATCGCCACCACTGATCAAATACGGTCACTGGTTGACGACGCTTATGTTCTGTTGATGTGTATAGTCGTTCAATTTGCAATGCATCTGCTTCAGAAACTTCTTTACCTTCCAAGTAATCATCAATTGCATCATAAGTCACACCTAATGCAACTTCGTCTGGTTGTCCTGGACGCTCTTCTTCCAAATCAGCCGTCGGTACTTTCTCATAGAAAGTAGCTGGTGCACCAAGGTATGCCAATAATTGGCGACCCTGTCGTTTATTCAATCGATACAATGGTGTGATATCAGCCGCACCATCCCCGAACTTTGTGTAAAAACCAGCTAAGGCCTCCGCTGCATGATCAGTCCCGATGACAACACCTTTATAAGCAGCAGCCACGCCATATTGCGCAATCATCCGTTCGCGAGCTTTAATATTTCCCTTATTGAAATCAGTTACAGGCACCCCTGCAGCTTCTAACTCATGAACAACGCCAAGAACAGATTCTTCAATATTCACAGTCACTGTTTTATCAGCTTCTTGCCATTTGATTGCTGCCAACGCATCTGATTCATCAGCTTGTTCATTGTATGGTAAACGCATGGCAATAAATTGATACTCGCCATCCCCAGTTTCTTCACGTAACTGTTCAACCGCAAATTGCGCCAGTTTACCTGCTAATGTCGAATCTTGTCCGCCCGAAATACCTAAAACAAGTGTCTTTAACCCCGTCTGCTTAAGATAGTCTTTTAACAGTGTGATTGACCGTTTGATTTCAGTCGCCGGATCAATTGTTGGTTGAACACCTAATGTTTCAATAATTTCTGCTTGTAATGGTCGCATGACAGATTCCTCCTATAACTTGATAACTTACTTCTATTCTTCCGTTTGATCAATGTGATCAACATACTCTCGTGTTGCTTTGATCAAATTAACCTTATGATCCCAAGCCGCTTGTGATAAGTCAACTGGATATTCTTGTGGATTCAAATCACGACGGTATTCTGAATATAATGAATCGATATGTCGTTTTGCATATTCACGCACATCATCTAGCGCTGGCAAATCATAAACTAATTCACCATTAACAAACACATCCTGTAAAACAGGTCGTGCAGTATAATCAACCACCGTCTTATTCAGATATGTGTAGCTGGGGTGGAACATATATAATCCGTTTGGCAAATTCTGAGGATCCTCATCCCACAAAGCCACATAATCACCTTGTGACTTACCATCAGAATTACGTGTAATGCGCCACACTTGCTTTTGACCTGGTGTTGAAATCTTCTCAGCCGTACCAGAAATTTTGATTGTATCAGTCATGTTACCATTTTCATCTTCAATGGAAACGACCTTGTAAACACCACCCAAAGCTGCTTGATCATAAGCGGTAATTAATTTTGTACCGATACCCCAAGTATCAATCTTTGCATCTTGGAATTTCAAACTTTTGATTGTTGATTCGTCTAAATCATTTGATGCCACAATTGAAGCATCCTTGAATCCTGCCTCATCAAGCATCTTACGCACACCCTTTGAGACATAAGCCAAATCACCTGAATCAATGCGGACACCAATAAAGTTGATTTTATCACCCATCTCCTTAGCAACCCGAATCGCTGCAGGAACACCTGAACGCAACGTATCATACGTATCAACTAAGAACACAACATCATGATGCGTTTCAGCATATGCTTTAAATGCATCATAATCATTGCGATAAACTTGTACTAAACTGTGTGCATGCGTCCCAGAGATTGGAATGCCAAATAACTTACCCGCACGCACATTTGAAGTTGCGTTGAAACCACCAATGTAGGCAGCACGCGTTCCCCAGATAGCTGCATCCATTTCCTGCGCACGACGTGAACCAAACTCCATTAAGGTTTGATTGCCAACTACCGAACGAATTCGTGATGCTTTCGTGGCAATCAAAGTTTGATAATTAACAATATTTAATAGCGGCGTTTCAATTAATTGGGCATCAAATACAGTTGCTTCAACTTGAACGATAGGTTCATTATTAAAAACAATATCCCCTTCATGCGGCATACGTACCGTACCCTTAAACCGCCAATCTTTCAAATAATCTAAAAACTCTTCGTTAAATTCACCTGTTGAACGTAAATATGCCAGGTCACTTTCAGAAAAATGTAGATCACTTAAGAAGTTGACCAATCTTTCTAAACCCGCAAAAACAGCGTAACCATTTTTGAAAGGCATTTTACGGAAATACATCTCGTAAACTGCTTTACGCTCATGAATACCCTTCATAAAATATGTTTGCATCATTGATAATTGGTATGCATCAGTGTGTAGTGCCAAGCTATCATCTGGATATGCTAAAGACATAACAAATAACTCCTTGTTTTATTTATTAACTAGTATTTTACCACAAAAACAAGGGTGTAAAGTCAGTCCTGTTTATCTCGCTAGTGGTATACTAGTGAGATGTTTTCATCAAAAAATATGAAAGGAACTCACATCATGATCAATCAGCAGTACCCCGTTAAAGAATCACGACGCACCGGTATGTTGCTAGCGGCTACAGCCGGATTTATTGATTCCTATACTTTTTCAGCTCATGACATGCGTTTTGCTAGTTTTCAGAGTGGTAATTTACTACAAGTTGGTTTAAATGTTGCTGGTGGTAAGTGGCTACATGCAACCATTTATTTTTGGCCAATTTTTGCCTTCCTATTGGGCTCAGCATTTAATCAAGTTTTAAAAGCTTATACTAATAAATCACTGCGGTCTCATACATTATCTGCATTAATCGTTGAATTTTTTGGTCTCTTATTAGTCGCTATTTTAGAATTGCAATCCGTTTCAGCCAATATTATTCTGCCATTATTAGCATTTTTTATGGCCATCCAAGCGGATACATTCAATAAAATTCACGGTATGGCTTATATGACCATTTTGAGTACTGGTAACTTACGTACATTTAGTAGTGGCATAACGAATTGGCTAATTTATCATGATGAAATGGCCTTTCGTCGTGCGGTTCGTGTTGGTCCAGTCATTCTAGCATTTTTCTTTTCAGCGATTTTGGCTTACTTTGCCATTCATTTCTTACACCAAGCAGCACTTTTTGTTGCGCCACTATTTTTACTTGGTGTAATTATTTTGGTTAATCATGAAGAAAAATTTCAAAAAGGTATTGACACATCAAATAACATCCACTAAAATACGGTTTAGTATTTCAGAAAGATAAACAAGTTGATCAGGAAAGTAAATTAACTGTGATTCGCCTAGAGAGACAGCATTTGGTGGAAGTTGTTCGAAGACACATTAATTGAAAATGGCCTGTGATTGGCATTAATGAGTAGCAAGTCTATAAATTAATGACGGAATGGTCTACGTTAACAGACACACGAATCGGCAAAGCATCATTTCGCTCACTGCCCGCTCGTTGCTAAGGTCTTAATCAGTAATGATTAAGGTGAAGTAGAATGGTAACACGAGACTCGTTTCTATTAGATTATGTCAATAATCGAGATAGGGACGAGTCTTTTTTTATTCCTATTTTTCTGAAATACAATCAAATCAGGTATTAGTACTTAATAAGGAGAATTAGGATTATGAATAAAGGGTTAAAGATTGGTGCCGTATTAGCAGTTAGTGCATTTGCAGCTGGAACGATTGCCCCAGTTACTGCAAACGCTGCTTCAAAGAAGACTGTGACTGTTGGTATTGTTGGTACAAGTGATAAGAAACTTTGGGATCAAATCAACAAAACAACACAGAAGAAATATAATTTAACAGTGAAGACAAAGGTTTTCACCGACTACAACCAACCAAACAAGGCAGTAGCTGATGGTTCACTTGACTTGAATGCTTTCCAACACGTTGACTTCTTAAGCAACTGGAACAAGTCAAATGGTAACAAGGTTAAGGCTATTGGTAAGACATTTATCACTCCTATTCGTCTTTACTCAGAGAAACATAAAGATGTCAAAGACTTCAAGAAGGGTGATACAATTGCTGTTCCTAACGATGCCACTAATGAAGGTCGTGCATTGACTTTGCTACAATCAGCTGGTTTGATTAAATTGAAGAGTGGTGTGTCTGCACCAACGCTTAAGGACATTAAGACCAACAAGCTCAACTTGAACTTTAAAGAAGTTGCTGCTGACCAAGGTCCATCAGCATTGAAGTCTACTGATGGTGCTGTTATTAATACTAACTATGCGCAAGAAGCTAACCTTAAGTTGAGTTCAGCAATTTATGTTGAGCCTGTTAACAAGGATTCAAAGCAATGGATCAACGTCATTGGTGCTCGCAAGAGTGATGCCAACAAGAAGGCCTACAAGGAAGTTGTTAAAGCTTACCAAAGTAAGCAAACAAAGCAATACTTGAAGGACACTTGGGGTAAGGCTGAGATTCCAGCATGGGATATCAAATTAAAGTAATTTAAATATAGCCATCCAGGCTGAGGTGCAAAATGTCTCAGCCTGATACATATCAAGAGTAGGAGAAGAATATGGCTGTCATTTCATTAAAAAATATCAATGTCACTTTTAAACAAAAAAAGCGTGAAATCGTTGCGGTTCAAAACGAAACGATTGAAATTGAGAAAGGTGATATTTACGGTATTGTTGGGTACTCAGGTGCTGGTAAATCAACATTAGTACGGACGATCAATTTATTGCAACGCCCCACAAGTGGTTCAGTAACCGTTAATGATACCGACATGTTGCAATTATCACCTAAGGAATTGCGCGACCAACGTAAAAAAATCGGTATGATTTTTCAACACTTCAATCTAATGAGCGAGTTGACCATTTTTGGTAACGTTGCACAACCCTTAAAGCATTCCAACTTATCAAAGTCTGAGAAAAAAGCAAAGGTCGACAAGCTACTTGGTTTAGTTGGTCTTGCAGATCGTGCAGAAAACTTTCCCAGTCAATTATCTGGTGGACAAAAGCAACGTGTTGCCATTGCTCGTGCCCTAGCGAACGATCCTGAAATTTTAATTTCTGACGAAGCAACGTCTGCCCTAGATCCAAGAACAACTAATCAAATCTTGAGCTTGTTAAAAAAATTAAATCAAGAATTGGGTCTAACCATTGTCTTAATTACGCATGAGATGCAAGCCATCAAAGAGATTGCCCATAAGGTTGCGGTTATGGAAGATGGTAAAATTATCGAACGTGGATCGTTGCTGGAGATTTTTACCAATCCACAACAACAACTAACTAAGGACTTTATCAATACTGCGACTAACTTGGATGAAGCAATTGTTAAAGTTAACGAGTTACTAGAGACACAGCCATTGACCGCCGATGAGGAACTTATTCAGATTAGCTATGTTGGTGCTGATACTGCCCAACCACTACTATCAACTATATTTGCTGATTTTGGTGTCACAACAAACATTCTTTATTCGAATATGGAAATATTGACACAAACCCCAGTCGGCATTGCTATCGCTATTTTCAAGGGAACTGAGTCACAACGTGCAACTGCCAAAGCAAGTTTTACAGATCATGGGGTTGCAATTACTGAATTACAAGGAGGTGCCCGCTAATGATTGAATGGATCAAAGAATACATGCCAAATGCCTATGGACTAGGTTGGTCAGGTGACTATGGCTGGGGCATTGCGATTTGGCAAACCATATACATGACAGCTGGTGCTGCTATAATCGGTGGTATCATTGGTCTCTTATTTGGTATCGGCCTTGTATTAACAGCTGATGATGGGATTGCTCCTAATCGGACGACCTTCCAAATTCTAGACAAAGTTGTTTCAGTTGGTCGTGCCATTCCATTTATCATCATGGTGGTGGCATTTTCACCATTAACCCAGTTGATTGTCGGAACAACTATCGGAACAACGGCTGCCCTTGTCCCCTTATCACTCGGTGTTTTCCCCTTCTTTGCTCGTCAGGTACAAGTTGCCTTACTTGGTGTTGATAGTGGAAAAGTTGAAGCCGCTCGGTCTTTCGGTGCGACAAACTGGGATATTATTTCAGACGTCTATCTACGTGAAGGTCGTGCTGAATTGATTCGTGTTTCAACAGTTACCCTCATTAGTTTAGTAGGTTTAACTGCCATGGCCGGTGCTATCGGTGCTGGTGGACTTGGTACAACAGCTATTGTTACTGGTTACCAACGTTTCCAAAATGATGTGATGTGGTTAGCAACAATTATTATCTTGCTATTTATTGTTCTTATCCAATTTGTGGGTGATTTGTTAGCCAAACATGCTCGTCATAATTAATATATTTTTATAAAAAAAGTTGGGACAAAAGAAATTGTCCCAACTTTTTTTATAAAATATATTAGTTATTAGCATGACGATAGCATAAACGCGTTCCAAAAGTCTGAAGCCTCAATGTAACGCAATTTACGCCATTCCTGTCCTTCGCTTTGCTTCGGCCAAAAATGACGCAAACTACGTTACACACCGGCTTCAAAACGACTTTTGTCTCGCTCTCTTTTTTCTAAAAATCAAATCGCATAATAATTTTTTCCAGGTTTACGCGTTTTCTCGACGATAACAAAGTTACCAACTTGTTGTCGGATACGCACTGTATCACCTAGATTTAAATCAATACCCCGATACTGGAAATGACGACCGTTAATAAGCAGTCGATCCAACGTGAAGTTACTTGGTGTTAGATGTATCGTCATGCCAGTTGTATTCACGTTACGTTTTTGTTGCATTTTTTGTCCCCCCGAACTGATCTTTCTCTTAGTATATACTAGCATTGTCAGCTCGTAAATCATTTATCATCTATCTTGTTCATTTTTGCACAAATTACATCATTCTGCAAACTTATCATTAACCTTAACCTCATTTTGGAATTATAATAGACGTGAAAGCGTATACCATCTATTAATTTTGTTCAGTTATTTTTACTAAGAAGGTGAAAGATATGCAGACAGATTTTAATTTAGATGAAATTCTGAAAAGTAATGCTGATCAAGTTTTAGGCATCCTACTCGCCAGTACCAATGGCTTAAATACTGATGATGTCAAACAACGTCAGGAGCAGTATGGTCCAAACGTTCTTGAAAAAGCACATCAAACGCCACTAATTATTACATTTTTACAAAACTTCACAAGTATGATGGCAATCTTACTTTGGATTGCTGGAGGCATTGCCTTTATCGCTGGATTAACAGAATTAGGAATTGCCATTTGGCTTGTTAATCTGATCAACGGCATTTTTAGTTTTTGGCAAGAATTTCAAGCTGGTAAAGCAACTGCAGCATTAAATAAATTAATGACCACAGAGACTTTAGTCCTAAGAAACGGCCAACAAAAAATGATACCCACCGATCAGCTGGTACCCGGCGATATCGTTATTTTAAATGAAGGTGATCGTGTGCCAGCTGATATTCGACTATTAGATGCATCGGGTATGCGTGTTGATCAATCTACCCTAACTGGGGAAGTTAATCCCGTTTCAAAAAATACTGCAATTGCAACAGATATTTCGAATCATGCTGCTGTGCACAACATGGTTTACATGGGGACTTCACTCATGCAAGGTCATGGTCGTGGTGTTGTCGTGACAACTGGTATGAATACTGAATTTGGTAAGATTGCTCGGTTAACACAAACTGTGCATGAGAAACTTAGCCCACTACAAAAAGAATTAAATATTTTGACAAAGCAACTTTCACTACTAGCAGTTGGTATTGGTATCATCTTTTTCTTCTGCGCTGTCTTTTTCGTTCACTATCCAGTCGTTGCTTCATTTATTTTTGCTTTAGGTATGATTGTAGCCTTCATTCCAGAAGGACTGCTTCCTACGGTAACCTTATCCTTAGCAGGCGCTGTTTCAAACATGGCTCGTGAACATGCATTAATTAAAAAACTAGCCAGCGTCGAAACCCTTGGTTCTGCAACGGTCATCTGTTCTGATAAAACCGGAACACTTACGCAAAATGCGATGACTGTTGCTCACCTCTGGACTAATGTAGACTCATACCATGTTACCGGAGAAGGTTATCAACCAAATGGTAAAATTTTCAAAGGTGGGACCGCTTTAAAAGGTAATGATGAACCCGTTTTGAGAGAACTATTGCTTGGTGGCTTGTTAACTGATAATGCGATGATTAAAGAAAATGCTGATAACACTTTTCAAATTATTGGTGACCCGACTGAAGATTGCTTAGAAGTCGTAGCCCAAAAAGGTGGTTTAAATGTCAAAGTGCTCCGCCAAAGCCACCAAAAGGTTGATGAACTACCCTTTAATTCTAACCGTAAGATGATGACCGTTAAAGTACAAGCTAATCAATCAGAAACATTTAATGTCTACAGTAAAGGTGCTCCCAATAAAGTTTTGGACAACTGTACAACGTACCTCACCGTAGATAAGCAGATTAAGCCATTAACTGACGATATTCGCCAAAAAATTATGGCAGCTAATGATCGCTATGCTTCCCAGGCGCTTCGTGTACTAGCCGTTGCTGGACGTCAACTTGACGATGCCGATGATTTTAAAACTGCCGAGCAAAACATGACTTTTATTGGCTTATCTGCCATGTTTGATCCGCCAAGGAATCAAGTTATCGAAGCGATTGCTGACTGTCATCGTGCTCACATTAAGGTCATTATGATTACTGGGGATAATGGCATCACTGCTGAATCAATTGCTCGTAAAATTGGGATTGTGTCGCATAATGACCAGATGCGCGTTGTAACAGGTAGTGAGTTAACCACCCTATCCGATGAAGCATTGAAAGATGCCTTAAAAGGGGATGTCCTATTTGCTCGCATGGCTTCGGAACAAAAATATCGTATCATTGCTTGTTTACAAGATATGGGACATGTTGTTGCTGTAACTGGTGATGGTGTCAATGATGCACCTGCACTAAAACGTGCTGATATTGGTATCGCGATGGGAAGATCTGGAACAGATGTTGCTAAAGAAGCTGCTGACGTCATCCTAACAGATGATAATTTTGCTTCAATCGTTGCTGCAATTAAAGCTGGGCGTGGTGTGTATAGTAATATTCGCAAGTTTTTACTGTATATCTTAAGCTCAAATGTACCAGAGGCATTTCCATCGATTCTATTTCTATTAAGTGGTGGTAAAATTCCACTTGCATTAACCGTGATGCAAATTTTGTTAATTGATTTAGGAACCGATATGATCCCCGCGTTAGGCTTGGGTCGTGAACCAACAGAACCAACAGCTATGTCGCAACCACCAAGAAAAAAGACTGAACATCTAATCACCAAAAATACGATTCTAAAAGCTTTTGCTTGGTACGGTGCTTTAAGTTCAATTCTGTCCGCCAGTGCATTCTTTTTCAGTAATTACTTAAATGGGCATAGTTTAAATGCTTTAGCCGCTACTGGTTTCGATTATCACCAAGCAACGACCTTAACATTAGGAACCATTATCTTCTGTCAGATGGCGGTCGTACTAAATTGTCGTTATGACTTGAACTCGCTATTTTATCCGCACCATAACTTCTGGTCAAATGGACTAGTCTATGCGGGTATAATCTTTGAAGCATTACTATTTATTGCTGTATGCTATGTACCACTGCTACAATCTGTTTTCGGAACCACACCACTAATCCTACGTGATTGGCTCTATTTGATTCTATTACCGGTACCATTAATCTTATTAAACGAGTTACGAAAGTATTTCCTACGTAAAAAGCAAATTGCTTAAAACAAAAGATCGTAGCCAATTTAAAAATCATCAATCTACCACTTTTAACTAGTAGATTGATGATTTTTTAACGTGTTCCGTGCATTATCCTATAACCAATCTTGATGCAAATTAAAATAACTACCTCGAATGGTACCCGCAAGCTTTGAACGTTGGTGAGCAAATTTAAACTTGCCTTGCAGTTCATCAGGAACTTCCATACCCTCGCACAATTTAATACCTACAGCTCGCTTTGGTTTCTCAACATTCTTCTCGTACAAAACGTTAATAATCATACCATTATCAAAAATAAAATCCGGCCAATAAAGTTTGTCATCTTCATAGATAGCCACTTCAATAACTTTGGCTTGAAACACGATTTCTCGTTCATCCAGTAAAATTTTATTGAGCCAAGCAATTTCTTTTTGCATTTCAGAAGCTGGATAAGTTGTATAGATAAACTTGTATTTATTCCAAAAATAACGCGCCTCATTTGCGCGTAAACCGGCTAATTCTTTGGCGAGAGGCAGACCCTCTAACCCAACTGTCTCGACATTTTTGAAGTCAACTTCATAACTCATGACATGTCCTCTTTTCACTTTAATCATCCATGTATCATGCATTACATTATATGCTGTATCCAAATAACTGTATATAAAAAAGTGCACAAAAAAACCTCACACGTTACAGGTGCGACATAAATGCCTTTCAACCTAGACTTGGCCATTGCCATCATCTTAGCAGTTTATACCTTATAACATGAGAGATCTCATTGTGTTTATTAATTAACCAATGAAATTAGTCAACCAATTCCAAGATAACCATTGGAGCAGCGTCTCCACGACGTTGAGTAGTCTTCAAAATGCGAGTGTAACCACCGGCACGACCCTCAAAGCGAGGTGCAACATCGTTAAATAAGTGTTGCAAAGCTGTTTCAACTTGAACTTTGTTATCATCAGTTGTCTTTACGTCTGCAATGACGTTACGCAAGAAAGCAGCTGCCTTACGGCGTGATGATAAATCACCATGCTTACCCAACGTAATCATCTTGTCAGCAGTACGACGAACTTCCTTAGCACGAGCTTCAGTCGTTGTGATACGACCATTGATCAATAGATCAGTAGTCAAATCACGTAACAAAGCCTTACGTTGTGCACTGGCACGTCCCAACTTACGGTATCCCATGAGTGTGTCCTCCTTTTCTTGGTATTCTATCGTTTAATCTAATCTTCCTTGCGGAACCCTAAACCGAGCAGTTTAAGCTTGTCCTGGATTTCGTCAAGTGATTTCCGACCGAGGTTACGAACAGACATCATTTGCGTCTCCGTACGCTCAGTTAACTCTTGTACAGAGTTAATCCCGGCCCTTTTGAGACAATTATAAGAACGAACAGACAAATCCAATTCTTCAATTGGTGTATCTGCATGTTTCGTTGTTGGTTCTTCTTCCTTGTCTGCCATCACTTGTGCAGTAATTGCACGTTCAGACATATCAATAAAAGCGTTCAAATGATCAGACATAATACGAGCAGCCAATGAAACAGCTTCAGTAGCTGTTAATGAGCCGTCAGTCCAAACATCCAAAGTCAACTTATCAAAGTCATCACGTTGACCAACACGAGTGTTTTCAACTTGATAGTTTACGCGTTCGATTGGGGTAAAGATTGAATCAATTGCTAGAACGCCAATAGGCATTTCATCATGCAATTCCTTATTCTGGTCCCCTGAAACATAACCACGACCACGAACTGCAGTCAAAGTCATGTGCAAGGTAGCCCCAGCCGCAACAGTAGCAATGTGAAGATCTCCATTTAAGATCTCGACATCACTATCACCAGCTATGTCACCGGCCGTCACATCAGCGGGACCGGTTACGTTAACTTCGAGTTTTTTTTCATCATCACTGTCGATGCGCATTGAAACCTTTTTAAGGTTTAAAATGATTTGCGTAACGTCTTCAACGACACCTTCGACCGTTGAAAACTCATGCAAAACGCCATCAATCTGTACTGAATTGATTGCCGCACCAGGCAATGAAGACAACAATACACGGCGTAGTGAGTTACCCAAAGTAGTTCCGTAACCACGTTCAAGCGGCTCAACCACAAACTTACCGTAATTGCTATCCTCTTCAACCAGCATAATCTTAGGATTTTCGAATTCAAGCATACTGTTTGTTACCCCTTTCAAAGCATGTTGTGCACTATTTGCAACCGGCAATTAGACACGACGACGCTTTGGTGGACGTGAACCGTTGTGAGGTACTGGAGTAACATCCTTAATTGATGAAACATCCAAACCTGCAGCGGCTAACGAACGGATAGCAGCCTCACGACCTGAACCAGGTCCCTTAACAGTTACCTCAACAGTCTTCATGCCATTTTCCATTGCACTCTTAGCAGCAGCTTCAGCAGCCATTTGAGCAGCAAATGGTGTTGACTTACGGCTACCCTTGAAACCAAGTGCTCCAGCTGATGACCAAGCAACAGCGTTACCTTGAACGTCGGTGATCATTACGATCGTGTTGTTAAATGTTGCGTGGATATGTGCTACACCAGACTCAATATTCTTACGAACACGACGCTTACGATTATTACGACCTGCCATAATCAAGTTATCTCCTTTCCAATTAGTTTAAAATTACTTCTTCTTACCAGCAATTGAAACAGCTGGGCCCTTACGCGTACGAGCATTGTTTTTCGTGTGTTGTCCACGAACTGGCAATCCCTTACGGTGACGGATACCACGGTATGAGTTAATTTCTTGCAAAGCCTTAATGCTCATTGAAACTTCACGACGCAAGTCACCTTCTACCTTAATACCATCAACGACGGCACGGATAGCGTCTTCTTGGTCTGGAGTTAAGTCACGAACACGGACATCTTCAGAAACCTTTGCTTCTGCCAAAACTTTTTGTGCAGTAGAATTACCGATTCCATATACATATGTTAATGCGATCACGATACGCTTATCGCGAGGCAAATCAACACCAGCAATACGAGCCATTACGATTACCTCCTTTTTCTATATAATAAATAAATTTTTAAACGTCAGTAAGAATTACTTACCTTGACGTTGCTTGTGCTTTGGGTTTGCAGAGCAAATCACCATTACACGACCATTACGCTTGACAACCTTGCAGCTGTCGCACATACGCTTAACTGATGGACGAACCTTCATGATATTTACCTCCTTGAATTTTTTGTACGATTTGCTTACTTGAACCGGTATGTAATACGGCCCTTCGTCAAATCATATGGCGACATCTCAACTGTTACACGATCACCAGGTAAAATACGAATGAAATTCTTCCGAATCTTACCAGAAACGTGTGCTAAGATGTCTGCGCCGTTTTCCAGTTCAACGGTAAACATGGCATTAGGCAAAGTTTCCTTTACCACACCAGAAATTTCAATAACATCACTGGCCACGTTGCTGCCTCCTTAGTTGTGACATTGGAGAACGTAACAAGTTATTATAACACAATAGATTTACCTTGAACAGTAAAATATGCGCTATAATTAGTCGTTCTTCAAACTATCAAGTAACTTCTTTACATCTGCGAACACGACATCCAGCTCACGTGCACCATCAATCTTGTGTAGAATACTTTTTTCAGCATAATACTCAGCGATTGGCTCAGTAAGCTTTCCATTAACGTCTAAGCGATTCTTGATCACTTCAGGCGTGTCATCTGCACGTCCACGGGCCATCATACGATCAACTAGCACTTCAGTATCAGCAGTAAAGTAAAGAACAGCGTCTAGTGAACGACCTTCCTTACTTAACATATCTTCCAATGCATGTGCTTGCTCCAAGTTACGAGGGAATCCATCTAAGATAAATCCTGGTTTCGTATCTTCTTCAGCTAAGCGTTCTGCAACAATACCATTGGTAACTTCGTCAGGGACTAGGTCACCAGCATCCATGAAAGACTTTGCCTTCAAACCAAGCTCAGTTTCGTTGGCCATTGCCGCACGGAACATATCACCCGTACTGATGTGTGGCAAGTTGTACTTCTCTACGATTTTTGCAGCCTGGGTACCTTTACCAACACCTGGCAAACCCAACAACATGATGTTCAAACTCATTTTGCTACGACTCCTTCTCGAATAAATCCAACATACTGCCGCTTCATCATCAATCCTTCAAGTTGGCGAATCAGGTCAATTGCCACACCAATGACAATCAAGATTGACGTTCCTGACATAGCAAGGTTACTATCCAACCCAAAGACATGTGTCGCTAGGATTGGTGCTAAAGCGACGAATCCTAGGAACAGAGCGCCGACTACTGACAAACGCATCAGCAGACCTGACATCCACTTTTCAGTGGATGGACCAGGCCAGACGCCCACAATATAACTACCTTGCTTCTGTAAGTTTTCCTGAACCTTTTCAGGGTTAACCTGAACAAAGGCGTAGAAAAACGTAAACAAGACAATTAATAGTGTGTATACAATACCACCTTGCATCGTTTGAATTGAAAGGTATTGCATAACTGTATTATACCAACCTGCGTCCGCAAACTTGCTGGCAAAAGCCTGCAAAATTGTTTGTGGTGTCACCAATAGTGATGACGCAAAGATAACTGGAATCACACCTGCAATATTAATACGTAATGGTAGGTAAGACGAACTTCCTGATCCTACTGAACGACGTGTATATTGCATTGGAACCTTTCGAATTGCTTGGTTAAACCAAGTAACGAAAGCAATGACTACCAAAAAGATAATCATGATACCTACGAAGAATGCCCACCCACGCGCTGGGTCGCCACCTTGTAGAATGTGTTCCTTGAATAATCGGTAAATACCTGCTGGCAAACGCGCAATTATACCAGCAAAAATCAACATTGAAACACCTTGTCCAAGACCACGTTCAGTAATCATTTCACCTAACCAGACTGATAACATTGTACCAGCCGTTAAGATAAATCCGATTAATAAGTAAGTCTCGGTATTTGGTGTTTTCACCAAGTTAACTTGGCTCAGTTGATTAAATCCAGCCGTTATACCAATTGATTGGACAAACGCTAGGACAATGGTCAACCACCGGGTCACTTGGTTCAACTTACGTCGTCCAACTTCCCCTTGTTTCGACCATTCAACAAATCGTGGCACAATATCCATTTGTAGGAGCTGTACCACGATTTGTGCAGTAACGTATGGTGAAACTCCCATTGCAAATAATGAGTAATTTGTCAGTCCACCACCGCTAAACATATTCAAAATGCTGCCGAGCCCAGAATTTGCTACCTCTGTCAGTGCTGCCGTGTTAATTCCCGGCACAGTAATGTAGGCACCTAATCGGTAAACAATTAGAATCCATAAAGTGAAAAATAATTTCTTGCGAATATCTTTTTCTTTTAATGAATTGAGCACGGTTTTCAGCATTAGATCACCTCAGCTTTACCACCAGCAGCTTCGATCGCTGCGGTTGCTGCTGCTGAGAACTTGTTAGCCTTAACAGTCAATGACTTTTCTAATTGACCATTAGCCAAGATCTTAACGCCGTTCAACTCGTTCTTAACAATACCAGCTTCAACCAACAAGGCTGGTGAAACTTCAGTACCGTTATCGAAGCGGTTCAACACATCAAGGTTGACGACAGCATACTCCTTACGGTTAATGTTCGTGAAACCACGCTTTGGCATACGACGGAACAATGGCATTTGTCCACCTTCGAATCCTAGACGTGTCTTACCACGAGCCTTTTGACCTTTTTGACCACGTCCTGCAGTCTTACCATTACCTGATGACTCACCACGTCCAACACGGTTGCGGACGTTACGTGAACCTTCAGCTACTTGGAGTTCATTTAGCTTCATTAGGGTTTTACCTCCTTCAATGCAATCTAATTATTAAGCTCTTACTTAACTACTTCAACAGTAACCAAGTGAGCAATCTTGAACACTGCACCACGCGTTGCTGCGTTGTCAGGCAATACAACTGATGATTGCACCTTGTTCAATCCAAGGGCCTTCACAATTGCACGTTGCTTTGGCAAACGGTGGGCAGCACTCTTTACAAGAGTAATTTTAACTTGTTCAGCCATGTTCTGCCTCCTTAATCTGCCAAGTGCTCTAATGAGACCTGACGCAATTCAGCAACTTCTTCAGCGTTCTTCAATGAGTTGATTGCATCGAAAGTTGCGC
This sequence comes from Weissella paramesenteroides, assembly GCF_036327715.1. Lineage (NCBI taxonomy): Bacteria > Bacillati > Bacillota > Bacilli > Lactobacillales > Lactobacillaceae > Weissella > Weissella paramesenteroides. The sequence goes on from NZ_CP130559.1 coordinate 1,620,095, forward strand.
GTACAACGTTAATTGGCGTAGCTGATCCCAATGACTTTGCAGTCACGTCGGCAACTCCTGCCAATTCCAAAACGGCACGAGCAGCACCACCAGCTGCTACTCCAGATCCTTCAACGGCGGGCTTCAATAAGATGCGACCACCTGCGTAGACACCCAATGTAGAGTGAGGAAGGGTTGTACCAACAGTAGGTACACTAATAATGTTACGCTTTGCATCTTCAGCAGCCTTACGGATTGCCTCAGGAACTTCTTGCGCCTTACCAGTACCAAAACCAACATGTCCGTCACGGTCACCAACTACTACCAAAGCAGCGAAACGCAAACGGCGTCCACCTTTAACAACCTTGGTAACACGGTTGATGGCTACAACGTTTTCTTCAAGCTCACCGAGCTTATTTGCATCGATAAATGCCATGTTTTCTTTCCTCCTTCCCTTAGAACTTCAAACCAGCTTCGCGAGCTGCTTCAGCCAAAGCTTGTACACGACCATGGTACAAGTAACCACCACGGTCAAATACTACAACTTCAACATTAGCTGCTTTCGCGCGCTCTGCGATCAAAGCACCAACTTTAGCTGCCTGTTCTGTCTTTGGAGCAGTCTCAATTGACTTATCCAATGTTGAGGCACTAGCAAGCGTCACACCCGCTACGTCATCAATTAATTGCGCGTAGATGTTCTTGTTAGAACGGTAAACGTTCAAGCGTGGGCGCTCAGCAGTACCAGAAATCTTGCCACGAACGCGAGTGTGTCGGTGTTGACGCACTTTGTTCTTGTCTGACTTCGTAATCATGTTCGTAACCTCTTTTTTTATTATTCGAAAGATATACTCATAAGTAAATCGTAACGTTGCTTACGATTTTAAGCACAAAGCTTAAGCTTACTTACCAGTCTTACCTTCCTTACGTGCAACGTATTCACCTTCGTAACGAATACCCTTACCTTTGTATGGTTCAGGTGCGCGTACGGCGCGGATTTCAGCAGCGAAATCACCAACAAATTGCTTGCTGATTCCTTCAACTGTAATCGTTGTTGAGTCAGGAACTTCAACAGTTAATCCTTCACGAGCTTCAAATTCTACTGGGTGTGAGTAACCAACATTCAAAACAAGCTTGTCGCCTTGCTTTGAAGCACGGTATCCAACACCGACTAGCTTCAAGGTCTTCTTGAAACCATTTGAAACACCCTCGACCATGTTATTAACAATGGCACGAGTAGTTCCGTGAAGTGCCTTCATGCGTCCATCATCTGATGGGCGAGTGAATGAAACCTCAGTTCCATCAACAGTCAAATTGATTTCGTGAGCAACCGAACGTGATAACTCACCTTTAGGTCCCTTAACAGTAACAACATCACCTTCGCGTGCTACTTCGACACCAGCAGGCAATGTTATGGCCTTATTACCAATACGACTCATTGGTTGACACCTCCTTGTTTAAATTTTATTTTTACCAGACGTAAGCCAATACCTCGCCACCAATTTTCTTGGCGCGAGCTTCTTTATCGGTGATAACACCTTCAGAAGTTGAGATGATTGCAATTCCCAAGCCGTTCAATACCTTAGGTACATCATCTGACTTAACGTATGTACGCAAACCAGGCTTTGAAATACGCTTCAAACCTGTGATTACGCGAGTCTTGTCAGCAGAGTACTTAAGGAAAACACGGATGACACCTTGCTTGTCATCTTCAATGTATTCAACGTCACGAACAAAGCCTTCACTCTTTAAGATCTCGGCGATGTCCTTCTTGATCTTTGATGCAGGTACTTCAACTGAGTCGTGGCGAACCATGTTCGCATTACGAATGCGAGTCAAGAAATCTGCAATTGGGTCAGTCATTGACATTGATATTTGCCTCCTATTATTAATTACTGTAAATCAGTATTGATTACTTTGAGAAAGGCATACCCATTTGAGTAAGCAATTCACGAGCTTCTTCGTCAGTGTTTGCAGTCGTTACAAGAACGATATCCAAACCACGAACGCGATTAACCTTATCATAATCGATTTCTGGGAAAATAAGTTGTTCACGTACTCCCAATGTGTAGTTTCCACGGCCATCAAAAGCCTTTGGTGAAACTCCACGGAAGTCACGAACACGTGGCAATGACACGTTGATCAACTTATCTAAGAAGTCGTACATACGCTCACCACGCAAAGTAACCTTTGTACCGATTGCCATACCCTCACGCAAACGGAAGCCAGCGATTGACTTCTTTGCACGAGTGATAACTGGCTTTTGACCAGCAATCAATTCCAATTCAGCAACAGCTTCATCCAAGTTCTTTGAGTTTGAAACAGCGTCACCAACACCCATGTTAAGCACGATCTTTTCGATCTTAGGTGCTTGCATGATTGATGAGTACTCAAACTTCTCAACCAATGAAGGTGTAACTTCATTGACGTACTTTTCTTTTAAGCGATTTGCCATGATAATGATTTCCTCCTTTCACCTAGAAAATTATGCCAAAGTCTTTCCAGACTTCTTAGCGAAACGTACCTTCTTACCATCTTCAACTTTGTAACCAACTTTTGTTGGTTCGTTAGTAGAAGGGTCAAGCAATTGTACGTTTGAAACGTGGATTGGAGCTTCAAGCTCAACAATTCCACCTTGTGGGTATTGGTTATTAGGCTTTTGGTGCTTCTTAACCATATTGACACCTTCAACAACGACACGGTCTTGTGATGAAATAGTCTTTACAACTACGCCTTCCTTACCCTTGTCCTTGCCGGCGATAACCTTAACCTTGTCACCAGTCTTCACAAACATGCGAGGCTTCCTCCTTGATTTAATGATGGTAATTACAATACTTCAGGTGCCAATGACACAATACGCATGTAATCATTGTCACGCAATTCACGCGCAACAGGTCCGAAGATACGAGTACCTACAGGACTCTTGTCATCCTTAACGATGACAGCAGCGTTTTCATCGAAACTGATGTATGAACCATCAGCACGGTGAGTACTAGCAGCAGTACGAACGATAACGGCTTTAACAACGTCACCCTTCTTAACATTTCCACCAGGAATAGCTTGCTTAACAGTTGCAACGATCATGTCACCGATTCCAGCGAACTTACGGCCAGATCCACCCAATACCTTGATAGTCAAGATTTCGCGTGCACCTGAGTTATCAGCAACCTTTAAACGACTTTCTTGTTGAATCACGATTTTGTCCTCCTTCCGTTATTGGTAAGATTCGAGATTAAACGATTAGATAATAACGGCCTTCTCGACGATTTCTACCAAACGGAAGCGCTTTGTAGCTGATGTTGGACGTGTCTCCATGATACGTACCAAATCACCTGTCTTAGCTTCGTTGTTCTCATCGTGAGCCTTAAACTTCTTCGTGTACTTAACACGCTTACCATAAACTGGGTGGTTCTTGTAAGTGTTAATGGCAACAGTAATTGTCTTATCCATCTTATCTGAAACCACGCGGCCTTGGTAAACCTTACGTGTGTTACGAGCTTCAGTCATAACGAACGGTCTCCTCTCTTAGTCTACTTGTTCAATTCTTGTTGACGAATGACCGTCTTGATACGGGCAATTTGCTTGCGTACTTCTGACAATCGAGCCGTGTTCTCAAGTTGACCTGTAGCTAATTGGAAACGCAAGTTGAATAACTCTTCCTTGTAGCTCTTTTCCTTGGCAACCAGCTCAGCTTGGCTGAGACCCTTGATTTCGTTTTGTTGATCCTTGATCTTCATTATTCACCCTCCACTTGACGAGCCAAGATCTTAGTCTTGACTGGCAACTTGTTAGATGCAAGACGCAAGGCTTCGCGGGCAACCTCTTCAGGAACACCGGCAACTTCAAATAATACCTTGCCGCGCTTTACAGGTGCTACCCAGCCTTCTGGGGTACCTTTTCCGTTACCCATACGAACACCAACACCCTTTGAAGTGTATGACAAGTGTGGAAAAATCTTAATCCATACTTTACCACCACGCTTCATGTAACGCGTCATAGCAATACGAGCAGCCTCGATTTGACGGTTTGTAATCCAGTGTGATTCAGTAGCTTGTAAACCGAAATCTCCGAAAGCTACTGTTTTACCACCTTTAGCCTCACCACGCATCTTACCGCGGTGTGGTCGACGGTACTTTACACGCTTTGGAACTAGCATGTTACTCGCCTCCTTGCTTCTTTACTGACTTTTTCTCTGGCAAGATATCACCACGGTAAATCCAAGTCTTAACTCCGATTTGACCGTAAGTAGTAGTTGCCTCATCCCATGAGTAGTCAATGTCTGCACGCAATGTGTGCAAAGGCACTGTACCCTCAGTATATTGCTCAACACGAGCCATATCTGCACCGTTCAAACGTCCAGAAACTTGCGTCTTGATACCTTTAGCACCAGCACGCATTGCACGTTGGATAGCACTACGCATTGCACGACGGAAAGCCACACGGCGAACCAAATCTGCTGCAATTTGTGAGCCTACCAAGTGGGCGTCCAAATCAGGCTTCTTGATCTCAATGATGTTGATGTGAACACGTTCACCCTTGGCAACAAGCTTTGCAAGCTCGTTACGCAATGCATCAACTTCAGATCCACCTTTACCAATAACCATACCTGGCTTAGCAGTGTGGATTGAGATATTTACACGGTTAGCAGTACGTTCAATTTCAACACGTGAAACTGATGCTTCAGCCAACTTAGCTTCGATGTACTCACGCAACTTTAAATCTTCGTGCAAAGTTGTTGCGAAGTCCTTCTTGTTTGCGTACCATTTTGCATCCCAGTCGCGGATGATGCCGACACGCATACCAGTTGGGTTAATTTTGTGACCCATGACTCAATCCTCCTTACTTTTCTTTTACCACAATAGTAATGTGGCTTGTACGCTTGTTGATTGGTGAAGCTGATCCTTTAGCACGTGGACGGAAACGCTTTAGCGTTGGTCCTTCGTTTGCAAAGGCTTCAGCAACTACCAAATCTTCGCGATCTAATGAGAAGTTGTTCTCAGCATTTGCTACTGCTGAGTTCAACACTTTATATACATCTTCTGAGCTGTGGTTTGGCAAGAATTGCAAAATTGCAAATGCCTCTGCCACAGACTTACCACGAACTTGGTCAAGCACTAGGCGGACCTTACGTGGAGCGACACGAACGATCTTGGCCGTGGCGCGTGCTGACGTGATTTGTTCAGCCATTGTATTGTCCTCCTAATTACTTACGCTTAGTTGCTTTGTCGTCTGCTGCGTGTCCGCGGAACGTACGCGTAGGAACGAACTCTCCAAGCTTGTGACCAACCATGTCTTCTTGTACCAAAACTGGCATGTGCTTACGACCATCGTAAACTGCAAAAGTCAATCCAATGAAGCTTGGGAAAATCGTTGAGCGACGTGACCATGTTTTGATGACGGTATGCTTGTCTGAAGCATTAGCTTCTTCGACCTTCTTCAACAAAGAAGCATCAGCAAATGGCCCCTTCTTTAGGCTACGACCCATTTTGAGGTCCTCCTCTCGTTTTTTAAAAACTTATAATAGCTGGATGCTATGTTTTACTTGTTCTTACGACCACGAACGATAAACTTCGTTGAACGAGCCTTAGCGTTACGTGTCTTCTTACCAGCTGTCTTCTTACCCCATGGTGACAATGGTGATGGACGTCCGATAGGAGCCTTTCCTTCACCACCTCCGTGAGGGTGATCGTTAGGGTTCATTACAGATCCACGAACGTGTGGACGTTGACCCTTCCAACGACGGCGACCAGCCTTACCCCAGTTGATCAATGAGTGTTGTTCGTTTCCAACAACTCCAACTGTGGCACGGTTAACTGCCAAGATCATACGAACTTCACCAGATTGTAGGCGAACTAGAACGTACTTTCCTTCTTTACCTAGCACTTGAGCTGAGGCTCCGGCTGAACGGACAAGTTGTCCACCATGACCAGGCTTTAGCTCAATGTTGTGAATTTGAGTTCCATCAGGAATCTTTGCCAATGGTAGGGCGTTACCTACCTTAATATCAGCATCTACTCCAGATTGAACTGTCATACCAACTTCCAAGCCCTTAGGTGCCAAGATATATGCCTTAGTACCATCAGTGTATTGTAGCAAAGCGATGTTTGCAGTACGGTTAGGATCGTATTCGATCGCAACAACCTTAGCTGGTACATCATCCTTGGTACGCTTGAAGTCGATAATACGGTATTGGCGCTTGTGTCCACCACCACGATGGCGTACAGTCATGTGACCGTATGAATTACGAGCACCAGTGTTTGACTTTGATTCCAACAAGCTCTTTTCAGGCGTCGTCTTAGTGATTTCAGAAAAATCTGAAGACGTCATGTTACGACGACCGTTAGAGGTTGGCTTGTACTTCTTGATAGCCACGCTAATTTCCTCCTAATTAGTTTTCGTTGAACAATTGAATGTCCTTTGAAGCTTCTGACAACGTAACCGTTGCCTTCTTACGCTTCTTAGTGTAACCAGCAAAGCGTCCTTGACGCTTTAACTTACCACGTACGTTAGCTGTGTTGATCTTTTCAACCTTAACGTCAAAAATTTCTTCAACAGCACGCTTAATTTGTGGCTTAGTGGCGCGAACATCAACTTCAAACGTGTAACGCTTTTCATCCAAAACGCTCATCGTTTGTTCAGTGATGACCGGGCGCAAAATGATATCGCGTGCGTCCATTATGCCAAAACCTCCTCAACTTGTGCCAAAGCTGATTGAACTACAACCAACTTATCGTTGTTGATTACGTCAAGCACGTTAACACCCTTAGCAGTCATAACAGTCACGTTTTCTAAGTTACGTGCTGCTAGTGCTGCATTAGCATTATCATCGTCCAAGACAACCAACGTCTTTTCATTTACGTTTAAGTTGTTCAAAACTGCCTTGAATTCCTTAGTCTTTGGTGCGTCGAATGACAATGCATCAACAACAACCAATGAAGAATCCAAAACCTTTTGTGACAACACTGACTTCAATGCCAAACGGTAAGCCTTCTTAGGCATCTTGTAGGCATATGAACGTGGTGTAGGTCCGAAGACAATTCCACCGCCACGCCATTGTGGTGAACGGATTGAACCTTGACGGGCACGACCCGTACCCTTTTGACGCCAAGGCTTCTTTCCACCACCAGAAACCGCTGAACGGTTCTTTACAGCATGTGTTCCTTGACGCATTGAAGCGCGTTGCATCAATACGGCATCCGTAATGACATTGTTGTTTGGCTCTACACCGAATACTGAATCGTTCAATTCAATATCTCCGGCATTTGAACCGTCTTGCTTAAACAAAGCAACCTTAGTCATGTTAATTTCCTCCCTTCGTCCTTATTACTTAGCTTTTTTTGAGTACTTAACAGTAACAAGTGACTTGTTGGCACCAGGAACATTACCCTTAACCAAGATCACGTTATTTTCTACATCAACGCGAACAACTTGCAAGTTTTGTACAGTACGCTTATGGTTACCCATGCGTCCAGGCAACTTCTTACCCTTGAAGACGCGGTTAATAATGGCACCCAATGAACCAGGACGACGGTGGTAACGAGAACCGTGAGCCATAGGTCCACGAGCTTGGCCATCCTTCTTGATGTTACCTTGGTAACCATGACCCTTCGTAATTCCAGTTACGTCAACAGCTTCACCAGCGGCGAAGATATCAACCTTAACTTCATCCCCAACATTGAATTCTCCCTCAGCATCGCGGATTTCACGAATGTAGCGCTTAGGGGTCGTGTTTGCTTTGGCAACGTGACCTTGCTCAGGTTTGTTGCTCAAAACTTGGCGCTTATCTTGGTAACCCAATTGAAGTGCGCTATAACCATCATTTTCCAAAGTCTTAACTTGAAGAACAACGTTTGGCGTAGCTTCAATAACTGTTACAGGGATAAGTTCACCAGTCTCAGTGAATACCTGAGTCATGCCGACTTTGCGGCCTAAGATACCCTTAGTAGTCATGACTATCTCCTTTTCAAATAGTAAATCTAATTTTTAGTTAGTTAAATGCATAACCAGGCAAGTTAATCATCTATATTTTAAGCTATAAGAATTACAACTTAATTTCGATATCAACACCACTTGGCAATTCCAACTTTGACAATGCATCGACTGTCTTAGCAGTTGGCTTCATGATGTCAATCAAACGCTTGTGAGTACGCAATTCGAATTGCTCACGTGCATCCTTGTGCTTGTGAGGTGAGCTCAAAACTGTGTAAATCGTACGTTCTGTTGGCAATGGAATAGGACCTGAAATTTCAGCACCTGTACGCTTTGCCGTTTCAACGATCTTTTCAGCTGATGAATCCAAGATCTTGTGCTCGTAAGCCTTTAAGCGGATACGAATCTTCTTATTTGCCATGATATAAATTCTCCCTTCGTCCATATTGGAATATGAAACTAACTCCGTGGAAACTACCGACACGCCCCACAAGGCTCCATGGCAATGGGCCTCGTGGCAATGCTGCCGGGTGTGTCGCAACCTCCCACATCATTGCTCGTCAATGGCACACTAATACGAGGACACATTTATGTTGTCCTTCATTTAGCGTACTTGATTATGATACAGCAGCCTTGCTTGATAATCAAGCATTTTATTTGTTTTTATCAAATAAATTTTCAAGCGCATTTTTTCGCATCACAACGTCATTTATCATACACAATTTAAAAACAAAATGCCAATATAAACCCTTGAGTTTGTTAATTATTTTTTACAGATTAAAATTCGTCTGTCGCTTCTCTTTTTTTCATATATAATAGAGATTAGTTTAAAAGACGTTATGTCAATTGATGTTATACAATATAGTAGATTTAAGGAATTCCAAATTAATGAAACAATCACTTACGCAAATCCACGCGATGTGGGAAAAATTTCCAACAGTGCAGCAGGAACTTCAAGATGTGCTATTCATTATCCAAAATTCATTACAGGCAAATGATAAAGAAGTTGAGCAAGCATTATTAGATATGTTCCGTGCTGGTGGCAAAATGTTACGTCCAGCATTCGCAATTATTATCGGGCAATTTTATCCGGGCAATACTTCAAATCTAAAACACATTGCTGCTGCGGTTGAAATGTTACATACCGCCACACTCATTCACGATGATATTATCGATGATTCACCAGAGCGACGTCATGCACCAAGTATTCAATCAAAATTCGGTAAGGACATTGCCGCATATGCTGGTGACTACCTTTTTGCTGCTACCTTCAAAACATTGGCTTACCACACTGATGATATGACACTAGTTCGTCAAGCAACAAAATTATTAGAAGATATTTTAACTGGCGAACTCACCCAACGTACCAATCATTATGATCGTCACATGACGTTAGCCGATTATAAGGAACAAATCGCCGGCAAGACAGCTGCTTTGTTTGTCCTCTCTGCCCAGTTAGGTGCCGCAAATGGTGATGCGCCTGAAGAGTTTGTCGATTTAGTTACTGAATTTGCTTTCAACGTGGGAATGGCTTTTCAGATACTAGATGATATCTTAGATTATCAATCAACAAAAACAGATTTAGGTAAACCAACGTTACAAGATGTTCGTGAGGGGGTTTATTCTGCCCCATTAATCATTGCCATGCAGGACAAAGCAGAAATCCAAAATCTTTTGGCAAAGAAAGATCGTATTAGCAATGATGAATCTATACAGCTGCGTGACTTAGTTATTGCCTCAGGCGCTGTTGATGAAGCAACTAGCTTAGCTAGTGAGTATACTGAAAAGGCATTAGACTACCTGTCACAGTTACCAGATGGTGAAGCAAAGGATACTTTGATTACCATCAGTGAAGCATTATTAGAACGTGCAAATTAAAGCGACTATTACTATAGTAGAAATTCATTATTTATAAAAACCGACGTTCAGTCAATTGGCTGAGCGTCGGTTTTTATATTTATTCATCTTCATATTCAAACTCAAGCGCCGGATCGGCATTCAATGCCCAGTCACCACGCATGCCATGACGATATGCGATATCAACGGCTGCCCCAATCATTGCTGCATTATCACCAGCTAATTTAATAGGTACCGGAATAAAAGCTATATCTGGTCGTGCTGCCATCATCTTTGTCAATTCATCACGTAATCCCTTGTTGGCAGCTACCCCACCGGCAACAATAAATGACTTTACTGGATAATTATCTAATGCCTGCGCTGTTTTACTTACCAAAACTTCAATAACGGCTTGTTGGAAGGAAGCAGCTAAATCATTATGATCAACCGTTTCACCACGTTGATCAGCATTATGCATTAGGTTAATAACCGCACTCTTTAATCCTGAGAAAGAAAAATCATAAGCACCATCATCAATCAGAGCCCGTGGTAACTTATAATTCGGCTGACCACGGTGAGCCATATCGTCTAAGGTTTTACCAGCAGGATACTTAAGCCCCATTGTCCGGCCAACTTTGTCATAACTTTCGCCAGCCGCATCATCACGTGTATCACCAATGACCACATAATCATACTCTTCGCGCATCAAGACCAATTCTGTATGACCACCAGATACCATTAACGCTAGTGCTGGGTACTGAATAGGTGAAACAAAATTAGCAGCGCTGATATGACCAGCCAGATGTAATACTGGGACTAGCGGTAATTGATGTGCCCAAGCAATCGTCTTTGCAGCAGTAACGCCAATTAATAAAGCACCAACTAAACCAGGACCCTGAGTAACACCAATCGCTGTCAAATCGCTGTAAGTCAAGTGTGCATCTTCAAGTGCAGCATCAGCTAGGATCGTGACTTGTTCGATATGATGGCGACTAGCGACTTCTGGCACGATACCACCAAATCTTTGGTGGCTCTTGATTTGAGTCGCTGTCTCCAAACTCACAATTTCATCACCATTTTTTACTATTGCTACACTGGTTTCATCAGCACTTGACTCAAATGCCATGATATAACGTGTTTCTGTCATGCTTTACTCCTTTACCTGTATTGGTAACTCTAACATCATTAAATCCGCATCCTCAACAGGGCGACTATAATACGCCTTACGCTTATGATAGGTTTTAAATCCTAAGCGTTGATACAAATGCTGAGCTGCCTGATTACTTGCCCGAACCTCTAACAATACTTTTGTACCATCACTAAATTCATCAAACCAAGCACGTAATAAAATTTCTCCAAGATGTTTACCTTGTTGCGTTTTTAAAATAGCAACATTACTAACATCTAAAGTATCATCCAAATAGGTTCCCCCGGCAAAACCAATTAACTGACTATGGTCAACGATTCCCACATAATGTGAGTATTCATTTTCTAAGTCTTGCTGAAAAGTTTTTAATTGCCATGGTGAGCCATTTGCGTAAGCATCATCAGCAATGCGATATAATTGTGCTGCAGTCATATCATGTTTATATAAGAAGTTCATTATCAATTTGATTTCCTAATATTTGTGCCATATCAAATGCATCCTCACCATTTTCACCATAGTAATGAACTTTTCGGCGGATAATTTGAAAGCCCAATCGTGCATATAGTTGCTGCGCGCGTTTATTAGACACACGTACTTCTAATGAAATGCGATGAAAATTAATTTGCTGTGCAATCGTCATCATATACATGACCAAGAAGGTGCCAACACCACGACTTTGCCAATGAGGTGCAACCATAATATTGGTAATATGAACTTCATGAATGCCTGGTCGAAAAGCTGCCCCAATTAATGCGACCATCGACCCCGTTTCAGGCTGACGAACAATCACGTACAATCGGTCACGCGTGCGTCGCAACTCTTCAGCAAAAGCTTCCATTGGCCACAAAACTTCTCCATCATATGCCGCCTTTTCAAGCGCAATAATATCTTCTAAATCTGAACGTTTGGCAGGCATCAAATCAAATTCAAAATCCTTGATGACAATTGTTTGGTGAAATTCACGCATTTCATCTGATACTGGTTTTTCCCACCAATGAGCCAATTGATTAAACTTTTTCCACATAGGCGTGACCACCTTGATCTTCTGGATGCGCCTTGGCCCAATCAGCCTCTGCTTGTGATAAACGATGATAATTGGGAACAAATTGATGAATATCATTCATATCAGTCAATGTCGTACTATCCGATGCAAGGTTCATCATATTAGCTGCATGCGGTAAATTATCTTGCGCAAAGGTTGCTGTTGGCAATAGCTCACGAAGTTGTTCTTCAAAACGTTGCCACTCACCAACAAAAATAATTGGTTGACTAAGTGTATCTAACGCAAGATGCAATTTATCAATATTCATATGCTGATCAGATTGACGGACAACCAGGTGCCCCGATTCCCACTGATATTGTGCAGCATAAATATTTTGATTGCGGGCATCCATAATTGGCACAATAATTGCATCAGTATCTGTCACATTCATGGCTAACAATGCCAAACTTGAAACACCCGTCAACGAAATGCCCAGCGTAAAAGCAAGTGTCTTTGCTGTCGTTACAGCAATTCGTAAACCAGTATATGAACCTGGACCCTGACTAACGATGACGCTATCCAAATCTTGTGGTGTCCAATTTGCTTGCTTAATCAACTCATCAATGAATGGTAATAGTTGTGTCGAGTGATTACGACGAACATTGGTTTCACGTTGATCAATCAAGTGATTATTTTCAAATAGTGCAACGCTCAAAGGTTGATTGCTTGTATCAAAAGCAATGGTTTTCATATCACTAGCTCCTTTATTTGTGAAATACTAATACTTATTTTACCGCAATTTTAACAGAACAAAAATGTTTTAAATACGATTATCGAACTAATTATGTACTTTACTCTGGCGCTGCGAAACATATAACCAGATTCCCAATATAATTGTCAGACAAATTAAGCCAAAATCAAGCATCTGTCTAATCCAGATTAAACTGATGCATTGAATCACAATAATTACTGGTAACAAATAGATCGCATAGTTAGGAACTTGCCATGCTGATGAATCAAACACATACGCTAGTAATCTGTCATGATATAAAGGATCAGATGAGTGTTCTTGCTTGTACGCTTTATATCTTCGATATATTGATCGTCCAATAAATGACAAATCAATTATAATCATCAATGGCAAAAAGCAAATAAAAATCAAGAAAAATCCAATATTGAGGCTTTTCTCTGCCTGACTAAGCGCAAGCAAATACACAAAACTGACACAAAGTGTATAGATATATATTAATCTTGTCCGTTGTGTTGTTAAATACTCTAGCATACCCCTCCCTTTCTTAAATAAAAAAGACCAATGCTGCCTTCGTCCTTGATTAACCAGTCAAGGTACTTAACACATTGATCTAATTTTCTACTACTTACCGATCACCATAGCCATTAGGATGCTTTTGATGCCAGTTCCAAGCTGTACTAATAATTTCTTTCACATCGTCATACTTTGGTGTCCAACCAAGGATTTCACGCGCTTTGTCTGATGAGGCAACCAATGAATCAGGATCACCTGCACGACGAGGACCTATTTCAGCAGGAATAGGTTGGCCGGTTGCTTCACGAGCAGCTTCAACCATTTGCTTAACTGAGAAGCCATTAGCAGATCCCAAATTAAACTGGTTTGATTCATTACCCTTAGCTAGGTAATCCAAAGCTAATACGTGGGCATCTGCCAAATCCATTACGTGGACATAATCGCGGACGTTAAATCCATCTGGTGTATTATAATCATCCCCAAACATCATGATCTTCTCACGTTGACCCAAAGCAGTCTGCAAGATAATTGGTACCAAGTGTGTTTCAGTTGGATGATCTTCACCGATTGAACCATCCGCCTTTGCACCCGCCACATTAAAGTAACGCAATGCGACCCACTTTAGTCCATATGCTTGGTCAGCCCACTTCATGATGTGTTCCATTTGTAGCTTTGATTCACCGTATGGGTTAATTGGGTTTTGTGGTGTCGTTTCCTTGATAGGATTTTCTTTAGCCACACCATACGTTGCTGCCGTTGATGAAAAGACAATTTGCTTCACGTCAAAGTCTAACATCACTTCTAGCAAATTAATCATACCGTAGACATTGTTATCAAAGTACTTCAATGGCTTTTCAACAGATTCAGGTACGATTGAAGATGCCGCAAAGTGGACAACTTGCTCAATATTTTCCTTTTCAAACACTTCAGACAATGCTGCCTTATCACGAATATCAACTTCGTAGAATGGTACCCCCTCAGGTACTGAAGCACGGTGTCCCGTTAACAAATTATCAACAACCACAACATCACGATGATCAGCTAGTAATGTCGCAACCATATGAGAACCAATGTAGCCAGCTCCCCCTAATACTAATACAGACATATCAACTCTCCTTATTGTCTTAGTTACCTTTAGTTTAGCTTAATTACTTGCTGTCGTCCACTCAATTGTGGCTTCAGCAGAAAGCACATCCCCGAACCAAATGCGATGCTTTGTGACATTATCAACAAGTTGGACTTCTGATTTAATTTTATTGCCATACAAAACTTCGTGCTCATATTTAATGTTCATAGCTGTTGGTTCATGACTTGTCAAAAATTCAATAGGTAGCACGTCACTCATCCATTCAGCATATTTAGAATTATTCACGTGATGATTAGAATCAATATCCAAATAACGGACAAAATAATCCTGTGCAAAATCGGCCTCACGGGTTTCATCAAATGGCGTGACTTCAGGAGCACGTGGTATTTTACGAACATGCTCTGGTTGATAAGCTTCAGCCATATCTTTTGGAATTCGAGCTAACTTCCGCTTATTCATATCAATCATTGAGAATAGGCCATCCATAACAACAAGATCATTACCAGCTGCATCGATTAATCGATACTCACGCTTAGCAAAAAATGGATTAAATTGCTTGGCCTTTGTGGATAAAGTAATGGTTTCACCGTCTTTTGGTCGGCGATTAATCGTTACAAGTTGTTGTAATACAACCCATCCCAGCCCTTTTGCATGGGTATATTCCGGGCCAATATTTAAGTCAATTGCTTGTTGTGTTGAACTTAAAATCGCCAAATTATAAATCATTGGTAGACTCAATTTACCGGTGACATCTGCTTCATAGTAGACCACATCATGTGGCATACGAAATTCTACAGCCATTATTTATTTTCTCCTTGATATTTTAAATAAAGTGTTTGGCGATCAAGTGACCGTTGTTTAGCGATTTGCTTAATAGCCGCCGTTGGTTTTAAACCATTCTCTACTAATTCTTTTACTGCATCAACGGCAGATAACTCTGCTAACGGATCTGCATCTGATGTTTCAATGACTTGGTCATTTCCTGAAACAATCACTACAAATTCACCTCGCACCTCATTGCTAGTTGCCCAAGCAACAAGTTCAGCAATGGTACCACGCAAAAATTCTTCATAACGTTTTGTCAATTCACGAGCCAATACTACCTGACGTTCAGCACCAAATACCTTTTCAACCGATTGCAAAGTCTTTGCCAGTCGGTGTGGTGCCTCATAAAAAATCATCGTTTCTTGATGAGTTTTAAGCAGGTCAAGTTCATGTAGTTGTTCTTTAGGTTTACGTGGTAAAAAGCCATAGAACATAAACGGTTGCGGTGCCAAACCAGACGCAATCAAAGCTGTAATACCGGCACTAGCCCCAGGGATTGGCACAACTGGCACATCAGCTAAAATAGCTGCTTTAACCAACTCATGACCAGGGTCTGAAATTGATGGCATACCTGCATCAGAAACCTGGGCAATACTATCGCCTGCTTGAAGTCGCGCAACTAATTCCGGAATACGGGTTTCCTTATTATGTTCGTGAAAAGAAATCTGCTTTGTTGTAATCTCAAACTGATTCAATAATTGTTGTGTGTGCCTAGTGTCTTCGGCAGCAATCACATCAACATCTTGCATGACTTGAATTGAACGGTTTGTCATATCACCAAGATTTCCAATTGGGGTTGGCACTAAATATAGGGTGCCAGTAGTGTGTGTGCCAAAACTTTTCTGTTGTTTCATGATAAACCTGCTAACTTAAATTGAATTTCTAGTATAGTTGCTTCCAATGTTGTTTGAAAATTAATATTTTTTTCTAGTCGCTGTGGTGCCAATAACACAATATTAATTACAGCTAACAGTGTTTTTGTTTCAAAATGTTGCACTTCATGCGACCAGTCATTTGCAAAATGACTGTTTTGCACACCAGTTTTTAATAATAAAATATCGCGCCAAGCCTGCGCTAACATCATTAATAATGTCTTTCCATGCGCAATATCTAGTGCTAAGGGAACATATAGCGTTTGAGCTAACGTAAAGGCTTGATCAGAATTCTTTAAGATAGCCGATACTAACGAACTGGTTGCCTGTGTTGCTTGCCTAAACCAATCATCGGTCAGCCATTCTTCAGCAACAACTTTGCTGTCGGTTAATGACTGTACCAATGACACTTCATCAGCATGATATCCTAGCGATAATAATTCTTCCTCAAATTGTTCATTTCCCACTGCCGCAAAAGCAATGACTTGTGTTCGAGAAATAATCGTTGGCAAAATTTGGGCACGATTTTCAGCAATTAAAATTGCTGTTTGCCCTGGTGCTGGTTCTTCAATAAATTTCAACAATCCATTGGCAGCACTAGTCGTCATCGTATCAGCACCAGCGACAATGAAGATTTTTTGGTGTCCTTCAACGGCAGTTTTTGTAAATTCTTCTTTCAAAAAACGCACTTGATCGACTTTAATGCTTTTACCATCTGGATGCACTTCAATGACATCAGGATGTTCATGTTGCACGATTCGTTGGCATTGATCACAAGTACCATCAGGCTGTCCATCAGCTGTGACATGTTGACACATCAAACGCATAGCTAACCAATCTGCAACTAGTTCTTGACCACGACCAGCTGGTCCGGTAAACAAAAAAGCGTGAGCAAGTTGTTGACTTGCTAACGCCTTTTGTAGTTGCGCAATCAATTGAGGCTGTAGCGCCATGACGCGCGCAATTAGTTCTTTGGCGTTCATGAGCACCTCTTAGAAACGATGGAATTGTTCAACATCTTGAACGAATACAGTCGCACCACCAACTTGCACTTCCATTGGCGTGGCAGCTGTTGATTCCATTGATACATCAAGACTAACCGCTGGTGTCATAAATTGCTTACGCGTATGTGATGTATCATGAATCAAATCCAATACCTCTTGTACACGATCATCTTCAATACCGATCATAAAAGTTGTGTTTCCAGAACGAAGGAAGCCACCAGATGTTGCTAACCGAGTTGCTCGAACATTCGCCTTAACAAACTTACCACCTAATTTATTAGCATCCTTATCTTGTACAATTGCGATAATCATTTTCATAATGTGGAAACCTCCTAGTCGTGTATACCAAGTATTGGCATCAATGCTGTCCATGTATCTGTTATAACATCAGCCAAGTCCTGCTCGGCATTAATAATTAGAAAACGTTCTGGATATTGCGTCGCAAGCTGGTGATAGGCATCAGTAACTCGTTGATGAAATGATAGCTTTTCAACATCCAAACGATTAATTTCATCTTGTCGATTTTCCTGAATTCGCTGTAACCCAACCTCAGGACGAATATCTAAGTAAATCGTTGCTGTTGGCATAATGCCCTTTGTTGCAAACTGATTAATCTCTGTTACTGCCTCAATACCTAAGCGACGACCCCCACCTTGATAAGCGATGGAGCTATCTACATATCGATCACTCACAACAACCTTATCAGCTGCTAATGCTGGCAACACAGTATCGACTAAATGTTGACGCCGTGATGCCGCATATAGCAAGGCTTCAGTCCAAGCATCCATACTGGGTAAATTAGGATCTAAAACCAAGTCACGAATTGCTTCAGCAACTTGGCTATCTTTGCCTCCTGGTTCTCTTGTTAATACCAACTTGTCACCTAGTAACGGGGCTAGTCGTTCAACGATTGCTCGTAAGACAGATGTCTTTCCCGCGCCATCAGGACCCTCGAATGTGATAAATGTCCCTGACATGTATTCACCGCTTTCTAATCATTCTATATTTTTTATTATACCAAAAAGAAGCCGATACAAAATAGTTTCGACCTCTTATTTAATAAATTACCAATAAAATGATAATTTTATATAACTTTTGCTATCATTCATATTACTCTGGATGAACAAATGCAGTTGACCAATGTCCCCGCATTCCCCGTTGTCGGGCAGCCCGTAATAGAAAGAAGTATTTTTGCTTTGCTCTGGCTGTCTCGGCCTTGATCATCCGTGGCGCAATATCACTTTCAAACATAGCTGTCTCAGATTTACGCGCTTTTTCGTAATCATATTTTGCATGTTCGATTGCTTTTGATAATTGCTTATCATATGCTTGTTTATCAAACTTTGGACGTTTACTATGTAATTTAAATCTCACAGTTGCGTCCTCCCCTCGACTGCCTTAATTAACGTAATCTGATCAGCATAATCAATATCACTACCAACTGATAATCCAGTTGCTAATCTTGAAACCTTTAACCCCGCTGGCTTTAACAAACGTGATAGGTACATTGCTGTCGCCTCTCCCTCAGCATTTGCATTGGTGGCAACAATAACTTCTTGAATCGTTTCATCTTTTTGCAGACGATTGACCAATGACTCAATATTAATATCATCAGGACCCTTACCCTCTAGTGGTGAGAGAACACCATGTAAAACATGATACAAACCACGATACTCACCTGTATTCTCAATGGCCATCAAGTCCTTCACTTCAGCAACAACCAGCACTTGGCTCTGATCACGATTCTTATCCGAACAAATCACACAAGGATCCGTTTCCGTTAAATTACCACATATTGAACAAAACTGTAGATCACGCTTGGCCGAAATTAATGATTGTGCAAAACTAGTAACCTCTTCTTCAGGCATATCGATTGTATAAAACGCTAACCGCGTTGCAGTCTTTATGCCAATACCTGGTAATTTTGTATAACTATCAATTAATTTTGCAATTGGCTCTGGATACTGCATGCATCTGCCTTCTTTCTACAACTTTTTTAGAACATACCCTTTGGCGCAAACTGTCCTAAGCGCTTTTGTTGATCCTGCTCAATTTGCTTTAAAGCATCATTGACGGCAACAATAACCATATCTGATAGACCATCCACATCTTCGGGATCAACAATTTCTTCATTAATTTGTAAATCTTTCAATTCACGATCACCATTGAAGGTTGCCAATACAACATCAGATGGTGCGTGACCAATATAATCTGTCTTTGCAATTGCAGCCTGTTCATCTGCCATTTGCTGTTGCATCTTCTTTGCTTGCTTCATCATTTGTTGCATATTTTGTCCACCGAACATTTATCATTTCCTCATTTCATATTTTTAATCATCAATTTCTTCAACAAGTGCCGCATCAAAAATTGTTTTTGCTTCTGTTACTAAATTATCTTCCGCCGGTTCGTCAGTTTCTTCAACATCAGGATTTACCGGTGGAGTCTGCTGTTTGTGTTTTGGCAATTGCGCCACAAATTTTGCACGTAATTGTGGCCAACTCTCTGTTGTAATAAAGATTAATTGACGTTCATTTTGTGCTTGTGTTAACTCACGAATTTGTGTCACCATCGTCTGTAACAAATCCGCCTTGTGCATGGCATTAACACGAATCACATCAAAATCGAATGCGACAACTAATCCATTGCTTGATGCTGCAATTGGCCGTGAGACATTCAACATCGCCTGCTCAGGCACTGGCAACATATTGATCATGTCACCCCATATCGATGTAATGCGGTCTAAATCACCACGAGTTGCTTCCGATAGCACCCCAAATACAGCTGCTTGGTCATCACTAACGTGTGGCGCAACACGCGATCTTTGACCAGTCATCGCAGTTGGTTCTGGTGATGGCTTTGGTTGATCTTCGACAGTAGTTTTTGACTGCTCTGGTGCTGGTGTCGACTTGACAATAACCGGTTGTACAGATGGCTGAACCGGTTGGGACACTGGTGTTACGTGTGCAACTTCCGCTGAAGACACAGACGGCGAACCACCTTGACTTGTGGGTTGACTAAGTTTAACGGTCAACACTTCAAGGTAAATAGCTGGACGATTCGTGAAACGTAATTGTTGTTGCGTTTCATTCAATGTGTCAATCATGTTATACCAGACATTTGCTGATTGATCCTTTGCTAATTGCGTAAATGTCTCATCAGGGACCAGCGTCACCAACTCTGGTGCTTCGGTATACAATAATAAGTCACGTGCGTAACTGATTAAGTCTTCAACAAAGCGATTGGCATCTTTTCCTTCGTCCAAAACTTCAGATAATTTTGCCAATCCCTGCTTCGTATCCTGACTAACAACTGCTTCAACATAGTTGCCCAGCAATGTTTGCGTCACAGAACCTGTCACTAACAATGCATTATCCAACGTCACATGTCCATCACCAAATGATAGTGCCTGATCTAGAATGCTTAATGCATCACGCATTCCCCCATCAGCCGCATTGGCAATAACCTTCAACGCCGCCTCATCATACGTGTTACCACGTTGATCCAATATATAGACCATGCGTTCATATGCTGATTGCGCATTGATGCGCTTAAAATCAAAACGTTGCGTACGTGAAATGATCGTTGCTGGGATTTTTTGTGGCTCAGTGGTTGCCAAAATAAAGATAACATTTGCTGGTGGTTCTTCTAAGGTTTTGAGTAACGCATTGAAGGCCCCCGTCGATAACATATGAACCTCGTCAATAATATACACTTTATATTTTGCACGAGTTGGCGCATAAGTCACATCTTCACGAATTTCACGAATTTCATCGACCCCATTATTCGATGCCGCATCCAGCTCGATAATGTCACCGAGTGTGCCATCATCAGCTGCTTGACAAATCTCACAAGTACCATCTGGCTCACCATCTACTGGATGGAGACAGTTAATGGCTTTCGCAAAAATTTTGGCAGCGGAAGTCTTTCCAGTTCCCCTGGGTCCATTAAACAAATACGCATGCGTTATTTGCCCAGTTATAATGGCATTCTTTAAAGTCTTGGTCACGATTTCTTGACCAATCATATCGCTAAATTTTTGTGGACGCCACGTCCGATATAACGCCTGATATGCCATGACTTGTGACCCCTTTCTCATCAGTTACTTTTCACTGATTTATTTGTAACTATCACTACCAATAATATCAGAAAAAACGTGTTGATAACAGCTTACTTCAATGTTTTAAATCTAGTTGTCACGTTGTTGTGCTACTTCATTATACAAAATAAGTAGCAGAGACAGTGATATGAAAAAGAAGTTGAAACAAAAAATTTGTTCCAACTTTTTTACTAAAAATATATTCATTATCAGCATAAAATTTTTATAGCATAAACGCGTTCCAAAAGTCTGAAGTCTCAATGTAACGTAATTTACGCAATCCCTGTCCTTCGCTTGCTTTGCTACGGCCAAAAATTGCGCAAACCACGTTACACACCGGCTTCAAAGCGACTTTTGTCTCGCTCTCATGAAAAAGAGGCTAGAACGAAATGTTCTAACCTCTGCTTAATTACTAAAAGAAGTGAAGCACAATGCACGGTCTCCTTAGTGCTGCTGCCTTCCGACCCTGACACGATTCGAAGTGCACACTTGCCCCACGAACTATATTATAGCAAGAATTTTTATTTTTGACCAGTGTTTTCCGCAGCTAATCGTTGCCGACGTTTTTCTGCTTTTTTCCGTTGTCTAACTGCTTTAAAAAATTGTTTTAACAACGCACTTGCCTCATCTGCTCGAACCCCTGCATGTACGTTTACTTGATGGTTTAATCGTTCATCTGTCAATAATTCATACATGGACGTCACACCACCAGCCTTGGGATCATCTGCACCAAAATAAACATCGGTCAATCTGGTTTGCTGAATCAATCCGGCACACATAATGCACGGTTCTAACGTGACAAATAATTGTGCATCTGGCAAACGCCAAGAATGCAATTGTCTGTTTGCTTCTATGATAGCCTGATATTCAGCATGCTGACTGCCATCTTGCATATGTTCTCGTAAATTAAATGCTCGACTAACGACCTGACCATCCTGTACAACGACTGCACCAATGGGAACCTCGCCAATCATAGCTGCTTTACGCGCTTCAGCTAAAGCAAGACCCATAAAGTAATTAACTTGGTTAGTTGTTAATGGTACTGCCATAACGACTCTCCAAAATATAATACCCCTTATCTTTAGCAATCGTTTGTACATTGCCAAATAAGTCAGCCATTAATTTTTTAGCAGAAGGTGCACCCTGTTTTTTCTGCAAAACAACGGTCAATGTACCACCATTAACTAAGTGGTCAGCCGCTCCGGTAATCATATCCGTAACAATTTGCTTACCAGCTCGCACAGGTGGATTAGTTAGAATAGCCGCGAATTTCCCTGATACATGCTCATATCGATCAGATTGTATTACTGAGATTTGTTGCGCCACATGATTTTGTTCAGCATTACGTGCGACTAATTCCACGGCACGCGCATTAATTTCAGAGGCTACGAATGCTCGTTCTGGCATAACTTTCGCCAAACTAATGGCTACTGGTCCGTACCCCGCACCCAAATCTAAAATTTTGCCTGCGGGGATGTCTTGATTAAATGCCATCAACATTGTCCGTGTGCCATAATCAACCGTGCCTTTTGAAAAAACACCTGCATCAGTTGTAAACGTTAGTTGGTTATCAAATAGCGTAAACGTCCAAGTATGTTCATCATGAGCTGTGGTCGGATTTGCGGTGTAATAGTGTTCAGCCATAATATTCCTTTCTTCAATCATTTGTTCTATTTAAAATACTGATTCAAAAACTGTCGCACTTTTGCTTCGTACTTAGCAGGATTTGTACGGTATGATTCCACATGAGCGGCACCTGGTACCAAATACTTTTCTTTTGGTCCATTACTTGCCTCATAAACTGGTTTCATAAATCTAGTTGGCACAAACTTATCATTATCACCATGAATAAACAACATTGGTCGCTTATTCTTTGCCAATAACCTTTCTGCATCAGCTTCGTGGTAACTATAGCCAGCCAACACTTTTGAATAACCTGAAACAACTGGAATGATTAGATTTGCTAACCAGTCCGGCAGTCCATACATATTACCTGCTTCATAATGCAATTCATCAGTGACCGATGTATACCCAGAGTCTTCAATGTATGCTTCAACCTGTTTTGGCGGATTCATCCCCGATAACATCATTGTCGTCGCACCACCCATTGATGCACCCATTACTGTGATGCGACTTTGCTTGCCATTCTTAGCAAGCAATTCTTTTATCCAACCTTGATAATCTTTTGCATCTAAGTAACCAAAGCCGATATACTTACCACCAGACTTCCCAGCCGCACGATTATCAGGCATCAAAACGTTATACCCCATGCGATGGAACATTTCACCATATGGCGCCATTGCCTTATGATCAACGCCAAACCCATGAATCACGATGACTGTTTTATTCGTTGGCTGCGTTGCCGGTAAATATGAGCCAACTAATTTGGTACCATCTTTTGCTCGTAAGTGCCACGTTTCTGTATCAGCCGCTAACCACTTTTGTTGTTGTGGATATAGTGGATTCTTCTTGCTAACTAAACCACTCCCAACAAAATCTTTTTTTGCCCTTACTTCAGCAACATGAAAAAAATACCCACCAGCTCCAAGAACAGCTGCCCCCATAACTACGACCAAAGTGGCTGCTACTGACCATATTTTTCTTTTGCGAGACCATCTTTTATGTTGTTTTGTCATCTTTAAATCCTTACCTTCTACCTACGAAACTTACTCAAAGTATTATATCATAAGGATTCGACTACTTTATTTTTCTACTTGTTCAGAATGGAGTTTGATTACTTGTGTTGCAACATGCTTTAGAAAAGTTTCATCATGTTCAACAAGCAACATGGTCGGTTGTACTAATTTGATCACCTGTTCCAACTGTTCATAATTAAACACGTCAAGATAATTCAGTGGTTCATCCCAAATAAATAACTCTGCTGGTGTTGCTAATGATTTGGCTAATTCAACACGTTTCCGTTGGCCCATACTCATATCTTCAATCCGGTTTTCAAACACTCGCCGTTCCAGTCCTAATTTGTGTAAGTTATTAAGTAAGTCTTCATAACTTAAATGATGTTCTTCAGCAAACTCAGACAAAGTGCCATGATTATCCTCATAATTTTGCCGAACATAGCTAATTTGCATATTGTTCGCTAAATCAACCCGACCTGTCGCCTGTCCATCAAATTGGCCAAATAAATATTGAATAATTGAAGATTTACCAGAACCATTGGGGCCTTGCAGTGCAATACGTTGGCCCTGTTCTAACTGAAATGAAAGTGGCAGAAATAGTGCTTGATTATCATAACTTAATTGCAAGTCTTCAACGGTTAATAATCGTTTACGGTAACTAGGCTTATAGCTCATGGTCAGTGGATCGACCGTTTCGATTTCTTTTAGTAATTGCTGCTTTTCTTCAATACGCTGTGTCATATGATTAACCAACGTCTTGGACCGTTTCATCGTCCGTGCAGCCCGCGCACCAATAAAACCAGTATCAAAAATTGCGCCACTACCCTTAACATTTGGCTTACCATATTTGTCTTTTTCTCGTCCGCGTGACCATTCTGCTTTTTCAGCGGCTGTTTGCTTTAACCGACTAATTTCTGATTGTAATTTTTTGTTTTGTTCTTGTTCATAGTTATCACGTGTCGCTTTTTGTTCTTCATACACTGAAAAGTTTCCTTGATATAACACAAGTTGCTGTTTTTCAATGGCAACGACATGGTCAACAACTTCATCAACAAATGAACGATCATGGCTAACTAATATAAAACCCTGTTTTTTAGCTTTTAAATACTTAGCTACTTGTCGTCTAGCTTGTTGATCTAAATGATTGGTTGGCTCATCAATTAATGGAAAATGTTGATCATCACTGAAAAGTAGAGCTAATAAAGCTTTGGTTTGTTCACCACCTGAAAGGCTATCAAATGGTCGCCATAAAATGTTTGGATCTGCTTGTAGCAAGTTTAATTCTTTTTCTATTCGCCAACTCTTAATATCATTTTTTTCAGTTAGTACAAAGTAAGTTAGTTGTGTTCGGTCATTGATTGGCTGTGGAAAATAATTAAAAGCTACTTGATGAATAATCGTCCCTTGATATGGATATTCACCCATAATTAACTGCAGTAAGGTCGTTTTACCACGCCCATTACGACCAATTAACCCTAGTTTCCAACTTGTATCGATGATTAGATTCGTTTGGTTAAATAATAACTGCGTTTGATTACCAAAACCAAACGTTAGTTTTTTTAATTCAATCGTGCTCATATTGTGACCTCCTGTAAATAAATCAGGCAGTAAAATCAACATAAAGCGCACAAAAAAACCGCCATATGAAGTCATCATACCACCTGAAAATGCTGACACTACGCCATAAAAATATGGCAATAGTGATTGTTGCAATTTCAATATGGTATTAATTCTTCAATGGACGGTCCTCACTTTTTTTATTTATTTACAGGCTATAAATTATCATAAATAACGACAGAAGTCTACATAAAGCTATCGTAATTAGGTATTCTCCTTTTAGATGCCCTTACGATATAGCAAAAATGAATAACCAACTGGGAGAACTATGATACATGAAATAACCACAATAATTAACCAAAACTGTTGTAGAAAAGCATTCAAAATTAAGATCAGTCCTGCGATGACAAATACCCATGCTGCCAAGCGATGTGTCCTATTCCAGTTTTCCTGACTATTTAATGTCCACGGCACCCTAATACCAATCGTATAATTCTGCTTAATCTTGTACATATAATTTCCTAGGACAATAAATAGCAAGCCGATCAAGATACTGGTCATTAGGCCAATACTGATTGGCCAATTAAGGGCTTTCCCATAAATACTAAACATCACAAATAAAGTGATCACTGGTACAATCCATAATGTTAGTTTGTAAATGCGCTGATTAATATTTCTTTTTTTAGGATCAAAATATACCCCTAAGCCACAGATATATTGAACGACCAGCATGAGTAACGGTATACCAAATACCGTGAAAGGACGGCTACTCCACCCATTTGGTCGATCATTCACACCAAAATGTGTGGGTATTTTCTCCGGTAGTTGTTGCCAAATAACAAGACCAATAACTATAGGTACCAAAATCAATACTGTTGTCACAATTAATGTTTTCTGTAACTCTTTTTTAGTCATTGTTCCGCTCCTTTAAATTTATCAACCATCCCATAATTTCTTCAATTAACGTCAGGTTTAAATCATAATAAATAAAGTTTTTTTCTTTCTCTTCCCAAATTAAATCGGCTTCTTTTAAAAGTCTTAGATGATAAGAAATGGTTGCCTTTGTCATATGAAAGTGTCGCGCAATATCCCCCGCCGACATACGACCATTTTTCAATAATTGCAAAATTTCGCGTCTAACTGGATCAGCCAAAGCTTTAAAACTTTTCTCAAAACTCATAACACCCTCCTATTTAGATAAACATCTAATTAGATGCCTATCTAAATAGTAACAAATGTCGGTCAATTAATAAATTAATTAGTCTTAACTGGGCACTCATGTACGGGTTTTGCTATTTATGCTAAAATAATTAGAACAATATGAGATTAACGGAGATATAAAATGACATATTCATTAAATTGGGATCTAGATCCTATCTATCCAGGTGGGATCGAATCCCCTGAATTCGCAGATAAACTATTATTACTTGCACAACAAATCACTGATCTAAAGAACAATGTTGCTGAATACGAAAAGCAGACGGATCATGATTTTACAGTTTTTGCCAAGTTGGTCAACGATAACCAAGTCATTTTTTCAGGTCTACGAACAGCTGCATTGTTTGTTAATGCCCTATCAGCTGCTGATTATACAAATCCAGCTTATCGTCCTTATCAAACAAAAGTGTCTGAATTAGGCGTGGCCTACCAAGCATCATTGAATGCCTTCGCAAAATTATTAACCACATTCTCAGATGCAGAATTTAAGCAAGCTTTGGCAGAAGAAACGGTTGCCCCAGTGGCTTTTTACCTCAATGAACTTCGTACGCAAGCTGATCGTTTATTAGATGATCAAACTGAAGAACTGCTAAACACCTTAGCCCTAGATGGACTGAAAGCTTGGTCAGAACATTACGATACAATCAGTGCCGGGTTGACGATGACTTACACGGATGAAAATGGTAAACAACAATCATTATCAGCCGGTCAAGCCTTAAACCGAATTGATGATTATCCAAACAATGATACTCGTGCCGAAATTATGCACCAATACGAAAAAATGTGGGGTAGTGCCGAGAATTTAGCAGCTGATACCTTAAATCATTTAGCTGGTGCTCGTTTGACTGAACAACAGGCCCATGGTTACAATGATTTCCTTGAAGAACCACTTGAATTAAATCGTATGTCTCGCGCTACACTAGATACGATGTGGCAAGTTGTCGATGATAACAAGGATATGTTCAAGCCATACTTTGAACGTAAAGCACAGCTCCTTGGCCTTGAAAAAATTGGTTGGCAGGATCAGTCCGCACCAATCACAAAATTAGGAGACTATGAACCAACAACCAACACTTATGATGAGGCAGCTGCCTTTATCATTAAAAACTTTGGCAAGTACTCACCTAAGATGGCTGCCTTTGCGCAACACGCATTTGAGAATCAATGGATCGAAGCTGAAAATCGGCAGGGTAAAACGCCAGGTGCTTGGATGGAAAGTGTGCCAGATATTCATGAGTCGCGTATTATTACAACCTTTACAGGTTCTGTCAATGACTCTGCAACCATTGCGCATGAAGTTGGTCATGGTTTCCACACTTCAGTCCTAACGGATCTACCTGTGTGGCGAGATTCTTATGCGATGAATGTTGCCGAAACAGCATCAACTTTTGCTGAAATGTTGATTGCTGATGCCAATGTACAGACGGCTAAATCAGATGCGGAAAAAGTTGTCTTGCTAGATGCAAAAATGACCAATCCAATTGCGATGTTCTTGAACATCCATGCCCGTTTCTTATTTGAAAAGAGTTTCTATGAAGAACGTGAAAATGGCTTTGTTCCTGCTTCACGCTTAAATGAATTAATGGACAATGCGCAAAAAGAAGCCTTTGGTGGTATTTTGGATGAACGTCACCCACACTTCTGGGCTTCTAAGTTGCACTTCTATATTGATGATGTGCCATTCTATAACTTCCCATACACCTTTGGTTACTTATTTAGTCAGGGTATTTATGCTTGGGCACAAACACAAAATGATTTTGAAGCTGCCTACATTTCACTACTACGTGATACCGCAAATATGACCACCGAAGAACTAGCTAAAAAGCACCTCGGTGTTGATTTAACTGAACCAGACTTCTGGCAAGCTGGTGCTGATTTAGTTAAAAAGGATATCGATGAATTCTTGCGCTTATCAGAACAATTTGTTTAAAAACAGATTAAATCTAAGCATTGCTTAGGCTGAGCCATAAATTTTAGGCTCAGCCTTTTTTGTTACCCGCTTTCATGCTGTGCCCTAAGTATTTTAACTTTCGCTTAAGTTTCGTGTTATTACACTATATACATAAGACTATTTCACTTGGACAAGTATTGTTAATGCTTCATAACGCCCATTAATGCAATTTTTATTAAAAATTTTGGAAGGAAGTGTTTCATTTTTGCATAAAGAAAAGTCTGGTCCGAAAAAGAATAATCCGTTTCTAAGCTATACATCCTATGTCATTGCACTAGGTGGGTTCCTATTTGGTTACGATACTGGCGTGATTAATGGTGCCCTAACTTTTATTAGTCGTCCAGATCAACTTGGGGCTTTACCCACTGTTCAAGGGTTGATTTCTAGTGCCCTCGTGCTGGGTTGCATGTTTGGTGCATTAGCCAATACAACTCTCGCTGACAAACTTGGGCGCAAACGTCTATTACAATGGGTGGCTGCTATCTTTACGATTGCCACAGTGGCCTGTGCACTATCACTTAATGCTTGGATGTTGATCAGTTCACGCTTTATTCTTGGTTTATCTGTTGGCTGTGCATCCAGTTTGTCACCGTTATATCTCAACGAAGTTTCTCCAGATATATTGCAAACTCAAAATGTTAACAAAAATGCGATTGCCATTGTCCTTGGACAATTAACCGCATTTACGGTTAATGCCATTCTTGGTTCACTTTGGCCTGATTGGCACCCAATTTGGCGAATCATGATGCTAGCCGCTGCAATTCCAGCAATTTTACTGTGGATAACCTCAACAAAGATTCCCAACAGTCCATTTTGGTATCTCTTACAACGTCAACGCGAGCATGCTGGTCGTATTTTTAAGGAACTTGGTTTCTCAAAAACTGATATACATGAGAATGTTGTTGATGCCAAAGAGTCAATCAGTCAAGGAGAAAAAACCAACTGGCACATGATTTTCTCATCTAAGCCAGCAATTTATCTATTAGGTGCTGGTATTACTGTTGGTTTTATTCAACAAGCATCCGGAATTAACACGGTCATGTATTATGGTTCTGTGATTCTTGAAAAGGTTGGTTTAGGGTCTGGTGGTTCTTTGTATGGTAACGTTTTAATTGGTCTTGTCTCATCCTTAGCTATTTTAGGTGGTAAACGAGTCGTTGAACGGCTGTCATCTTATCGACTACTCACAATTGGCCTAACAACCAACGTCGTGAGCTTAGGATTATTAAGTTGGGTCATGAAAACCACCCCATTAGCACCCGCAGCAAATAATGTTCTTGTGCTAATCATTTTGGCTTTTTTCTTGGCAACACAACAAGGTCTAGTTAGTCCAACAACTTGGATGTTACTATCCGAAATGTTTCCACAACAATTACGAACAACCTTCAATGCAATTAGTACCGCAATGATTTGGTTAACAAACTTTGTTATTAGCCTAATCTTCCCAATCCTAATTGCTCATCAAGGAACAGCAGGCGTCTTTATTATATTCACATTTGCCAATCTTGGTTGCATCTTTCTGGCTGCCATATTCGCAAATTCACGCTTGGTCAAGCGTGCTGCGGCAAAGTTCTAAAACAATCTATAAAATCATAGCGTGTACGTTTAAGAGGTTGGAACAAAAAAGATGTTCCAACCTTTTTTGGCTAAAAAACATCTTTTACAGTACTACTATTTTCTTGGTAATCCGCAATCTTCATGAACATTTCATGCTTCGACTGACTAGTTGTTTTTTCAGCCAAATCTTGCAGTTGATGCTTAATAACATGCGCATCTGTGATTGCACCGCAAATATCTTGAATCTTCTTGGCACGTTTTACTCGCTTATGTTCTTTCTTAGGCACATAATCTGCAAAATAAGTCGCTGAATAACGTAGCGTTTTGGCACGTTTACGTACATGATGAACACGCTCATAGTTTTGAAAATCCAGATTATTATATTGCTTCATTAATTT
Organism: Weissella paramesenteroides; assembly: GCF_036327715.1. Classification (NCBI taxonomy): domain Bacteria; kingdom Bacillati; phylum Bacillota; class Bacilli; order Lactobacillales; family Lactobacillaceae; genus Weissella; species Weissella paramesenteroides. The sequence goes on from NZ_CP130559.1 coordinate 1,650,430, forward strand.
TCGATCTCGGCGCTTAAACTCTTTGGCCATCATGTTATCTTGATCGATTTTCCCTTCAAATTTTAAGTCTTCTAAAGTGGTATTTACCTTATCAAGATATTTCTCGATGATTACCCGTGATTCTTCGGTAAGGGTCTGCACCATTTTTTCGGCTCGGCGGTGTTGCAATTGCTTAAAGAGTTCTGGATAATTTGGACCGGTCTCCGGGTATTGATAAGTATACTCACCAACTTTTGCAATCAAAACATCCAAATCTCGTAAATCACTAAAATGTTGTGCAAATTCACCTAAATCTGTATTTAATTGGTTATAGATTGATGTTGACAACGCTGGTTTCAAAAATTTAATTAAACCACGTAACGTTCGAATTGATACACGTAAATCATGGACACGTGCGACTTCATAAGGGTTATTTTGATAACGTAACCACTCAATTTTAATTTGTTGATACTGTTGTTGCAGAATTTCTTTAACTGACATACGAGCCACCTCCTCTGGCTATTAACCACCATTCTCACGATGTCAGGTAACAATCACTCTTTTGTTTAAAAATAGCACGTTTCGCTAATAAAGTAGACTAATAAGCATCCAGTTTTTATCGCATATTTTCGATGTCATGCTAGTCAAGCGCATAGAATTTATATTATAAAGCATCAATATTATTATATAAGAGTGCATGCAACATATTTCTTTCACTTACCTGTATAATAAAGACAAACTAATTAGGGGGAACTACAAATGAATCTATATCGTTCAAAAAATCATCGCATCATTGCTGGTGTCCTTGGCGGAATAGCTGAACGCTTTGGCTGGAATGTCACCTTACTTCGTTTCATCTGGATTCTCTTAACCATCACACCATTGCCTGGTTTGATTATTTACCTAATTCTATGGCTGATTTTGCCTGAAAAGGATGATTAGCCAAAAACATCTATACAAAAAAAGCGACCACATAGCGGTCGCTTTTTTGTATAAATTATTTTAATACCAATTTAGATGATGCACTAGCTAAAGCAACAGTTAGTCCTAGTGGTAACAGCGCTGAATAGTCTAAGTGACACACCTCAAATAACATAAATAATGCCATCAATGGTGCTTGTTGAGATGCTGCTAAAAAGCCCACGGCCCCAATAACTCCAGCCTGAGCAAGGGAAGCTCCTGGTGCAATCAATACATATCCAAAACCAATCAAGACACCTAACGCACCACCAATGGCAATCGATGGTGTCAACGTACCACCTGCCGCACCACCTTTAATCGTCATGATTGTGACGGCTGCCTTTAGCAATGCACCAATAAGTAAGAAGACTGCTAAATGATAGTCCGTATGCACAAAAGCAAATTCAGCTAGTCCGCGGCCATTTCCCATGATTTGTGGCATAAACATAGCAACTAGACCAGTTATCAAAGCTGCTGTTGGTAATTGCCACAAAATTTGTGAGTGCATTGCACTATATTTACCAGCCCATTGAAAACCACGTCGGAACCAAGCCCCCAACACACCCATGAGGACACCGATAACCAAAACAAATGGCAACATATCCAAGGAAAAACTCTTTTGTGCGATTAAGTAGTATGGTACAAAGCCCTTCGAAATTGAACCAACTAACATGGCAATTACTGACATCCCCAGGCTAACCGAGATGGTTTTCATATCAACCTTTTTTAATAAAATTTCTACTGCAAACAACATCCCCGTGATTGGCGCAATATAAATTCCGGCAAACCCGGCACCAGCAGCAGCAGCAATTAATAACCGTTGATCATCTGTTGATAACTTGGCCAGACCAAAACGCGTCATCAATATTTGCCACTGTTGCGCCAACAATGCACCAGCTTCTCGTGGGGCTAGCTCACGACCAACTGATCCACCTGTTCCAACATAAATTATTTGTGTCATGACATGAATCGCGCTCGACCAAAATGGCATTTTTTTGCCCTTCAACGCCCCATTAATACTAACTGTTGGTTGTGAATATCTTTTTAAAAAGTACCAAATCAGTGCCACAATAACACCACCACCAGTTACTGAAATTAAGCGATTAATGGCCGTTGCTTGTGTTGGTACGGGTATTTTGGCATTTTCTTCAAAATGTAAAAATAATCGCTCAACAACATCTAGTAATTCACCAAGCAACAATGAACTAAATCCGACCACTAACCCAAGTACAATGGTTGAAATGATTAAGGTGACTGTCTGTCGCTTCGTCTCTTTTACCATGATTAACATCCTCTATCTACTCTACTTCAAAAACTTGTTCATTAATTAAATCAAACGATTGATGATGCGTATTCAATAAGGGCTTTAATTTAGCTTCTGACCAAAAGGCTTTAGAATTCGTTGCACCGTTTTCTTCACCAATAACAAGAAACTTTTTATTACGATATTGTGTTCGAATAGCTTGTAGCACTTCCCAGTCATCTTCTGAAGTATCTGGTGCCCAGCTCATCAAAATAACAGCAACACTATCACCGTAATTTGCTAACGCCGATAACGCACTCATCTTTTTTACTTTGGTTACCGGCTGACGCAGAGTAACTCCAGGTTGATGACGCCATGATTTATTATCCGTTGCAATGATTGTTTGCTTTGGTTGACAGGCACGTAAGCCCGCAGAAAGATACCCATGACCAGCCATTAATTCCAATACTGGATACCCAGCAGTGTAGTAAGATAAATCCTGAACAAATGGTGTCGAGACAAAGCCATACATACTAAAATATTCAATGAGTGCATCTCTCAAATGCCGCACTAAAAAATCAATGTTTCCTAATGCTTCGGCCATTTGTCCCCATAATGCATTACCTTTACTTGGCTGATTTGGGAATTTATTTAAAACATTGTTTTGCACGTCTGCAATCATTGCATCTGTTATCGCTAATTGTGGTAATTGGTCTGGCAAATATCCTGAATTAATCGCTTGGATTGCTTGCTGAACTTGATGAATGAGTGCCGAAACTGATTGAATTTCTTTAAATAATGATTGATACGACAACAGCTCACTAAGATAATCAATCTCAGCGAGCTGTCTGCCGGTACCAAAACGAATAAGTTCTTCTTGGTTCATATGGGATCCTTTTAAAATAAACTTTCTTGGTGATTACTACGTTCATCATCCTCAGCAGTATAAGATACTGGATTTAAGTATGAATTGACATATTGGAAAATATCAAAACGTTGTTGATCTGTCAACGGTTTTCCATTAAAATCAATTTCCTTACCTGACAAGAATAATAGTGATAAGTCAGTCTTTTCAGACATTGCGCGCCCAACTAAAAAGTCCATTGATACATTAAAAAAGTCAGCTAATTTGCGCACCTCAATGTAAGATGGTGAACGGTCTCCTCGCTCCCAGTTTCCAATTTGAGCAGCTGTATTGGGCTTCTGACCTGGCTCAAGATGTTTATTCATTTCTTCAGCAAGATTTTCCAATGTGATATTACGACCTTTGCGTAATTCACGTAAGCGATCTGGAAACATACGCGCAAGACTCCATTCATTAAATATCGTTGATGGGCTCTCACCCTAGTATGTCCATTTTACCGAACTTTCATCGTTTTTTCCACAATTATTTGTGGAAAAGCTGTTATTTTATCCACATTATGCACAATTAGTTATGAACTGTCATAATAACAACATTCACAGTGACCTTTGCTAAGGGCGTTGCTTCTGCCATTGCCTGTGTTTCTGGTCGTGCGCCCCAATGTAATGGCGTCATATGCAATAAATCAACATATAAATCTGCCGGAATTACCCAATCATATGAAATTTCATGTTGTGTTGCTGTCGGATAGTTTTCCATAAAACGTTGCACAACTTTATCATTTTGATAGGTATGCTTGGGAGAATCCAGTGGATACAACATCTCACGTAACTGATGCAAATAACCAGATGCAGGCACAACCTTTACCAAAGTCCCACCAGGCTTTAGCACTCTTTTGAATTCTTCATAAGCGCTTGGTGAAAAAAATTCGACAATACTGTCAAAACTTTCATTTGCAAAAGGTAGGTTTGCTAAATCTGCAACTGCAAAAAAAGCCTCAGTATCTAATTGCGTTGCTAAATTTACACCAGCTTTAGAAATATCAAAACCAATTGCTGTGTCATTTTGATTACGTAAGGCTAATAAACGTTGCAGTGACGTTCCTTCGCCCGTCCCGACATCTAGAATACGTTGTGCTGTCGTTGGTAATTCTGCACTCACTGCTTGTACAATCCCATCAAAAAGTCCTGCTGTTAGCACTTTTCGCCGTGACGCTAACATACTATCATCGTATTCTGTATTGACTGCTTTATTTAAAAAATTGATTGATCCTTTTTTATTCAAATCCAGTTGATGCCCTTGTGGACATACTAAACTATGCCCACTTACATGATCATAGGGATCATTGTCTACTAAACATCGAAACATCGATAAATTTTGCGTAATAAAGGCAATCCCTTTGTCTATTTTCTTCATTTTAAATTACAATCTTTCCATTTGTTTTCAATTGATAGCATATCACATATCGAAACTGATAGTATATGAAGAAAAAGAAGTTGGAACAAAAAAATTGTTCCAACTTCTTTTTTCTAAAAACTTATTCATTACCAGCGTGAAAATTTATAGTATACACGTGTTTATCATTCTTATTCAAAGCCTTCAACTGTCGATGATGCTTGATACAAAGCAACAACATCATCCACTGTCAAGTTTACGTAACCACCACCTTGATCCAAATGACCAATGCGAACGGCTTCTTGCGCCATTTCAACAAACTTTTCGTCCGTATTAATGTCAACGCCACCAAGGGTCATTGGAATATCAAGTGACTTTATCCAATCATAAGTGGCTTGAATTGCCTTTTCAGCAATCTCATGGTCATTGTCACCTGTTAAGTGCCAAACTTCACGACCAAATCGCGCAAACTTCCCCTCAGTTTCAGCTGAAAGTGCTCGCTTCATCCACCGAGGCGTTAGAATTCCTAAGCCAACCCCATGGGTAATATCATAATAAGCTGACAACTCGTGTTCAATTGGATGAACTGTCCAGCCATTAGCATTTCCTGAACGAGCAATGCCATTCAGTGCCATTGTGGCCCCCCACATCAGGTTAGCCCGTGCATCATAATTATCCGGTTCCTTAAGCGCAATCGGTGCCCATTTGATAACTGACCGCATCATGCCTTCGATAATTCCTGCGGTCACATCATTTGCTGTTGAACGATCAAAATATTGCTCAGTCAAATGTGAGAAAATATCAAACGAACCAGCTGCAGTTTGCCATTTCGACACTGAATATGTCAATTGTGGGTCTAAAAATGAAACGGCAGGTGTCTTTGGTCCATAGGTTCCCAACTTAATGTTTAATTCTGGGTTTGAAATGACTGATCCTGCATTCATTTCAGATCCCGTTGCTGATAGGGTTAGGATATCTACTACGGGAAGTTGATCAATATTTGCCCGTGATTGTGAGCCACGATCCGCAACTAGATCCCATGCATCGCCGTCATAAAACTTAGCTGACGCAATTACCTTTGATGCATCAAGAACTGAACCACCACCAACTGATAGCACAACATCAATATCATGATCCTTTGCTAACTTTTGTCCTTCACGAATTGAGTCAATTTTCGGATTTGGGGCAATACCTGATAATTCAACAACATGTAATCCCGCCAAAGCCTTCATCACACGATCATAAAGACCTGACTTTTTAATTGAACCACCACCATAAGTTAGTAAGACATTTTGACCAAATTGTGAAACGGCATCATGTAACTCTTCATCAATATGATGCTTTCCAAAGCGAATATCTGTGCTATTTTGAAAACGAAAATCTTCCATTTGAACCTCCTGTCAATTACCGACGGTTGTTACTATTTATTTATTTTATTATTGACTACACTCTTATATTAACAAAAAAGTCTCGTAGACAACAACCGAATGTCGTCTACGAGACCTTTAATCAACTAAAGAACTTGGTGAGATAACCTCAGTGCGTTCTTTGTTTTTTTTATTTTGCTAAATGCATGGCATTTTCAATATCAGCAATTGATGTTGGTGTATCATCCTCATTGACGATTGGTTCAGCAACAACTTTATCTTCAATTTCTTGATATTGCTTCATTCCAGTACCAGCTGGAATCAACTTACCAATAATAACATTTTCTTTCAAACCAACAAGTGGATCATTCTTACCGCGAATAGCAGCGTCAGTCAAGACACGTGTTGTCTCTTGGAATGATGCGGCAGACAAGAATGAGTTGGTCTCCAATGATGCTTTGGTAATACCAAGCAAAACAGGACGACCAGTTGCAGGTAATCCACCCTTTAGCAAAGTATCTTCGTTAGCATCACGGAATTGTGCGATGTCCATCAAAGTACCTGGCAAAAGATCTGTTTCACCTGGATCCATGACACGAACTTTACGTAGCATTTGACGTGCCATAACCTCAATGTGCTTATCAGAAATCTCAACACCTTGCATACGGTAAACCTTTTGAACTTCATGCACAATATAATTTTCCGTTGCAAGTGTATCACGAACTTGAATAATTTCCTTAGGATCAGCTGAACCTTCATTCAACGTCTCACCACGGTGAATACGATCATTCTCACCGACACGCATACGTGCCGTCATTGGCAATGTGTAAGTACGTGTATCTGTCTCACCTTGAATAGTTACTTCCTTGGTACGATCAGCAGGGTTTTCCTCGATTGAAGTCACTTCACCAGTTACTTCAGTAATCATCGCACGACCCTTAGGGTTACGTGCTTCAAAGATTTCTTGCACACGAGGAAGTCCTTGTGTGATATCGTTTCCAGCAACACCACCAGTGTGGAAAGTACGCATCGTCAATTGTGTACCTGGCTCACCGATTGATTGTGCGGCAACAGTACCAACAGCTTCACCAACTTCAACAACGTCACCAGTAGCCATGTTACGACCATAGCAACGCACACAAACTCCGTGTTCAGTGTTGCAAGTAAATGCTGAACGAATAGTTACAGTCGTGATACCAGCTTCGATAATGCGCTTAGCAATATCTTCAGTAATCATCTCGTTATGGCTAACCAATGTCTCACCAGTCTCTGGATCAAAGACAGACTTTTGTGCATAACGACCTAGAATACGCTCATATAGTGGCTCGATAACTTCGTTACCATTCATAATTGCTGTAACATCTAAACCACGATCACTATGACAATCTAGCTCACGAATAATAACATCTTGCGCAACATCAACCAAACGACGTGTCATATATCCTGAATCGGCAGTCTTCAAGGCCGTATCAGTCATTCCTTTACGAGCACCGTGAGTAGAGAAGAACATCTCCAAAACAGATAGTCCCTCACGGAAGTTAGCGATAATAGGTAGCTCCATGATGCGACCATTAGGTGCGGCCATCAATCCACGCATACCAGCTAATTGCGTAAAGTTAGAAATATTTCCACGGGCTCCAGAATCTGACATCATGAAGATGTTGTTATCTGGTTCGAAGTGTTCAATCAGCTTTTCAGTGATATCATCCTTAGCCTTGTTCCAGATAGCAATAACACGCTCATATCGTTCTGAATCAGTAATCAATCCACGACGGAATTGCTTTGTTACCGTTGCAACCTGCTTGTGGGCATCTGCGATAATTTCTGGCTTTTCCTTCAAATCAGTAACGTCAGAAACTCCAACAGTCAAACCAGACTTCGTTGACTCATCGTAACCCAAGTCCTTCATGCGGTCCAACAACAATGAGGTTTCAGTAACTTTGTAAATCTTGTAGACTTCAGCAATGATATCTGACAAGTAGCCCTTCTTAAATGGTGGCAAGATTGGTGTCTCAGCATAACGTGCTTTGATATCCTCACCTGGCTCCAAGAAGAAACGATTATCAATTTCATGCAAGTTAGCTTCTGTAGGCTCATTCAAGAATGGGAAGTCTTCTGGCAAGATATCGTTAAAGAATAACTTTCCAACAGAAGTCAACATGATACGTGAACGTTGCTCAGCAGTGAATGGCTTGGCAGCTGGTAATGAACTTGTCTGAATACCAATACGTGTATGTAAGTGCACATACTTGTTTTGGTAAGCAGTACGAACCTCATTAACATCCTTAAAGATCATGCCTTCACCTTCACGACCAGCTTCTTCAGTCGTTAGGTAGTAGTTACCGATAACCATGTCTTGTGATGGCGCAACGATAGGCTTTCCATCCTTAGGTGCCAAGATGTGTCCGGCAGCTAACATGAGCAAACGCGCTTCAGCTTGTGCTTCATCTGATAGAGGCACGTGGATGGCCATTTGGTCACCGTCGAAATCGGCGTTGTAAGCTTCGGTTACCAGTGGGTGCAAACGCATCGCCTTACCAGAAACTAGCACTGGTTCGAACGCTTGGATACCCAAACGGTGCAACGTTGGTGCACGATTCAAAAGCACTGGGTGCTCTTTAATAACGTCTTCCAAAACGTCCATAACGTCATCATCACGACGATCGATCTTACGCTTTGCGGCACGAATATTACCAGCCAAGTCACGCTTGACCAATTCCTTCATGATAAATGGACGGAACAGCTCCATAGCCATTTGGCGAGGTAGTCCCATTTGATTCATCTTCAAGAAAGGACCAACATCGATAACTGAACGACCAGAGTAATCAACACGCTTACCAAGCAAGTTTTGACGGAAACGTCCTTGCTTACCCTTAAGCATGTGTGACAATGACTTCAATGGACGGTTACCTGGACCAGTAACTGGACGACCACGACGACCATTATCAACCAAGGCATCAGCTGCTTCTTGCAACATACGCTTTTCGTTTTGCACGATGATACCAGGGGCATTTAACTCTAACAAACGCTTCAAACGGTTATTACGGTTAATTACACGACGGTACAAATCGTTCAAATCTGAAGTGGCAAAACGACCACCTTCAAGTTGAACCATTGGACGCAAGTCAGGTGGAATAATTGGAATAACATCCATGACCATCCACTCTGGCTTATTACCAGATTTTACAAACGCCTCAATGATGTCCAAACGACGAACAGCACGAACACGCTTTTGTCCAGTTGCCTCACGTAATTCAGCCTTTAATTCAGTAACTTCTTCTTCCAAGTCAACATTAGCTAACAAGGTTTGAACAGCTTCTGCACCCATACCGGCTTCAAAAGCATTACCGTATTCAGCCTTTAATTCACGATACTCACGTTCTGATAGTAATTGCTTTTCGGTTAATGGTGTATCACCACCCTTAGTCACTACGTATGAAGCAAAGTAGATAACTTCTTCAAGTGAACGTGGTGACATATCCAAAACTAATCCCATACGTGATGGGATACCCTTGAAGTACCAAATATGTGATACTGGCGCAGCCAACTCAATATGACCCATGCGCTCACGACGAACCTTAGCTGACGTTACTTCAACACCACAGCGGTCACAAACGATTCCCTTATAACGGATTCGCTTATATTTACCACAGGCACATTCGTAATCTTTTGTAGGTCCAAAGATACGCTCATCAAAAAGACCATCTTTTTCGGGTTTAAGTGTTCGGTAGTTGATTGTCTCAGGCTTTTTTACTTCACCATAAGACCAGCTGCGAATCTTATCTGGACTTGCCAGACCGATTTGCATGCTTTCAAACTTATTGACATCGATCAATGGTTCGACCCCTTTCATAGGTTCTTTATACAATTCCGACCCAAAGCTCCGCTAAATTTGTGCTTAGTATTATTGTCATTAGAGACCTTAACACTAAGCACAAACCTAGCAAAAGCTAGGTCGGCTAACACTTTATTTAATTAATGAATTAATTAGCACCATCATTAGTGTTTGCAACACTATCTGAATTTGCTGTGTTACCAGCACCTTCAGCATTAAATTCTTGTGCTAATTTGTCAGTTTTCTTATCTGCTGAAGCGATATTAAGGACTGAATCATCTTCATCCATATCGCGCAATTCAATTTCGCGTTCATCAGCATCTAAGACCTTCATGTCCAATCCAAGTGCTTGCAATTCCTTAACTAACACGCGGAATGACTCAGGCACACCTGGCTTAGGAATTTGCTCACCCTTGACAATGGCTTCATAAGTCTTAACACGTCCGACAACGTCGTCAGACTTGTATGTCAAGATTTCTTGCAACGTATGTGCAGCACCATAAGCTTCAAGGGCCCAAACTTCCATTTCACCGAAACGTTGACCACCGAATTGTGCTTTACCACCAAGCGGTTGTTGCGTAACCAATGAGTAAGGTCCGATTGAACGGGCGTGAATCTTATCATCAACCATGTGAGCTAGTTTCATATAATGCATGATACCAACAGATACACGCTTATCGAATGCTTCACCAGTACGACCATCATAAAGAATTGACTTTCCATCGGCTGGCAAACCAGCTTCTTGAATGGCATCCCAAATATCCGTGTCACGAGCCCCATCAAAGACAGGTGATGCAACGTGAATACCTAATTCACGGGCAGCCATACCTAAGTGCAACTCAAGTACTTGACCAATATTCATACGTGAAGGCACACCCATTGGTGACAACATAATGTCAATTGGCGTACCATCTGGCATAAATGGCATATCTTCAGAAGGTACGATAACTGAAACCGTTCCCTTGTTACCGTGACGTCCGGCCATCTTATCACCAACTTGAATCTTACGACGTTGGGCGATGTAGACACGAACCATCATGTTAACACCTGGTGACAATTCATCCCCATTTTCACGAGTGAAGATACGAACATCTTGGACAACTCCACCACCTCCGTGAGGAACCTTCAATGAAGTATCACGTACTTCACGAGCCTTCTCACCAAAGATAGCATGTAGCAAACGTTCCTCAGCTGATAATTCAGTCACACCCTTAGGCGTTACCTTACCAACCAAAATATCACCGTCTTCAACTTCAGCACCGATGCGAATAATTCCGCGCTCATCCAAGTTCTTCAACTGATCTTCACCAGTGTTTGGAATTTCACGTGTAAATTCTTCAGGGCCAAGCTTTGTATCACGCGCTTCTGATTCGTATTCCTCAATGTGGATTGATGTATAAACATCATCACGAATCAAACGCTCATTAATAATGATAGCGTCCTCGAAGTTATATCCTTGCCAAGTCATGAAGGCAATCAATGGGTTTTGACCCAATGCCAATTCACCTTGTTCCATTGATGGACCATCGGCCAATACTTCATCAGCATCAACCTTGTCACCAACCTTAACAATTGGACGTTGGTTATAGTTCTTACCAGCATTTGAACGACGGAACTTCATCAAAGCATACTTATCTAATGAACCATCTTCACGACGAACGCGGATTTCGCGACCGTCAACGTACTCAACAACACCAGGGTATTGTGAAATAATCGCAACACCCGCATCGTGAGCAGCCTTATATTCAATACCAGTACCAATCAATGGTGCATGTGGATCAATCAAAGGAACCGCTTGACGTTGCATGTTGGCACCCATCAAGGCACGGTTTGAGTCGTCATTTTCCAAGAAAGGAATGGCAGCGGTAGCGACCGCTACGATTTGCTTAGGAGAAACGTCCATGTAATCAACTTGATCAATTGGCACTTCAACGTTTTCATCACTCTTACGAGCCAAAACAGTATCAGTAGCAAATGAACCATCTTCATTTAGGACAGAATTTCCTTGGGCAACCACGAAGTTATCTTCTTCATCGGCTGTTAAGTAGTCAATTCGGTCAGTAACCTTGTGAGTTGTCCAATCAACACGACGATATGGTGTCTCAATGAAACCATACTTATTAACACGTCCATACGTAGCTAATGAGTTGATCAATCCAATGTTAGGACCTTCGGGTGTTTCAATTGGGTCCATACGACCATAGTGTGTATAGTGAACGTCTCGAACTTCATATCCGGCACGGTCACGAGTCAAACCACCAGGTCCCAAGGCTGACAAACGACGCTTATTCGTTAATTCACCCAATGGATTTGTTTGGTCCATGAATTGTGACAATTGTGATGAACCGAAGAACTCCTTAACAGCAGCAACAACTGGACGAATATTAATCAATTGTTGTGGTGTAACAGTGTCTGGGTCTTGAATTGACATACGCTCACGAACCACACGTTCCATACGGCTCAAACCAATACGGAATGTGTTTTGTAGCAATTCACCAACACGACGAATACGACGATTACCCAAGTGGTCAATATCATCAGTCGTACCAACGCCTAATGGCAAATTCAAGAAGTAGTTCATACCAGCGATGATATCGGCTGGCTTAACTGTACGAATAGCTGGATCAAATTGACCGTTACCAATGATTGGTAGTGTCTTTTCTGGATCCTCTGGATTTTCAACCAAAATTGTTTGCAAAACCATTGGTTCCGTAACAACTGCATCGTCAGAAGGTGTGAACGTTGTCCGCTTGAAATCTTCGCGATCCAAGTAAGGTGACAATGCTGACATAACCTTCTTGTCAATCAATGTACCCTTTTCGGCAATAATTTCACCAGTATCTGGGTCAGCCAAAGTTTCACCCAAAGTCAAGCCCATCAAGCGTGACTTCAATGACAACTTCTTATTGATCTTGTAACGACCAACTGGTGCTAAATCATAACGCTTTGGGTCAAAGAAACGTGCAGTCAACAAGGCACGTGCTGAATCAGCTGTCTTAGGCTCTCCCGGACGTAAACGTTCGTAGATGTCTTTCAAGGCCTCTTCAACTCGTGAATCTTCGATGTCTTTGTGCACATCTTTGTCCAAAGTTAATGAGATAGAATCATATTGATCACCTAACATTTGTAGGATTTCTGAGTCTGAACCATAACCCAATGCACGTACCAACTCTGTGATTGGCAACTTACGCGTCCGGTCAATACGAACATAGCTAAGTCCCTTAGCATCTGTCTCAAATTCCAACCAAGCACCACGACTTGGGATGAATGTTGTACCGTAATTTGGGCGTCCGTTCTTGTCTAATTCTTCATTGTAGTACACACCAGGAGAACGTACTAATTGTGAAACAATAACACGCTCAGCACCATTAATAATAAAGGTTCCTGATGGTGTCATTAATGGGAAATCACCAAAGAAAACATCTTGTGACTTAATTTCGCCAGTTTCCTGATTTGTTAAGCGCAACGTAACGTGCAATGGTGCTGAATAATTAGCATCATGGTTACGTGCTTCTTCTACTGTGTACTTTGGCTCCATGAGCTTATAGTCCACAAATTCTAGAGACAACTTACCTTGGAAGTCCTCGATTGGTAAAATGTCCATAAACATTTCACGTAATCCTTCATCCAAGAACCAGTTGTATGAGTCCGTTTGAATTTCGATCAAGTTAGGCAAATCAAGGACTTCCTTGATTCGTGCGTAACTACGACGAACACGGTGTTTACCATACTTTACAAGCGTTCCTACCAAGTTTTCCACCTCGCTTTGAATTGGCCAACTGTGCACCCAGTTATATTACAGTTTGTTTACATTTTCTGCTTTTTACCGGTTTTTAAGTGCAAAAAAGACAACAGCATCCCCATACCTGAAAACGCTCTTGTCGTTATTATGCAGGCTTTCAGGGACAATATTTCCTGTCAGCCGTTGTCTTATACACAATTAAACTAATGATAAGTATACAAGAAAAAGTAAGCTTTATCAAGAAAAACAATTCTTGTCAACGCTTACTTTTTAAATTTTTTATTCAGTTACTGTTTCGACATTATTTTTTGGTTGCTTAACGGTGATATTAATTTCACCACCCTTGGCACCAATCGTGACTTGATCATTAACAGTGACTTTCCCAGTCAACAATTCTTCAGATAATGCATCTTCAATCTTTGACTGCAGTGCTCGTCTAATTGGACGTGCACCATATTCTGGATCAAAACCAGCTTTAGCAATCACATCAATTGCTGCTGAAGTAATTTTTACCTTAAATCCTTGCTCACCGATGCGCTGCAAAACTGACCTTGACATCAACTTAACGATTTGGTGAAGTTCTTCCTTATTTAGTGAGTGGAAGACAACGACTTCATCCAAACGATTAATAAACTCTGGACGGAAAGTTTCTTTCACCGTTTGCATAATTGTGTCACGCATCGCATTGTAATCAGACATCTTATCAACAGCACCGAACCCAACTGATTTCTCATCACGAAGGCGTGTTGCGCCAAGATTTGACGTCATGATAATAATCGTATTTCTAAAGTCAACTTTACGTCCCTTAGAATCTGTCAAAAAGCCATCATCAAAGACCTGTAACATCAAGTTATAGATATCCGGATGCGCTTTTTCAGCTTCATCAAGCAAAACCACTGAATATGGTTGACGACGAACTTTTTCAGTTAGTTGACCGCCTTCTTCATAACCAACATATCCAGGTGCTGATCCAACCAATCGACTAGCTGAATAAGCTTCACGATATTCTGACATATCGACACGAATCATGTTATCTTCTGAACCAAACATTGCTTCAGCTAAAGCCTTCGCTAATTCAGTTTTACCAGTTCCGGTTGGCCCTAGGAACAAGAATGTTCCAATTGGTCGTTTTGGATCTTTCAAACCTGAACGTGCCCGACGAATTGAACGCGCAATTGCCGAAACAGCTTCGTCCTGGCCGACAACTCGATTATGCAATACCTTTTCTAAGTTCATTAGGCGATCTTTTTCTGATTTTTCCATCTGCGTCACAGGAACACCTGTTTGCTCAGAAACCACCTCGGCAATATCATGCAGTGATAAGACAAGATCATATTGACTTTCACTATCACCATCATTCTTGGCTTGCGCATCCAACTGCTTGTCAATACGGCGTTTTTGGCTCATTTCTTTTTTGCGCAATTCAGCAGCTAATTCAAAGTCCAAACGCTCAATCGCAGCATCCTTTTCCTGACGCAATGCAGCCAATTTTTCCTGTTGCTTTGCTAGTGGCGTTTCATGGCCCGTTCGGTCGATTCGGACTTTAGCTGCTGCCTCATCCATAATATCGATTGCCTTATCTGGTAAGAAACGATCTGTGACATATCGTACTGAAAGTTTAACTGCTTCAACAATTGTCTCGTCTGGAATTGCCACTTGATGATGTTGCTCATAGCGATCTTTCAAACCTTTTAGAATAGCAATGGCATCTGCTTGCGTTGGCTCATTGACCGTAACCTGTGCAAAACGACGCTCAAGTGCAGCATCAGCTTCGATGTACTTTTGGTATTCATCTAGGGTCGTTGCCCCGATAGTTTGCAATTCACCACGTGCCAAAGCAGGTTTCAAAATATTTGAGGCATCAATGGCACCTTCTGCACCACCAGCACCAATCAATGTGTGTAACTCATCAATAAACAAGATCACTTGACCATCATGTTGGATTTCATCAATCACCTTTTTTAGACGATCCTCAAATTCACCACGATATTTCGTTCCTGCAACTAATGATCCCATGTCTAACATCATCAACCGTTTTTGAGTCATGTCTGATGGTACATCGCCAGCAACGATCTTTTGTGCCAAACCTTCAGCAATCGCCGTCTTCCCAACACCTGGTTCACCAATTAAAACTGGATTATTTTTTGTACGACGCGACAAGATTTGAATGACACGCTTAACCTCAGTTTCACGTCCCACAACTGGATCCATTTTTTTATCGCGTGCTAATTGGGTTAAATCACGGGCTAGCGCATCTAAAGTTGGTGTACCTTCAGTCGCTTGCCCTTGAGCACCACGCTTACGTCGCGGATCACGACGCTTTGGTGTCTCACTAACACCTAATTTACGCAAAATTGCACGGCGCATTTCTTGGGGATTCACACCTAAATTAATCAGAATACGTGATGAAAAGATTGTTTCATCTGACAACAAGGCTAGTAAGAAATGTTCAGTACCCGTTCGCTCTTGATGTAATTTGGTTGCACTCTCGTTTGCCAAGCGCAGAATTTCGGCTGCTTTTGGTGAATAAGGCAAATAAGATTCTTTTTCTGCGCGAGATAGCGTACCATAGCCAGTAAATTGTTCAATTTGACTTTTAATATCGTCATCGACCACATTAAATTGTTGCATCACCTTGCTGGCAATACCTTCTTTTTCAATCGCTAATGCAAGTAGTAAGTGCTCAGTACCCACAGCTTGATGTTTAAAGTATTTTGCTTGTTCTTGTGCAACGACTAGCACGTTCTTTGCACTCGGTGTATATTGATTATCCATATTAATCACGCTCACTTTCAAACCGTAAACGGTTCAATAATTGCTGTAATAACCTAGCCCGAATACGACCTTGAATAGTTGCATCGCCAACTGCTAACGCTTCTTTTGATAACATTGTTAATAGAAGCTCGCCTTCACGCCGTGTCAAAATCTGTTCTCGGTACAGGCTAGATATTACTGCTGTTGCTGTTCTAAAGCTAACAATTTCAGGGAGACTCTGCCTCATTTCTTCAATGAGATCAGGTTCTGTTCGTAGTGCCATTTTCACAATACGAATATAGCCACCACCACCACGCTTTGATTCTACCAAATAACCATTCTCTGCACCAAATCGCGTTTTGATTACATAGTTGATTTGTGATGGGACAACATTGAAGCGGCGGGCAATTTCAGCCCGACGAATTTCAATTTCATTCGCCTGCTGTAAAATTTGTTTCAAGTATGCCTCAATATTATCGGACATATTTGAATCAGCCATGTCCTTCACCCCCTTGACCAATATTGACATAATTATAAGGCGCATTGCAAGACAATGCCACTAAACAATCACATCTTTTTAAAAAACATCAATTGACACAAAAACCACCAAGATTTCTCTTGATGGTTTTTAATTGATGCACCTAGAAGGATTCGAACCTTCAACCTTCTGATTCGTAGTCAGACACTCTATCCAGTTGCGCTATAGGTGCATGTTCATTTAAAGCTTCCCATTTGGAAGAAAGCGAACAACGGGATTCGAACCCGCGACCTCTACCATGGCAAGGTAGCGTTCTACCAGCTGAACTATATTCGCATGGGATGCCGACTACTGGATTCGAACCAGCGACCTCTTCATTACTAGTGAAGCGCTCTGCCAGCTGAGCTAAGTCGGCTTCTGTATCGATAATCGATATACGGATGACAGGAATCGAACCTGCACGCCCTAGGGGCACTGGAACCTAAATCCAGCGCGTCTGCCAGTTCCGCCACATCCGCAACAGACGTCAAACGAGTTTAACACTCGAGACAACTTTTATAGTATACCTAATCAATCAATAAGTGTCAATACTTATTTAGATTTTTATACCCAATGATAACCGTGTTATGGCTAACAACAACTTACCACTCGATATATATTACTAGGTTTTACCACTTTCTGCAACTGTTTTTTTATTTTTCCAACAAAAAAGGCTCGGACAAAAGAAAATGTCCCAGCCTCTGCTTGCTAAAATGGTATTAATTATAAGGAATCTTCTGGCACGATCTTATCTGCACCAAAGTATGGACGCAAAACTTCTGGAATCGTCACTGTGCCATCTTGGTTTTGGTAATTTTCCAAAATTGCAGCAACAGTACGACCAACTGCCAAACCTGAACCATTCAAGGTGTGCACAAATTGTAATTTACCGTTTTCATCACGATATTGAATTCGTGCGCGACGAGCTTGGAAGGCTTCAGTATTTGATACTGAAGAAATCTCACGGTAAATATTTTGTTGTGGCATCCAAACTTCCACATCATAAGTTTTGGCTGCTGAGAATCCCATATCACCTGTTGATAGCGTAATGACATGATAAGGTAGATTTAGCTTTTTAAGCAAGCTTTCAGCATTAACTGTCATATCCTCTAACGCCTGATATGAATCTTCTGGCTTAGTAAACTTAACCATCTCAACCTTGTTAAATTGGTGCATACGAATCAAGCCACGCGTATCTCGTCCTGCCGAACCAGCTTCTTGACGGAATGCAGGTGATAGTGCAGTCACACTATAAGGCAATTTTTCAGCATCAATCACTTCTTCGCGGAAATAATTTGTTAGTGGTACTTCAGCCGTTGGAATCAATGTCATTTCATCATTTGTACCAACCCGATAAGCATCATCCATGAACTTTGGGTATTGACCAGTCCCATACATCGCCTCATCCTTAACAAGGTAAGGTGTGATCATTTCCTTGTAACCTTCTTTTTGATGTTCATCAAGCATAAAATTATAAACAGCTCGTTCCAAACGAGCCCCTTGACCAACGTAATAGACAAAGCGGGCACCAGATACCTTGGCACCACGTTCAAAATCTAGAATACCTAACTCTTCACCGATTTCAAAATGAGCCTTAGGCGTAAAGTCAAAGGTAGGAATTTCACCCCATTGACGCTCTTCACGATTTGAATCCTCATCTGGTCCAACAGGAATAGTCTCGTTAGGTAAGTTTGGAAAATGCAGTGCCCGGTCTTGGATTTGCTTATCTAATGCCGTTACTTGCTCGTCTAGCTCCTTAATTGTTGCTGAAACCTTTTGCATTTCAGCTATCACTTCACTAGCATCCTCTTTTTGACGCTTCTTAAGACCAATTTGGTCTGACACCGTATTACGACGTGCCTTAAGCTCTTCAGTTTGAACCAATAATTCACGACGCTTGGCATCATCTGCTACCAAAGCATCAACTTCTTCAGGTGCAACACCACGTGTCGCTAAGCGTTCTTTTACTTGTTCCGTTTCATGACGAATTAATTTCATATCTAACATAATAATTATTCTCCTAGTTACCCTTTAAACCTAGCTCCGCAATCTTATGATCAATCAATGCTAATACTTCTTTCGCTGCTGATTCATCAGCAACGAAGTCATACTGATCACCATCAATACTCAATTTTGGTGAACGGTCATAAGCATCAAACCAAGCAACATAGCGTTCATTCAAACTCTTGTAGTAGTTGTATAACGATGGATCATTTGCAATCTGTTCAAAATCACGACCGCGCTTTTTAATACGCTCCAACATCGTTTCGAAACTAACATGAATATAAATTAGTAGATCCGGTGTCTTGACAATAGCATTATCAGAAAAATCTACTTGTTCCATGATGTTGTTTAATAAATCACCATAAATTTGCACTTCAGTTTGCGTTGCTCTATCTAAGTCTGCATTTAATTTAAATAATAATAAATCCTCAAAGATAGATCGATCAATCACATTTAATTGACTACCTTGTGCATCCTTGATATTATCCAAACGCTTATTTAAAAAATAATTTTGCAACAAAAATCCGTAACGCTTTGGGTCCTCATAAAACAATGGCAGAATAGGATTATCATCCACGGATTCGTATAAGGCTTCACTTCCTAAATGTTCTGCGAGCATCGTTGTTAAGCTGGTCTTTCCAGCACCAATAGTTCCCGATAGTACGATCATCCTGTTGTCCTACTTTCTTTAATCAATATTATGTCTATTTTATCAAATTTTACGCCGACTAACACGCCTAGTTTTATAAACTCTATATTGACACAAAAAAGTCATCAAACTACTAACTTGAAGCCAGTAGCTTGATGACTTTGATTTTGTTAATAAACGTTTATTCGTTTCATGAATTACTTTTTACCAGTAACCACATGAATACGATTAACCGCACGCATTAAGGCAGCTTGTGCACGTGCAACATCATCGGTATCGCTTGCAGCTATATGCTTCTCAGCACGTTCCTTAGCCTGTTCAGCACGCTCAACATCAATGTCCTTTGCACGTTCTGCACTGTCAGACACAATTGTTAATTGATTTTCAGAGAACTCTGCAAAACCACCACTAACCGCAATGATTTCTTCAAATCCTTCCTCTTCATCAACAATCTTCACCTCGCCAATGTGCAACGATGCAATAATCGGTGCATGGTTTGCCATGATTCCCTCATCACCATTAGTTGTGTCAAGCACAACCAATGATGCAGTTTCATGTCCAAACACCACACCATCTGGCGTTACCACCTTAACATGTAGGGTGTGTTCACTCATGGCGCCGCCCCCTTTGTTTAGTTAGCCATTTGAGCAGCTTTTTCAGCTACCATTTCAACGGCACCAACGTTACGGAAGGCATCTTCAGGGTATTGGTCATACTTACCATCCAAAATTTCCTTGAAACTGCGTACAGTTTCAGTCAATGGTACGTATTGTCCAGGTAATCCCGTAAATGTCTCAGCAACAGAGAATGGTTGAGACAAGAAGAATTGGATACGACGAGCACGGTTAACAATCGTCTTCTCTTCGTCTGACAATTCATCCATTCCTAGAATAGAAATGATATCTTGTAGCTCACGGTAGCGTTGAAGTGTGTGTTGTACTTCAGTTGCAACATCATAATGCTCTTGACCAACAATTTCTGGTGCTAAGGCTGTTGACGTTGAAGCCAAAGGATCCACGGCTGGGTAAATTCCTTGTTGCGTCAATGAACGCTCCAAGTTGGTCGTTGCATCCAAGTGGGCGAACGTCGTTGCAGGAGCAGGATCAGTATAATCATCGGCAGGCACGTAAACGGCTTGGATTGATGTAACTGAACCCTTCTTTGTTGAAGTGATTCGCTCTTGCAATTGACCCATTTCAGTAGCCAATGTTGGTTGGTAACCAACGGCTGATGGGATTCGTCCAAGCAAGGCAGAAACTTCTGATCCAGCTTGCGTGAAACGATAAATGTTATCGATGAACAATAGCACATCTTGACCATTAACATCACGGAAATGCTCAGCAATTGTCAAACCAGTTAGGGCAACACGCATACGTGCACCGGGTGGCTCATTCATTTGACCGTAGACCATGGCAGTTTGCTTCAAAACACCAGATCCTTGCATTTCATAGTACATGTCGTTACCTTCACGGGTACGCTCACCCACACCAGTAAAGACAGAAATACCATTGTGACCTTGTGCGATGTTGTGAATCAATTCTTGAATCAACACCGTCTTACCAACACCGGCACCACCGAACAGACCAATTTTTCCACCACGAACATATGGTGCTAATAGATCAATAACTTTGATACCAGTTTCTAGAATTTCTGTTGATGTTGACAACTCATCGTATGCAGGTGCATCACGGTGAATTGGGTCACGTTGTACGTCGTCTCCTAGTGCTTCTCCGCCATCAACTGGCTCTCCTAGCACATTAAACACACGTCCCAACGTTGCCTCACCAACAGGGACACTGATTGACTTTTCAGTGTCTGTTGCCGTCATTCCACGGCGCAATCCATCAGTTGAGTCCATGGCAATCGTACGCACGACACCATCACCCAATGACAAAGAAACTTCAACCGTCAATGTTTGATCATCACCTTTATCGATAATCAAAGCATTGTTAATATCTGGAATCTTTGAGTCTGATGGAAAGGCAATGTCAACAACGGGACCAATGACTTGAACAACTTGTCCGGTATTCATTGTCGTTTCCTTCCTTCATTCGTATAAATCTGATGCAAGATGCTTTAATCCAAAGCGGCCATTCCACCAGTAATTTCTGTAATTTCAGTCGTAATTGCACTCTGACGCGCACGGTTAAACTGAAGACCAAGTGAATCAATAATTTCCTTGGCATTATCAGTTGCTGAAGACATCGCATTTGCAGATGCCGCATGTTCAGCAGTTTTCGCATCAATGATAGCACCATATACTAAACTTTCAGCATATTGTGGTAACACAACACCCAAAATTTGTTCAGCTGATGGCTCCATCTCATAGTCGGCCGTATACTTACTGTCATCCTTAGATTCTTCCAAATCCTCTGTTGAAACTGGAAGCATCTTTTCAAGATGTACTTCGTTAGAAATACGACTGACAAAATGCTGATAACCCACAATTAATTCATCAAAGACTTCGTTATCATACATTGTCGTGACTGTCTTAACGATCTCCCGCACCTCTGTAAAGGTTGGCACATCAGATACGCCACGATATTCGTATGCAACATCAAAACCACGCTTCTTAAAGAAGTCAGCACCATTACCACCGACCGCTAAAATAACAACTTGATCAGGTGTCAATTGACGTTCCGTAATTCTAGCCATTAATTCCTTTAATAGCGTTGAATTATAGCCACCAACTAACCCACGATCAGATGATAGGACTAAGAATCCCACCTTTGAAACATGACGTTGTTCAAGCAACGTTCCTGAAACATTGTTAATATGTGCAGTTGCTAGGTGTGCCACAACGTCATGAAGGGCATCGGCATAAACCGTATAAGAACCACCATGACGTTGAATTTGACTTAATTTAGAAGTTGAGACCATTTGCATGGCACTCGTGATTTGACGCGTCTTTTTTGTTGAGGCAATTCGGCGTTGAATATCTTGTAAAGAAGCTGCCATTTATCGCCCCTCCTTTACTATTCTGCTGAGCTAGCAAATGTTGCTTTGAATTCCTTAATTGCTGCATCCATTGCATCAGTATCAGGCAAATTCTTTGTCTCGACGATCGTCTCGAACAAATCATTGTGTGATGCGTGAACGGCAGAAATTAATTCTGACTCAAAACGTAGAATGTCATCAACCGCAACATCATCCATAAATCCATGTGTCAAAGCATATAGTGATAGCACTTGCTCTTCAACAGGAAGTGGTTGGTGTAATGGTTGCTTCAATAGCTCAACGGTACGACGACCACGTGCTAGCTTAACTTGCGTTGCTTCATCCAAATCTGAACCGAATTGGGCGAATGACTCAAGCTCCTTGTATGAAGCCAAGTCCAAACGTAACGTACCAGCAACTTTCTTCATGGCTTTGATTTGTGCGTCACCACCAACACGAGAAACAGAAGTTCCGGCATCAATGGCAGGACGAACACCAGCGTAGAACTGATCAGAATCCAAGAAAATTTGACCGTCAGTGATTGAAATAACATTAGTTGGGATGTATGCAGAAACATCACCAGCTTGTGTCTCAATAATTGGCAAAGCCGTCATTGAACCTCCACCCAGTTCGTCTGACAACTTGGCAGCACGCTCTAACAAACGTGAATGCAAGTAGAAGACATCACCAGGGTAGGCTTCACGTCCAGGTGGACGACGAAGAATTAATGACAGCTCACGATATGCCGTTGCTTGCTTTGACAAATCATCATAAATGATTAGCACATGCTTGCCATTATACATAAATTCCTCACCCATTGCAGCACCAGCATAAGGAGCTAGGTAAAGCATTGGGGCTGGTTCTGAAGGACTAGCAGTAACAACAATTGTGTAGTCCATGGCACCCATACGACGCAAAGTTTCAACTTGTGTACGAACAGTTGATGCTTTTTGTCCAATAGCAACATAAACAACAATCATATCTTGATCTTTTTGGTTCAAGATTGTGTCAATAGCAACTGATGTCTTACCAGTCTTACGATCACCGATAATTAACTCACGTTGACCACGTCCAATTGGTACCAAAGAATCCACAGCCTTTAGACCAGTTTGTAGTGGTTCAAACACAGATTTACGCTCCATAACACCTGGAGCTTTAACTTCAACAGGACGTGTTTTGTCTGTTTCAACTGGGCCCATACCATCAACAGGTTGTCCCAAAGCGTTAACAACACGACCAATCAGTTGCTCACCAACAGGCACTTCCATGATACGACCAGTACGCTTAACAGTATCGCCTTCACGAATACTGTCATAGCTACCAAGAATAATGATACCAACATCATTTGATTCCAAGTTCTGCGTCATACCATAAACGCCGTTCTCAAATTCGACAAGCTCACCGGCAAGGGCGTTTTCCAACCCAGTTGCGCGAGCGATACCATCACCAATGTAGGTAACAGTTCCAGTTTCTTTTACTGTTAAGTCGTCTTGATAATTGGCTAATTGCTTTTTGATGAGTGAACTGATTTCTTCAGCTTTGATGCTCATTTCAGCAGTTCCTCTTTCTTTATAGTGTGTCTATTCATCACACACAACATCAATTTCAACTAGAATTTCGATTACTAGCGGATGATACTCTGACGAATAGCAGCTAACTTAGTTGCTAATGATCCATCCAAAATTTGGTCATTGGCTTTAACAATAACCCCACCAAGTAAGTCCTCATCAACGATTTGCGTCAAACGCACTTCGTTAGCCTGATAACGTTGAACAAGTTGCTCTTTCAAGCGTGAAACTTGCTCATCACTCAATGGCACCGCTGTTTGCACCTCTGCGTTCACAACACCAGCAGCTTCATTAACAAGTTCTTCATACTTAGTAATAATCGCTGGTAAGTTTTGGATACGACGGTAGTCATAGGTCATCTGAATCAGATTAGCGACCACTTGGCTCGTTCCTTCAGATAAAGTTGCTAACATATTTTGCTTAGCGGCTTCATCAATTCGCAAAGATAGCAATGCTTTCGTAAATTCTGGATTTTGTACTAATATATCACGAATAGCTGTTAATTCAGCCAGCGTGTCAGCATCAGTACCTTGATCATGGGTTAATTCGAACAAAGCAACGGCATATCGCTTAGCAATCGTTGCTTTATCTAATGCCATTACTTGTTACCTAACCCTTCAATATAAGCGTCAATAAGCGCTTTTTGATCATCTAATTTTAGTTCTTTCTGGATAATCTTTTGTGCGATGGTTACTGAAAGTTCAGCAACTTCACTCTTAACATCAGCCATTGCTTCAGAACGTTCTTGTGCAATTTGTGCACTTGCTTGTTCCTTTGTAGCTTGGGCATCTGCCTGAGCATCAGCAACGATTTGGTCACGTTGCTTTCCTGCTGCTGTCTTAGCATCAGAAACGATGCTGTTGGCTTCAGTACGTGCTGATTGCAACTGTTCAGAACGCTTAGCAGCCATTTCTTCGGCTTGCTGACGCGCTTCCTCAGCAGTATCCAAATCGTGGGCAACCTTCTCCGCACGCTTTTCCATCATTTTTACTACCGGACCCCAAGCATACTTCTTCAAAAGAAGCATCAATACTAGGAATGCCACTAGCACAAACAACATGTTACCCAAAGCCAACCCTTCGCTAGCACCCGCTAGAACAATTTGATTAAACATAATTAGTTGGCCTCCGCGTTTCGATTATCGTGCTAACAACATGAAGGCAATAGCGATAGCGATGATTGGAACGGCCTCGACCAAACCAACTCCGATGAACATGTTCGTACGTAACTTACCTTCTAATTCAGGTTGACGCGCCGTACCAGCGATCATACTTGAAATAACAATACCATTACCAATACCAGCACCAATAGCGGCACCAGCTGCGGCAACTCCAACACCAATGGTTGCAACATCCATTTTTACAATCCTCCGATTAATTTAAACAGTTACTGTAGTTACTCTGTCTTTTCTGAAACATAGACAGTTGTCAAAGTGACGAAGACAAACGCTTGAATTGCCCCAATAAATAATGAAAATCCTTGCCATAAAATTGTGAGCAAGAATGCTGGCACAAATGAAATTGCACCGGCAGACTGCGCTAATTGCCACAATAGAGACAAAACCATTTCACCAGCAAAGATATTACCAAACAGACGTAGTCCCAATGTTAGGAAACTTGTAAACTGCTCAATAAGATTTAAGGGGAACAAGACACTAAACGGTGACAGATATACTGACTTGAAGTAATTCTTGAAACCTTGCTTTTCAACACCTAAGAAGTGGGCAATAGTTATAGCAATTAATGCTAATGTCATTGTCACTAATGGGTTAGCTGTTGGGGAGTTCAGGAACGTATTACCACCAACATCAACCGTAAAGGCGACACCTAATTGATTTCCAACGAAGATGAACAAAAACATGGAAAATATGAAAAACTTCAAACTGTTACCAGTCTTATTTGGTAGTGATCCATCAACAATATTGTTGGTAAAATCAATGACCCACTCTAGCATATTCTGCTTGCTCTTTCCAGCCGGCTTCATCACCAACTTTCGAGAGGTCCAAAACGCTAACAGAAAAACTATTGTCATTGAAACCAATGTCGAAATTACCACGTTCCAATCAAACGTCAACCCCGCAATGCTAAAGGTCGCGGTTTTCTCCAATGAAATTCACCTCTTTCCTTTCTTGAAGTCTAATCAAGCGGCATGCATTTGAAACAGAACCGTTTAACTTTTACCACCTAATATTACCCCTTTTTGGGCTTAATTCAATGATTAACAATCATAGGTACTTGTCCCATTTTTGCAACGCTTTTTTAAAAAGCTTGTTATATCACACTTTTTACTATTCCAAAAAAGAATAACAAAGTTTTTTTATCCAAAATAGAAATGCTTATTATATATAATTATTAACTAAAAAAATAAAAGACAGCTTTTTTACAAAAACTGTCTTTATTTTTTATTTTTCAGAAGCAGCCTTTTCAGGCAATATTAAATTCAACACAGTGCCCAGAACTGTTGCAATAGCAACACCTGAGAACTGTACGATGTTATTTCCGTGACCAATTTGTAGGTAGGCATTTCCAATACCAATGACCAAAACTGATGAGGTAATCATCAAGTTACGCTTCAAATTAAAGTCAAGTTTATTTTCAACGATGATACGCAATCCTGAAGCAGCAATGACCCCAAACAACAAAAATGAGACACCACCAGTCACTGCACCTGGAATACTTTGAATAACTGCCGATAGCTTGCCAACGAAGGAGAATAGAATCGCAAATATGGCTGCACCAATCAAAACATAAACTGAATGAACCTTAGTAATAGCCATTACACCAATGTTCTCACCATATGAAGTAACTGATGGACCTCCTACTAACCCCGCAAATAATGAGGCAGCACCATCCCCGGCTAAAGTTCGGTGCAAGCCAGGATTTTTGATATAGTCACGTCCTGTTAAGTTATCCAAAACCATCAAATGACCTAAATGTTCTGTAATTGTTACTAATGCAATCGGTGCCATAACCAATACCGCACCCCAATGCATGATTGGCGTATAGTCAACAAAAGGTATGTCAAACTTTGGCAAGGCAAACCAAGCCGCATCAGCAACCGGCTTTAAATCAACTAACCCAACGACAATTGCTAGCAGATAGCCAGTAATTATACCTAATAGAATTGGAATCAATCCTAGAAAACCTCGTAGATACATATTAAAGAAGATCGTGACACCTAGTGTTACCATAGCGACTAAAAATACACGAATATCATATTTACCATTTAATAATGTTGCCGACTGAGCTGCTGAACCAGACAATGATAGTCCAATCACCATGATAATCGGACCAACAACAATTGGCGGTAATAGTTTTTCAATCCATTCGGTACCGATAAAGCCAACAATTGCTGCAACAATCAAATAAACAATTCCGACAGAGATAACCCCAGTAGCAACGCCCGGATAACCAGTTGTTTTCATTAAGGCAACCATCGGAATAATAAATGCAAAACTCGAACCCATATAGGCAGGGATTTGACGCTTTGTAATCAGAATATGCAATAACGTTCCCACACCTGAACTAAACAACGCAATTCCTGGATTTAACCCAACTAATAGTGGTACTAAAACCGTTGATCCAAACATCGAAAACATATGCTGTAGCGATAGTCCTATCCATTGCCAGAAACCTGGCTTCTCATTCACATCTAATACAACATCGCGTTTCATTTCCATTGTGTTAATCCTTCCATATATAAACTTATAACCTGAAATAAAAAAAGTTGCGGTATAAAAATACCCCAACTTGATAGATTTATCTAATATGATAGTTTCGCTCACCGCCAGATTTACACGACAGCACCAAAATAATCTTATTAGCCTCACAGGACCAAGTTAAAGTTATTTTTTAACGATTATAATTATATATCAGTTAACAAATTTAGTAAACAAAATTTACGTCAGTTAAACGTTTTAAATCAAACTAATTTTGCAATTTCAGTTTCAATGGTGTTTTCACCATCACTCATCGACAACACTTTACCATAGGTATTCTTAGCATTTAGAATGCCGACTAATACATCAACAACATTTTCAATACTATTTTGTGCTGGCGAATCGGGATTAAATACAATTTTCCCTGACCCAGGTGTTTCCGTTAAGGCACCTGGTTGCAAAATCGTATAATTTAATGTTGTATGATCAATCAACCAGTTATCAGCAAAGAACTTGGCAATATTATAATCTCTTAGCTCTTCGCCCCAAACCTTAGGGTTTGTTGCTTGCCAACTACTCAACATAATAAATCGGTCAATACCAGCTTTTTCAGCCGCATTCTCTAACTTAACGGCACCAAACGCGTCAACTTGTAACAAATTCTTTCCTTTTGAACCCGCAACAAAATAAACTGCATCTAACTTTAAGTCGAGTAGTTCATTTACTAATTGCTCTTCATCAATCAATACATCTAGTTTAGCCAAAACAACTCGTTTACTAGTGAACGTCTCATCCAAGTGACGAGTACCTGCAATCACTTCGTGGCCTTCAACTGCTAACTTTTCAACTAATAAATGACCAACGCGGCCACTTGCACCAACTACCAAAATTCTCATAAATACCCCTCTCTAAAAATAAAAAAGGCCAGGACATATTCTTATATCCCAACCTCTTCACAACATTTCTATCGATAATAATGAAATTTTATTCAATTAATGAGTTCCAAACAAGCGATCACCCGCATCACCAAGACCCGGAATAATATAACCATGTTCGTTAAGCTTCTCATCTAAGCCAGCTGTATAAATATCTACATCTGGATGTGCCTTCTGAACCGTTTCGACACCAACTGGTGCTGAAACTAACGTGATTAACTTAATTTTTGTTGCCCCACGCTTCTTCAATGCATCAATTGCCATGACCGCCGATCCACCAGTTGCTAGCATTGGATCAACCACCAAAACCTCACGTTGATCAATATCCTCAGGCAACTTAACAAAGTACTCAACTGGTTCAAGTGATTCCTCATCACGATACATACCAATGTGACCAATTCGAGCAGCAGGGATCAACTTCATAATGCCATCAACCATTCCCAAACCAGCACGCAAAATTGGCACAATCGCAAGTTTCTTACCAGCAAGTGTTTTTTGTGTTGTTGTTGCAACTGGTGTTTCAACAACAACATCTTCAACTGGTAAATCACGCGTTACTTCATAAGCCATTAATGATGCAATTTCATCAACAATCTCACGAAACTCTTTTGTACCAACATTTTTATTACGAATAATCGTTAATTTGTGTTGAATTAATGGGTGATCAAAAACCGTTAGCTTACTCATTTCAAAGCTCCATTTCATTTTTCTCTATTATAACGCTTTTTTAATTAGCGTGTTCAATTCCTGATAAGGGGAATCGACTTGTTAAGTCCAATACAGATTGTTCTACTGATGCAAGTGTTGCTTCATCTTCAGGATTAGCAAGTACCTTCAAAATTAATTCGGCCACTTCTACTGCTTCCGCCTCTTTGAAACCACGAGTCGTAATTGCTGGTGTTCCAATTCGAATACCTGATGTCACAAATGGGCTGCGTGGTTCATTTGGAATTGCCTCTTTATTTGTTGTAATATGCACGCTGTCCAAGACATTTTGCGCTTTTTTACCAGATATGCCCGTTTTGGTTAAATCTAAATTAAATAGGTGATTATCCGTACCACCTGAAACGACACGAACAAGATCTGATTTTGCAAAGACATCAGCCATAGCCTTTGCATTCGCAACAACTTGTTGACCATATGTTTTAAAACTAGGTTGCATCGCCTCATAGAAGGCAACTGCTTTACCTGCAATAACATGCTCTAGTGGTCCACCTTGCGTACCTGGGAAAATTGCTGAATTCAGCGCCTTACCCAATTCTTCTTTAGCTAAAATCAATCCGCCACGTGGTCCACGCAATGTTTTATGCGTTGTTGATGTCACAACATCAGCGATTCCTACTGGTGATGGATGAACCCCGGCTGCAACTAGGCCAGCAATATGCGCCATATCAACCATTAAGTATGCCCCAACAGAATCCGCAATTTCACGGAATCGATCGAAATCAATAAAGCGTGAATATGCTGATGCACCGGTAACAATTAATTTTGGTTGATACTCAGCAGCTAATGCAGCAACTTGATCATAATCAATTCGTTCATTATCATCCAATCCATAAGCGTGGAATTGGTATGTTTTACCCGAAAAGTTAACTGCAGACCCATGTGTCAAATGACCTCCAGCATTAAGATCAAGTCCCAAGACATGATCACCTGGTTCCAATAATGCCGCATAAACAGCTGCGTTTGATTGTGAGCCAGAATGGGGTTGTACGTTTGCATACTCTGCCCCGAAAAGTTCTTTCACACGATCAATTGCTAATTGCTCGACTTGATCAATATATTCTGTTCCACCATAGTATCGCTTATTGGGATATCCTTCAGCATACTTATTAGTTAGAATACTTCCTTGAGCAGCACGTACACCTGCAGATGCAATATTTTCTGAAGCAATCAGTTCAATATTGTGTTCTTGACGATCAGCTTCACGATCGATTGCAGCCCACAATTCAGGATCAAAATCACGGTAATTTGTCATTGGGTTTGACCTCCTTTAAGTCAAGCAGCTTAAATATGTAACAACTCAGTAATCCAGTGTCCACCTGATGCTTTACCTAAACGGTTATTATAAGCACCATTCACATCAACTTGCGGCATTGCAGCGACAAGAATAGTTTGTACATCCTTCTTGTCATCAAAATAACGTAACCCTGCAAATAATTTTGCAGCAGCTGTGTCATTATTATCTCCTAATGACCAAATAAAATCCATACCTGCTAGTTGATGTTCTTTAATTAAATCGTTCGTTAACATTAGCCCAACTGGCTCAACTTGAGATTGCATCCAAATAATTGCCTGTGTCCAATCCTCTGGCGCAACCATATAAACTGCTTTATCAGGGGCATAATGGCGATATTTCATACCTGGTGCCTTAGGTGTTTCATTATCAGCCACACGATGAATTTCAGAATCGACTGGTACACCAATTACTGATTCTATTTGTGCTGGTGTAATTTTACCGGGACGTAAAACCGCCGGCATGTCAGTTGATAGATCCAGCACCGTTGATTCAACACCGATTTTAGTGGGACCATCATCCAAAATACCAGCAATTTTACCATGTAGATCATGATAAACATGTTTTGCTAATGTTGGTGAAGGCTTGCCAGATGTATTAGCTGAAGGACCAACAAGTGGTTTACCACTTTCACGAATTAACTGACGAGTGGCATCATTGTCAGGCAAACGAACCGCTACCGTGTCCAAACCACCAGTGACTGTCATTGATAATACACCTGGTTTAACGGGCAAAATCATTGTTAGTGGACCTGGCCAATAAGCAGCCATAAGTTTTTGCGCGCGTTCATTGACAATAGCAAAATCTGCCACTTGTTCTGGATCAGCAACATGTACGATCAACGGGTTATCTGAAGGACGCCCCTTCGCTGCATACACTTTACCAACAGCCTTTTCATTATATGCATCTGCACCAAGTCCATAAACAGTTTCAGTTGGAAAGGCAACTAACGAGCCACGTTTAATTGCACGGGCTGCCGCATCCATTTCATCTACTGTCCATATTTTTGTTTCTGTCATTTCTACATCTCCCGCAATACTTTAATCATTCGATCATGACCACTCAGATCTTGACGCAACGTTACGATGACATGAGGTAATTTGCTAAATAAATCAACAAGCTTTTTTCCTTGTTGATACCCAATTTCAAAGTATGCAGCCCCACCAGGTTTTAGAAAGGTCAGTAGGTCCGTAGCCATTTTCTTATATAGTGCTAAACCATCATCATCTGCATAAAGCGCAATATCTGGTTCAAACATGACAACCGATTCATCCATCAGTGATTGTTCATCACGACTAATATAAGGTGGATTGGCGACAATAATATCAAAACTACCTGTGACACCTGTAAATAAATCACTCTGAAGTAATTGTACTGATGGTGCGTATAGTTGCGCATTTTCTTTTGCAACGGCCAACGCATCTTCAGAAATATCAGCGCCAACCACTTCCCAACTGGTACGCTCTGCACTTAACGAAACAGCAATCGCACCTGAGCCAGTACCAATGTCTAATACATGTTGTTTCGTATTTGTCGGATGATCCGCTAACACCCATTCCACAAGCTCTTCAGTTTCCTGTCGCGGAATCAAGACACGGCGATCTACCTGAAATTCACGGCCATAAAACGCAGCATGTCCAAGGGCATATTGTACTGGCTGTCCACCCTTAATTGCCCGCACAGCGACCATAAATCGCAGACGCTTTTCATCCTCTAAAACTGTGTTTAAGTTATTTTCTAATTGCGCATAGTTCCAATCCATCATGCCAGTTAATAAATAATCGATTTGCGCCATACGCTCGTCTATATCATGAATGTAGGGTTCTAATTGCCAATCTCCCCATTCACGAACAGCTTGAATAGTCCATTGTTCATCAAACATACGTTTATATTACCCTTGTTTTAAGGCTTCCAGCTTTGCTGTTTGGTCAGCAATCAACAAAGCATCGATTACATCTGATAACTCACCGTTCATAATACGGTCTAATTTATTCAATGACAGACCAATCCGATGATCAGTCACACGATTCTGTGGATAATTATATGTGCGAATTCGTTCCGAACGGTCACCAGTTCCGACTGCTGTCTTACGTTGTTCAGCGTACTCAGCTTCATTCTGTGAAGCGTAATAATCATACACACGAGCCTTTAAGATTTCCATTGCCTTAGCACGGTTCTGTTGTTGTGAACGTTGATCTTGCATCGCAACCACGATACCAGTTGGCAAATGAGTCATACGTACCGCTGAAGAAGTCTTATTAATGTGCTGACCACCGGCACCAGATGAACGATAAACATCAACACGCAAATCTTTATCTGCAATCTCGATATCAACATCTTCATATTCTGGCATCACACCAACTGTCGCTGTAGAAGTATGAACACGACCTGCGGATTCTGTTTCTGGCACACGTTGTACACGATGCGCACCATTTTCAAACTTTAACTTTGAATAGACATTATCACCAGTGATCATTAAGACAATTTCCTTGTACCCACCAATTTCTGTCTTATTTTCATCAATGATTTCAACTTGCCAGCCTTGTTTTTCAGCATAACGAACATACATATCATAAAGATCAGCTGCAAATAATGCACCTTCATCCCCACCGGCTGCTCCGTGGATTTCCATGATGATATTCTTATCATCATTAGGATCCTTAGGTAGTAATAAAATCTTAATTTGATCTTCTAATGCTTCTTTTTTCACACGAAGATCCTTTAGTTCTTCTTTAGCTAATTCTTCTAACTCTGAATCATTGGCTTCTTCGCGTAAAATTTCTTCATTTTCTTCGATACCTGCCACCACTTGTTTGTAGTGCTTAAAGGTCTCGACTGTCTCACGTAAACTACCTTCTTCTTTAGACAATGCTAAAAAGCGTTTTGTGTCTGCAATAACTTCTGGATCAGAAATCATTTCGCTGACTTCTTCATAGCGATCCACAACAGACTGCACTTTTTCAAAAATTTCATCCATATCTTTTCAATTCCTTAACTTATTTTATTTATTATTTAATCCTGTACGACGGGCTAATGCTTGTAAATCAGGATGATTATAATGTTTCCGACAAACCGGCATATAGGCCTCATCCCCACCAATTTGAACTTGTTCACCTTCATAAACAGGTTGGCCATTTGAAATGCGTAAATTCATAATCGCTTTTCGACCACAAAATGAGCAGAGTGTTTTCATTTCTTCAATCTTATCAGCATAAATCAACAATGCCTCTGAACCCGGAAATAGTTGATTAAACGCATCATTTTTTAGGCCAAAAGTCAGTACTGGAATATTTAATTCGTCCACAACTCTTGTTAGTTGCAAAACCTGTGCTTTAGTCATAAATTGTGCTTCATCAATCAACACAGCTGCGACCGACTTATTTTGTGATATCAATTCAAATAGGTCATCGGTCGTTTGAATTGCTTGCGCCGCCCGTTGCATCCCAATTCGTGATGCAATTTCGCCAACTCCTGATCGATTATCAAGCGCACTGGTTAAGAGCAGCACACGTCTTTGCTGCACCTCATAATTATGCGCAACTTTTAAAATCTCAATACTTTTACCACTGGCCATTGCACCATAACGAAAGAATAATTGCGCCATCTTTTTCTGCCTTTCTCCTGTATAAATCCAGTTTACACTCCAGTCTAGTATACCAAAAATGTGAATAAAAAAAAGAGAATGGCGTTAACACTCATCCTCTTCATTAGCATAGTTAGAAAAACTCCGGTGTAATCGTTGCAATTTTTTCTTGCCAATCAACATCTGGGTATTTCCGTTCTAAAGCAAGTTGTAAAATATGTAGCGCCAAATTTCCATTACGGGTCAAAATAGGACCATGGAAGTATGTACCATAAACGTTACGGTACACTAACCCCTCGCCACCATCTTCACCATTGTTACCATTACCTTTAATCACTTTACCCAACGGACGCTCATCATCCCCTAGGAAAGTTCGTCCTTGATGATTCTCAAAGCCATGATACTCTAAATCATTAACCTCATCATGGATCGTTACATTTCCAATAAAACGATTATCAGGCTGGTTCAATGTGTAATGACTCAACGCACCAATCCCATCAACTCTCGTACCATCAGCCAACAAAAAATACTGACCCAATAGTTGGAAACCACCACAAACACCTAATAATGGCCCATTTGTTTCAATATATTGTTTCAAAGCTGGCGCTTTATCTGGCAAATCATCAGCGACTATCATTTGTTCATAATCCTGGCCACCACCAAATAACACGAAATCATAAGCCGTTGGGTTAAATTCATCTCCTAATGAAACAATTGTCTCATCAACAGCAACCCCAATTTGTTGCGCATAATATCTGAGGGCAACAATATTACCAAAATCACCGTACGTATTCATTAAATCACCATACAAGTGTGCTGTATGTAACCTATAATCAGCCATTGGCTTATTCCCCCATTCCTGTATGAATATAATTTTGTTGTTTCAATTCTGCACGTAATTGTAACATTGCTGTGTAGGTTGCTAAGATATAAACCCGCTTGGTTGGCATCGACTTGATTGCCGTTACAATTTGTTTCAAATCTTGATACACTGGGTGATCACCAAAACCAGCCATCTTTAACCGAACATAGAGGTCTTTGTACCGTTCACCACCCGTTGCCACTGCTTGAATCCCAGTATCATGTAATGATTCAAAATTGGCATCCCATATCCAACTAGTATCAATACCATCCGCATAGTTAGCATTTAACAGCGCAATCATTGAGAATGGTTGATCATCAGTTTTCATCATATCAATCACTTGATTAGCGCCTACTGGGTTTTTGATCAAGACGATGGTCACCTCTTTATCATCAACTTTGACCGCTTCTTGGCGTCCAAATATTTGTGCATTAGATGAAAAAGCTCGTTGAATTTGCGCCACTGAAACCCCCATATAACGACCAACTGCATAAGCTGCTAGTGCGTTATAAATATTGTACATACCACCAATTTCAATCTGGAAAGTCTGACCATCAATATCAAAATTCGACGAAATTGGTGTTAATTTATTCAATTTTGTTACTGCGTAATTCAAGGCTGGTCGTTTAAAATCATCAGTTACTGAAAAATAATCTCCCTGATTACCAAATGTCATAAAATGATAATGCAAGATGGAATTATCTGTCGGCGATAACACACCATCAGTATTATGTGGTGCTTTCATATCTCCGGTAGCTGGCACATGATCAAACCCATAATAAACTTTTGGATTGGGCAAATCGCCACGCATAAAAATTGGCGAATCAGCATTGACAATCACCGTTGCTTCAGGAAAGAGGCGAATACCTTTTAAAATTTTCTCATAAGTTGTGTAAATTTCACCATATCGATCCATTTGATCACGGAAAATATTTGTTAACACAAATGCTTTAGGCTTCAATTGTTTCGCTACGGCAGCCACATTGGCTTCATCAACTTCAAGTAACGCCACTGGACGTTGTTTTTTATCAGTAACTTTGGCTGTCAGCATGGTACCAGTAATCCCCTGCATCATGTTTGATCCAGACGGGTTGGTGATGACGTCAGCATATTTTTCGCGTAATACCCGCGTCGTCAACGTTGTGGTCAACGTCTTACCGTTTGTTCCAGTAATCAGGATAACATCATACTTTTCAGCATAGCTTTGCATCACATTAGGGTCAATTTTTGTTGCTAATTTCCCGGGCAATGAGGTACCACCACGGTGTAATATATTATGCAATACAGCATAAGTACCCTTTCCAACCAAAGTTGCTAATCCACTCTTAAGGCTCATGTTATCCTCCTGCTTGTGCTTACTAATCACACACGTTTTTATCTTCAACTTTATTTGTAATAATCATCTATCAAATTTTACCATTTTGAAATAAATAAAGACACCACTGTTCATATAACAGTTGGCGCCTTTAACATAAATGTTATGGTTCCATTTTATAGTGATTTTGGTCCAGGTGTTGATGTAATTAAGGTTGCATGTCCATTAATTGTCCATGATTCAACGTCGTTAGGTAAAATAAAACTAGCCCCTTTAGCCAAGGTATAAGTAACCCCAAAGACCGTCAATTCAATATCACCATCAACAACCGTTGCCAGTGTATAAGGTGCCGTTGCATCGACAGTTGCCCGTCCTGCAATTTCCCATTTAACAACATTGAAATATGGTGCAGCAACCAATTCCGTGAGCGTTAGGTCTTCAATATGTGAAACCTTTTGTTCTGGCTTAATAGGGACAAAAGGAACTGTCGTCACATTCTTAGCATCTGCTAAATGCAAGTCACGCTTTTCACCTGTCTTTGCATCGACACGATCAAAGTCATACACACGATAAGTCACATCTGAAGACTGTTGTGTTTCCAATGTTAATACACCCTCACCAAGTGCATGCAATGTACCAGAAGGAACATAAAAGAAATCACCCGCTTTAACCGGAACCTTTTGCAATAATTTATCCCAATCTGCGTTATCGACCTCTTGATCAAAGGTTTGCTTGTCTTTGGCTGTATGCCCATAATAAATCGTTGCCCCTGGTTCAGCAGATAAAATATACCAAGACTCTGTTTTACCTAATTCACCTGCATGCTCACCTGCGTATTTATCATCAGGATGTACTTGAACAGATAGATCTCGATGCGCATCTAAGATTTTTACTAATAATGGAAATGGCCGATCAACATCTTTATTCGCAAACAATGCTGGTTCATCATGCCACAATTCTGCAACTGTTTTGCCTGCATATTTACCATTAGTAACTGTAACTGGTCCATTAGGATGTCCTGAGATCACCCATGCTTCACCAGTGTTTTCTGATGGAATGTCAAAATCATAAACGTCACGTAAAGCTGTACCACCCCAAATTTTTTCGTGTAATGCTGGTTTTAATATCAATGGTTCTGTCATCATGTTCCCCCGACAAATTATATATTTAACGACAAATAAATATTCGATAACCATCCTTGTTGAGCAACGTGGTACCACGTCACCCCTGAAGGATCTACGACTTGCTCTGTAATCTCTACAGAAACACCATGCTGGATACGCCCAATTTCATGACCATATGGTTGTGAATAAACAGCAACATCAGCACCCGGAATATAATCAACTTTCCCATGTGCACTAAATGGCGTTGGTTGCCAGACAGTTGGTCGCTTCCACTCAGCCACCGGTTGTTGATGTTGGCCATCATTATCAGTTAGCTTCATGGTTTGCATATCATACTTGAGCCACCTTGAATCTGCTAATTGATACCAAAAATCGCCAGTCCGTGTTGCCATTCGTTGCGCAACCTTCACAACAGACCCTGCCCACAATTTCTGACCAGTTTCAGTTGCATCTTCTACCCCAACTACGGGCTGTATATTAGCAAAAATATGCAAATATTTGTGCGTTAATTTTTCTGTTTCAGCAACATCTTCACGCTGATAGTAAAATGTTGTCGTATACATTTTTTGCTCATCAAAAGTACCAGTTAGTGTGCCTTCCGAAGACACAAAACGATAACCTGGTATTAACTCAGGATCAATTGAAAATGTTTCGCCAACATAACCGTCAATTAACCGTGCCCGTGTCAGCGCACTTTTTGTATCAACATCTTTTGCATAAACCCATACGGGCATCCCTCTTAGTTGAAAGTCAGCCATATGCGCTGCCTCCTAATCGTCATTTATTAGTTCTATCATACCAATTAAATGAAATTTTTTCTTCTTTTATTGACATCCTTTTACTTTTTATTTAGGATTCATTTCTTTATAAAAAACAACGATTAGATTTTTTTCATTTATCTGGTTGACTTTTAATTTTCAAACATGTATATTAAATATATTCGCTGGTTAATTATTGCTCTGTAGTTCAGTGGTAGAATAACTCACTGTTAATGAGGAGGTCGCTGGTTCGAACCCAGCCAGAGCAGTTATATAAAAGAAATATTTTGATTACTTCAAGACATCTCTTTTATATATCAGATAAATTAAAAAACTTTCATTTATCTGGTTGACTTTTAATTATAAGCATTGTATATTAATTACATTGCTTGATGCGATTATTGCTCTGTAGTTCAGTGGTAGAATAACTCACTGTTAATGAGGAGGTCGCTGGTTCGAACCCAGCCAGAGCAGTTATATAGTAAAAAAGATGTTGTACTTCATTTGAAGCGCAACATCTTTTTTATTGTTATGAATTTGTATTAACTAAATTGCTGTGTAACCACCATCAACTAACAACGTCGTGCCATTAACAAATGATGCATCTTCACTAGCTAGGAAAGCGACTACCTTACCAACTTCTTCTGGCTTGCCTAGACGGCCTGCTGGATGTAATGCAATAAGATCTTCCTTATTAGCACCAGCAATCAACGGTGTATCAATATATCCTGGCGCAACTGCATTTACCCGAATATCTTCTGATGCATAAGTTGCTCCTAACGTTTGAGTTAGCAACTTAACACCACCTTTGGCAGCAGCATAAGCAGTGACACCACGCTTACCAACAAAACTATGAATTGACCCTGTATTAACAATAACGCCTTTGCCCTGCTTGCGCATTTGTTCAATTGCATATTTATCAGACAAGAAAACACCACTCAAATTAATATCAATCGTCGTTGACCATTGATCATAAGTCATATCAGTAATATCACCATCACGGGCAATTCCTGCATTGGCCACCATGATATCTAACGAACCAAATTGTGCAACAGTTTGTTGAACCAAATTCTTAACATCGTCTTCAACCATGACGTTGGTTTTAACAAACAAAACATTGCTTGCATCCCCCAATGATGCAGCAACTTCTGAACCTTTTTCTGATAGATCCGCAATAACAACCTTAGCCCCTCTGCTAAAAATTGTTTAACGATAGCTAGACCGATTCCTGAAGCACCACCAGTGACAACAGCAACCTTATCTGTAAATCTTCCCATGATATTTCCCCTTTAATAAGATTTCTTACAAAGCCATTTTACGTCAGCTATCCGATAAATGCAACCGCTTACATTTTTTTGTACGAAAAAAAGGACTGAAACTTCTTCTTGAAATTCCAACCCTTTTGTATCGTCTAATCAAAGACCATTTGATTCTTATACAATTCAGCATAGAAGCCATTCTGAGCAAGCAAAGCTTCGTGATTACCTTGTTCAATAATCCGACCGTTCTTCAAAACAACAATCTTATCAGCATTCAAAATTGTCTTCAAACGATGGGCAATGACAAAACTTGTGCGACCAGCAATGACGTTATCCATAGCCCGCTGAATTTTTTCTTCGGTTACTGTGTCCACGTTTGATGTCGCTTCATCTAAAATCAGCAAATCTGGTTGTGTCAAAATCGTACGGGCAATCGATAACAATTGCTTTTGACCAGTAGAGAAAACTGAATTTTCATCAGAAACCTCAGTATCATACCCATGTTCGAGTGTCATAATGAAATCATGAATATTAGCTTGCTTCGCAGCATCAATAACCTCATCATCTGTCGCATCAGTCTTTCCGAAAGTAATATTATCGCGAACCGTCCCAGTAAACAGTACAGACTCTTGCAGAACAATTCCAACATTATCACGTAAGGCTGTTA
Organism: Weissella paramesenteroides; assembly: GCF_036327715.1. NCBI lineage: Bacteria > Bacillati > Bacillota > Bacilli > Lactobacillales > Lactobacillaceae > Weissella > Weissella paramesenteroides. The sequence goes on from NZ_CP130559.1 coordinate 1,690,420, forward strand.
GATCCATGTCACGAACATCGATGTCATCGAACAGAACCGCACCAGATGTGACATCATAAAAACGGTTCAACAGGTTCATAATCGTTGTTTTACCAGACCCAGTTGGTCCAACTAAGGCAACCATTTCTCCCTTTGCAACATCAATATCGACACCATGGATGATTTCACGTTCCTCATTATAACCAAAATGAACATCTTGCAACTTGATATCACGCTGCACACCAGCAAATTGCACACCATTCTTTGGATTAACTTCTTCATCTTGGTTAAAGATATCATTCAAACGGTGCACACCAGTCATGGCTTGCTGCATCATATTGTAAAGTGACGTGATTTGTGAAATTGGTTGGAAATATTGTTGTGAGAATGAAACGAAAGTAACGATCAATCCCAATCCAGTTGCACGTGATGCAACATCACCAGTTAAGGCAAGTTTCGCACCGAAGAAGATGATAATCGCCAAATTAAATAATCCTAAACCTTGCATGATAGGATTAAGGACACCTGACCAGGCTTGTGAACGAACCATCGCTTGGCGAACCTTTTCATTATGTTCAACGAAACCTTCGATAGAGTCTTTTTGCAACCCGTTAGTAATAATTACTTTTTCACCATTAATTTGCTCATTAATGTACCCATTCAAATGTCCAACTTCAGCTTGTTGAATATCAACATACTTTTTTGCTTGAATCATAATCACAATACCAACGATTACAACAAGCGGTGTCGTTGCCATCGTTGCTACAGCCATTTTAGGACTCTCGTTAAACATCATCCAGATAACCCCAATAAACATGACAATTTGTTGCAAAATTTGGAATAATGCATTATTCATGGCATTGAAGATGTTATCCAGATCAGATGTAAAGCGTGACAAAATTTCACCGTCTTGATGATTATCAAAATAACGTACAGTCATTCGTTGCAATTTAGCAAATAACCCAGTACGCATATCATTCACTGCTTTTGGGGCCACAATTGCTTGTAATAGACCATTGATAAACAAAGCAACTAGAATCATTAAGGTAAATAACCCAAACAGTAATAATGCTTGATGAAAATCTGATAGACTAGCTTGGCTTTTCGTCATCGGATTAAGATAAGTCATCAAATATTTTGATAATTCAGTGATTGAACGCCCCATATAAACTGGTGCTTTAACCTGTAGCCAAGTGGCTAGAATTGTAAATACCAAAATAAAAAACAAAGCCACCTTGAAACGTTTCAAGTAATGGGCAAAGAACTTTGCAGATTCATTTAAATTATTCTTCATTATTCATTGCCTCCTTTGCTTTTTGGGTTGCATAAATCTCCTGATAAACTGGTGATGTCTGCATCAATTCTGAATGTGGTCCATATGCAACCATTTCACCATTATCCAAAACCAAAATATTATCAGCATTGATGACTGAAGAAATTTTTTCAGCAATGATAAATGTTGTCGTATCACCCAACTCTTCATCCAATGCTTGTTTTACTAATTTTTCAGAACGTGCATCCAAAGCTGATGTTGAATCGTCTAAAATCAAGATTTTTGGCTGACCAATCACACCACGAGCAATTGATAAACGTTGCTTTTGACCGCCAGAAAAATTGGCTGATCGTTCCTCAACCACATGTTCATAATTGTCATCATATTGCTCAATGAATTCTGCTGCTTGCGCAATGTTTGCAGCGCGTTTCATATCTGATAATTGTGCAGTTGCCATTCCTTGACGTAAATTATCAGCAATCGTACCAGAGAACAATGTTGCCTTTTGTAGAACAAAAGATACCGTCTGACGTAATGAATGTTCATTGACATGTTTCAAATCAACGCCACCAACTTTAACCGTTCCTGCACTAGGGTCATAAATACGTGGGATCAATTGCGCCAAAGTTGATTTACCAGACCCTGTAGCACCAACAATACCAATCATTTCACCAGGCGAAGTTTTAAACGAAACATGCTTTAACGTTGGATGATCATCATCTTGGTAGGTAAATGACACATCATCAAATTCAACACTACCGTCCAAATCTTGGCTTTCATTATTTTCATAAGTAAATTCTGGCTCAGTGTCCATAACTTCTTGAATACGTCCCATTGAGACGAACGCACGTGTTGCAAAGGACATCATCATCCCACCAATAATAATGGCGTTCATGATAATCATAATATAGTTCGTAAAACCAGTAATCTGAGCTAATAATTCAGGTTGGGCATCGATCATGTTTCCGACTGAATAGATGGCAACGACCATTAATCCCTGTCCAACGAACATAAATGCTGGCATAATCAACGCAAAAATGTAACCGATTTGGATATTAACATCACGCAACTCATTTGAGACATCAGTAAAACGTGCTTCTTCATTTGCTTCTTGATTAAATGACTTAACCACACGCACACCTTGCAAATTTTCTTTAGCCTTAGCATTGACTTTGTCCATCAACCATTGGATCTTACCAAAGCGCTTCCCCAAATTTTTAACAACAATGTAAGAAATAAATCCCACAAGGACAATCATTAAAATGACGATCCACCATAATTTAGGAATTGAGTGCATAGCTAAAATAAAACCACCAACAAATAAAATTGGCATACGCATCAATGGTTGCAACACAAGCATCAACACGTTTTGAATTTGCGTGATATCATTCGTTAATCGAACAACCAAGTTACCAACTGAAATTTTTTCAATATTCGCAAATGAAAATGTTTGAATCTTGCGATAAGTTGCTTCACGTACATCAGCAGAAATGCCCTGTGATGCCCGTGCCGCAAAAATTGTATTTAAAATACCAGCAGCCAAACCAATAACGGCTAACACTAATAATTGAATCCCAATTTTGTTAACCTTGCCCATATTGTCATCCGTAATTGCCTGCACAATATCACTGAGCAATGTTGGCTGTAGCAACATCGCCACTGATGAGATGGCAACCATCAAAATGGCAATGGTCAAATCAAGTTTATAACGCCCAATAAAAGGCTTGAGCAACTTCATTTGTTTTCCTCCCATAACACTTATTTTTTATTCATGTAGTATGCTATTGTATCACTACTTCATGTACGAATGTCAATCTACTTTACAAAAATTAAAAAAAGAAGTTGGAACCAAAGAATTTATTCCAACTTCTTTTTGCTAAAAATGTATTAATTATCAGCATGAAAGTTTGATAGCATACACGCGTTCCAAAAGTCTGAAGCCGGTGTGTAACACAATTTACGCCATTCCTGTCCTTCGCTTTGCTACGGCCAAAAATGACGCAAATCACGTTACACACCGGCTTCAAACCAACTTTTGTCACGCTCTCTTTTCTATCAATTTCACTTATTTAGTCATTTCGTACTGTGCAAAACGAGCGGCTTGAATTGGCGTCAACGTAACTTTCAAAATGGTTCCTGATTCATCATAGTCTAATTCATGAACCGTTGCCTGCTCGTTTAATTCATTAATAACTTGGCCATCACTAAATGGCACATGTAGCGTTGTAGTAACATAGTCAGCAAAAATATGTTCCTTAATCACCTCAACCAATAAGTCTTGAGATGTTTCATCAATAGCAGATAATATCAAAGTATCTCCGGCACGATCTGGATATGCTTGCTCTGGTATTTTATCGGCCTTATTATATACCGTTACCATTGGCACATCCCCAACACCAATTTCTTTGAGTGTCTCAGCAGTTGTCGTCATCATTTCTTGATAGTGTGGATCAGAATAATCAACGACTTGAATCAGCAAATCAGCATCTGCTGCCTCTGCTAGGGTTGCCCGGAAAGCTGCCACTAGCCCGTGTGGTAGTTTAGAAACAAACCCAACGGTATCAGATAGTAAAAAGTTTTGTTTATCCGGTAATTGGATTTTACGTACGGAAGTCTCTAAGGTGGCAAACAACATATCTGCTTGGAAAACCGTTTTCTCTGGATTATCACCGAAACGTTTGACCAAGCCATTCATAATCGTTGATTTACCTGCATTGGTATAACCAACTAAAGCGACATTGCGAATACTCTGCTTTGCTCGGTAAGCACGTCGCGTTTCATCATCTGCCTCAATATTAGCCAATTCGGCTTGTAATAATGATATTTGATGTTGAATATGCCGACGATTTGTTTCCAGTTTTGTTTCCCCAGCACCACGACTTGTAAAACTACCACCGCCACCACCAGTTTGCTGATCGAGACGAATATTCATTGATGTACGTAAGCGCGGTAATTGATACTTTAATTGGGCAATTGCCACTTGTAACTTGGCAACTTTTGTCTTGGCACGAGAGGCAAAAATATCCAGAATCAATGCTGTGCGATCCATAATATCAGCAGCCGTTCCTGCCTCCAGATTACGAATTTGCGATGGTGATAGTTCATCATTTGTCACCACCATATCCGCGTCATAATAGGTCAACGCTTCCTTTAATTCATCGACTTTACCTTTACCGAAGTATGTTGCCGCGTTAGGCTTTTCTAATTTTTGAACAACGCGCCCAACAACCGTCATATTGTTAGCAGCAGCTAAGTTAGCCAATTCCGTCATCTCGTAATCAAAATTTTCATTCTGTTGATCCAGTCCAACTAAGATGACCTGACGAGTTGGTTGTTGTTCGTTTTCTATCATATTTTTCTTACCATTTTGTTGCTGTGTCATTATATACCTTTAGTTTCAAATCATCGTCTGTTACTTCCCAAATTGTAACAGACCCATTAAGTGGCTTCTCTACGGCTAATTCATGAGATGCATATTGATCAACCAAGTTTCGAATCAATGTTCCGTGTGACACGACTAAAATATTTTGACCATCTCTTGTGTTTCGGCGTAACATTTCCAATCCCTTATTAACACGTGCCCAAAACATTTGTGCATCCTCAGCATCCCCAGTTGGATCGGCAGCATGCATCGCATCCATCACATCATTCTGGCTAAGATTTGCCATAATATCAGCATATGTCTCAACATTTGCTAAGCCATTCTTTTCGGCAATCAACTGTGAACTTTTATCACTTGGCAAACCTTCGAAGAAACCAAAAAATTGTTCACGTAATTGTTGTAATTGCTCTGGCTCTTTCAAATCACCGCTTTGCTTGTTACGTGATAGGACGAACTCCGCTGTCTGAATCGCACGTTGCAAGTCAGAAGAATAAGCCGCATCAAAGCGAATATTCTCTAAGCGATCACCAGCAGCATAACCATCTGAAATTCCCTTATCAGTTAGTGGTGCATTGCTCCAACCTTGCATGCGTTCGTAATGATTAAAAATCGTTTGTCCATGACGTACAAGATATAAATTGAATGACATTATTCTGAGCTCCTCTTTACTGTTCACATTTTATTTGTAAGTTATTACTTAACATTGTAACATTAAGTACTTTATTCCTCATTAAGTTAACCACCATTACCACTTTATTTTAAAAAAGCAAATCATAAGCAACATTTATGTAATAATAATATTGACAGGAAGATTGTTTCACTGTATAGTTAATTATTGTTGTTAAGACAAAGATGATAGTATTGGCCCAATGGTCAAGTGGTTAAGACGTCGCGTTCTCAGCGCGGAATCCAGGGTTCGACTCCCTGTTGGGCTATTATAAAATAGCTTTGCTACAATTTATCATCATGGCCCAATGGTCAAGTGGTTAAGACGTCGCGTTCTCAGCGCGGAATCCAGGGTTCGACTCCCTGTTGGGCTATATATTAGAGATCATACATAATGATTACACGTTAACACGGTTACTTCTTTGTAGAGGTAGCCGTGTTTTTCTTATTTTTCAAATTATAAAACAAAAACGAGTTTTTGAGCATACAGCATCCGCTATATATCCAAAATCCCGTTAATTATTTTTAAATATCACTTAATTCTTTGTAATCAAAGAAGTCGAATGTCGCTGGCAAATCATAACCTGCATAATCTACCGCTGCTAGTCCAACAAATGCACCTGTAAAGAAGCCACCATAATTCTGCAACACATAATCATCTGACAAGATAGCAGCATCTAACTGAACCGCAATTTCATGCCATGTCTGACCATCAAATGAGTACTCATAATGATAACTTAATTTTCTTACTTTGGTACGGAACCAAACATAATCTACATTTTCTGGTATTTTAATTGCTTCATCTTTAAGGAATGAAGTGTACTGATTATTATCATTTTGAGCAACCTCAATAACATGCCCTCGATTTTCATCCCAAGTAATATATATCCATGACCAATGCTTATCATTATAGAAATTGGTCAATCCTGCCATCTGCTGATACGTATATGGATCAAACTTAACTTTAGTCTCCGCATCAAAATTAAATGTTTGCCATCTTTGCGCAACCATCGAGACATCGAAGGTACTAGAAAGCGTATTCTTTCCTTTTAATATTAATTGACCATCGCCAGTTGAACCCATGTCTTTTGTAAACGGCTGACGTAACGTATTCCAGTCTAAATCTAAGTGTTCAGACTGAAATTCATCATGGCGGGAATGCTCAGTAGATGCCTCCGACTCTGTTGCATCTTTCGGCGCATCGACCATTACTTGTCCACCATGACCGCCAACAATACGTGGCCAACCCTCATCATCCCATTCAACTTTTTGAATGGCCGTTTCTCGTCCCAATGTACACCAACCTCGTGGATCATGTGCTGATTCCGTTTCATGGTGCAATGGTCGACCCACTAATGATGCGTAATACCATTCGCCACTTGGTGTATTAGTTAACGCACCATGTCCTTGCTTTTGTAGGTAAAAATCAGGTGTGTCAAAATTTGTGATGAACGGCCCATCAGGTTCCGTTTCAAATGAGTGGGCAGCCAATGTCTTAGAACGAGAGACAACTTCTTCGTGCGACCAAACTGTACCACCCTGGGCAGTGAATAAATAGTAATAGCCATTAAGTTTATATAAATGTGGTCCCTCAACAAGTTTCACTGACGTACCATCATAAATTGTACGTGCGGTATCAGGCTTCAATTTCATTGTTTCTGTATCAAGCTCTGTTAATGTAATGCCATTAAACGGGTGATGATACTCACGATGGTCCCATGTTTGTTGCACTAAATATTTTTTGCCATCGTCATCGTGAAATAGCGAAGCATCAAAACCCACACCATTTAGTCGAATTGGATCTGACCACGGACCGTGTATGTCATCAGCTGTGGTCAAAAAATTAGTCATATCCTTGAATGGACCTTCAGTTATTTTAACGTCTGTATAAATTAACCAGAATTTACCATCAGCATACGATAAGTCTGGTGCCCAAATACCACCAGATGCCGGATTTCCTTTCATATCAAGGAGTTTCGTGGTTGATAATGGTGATGGCAGCAACTGCCAATGAACTAAATCTTTAGATTCATGCAGTCTAACCCCTGGAAACCACTCAAAAGTTGAATTAGCAATATAATAGGTATCACCTACTCGAATAAAACTAGGATCGGCATTAAATCCGGGCAAGACAGGATTTTGAATTTTCATCATTAATTCCTCTTTTCTTAAATTTAATCAATTCGCTTAATTTTAAAGGCGACCTTCTGCTTTACGCTCATCAATTTCCTGATTAATACGAACAACTTCAGGATCAGTTAATGGGTATCGGCTCATAATCCAAATTGCAACAACCGCCAAAATAATTGGAATCCAAATCATCGACAACATAATACCATTTAGTGCTGAAGCACTTTGCGTTGCTTTGGTACCATCAAAGTGAACCGCTGCATTAATATATCCTGGAACAATACCACCAAGAGCCAAACCAATTTTAAAGAACAATCCCATCAAGGCATTGATAATTCCGGCTACTCGTTTATTAGACTTATATTCTCCATATGACACAACTTCTGGAACTAGTGCCCACATATAACCTGTAGCGGCCGTAATTCCCCACTGTTGCAAGAAACGACCAAGATAACCAAGTAGAATATTTCCTTTAAAGCTTGGCATTGACCATACCCAAAGCACTAATTGACCAATTATAAACAAAGTCAAAAAGATATAGAAAAATTGTTTCTTACCAATTTTTTTGCGAACAATTGGCCACAAGAATACAAGAAAAATTCCTGGGATTGATCCAATTAAGTTAATTGATGCTAGCCATTCTGGATGACCAATATTGTATTGGAAGAAAAACGCCTCAGAAGTATTACCAAAGAACATAAAGGTGAAGGCAATTAAGAAAAACATACCTAGCACAAGTAATGGCTTATTACGCTTTAATTCTTTAAATAAATCAGAATATTTAACATTGTCCGTTTCTTCTTTAGTTGGGAGCACACGTTCTTTAATCCCTGAATATGTCCCCATCAACATAACGAAGCCAATAATCATATAAATTGACATAACCATGAAATATGCGCCACCAGCATGTGGTGATGTGTAATTTCCTAGGTTAAGATGAATACCAAAAAATCCAATATCTTTTGACACTTTGTCTGGTGATGCTAATTGCACAAATAATGGCAAAAAAGTATAAACCAGTAAGTTACCAATATTTGCCTCAGTCATTCTAACAGTGGTTAATGTTGAAACTTCATCATTGTCACGTGTTAATGAAGCATTCAACGCACCGTATGGAATGTTAACTACTGAATAAGTTAGTGCTGTTAGTAAGTAGGCAATAAATGCGTATGGCAGACTACCTCTAATGGCATCGATTGGTAAGAATAAACATGCTGAAAAAATAGTTAATGGTATACCAGCATACAGTAAATATGGTCGATATTTCCCTGATTTAAAATTATGCCGATCAATTAATGTACCAATCCACGGATCCCAAAACACATTGATCCAACGTACAACCAAGAATATCGTTGCACCAGCTGCAGCTGAAATACCATAAACCGTCGTTAAGTAAAACAACAACATCGATCCAATAGTTCCAAAGATAAGATTTTGGGCAAAATCTCCAGCTCCATAAGATATCCGTTCACGCCATGACAATTTTGCAAATTCGTCAATCGTATTATCCTTCTGATTAAACGCCATAATCACAAACCTTCCTTTCAATTTAAAAAAAATGACGCTAAATGAATTTTAAGTTAATCGTTACTGTGTATTTGTTAGTTTTTTAAACCAACTAATTAACTTACGCATTTATTGTATGCGCTTACACTAATATAATCTATAACCATTTGTACCAGTATTTTGTCAAATAATGAACTATCTTGAGCATCCTCAATATACCGCATCACAATCTATTCAAAAAATCCGCTGTCTTTTAGCGTACGAACTTTTCTTTTGTGTAACACTTGTTGTTGATACTTACTTGGCGTCAGATTAGACCATTTTTTGAACTGTTTACTAAAATTAGACAAACTATTAAATCCTGTCATATACGCCACTTGCTCGATTGAATAATCAGATGTACCTAATAACAGTTTTGCTTTACTATATTTTTGTTCTTCAATAAAATGTAACGGTGTACAGCCATATACTTTTCTGAAGACACGATGTCCATAACCTGTGCTGATATTTAAAAATTGGCAAATGACGCCAACGTTTAACTTATCCGGTTCTTCATTTTCAATACCATCTTCGATCATGGTTGCCATAGATCTAGCAACTTGTGCCTCTCTTTCGGTATATTTCACATTACCTAGATCTTTATAGACTGTTGAACTATGAATAATTTGAATCAAAAAATTATAAAATGAAATTTGAATTTTTAAATCTCGTTCTTCTTTACTTAAATTATTTTTATTGGTATAGGCAAGAATCTCTTCCATTGTCTTCATAGCTGACTGAGCTAATTTGGACTCACTATGAATAACAACATTGGCGTTTGCGCGAATAATTTCTGCACGTAATTTTAAACTTTCAATATTGAAATGGACGCAACAATACGTCATTTTCTCTGTTTTACTTGCATTAGAGTTAACATGTAAGGTCCCTGGTGAAATGATAATAATGTCACCAGGACCATAGGTTTCGGTCGATTGGTTCTTGATTTGAATTGTTTGATGTCCCTCTAACACACACATCAACTCAAATGCTTGATGTTTCTGTTCAAAAAAAGACCACCCCCCAGAAACACTTCTGATATGTCCACCAAACATATGAAAACTAGATTCAATTACTGGAAATGACTTGAAATTAACCATCATTAATTACCTCACAGTTTGAAAACTTCCCAACCAAATTGTATGCGCTTACATATTATTAGTCTATCCATAATCTTAGCCATTATTTGTCAAATTGTGAACAACCTTTGTCAATAAATAACATAACAGCATATCAAAGAAGATTCTTTGATATTGATTGCATCACATTTAAAGGCCATCAATCTATCAAATAAAAATGAATAGATTGATGACCTTAAACAGTTATCGTCGTTATTTTATTGTTCAATCATTACAACTTAAATCCATCAGTCATTTCCAACTTGATTGGTGCATGATCCTGACGAGCACCAGTATCAATAACTGATAATTCGCTCACTTGATCAGCAAGTCGATTCGAGGTCAAATAGTAATCAATCCGCCAGCCAGAATTATTGATCTTTGAGGTCTTTGAAATTTGCGCCCACCAAGTATAAACACCTGCCTGATCCGGATGCAGATAGCGGAATGTATCCGTAAATCCTGCATCTAGTAGCTGACTGAAGTGTTCACGTTCTTCATTAGTAAAGCCTGCCTTCTTGTGATTAGATTTTGGATTCTTCAAGTCAATTTCTTGATGAGCAACATTAAAGTCACCAGAAAAGATAACTGGTTTCGTGGCGTCTAATGTTTGCACATAGGTACGATAGGCATCATCCCACGCTTGACGATCCTCTAAGCGTGCTAATCCACTACCCGAATTTGGGGTATAAACGGTTGAAACATAATTATTTTCAAACTCCAGTGTGATGATGCGACCTTCGATATCCATTTCACCAGGTGCTCCGATTTCAGGCATTGTCACACTAATTGGCTCATGACGAGTCAACATCATCGTTCCGGAATAACCTGAACGTCCAGTGCTCATTCTTAAATAACGGTAGTAATTAGGAAATAATTCATCCAAGGCTGTTTCCTGTTTCTTAGTCAAGCCAGTTGCCTTTAGTTTTGTCTCTTGAATAGCTAACACATCTGGCTTTTCTAAGGCAATCTGTTGTAAGACTTCCCAGGTCATTTCACCACGCACTGACTTATGTTCGACAGCTGCATTGATACTATCAATATTCCATGATATAAACTTCATTTTGCCACCGTTCCTCTTTGAAAAATCATTTTTATTCATTATAACAAAAAACAACCGCAGACTGATGGCAGTATACTATCTCATGTGATGTTCAGAAAATCAAATATCTCCCTAAACACTGATACTATGCGGAGCAAGGAATCATTGCTTGCTCTTTTTTTGAATAGGCAATAATAATAATAAGTAAACAACGGAGGAGCAATTATGAAATTTGGTGATCATTTAAAGCAAGCACGACTAGATAGAGGCATTACCCAAAAACAGGTTGCCGACGATTTCTATGTCACACGACAAACTATTTCTAGTTGGGAAAATGAGACAACATATCCCGACATAACAAATCTCATTCAACTCAGCAATTATTATCATATCTCATTAGATGAATTACTAAAGGAGGATTCAGGAATGAAAGAATATTTAGAAAAAAAGACGATAACAAACAGCCTTAAGCCCATCTATCGCAGTCTCATATTAGCCTGTCTATTTTTATCGTTTCTCTTAGTTTGCAATCTCTTTAATTTCGTCCAACTAGGCATCTTTTTTACACCAATATTATTAGCTTTATTTTTTATTATACTTGCCTTGAACGATTTAAATACTTTTAACCGTTCTCAATCACTTCATTTAAGATATACTTGGCAAAAGTATTTATCTGGAGACAAAGGATTAAAATATGTTTTCATCCTGCCAACTTTTTGCATAATTTTAGGTATCATCCTTTCTTTGAAAATAAAATCCATAGGTATCACTGTCATAATAGTTGGTATAGCACTTACACTCGCCATTCTTATTAGAAAATATCATGATTAAAAATTAATGTTAACGAGAGCGAGACAAAAAAACGGCTGGTGAATCTGATACTAATTCAATCAGATTCACCAGCCGTTTTAACAAGCTTTTATCATTAATGATTAAAATTGGTCATGCAACAATTGTTCAATCTCACTCAAACGTGGTTGACGAGGATTTCCTGGTGTTGTCTGATCATTATAGATAAGATCCATCAATCCTGATAGTTCACGATCAAAATCTTCTTTCTTCACGCCATTACCAGAAAGCGTTAGATCCATATTCAACTTTGCAGCTAAATCTTCAATCTTATTAATCAAAGCTTGCACTAGCTCCGCATCATTATTACCAGCCAAGCCAAGGTGACGAGCAATATCGGCATAGTCTTTTTGTGCAGTGTATGTCTCATAACGTGGGAATGGTGTCCGCTTAACGTTACCAGTCACACCGTTAAACTTAATGACATGTGTCATAGCAATTGAAATTGCCAATCCGTGAGGTAGGCCGAAAGCACCACCAGTTTTGTGGGCAATCGCATGATTTAGTCCCAAGAAAGCATTTCCAAATGACATACCAGCTAACGTTGAAGCATAGTGCATCTTTGAACGCGCAAGCTCACCTTCCTTTGTTGGATTCTTCGCATCATACTTATATGATTCTTCTAGATAATCAAAAATCAACTTGATTGCCTGCAAAGCCCATGGACGCGTAAACTCTGAAGACATTACTGAGACATATGACTCTAGGGCATGTGACAAAGCATCCATACCTGAATAAGCAACTGTACGACTAGGTACCGTCATGACAAATTCTGGATCAACAATCGCTACTTGTGGTGTTAATTCGTAATCTGCCAATGGATACTTAACATGTGTTTCGTCATCGGTAATAACCGCAAATGGTGTGACTTCAGAACCAGTACCTGAGGTTGTTGGAATCGCAACCATCTGAGTAAGACGTTGGTGCTCAAACTTTACAATACGCTTACGAATATCCATAAACTTTTGCGCTAATTCTTGGAACAAGTTTTTCAGTGCTTCATCATCGTACAAGATGTCTGGATTTGTTGCTGAATACTCATACAAGAACCGTGCAATCTTACCAGCATCAAGCGCTGAACCACCACCAAGCAAAACCACCGTGTCTGGCTTAAAATCAGCCATTTGGCGCGCAATTTCAATTGCTTGTGAAATCGTTGGATCTGGACTTACTGAACCATAGAATGATGTTTTTACTTGATCATCACGAAGTGCAAATTGGTCCAAAATCTTATCCACAAAACCAAACTTGACCATACCTGGATCGGCCACGATAAATGCACGATCAACATCTGGTAGTTCTTGCAAATACGTAATCGCATTTGTTTCGTAGTAAATATCCTTTGGTAAACGAACCCACTGTGGACGGTTACGACGACGAGCGACTGTCTTAACATTTAATAGATCATAAGTTGATAGATTATGCGACAATGAATTCTTCCCCCAAGTACCTGTTCCAAGCGTTAGTGATGGTCGCAAAGCATCTGTATAAATGTCCCCAACACCACCAATTGAATCGGGTTGGTTGACCAAAATACGTGATGCTTCGACTCTATCTGCATATTCCTTAACAAACGGATCATCTTGTGCCCCAATTTGAATTGCCGCATTGTGACCAGCCCCCTGGTAGTTCAATAATGCGCGCACAATTTCAACAGCTTCATCACGATCCTGTGCCTTATAAATTGACAATAAGGGACTTAACTTCTCAGATGAAAGTGGTTCCCCGATATGACGCTTTTCAAGCTCAAACAATAGCACGTCTTTATCCTGTGGTAATTTTAGCCCAGCCTGCTCAGCAATCCAGCGGCCAGAACGCCCAGCAACCGGTCCAGTTACCCCATAACCATCACCAGTTGGTTTGAACACAAAGTCAGAAATCTTTTGATAATCTTTCTTTGGTGTCAAATAAGCGCCTTGTTCTTGAAGTTTTTGTAGCATTTCATCATAGATTGATGCATCAATGACCACTGAGTTCTCTGATGCACAAATCATCCCATTATCGAAACGCTTTGATAACAGTAAGTCAGAAACCGCACGATCAACATTAGCTGTTTTATCAACATATACGGCACCATTTCCAGCACCAACACCCATTGATGGGTTTCCAGAATGCAATGCTGCATTAACCATTGATGGACCTCCAGTTGCTAAAATTGATGCAATTTTCGGGTTCTTAATCAATGCATTTGTCGCATCAATTGATGGCGTTTCAATCCATTGAATGAAGTTCTTAGGTGCACCTGCTGCAACCGCTGCATCGTAAACGATTTTGGCAGCATGGGCAGAAGACCGTTGTGCTTGTGGATGGAATGCAAAAACAATCACATTGCGGGTTTTTGCTGTTAACATTGACTTAAAAATTGTCGTTGATGTTGGGTTTGTCGTTGGCACAATACCTGCCAAAATACCAAGTGGTGCGACTAGTTCAACTTTTCCACTTACCTTATCTTCTGAAATAACACCAACTGTTTTATCATTTTTAATTGCATTATAAACAGATTCTGATGCAAAACGGTTTTTAGTATCCTTATCTTCAATAACACCACGTCCCGTTTCATCATAAGCTTCGTGAGCAAGTAGTAAAGCATTTTCAGAACCAGCTAAGGCCATAGCTGCGACAATTTTATCAACTTGCTCTTGCGTGTAAGTTTCAAATTTTTGTAAAGCAACTGCTGCCTGATCAACTAACTTATTAGTCATTTCTTCGGCAGCTGCATAGTGCGCTGCCTTTTCTTCAGGTGTCAGTATCTTCTTTTTTTTAGTCGTAGTAGTCATTGTATCTACCTCTCAAATTGTTTAAATTCATTAACTTTGCTCATCTTTTAACAATGTTAATTATAGCAAATACACAACTCCTGTCAACTATATAAATTGTGTTTTATCAAGCTTTCACGTTAGTTTTCATTATTTTTCACAAATTCTACATCCGTTAAAATTGTCGAGATTGCTCATTTATTAACAAATGAAGCGCTTACATATTTTGCTGGATTTTATTTTTTAAGCAAGCAAAATATTTTTAAAAAATACACATTTTTAATAGTTAAAAATAATGAGGTTGAAACAAAAAATGTTCCAACCTCATTTTACTAAAATTGTATAAATTATAAGCTTGTAATAAGTTAATTCGTTGCAAGTCTTGTTTTTCCAAGTAGTACTGAACTAATAACGACTGATAGCGAACTGAGCGCCATTGCAATACCAGCAATTTCCGGACTCAAAATAAATCCAAAACCGTAAAACACGCCCGCGGCAACTGGAATTCCCAGCACATTATAAACAAATGCCCAGAAAAGATTCAATTTAATCCTACCAAAAGTTTTCTTACTTAAAGCCAAAGCGGTGTCGACATCACGTAAATCATTTTTAACTAGCACAATACCACCGGCATCAATTGCGATATCAGTTCCTGATCCCATCGCAATCCCAACATCTGCAGTAGTTAACGCTGGGGCATCGTTGATACCGTCCCCAACAAAAGCAACTGTACTATTTTTTTGTAGTGCATGAATTTTATCCGCTTTTTCTGCTGGTAATACTTCAGCAATCACCTCATCAATACCAACTTCATCCGCAATCGCCTGTGCAACTTGTTTATTATCACCAGTCAGCATAATTGTCTTTAAGCCCCGTGACTTCAAGGCTGCAATCGCTTTTGCAGAAGTTTCTTTTGGTGTATCCTGAATCGCAATCAAGCCAATAACTTGTTTTTGTTGGCCAACCAACACAACTGTTTTAGCTTCCTTTTGCAATTGTTTCATCCGCAGCTTTAATTCATCAGTAATTGATGCATCATCTAATAAGCGATTATTACCAACAAACGCTCGCTGGTTATCAATCGTTGCTTGCACGCCTTTTCCAGATACTGCTTGAAAATCTTTAACTGATGCCAAATCTATTTGTTGTTTCTTAGACTCTGCTAGGATAGCTAGTGCCAATGGGTGTTCTGAACCAGCTTCTAATCGAGCTGCCAAGGACAGAACTTGTTTTTTATCACCAACAATATCGGTTACTTCAGGTTTTCCAACCGTAATTGTACCCGTCTTATCAAAAACAACGGTGTCTACATCATTAACTTTTTCGAGCACCTCGCCATTTTTGATTAATATGCCCATTTTGGCACCACGGCCCGTCCCGACCATCAAGGCAGTCGGCGTTGCCAAACCAAGCGCACATGGGCAGGCAATCACGACAACTGAAACTGCAAAAATTAGTGAATGTGAAACATCATGGCCGATGAAGACATACCAAATCAAGAAAGTTAAGATTGCCACAATCAAAACAACTGGTACGAAGATATCTGATACACGATCGGTTAATTTTTGAATAGGTGCATGACTAGATTGTGCCTTTTTAACTAGGGTCACAATTTGGGCAAGCATGGTTTGGTCCCCCACCTTTTCGGCACGAAAAACAAATGTTCCTGTCATATTCATTGTTGAACCGATAACTTCATCTCCAGTTTGTCTAGTAACTGGCATACTTTCACCAGTTACCATCGATTCATCAATAGTTGATGTACCATCGACTATTTTTCCATCAACGGCTATTTTTTGACCTGGTCGCACTCGAATTAAATCATTAGCGACCACTTCATTCAGTGGTAATCGAATAAATTTACCATCACGCTTTACTTCAGCATCTTTTGCTTGTAGATCCATCAATTTTTCAATCGCTGAAGAAGCGTTATCGCGCATTCTTTCTTCAAATACTTGTCCAAGCAAGACAAAAGTAATCACAAAAGCCGCGCTCTCAAAAAAGACAGCTTTCCCCGTAAACATCGCATAAATACTATATACATAAGCAGTTCCCGTTCCAACTGCAATTAATGTATCCATGTTCGAGTGATGTTTTTGAAAAGAAGACCAAGCGCTAGATAAAAACGGACGTGCTGAAATCAACATAATGACCGATGTTAAAATTAACATTGTCACCTCACCACCTGGCAACATCCAATGTGTGAACGGCATGACAATCATTGCAACTAGCATTGGCAGCGACAATATCAATGATATCCAAAACCGTGTGGTAATTTTCATGAAATCACCTACTTTACCACGACTTTACCATGGAACATATCCATACCACAGCTAAAATCAAATTCACCAGCTTCTTCAGTGTTAACGGTGACAGTTCTAGGTGCATCAATTGGTAAATTCTCTTCAAAGCCAAGTTCTTTTGAATGAACCACATCTAAACATCCCTGCGGACTCGTACGCGTGAAGGTAATTTCTGCTGGCACACCTTGTTTTAAATTGACTACTTCTGGATCATAACCACCTGCGACTGTTACATTTACTTTTTGTAGTTCACTCATTTTTTCTCCTTTATTGTTATTTAATAATAACTTTGCCATGGAACATATCCATACCACATGCCCAACCATATTCACCTGGTTTACTTGTATCAATCGTAATCGTTTCTTCTTGATTTTGTGGTAAAGCTTGATTGATGCCAAAATCAGGGAAAACAACATGATCTAAGCAACTCGATGGATCAGTTCTCGTAAAATGTAATTTAGCTGGCACGCCTTGTTTCAAAACAACTTGTTCTGGTGAGTATCCTCCCTTAACAAGAATATCAACATCTTGTTGATCTGATGCAATAGCTGCCGTTTCAGTCACTGCTTCATGTTTGCCAAAGAACCACCAAACAATAAAACCAATAATACAAATACCAATAAGCAACACAATTATTCTTGCCATATGATATAACCCGCCTTTCTAAGCCATCACAGAATCATTCTCGCATTGTTCACAACTCATCGGTACAATACAATCACAAGCCACCGTCTCCGGAGCTGTTTGCAATTTCTCCGCTAAAATTTTTTGTAATTCCTTAATATCGCTTTGACTTAATGTTGTATTGGCCACCAATTTTGCCAGGGTACGTCCTTTTTTCATACGACACAAACGACTAAAAACCTCTGTTGTCATTTGATCCATCGCATCATCCTCACCAATCAATGGTTGATAAATAAATTTTCGTCCTTCTTTACGTGTTGTTAGAACTTCTTTTTGCACCAAACGACGTAATAAAGTTTTAATTGTTGATTCAGTCCAATCTTTTTTACCATGAATTACCATTATGATGTCACTACTGCTAGCTTCATGTAAAGTCCAAACGACACGCATTAACTCCCACTCAGCAGTCGACATCTCTTTTGCCTGCGCCATGGTCTCACCTCTCTTTTTCGTCTACATTTGTAACTGTAATCAGTATAACCCTTTTCGTTGACGTTTGTAAACAAAAAAGGGCTGGAACATTTTCTTTTGTTCCAACCCTATCTTTTGTGCTAAAAATGGCGCAAATCACGTGTCACACCGGCTTCAAAACGTGTCTCGCTCCCCCTTTTTATTACCAAATCATCGTCCGATTGCTTGGTTCACGATACATACCATCATCAGGTTTTACATCAAAGGTCCCATAAAAATCATCAAAATTTGAAACAATCACGTTAGTACGTGCTTTGTTGGGTGCGTGCACATCAACGGCGGCAAAAAACTTCATTAATTCTGGTCGTGCCTTCATGCGCCAAATCGTTGCCCAGCTTTCAAAAAATTCTTTCGCCGAAAAATCTGCTTCTCGTTTTGCTGCCGCCAACGCAGCAGCAAAGCCACCTAAGTCAGCCACATTCTCCGAAACTGTTAGTTTACCATTTACCTTTGCACCATATGAATCCAAACCATCAAATTGGGCAATAATTTTTTGCGTGCGTTCCTTAAAGGCCGCATAATCTTCGTCAGTCCACCAATTATTTAAGCTACCATGTTCATCAAATGAAGCACCATTAGTATCAAATGCATGCGAAATCTCGTGAGCAATAACTGCACCAATCCCACCATAATTTGCAGAAGCTGATTGCTCTAAACTGTAAAATGGTGCCTGCAAAATAGCTGCTGGGAACACGATTTGATTTTGCTGTGGATCATAATACGCATTGACCATATGTGCTGGCATATGCCACTCATCACGGTCCACTGGTTGATGCCACTTTGCCCATGTACGCGCAACACTTTGTTGTGTAAACTTTTGCATTGCTTCAAACAAGGTTGCTCCATCATCGACTATTTTATCCTGATAGTAATCAGGTAGTTTCTCTGGATAGCCAATGTGTGGCTTAATCGCATTCAACTTAACAACCGCTTGATCTCGCGTTGCTTGTTGTAACCAAGTCGCCTGCTGTAAACGCTCTTTATAAACGTCAATCATCGTCGCCACTTTGTCCTCAACATCAGCTTTGGCTGCTGCGGAAAACTTTTTATGTGCATACCACAAACCTAATGCCTGATTAAATGGTCCTTCAGCTAGATAATAAGCTGATTTTTGACGATTCTTTGCTTCCGGTGTACCTGATAATGCACGGCTATAGGCACCACCTAGGATACGAACTTCGTCAGACAAGTAACCTGTATAACCGTTGGCAATACCAACAATTAAGGTCGCTTGCAAAAGTGGCCATGCTTCTTCAGAAAAGAATTGATCAGCCGCGTGCCAGAATCGTTCTTCTGGTACAACAACCATGTCAGGTTTCTCACCAATCATTGCTGTCACGATATCGTCTAATGGCAATGCAGGCGCTAAAGCTGTGAAATCTGCCCATTTATAAGGCTTATATAATTTAACATACTCTGAAGATTCTTCTTGACTCAACACGACCTTGGCAACACGTGCATCAAAAACAATCGCTTTATCTAGTAAGTCCTTAATTTCATCAGAACTAAAGCCAAATTTAGGTAATAATTGTTCTTGAGATTCACGCCATTGCTTTAATAAATCTGCACCTTGTGGATGCCCAGGTTCATAGTAAGTTGTGTCTGGCAAAATCGTCCCTAAAGCGTCAGCCCACAAGACGTATGTTTGGGCGTCTTTGAAATCAGGTGCAATACCTAATGGTAAAGCATTTGACAAACCTTCTTTTTCTAAAGAAACGATATTTTGAGCAAAATCAGCAAATGATTTAAATTGCTGATACCGTTCAATAATTGGTCGAACTGGATCCGTACCTAGTTGATTACGTGTTTGCCAATCTGCAGCCAGACGATGATACTTGATAAAGTTTTGTAACACCTGATCATCTGGTACATCGTCCCCAGCTAGCCATTTATCAGTTGTCGCTAACATTAATTCTTCAATTTCATCAGCTAAGTCAATAAAGCCACCTGTCCGTGACTTATCATTTGGAATCACAGCTTGTGCGATCCATTCCTCATTGATTGCTTCATAAAAATCATCTTGTCGACGTGTCCCCATTGTTTCACCTCAAATTTTAATTTTTCTTATAGACTAAGATAACACAATTTACTATCTTAGAACATCTGCCATTTTTATTTTCAATAAAGGAGCAATAAAAAAGCCGCATACGGTGCTATAGATTACAGTCACACGTATCCGACATTAAAAATATTATTGCGCTTGTTGCCATTTACTAATTTGGTTTACTATATCAACCTTTAATTGCTTCTTAGCATCGCTCGTTACTTGCTTAACAACATCATTCTTCAGCTTATTCTGACTCTCCGTATCATTAACGAAATCTTTATCCGTTTTCACTTTTTCAGCAACACGTTTATCAATTTCGTCACGTACCTTATCAGAAATTTTTGATTCATTTGTGTCAATTAATTTTTGTAAATCGTCAACTTTATCATTAGGTACAACATACCAACCCTCAGGTAACGTCAATTTATAGGTTGTGCCACCTTGTTCAAGAGTTTTTTGTCCCAAAAGTAAGAAACGACGCCACGTTGAGTTAGCTTGATAAGTCATTACCGTTGTTTTTAACGTCGCGTCCTTACCAGCAACCACTTTCGTTTTGGCTTGTTGTGTCAATGTTTGATACGTTTTGTCATTTGTTTTGTATGTATAACGCAAGCGACCGTTACTACCTTTTTCTGTTGTAACTAAATTAAACCCATCAATCACAACTGCAGGCTGAATTTTTTGTGTCTTTGTAAATGGCACTTCCGCCATCAAGAAGTGACGTTGTTGTGCTCGTTGCAATCCCAACCCCATAAAAATAGCCAATAAAAGTCCAAGCGTAATCGGCACCCATCGGACTTGATGGTGAACGACCCCTTGGATGGCTGCATAAGCTAACAGCACAATTCCTAACACAAATAAGACAATCATTAACTTTCTCCTTAAAAACATATTCAACCATTAAAAATTATACCAAAAAAAGCTCATAACCGCCAAAGATTAGCGATTATGAGCTTTTATTTTATCGATTCAATCCTGAATCTGATTAGTCGATTACTTGTTTAAAGCAGTCCACTTCCAGTCAGTAAACTCTTCGATATCGCGTCCCTCGTTACGAGTAACATCGAAGTGCTTTGCCAAGATAGCATCCATCTTCTCATCAAAGGCCTTTGCTTCATCAGCATTGATTACGCCCTTGTCAGCCAAGATGTTTGCAGCTTCCTTAGCTTGGTGGAAACGATCCAACTCTGAGTATACACGCATATCGTAAGTCGTTGTGATGTCACCATCTTCACGGTAACCGTGAACGTGTGCACCTAAGTGTTGACGCTCGTAGAAGATTGACTCAATCAAGTCTTCGAATCCGTGGAAGCCAAACATAACTGGTGTTCCTGATTCACCGAACAATGCAGTAAACTTGTCATCTGACAAGGCACGTTCGTGGTTCATCTTACCATTCTTGTTTAGCAAACGGTGCAATTCAACAACGTTGACATAACGCATCTTAACTGCTGGGAATGCCTCGTTGATCAAGTGCAATGCAGCAAGAACTTCGATTGTTGGCTCAACACCAGCTGATGCAAAGACGATATCAGCATCTTCACCTTCAGCAACAGTTGAAGCCCAGTCAATGACCTTAACACCTTCAGTAGCCAACTCTTCAGCTTCAGCAACTGAGAACCATTGTTGACGTGGTTGCTTTGAAGCAACGATGTGGTTGATCTTGTGACGTTCAGTAAATGCACGACCAAAGACAGCCAACAAAGTGTTACCATCAGCTGGCAAGTACTGACGGATAAAGTCAGCCTTCTTCTCAGCCAAGTGTGACAAGATACCTGGATCTTGGTGAGTGTAACCGTTGTGGTCTTGTTGGAAAGCAGTTGAAGTTGAAATCAAGTTCAATGATGGGTAATCATTACGCCATGATTGTTCTGAAGCATGACGCAACCACTTGAAGTGTTGTGTAATCATTGAATCAACAACACGTAGGAATGATTCGTATGATGCGAAGACACCAACACGACCAGTCAATGTATATGCTTCTAGCCAACCTTCAGCTTGGTGCTCTGACAATTGTGCATCCAAGATACGACCTTCATGAGCTTCGTGTTGGTCGTTAGGTTCCTTAACCTCTTCCATCCACTGACGGTCAGTAATCTTGAACATCTCCCACAAACGATTTGACATCGTCTCATCAGGTCCGAAGATACGGAATGATGTTGGGTTCAACTTTGAAACTGCAGCAAAGTAAGTTGACAACACGTTCATATCCATGTTGCGGTTACCATCTGGTAATTCAGTTCCACGGTTGTCAGCAGTCACTTCGTTAGTAAAGTCTTTCCAGTTTGGCAATGCCAAATCAGTAGGTTCTTCACCACGACGACGACCACCATTGGCAACTGGGTTAGCAGCCATACGCTTGTCACCCTTTGGTGCCATTTCAGCAACTTCTGCCTTCAATGAACCATCAGTGTTAAACAATTCGGCTGGCTTGTATGAGTTCAACCATTCTTCGAATTCAGGCAAAGTGTCCAACTTTTGTTGTGCCAAAGGAAGTGGCACTTGGTGGGCACGGAATGAGTTTTCAATTGGCTCACCAGCAGCGTTATGAGTTGGTCCACCCCAACCCTTTGGCAAGCGAGCAATGATAACTGGCCATGCAGCAACTTCACCATCAATATAGCGACCCTCTTCACGGGCAGCCTTTTGAATAGCTTGAATGTCTTCGATAGCTTGGTCGAATACCTTAGCAGCCAATTCGTGGTATGCCATGTAATCGTGGATATCATCATTTTCGATGAAACGTGGTGAATATCCCAAACCTTCAAAGAACTTAGTAATCTCTTCATCACTCATACGTGAGAAGATAGTTGGGTTTGAAATCTTAAATCCATTTAAGTCCAAGATTGGCAATACAGCACCGTCGTTCTTAGGGTTCAAGAACTTGATTGAGTGCCATGCAGTCATTGAAGGACCAGTTTCGGCTTCCCCATCACCAACAACTGCGAAAGCAATTTGATCAGGGTTATCCAAAACAGCACCAGTTGCGTGTGATAGTGAGTAACCTAACTCACCACCTTCGTGCAATGAACCTGGTGTTTGTGCAGTCATGTGTGATCCAATTCCACCAGGGAATGAGAAACGCTTAAACAAACGGGCCATACCTTCAACATCTTGAGTGATCTCAGGATAATTTTCAGTATAAGTACCATCCAAGTATGAGTTCGTAACCATAACTTGGCCACCGTGACCAGGACCACCAATGTAGAACATGTTCAAATCGAACTTGTTGATCAAACGGTTAGCATGAGCATATAGGAAAGTTTGTCCTGAGATAGTTCCCCAGTGACCGATAGGCTTAACCTTAACGTCATCCGCTTGTAGTGGTGTGTTAGTTACTGAAAACAATGGGTTGCTCTTCAAAAAGATCATACCTGCTGAAAGGTAGTTGGTAGCACGCCACCAAGCATCAACCTTTTCTAGATATGCTTTTGAATCAAAATCTACTGCCATTTTGATTAGATCTCCTTTTTACTTTTGAGAAAGGTTTAATCGCAGAAGTTATCTCCTGGATTACAATTATTATAATAACAGATTTCCAAACCAGGTACAATAAAAAACTCCTAATTGGACCGTCCCAATTTGTGACATTGAATTTTTCGTTATTCACCATCTAAACTAACGAAACTATTGTAACGCATGTACTCGTAATGAACGCGCATTTGTCCAACTTCAAAGGGGGTACCATCATCTAAAAAGTACACACCAGACATCACGCCAACTGGTTCAGTCGGCTTTAAATTCAAATATTGCTGATCTTCTTCACTAGAAGGTTCTGCTGTGACAGTCATAAATGATTTGGTAACTGCTTTATTAGTTGTTTGCTCCGCATACTGAAACATTGAATGGGTCATATCCTCTGCCGTTAACATTGGTAATAGCTTCACTGGCACAACCGCATTTTCAATCATAAATACTTTATCCTGCAACGTACGCAAACGTTTAATACGATAAACTTCTTCATCTTGCTCTAAAAATAAGGCTTCACGGTCTTCATCATTTGCGATTTCTTTTTCAAAAACGAGCAATTTAATTGCTGGCGTTTCTCCTTTAAAACGAAACGAATCAGAGACACCTAAATTTTGACCAACCGCATGAAACATACCTTGATTTTTTAGATAGAGCGGATTAACAAAGGTTCCTGAACCACGCTTTTTGAAAATGATGCCTTGTTGCACCAACACCGTTAATGCTCTTTTGATCGAACTTCGTGAAACACCATATGAGCTAGCTAATGACCGCTCGTCTGGTAACTTTAGATCCGGGAATTCTTGCGCATTGATACGCCGGTTTAAATCATTGAGCACTTTTATATAGAGTACTTCCTTAGCCATTTTGAACCTCCTGTTCACTACAAGTTCTAATCATAACATAAAAGTGGTCCAACCAAAATAAGGTTGGACCACTTTTATAAATTTATTCGGCTTCACCGTGCACATGACGATCGTCAACAAAATCCTGACGGTTTCGTAACAAACTAGTCAACAACAAAGCGAGGATAACTAACCCTGTTGCTATCCAGAATGCAACGTGTATTCCATTCAAATCCGCTGATACTTGTGTATGACCTGCCTTTACACTAGCAGAGGTTAAGCCATACGCAGTAATCAGTGCGGCGGTACCAAACGATGCGGCAACTTGCCGGATCGTCGTATAGACAGCAGAACCATCTGGTACCATATTAATTGGTAATGAATTAAAGGCTTCTGTTTGAATAGGCATTGTCACCATCACAAGACCTAACTGACGAATCAATTGACCAAGGGCCGGTAACCATAATGGTGAATTCAATTGTAAGTTAGCCAAAATAATTGTTCCCAAAACAACAATTCCTAAGCCAATTGGTGCTAGGCGTCGGGCACCAAATTGGTCATACCATTTACCAGATGTTGGTGACAAAATAGCTGTGATCAATGCACCAGGTAATAGCACCAATCCTGAAATCAAAGCTGATTCACCACGTACCGTTTGCATATACAAAGGTAACATCAACGCACCACCATACAAGGCACACATTAAGACCACATTGATAATTGTGGCAATCGTAAAATTATGATACTTAAACACATTAAAGTTTAGCAATGGGTTTTTCGCATGCGTTTGTTGATAAACAAATAAAGTGGTTACCAAGATACCAACAACTAAAAAGCCCCATACGTTTGGGCTAGTCCATTGACCGTCCCCGGCATTTGAGAAACCATACAATAAGCTTCCTAACCCAACACTTGATAGTAAGACACCCAAAAAGTTAAAGCGTAAGAATTTCTGCGTACCAATATTCTTTAATAGGAAAAAGGCTAAAATCAAATCTAAAAAGATAAACGGTGCAATTCCCCAGAATAGCCACCGCCAAGAATGATTGGAAACAATAAATCCAGATAACGTTGGGCCAATTGTGGGTGCAAAATTTAATGCTAACCCAATGATTCCCATTGCCTCACCGCGACGGTTAGCTGCAAAAATATTCATTACCACAACGTTCATCAAAGGACCAAAAATACCAGCACCAGCCGCTTGCACCATACGTCCTAGAATTAATGTAAAATAAGTTGGGGCAAAGCCTGAAATCAGTGTCCCAATTGCAAAAACTAACAACGCACTCAGATATAGAGTTCGCGTTTTTAAACGTTGAATTAGAAAAGCAGTCAACGGCACCATAATACCATTCACTAACATGTACCCATTGGTCATCCATTGACCAAGTGCAGTGGAAATTTTAAAATCTGCCATAACTTGTGGCAATGCCGTATTCATTAATGTTTGATTTAAAAAGCCCAGAAAAACGCCCACCATTAATATTAACAGCACACCACGTTCCTTTTTTGATATCGTATTCACATCCACACTCCAATATTATTAAATTAGTAATCCTTCTGTTGCCACTCTAATTCAAACTGTGTCACAAATTCATGCATCAGTTTGTCTCTTTGCTCACCAATTCGCTTACCCTCATCAGTATTCAAATAATCTTTTAGCAAAAAAAGCTTTTCATAAAAATGATTCATGATTGTCTCACCATCTGCCTGACGATACTCAGCCTTTGTTTTGACCTGTCGTGGCTTAATATCTGGATTATACAATTCATGGCCATGTGCAACGCCATATTGAATCACGCGAGCAATCGCAATTGCCCCAATTGCGTCTAGACGATCTGCATCCTGGACAATTTGTCCAGCTAACGTCAACGGTACCGGGTTCCCAAACCGTTGTTTACTCCACGACATATTATCAATGATTGTAAAAATTTCTAGTTGTTGTGCTTGAGATACCCCAATTGTTGTTAACATATTAACAACCCGCAACTTCGCTCCATCGACATCATCAAACAATTTATCATCATAAGTATCATGCAATACAGCAGCAGCTTGTGCAATAAATGCATCAGCAGTTGGCTCCGTAGTTAGAATGTGTTGCGTCATGTTAAGTACCCGCAGAATATGGGTCATATCATGACCAGTTTGATCTGCAGTTAATACCTGTGCCGTAAAATCAGTAATCGCTGCTAATTGTTTGTCTACCTGTTCATCCATGAGAACCCTCCGTTAAAATCGTTAATCTAAAATTTTTGCTATGATTAGCATTAAAAGACTAATCCCCATATCAATCAACCAAACTGTCCCTAACCAATAACCAGCTGTTTCAACAATCAGCCACGGATCCGAAATAAAAAATCCCACAACTAACCCTATCAAAAGTAACAACAAGCTGTAATAAAGAACGCCATGCCAAACGTTCAACCAGTCTGCATGGCTAAGATTCATCGCTAAATTTAAATTAATTACAATAACTAGCCAAACTACCAAGCGCCACCATGGTACTTGACTAAAAATCTGCCAACCAACAGTTTGCACATGAAAAACTTGTGGCCAAAGTAACTGTGTTGTTATCCCAGTTAATAAGGTAATACCAATAATCGGTGCCAACCCAATAAAAAAATTTCCTAACTGTTGATACTTATTTTTTGGTTGCCATGAATGGGCAACATAACCTAATCGATTTTCTTGATCCGACTGAAACGGGTTAGTCAATAATACTAACCGATTAATTTTATGACCAAACAACAGTGCCATACCTGCGTGAGATAATTCATGAACCATTACCCCTAACCAACTAAATATTATTGGTGCATGATACCCAAATCGATTGACGAGATGTTGATTAGTTCGCATGGTAATTGCAGACAGACAATAGCTAGCAATCATCGGCAACAGTAAAAAAATAAGAAATAAATACAGCACCGTATGCCAAATAATTACGCCTGACATAGACTATTCAACCGTACGAATATCAGCAAATTTTGCATGTACAAATTGGGCTAAAGTCTCCGCATCGATACGAATCGAACGGCCAACTTCACCTGCTGAAATCGTAATCGTTCCAGCTTCCTTAGCACTATTGTCAAAATAAATTGGGAATTTCTTAGTTTGCCAAATCCCTACAGGATTATTCGCACCATGTATATAGCCTGTTGTCTTTTGCAAATCCTTAGTTGGAATCATGTTGACCTTTTTATTACCAGACACTGCTGCTAACTTTTTTTCATTTAAGTGGTTATCAACTGGCACAATACCAATTACTGGTCCAGTCACATTGCCATCCAACGCCAATGTCTTATAAATATCATGATCTGTCAGACCATAAGCATCTAACTCTGCTTGGTTACGATTCATCCCACCTGAAAAAACAATGGTTTCATAAGGAATATTGGCCTTATCTAAGATTTGTTCAACAAGAATTTTCTTAATGCGTGCTTTCTTTGCCATCTTGTATCTCCTTCATTCTCTATCCTTTTTAATATACGCCATTCTTTTCACTTAGAAAAGTAAACCCTACTTTAAAGAAACCAAAAAACTGGCACAAATAAATCTGTCCCAGTTTAACGCAAACTATTCAATTTTATCTAAGCGCATGGATGAGACTTGGCAATACCCATCCGATGAACCAACCAATCGGAAAAATCAACCACCAAAAGCGTGCTGCAAATTCCCAAAAATTTGTGATGGGTTGTCGTTCTTTACGCTTTTTATCATCTGAGTGATCTGTACTTGGTCGTGTCGTTTGATTTTTTGATTGTACCATCAGTGTTTCCTCTCTTTCTGATGCGTCAACATAGTCAAAGAGCTCATTAACTGTCACTGATAAAGCACTAGAAACAGCCTTTAATGTTTCCTCACTGACCTCCTGCCCTGCTTCCAATCTCTGAATTGTTCTAACAGTAACATGTGCTCGTTCAGCTAATGTTTCTTGTGTCCAACCTTTTTCTTTTCTTAACTTAACAACTTGTGTCTTATTCATAACCATATTATATATTCATTCAAAATAAATAGCCACGACAGTAACCTGACAGTCATCCGACAGTCCAAAAAAGTTACTTTGACGCACATTTCCTTTAAAAAAGGTAAGCTAATAAAAATCCCCGATCATGACACTTACCAAAAATGTCGTGATCGAGGATTTTAATAATTTATATTTTCAACTAACCCAATGTTTTATCAGACTTACGTAATTTCTTTTCAAACAAATTCAACAACCGGCTGATACCGAATGTCAAAATAAAGTAAATTGCTGCCGTGATAATTAATGGTATAAATGGTTTGAAAGATGCTCCTTGAACCACTGATGTTTGGAAGGTCAACTCACCAACACCAATTACCGAAACAACTGAACCTTCCTTAATAACTGTCACAAACTCATTACCTAAGGCTGGCAAAATATTCTTGATTGCCTGTGGTAAGATCATGTACCGCATCGTTTGGTTTTTCGTAAAACCAAGCGAACGTGCTGCTTCAGTTTGTCCTGTTGGCACGGCTTGAATACCCGAACGAATAATTTCCGCTACATATGCGGCTGAATTCAAGAACATCGCAATCGCACCAGCTAAGAAACTTGATACATGCACCCCAATTGCTTGGGTACCAAAGTAAACAATAAATACTTGAATCAACAAAGGCACACCACGAACAGCTTCAATGTATGCAGAAGCCACCCATTTAAATGGTTTGATTGATGATAGTTTCATTAGGGCAAATAAGATACCCAAGATAATACCAAAGAAGACACCAATCACGGCCAACCCAATTGTATAGAGGGTTCCCTTTACAAAGTATGGGGCATACTTCGAAGCAAAGGATTCTTTTTTGTTCATCAACTTAATGGCCTTGTCCTGCATTTTTTGCAATGGCGCACCAATAATGTGATCATCTAATATCTTGTTAACTTTTGCCTGGAGTACTGTCGCATTTTTATTCATAACGACTGATGAACCGTTCGTAATACCTGGTAATTTTGCTGGTGATACAGCAAACTGATTACTTTGTTCTAAGTAACTTTTAGCAGTCGTACTTGCAACAACCACACCATCAACTTTTTTCTGTGTTAATTGTGTGACTTCATCAGTGATTTTCTTTAATGAAACCACTTGTTTATTTGAAATTTCATGTGCCAAATCGTCTTGTTTAGATGAGACTTGCGCTGCCAATTTTGCGTGACGAATTTGTTTCAACGTTGTCCATTTATTTTTGTTTTGCTTCAATGTTAAGACAACATTCTTATCGACAAAGTAAGGCTTTGAAAAGTTAACTTCTTGTGCACGTTCTGGTGTCTCAGTCATTCCCGCAACAACGATATCAACTTTGCCAGTCTTTACAGCACCTAGCAAAGCATCAAAACTCATCTCTTGGATTTCTGTTTTAACGCCTAATTGCTTACCAATTTCACGAGCCACATCCATGTCAAAACCAACAATCTTATCTTGACCGTTTTCAGTTGTATGGAATTCATAAGGGGCATAGTCCGCTGAAGTTCCAACCACTAATTTACCAGATTTCTTAATGCGCGCTAATGTTGGATCCGTTTGATCAGCTTTTACGGCATGGACATCAAAAATTCCCACGCCACTACTAATCACAAGACCAAACGCCATTACCATCATGATGAGCTTTTTCATCCATTTATTCATGATTTAATTTCCTCTCTTACAACATCTTTGCTAAGAAATTTTGCGCACGTTCTGAATCTGGATTTTCAAAAAAGCCTGCTGGATCGTCATACGCTGTCATTTCACCATCACTCATAAACCAGATTTTTGAAGCAACTTCACGCGCAAAGCCCATTTCGTGAGTAACCACTAACATGGTCATTCCTTCTTGAGCTAACTCACGCATGGTTTTCAATACTTCGCCAACCATTTCTGGGTCCAGGGCAGAAGTTGGTTCATCAAATAACATAATCTTGGGATTCATTGCCAATGCACGGGCGATCGCCACACGTTGTTGTTGACCACCAGACAAAGATGCTGGGTAGACATCAACTTTATCAGCCACACCCACTTTTTCTAAAAACTTTTGGGCCGTTGCCGTTGCTTCACTGTCAGAAATTCCTTTTACCTTAGTCAAAGCAATTTTTACATTATCCAAAACCGTCATATTTGGAAACAAGTTAAAGCTTTGGAAAACCATCCCCAAATCTTGACGAATCTTATCAAGACCAGCTTCATTCGCTTTAGTAATATCTTGATCGTCAAAAATCACCGCTCCTGAAGTTGGGTGTTCTAACATATTTAACTCACGTAATAAGGTTGACTTTCCAGTACCGGAAGGACCTAAGATTGCAATCACATCACCCTCTTCAACTTGGGCATTAATTGACTTTAAAACTGTATTTTCACCATATTCTTTATGTAAATTTTTAATCTCTAGAATTGCCATATTTCTACTCCCATTCATTACTGACCAATAAATACTAACAGTAATTGAAAGTATATGCAATAATTTCCACAAAAAACCCTTAAAATTCTATTTTTTATTCAAGAAAGCTGAATATATACGTATAATATCGTATACATTCAGCTCCCTAATTAATATGAAATTTTTAAGCAATCAATTATTTTATCCAAATGACTTATCTGATTTATGTAATTTCTTTTCAAATAAGTTCAACAAACGACTGATTCCAAATGTCAAAATAAAGTAAATCGCAGCTGTAATAACTAATGGTAAGAATGGCTTAAATGATGCCCCTTGCACAACTGATGCTTGGAAAGTCAACTCACCAACACCAATTACTGAAACAACCGATCCTTCCTTGATAACCGTCACAAACTCATTACCTAAGGCTGGCAAAATATTCTTGATAGCCTGTGGCAAAATCATATAACGCATTGTTTGATTTTTCGTAAAACCAAGTGAACGGGCAGCTTCGGTTTGACCATCAGGTACTGCTTGAATTCCTGAACGAATAATTTCTGCCACATATGCTGCTGAATTCAAGAACATCGCAATCGCACCAGCTAAGAAACTTGAAACATGAATACCAATTACTTGCGTTCCGAAGTAAACAATAAAGACTTGGATTAGTAGTGGCACACCACGGACAGCTTCAATATAAGCAACTGCTATCCACTTCAATGGCTTAATTGATGACATCTTCATTAGTGCAAATAATACACCCAAAACAATTCCGAAAAAGACACCAATGACAGCCAAACCAACCGAGTACTCAGTACCCTTGATAAAGTAAGGGGCATACTGTGTTATAAATGATTCCTTCTTATTCATCTGTTTGATTGCTTTATTTTGCCAACGATGCAATGGTGCCCCAATAACATGGGCTTTTAAGATACCATCAACTTTTTCTTTCAAAACAGGTGCATTTTTGTTCATCACAACTGAAACAGCATTCCCTGTTTTGATTGGCAGCACTGCTTTAGTGATAGCAAATTGATCACTTTGATCCAAATAACTTTTGGCTGTTGTTTGGGCAACAACGACTGCATCAACTTTTTTCTGGCTCAACTGGGTAACCATATCCGTCACTCTTTTAACTGACACAATTGGCTTATTTGTTAAATCACCTGCTAAGCTTGCTTGACTAGAAGAAACCTGTGCCCCTAGCTTGGCATTTTGAAGTTGTTGTAAGGTCGCAAATTTATTTTTATTTTGCTTCAATGTTAAGATAACGTTTTTATCGTTATAGTATGGTGTTGAGAAGTTAACTTCTTTTTTACGTTCTGGCGTGCTAGTCATCCCGGCAATGGCCATGTCGATTTTGCCAGTTTTAACAGCGCCTAACAACGCATCAAAACTCATATCTTGAACAACTAGTTTAACGCCTAGATGTTTCGCAATAGTTCGTGCAACATCCATATCAAATCCAATAATTTTGTCCTGCCCATTAATGGTTTTGTGGAATTCATACGGTGCATATTCAGCAGAAGTTCCAACAACTAACTGACCTGATTTCTTAATATGCTGTAAAGTTGGATCAGTCTCATCTGCATTAGCACTTGAGACACCAAATATTCCGATACCACTACTAATGAACATACCAATCGCCATTAGTAGTACAACTGCTTTTTTCATCCACTTCTTCATAAATACATTTCCTCTCTTACAACATCTTTGCTAAGAAATTTTGCGCACGTTCTGAATTAGGATTTTCAAAAAAGCCTGCTGGGTCGTCATACGCTGTCATTTCACCATCACTCATAAACCAGATTTTTGAAGCAACCTCACGGGCAAAGCCCATTTCATGGGTAACCACTAACATGGTCATCCCTTCGTTTGCTAACTCACGCATGGTTTTCAATACTTCGCCAACCATTTCTGGATCCAAAGCAGAAGTTGGTTCATCAAATAACATAATCTTGGGATTCATTGCTAATGCACGGGCAATCGCCACACGTTGTTGTTGGCCACCAGACAAAGATGCTGGATAAACATCAACCTTTTCAGCCACACCAACTTTTTCTAAAAACTTTTGCGCTGTTGACGTTGCCTCACTGTCAGAAATTCCTTTTACCTTAGTCAAAGCAATTTTCACATTATCTAAAACAGTCATATTTGGAAATAAATTAAAACTTTGGAAAACCATCCCTAAGTCCTGTCGAATTTTATCTAATCCTGACTCAGTAGCTTTGGTAATGTCTTGATCGTCAAAGATTACTGCCCCTGAAGTAGGATGTTCTAACATATTTAATTCACGCAGCAAGGTCGACTTACCAGTACCAGAAGGACCTAGGATTGCAATCACATCCCCTTCTTCAACCTGGGCATTGATCGACTCCAACACTGTGTTTTTTCCATATTCCTTATGTAAATTTTTAATCTCTAGAATTGCCATATTGCTACTCCCCGTTCTTGTTGATGAATAAATATTAACAGTAAATGAGAATTTATGCAATAAAAAGCCAATAAATTACTTAAAAAACTTTAATTTATACAAATAAAGCGAATATATGCAAAATATTATGCACATATTCACTCTATATTGTATAAAATTTAATTTTTAAATCATTTTTTGAGACTCATCGAAAATAATTTTTTTATTCGTTGCGACCAATGTCGCCATATAAGGACGACCCAATGTCATTGGTTCTCCCTTATTATTCAACAAAAATTCAAAATCAGCTAATTTCAACATTGCTTGATAAACCGAATCACGATCTAGCGTCGTAGCTGGATGCTTAATTTTGATTACTGATAATTTTTTGTTTGTGTCTGTGGTTTGTTGTCCTGGTGTCAAAAATGATAGCTCTAGTACTTGATTCATATTACGTGCCTCCTTAGTTACTAGTGGTAGCTGGACTGAATGCATGCGCCTTCGTATCAACAGTTGTTATTGTTTCAACGGCAACCTCTGCACCTAGTTGCAACATCAACTGTGCTAACTGGGTCAATTCATTAACTGTCGTCCCCGGCTTCACGTAAAATTGACGGCTTGTACCTACGCCTTCATTTGTTTTACCAACAATCTTTACCTTCAACATATTTTCAGGTAACCGCTTCTTATCTACCATAGATTTCATCCTCGTTTCTTTCGCTTTTCGAACGGCCATTCGATCATCAGCTAAACGCTGACATCTATACTAACGAAATAAACCGGATAAAATGTCACATTTTTATTTTAAGTAATGATGTGAGACAGCATAAACTTTAACGATAAGTAGTTATTGTGGACCAAAAAAGCCATCAATCCATTCGTCGATAGATTGATGACCTTAAACTGTATACCTTACTGTAAATTAAAGCTAATTAATGGTGTGGATACTGACGACCATGTTCATAGACTTGTTCAGGCTCTTGGCTAATCCTTGTAAAATTATTTAACGCATCAATTGCTGCAACTTCTTCTACCGTTAGTGAAAAGTCATAAATATCAGCATTTTCAATAATTCGTTGTGGGTGCACAGATTTTGGAATAATACTCGTTCCATGTGCCAAATGCCAGCGAAGAACCACTTGTGCTGGTGATTTACCATATTTATCTGCAATCGCACCAATCGTTGGTTCAGCCAATACTGAACCACGCCCTAAAGGTGCCCAAGCTTGTGTCACAATGTTATTTTCTTGTAAGAAATTGCGTAGCTCAGGTTGAACGAGATGTGGGTGATTTTCAATTTGGTTCACAACCGGCATTTCATTAGCCTGGGTTGCTAAATATTGTAAATGAATCATTCCAAAATTCGATGTGCCCAATGATTTGACCAGTCCCTCAGCCTGTAAACGTTCAAATGCACGCCAAGTATCAAAAAATTGTTCATGTAATGGCCAATGTACCATTAATAAATCGACGTAATCCATTTGTAGATCCTTTAAGGACTGCTCAACAGACGCTAAGGTTTGATCATACCCTTGATTAGCTTCAGCTACCTTGGTTGTCACAAAATAATCTTCACGAGGTACACCTAATTCACGTAAACTGTGACCAACTTCAGCTTCATTTTTATACATTTGTGCGGTATCAAATAAACGATAACCAGCTTCCCATGATGCTTTAATGACCTCTGTTAGGTTATCTTGATCAGTTACTTTATATAATCC
Source organism: Weissella paramesenteroides (assembly GCF_036327715.1). NCBI lineage: Bacteria > Bacillati > Bacillota > Bacilli > Lactobacillales > Lactobacillaceae > Weissella > Weissella paramesenteroides. The sequence goes on from NZ_CP130559.1 coordinate 1,725,481, forward strand.
TAACCCTTGTTGTGGCATCTGATAGCCATCTGCTAATTGCAACTTTGTTGTAATATCCATCTTATGATTTTTACCCCTTTTGACTGAAGTTTAGCATGCCATTAATCTCAGCTTTCTCAATAGCATCATAACAGATAACATAAAAAGTCAGCAATAATATGTTTTTAGAGCATATCATTACTGACAATTTACATGAGAGATTTTATTTTATATTGTTAACTTTTATATGAGATTTTAGGTTTTATTTTTTGATTTTATTATTAGGTTAGAAATTTTAAATTAATGAATGATTAGTCTTTGATATCAACGTATGTCAAACCAAACATCTTTGACAAATCTGACAATTGTTCTGAATCGATATCAAATGATAGCACAGTGTGGTGTCCACCACCAAGTGTCAACCAACCAACTGATCCATCACGCAAACCTTGCTTTGGTGTCCACAATTGCTTAGCAACTGGTAGCAATGGCATTTCTGCTTCAGGCTTGTTACCACGTACATCATATGACATCAACTTGAACTCATCACCATAGTCTGCAAGGGTTGCGTCAACCGCGTCACCTTCCATACCAGTGAATACCAAACGTGCAGGATCAGCCTTGTCACCGATGTCCAATGGGTGAACTTCAACACGTGGCTTGTCTGAAGCGATTGTTGGGTCAACTTCAAGCATGTGTGATCCAAGGATAGCTTCATGTCCCTTACGCAAATCAAGCGTGTAGTCTTCCATGAAGACAGTGTGCTTGTTGTGTGACATGATCTTCATCAAACGATCCAAAGCGGCTGTCTTCCAGTCACCTTCACCAGCAAATCCATAACCTTCAGCCATCAACAATTGTGATGCCAAACCTGGTAATTGCTCTAGACCGTACAAATCTTCAAAGTTATCAGTGAAGGCTGTGTAACCATGCTCGTCCATGAAGTGCTTCAAACCGAAGTACTCACGGATTTGATACTTTACACTGTGTTCAAACTTTTCTGGTGAGTTGTCACCAACAACAAAGTCATAAACTTTTTGTAGTTCTTCGTACTTTGCATCGATGTCTTCTTCGCTAACGTTGTTAACGGCTTCAACCAAATCACCCATTGCCCAGTAATCAACACGCCAACCAAACTTGATTTGTGCTTCAATCTTGTCACCATCAGTAACGGCAACATTACGCATCTTGTCCGCAAATGAAGCAACCTTGATCTTGAATGACTCGTTGTATGCAACAGCAACGTCCATCCACTTACCAATCTTAGTTTGAACTTCTTCATCAGCCCAGTGACCATAAACAATCTTGTTGTTTAATTGCAAACGAGCATTGATAAATGCGTATTCACGATCACCGTGAGCTGATTGGTTTGCATTCATGTAGTCAAAGTCGATGTCATCATATGGCAATTCTTCTAGGTATTGTGTTGCGAAGTGTAGCAAAGGCTTTTGTAGCAATTGCGTACCACGGATCCAGTTCTTTGCTGGAGAGAATGTGTGCATCCAAGTAATGACTCCGGCAACAGAATCATCATAGTTAGCTTCCTTCATAACACCAGCAATATTCTCTGAAGTTGTTGCAACCAACTTAAACTCTACTGGGTAAGGCAAGTTTCCTGACTCGTTCAACTTGTTAACGATATCCTTAGCGTCAGCTTCAACTTTGTCTAATACTTCTGGACCATAAAGGAATTGTGATCCTGTGATAAACCAAAACTTGTAATTCTCTGTGTTAAACATGTTCTATTTCCCCCTGAAATATATAATAACAACGACTAGTCCTTAGACTTTTGACCATAATATGCATTTGCACCATGCTTACGCAAATAATGCTTGTCCAACAACGTCTGTGAAACATGGATGTTGTGTGGGTTTAACATAATTGTGTGGTAAGCCATCTTTGCTGACTCTTCCAACACAACTGCATTATATACTGCTTTATCAGCAGATGGTCCCCACGTGAATGGTCCATGATCTTGTGCCAAAACTGCTGGCACAGCCATTGGATCAATACCACGTTTCTTAAACGTTTCAACAATAACATTACCTGTTTCAAGCTCATACTCACCATTGATTTCCTCATCGGTCATCTGGCGAGCTACTGGCACATCACCGTAGAATGTATCTGCATGTGTTGTACCAGCAGCTGGCAAGTCAATCCCAGCTTGGGCAAATGATACTGCCCATGGTGAGTGCGTATGCACGATTCCACCAATTTCTGGGAATGCCTTGTACAAAACACGGTGCGTTTCCGTATCACTTGATGGGTTAAGGTCACCCTCGACAACCTTACCATCAAGATCAACAACAACCATATCTTCTGGCTTTAATTCATCATATGGTACCCCTGAAGGTTTAATGACAAACAAGCCACTTTCACGATCAATTTCAGAAACGTTTCCCCAAGTAAATTTAATCAAGCCATGCTCTGGCAAGGCCATGTTAGCATCATAAACACGTTGCTTAACGTCTTCTAACATTGTTAATTAATCCTCCTTAGATGTCTCAACTGGCATCTTATCAATTGCTTCTTGTTCAATTGATAGACCAGCTTTATATTGATCCATAAACTTACCAAATCCAGCTACATCTTCTGGGTCTGGCTCAATTGTCGTACTTTCTTGAGACTGGAATACCTCATCTTCTAGGTAATCAGCAAGTGATTGACCATCCTTGTGGCTGACAACGAATTGTGACAAAACTGCCATTCCCCAAGGACCACCCTCACCAGCATTCTTCATTAAGGTTACAGGTGTGTCCATTACGCCAGCTAAAATCTTCTGGGCAACAACTGGTGTTGTGAAGATTCCACCTTGAGCAACAACTGAGTCCATGGCAACCTCTTCCTTTGCCAAGACATCCAAACCAATCTTCATAGCACCAAAGGCACTATACAAATGCATACGCATCAAGTTGGCAAGCGTGAACTTAGCATTCGGTGTGCGAACAAACAATGGACGACCTTCGTCCATACCAGTAATGTTCTCACCTGAGTGATAACCGTAGCTTAACAAACCACCAGCATCTGGATCTGACTTCAAAACACTGTTGAACAATGCGCTGAAGATTTCACCACCAGTAACAGTTGCGCCAATGGCAGCCGCAAATTCAGTAAAGACACGAGCCCATGAATTGATTTCTGATGTACTGTTATTAATGTGCACCATGGCAACTGGTGATCCATCAGGTGTCGTAACCATGTCAATGTTCTCGTTAACTTGAGATAGTTCCTTTTCCAAGACAACCATGGCAAATGCTGAAGTACCTGCGGATACATTCGCAGTACGCTTCTTAACTGAGTTCGTTGATACCATTCCTGTACCAGCATCCCCTTCAGGAGCTGCAGCAACGGCACCACTTTGCAAATTACCAGATGGATCAAGTAACTTTGCACCAGCTTCAGTCAAGCGACCAGCTTCTTCACCAGCTAACTTAATTGTTGGCAAGATATCTCGTAACTGCCACAAATATTGTTGCACTGACTTGTATGAATTGAACTTATCCATCATTGATTGGTTATAATCATGAGTCTCCTCATCGATTGGGAAGATTCCTGAAGCATCACCAATACCGATGACCTTTTCACCAGTTAATTGCCAGTGAACATAACCAGCCAACGTTGTTAAGAAACTAATTTCCTTAACGTGTGTTTCTTGATTCAAAATTGCTTGATACAAATGAGCAATACTCCAACGCTGTGGAATATTGAAGTCAAATAATTTCGTCAATTCTGATGCTGCTTCACCAGTAATTGCATTACGCCATGTACGGAATGGTACCAATGACTTATCATTTTTATCAAATACCAAGTATCCGTGCATCATCGCTGCAATTCCAAATGATGAAAGCTTTGTGACTTGAACATCATATTCATCTGCAACAACTTCTGTTAAATTCTTATATGCGCTTTGTAATCCTGACCAGACATCTTCCAAAGAATATGTCCAAACACCATTTTCAAGCTTGTTCTCCCAATTATGACTACCAACTGCAATAACTGATGAATCAGATGCAACTAGCACTGCCTTAATACGAGTAGAACCAAACTCAACACCCAAGGCTGCCTGCCCTGTAGTAATTTGTTCTTGAATCTGTTCTTTATTCATTAATCTGTTCCCTTCAAATGAGAATCAAAGTTATTTTTTGTAACCGTTTACAAGTATTATAATAAAACATTTGTGCGGACAAATCAAGCAAAAAGATAAAAATTTGTACGCATAATTCCATACATCTTTTAAAAACATGATAATACCGCTATTTGTAGCAAATAATTTTTTATTTATTTGCTCAACAGTTCACCATAACTAGGCACCTGTTTGATCATAGGTTATGCTTCATTGCTAAATATCACCATAAACAACTTAATATCAGTGATAAATAGCTTTTTAACCATGTGATTTTTTTGTATAATGAAACTATTATTACGTTTTAGAAATGGAGCTACCAAAACATGGACACGAAATACGACATTGTCAAGAAAGGGCTCCGCAACGATATTATTTCTGGCAAGTTTGCGATTGGTGATAAATTACCAACTGAGGCAAACTTAACTGAACAATACAATGTGAGCCGTTATACTGTAAGACGAGCCACTGCGGGATTAGAACAAGAGCATTACTTATACCGTATCCAAGGGGATGGGATGTATGTTAATGATTGGAAGAAAATTCCAGCTGCAAAAACTGAAAACAAAGTTATTGGTGTCATTACAACGCATTTGGCTGACTACATTTTCCCAGAAATCATTAGTGGTATTGACCAAATAATTTCTGATGCTGGCTATGCTTTATTTATCAGTAATACCCACAATACGTTTGATCGTGAACGACGCAGCCTACTAAGAATCATTGAAACAGGGATCAGTGGTTTAATCATCGAACCAACCATGTCTGCATTACCCAATCCCAATCAAGATTTGTACGATCAAATCAAACAGTTACATATACCGACTGTCTTTATTAATTCTAAATATGAAAGCTCAGACTTCAATTATCTAGAAGTCAATGATATTGATTCTGAAGCGCAACTCGTCCGCCACCTAATTGCGCAGGGTCATAAAAGAATTTTGGGTGTATTTAAAGTTGATGATATTCAAGGGGCTCATCGTATGCAAGGCTTTTACAAAGCTTTTCAAACGCAGCCAGATTACGCGCTGGATAGTAATATCATCATGTACCAATCTGATGATGAAGAAAATAATGCCCTCATCTTGAATAAAATTGAGAGCTATTTAGAATCACCACATCGCCCAACAGCTTTAGCTTTATATAATGATTCGTTAGCCATTCAAGCCATTGACTTGGTTAAATCATTGGGATTCAGAATTCCTGAAGATGTTGCTATCGTAGGTTTTGATGATTATAGCTTGTCAACCTACATGACGCCTAGCTTGACGACGAACCGGCACCCAAAACGAAAGATGGGCCGAGATGCCGCACAAATTCTGCTGGATCTTATCGATGGACAACCTGGTCACGATGTCATTTATGAACCTGACATAATCGTTCGTAACTCGTCCGCAACGCCGTTAATTTCAGATGATGATGATAAAGACTAAAAGATTAAAAAAGAAGTTGGAACAAATGTTTTTGTTCCAACTTCTTTTTGCTTTAATTTAAATTCTCTTCTATTGCTGCTGGTTTAATTAATTGACGTAATCGTTTGACCATTCGCAACCATGCTGGCACCAAGAACAATAATGAACCTAACCAAGCCAACGGATTTGCTAAACTAGCTCCAAAGAATCCTAACCAACCAACTAAGGCAAATGCGGTGATTGTTCGCATGACCATTTCACCCATCCCCGCAAACGTTGGTGTTCGCACATCGCCAAGTCCTTGTAATGTGTACCGTAAAACAAATAAGGTACTCAAAATGAAATAGAATGGCCCATTTGCCCAGAAAAACTCTTGCGCCAAATCCATCACTTCATGTTGGCCTGCACCCACGAATAATGTCACTAAAATACGACCAAAAATAACTTCAATGGCACCTAAAACAAAACTCATACTAATCGACATCTTCAAGGAGCTCTTAACCCCCTCTAGAATACGATCATATTTACCTGCACCAAAATTTTGAGCGGTATACGTTGCCATTGCCACACCAACTGACATCAATAATTGCGTACTGATTTGATCAACTTTTGAGGCCGCAGTATTTGCCGCCACCGCATCAGTTCCCAAAGTATTAACAGCCGTTGCTAATGTGACCGACCCGATGGCAATAATTGATTGCTGAAACCCCATTGGCAGACCAGCCATCATGTGTTGCCGTAAATCACCTTTTTTTAACTTAAAGTCTGACCAACTCAAACGTAATGTATCTGTGTATCGGGTGATGTGCCAATGTGAAATAACCACGGTCACAAATTGTGCAAACACAGTTGCCGTTGCAGCTCCCTCAACACCCCAATGGAATTTAAGAATCAACAGCAACTCTAAGGACACATTTACGATCATTCCAATAATTAAATAATATAATGGCGCTTTACTGTCACCAACGGCGCGTAAGGCATTGGAAATCACATTATATCCCATTGTCATGACCGTCCCTGCTAGAATAATGCCGATGAATAACTTAGCTTGCCCATAAATAGCCGCTGGCATCTGCATAGCATGCATCAAATTGTCGATGAACACCAAACTAACTACAGTTAGAATCAGTGACATAATTAATGCAGCCACAATACTGGCTGCATATGATTCACGAACACCACGAACATTCTGGGCACCATACCGTTGTGCCGTAATAATCGCCATTCCTGAACTAAAACCTTGCACAAAACCCATAACTAAAAATTGAATACTACCCGTTGCCCCTACTGCTGCCAATGAATTAACGCCCAAGGTCTGCCCAACAATCAACGTGTCCGAGATATTATATAATTGCTGAACCATGTTTCCAAGCATTAGGGGAATGGCAAACATTAGAATGACCTTTGCCGGCTTACCACTTGTGAGATCTTGCATGCTTACCGCTCCTTAACTTACCAAATATGTATTAAAATTAAGTATAGAATAGCTTTTATTCGTTTGTCTATTGATAAGTTTGTTTATTTAATAAACAAAAAAACTCGGAAAATATTTTCCGAGTTTTGTTTGATTATTATTAGTTAGATAATCAATTTGATTACTTAGCTTCCTTTTCGGCACCGAACTTTTCGATTTCCTCAAGTGAGTGACCACGTGTCTCTGGTACACGGAACATAACGAACGCAACGGCAACCAAGCAGATAACACCGAAGATAGCGAACACTGCTTCTTGTGACATTGATGCAGTCATAATTGGGAAGATCAAGGCAACCGCAAATGAACCAACCCAGTTCATTGATGAAGCCAAACCTGATGCACGACCACGAATAGCTAGTGGGAATACCTCACCAACTAGAACCCAAGTCAATGGTGCCCAAGTGAAGGCATAGAAAGCAACGAAGATACTTAGGAATACAACGATCATCATTGGATTTGTATCCATAAATGAGTTGATAACTGCTGGCAAGATGAATGATAGACCCATGACAGTACCACCCATCATCAACAAACCACGACGGTTAAACTTTTCGGCGATTGCCATGTATAGCAAAGCACCTAGAACCAAGATAACACCTTGGATGATTGGCCATAACAATGCGTCAGAAGCAGCTTGACCTGAAGCCTTCTCAACAATCAATGGAATGTAGTAGAAGATTGCGTTGGCACCCATGAATTGTTGGAAGAAGGCAACCATAACACCAGCGATAACTAGGTAACGATAGCGACCTTCTAGCAATGAACCCCATGAAGTTGACTTTTCAGCTTTTTGCTCAACCTTTGCAGTTTCATTAATGGCCTTGATTTCGCCATCAATTTCTTCTGGACGACGAATCCAAGTCAACACTTTATGAGCCTCTTCAACACGACCAGCTTTGATCAAGAAACGAGGTGATTCTGGCAAACGCAAAACACCTAAGAACAAAATCAATGCAGGAACAGCAGCCAAAGCAAGCATCAAACGCCAAGCAATATGCTCAGGAAGACCCTTTAGCAAGAAATCAACAACATATGAAATCAACATTCCAGACACGATCATCAATTGGTTAATTCCTGAAAGACTTCCACGCTTCTCAGCTGGTGCCATTTCAGACATATATGCTGGTACCAAAGCAGAAGCAGCACCAACCGCAATTCCCAAAAGCACACGGGTGAAGATCAAGTATGCAACACCATCATGAGGTGAAACACCGGCTAGCAAAGCACCAACCATGAACAACAATGCTGAATACAAAACCATCTTACGACGACCCAAACGGTCAGATAGTTGACCAGCAATCGCACCACCAAATACAGCTCCTAACATCAATGATGATGTAATCCAACCAGTGACACCTCCACCAGATAGATTCCAGTCACTTTGCAAGAATGGTAATGCACCGGTCATAACACCAATATCGTATCCGAATAAGATACCTCCAAAGGCTCCGAAGAAGTAAATAAATTTACTTGAAATTTTCTTCTCAGACATGAACTAATCCCTCCAAAATCATGTTTTCACATAATCCTAAACTTAAAAATTTTAAATTGAAAACGATTACGAGTTCCCCAAAACAAAGTTCAAAAATGAATACCTGCAATGATTTAAATCTAATTGAAACTTTGTGAAAATTTGTAACCGTTTTCATCAACAACATTATTATACATGTTGTGCGGACAAATTAAAAGAGTTTTGTTCAAAACATACAAATTTGCGTACAAATTATTAATGCAAACGCTCCCAAATGTCTGTTAAATCGCGGTTTCAGTCCATTAATAAGCTAAATATTAAAATTTTCTAAACACATTGCATATGCACAAAAAAATCCTACGTACAAATTCGTCAACAGAATTATACGTAGGACGCCATAATGAAAACAAGCCAAAAGCTGGTTTACTTTTCATTACTATTTATTTTTACAATGAAATATTTTTTGCAGCTAATTGTTTTTGTACTTCTGGATGATTCATGAACTCATCATAAGTTGTTTCAGCACGATCGATCACACCTTGATCAGAAACAACAATCACATGATCAGCAATAGTTTGCGCAAAAGTGTGGTCATGTGAGGTGAAAATTAAACCACCCTTGAAATTAATTAAGCCATCATTCAATGACGTAATTGATTCCAAATCCAAATGATTAGTAGGATCATCAAGAATAAGCACATTGGCTTTTGTCAACATAAGCTTTGACAACATCACGCGAACTTTTTCTCCCCCTGAAAGGACATCCAGGGTCTTCTCTGCATCCTCACCCTTAAAGAGCATGCGACCTAGTAAACCACGTAAGAAAGTATTGTCACTTTCTTCCTTAGATGCAAAATCACGTAGGTAGTCTAAGATTGGGCGTTCAGGATTGGGGAAATTCGTTCCCATATCCTTAGCCAAATAATCTTGGCTAGTTGTCACACCCCAAGTTACACGACCAGAATCAGGTTTTACCTTACCAGCAATAATGTCTAAAATCATGGTTGCAGCAACGTCATTTTCAGCCATAACTAAGGCTTTTTCATTTGGATTAACAGTGAATGAAATATTATCCAAAACTTTCACACCATCCACACTTTTAGAAACACCCTCAACACGCAGCATATCATTACCAATTTCACGTAACGTTTCAAAGTTGATATATGGATATTTACGTGATGATGGTTGAATGTCATCAAGCGTAATCTTATCTAATTGTTTTTTACGTGAAGTTGCTTGCTTTGACTTTGATGCATTGGCTGAGAAACGCGCAATAAAATCTTGCAATTCTTTAATTTGTTCCTCTTTCTTAGCATTTGCTTGTGATTGTAAACGCTGAGCAAGTTCTGATGACTGCTTCCAGAAATCATAGTTACCCACAAAGAGCTTGATTTTACCAAAATCAACATCAAGAATCATAGTTGCAACCGCATTCAAGAAGTGACGATCGTGGGAAACAACGAGCACTGTGTTTTGATAATCTGCTAAGAAATCTTCTAGCCAAGCAATTGTCTTCGTATCCAAACCATTAGTTGGCTCATCCAAAATCAAAATATCAGGATTACCAAAAAGTGCTTGGGCCAACAATACCTTAACTTTAGTAACTTCGGGCAAATCTGACATCAATGTTTGATGTTGACTTTCAGGCACACCAATACTTTGCAAAAGTTGTATTGCTTCAGTTTCAGCTGTCCACCCATCTAGCTCTTCAAAACGGGCCGACAACTCACCCACACGAATACCATCTTCGTCGGTGAATGGGTCGTGCAAATAGATCGCATCCATTTCAGTTTTGACATCATATAGTTCTTTGTGACCTTGCATAACAGTATCTAGCACTGTAAATGCATCAAACGCAAAATGGTCTTGCACCAATGATGACATACGCTCATTTGGATCCATCGAGACATTACCAGTAGTTGGTTGCAATTTACCTTCCAACACCTTCAAAAAAGTTGACTTCCCAGCACCATTGGCACCAATAATGCCGTAAGTGTTACCAGGCGTAAACTTTAAGTTAACATCGTCATATAATTTTTTCCCAGTGAATGAAACTGAAACATTCGAAACGGTTAGCATATTTATTTCTTCTCCTACAAATTATCATTTTATTTTTGCATATAAATTATCACTTGTGAAATACAAGCATACCACTAATAACTCTATCAAATGGCTTATTTATAAGCAAGCTTAATGACTTAATAACGTAGGCTAAACTATCTTTTTCTAATGAGACTGCTAAAATAAACACCCGCTTCGATAATGGCAATGAAAAATGATACTGGCAAATTTAACCAATATGACAAAACTAATGCAAGCCAAACACCAAGAACTGAAAAGGTGATTGCTAGACCAATAATTTGCCAAACGGTTCGTCCCCAACGCATCGCCGAACTTGCCGGCAAAATCATCAAAATAAAAATCAATAATGAACCAACAATTTGTGCAGAAACCGCAACCGTCACCGCCATCAATCCGAGGAATAACACCTCAACCAGCTGAATATTTTTTAAACTAAAACTCGCCGTTGTATAGTCGAAGGCAAAGTGGCGCAATGGTCGGAACATCATCAAAGTTATCAAAATAACTAATGTCGCTAGGATAATGACCTCCCAGACATCCGTTTGGTTAATACTGAAAATAGAGCCAAACAAAATACCTGTCGCTGCTGTTGCATTTTTATTAGACAATGACAGAAAGGCAATTCCTAATCCAATTGCCACCGCACTAACTGCGGAAATCAGGGATTCCGAACGCTGCTCTTTCATACCAAGTTCACCCACACTCATCGAGGCAACCACTGAAAATAGTAACATACCAACCAATGGTGACCAGCTCATGAACAGTGCAAATGAAGCGCCAGCAAAACCAATTTCACTTAACGTATGTGCAAGAAATGACATTCGTCGAGCAACAATAAATGGCCCAATAAGGCCACTCATGATTGCAATCAATGTTCCGGCAATAAAAGCATGTTGCATAAAAGGAAAACTAAACAAAATTCTCGCCTCCTTCACGTAACTTTGCGATGTCTAATTGGGCAATATTACCATACTCGCTACCTTGCTTTGTTAATAGTAAATATTCATCTGCATATCGCTGCATAATGTCAATATCATGACTAACCATGATCGTTGTTAATTGATAACGTTTTTGATAGGCAGCAACAACATCCATCAGACCATACTTAGCAACATTATCTAAATTTGCTGTTGCCTCATCTAATATTAAGATATTGGGATTTTGAACTAATGCCTGTGCCAAATAAGCTCGCTGTCGTTCACCACCTGAAGCATGGTCAATTCGTTGTTCAGCAATATTAGTTAAATTAGTTATTTCAAGGATATGTTGCAAGCGGCTTTTTTCTTCTTTAGACAACCAAGGTCGTAGTCCTTGATCAAAAGTTAACGCAACAAAGTCCTTAATACGTAATGGGAAAGCTTGCATATCAGGACGATATTGTGGCACATAGGCAATTTTATGTTGTTCTGCATCGTACCACTTGAATTCACCCGTTGTTAACGGTATTTTACCCAACATCGCACGAATCAGGGTCGTCTTACCGACACCGTTATCTCCAATCAAGGCTAGGTTATGTGCTTGGTTTAATTGGAAATCCACTTTTTGATAGAGCCATCTGTTATCAAATTTGATACCAATGTTCTTTCCATCTAAAATCATCATTTTTGTAATGCCTCATTCAATGCATTTAATTGTTGCATCTGCCATTCTATATAAGTTGTATTAGCTGGTTTAGTCTCACGTGCTTTCACAACAGGTACACCATGTGCCTTGGCATAGTCAACACCTTGCTTAGCCAATTTGCCAGATGCCTGTGGGTTGTCAATCACAACAGCAATTTTACCTTGGTTAATTAGGTTCTGCCACTCTCTAACATCACTTGGTGTCGGATCATCGCCTTCTTCAATGGCACGAGCAAACTTTTGATCTTGCATGTTAGCACCTAAAGCTAATAATGTATTATCAAATACTGGTTCAGTTGCCAGTAACTTTTTACCAGTTAACTGCACCTTCACTTGATTTTGCAAATCGACTAATTTCTTAGCCTTATCTTGATAAGCTTGCGCGTTCTTTTTAAAGTATGCTGCCTTCTTTGGCAATAATTGACTATATTGCTTTACCAATTGATTAGTCAAGCGCGTCGTAATATCTGTCTTGTACCAAAAATGTTCATTACCACCACTTTCACCATCTTTATAATGATAAAGATTCGCAATATTAATTGTCTTCGCATCTTTATTTTGTTTTGCAAAATTCACACTCCAATTATCAAAGCCACCACCATTGGAAATAATCACATCAGCTTTTTGATATTGTTTAGCCACACTGGTAGTGGGTTCATATTCGTGTGGATCCATATTAGGTTTATTGATAATGCTTGTCACACTACCTTGATTACCTAACACCGCCTTGGCCATCTCACCATAACTGTCTAAACTGGTAACAACGTTAATTTTATCCTTATTTGTATCAACGTTAGTTTCTTGGTTTTGCCATGTGTGATAGAAAATTATGCCTATTAAAACAAAAACTAAGATAATTGGCAACCAGATAAAGCGTAATTTTCTATTTTTCATTTGTTATCTCCCTCTAGACGTTCAGATAGTTCGATTAGAAACCGACTAATAACTGCTTGTTCGCTGTCCGAAAAATTCTCTAATAATTTTTGATATTCATCAACTGTTTCACGATGTCGCTGCGTATGGGCCGTCGCTAATGAAATACCCAAAGTTGTTAATGACCATCGACTAACCCGGCCATCTTCTGGATCCGGAATAACATTCACCATCGGCTCATCACGGATGTACAAACTCTTCATTGCCTTTGTAACTGCTGCACCGGATACATGTAAGGCACGTGCTAACTCAGAATTGGTCTGTGGACCATGCTGAGCCAGTAACATTAATAAGTGTCCTTGGGTGGTGGTAATATCGGTTGTATTCTCTCCAATTAAGACTTCTCGTTGATTTTCAGAAAGTAATTTTAAATGATTTAAAAATTGATCAATCTGTTTTGCATATGATTCTACTGTCATTTTCGCATCTCCTTAACTGGTTAATTAACCAGTTAATAATAACACGCACAAAAAGTTAGTGCAACTCTTTTTAAAAATTAAAAAAAGAGCGAGACAAAAGTTGTTTTGAAGCCGATTGTAACAATAATTAGGTGGTTTTGGTTCGTAGCAAAGCGAAGATCCAGAAATCCCTAATTGTTGTTACAGCAAGGCTTCAGACTTTTGGAACGCATTAAAAAAATCATCGACCCACCAGTTTGAACTTGGTAGATTGATGATCTTAAGCGTATTCTAAAAGACTGAAGCCGATTGCAACACTCTCATCGAAACAAATTTCATTTACTTTTTTTGACTTTGTTCAGCCATTGTTTTCGCAATTAAGCTTGCATATTGTACCGAACCATTTGTATTTGGGTGGACATGGTCATCTCCTAACCATTCCGGATGATCCTTAGCTAGCGACGCCCAGTCAACAATGTGTAAGTTTTTATGCGTTTTTGCTTGTGTACTCAAGAAATTATTATTTTGCGTTACCCAGTCACGACTAGCATAGCCATTAATCCAATAAACTTGACGGTCTTTGCCAACAATATCCATAACCTTATTAAAGTCATTGTCACCAATTAGCCCATTGGTCCCAATTGAAATCACAATATTTTGTGACAATAAGTTTTGACTATCATATGATTGTAAGATTTCTGGCACTGAGTATGGTTGCCGACCAACCGTTGCATTAGCAACTGTGTTTGGCATGAGTTCTTGCAAATCAGGTGCAACATCGACCATAACTGAATCACCAACCGCTGTCACGCGATTATCACGGATTGCTGTAAATTGATCAGCGTTAAGACCATATTTACCCATCAAATCACGCTCTTGTTGTGTTAGTGAATTTGGATTGACTTTTTGGCTAGAAGATTTTGCACTACTTTGCTTACTGTTGGATTCTTTTTGCGCCTTTTTTGCCTGTGCAACTGCTCGTTTATTCGCTTCGTTAATGCGACTTTTATTGCTATCTAATCGTTTTTCAAGCGTGTTTTTGGGTTTCGCCTGTGCCGACTCATTTGCCGAGACAGCATAACCCGTACCGGCAATCAACATAACTGCAACAACTAACATCGCTTGTACGGAGTGTGAACCGAAAAATGTTTTGTACCATGAAGTGCCAGAACCTAAGGCTGGCTTCTTGACCCTGCGGAAAACATTTTCAACATAGCGATAGCTAAGTTCTGATAAAATAAGTACAATAATAATTTTTAAAATTCCCATCAAGAATGTATCATGTTGTGGGACTAGCTTATCAAAGAATACAAAAACTGGTAATTGATACAGATAAATACTGTACGAGCGTGTCCCTAGGTAGTTCAAAAATTTATTATCTAATGCATGACTAAGAAACGATGCTGGATGAGCAGTAATGGCAATCAAACTGGTAATGATTGCGGTAGCAACAAACATCAATCCCATATAAGTTGTACGCCATTCTCCATTTAAGCCGAAGAATGTGATGATTGTTAAAGCTAAAGCAATTGCTCCCAAAGTATTTAAATTACGTTTCACACGCGGCGATAGAATATACTTCATACGCCTTGATGGCCACCCAAAGGCAAGGGCTGCTCCAAATAATACTGCAAATATCCGGGTATCTGAACCATAATAAGCACGGTTGATATTCATGGGATCATATAACACACCGAGCAGAATGGCAGAAATTCCTGCTAAACCAATCAATGCTGCCCCAATAGAAATTCTACGAATACGCAAACCCAGTAACAACATGACAATAATTGGCCAAATCAAATAAAATTGACCCTCAATTGATAATGACCATAAATGCGTAAACGGTGAAGAACCGCCCCACGAATCAAAGTAGGAATCACCATGTTTTGTTGCCCAAATATTATAAATATACAGCATATTACTAACTAAAATTGCTCGTAAATTATATAGTAAATCTCGCGCAAATAGTGCAATATATGTTGCCGTTGCAAATAGCATCATCAAGAGGGCTGGATATAACCTCTTCATACGACGACGATAAAAGCTCAACACATCAATATGCCCATTCCGATCATATTCCTGAATTAATAGATCAGTAATCAAGTAACCTGATAGGACAAAGAACAATGGGACTCCCATCCAACCACCAGGCAAAACTTTTGGCCATAAGTGAAAAATAATTACGCCAATAACCGCAATTGCTCTAAGCCCATCAAATCCAGTAATATAACGTGGCTTATTTGTTACATTTTGGTTCATTTTATCTCTTCCTAAATAAATATTCTACTCTAATAAATTAATAACTTAGATGGACTAATTTTAATTATTATTTAAATAACCGTACCTTGCTAATTTTAGCGCTGTTTTGCAGTCACCACAAACAAAACGTGTCGTGTTGATACGACGCTGCCGGTATATTTTATGCCCATTTTCACACACATATATCCAATATTTTTTGGGTTTCTGCGGCTTAGTGACTGTGGGTGCATATCTCAATCCATCAACTTGTTTTAGTAACTGTTTAAAATTTTTATCACAATGCATATGTGGTAGATGACGAGTATGTAGATGATAATGCACTAATTCATGTTTAATAATGCCAATCAGATTATTTAAATCAAACGCCGTAAGCATTAAGGGATTAATTTCAATATCATGTGTTGCTAACAAATACCGTCCACCAGTTGTACGTAAACGTGTATTAAATGTTGCTTGATGTTCAAAAGGCTGTCTAAACTGCTCGACAGATATTTGTTCAACTAATTGTTGTAACTCTTGATTAGTCATCTGATCACTTAATAATTATAGTTCATCATTTTCATCAGCGCGCATCGTTTCCCTATGTACTGTTTGTCCGTTTCGCACCGCTAGATAAAATTCAGCCATAGTTGCCTGATAGTATGGCACCACGAATATTGCCGCAACGCCATAGGTCAATGCCGAGAAAATCCACCACAGAATAAAGCTCACTTGTAACCAGAATAATTTCATCCGATAACCACGCATCATCTCTTCTGATTTTTTCAAATAAGCCGTGATTGATGAAATTTCACGACCAGCACGCACATCATCAGCATATAATAATGGTGCTTGTGAATAAGAATATGTTTTTATAATGCCAGGAACTATCAGCAAAAATGTCCATAAAACAGTGAAGATAAATCGTAGCCCTAACAAAACAACGATGTCCACGATCGTCCGCTTGCTCCAAAATTTAAAACTCTCTTGTAAGGGCTTCTCAGGTGCTTTACCATTCCGACGCCATTGAACAAATGTCCAAACAACTCCTAAAGTAAAAACACCTAGAATCACTTCAGATAACAGACTCGTGGTAAAAATCTGTGTCGCTGCCGCCATTGATTCCCGTGCTAAATCCGAAGAGTATTGAACGGTCGCGCTATCTGAGTTATTGGTCATCTGATTTGTAGCATCTGATAATGCTTGATTATTTTCACGAACTAATGTGACAATTTGATAAATAATTAAGATAGCCGATAATTTTATAGCTGTACCAAAGTTACTACCAAGCACATGCATTTTCGCTTGTTTTTTTAAATCATAATTTGTAAACATGGGTCACCTTTCATTAGTCAATTTCTATTAAGTTTACCATATCTCAGCGTGCATTTTATGGGTTTTAAACAAACATTATATCTTATTGGCAATCAATTTTTTGTATAACCCAAACACTTTAAATGCTGTATTTTGCCAACCAATTTTTTTGATACGCAATAAAAAAACACCTGTTCAACTGGACAGATGCTTTGATATACGATAACTGGGATAGCTGGATTCGAACCAGCGAATACACGGTACCAAAAACCGATGCCTTACCACTTGGCCATATCCCAATGATTGCGACTTAATTATTTTAGTGCAATTTATTTTTACTGTCAATATTTATTATTGTAAATAAAAAGCCAACAAGCGTAATCGCTCATTGACTCTTTGTAGCTGGGATAGCTGGATTCGAACCAGCGAATACACGGTACCAAAAACCGATGCCTTACCACTTGGCCATATCCCAATAATAATGGGGGCTATAGGATTCGAACCTATGAACCCGAAGGAATGGATTTACAGTCCACCGCGTTTGACCGGACTTCGCTAAACCCCCATATTTGTATCAAGCATTTCTGCCCCGACAACTCTTATATCATACCAGTAAAAAAAATAGATTGCAAGCACTTTTTAATAGTTATTTATTAGATCACAAAAAAAGCCACCAATCTACCAATTCTAAGTCGGTAGATTGATGACCATAAATAAGTTTCAACTATATATAAAC
Organism: Weissella paramesenteroides; assembly: GCF_036327715.1. Lineage (NCBI taxonomy): Bacteria > Bacillati > Bacillota > Bacilli > Lactobacillales > Lactobacillaceae > Weissella > Weissella paramesenteroides. Next base: position 1,743,262 of record NZ_CP130559.1, read on the forward strand.
TATTTCACACCAGCCATCAAACGTTTGATGCGTGGTACCAAGAATACTAATAGAATTCCTAGTACAACTGAAGCTAAACCAAACCACATAAAGTAGGCAACTTCATTGTCTGGTGAATATAACGTTACTAATTGTGCATTCAATGCTGATCCAGCAGATGAAGCCAGGAACCACATTGACATCATTTGTGACATAAATGCCTTTGGTGCAAGTTTAGTCGTGACTGATAGTCCAACCGGAGAAATCAACATTTCACCGATAATAACTAAAGCCCATGACCCAACTAGCCACAATGGTGACACACGTCCTGAGGTACCAAACAACGTACCTGGTAATGCCATCAATAAGAATGAAGAGCCAGCAAACATTAGTCCAATGGCAAACTTCATTGGTGAAGAAGGCTGATTCTTTTGCCATTTCACCCATAGCCAAGCAAAGAATGGCGTATAAAGCATAATGAACAATGGATTTAATGACTGGAACCAGGCAGCTGGGAACCATGAAGTATCAACACGTTCAGCAGCAAATGTTGCCAAAACAATTGAACCTTGTTCCTCAATGGCCCAGAATAATACAGCCGCTAAGAACAATGGAATGTATGAGAATACGCGAGAACGTTCTTCTTTTGTTACTTTGGCTGATGTTGTCATTAATACAAAGTATGAAATTGGCAAAATAATTGCAACAATGGTCAATAAGTTAACATAGTTTTGTAGACTATTCCAACCCATCAAGTTCATCAAAACAACAATCAATACAAAGAATACAATCCCCAAAATGATCTTAATAACTAGAGGCTTAACTTCCTCCTCTTGTAATGGATCAGGTGCATAATTTGAATCTTCATGTAAATGCTTGCCACCAAAATGGTACTGCAACAAACCAAAGAACATACCAATGGCTGCTAGTGAAAATCCAGCATGGAATCCAACACTGTTTTGTGTCCAACCAACTAACAATGGCGAAATAAATGAACCTAAATTAATACCGAACACAAAGATTGAGAATCCAGAATCTCGAGAACTGTCACTGTCTTCATATAATGACCCAACCATTGAAGAAACATTTGGCTTTAGCAACCCAGTTCCTAATACAATTAGAATCATTGAAATAAACATTGCTGTTGATCCAAATGGTAGTGCCAATGCAATATGACCAAACATAATCAGGACACCACCCCAGAACACCGTCCGTCGCTGTCCTAGAATTCGATCGGCAATAAAACCACCAACAACCCCTGATAAATAAACCATTGAAGCATAAATAGCCATAATTGATGCGGCCGTCGCTCTAGTAATATTTAAATCACCAGTGCTAATTAAATGCCACATGTAATATAGCAAGATGGCTTTCATACCATAGTAACTGAAACGCTCCCACATTTCGGTCATAAATAACGTTTTTAGACCGTAGGGTTGTCCCAGAAATTTCTTTTCCGTTTTCATGATAAAAACTCCTCATTCAAATAAACTGTTCTTCTACTCTGAACATGATGACAAAAACGTCACTTGTTAAATTCTACTTGAATTTATAACTTTCTACAAGCGCTACTATCATTTCCTACTAATTTTTTTATCACTTTTGTTATAATCAATTTATGAGATAGTGTGGTATAAGGAGTTTCTATGACTAAAATTATTGTATCAAGTGATAATCATCTTGACGTTAATAAGCAAGATGTTGAAAAAATACTTGTTCAACAAGCAACAGCGCTTCATAAATTACAACCAGATTATTACCTAATTGCTGGTGATTTATTTAATGATTTCGAAAAGTCATTAAAATATGTTCATGATTTACAAGCTGCTTTGGCAACAGAAACAAAAATATTATTTATTGCTGGTAACCATGATATGGGACGTAATATTTCATTTTCAGAATTAGAAACCAATCTCGATCCACTTTATCTTCATAATCAATATGTTGACATTCCTAATTCTAATTGGCGAATTATCGGTCATAACGGTTGGTATGATTATAGTTTTACGCCTGATATTGATCCCACAGCCATTGTACGTTTCCGTTCGGGATTCTACTATGATCGCGTCATCGATCAGCCAATGAGCGATTTAGAACGAATGGCGTTAGGCCATTATCAAATGAAATTACTATTGGATGATGCCGTTAAACACCACAAACAGGTTATTTTCTTTACCCACTTTGCACCAATTAACGACGAAATTTTTTATCCGAATAATAATTCTCGTTGGGCATTGGTCAATGGTGTCCTTGGTTCAACCAAAACAGGCGAATTACTGGCACAATACAATAATGTCCAACATGTTTTCTACGGACATATCCACGTGACCGTCCCACCACGCAAAAAAAATTTGATTACTTATTACAATCCTAGCGTTGGTTATAATCGCCATAAATTGCAAGAATGGACCGCTGATACTTTTTACCAATCGTGGTTAAACAAAATAATTCAAATAGTGTTGACAAGTAAATAAGTATTCTGTATAGTATATATTCGTTGAGGTGATAATTTAATTATTACTTTTCATACATATGGGGGTTTAGCGAAGTCCGGTCAAACGCGGTGGACTGTAAATCCATTCCTTCGGGTTCATAGGTTCGAATCCTATAGCCCCCATTATTATTGGGATATGGCCAAGTGGTAAGGCATCGGTTTTTGGTACCGTGTATTCGCTGGTTCGAATCCAGCTATCCCAGCTACAAAGAGTCAATGAGCGATTACGCTTGTTGGCTTTTTATTTTGTTCTAAAAATGCAAATAAAAAGTTGAAACAAAAGAAAATGTTCCAACCTTTATTAACTAAAAATATATTATATATAAACACGTAAGTTTGATAATCATCCTGTCAGACATTTCACTGCATTGTTTCAGTTTCAAATTGTGCTGGCATTTTTGCTGATTTGATAATTGTGCCCATGGCAACCAACGTCCCAACCATTAAAATTCCTGCCATACCCCAATCATTTGTAAACTGTGATAATGAAACCATCAATCCTGAGATAATATTACCTACGGGACGAGTTGCTGAGAATGCACCAGAATAAGCACCAATTTGCACAGGATTCATCATGTCTGCACGCATGGTCTGACTTGATGGCACATTAATAATTTCTCCCAACGTGAAAACAACCGAAATCATGACCAATGGCCAGAAATCACGCAACAAAAATGAAATAGCAAAACCAAATCCTTGAATAAATGTACCAATTGCAAAACTTCGAATTAACGGCCAACGATTAGTATAACGATTGATCCAATTCATCACCAACACAATCATGACAGTATTTATTACTAGCATAAATGACAGCATACGTTGTCCATAAAAATGAATACCCATGAAGGTGTAATCATGGAAAGATTGCGTTAAGTGAGCAGCTAAATAAAAATCTGGCTGTGAATAGATAACAACTGCAAAAATCGAGCCAAACATAAACAATACGTAGCGCTTATCAGATAACACTTGCCCATAAGATTTGACAGCACTCCAAACGGATGAGTTTGCGTGTACATTATCCATATTCAGCGTCTCCGACATACCAAACTTAATGATTGCCGCATTAATTATGCCCACGACAACCGAACCTAACAACAGTTCAAATAGATAATCACGGAAGAACCAACCACCAATGGCTGCCCCTAACATTACACCAATATTAATAATCCAATAAATCAACGCATAGACAAACTTTCTATTTTTTATCGTTGATGCATCAATCATCATTGCTTGTTCGGCTGGGTCTGCTAATGACGAACCAATTGATGCCATCAAAAACCCGATAAAAGTGATGTATGGATTCGTAAACCATGGTGCATTCATTAACATAGCCAATGCGTAGCCAGATATAATTAATGCCGACCCGGTCAACATTGTTCGTTTACGTCCCCATACATCCGATAAATGACCGCCATACAATCCGGCAATAAAACCAGCCACAGAAACAACCATTAACAAAAATCCAGATACAAAAGCACCAAAATATTGCACATAATAAATTGTCATATTGGGGCCAATTGAACTACCAAGTAAGACTGTTAAAAATACGGTTAACGTTCTTAGCTTTAAATTTCGATTTAAAGCCATAAATTCCTGCATAACAAAACCCCTCCCATACTTAAAACTCAAATTGTACCCATATTATCACAACCTCAGGTCCCTTGTCCCCTTTTCCTCAATAGTTTTAATTTATCAAACAGTAAATTTTTTTAGACCAGATATAACTATCATTTAGTTTCATGGTCTAGGTGTGATATAATATTGAGGTAAAATCTACAATGATATGAGGTTACAACTAATGACTGTAAATACGTTGAAAAAAAATAATTTTGAAGACATCGTTTTCCCACATTGGGATGACCTACCAAATTTTGACCTCTATATGGATCAAGTCGTTGAATATATCAATCAGGTGTTAGCACCACTTGAAATGCCTACTGTTACTTCAACGATGATTAACAACTACGTCAAAAAAAAGATGATTTTAGCACCTGTAAAGAAGAAGTACCAAACACTACAAATTGCTGATATTTTGATTATTTCATTGCTAAAACCAATCTTTTCATTGGATCAAATTCGAGCAGCAATCGATCAAATCACCGTTGATGATTATCCCAAAAAAGCTTATGACTCATTTGTTGATACGCTACTAGGATTTTTCAAAAACCCAACTAATCAACCACTGGAAGGCGTATCATTGGAAACGCAACTCATGCAATCTGCTGCTAGTGTGCTTTTCCACAAACTGGAAGCTGAAAAAATTCTAAGCACTTTGCAACAACAACATCCTATAAAAGAAGTTCCCACAACTAAGTAATAACCGCGTCTGGGACATAAATGTGTATAGATGAAAAAGGAGGCTGGGACAGATGTTGTCTCAGCCTCTAATTTTTGTGCTAAAAGATATTAATTTGGTAATTCATCGTCTTCCGGTGTTAATGGCAAATTAATAATAAAACTAGTGAGTTTATCATCTGATTCAACCCGCACTTGACCACCATGAGCATTGACAACCCCATTGACGATGGCAAGTCCCAATCCTGTACCACCCGTTTTCGTATTGCGCGAACTTTCAACACGATAGAATCGGTCAAATAGGCGCTTGATTGATTCATCAGGAATTTTAGCACCATTATTCGTCACGCGAATCTCCACTTGATTCTCTTCAGTGACTGCCTTTGCAGATAGGCGGACAAAGGTTGCCCCTTCACCATACTTCAAGGCATTATTGATCAAATTCATAAATACACGCGCTAATCGATCAGGATCACCGACCATTTCAATAACAGCCGGATTTGACACAGCAGAAATGACAACACCCTTTTGTTCTGCCTCGAGCTCGTAATTCACCGCAAGTTGCTGTAACATAGCTGCCAAATCTAACGGCGCCCAATGAAGTTTAAAGTCGACTTGATGAACTTGTGTATAATCAAATAAATCTTCAACCAATGATTTCATTTGACCGGACTTATCAAAAGCTGTTTGCGCATATTTCATAATTTCCTCACGGCGCAATTTTTGTTGGCCATTATCATTAATAATTAACCCTAAATAGCCTAAAATCGATGTCAATGGTGTTCGTAAATCATGTGATACATTCGTCACCATTTCATCTTTCGAACGCTCAATCTCATGTTCTTCCATCATCGCTTGTTGCGCCGCTTCAAATACACCGTTAATATTTTCCGCTAATGGTTGCAAACGATGGCCCCAACGTTTAACTTCCAACCCTTTACTCTTTGTATCACCCACTTGTGGCACTAATTTATTTACTGCTATTATCAACTCTGCTAATTTTGTTCGTTCATAAAACTGCCACAGCAGACCCAGCCAGATAATTAATAAGATACCTCCGACAATCGTAACAGTTGCTAGCGATCGTTGTGATATGTTAATTAGTTCTGATACTAAATTATTTGTGTGCCAATGCGGTTGCATCATGAGAATGATACCAATTCCCATGCATACAAAAAGCAGGGCGGAAACCACTGCTTTGACCGTTAACTTTAGCCAACTCAGTACTCTTAGTTTCATCCCCACTGCCTTTCTGTATTAAAGTACTTCAATCTTGTAACCAACACCCCAAACAGTTTGCACAACTTGGTTACCATCAGTTGCATCTTCCAACTTATCACGCAAATGTGACACATGGACCATAACCGTTTTAGCTGAAACAACGGATTCTTGCTGCCAGACACGTTCAAAAATGTCATCAGCACTGAACACTCTATTTGGATGTGATGCTAATAAGTACAAAATACCAAACTCTAATGCTGTTAAATTAATGTCAACACCATCAGCAGTTCGTACTTCATGACTATCCTTATTGATTGTCAATGGACCAACATCTAATACTTCTGGCGTGGCTTGTGCCAACCCATTTTGGGCACGACGTAATAATGCTCGAACACGAGCCATGACTTCTAATGGATTAAATGGCTTGGTCACATAATCATCAGCACCTGTAATCAATCCTTGGATCTTATCCATAGCACCTGATTTTGCTGACAATAATAAAATTGGTACTGGGTTGTCTTTACGAACCTCTTTCAAGACCTCTGTACCACTCATCTCAGGCATCATGATATCTAGAATAATTAGTCCAATATCAGGATTTGTTCGGATTTTTGTAAGTGCTTCTTTACCATCGCTAGCAATAACTGGCTCATAGCCTTCATTTTTCACATAGATTTCTAGCAATTCCGCAATTTCATGGTCATCATCAACAATCAAAATCTTCATTAATTTACCCTCACTGCTTCTTTAGCTATTTCTTTTGAGATTGTGGCTGAGCATTCGCTCCAAGGAAGCCACCCTTAATTCCTGTCTTTGCACGCCAATAGCGGAATCCTAGGAATGCAATCACTGCAATGACAAGATATACCCAACCTGGTAGTAATGGGTTGATTACTGCTGGCAAGAAGGCAAAGCCTAGATATGCTAAGAACCAAATTGCAAAAGCCCCAACTGTAACAATTGCTTTTTTCCAAAATGATACACGCTTGCCGTCTCGACGTGGTGCAAGTGTTAATGTAACAGCTGAGAAGAAGATACCACCTAAGATCGATGTCAAAACCAATGAAGTAATACCGGCTGCTCCAGCAGAACCAGCTGATGATGATTTCACACCACTAAACAATAACGTTAGCCCAAACATGAAACTAAACATCATAAAGAAGGCAATCGCATTATCAATTGCAAGTGGCCAAAAGCCATAGCTTGCATAACCGCGATTATCATCACTCTTTTCTGCCTCAGTCTTCATTCCCATTGCTTCAGCTGGTGAATTATATAATTGCTTTGCTGTGACCCCTGTTTTTTGAGCAGTCAGTAATTTTGCACCAACTTCTGTAATCAACTGTGCCTTTGACTCATCCCCATTAGCAAGAATTACCATCTGACGAATAAATTCCTGATTACGATTGGTCAATCCTGATGTTGCCAGTTCTTGCACTGTTGGCAGCGTTGGCTTAGGCGCTTGTGATTGTGTTTGTTCCTTTGACTCTGTCATAATTTTCCCCAATTAAACGTTAAACAAGAATTCAATGATGTCACCATCTTGTACAACGTATTCCTTTCCTTCTGAACGTCGACGACCAGCTTCTTTAATCGCCTTCATTGACGCATATTTGTCCAAATCTTCAAATGACACCGTTTCAGCACGAATGAATCCACGTTCAAAATCTGAGTGAATAACTCCCGCAACTTGAGGCGCTTTCATACCTGCTCGGAATGTCCAAGCACGTGTTTCCTTACCCCCAGCAGTGAAGAACGTACGTAGGTCAAGCATATGATAAGCAGCGCGAATCAAGCGATTCAAACCGGGTTCCGAAATACCTTGTAGTTCCATAAATTCTGCTTTATCTTCATCATCCATTTCAGCAATTTCTTCTTCAGCACGGGCAGAAATACCAATTACATCTGCACCCTCTGATTCTGCATATTGCTTAATTTGTTGATAATATTCCGATTCTGAAGGATCAGCCATGTCATCTTCTGAAACATTAGCAACATACAGGACTGGCTTTGAAGTCAACAAGAACAAATTATGAATAATTTTTTGTTCATCTTCATCCCAGTCAATTGACCGAGCAGGCTTACCAGCTTCTAATGCTGGTTTCAATTGTTCTAAAACGGCTAGTTCAGCAATAGCTTCTTTATCTTTAGCTGACTTAGCTGATTTTTCAACCCGGCTGTAACGCTTGTCAATAGACTCTAAATCAGCCAATACTAACTCTGTATTGATCGTTTCAATGTCTTCTAATGGGTCGACCTTACCAGAAACATGGGTGATATCATCATCATCAAACGCACGTACAACATGCACGATTGCATTGACCTGGCGAATATTTTCTAAGAATTTATTACCAAGTCCCTCACCTTGCGAAGCACCCTTTACAATACCCGCAATATCAGTAAACTCGAATGTTGTTGGCACAACCTTGTCTGCTGGAATCAATTCTTGAATACGATCCAAACGATCATCAGGTACTTCAACCATCCCAACATTTGGTTCAATGGTTGCAAATGGATAATTCGCCATTTCTGCACCCGCTTTAGTAATTGCATTAAATAAAGTTGACTTACCAACGTTTGGCAAGCCAACAATTCCTGCTGTAAGAGCCATTTTATTTACCCATCTCTCTTTTCATTAATCTTGTGCACTCTTTAATACACGTTTAAATCTTTTGTCAAAATCATGTCGTGTCATGACAACCTGTCGTTGACATCCCTGACACACAATCTTCATATCAGCACCGACACGCATAATTTGCCATTCATTCACACCACATGCATGCGGTTTTTTCATTTCAACAATATCATGTAAGTTGTACATCACTGCCCCCACTATTCCGCATCTAAATCTATGCCTAATGTCTCGAAAATCCGATTAAGATCTTCATCCGACAAATAAGTGATTTCAATTTTCCCACCGCCCTTACGGTTACGGGTCATATGCACCTTAGTCCCAAACTTATTTTCTAAAGCTGTCGTTGATGCCTTGATATAAGGGGACAAACTTGGTTGATTTTTGGTTGCCGTTGACTGCTCATTCAATTTGTTGACTAATTGTTCTAATTGACGAACTGTCATGCCCTCGGCAATCGCACGTTTGGCAACTGGTACAATACGTCGCTTATTACGTAAGCCCAGTAATGTTCGTGCCTGCCCCATGGATAACTGACCTGCGTTTAGCAAATCTTTCACTTCATCAGGCAAGTTCAACAAACGTAAAAAATTAGCAACCGCTGACCGTGCTTTACCTAAACGCTTTGCCACTTGTTCTTGTGTCAAATGAAGACCATCCATCATATCACGATATGCTTGTGCTTCTTCTAGCGGTGTCAAATCTTCACGTTGCAAGTTTTCCAAAATGGCTGCCTGCAACATTTGATCATCATCCAACTTACGTACAATTGCTGGAATAGTTTCTACATTAGCAATTTGCGAAGCACGCCAACGACGTTCCCCAGCAAGGATCTCATACTGGCTACTGTTCTTAGGATTATGCCGTACAATAACTGGCTGCAAAACACCATTTTGCTTAATTGATTCAGCTAATTCCTGTAATTTGTCTTGATTGAATACCCGTCGTGGTTGAAAGGGATTAGCAACCATCTTGTCAACGGCAATTTCACGCACTTCATCACCAGTAGATACCGAAGCATCAAGCCCTTGATCAGCAAATAAAGCACCTAGACCGCCACCTTTTTTACCAAAGCCGCCTAATCCTGTTTTCTTAGATTTCACCATGAGACTCTAGGACCTCCTTTGCTAGTTGTGTGTATACCTCAGCACCCTTTGATTTTGGATCATAATCAATGATAGCCATACCACGAGATGGTGCTTCAGAGAGGCGAACATTACGTGGTATCACAGTCTCATAGACCTCACTACCAAAGTACTCGCGAACATTCTCAATAACATCAGCTGACAAATTTGTACGAGGATCGACCATTGTCATAAGAACCCCTTCAACCTCTAAGTCTGGATTGAAGTGGCGCTTCACTAATTTCATATTATTCATTAGTTGACCCAGCCCCTCTAATGCATAATATTCAGCTTGGACAGGGATCAAAATTGAATCAGCAGCTGAAAAAGTATTAATTGTCACTAGTCCTAGTGAAGGTGGATTATCAATTAAAATATAGTCGTACTGCTCTCGAATATCTCCTAGAGCATTCTTTAATCTCAACTCACGTGCCATTACAGGTGCTAATTCCAACTCTGCACCAGCAAGCCTAATCGTAGCCGGTACAATATCGACCCCTTCATGTGAGGTTGGTAAAATGACATCTTCTAATGGCACGTCATTAATTAACACGTCATAAATATCTTGTTCAATATTCGATTTATGCACACCAGTTCCCGATGTTGCATTACCTTGAGCATCGGTATCAATAATTAATACTTTTTTGCCAAAAGATGCTAACGAAGCAGCCAAGTTGACTGTTGTGGTTGTTTTACCAACACCACCTTTTTGGTTTGCTAATGCAATAATGTGTCCCATTATTTTCCCCTTCCTACAACGGTTTGCGTGCTGGATCTCCTGGTTTGCGAGGATAACGATTTGGTGTCGCACTAACCTTATCAATGATGATAATTGTCCTAGGATCACCATTAGGTAAGTTAACTGGTACTTCTTGACCAATCTTACCACCTAGTTTTGTAATCGCTCCCTGCGCTTCATGCAATTCTTCACTGGCAGCACTACCTTTCATTGCTAGTAATGCACCACCCACCTTAACCAGTGGTAATGTCAGTTCACCCAATACATTTAATCGAGCCAAAGCCCTAGCAGTCGCTACATCAAATTGTTCACGATTTGGCGCTTTTTTATGACCAAATTCTTCCGCTCGCGCATGAACAACTGTCACGTCTTCAAGACCCAGTTCGGTAACTAGCTCCTGTAGAAATTTTATGCGCTTATTCAATGCATCAATGATAGTAATTTTTAATTGTGGAAACGCTATCTTTAATGGCAGTGATGGAAAACCAGCTCCTGCACCAACATCAATCATACGAAGTTGATCAGTTTGTAGCTTAGGATACGCCCATGCTAAAGTTAGTGAATCATAAAAATGCTTCAAATACACATCGTCACGATCAGTAATGGCCGTTAAATTCATATGTTCATTAACCGATACCAAACGATCATAATACGTTTGATATTGTGCCAATTGTTTATCGTCTAAAATAACGTTTTTATCGCGTAGTGCCGCCGCAAATTCTTCGGGGTTCATTATCTTTCTCCAAACTGATTCCAATACTAAAAGAATACCGCAAAATGCCTATCTATTCAATAGATTGACCGAGTTGAATCTAAAAATCAGGGACTAGTGTTTCACGTGAAACACTAGTCCCTGATTTGTTAAATAACAGAAATTTTTGTCATAAATTATTCATTAGGGCGCCATGACTAGATACATTTTAGCTTAACCGTTGCCATATTTTCTCTTGTATTTTAGGCTGTGGGTCACTTTGAATATCCTCAATTGCCCGCCATTGTCCGCGAACAAGTCGCTGCGGTGCCACCTCTGCAGTTAAAATAGTTACTGTCCACTTTAAATGTGTGTATACGTGGGTAACTGGTCGCCCAGCCACTTTCTTTAAATCAGCCACAACACCATAATCTGTTGCCAATCTTTTTTGCGTCGCTGCAATCATTTCTTCTTCGGTCCAGTTTGCATCACTGTCCGTTATAAAATCAGTTAATGCATATAAGGGCATTGTCCAAAAATTCCCCAACAATCCATCAGATGGACGTTGTTCCCATAAATAACCTACTGAAGATCTGATAGCGATGGCAAAATAGGTCACTGGTTTGGGTTTAGGCGCTTTTGTCTTTACTGGATACAAATCCTCGGTCCCATCTAAATATGACGCATTAAATTCCTTAACCGGTGAATGTTCACTATCATAATTTTTTGCACTCATATATGATGATCCCAAATCCATTATCGCTTGATTAAAATCACCTGGACGTTCAGGGTCAATTAATTGTTGGCCCACTTCAAAGAAAATTTTTCTTGTTTTTGCTTGCGCAATATCTGCATCAATTTTGAAAAGCCGTGCAAAAACACGAAATGCATTACCATCAATGGCCGGCACTGGCTCATCAAAAGATATACTAGCAATAGCTGCTGCAGTATATGGACCGATACCCGTTAACTTTTGTAGAGATTGCATATCACTCGGCCAAACACCATCGTAATCATTAACTACTTGTTGCGCTGCTTTTTGCATATTTCGAACACGCGAATAGTAACCTAGCCCTTCCCAAGTTTTTAATAATCGTTGTTCTGGTGCCATTGCTAAGTCTTTTATCGTTGGAAAGTTTTTCATAAATCGTTCGAAATATGGAATGACCGTTTGAACTTGGGTCTGTTGTAACATAATTTCTGATACCCAAACATGGTAAGGTTCCTTGTCTCGACGCCAAGGTAAATCTGCACGGCCTTCTCTATCATACCAATCAAGTAACGTCTGACGGAATGCTTCTATTTTTTCTTCATGCCACATCTCAATCATGAAATTTTGCCACCTTTTTTAAAAGTTATTTATCCAGTGTAACATTTTCTAATTTCATATTTGCCTAAACCCTATTTAATGAGAGATAATAGAAACAAGAAAAAATTTAAGAAAGAGGCATTATCCTTATGGCAGATCAAACTGCACTTAAAAAATTAGCCGGTTATCGTGCAGCTGAATTCGTTGAAGATGGTATGGTAGTAGGTATTGGGTCAGGTTCAACCATTGCCTTTGTTATTGAAGCGCTAGGTAAACGTGTGGCGGAAGAAGGATTGAAAATCAAGGGGATTCCTACTTCTGATAAAACACGTCGTACCGCGGCAAAGCTTGGTATTCCCATGCATAATGTTGACGATGTTGACCACATTGATTTGACAATTGACGGTGCTGATCAAATTGATGAGAATTTTGCAGCAATTAAGGGTGGTGGGGCCGCCTTACTTTGGGAGAAAATCGTTGCCGTTAATTCACGTCGTAATATTTGGGTTGTTGATGACACAAAATTAGCACCACAATTGACTCATTATCTTCCTGTAGAAGTCATCCCCTATGGTGCTGATCAACTATTTAAGCGTTTGAAATATGCTGGTTATCAACCAACTTGGCGCTTGGACCAAAATGGTAACCCAGTTCGAACAGACTCAGCCAATTACTTAATTGACTTGCATTTCACTAAAATGCCTGATCCTTTTAAGTTGGGACGTGAGTTGACTAGCATGGTCGGTGTTGTAGAACATGGCTTGTTCCTAAATATTGTTGACCAAGTTATTGTTGGTCGTGCAGATGAGACGATTGCTGTTTTTGATGCTCACCCCAAGCCTTTAATCTAAACTAATTAAAAAGGGAGTTGAAACAAAATAATTTGTTCCAACTCCTTTTTTGACCATTAGCCAAATTTTAGGATGCACCTTTTTGATTCTTAGGAATTAAAATCTTAAAAATTGTCCCATGTGGTTTGTTATCCAAGATTTCGATCGTCCCACGATGCCCTTGAACGACCCACTTTGCAATCGATAATCCCAGTCCATGACCACCTGTGGAACGAGAACGTGCCTTATCAATTCGATAGAAACGATCAAACAAGTGCTTCTTATCTTCTTCTGAAACACCTTTTCCAGTATCAGCAACCGTTATCTTAATACCGCTACTTGTTGCTGTTGCGGTAATCGTAACACTAGCCCCTTCACCTGCATATTTTTGCGCATTATCCGTAAGAATCACAAGTAATTGGCGCAATCGCTGTGCATCGCCAATAATTGGTAACGTTTTCGGTACATCAACCTTTAGCGTTTGGTTCTTTTCATTGGCATTGTATTCATAAATGTCACCAACCTCACGTACCGTCTCTGCTAAGTCCATTTCCTCAAATGCAAACATTGGAATATCCGCATCGGCCTGTGATAACGTCAATAAATCACCAGTTAAGTGATTCAAATGTCTGACTTCAGTCAACGCATTAGCAACACTTTCAACCTGGTCCATAACAGTATCATTCGGATGCTCTAACATCCGTTCTAAATTATTTTGAATAACCGTCATCGGCGTTTTAAATTCATGAGCTGCATCAGCGACGAAGGTTCTTTGCTGATTCCATGATCGAATAATTGGACGCATATTAGCTCTAGTCAATGCCATTCCCATCAATAGAAGGGCCAGCTCAGATAACACATAAATCCAGAATAAACGTGTCTGGTATGACTCAACCAATTCATGTTCAGCCGTGACATCCACATATGCTAATTCGTCGCCATGTCGATTAAAGAAATACCAACTACCTCGATATTCACGCAAATAAACCCGATTTGCTTTTGGCAAGTTCAATGTGTGTTTAAACGAGTCAACATAGTCAGTGATTTGTGCCGTTTCAGTTTGGACAACTGGACGATCAAAACGATTTGCTTGAATATTAAAAGCATTGTCTACACGTGACTCTGCGTTGCCATACATCACTGTTCGAAACTGACTAATTGAAAAACTACCAATTAAAACGAACACTAATGTAAAACCAACAACCATTAAAATAGTCATTTTAACTTGTTGTGACAACGAAGCGCGGATTCTTTGCAGCCACTTTGGTAATCTCAACTTTTTAAAACGATAACGTCGTTTTTCTGCTGATTTAACTTTAGCCATTAGTCCTCAGTCGTCGCGTTTAGTGTGTACCCCACATTACGCAATGTTTTGATATTAACTTGCGCCTCCGCTTGACGTAAGTTTTTTCTCAAGTTTGACATGTACACTTCAACAACCGTTAATGATGTATCAGAATCAAATCCCCAGAGACGATCAAAAATTTGATCCTTCGTCACAATTTGTCCGACATGTTGTACCAAGTAAACTAGTAGACCAAATTCACGTCCCTGTAAACTAACCTCTGTATCATCAACTAGTACCTTGTGTTGATCCACATAGATCTGCACATTACCAACTTCTAAAGCACCATCTTGTCCCAGCACACCTGTATGACGTAATAGCGTCTTCAAACGTGCCAAAAGTTCTTCTTTATAAAACGGCTTTGTAATGTACTCATCCGCCCCTAAATCAAATCCCTGCATTTTGTCGGCTATTTCACCCTTGGCTGTCAGCATAAGGATTGGCAAATTGGGAAACTGTTCTTTTGCCTTCTTTAAAATAGTAAATCCATCTTGACCAGGTAACATAACATCCAAAACGACCGCATCATATACACCTGATTCAATTTCAAACCAACCTTCGTCCCCATCATGTACTTGAACGACTTCACCTAATTCAGAAATTGTTTCTTTCACCGTATCATTCAATGCATAGTCATCCTCGACAACTAATAATTTAATCGTATTTTCTGCCATAATATTACCGTCCCTCTTGCACTTGTGTTTGTTTTGTTATTTTTAATATAGACGCTGAACCTTAAAAACTGCCTATCCTTAGCTTACTCATACCTTAAATATTTAAGGTTTTTACCTAACATTATAGGATAATTTATTTAACAAAAGAAGAAATAATTATATATTAAAAAGTTATCAATCTACCAATTCAACGAAACTGGTAAATCGATAACTCTTAACTGTGTACCTAAAGATTACATACTTGCTGTCATAACACTTGCGTTATTTTCGGCCAGCGAAGTAACTGATTAAGCCAATAATAACCCAAATTCCCAAAATAACATATTCATATGGCCAAACTAATGACACACCTGTTCCAGGAATAAGCGTTGCCACCGCGATAAGAATAGCAATCACACCACCCAATATTGGTAGCCACAAATGTTTATTACGGAAACCACCCTTTAATTCGGGGTACTTTCGCCGAATAGCACACAGGTTAAAGGCATTGATTCCCCATGCTAAGGCAGTCAAGAAACCACCAATGTCTAGGAAGTAAGTCAATGCACCCTTACCTAACCAGCCAAGTGATAACACCAGTACGAGAGTCATCACAATGGCACGGCTTGGCGTACCATACTTTGGATGTACTTTTGCAAAATATTGTGGCAAAATTTTTTGTTCAGCTAGTGAATAAATCAAGCGTGGTGCTGCTGAGAACAATGCTAGGAAACTTGTTCCTAATCCTAAGAACGAAATCACAAAGGCTGCTGTGCCCAACAATGGGAAACCTTCTGCTTTAAAGGCATCAATTGTTCCCATTTCCATTTTTGCTGTACTCTGCCAAGGATGAATCCAAGCTGATGCTAACAATACTAATAAATAATAAGCTGCCGCAATCATAATGGCAATCACAACAATTCGTCCAATTTTTCGAGCTGGGGTTTTAACCTCTTCAGCCATAACACCAATCGATTCCCAACCTGTCAGGAACGTCATGGCTGGTAGGATAAATCTAAATATCTCAGGTGTCTTTGATTGTCCATCATAGAATGCGGGCCAAAAATTGCTAGGCTTACCATGACTAAAACCAACGACAACCAACACGACCCCAATGATAACCAGTAAGATAAACAATACAATTTGTACGTTACTCGTTAGACTAGCACCGCGGTAATTAATTGCGAAAATAAATAATGTAATCAATACGCCCAATGCCAATTCCGTATAATGAACCTTCATACCAGCAAATGAATAAGCCGGTCCAGTAGCAATTTGTGGAATAATCTGCGAAAGTAACATGCTGGATGCTGTCACGTAAAATGCCAAAGCACTCAAATATGAACCTAGCAATGCCCACCCGGCAAACATACCACCTTTTTCTCCAAATGCTTCATATCCATAAACAACTTCACCACCGGCTTTCGGATAAACCGTTGATAATTCGGCAAATGATAGTGAAACTAAAATCGCGAGTACTGATGCCGCCAATAAGCCAAAAATTTCTCCACCAGCGCCATATTGATGAAAAAACTGACTATTCGTGTAAATCCAACTACTACCAATTACACCACCGGAACCCAAGGAAATAATTCCTAATGTGCTAATACTTGGCTTAAGCCCATTCTGTGCCATAAATAATCCTACCTTTCCCAAAACCACCTTAAACATCATATCCAAGAAGCGAATGTTTTTACCCTAACTTGCCTACTATTAGGGAACCGCTTAGTGACATATAATAATCCCTATTTACCACAATAAAATGCATTTATTAAGACTTATTTTACCAAAAAATCCCAACAATGGGACTCCCTTTAGAAAAAACAAATTATTTATAGTAAAATTTGTTTAATTTGCTCATAACTGTTTGCCGTATAAGTCGGCTGATAGTCAAATGTATTATCCATTTCATTAGGATTGTACCAAATGCTTCGCAGACCCACACGATTTGCTCCCAAAATATCTGACTGTAAACGATCACCAATCATAAATGTATTTTCCCGTGTTAATTGCTGATACTTTTTAAAGATTGGTGAAAAGAATTCTGTACTTGGTTTAGAAAAGCCAATATCTTCAGAAATAAAATAATCATCAAAATATTTCAGTAAACCGGAACCTTCCAGACGATCAAATTGTGTTTTTTTAACCCCATTGGTACCAACAAATAATGTGAAATCATTTTGCTTCAAACTATCTAGTAAAGCTGCTGCACCAGGTAATGTATAAAAATTATGATTTAACATTTCACGATACTCGGCCTCTAATTTCACCCCGTTAGCATCAATGTCAAAAAGAGCTAACGTTTTTGAAAAACGGGTATCCAATAATGGTTGCCGTGGCACGCCACTTTCAATCTGCTGCCAGACTTTTTGATTAATGGTTTGATAAGTCGAAAACCCTTGATGAATATCAGCAACACCATTCGTTTTTAGAATTTTTTTCACTCCTTCAACTTCACCTTTTTGAAAATCTAATAAGGTATCATCGAGGTCAAAAATAATATACTTTGACATACTAGCTCCTTTACACTGAAAATCTGTTTTTTAATATCTTTGTTCCTTATCATAAATAAAGTGCACTAAAAATAAAAGTCATTTCATAATTTATTATGATAAACACAAAAGAGAGCGAGACAAAAGTTGTTTTGAAGCCGGTGTGTAACGTGATTTGCGCAATTTTTGGCCGTAGCAAAGCGAAGGACAGAGATTGCGCAAATTGCGTTACATTGAGGTTTCAGACTTTTGGAACGCGTTTATGCTATCAAACTGACATGCTTTTAATTAATACATTTTTAACAAAAAGAAGTTGGAACAAATTCTTTTGTTCCAACTTCTTTTTGCTAAAAATATACTAATTTATTGTGCACGACGGATAACCGCATCAATTGACAATGTCTGCATGGCTTGCAAGTATTCCGTTGCAGAAACTTCTTTTGTCGTTGCCAATAGATGGAAAACGCCACCAGAATTTTCAGAAAGCAATTGCTTATCCTGGAAGCCATTCCGCATGTAAAATGCATAGCGCTTAACACGTTGTTCTTCGTTTTCTGCTTGTTGGCCAGTTTCTTCAGCCTCCAAGATCAGCCCTTCTGGATAACGTTCCTTCAAAATAGCTAAGGCACGACTACCATAGCCCTTGCTTTGAATTGCTGCATCCATAGCGAAATATAATACAAAAGCCTTCGCTACTCCTATTTCACACAAATACAAGACACCAATTACTTGGTCTTCATCAGTAATTACTTGCATTCTTGTGCCACTCTGTTGCTCAGACATCGCAACTAAATCCGCAATCGGACGTTGCTCATATTCCGGAAAAGCCTCAAGATAAATACGTTCCCAGTCTGCTTCAGTCTTTGGCGTAACATCAATGATTTCCATTTTTAACACCTCATTCTATCGACATAAATTATAAACTCCTCATGATTATAACATGAATCTGCATTTATAAAAAAAGCATCAAGTTCGTCACTTGATGCTTCCGATTATGCTGTTAAATTACAATCCGCATAATCTTTTTAGTAGTTGCCCACTAAACTATACAGAACGTATCGCCCTTGTTTCCTTTTACAAGGGCGATACGTTTTGTTGATTGTGTATATCTGTCAAAACGTATCACCCCCTTTCCTAGATTACCAACCATTATAGTCGCTCATCTCAAAAATTCAAGGTAAATGCTTATTTTACTTCTGATGCTTTCGCAATCAAATGCGGCAATTTATGTCGTTGCACTTTGCCGCTCGCTGTCCGTGGTAATTCTGATACATTATAAAAGTGTGCGGGTACCTTATAATGCGCTAACATGTCTCGACCAAAATTGCGTAACTCTTGTCGAGATAATGACTTACCATCCGTAAACGTAACAAAAGCGACTGGTACCGCACCCCATTTTTCATCGGGTACACCTACCACTGCAATTTGCTTTATTGCATCTAGTTTCGCATAGATTGATTCAATTTCATCAGGGAAGACATTTTCACCACCTGATGAAATCATATCTCCTTCACGACCATCAATATATAAGAAACCTTCGTCATCTAACCAACCCATGTCACTCGTATCAAACCAGCCATTTTCGAATGTATTAGCATATTTCTCTGGTTGATTTAAATAGCCAACCGCTAATGTTGGCGATTTAATTTGGATGCGACCATGACGATTTTCATCCTGATGTGCAATACGAACTGAAACAGGGAACAGTGGCTTACCAGCTGACCCAATTTTCCGTTGCGCATTTGCCGCATCCAAGGCAATCACTTGTGATGCAGTTTCTGTCATACCATATGATTGTACAACTTCGATACCTGCTGCTGTTGCTCGTTGTAAAGTTGTTAAGTCAGTTGGTCCACCACCCAACAACATCGTACGAAAGTTTTTGTGGTAACGAGTTCCTTCTGGCAAATCACTCAGTAGTTGTGTCAACATCATCGGCACAACTGAAATCGTTGTCACTTCTCCACTTAATAAGGTTTTGTTAATGGCATGAACATCAAATTTTTCAAACAGACGCACACCCATACCATAAATAAGTGATCTCATCATAATCGACAAACCACTAATATGAAAAATGGGAACAACTGCCAACCAAACATCCTCAGTCATAATGCCCAAATTTAACGCTGAGCCAATAGCTGAATAAAAATGGTTACCAAAGGTTTGCATGACCCCTTTAGGATTACCGGTCGTTCCTGATGTATACATAATTGATGTTACTTTATTTAAGTCAAATTCAGCAACGGGATTAATTAGTTCAGTAACCGGTATTGCCAATACTTCGGCAAAAGAAACTTGCTTATTAACTGATAGCGTTAAGTGAAAATCATTATCTTGCACGACAACCTGAATACCAGCATCTTGTAATTGAAAATCAATTTCTCGTGCAGATAAACGACGATTAATCAGAACGATTGTTTTACCTAATTGTTGTACAGCTAGAATCATCAAATAGCCTTGCAACTGATTTGAAGTAATTACTGCAATCCGTTCTTCATTTTGAGCAATCTGCGCCAATTGTGTTGCAATATGTTGCACCTGGTCGTTCATCTGCGCAAAGGTCAACTTTGTTTCCTGATACTGAACAGCCAAATGGTCAGGTGATAATTGTGCCCGTTTTGTTAGCCAATTTTCCATGAATATTCCTTCTATATATTTTTAAAGTAAAAATCGAATAAAAAACCCGATAGCTGACATGACCTGTCGCTTACCGAGTCTTCATTATTTTTATGGGAACTTTGGATACTTGGTAAAATCTGGTTGGCGCTTTTCAAGAAAGGCATTCTTACCTTCTTTTCCTTCATCCGTCGTGTAATACAACATTGTGGCATCCCCAGCAAATTGTTGCAAACCAGCTAAACCATCTGTATCAGCATTCATCGCAGCTTTAATGAAGCGCAAAGCAGTTGGTGACTTTTGTAGAATGATATTAGCCCACTCTAACGTTGCATCTTCAACCTCAGCCAATGGTACGACACGGTTAATCCAGTTCATATCGTAAGCTTCTTGTGCTGTGTAGAACTTATTCAAGAACCAAACTTCCTTCGCACGCTTATGACCAATAACACGAGCTAAGTAACCTGAACCATATCCTGCATCAAATGAACCAACCTTTGGTCCAGTTTGACCAAACATGGCATTATCAGCAGCAATCGTCAAATCACAAACCAGTTGCAAAATGTTACCACCGCCGACTGACCAACCCTTAACCATCGCAATAATTGGCTTAGGAATAATACGCATCAAGTGTTGCAAATCCAAAACATTCAAACGTGCAATGTGATCATGGCCAACATAACCACCATTACCACGTACTGATTGATCACCACCAGAAGAAAAGGCTTTATCCCCTTCTCCAGTTAAAATAATCACACCAATTGACGCATCATCACGTGCAATTGAAAAAGCATCAATCATTTCTTGCACCATATCAGGTGTAAACGCATTATGATGACGTGGATTATTCATCGTAATCTTAGCAATTGCATCAGCACGCTCAAAGAAAATTTCTGAGTATTCTTTAACTGTTGACCATTCTACTGTCATATTTATTTTGCCACTTCCTATTTTTTATATCTGTACAATAAACACTACTAGTGCATTATAATCTTTTCTATTATTTTTTCCAAATTAATATTAAAATGAGGATTAATCTGATACTACTTTGAAA
Source organism: Weissella paramesenteroides (assembly GCF_036327715.1). Taxonomy (NCBI): domain Bacteria; kingdom Bacillati; phylum Bacillota; class Bacilli; order Lactobacillales; family Lactobacillaceae; genus Weissella; species Weissella paramesenteroides. Next base: position 1,764,736 of record NZ_CP130559.1, read on the forward strand.
ACGAGGGACAACCATGGATGCATTACAATTTTTAAACGTTGAAAACAAACTCGTAACTGCTGAAAAAACAATCATTCAACTACCAATCACCGACCAGATCAAGCAACCTTATGGTATCGTGCATGGTGGAATTAATGCTTTTCTTGCTGAAACAGCAGCCAGTCTAGGTGCTAACGCCAGTTTAACAAATCCCAACCAAATTCCTGTTGGTGTTGATATTCATACACATCATTTAAATGCTGCAACGACTGGTACATTACTTGCGATTGCGACACCCATCAAGTTAGGTCATCGCATTCAGACGTGGACGGTAGATACCATTATTGCAGAAACTAAGCAACAAACCTCAACATCAACTGTGACTATTATGATAACCACGAAACATTAATTTTCGCTTCAAGCTAACTTTTTTAAAACTTTGAACAAAAAATACCCCAATGGTTAAATTCACTTTAACCATCGGGATATATCTCAAATTTGGTGTTAGCTTGGGGGAGCTTACATCTCGTCCAAACGACCCCATTTAGGTTGCTCATTTGTTTGTTCATCAGTATCTGCAACATCATCTGTGACATCTGTTACAGGTGCGTGTTCTGCTGCTAATACATTCGTTAATACATCGTACAATGCAACCACCTCATCATGAGATAAGGTTAACCCTTTACCCATCTTACTATTGTCTGGTGACCATGAGCGTAAGTCGAATTTAGGTTTATTTTCACCCCATTGCACAAAGTTTAATTGCAATTCCCAACCACTTTTACTAGTTGATAATGTACCAAATTTTTCTAAAATATCGTATGATAATTTTGCCATTTGCGCCTCCTCTTTAACTGCACATTAGACGAATCCAATATCATGAGCCGTTTGCGTCTGAATCATCTCTGTGATTCTTTGCGGGTCGCGTGTTTGATCTAATACCCACATCAACTTTGCTACGACTGCTTCAGTATTCATATCACCAACTGTAACACCACCGGCATCCGCAACTCGTTTACCGACTTCATACAAATTAATATCTTGACCTTCTTCTAAAATTTGTGTCGTGATAATAACTGGAATATCTGCAGCAATAAGTTTCTCGATACCCGGAATCAAATTACGTCGTTGGAACGGTAAACCACCATTACCAAAACTCTCAATAATGACACCATGTGTATGCGCAACTAGATAATCAAATATATCTACTGAAAGTCCTGGAAAGGCCTTCAAAACAAAAATATTTGGATCCAAAGACGTATGGGCCTTTAATAATGGTTCTTCTGGCTCTGGTTCATATAATGACACCATTTCCCCAGCGTTCACACTTGCCAAATAAGGATAGTTAATACTCTCAAACGCATCATAACTCTTTGTCTTGGTCTTAACAGCGCGCGTCCCCATCATGACCAAACCGTTAAATACGAGATACACCCCCGTCAAATGTGTTTTACTAGCAAACGTGACAGCATCATCTAGGTTTCTAATAGCATCTGACTGCATTTCACCTAATGGAATTTGTGATCCGGTCAACGCAACTGGTTTTTTAATACCATATAGCAAGTATGACAGGGCTGCTGCGGTATAACCCATTGTATCTGTACCATGAGTCACAATAAAACCATCAAATTCGTCCTGATGTTCTAGTATGCGTCCGGCGATAATCAACCAATCTTCAGGTTGCATATTAGTTGAGTCTTTTCCCATGATGTTTTCAACAGACATCATCACATCATCACGTGGTACAACATAGGTCATCAATTCATCAGCTGTCATTCCTGGCGCTAAACCTTGAGCAGTTTTTGTTGACGCAATGGTTCCTCCTGTAGTTAAAACCAATAATTTTTTCATCGGCTTTTCTCCCATCAATTTAAACGACTAGTATCTAATTATTATCGCACACTTATATTTGTGAACATACTACTAATCATAAAAATAATACTATCCTGACTTTACTTAACTATGATGACTACCGTAGAAAAGATACACAATAAACCCAATTACCAACCATCCGACAGTTAAATAAATAGCAGTCGTATTTAACGAACATAGTAATAATAAAGCAGCCAATGCAGCTAATATCGGCAGTATTGGGTACCACGGCATTTTATAACCACTATGATTAATATCAGCCCGTTTACGCAGTTTCAAAACTGCCAAGCCAGCTACAATAAAGGCGATCAACGTACCTGCAGACACCAAATTTGCCAACATGTCAATTGGGAAAACACCTCCCAGAATAATCGCAATTGCTGTAATAATCCCAGTCGCGACTTTGGGTAGCCCCGCATTGTCTAATTGTGCAAATTGACGTGGCATCAGGCCGTCGCGACCAAACGAATACACCAATCGTGACCCACCAATCAATAAAGCAACTAACCCCGAAAACATCCCCACTAATGCGACAACTGACAATAAATTAGCTGTTAATAAATGTCCTGATTTACGCAACGCCCATGCCGCTGGTTCAGCGTTACCAGCAAATTTTTCATATGGATACATCCCCGTTAAAATTGCTGCGACACCCACAAATAAAGCCGTTGCAATGACTAATGTACCAACGATTGCTTGTGGCATTGTTTTCTGTGGATTTTTCACCTCTGCTGAATTAGCTGCAATCGTATCAAAACCGATGTATGAAAAGAAAATTTGCGTTGCCCCGGCAATAATCCCAGTAATGCCACCAAAATGAGTGCCCGTTTGATGATGGGGAATAAATGGCAGCCAGTTTTTCACTTGAACTGCAGTAGCCCCCACCACAATAAAGATAATAATGACAGCAATTTTACCAACGACAAGCCAATTTTCAATTCGAGCAATATTTCTCAGCCCGCGGGAAGCCAGGACACCGACCACTAAAATTGCTATGGCACCAAATAAATCAAAGCCTGTTCCTTTTGCTAAATTGAACGATGCTTGAAAAAATTTTGGTAATTCGAAGCCAAAGCTTGCTAAAAAGCCTTGGAAATACGAGGACCATGCCGACGAAACTAGCGCCAAAGCAATCAAATATTCTGCTAAAATTGCCCATCCCGCAATCCAACCAATGAATTCACCAAAAATAACATTTGCCCACGAATAAATTGAACCAGCAAATGGCATGGCTGATGCTAACTCTGAATAGGCTAAAGCGGATAATCCGGCAATTAATGCTGCAATAACAAAAGAAATCACAACTGCTGGACCGGCATATTCGGCTGCCACAATGCCTGGCATAGTAAAAACACCAGCACCAACTACCGTACCAATCCCCATTGCAATCATTTCTCTTTTTCCTAATACCGGCTGTAGTTTGCCGTCTTTATCTGCATAACTACTCGGATTTTCGCGTCGAATCATTTTTTGCCATAATTTCAATTGTGACATAATTAAACCTCTAATTTCTTGCGTACGATATCGCAAATTTTTAAGACACTTTTTAAATATCTCGAATAACGACTATTTCAATATATAATAGCTAGTTATGATTGATTTTGTTGACTTTTTATTATTATTTAATTAATAAATTAGTCACTCATATCGATGAGATTTTAAATTTTCTCTTGTCATCCTGGCATAATAATGATATTCTTCTAATTATTAATTAATGCACGGAGGAAATCGTTATGTTAGTTTACAAAGTAAAAAACTTAATCTTAGCAGATCATCTAACGACCACCACCTCAACCACCCTTTTGGCTGGTTGGGATATTTAACGTGCTGTTAATAACTATTGATTGTTAACAAACCGTCCAATCAGCTCGACACCCGCTTTGCGGTGCAAGTTGATTGGGCGGTTTTTTGTATACTTTTTTAGGAGAAAGAGGAGTGTCAGATATGAAAAGTGAGCAGATAAAGTCTGAACGTCAGTTAAAACGTTCGTTAACGAGTGGTCAAATGCAAATGATTGCCTTAGGTGGCACAATTGGTGTCGGTCTATTTATGGGATCAACATCAACCATTCAATGGACTGGTCCATCAGTCCTATTAGCCTATGCCTTTGTTGGTATTTTGCTATATCTTGTGATGCGCGCTTTAGGTGAAATGATTTTCATTAATCCAACAACTGGGTCATTTGCTGACTACGCTTCAAATTATATTCACCCTTTAGCCGGTTACCTCACAAAATGGAGTAATGTTTTTCAATATATCGTCGTTGGTATCAGTGAAGTTATTGCTGTCAGCACTTATTTAAATTATTGGTGGCCCCACTTGCCTGGTTGGATATCGGGTGTGGTTGTCATCGCGACATTAACACTCGCTAATCTAACTTCCGCTAAAGCTTACGGTACCATGGAATTTTATTTTGCCATGATCAAAGTGGTAACGATTATTGTGATGATTGTCTTAGGTGCGATGGTCATTTTCCTAGGGTTAGGTAATCATTGGCACGCAATCGGTCTTTCAAATTTATGGTCACACGGTGGCTTCTTCACGGGTGGCTTTAAAGGATTTATCTTTGCCATGTCAATTGTCGTCGGGTCTTATCAAGGAATTGAGGTACTGGGTATTACGGCTGGCGAAGCTGAACATCCTAAACATGCCATTGTTTCATCAATTCGTTCAATCGTTTGGCGTATTTTAATTTTCTATATCGGTGCTATTTTTGTCATTGTGACAATCTACCCTTGGAACCAACTTGATGCAGTCGGTTCACCATTCGTAGAAACATTTTCAAAAGTTGGTATTTCAGGTGCTGCTGGTATCATTAATTTTGTGGTTCTAACTGCTGCCATGTCAGGTGCTAATTCTGGTATCTATAGTTCAAGCCGTATGTTGTTCAAACTATCAAAAGATGGTGAAACAGCTAAGCCATTATCAAAATTATCATCACGTCAAGTACCTTATGTTTCAATTCTTGCCATTTCTGGTGGTATTCTACTGGGATTGATTTTAAATACTGTCTTCTCTGCATATAATAAATCAACTGCTGACTTGTTTGTCTTAGTATATAGTTCAAGTGTATTACCTGGTATGGTGCCTTGGTTTGTTATCCTATTTTCAGAATTAAGGTTCCGGGCTTCTAATAAAACACTGATGGCTGAGCATCCTTTTAAAATGCCGCTATATCCATTAACAAACTATTTTGCACTACTTTCATTGTTGGTTATTGTTGTCTTTATGTTTATTAATCCAGATACACGTGTTTCTGTCAGCATCGGTGCTGGTTTCCTAATTCTGCTATCTGTTATCTTTTTCGTTCAAGAAAGAAAGAAAAATTAAAATATAAAGGAGGCTGGGACAGATGTTGTCTCAGCCTCTAATTTTTATGCTAAAAGATATTAATTAAACGCATGTTAGTTTGACAGCATAAACGCGTTCCAAAAGTCTGAAGCCTCAATGTAACGCAATTTACGACATTTCTGTCCTTCGCTTTGCTTCGGCCAAAAATGACGAAAACTACGTTACACACCGGCTTCAAAACGACTTTTGTCTCGCTCTCTTTTTTCATTGCGTCTATTCAAAATTATTTAACCAACACTACCAACCATCTGAAATTTGATCAATCGGTTCAATTCAACAGCGTACTCCATTGGTAGTTGTTTTGTAAATGGATCTAAAAACCCCATCACAATCAGCTGTGTTGCGGTTTCTTCATCTAATCCCCGACTTTCTAAATAGTAGAGCTTTTCTTCTGAAACTTTGGAAACACGTGCCTCATGCTCGATCGTACCATCACTAGTTGCAATATCATTCACCGGAAATGTATCACTACTGCTTTGATTATCCATAAGAATCGTGTCACATTCTACATGAGAATGTGCGTTTGTCGCTCGTTTTGTATACTTTACCAAACCACGATAATCAGCACGACCGCCGTCATGGCAAATGGCTTTTGAAATAATCGTACTATGCGTGTCGGGTGCCATGTGAATCATCTTGGCACCAGTATCTTGATGCATGTCTTTACCGGCCGCAGCGATTGATAGCATCGAGCCAGTTGCACCACGACCAACTAAATAAATACTAGGATATTTCATTGTCACTTTAGAACCGAGATTTCCATCAACCCATTCCATCGATGCTGCTGCTTCAGCACGTGCCCGTTTAGTTTCCAAGCTATAAACATTTGTTGACCAATTTTGAATCGTTGTATAGCGACAATATCCGCCTTGTTTCACAAATACCTCTACCACGGCCGCATGTAAACTGTCTTCTGAATAATTTGGTGCGGTACAGCCCTCAACATAATTAACCGAACCCCCTTCATCAACAATGATTAACGTTCGCTCAAACTGTCCGGTTCGACCGGCATTAATCCGAAAATAGCTTTGAATGGGCACATCCGCATGCACTCCTTTTGGCACATATAAAAAAGTTCCCCCAGACCAAACCGCCGTATTTAAGGCAGCAAATTTATTATCGCTGGCCGAAATTAAGGTACCAAAATATTGTTGTACCAAATCAGGATGTTCGCGCAGTGCCGAATCTGTATCCATAAAAATAATTCCTTGTGATTCCAAGTCATGTTTCAAATTACTGTACACTGCCTCAGATTCGTACTGAGCTGCTGAACCTGCCAGATACTCTCGTTCAGCTTCAGGGACACCAATACGTTCAAAGGTTTCTTTAATCGTGTCTGGTACATCTGACCATTGCCGCGCCACATGATCTGTTGCTCGTTGAAAATATTTAATATGATCCAAATTAATTTGACTTAAATCAGGTCCAAATTTCGGTAAAGGCATTTTTAAATAGATTTGGTAGGCTTTCAGACGTAACGCTAACATCCAATCAGGCTCATGCTTAGCACCAGAAATTTTACGGATGGTATCCTCACTAATACCAACACCTGTTGAAAAAACTGGATCAATTTCATCGACAGCGCCGCGTTCTTCATTGGCCTGCTGATCTTTCACTGATATGGAATCTTCAGCCATTGGTTGTCCTCCAATCATTAATAATTTCTGACATTGCGTGCCAAGCTAAGGCACCACATCGAACACGTGTTGGAAATTCGCTTAAAGTACTAAAAGCAACACTATCACCTAAATCATCAGCATCAACTGCTTGTCCCATGATTAACTTGCTAAAACTTTGCATACGATCAAGCGCAACATCGACAGACTGATTAATTAATATATCCATTAGCATACTTGCAGATGCTTGACTAATGATGCAGCCATTTCCTGTAAAGGATACGTCAATAAATTGACCGTCAACAATTAGTGCAAATATTGAAATGGTATCGCCACAGTCTGGATTACGACAGGTTTTTTTATAATTTGCCGTCTTGAGTTCACCATAATGATGCGGATAATTGGCATGATCAACGATAATCCGCTGATAAAGTTGTCGAATATCACTCATGTCAATAACTCCTTTACCTGACGAACACCTGCCAATAACTTATCAATTTCAGACAACTTATTTTCAAAACTAACACTGACTCGTACAACACTTTCAGTACCCAAAAAATTCATTAGGGGCTCCGCACAATGGTGACCTGATCGGACAGCAACACCTGCTGAATCCAAAATAGTTGCAACATCATGCGCATGTACATTGTCTACGTTGAAGCTCACAACCCCTTGGTGGTCACTTGCGATTGGTGATCCATACACCGTCACCAAAGGTATTTGAGCCAACCCTGCCATTAAATGATCTATCAATTCATGATCAATCTGAGCAATTGTTTGGTAGCCTTTCTGATAAATATACTTAATCGCCGCACCTAACCCGAGTACACCAGCAATATTTGGTGTTCCTGCTTCAAATTTTAATGGTGCTGGTTGAAAAGTGGCCGTTGTTTTGGTTACTTGATCAATCATTTCACCACCGAACCGCGTTGGATTTGTCTCAGCTAGTAAATCCGCACGTCCATATAGTACCCCGACACCTGTCGGACCAAACATTTTATGTCCGGAAAAGGCCAAAAAGTCGGCAGCCATCGCTTGCACATCAATCGGTATATGGGCAACTGCCTGAGCTGCATCAACTAGTAACACAGCACCAGCTTCATGCACTATTTTTGCGATTGGGTGCATATCTGTATACGTTCCTAAAACATTTGAAACTAATGTTAGTGACACAATTTTGGTATGTTTATTTAGCATTTTTTGCAATGCCATCATATCAATCCGACCATCTGTTGTGATGTCAACAACGCGTAGTTTACTCCCCGTTATTTTGGCAACTTGTTGCCAAGGTACCAAATTAGAATGATGTTCCATGACACTAATAATAATCTCATCCCCAGCATGAAGATGTGTCATACCATAACCAAACGCCACCAAATTCAGCGCATCGGTTGCACCACTAGTAAACACAATATCTGCAACATCGGGCGCATGAATGAAATCAGCTACCTGTTGACGAACCTGTTCATATTGTTTGGTCACCTCATTAGCTAACATATACATGCCACGATGCACATTGACCTTTTGTTTTTGATAATAATTATCAATCACTTCAAGGACGGCATCTGGCATCGGCGTGGTTGCAGCATTATCTAAGTAAGCTAACTGATTATAAACTGTCATGGAGATCTTCACCTGCACCTTCTTCAACTGCTGCTATGACCTTTTGTTGCAAATCATCATTGAGCTCATGGAGCACTGGTGCAATAAAATCATAGACTAAAATTTTTCTGGCTTGTTGTTCAGTAATTCCTCGACTTAATAGATAGTAAAGTTCTTCAGGATCATACTGACCAACACTAGCCGCATGGCCAGCATTGACGTCATTTTCATCAATAATCAATAACGGATTAACGGTCCCTTGAGCACTTTTACCAACCGTCATCAAGCGCCCTTCTTGCTGTGAGTCTGAACCATAGGCACCGTGATAAATTTGCCCGACGCTTGTAAAATTAACCTTTGATTGGCCAAATAACACGCCACGCATGTTGATGCGACTAGTTGTGTGCGTTGCCAAATGATTCACACGTCCCTGAAAGCCACTGTAATCTTGACCGATGCCGATTTTGACCGCATTGAGTTTTGCGACGCTACCTTGACCATTCAAGTTCACGGTAACATCCCCCAATAATTTACCGTAAGTTCCCGGTACCAGTGACCAATCTGCCACGCAATCTCTGGCCACATCAAGTTCCCCAAATAATGATAAGTTGATGGGTGTCTGATTGCTGAGTGCAGTCATTAATTTTAACTGACTATTATCTGCTTGATGCCCAATTATCACACAACTAGCATGAGCTACCTGACCATTAATATTGATAGCCTGTTGCAGAGTCAACTGACTGCCTTCACCAAGGATCAACACTATCGTCAATGCAATTGGTTGGGTATCTCTTAAATCTATCGTCAAATTTAATGGTTGTTTAATAACCACATGATCAGGAATCATAATTTTCAAACCGACGAGCGGTTGTTGAAAATGTTGTACGATGTACTTATTTGTTTGATGTTTCTGTATATATGCTGTGACTTGTTTGGATAACTGTGCCTCATCTTCAAGACGCGCAATTGTACCACCATGGTGCTTAAGTTCTGTAATCGTTGCATCATCTGCTGACCATTGCCAATGAACAGCCTCATTGTGACTAACAAATTCGTAATCCTTTGTTGCATACTTAATGCCCATATAATAAGGATAATTAGCTTGCTCTAAGACATCTGTTGTCATCGCATGATTCACCTCCTCACACCTGATCAAGTCCTTCATAACCATTTTTTTCGAGTGCTAACGCCAATTCTGGTCCACCCGTTTTAATAATGTGGCCACCCATCATAACATGCACAACATCAGGAACAACATAATTGAGCAGTCGCTGATAGTGTGTCACCATCAAACAGCTAAATGATTCACTGCGCATCTTATTGATACCACGGGCAACAACTTTTAAGGCATCAATATCGAGACCAGAGTCGATTTCATCTAGCACTGCCATTGTCGGTTGCAACATCATTAGTTGTAAAATTTCATTGCGTTTCTTCTCACCACCAGAAAAGTCTTCATTTAAACCACGATCAGCATAGTCTTCATCCATATCCAAAAATGCCATATTTTGGTGTAAAGCATTAAGAAATTTTAGTACTGGGACAGCATCATGATTATTGCGAGCGTTCATTGCTGAGTGAATAAAATCTGCGTTCGTAATGCCAGCAACCTCAACTGGATATTGCATTGCTAGAAAAATACCTGCACGGGCTCGTTCATCAGTTGCCATCTCAGTAATATTTTGACCATTTAATAAGATTCGCCCACCCGTAATTTGATAACGTGGATTTCCCATGATGGTTTCTGATAATGTTGATTTTCCCGTACCATTTGGCCCCATCAGTGCATGAATTTCACCATTTTTAATCGTTAAATTAACATCATTTAAAATGGTTTTATCTTGCACAGCCACCGAAAGATGGTCAATGATTAATTCAGCCACTGTTTTCCCTCCTAAACTACCTAACTAATTTATCCCAAATAACAACATCGTCAGTTGCTAAGGACTTTGGTACATCAATGATTCTTTGATTTGAACTCCCACGAAATTGTAACGTCAAATCTTTCTTTTCTTCTAAGAAACGACCATCTACCAAAATATCAATAATGCTTAACAATTCTAATTTGTCATAGGATTCTTGCATCAACTCATCCCAGGTATAACCCGTCCATGACCAAATATCCTTTGTATTTCCAAATTCTTGCCGAATTCGCCGACATAATTTCAAACAAACTTGGGTATTTAAAAACGGTTCGCCACCAAGTAATGTCAACCCTTGGACATAACTATGCGACATATCAGTAATAATGCGATCCTCGAGTGCTTGCGAATATGGTTTACCATAATGAAAATTTTGAGCAACCCGGTTGTAGCAACCAGGACAATTAAACAAACAGCCCGATACATAAAGACTGCATCGAATACCTTCACCATCAACCATATTAAATGGTTTATAACTAGCCACATATTGTAAACTGCGTTCAGATGCTAACCATTCTTGGGGTTTCGGATTGTTTGGTTGTCTAATATGCCGTGGCCGATTAGATTTCGCCATCTTCAAGGCCTCCTAACTGCATATGCTTAACACGTGACACAATTTCCTTATGACGACCATGAACCATTGGACGAATCATTGGATTTCCTAGATAACCACAGGTCCGCTTAACAACATCACATGTTTTTGGATCACGATTACCACATTGTGGGCATTCAAATCCTCTTGCAGTTGGTTTAAATTCACCATCAAAACCACATTCAAAACAGTGATCAATCGAAGCATTTGTTCCTAAGTAACCTACGCGATCATAAGCCCAATCCCAAACTGCTTCTAACGCAGCTGGATTTTGCTTCAAATTAGGGTACTCACAATAATGGATAAAGCCACCTGCTGCATATTTTGGATAGTCTTGCTCAAATGCTAGTTTTTCAAACGGTGTTGGGTTTTTACGAACATCGTAGTGGAAACTATTCGTGTAGTATTCCTTAGCCGTAATATCCGGGATCATACCAAAACGCACAATATCATCCTCACAAAAAGTATCAGTCAATGACTCAGCGGGTGTTGAGTAAACACTAAAGTGATAGCCGTATTGATTCTCCCACTTCAAGCAATAATCATGTAAATACTTAACAATAGCGACTGTAAAATCATGGGCTTCTTGATTATCTTCCCATTCACTACCATAGAAGGCTGTACCAACTTCATATAATCCAATATAACCAAGTGAAATGGTTGCCCGACTATTTTTAAATAATTCATCGACCGAATCCGTTGGCTGCAATCGTTTACCAAATGCACCATTTTCATATAAAATCGGCGCATTTTCTGGTTTTGCTTCCTTACAACGACTTAACCGGTTCAATAATGCCTTTTTAGCTAAGTGAACCCGATCATCCATAATTTCCCAAAATACATCCTTATCACCTTTGGCTTCAATGGCGATTCTTGGCAAATTGATCGTGACCACTCCTAAATTCATACGACCACTATTAACTTCTTGACCATTCTCATCCTGCCAACCTTGTAAAAAGCTACGGCAACCCATTGGGCACTTAAAACTACCTGTCAATTCAATAATTTTGTCATACATTAAAATATCAGGATACATTCGCTTGGTTGCACACTCTACTGCTAGTTGCTTGACATCATAATTTGGATCAGTCTTGTCTAGATTTAATCCTCGTTTAACGGTAAAAATCAGTTTTGGAAAAATTGCCGTTTGATGTTGTTTACCCAATCCCTTAATTCTGACCTGTAAAATGGCTTTTTGAATTTCTCGCTCGATCCAAGAGGTTCCTAGTCCAAAACCAACTGTCGTAAATGGGGTTTGTCCGTTCGATGAAAACAGCGTATTCACTTCATATTCAAGCGCCTGCATTGCATCATAAATATCTTTCTTTGTTTTATCACGCGCAAATGATTCTCGTTTTTCTGGTAAAACCCACTGTTCAGCTTCTGCAAGATGTTTTTTATAATTTAACTCTGCATAAGGTGCTAATACCTCGTCCGTTCGGTCAGATGAACAACCACCATATTGACTTGACGCAACATTCGCAATAATCTGTGACATTTGGGCCGTTGCTGTTTGAATTGACTTAGGTGGTTCCACATTTGCATTCCCAATTTTGAAACCATTGGCTAACATATCTTTAAAATCAATCAAACAACAGTTCGTCATCGATGTCAGGGGTGAATAGTCCAAATCATGATAATGAATATCACCACGTAAATGTGCCTTAGCAACAGTCTGTGGCATTAAAGTTAATCCTAATGATTTACCAACCATCCCTGCTGTTAGATCTCGCCGTGTGCTAAAGATATTACTATCTTTATTAGCATTTTCATGGACAACAGTATCTTGACCGTTAAATAACTGATTCAATTTATGACCAGGATCAATAACAGACTCCCATTTTTCAATATCATGCGTTCGATAATCAACATATTTATCAGCTAATGCAACTTCTCCCATAGAAATCAACGCACTAATAAACATGTCACGAATAGTGGTTGATGATAATTCGTCACCGGCTTCACTAACTTGCGAAAAAATACGTTGCCGTAATTCATCTTTTAATTCATCATTATCCGTCAGGGCATCAATAACCAAGTCAATCTTGTACGCATAAAATGGTGTCTTCTCACCATCACTTTTTTCAACTGTTATTTGCTTTAATAACCGCCAATCAATTTTTTGTACTGTTTCTACATAATCCATAAAATAACTCCTTTCTAGACTTACCAAATGCCAAGTGTTGGTCCAACCATATACATGCCAAAAATCATCACGACGAGACAGGCACTAGTGACAAAAAATCGATACAGACCATGCATCCGATACTCTTTTGGTAATGCTTTTGCTTCTAACATCAATAAAAATCCCAAGACGATTGGTAATAATAACGCGTTCATCACTTCAACTGAAACGGCGATATCAACTAAATCGATATTCATTAATACGATAACTGCCCCAATGATATGAGCTAAACAATAAATGGTGTAAAAACCAACATTTGATTTATTTAGTCGTTCGTTCAAACTATGTCGCCAATTTAGAACCTCAGTAACTCCCCAAGTTCCTGCTAAAGCAACAACTAATGCTGCAACTAACGAACCACCCATCAAACTTAGACCAGTAAAAATCTTTGCTGGTTTCGATCCAATATACGGTGAAATTGCAGTCGCTAGATCACTAACTGAACCTAGCGATACGTGATGACCAACGACACCAACTGTTGCCGCAAAAGTGACAACAAACATGATCATGATTCCCTGTGTTAACAGCGTACCGACCAATGTATCATGTTTTTCTTTTGGAATATCCTTCTTGCTAAGGTGTTTATCAATGACTGCACCTTGTTGATAAAAAATCATCCATGGCATAATAACCGCACCCACATTGGCGGCAACAAGATATAAATAAGAGGAATTTTTCCAAGGAACGGTTGTTAAACCTTGTAAGAAATCACTGGGCTGCGGTTTGGCCATAAACATTGCCACGAGGAAAGCAAGCTCAGCTAGACCGATCATAACCCCGATTTTTTCAACATGATGATAACTACCACAAAAGGCAACCCCAATTAACAATATTGTTGCTGCTGGAATGGTCAACCACTTCGAAACACCAAATAATTCTCCCACACCAGCGATACCAATAAATTCAGTTAATAAAGCACCAACTGCTGATATGCCTAACGTGCCTGCGGACAACCATGCCCAGCCTTTACCAAAATGTTGTCGGATTAATTCACCATGGCCTTGTTGTGTCACGATGCCCAGACGAACCGTCATTTCTTGCGCTGCATACAAGATTGGAATGAGTAGTAATTGTGGTAAAACCATTGCATACCCCCATTGCGCACCAGACTGAGCCGCTGTAATTAGACAACCAGCATCAGTATCAGCTAACATCACAATCAATCCTGGACCATATACTTTTAAAAAATGACCAATTTTTAACTTCACATCCTGATGATTAACAATTGGTCCCTCATTGATAACTTCCGTACTACTTTCTTTCATATTCTCAATCTCCCCTACTTAACTGTTAGGTACTAAGTGTAGTTTGAGAAAAAGAATATATCGCAACGGTATTTTTTATTTTTTGTGAATTTTTTAAAAATAAAATTAAAATGCTTTTATACCAACGTTTACAGCCATTAACGAATACACCGAAAACATAACATAACGTTATCTAATAACAGAAAGGCATAAAAAAAAAGCTGGAACATCAGGAAGTGTTACAGCTCTTTTCGCTAAAAGTGTATTAATTATAAAATTGAAATTTTGATGACAAAACCGCGTTCCAAACCAACTGCTAAACGACTCTTGTCTCGCTCTCGCTACTTAGGTTGCTCGGCAAAATATTGCGTCATGCAATATTTAAAGTTATCAATCAAAAATTGGTTTGCATCATTTGCCAATTCAGCATGCTTAATTATATTGAATGCATGGTAAGCCCCTGAGTATACCTTGAAATACGTTGGCACGCCACTAGCTGCTAAACGATCAATAAAAGTGACTGTCTCACTATAGAATGGATCTAAATCACCAACAAATGAAATCATTGGTGGCAACCCACTTAAATCAGTGGCCCGAGCCGGTGCTGCATACGCTGGTATTGCATGAGTGCCATACAAATCACCCAGGTATAAACGCCACGATACCTCATTTGATTTTGTATTCCAAATTGGTGCATCATTGTTTAACGAGCTTGCTGTTGGTTGATCGTCTAACATCGGATAAAACGCAATCTGAAAAGCAATCGCAATCTCTCCCTTGTCACGAGCATACAAATTAAGTGCTGCTGTCAAACCACCACCGGCACTGCCTCCAGCAACTACCAATTGATCGCTACGAATACCATACTCATCTGTATGATCACGTAGCCACTTTAAAGAGGCATAACAATCTTCTAATGCCGCCGGATAAGGACGGTCTGGTGAGCGCGTATAATCCGGTGCCACGATAACTGCCCCGGTTTCATTGGCTATTTGTGCAAAAGCACTTGCCTCTAATTCCGGTAATTCTAATGCATAACCCCCACCATGAATCCATAAAACACCTGGCACGTTTTCTTGAGGTGTCTGTGGTGAATAAACGCAAATGCGTAGTTTAGAGCCATCCGTACGCGTAATATAATGCTGTTCGTAATTTAAGTTAGTTCGATTAGTACCACGTAGTACATCCGTTGCTTTGTTTATTAGCTTAATTCTAGTTGGTGTAACATACGGCATCATCTGGCGAATTGCTTTCCCTGTTTTGCGTAACTCAGGATCCATCATTTCTTCAGTAATGTGCATTATCCAACCTCCTGATCATTGTGAGTCATCTCAGCTTTTTCATCAGCAGCAATAATTTGGCGTTCAAAAGCATCATTACGTTCTTTAGCGACCTTTAACGCCAAAAATAATACGAGATTACCGATTAAGCTTAATAACAAAGTAACTTTTTTCATTTTTCCCCCTCATATTATAACGATCAATTCTTTAAACAAGTCATTAATGACGCTTGCCAATTTTAGATGTCACACCTTTTGCAATCATCATATCCTCTATCTGATCAACCATTGCCAATACTTCATCATCCCCGATACGTTGTCGCGCACGACTTAAAGTTGATGAACTAAATGGCCGCTGATAAACATAACCAGACTGTCCCACAAAATACTGTAAATAAGGATTCTCTTTAATTTGTTCTAGTGTTTCTTCATCAGTTAATTCAAGTAATTGCTGAATCATCAATGCACCAAACACCAAGCGAAACGGTAATGGTTTAGGTCCGCGATTACTTGTAAAAACCAATGCATATTGTTTCTCTAGATCATGCCATGGAATATTATCTGCGCGCACAACCCAACGATTGTCACGATCGATTGGTAAACCTGATGGCTGATTAAAATCATCAAACGACATCTGTTCATAATTCGTCACATGATACTTTCCCATACTGACATACTCCCTTATTAATAGATTCTTTTACATCTATTATCGCATATTTTGTCAGGAAGCAACTAATTTCTGATTACATGCCTAGAACTATCTGTCTGACTAACCATTAGCGACGCTTTCGTTTGTAATAATAATAAACCGGGATACCAATGGCGACGAAGATAAACGAAATGAGCACCATTGAGAAACTTGCAATTAGGGTATTAATCAATACAAACAATGCACCCCCAATGGCAACTATTGGCATAATTGGATACAAAGGCACTTGAAATAGTAGTTCATTAGGCTTAACAGCAGCTTTTTTGTCCCGTAAACGCAAGATAAATACACCAAAAAATGTTGCTGCATAGAATAACCAAATAACAAAGACAGCCATATCTGATAACCAATCAGCCCCTGACATGACAATTAAAATAGCAGCCAAACCTGCTGTCGTCCATAATGCTGTGATCGGTGCCTGCGCACGGTTAGTCTTTTTTAAATAACGTGGCAACACGCCTTCATTTGCCATGGCATAAACCATTCGTGGAAAGGCAAGCATTTTTCCATTAAGCGTTCCCGCCATAGAAACTAAAATACCAATCGCCAATAATTTACCACCTAATTCTCCAAACGCTTGTCGAGCAACTGTGTAAGGTACTTGATTATCAAGCGAAACGATTTGGTTTGCAGGTACCGCCCGATAGATACCATAAGTCACACCCACATAGACCAGAATAACGATTAGTAATCCGCCAATGATTGCTCGCGGTAAATTTCGACGCGGATTTTTTAACTCACCACCTAAGTTAGCTAATGTCGCCCAACCATCATAGGCAAACAAAGTTGCCAAAATAGCTAATCCAAAATTGCCCGATGTCGTTGCTGTCATATGATGGACTGTTTGACCCAAGGCATCTGCCTTTCCAAAAAACATACCAAAGATAACTAATGCAAAGATTGGAATTAATTTGATTGTTGTTGTTGTCACTTGGAAAGCACCCGCAATCCGATTATCTAATGAATTCATCGCTGTAATTAACAGTAACGTCAGGATACCAATTGTAGGTACCCAATGTGTCGATATGTTAAAAAAATCCGCAAATAATTCTGCAAAATAAGCTGAAACTGATGCAATAATAGCAGGCGCATATATGGCAACTTGTGTCCATCCAGTGAGGAAACCAACAAATTCGCCATAAAGCTTTTTCATATAAATATAAATACCACCAGTTTCTGGTATTCGTGAGCCAACTTCCGATAACGTTAAGCCACCAGCTAGCGTGATTAGTCCACCCACTATCCAAGCAGCCAATCCTGCCGTTGTGCCCCCAGCAGTTTCCAACACTTGACCTTGCTTAAAGAAAATTCCTGAACCCACAACCGTCCCAATAACTACCGAAATACCTGTCATAACGCCCATTGAACGTTTTAAACCATTTTTCCCCGTTTCCATGCTCTTCTCCTTAAATCAAAATAAAAAAGCCGTCCAATCCAGGTAATACAAAAGTTTCATGTATTACCCAGGTTGAACGGTTTTCGTTAGCGACAATTTATTAATCACCTCAAAACACTCAACTGCTTGGTAATACAGTTGAGTCAGAGGACGTCAAAATATTAATTTGTATGTTATCTAAATTAGTCATAATTGATATCCTCTCTTTGTTGCGATTTAACATATATAAATTATCATACCCCTTATAAATTTGCAACTGTTTTTTAATTTATTTTTCATAATCATATGGAAAGTGTTAATTCCCTAAGACATCATTTCTTATAGACAGAAGCATTCGGATGGTCATTTTGATACCACTCTTCAGCTTTTTTAGTTGCTATCGCAATAATCCGTTGCTCATTATATTTTTCTTCTCTTTGTAGCGCATTCATGATTTCAATCGCTTTATTTCGCACTGTCGGTTTAAGATTTTTCAATGAATCTGGGTAATTTTTGTTTGTCCATGGCATGATAAACATCTCCTTTGACGTAATTACTAGTTCAATTGTAAATAATATTCAACATGAAACTACCTGACCGTCTATAATACTATTCTAACGTACCTTTTTGATAAGATAAATTAATTCGGTCTTTTGTCTCACCAATGAAATTAGGTTAGACTATAGTCATATAAGAGAAACTAGGGGGAATTTTTATGAAAGCTATTCAATTAGAAAATTATGGTCCAGTAACTGGCTTAAATGAAATCAATACTGACACACCAAAGTTATTAAAAAAACAGCTTTTGGTTAAAAATCATGCTGTAGCCATTGATCCTTACGATGTTAAGTTCATTGCTGGCAAGATGGGAACTTCAGAAGAACTACCATTAATTCCTGGTTCAAGTGTTGTCGGTGAAGTTGTTACTATCGGCTCAGATGTCACTGATTTTAAAGTTGGTGACCGCATCGCTGCTACTCGCCATCAAAAAACATATGCCGAATTAGTCCCAGTTGGTCAATCTGTCGCAACAAAAGTTCCAGATGGTATTGATGATGTTCATGCTGTAGCTGCTGTCATTGGAGCTGCTACCGGTTATCAAATGATTCATCGCGATTTAAATGTCCAACCTGGACAAAAAGTACTAATTCAAGGTGGTGCAGGTGCAGTTGGTTCGGTTGCTGTGCAAGCAGCTTTAAATATTGGTGCGCAAGTATATGCCACAGCTAAGCCAGCTGATTTCGATTATCTCAGATCGTTTGGGGATGTAACGCCAGTCGACTATCATACAGCATATGAAAATAAATTATCTGGCTTTGATGCAGTATTAGATACTATTGGCGGCTCAGTCTCTGTACAATCAGCAAAAATCTTAAAATCTGGCGGTATTCTACGTGGCCTTGCTGGACTAGATGAGGCTGCCCTGTCGGCTTTTGATATTGATGCTGCTAACACCTTCTCGGATGGTAAACGACCAAATCTTGAAGCACTATTTGCAGACATGGTTGCAGGGAAAATTAAACTTCGAATTGGTCAGATATTACCTTTTACCTTAACTAACCTGCGCAATGTTCATGAGCAAGCCCGTCAACATTCATTGCAAGGAAAAACTGTTTTAACATTCGACACATTTTAAAAGAGTCGGCTTTTTGATACAATAGTGCCATTGTCAAATGAGGGAGCATAATGGGAAATGTTATTTACTGAGCGTGATTACTATGAAGATGTCGTTAAAATGTTACAAGACCGGGGTGTCGAATTACCTGACATCGCTGAATTGGTTGTAGATGGTCAAAAAGACCATATTCCTGATTTATCAATGGCTACAGCAATTGACTCTGTACAACATGTGCTACACAAAACTGAAGTTCAAGATGCCGTAATGACCGGTTTAGCACTTGATGATGTTGCCGAGGCTAAACAGTTGCCTAACCCATTACAAGAGCGAATTAGTGGTGACCACGGGACGTATGGTATCGATGAACAACTTGTCATGTCTATTTTGGGAGTCTATGGTACGATTTCATGGACAAACTTTGGCTACCTAGACCGCTTAAAGCCCGGTATTGTTGGCAAATTAAATGACGAGCAACATAACGGTGGTCGTGTAAATACCTTCATCGATGATATCGTCGCAGCAATCGCTGCCGCAGCTGAAGCAAGAATCGCACATGATTAAAAGAGCTGATAAGCTACCGTTTTGGAGTCTAAAATAAGTGATCAATTTGGCACTCTGCCGGAGTGTCAGCGTAGGCGTGTGACATATTGATTGCTTATTTTTGACGGACTGGTAGCTTATCGCGTTTATGGAGAGCGTGACAACAAGCGTTTAGCGTTCCGGTATAAGACCTGTTTTGTGCCCTGGCGCTGCAAGCGGCTGGGTCAAAAATGGACTTATATAAGGAATACTGCTTGTTGGAGCGCGTTTATGAAAGAGCTGATAAGCTACCGTTTTGGAGTCTAAAACAATCAAAATTTCAATAAAAAATACCAAGGTAGAACGTTATCATTCAACCTTGGTATTTTATTTTGATTTTAGAACTTCACTTATTAACTGGTGCAAAACCTTTCAAGAATACTTCTGTCCATTCTGAAATATATGGTAAGACTTGTTCATAAATTTTGGGATTTGACACGCCTTCAACAAATGATTGAATGTAAAGCAACAAAAACTCATCCGAATACTTCGAATCAATTTTTCCTTCTTTACGCCCACGAGCGAACAAATCTATTATCATATTTGACGTTATATGCGTATACTCATTCATTAATATTGATATATCACTACCTTGTTTCGAAACCATGTAGGCCATCATATCTAAATAAAACTGCCGATTTATTTTTTGCAATAAGCGTGCTTTGTTTAAACTCAATGCAATGAAAGTTTCTTCGAATGAATCATTACGATTAATGATTGCCGTTGCTTCTGTAGTCATCTGATTTATAAATTGTTTAAACACTTCTTGTATAACATTTTCCTTGTTACCAAAATAATTAAAAATTGACGTTTTACTGACGTTTGCCTGCTTAGCTATATCATCAATTTTAATATTTTTTATGCCACAATCAGTGTTCATTAAATCAAAAGTAGCTTGTAAAATTTGCTGTTTTTTTGTTGCTGCCGTTTGTCAAATCCGTTCATATTATTTTTCGCTCCTGGGATATATTTTTGATAAATTAATCTTCAAAAAGTCCATAATTTTCTTTCTATATTATAGAGCCATTTTATGAACTATCAACATAATATTAGTTCATAACCCACCCGTCTTTTAATTGACCATGATTTTTAGCATTACTATAATATAGAAAAAATCATCATAATGAATGACATTATTTATGCCTTTAAGGAGAACGATTATGACAGATGAAATTGTAAGTATTACTAATTTGCAAAAAAATTTTGGTAAATTTCAAGCTCTTTCAGATGTATCTTTTACTATTGATCGTGGTGAAGTTGTTGGTTTTATTGGGCCAAATGGTGCTGGAAAGTCAACAACGATCAGAATTTTACTTGGTGCAATCAAACGTTCCGGAGGTGATGCTAAAATATTCCAAAAAGATGTTTGGCAAAACAGTTTAGCAATTCACGAAAATATCGCCTACGTCCCGGGTGATGTAAATCTATGGGGTAATCTAACCGGTGGTGAAATTATTGATTTATTCATTAAATTACATGGTAAGGGAGACAAATCAAAACGTGATCGCTTAATTAAGCGTTTTGAGTTAGACCCTAAAAAGAAAGCTCGTAGTTATTCTAAAGGAAATCGTCAAAAGGTTGGCCTCATCGCTGCCTTATCAGTTGATGCAGAACTATATATTTTTGACGAACCAACTTCTGGATTAGATCCATTAATGGAAACCATTTTCCAACAAGAAGTCAATGAATTAAAGCAAGCTGGTAAAGCCATCTTGCTTTCATCTCATATCTTGAGTGAAGTTGAACATTTAGCAACTAAGATTGTTGTTATTAAACAAGGAAGAGTCGTTGAATCCGGTTCACTAGCTGACCTACGCCACCTTACTCGTTCAACCATTACTTTGGAGACGAGCCAGCCAGTTAGCCCATTAACATCATTAACATCTGTCCATGACTTTAAAGCAACCACAGATAATACTGCCACATTTTCAGCAGATAGTGCTGCAATTAACGAAATTTTAGTTCACGCGACGAAACTCGGCATTAAGAAAATTGACATTGTACCGCCAACTCTAGAAGACCTCTTCTTGCGTCACTATCAATGATAAGGAGGCAATAGACATGTCTGAAAAATTTGCAAATACTGTCGTTTTATTACGGCACTATCTGAGACGAGATTGGTTAAAGATTGCCCTTTGGGTTATTGGATTAAGTATTTTTTGTAGTAGTTATATTACTGCAATTACCGATGTTTCAAAGGGATCTGCCCTTATTGGTCTCTATGAAACAATGAAAAATCCAGCAATGATTGCCCTGGTTGGTCCATTACCCGTCCAACATGCGGTTGATTATACCGTTGGTGGTATGTACGTTAGTAAAATGTTGATGTTTTGCGTCATCATCTCAATGGTTATCTCAGCTATCCACGTGAATAGCCGTACCAGAAAAGAAGAAGAATCAGGTTTAGCCGAATTAATTCGTTCATATCGAGTTGGTAGATATGCTAGTACATTAGCTGTTATGTGCGAAACACTACTAATTAATCTCTGCTTGGTTGGTCTGATGACTTTGTTTATGATGAGCTTTCATAATAGCCACTTTAGCAATGAAGGAATTTTGCTATTTGCTGCTAGTATCGGATTTGCTGGTATGCTCGGTGCCACACTGACACTGTTTTTTGCCCAATTTTTTCAATCTGCAAGCAATAGTAATGCCAGTACAATGGGTTTTATTGGTTTGCTTTACGCGCTTCGTGCTTACAGTGATTCATCAAATATCCATCTATCTTACCTTAACCCATTTAGCTGGACATATTTGACCTTCCCATTCACAAAAAATAATTGGTCACTTCTTATCTACGGTGCTATTTTCGTCATTGTTTTGCTCATTGTGACATTGATTCTTCAAGGTCATCGTGATTTAGGAACAGGCTACCTTCCCGAACGTGGCGGTCATAGCCATGCAGGTTTTAGTTTACAATCAGTGACCGGACTTTTATGGCACTTAAATAAAGGAAATATATTGGCTTGGATTGCCGGCACAACCTTTTTAGGTATTGTCTATGGTTCAATATACGGCGATATGCATAAATTTGTTACTAACAGTGGCTTAATTGGCCAACTATTTGTTCACAATAACATATCAATCGAAGCATCATTTACAAGTACAATCATTGTTGTTTTGATGGCTTTAGTGGCCGTATTACCTACTTTACTCGTTAATAAGTTATTCACTGAGGAGACTCGTGGCCATTTTGACCAACTATTCGTTTCTAAAGTGACCCGCACACGTCTCTTTGTCACAACCATTATGCTCGCTATTCTAGTCAGTCTCATTAGCACATTATTTGCCACTGGGGGACTAGGGCTAACAGCCATATGGTCTATCCATAAGAACTTTGATCTATCACTAATGGACTTCATCGCATCTGGCTTCAATATGTTTCCTTTTAGCATCTTGTTAATTGGTATCGGTTCTATATTGATTGGTTGGTTACCAAGAATAACTAAACTAACTTATCTATACTTGATTTATGCCGCTATGTTGTCTTATTTCAAAGATTTATTAGACTTGCCTGACTGGTTATCAAACACATCTGCACTTAATTGGTTTGCAACCATGCCGGTTAAAGATTTCGACCTCACACCTTGGTTAATCATCCTAGTAATCGGTATTGTTTTCATCATTATTGGTTACTTTGGCTATCAACGTCGTGATTTAAAAATTGGATAAATTAAAAACCACTTGTTAGCATAAAATCGCCTAACAAGTGGTTTTCTATTGTCATTTATTATAATTAATTATTCTTCTGAACCAAGACCGTACTTAGCAACCAAGGCTGCCAAAGCACCACCGACCAAAGGTCCAATGAAGTATGCAGCAACGTGTGTTAATGAAGTTGCTGAACCAAACATTGCGAAGAATACGGCTGGGCCAAGTGAACGTGCAGGGTTCAATGAAGCACCTGTCACTGAGATACCAACTGTGATCAATGCAGCCAATGTCAAACCAATGATCATTGGTGCAGCAACTGAAGCACCTTCAGCTTTCTTTGAAGTAACCATCAAAATTACTAGTACAAAGAAGAATGTCAAAATCAACTCAATAACTGTTGCGCCGAAAAATGAAACTGGTGTGGTATAGTCAGTTTGACCAAAACCAACTTGCTTGATCATTGCTGCGCTTGCACCAACACCCTTCATAATTGCCCAGACAATTGCTGAACCAGCTAGTCCACCAATCAATTGTGCAATAACATAACCAACAAAGTCCTTCCATGAAATACGACCGTTAATGGCTGCTCCTAATGAAACGGCTGGATTGAAGTGACCACCTGAAATTGGGCCAAAAGCGTAGGCACCAGCAGCTAAGGCGATACCAAAGGCTAAGGCAACAGGAAGTGGACCGGTTTGTACTCCGACCAAAACAACTGCACCAGTACCAACGGCAACTAACAACAAAGTTCCAAAGAACTCTGCTAGGTATTTACGTGTATTACTTTCCATAAAAATAATTGCTCCTTAAATGAGATTGACTTGTTTTTAATAACAAAATAAATAACTAACTCTAACTATATAACACTATTGCACTTAAATTCAGCTTTATTAACTAATTTTTAAACTTAGCGTCCAATAATCGCAAGTGCCTCTTTATCTAAAGTAAACCATGTATTCGTTGCATTAATTTCGAATTGCTTGATAAAATCAGGCCCATCATCCTTTGGTGTTGCTGAACCAACCAGTTCATTATCAATACCAAGGACTTGCAAATCATGAAATGATTCATCCCAACGCACAGTATAATAGTTACCATCCATTTTTTCATCTACGATTGATTGAAAACCTAATTTCAACGCTTCTTTGATGACATCTTCTTCAGATACTGTGAATCCACGTCCCGCCATTAAAGCAACACGGTCACGGACATCTTGCATATCTTCCGGAATTTTTTGCGTATCCATCTCTATCTCCTTTACTAATTTTGCCTACTTAATGTAAAAAAACATTGCACTAGAAACATTTTAACAGTCAGTTGCGATATAATAAACACTGAACGTCATAATTAACAATTAAAATAAAAAAAATTAAAGGAGATTGCTTTTCATGATTGAATCAGTCACTGCACAAGAAATGCAACGATTTAGTCACTACACCACTGATGAAATTGGTGTCCATCCCCTAGTCTTAATGGAACGAGCAGCCATCTCTGTGATGGAAGTACTCGGTGCAGGTACTTTTGACTTAACCAATGTTCTCGTCATTGCTGGGTTAGGTAACAATGGTGGTGATGGTATTGCGGTCACGCGTATGTTGGCACAAAAAGGTGTAAATGTTGATTTATTACTACTCGGTGATGAACATCGTGCAACACCTAATACAGCTAAGCAGCTAGATATTGCTCGTAAGTATGGGATTATGCCACACAATCGTGTTCGTGACTTCCGCCACTATACGGTGATTGTAGATGCCTTATTTGGTGCCGGACTATCAAAGCCTGTCCCTGTTAAACTAGGCGAAATCATCAAACGCGTTAATGCTGCTAACATTCCGGTCGTTTCTATTGATATTCCATCCGGTCTGAATGCAACATCTGGTGCAATTTTAGGATCTGCCATCCGCGCATCAGCTACGGTCACTTTTGCCTATCCTAAAAAGGGATTACTACAGAATGAAGGACTGAAACGTGCTGGCAATATCTATGTTAAAGATATTGGCGTCTATTCCCCAGAAGAATTATCAAATTTTAAGAAAGAGAGCAGCAACCAATGAAGATTGTATTAGTTGGTGCCGGACCACGCAACTTAACCCTATTAGAACGTCTGATGGCTTATGCAAAAGAAACAACAAAGCCTGTAGATATTACTTTATACGACAGCTTTCCCATTGGGGGTCGTGTTTGGAATCCGGATCAAAATCCACTTTTCCTTATGAACACAGTTACTCGTCAATTAACTTTGTTCCCAGATCCCTCAGTACCCAATCATGCAGCCACGGCTACCTATGGTCCAAATTTTTATGAATGGGCAATCACCTATGGTAAAGAGTATGTTCAGCGTCGCCACTTTGTTAATGGTGAACATTTTCTTGATGAAATCGCCCGAATAAATCCTAATCGATTTACTTCTCGTGCCTTATTTGGTGTTTATAGTCAATGGTTTTATGAGCGTCTTGGAACGCAGGTTCCTAGTAATGTCATGTTATCCTACGAACGTAAAATGATTCTAGATGTTACACCACAAGATGATCAGTATGAAATTACTTTGGACGATGGCACAAGCTTTATGGCTGATAAAGTTGTGATGTCAACCGGTATGGTCGACAATGACTTGTCGGAAGAACAACAAACTTTTGCAGATGCCGCTAATGAACATGCAAACATGCTCTATATTGGTCCGACACATCCTGCAGAGGCTAATTTAGATGATATTCCGGCCCGTCAAAAAGTGGTTCTTCGTGGACTAGGACTAAGCTTTTTTGACTATTTAGCTAAACTGACAATTGATCGTGGTGGTCGTTTTGCGCGTGATAACAATGGCGTACTTTATTACTTACCATCTGGTAAAGAGCCACATATTATTGCTGGTTCTCGTCACGGATTACCCTTACATGCTCGTGGTATTAATCAAAAGGTTAACGAAGGCTATCAACCATTG
Organism: Weissella paramesenteroides; assembly: GCF_036327715.1. Lineage (NCBI taxonomy): Bacteria > Bacillati > Bacillota > Bacilli > Lactobacillales > Lactobacillaceae > Weissella > Weissella paramesenteroides. Next base: position 1,791,251 of record NZ_CP130559.1, read on the forward strand.
TTCTTTACAAATAAGAACCTTGATGAGCTAGCTGCTGCCAATGATGGTCAATTATCCTATGCTGATTTTTTCAAATTATTGAAAAAAGAGCTAGAATACAAGCATTATCGTAATACAATCAATGACTTTGGTATTACTTGGCCGTTCAACGCTGATCACTTTATGACCGCGCTTGCCGAAAGTGACGATTTGAACAAAACTGCGCGTCAATATGGTGTCGCAGAGGAGTACATCATGGACTGGCAACGTATCCTAAATCCAGTAGCTGATGTTCCTGAAGAAGTCGAATATAGCGATTTCATGATGAACTACTTGACTTGGGATATCAATGATGCCTACAAGGGAAATAATGATGCACCTTATGCTGGTGCGTTTGACATGCTTCGTGATATTCGTTCGGTCATTCGTCATTACTTAGATGCTGGTTATCTAAACGCTGATGAGTACGAAAAGTTTTTGAAGCACTTTAACCCACTAAATACCTTAATTTCTGTTGGACCACCAATTTTACGCATTGAGCAAATGCGTGCCTTGATTGAAACAGGTTTGCTAACTGTTGCTGGTCCTGGACTTAGTGCAACCATTCAGGATAACCACTTTGTTGCCAGTGACAATCGTAACAACAAATGGACTGTTGATAATTTAGTTGAAGCGCACCTATCAGCACCTTCACTAGCACATACCATCAATCCATTGATGAGCAATCTACGTGAAAAGGGCATCCTAAGTGAAGCAACCTATACAAAATCAGATGGCACAACCTATTCTGTTGGTGGTACACGGATGAATAAACAAACGATGACGGTCATTGATACAAATGACCAAGAAGTCCCTGGCTTATTTATTTGGGGAGTTCCAACGGAAGGTTGGTCATGGTTTACAACTTTCTCTCCACGTCCAGGAATTAGCGATAAGAATCTATACGATGCTGAAAACATCGCTCAAACGATTTTCAGATAAATCTATTAAATACCAAAAGAGCCGTTATTCTCCAAATGGAGAATAACGGCTCTTTTTATTAATTATTGGACAACACCTTGATCCTGGTGTTTTAGATTATATACAAAGGCCAAAACCATGCAAATAACAGCAACAATAAAAATGTTACGTAGTCCTGTGTGATAAATATTATGCATAATTGGCACAAGATTATTTGGCAACTCATCAACCGTATGTGGATTAATCATTTTATTAAACATATCCACCGTTACGTGTTTATTCGGATGTTGTGCAACACCATTTTGCAAAGATTGATTCATAACAATTCCAAAAATTGATATAAAAATACTTTGCGACAAACTACGAATCAATGTATTAAATGATGTTGCCATACCGATATGTTTAAGTGGTACAACACTCTGTGAAATAATCGTTGACCCAGTAACTGTAATACCAAAACCGGTTCCTAAAAAGACACCAATAACTAAGAACACAATAAACGGTGTGTTTGCTGGCAAAAATGCTAAGATTGTTCCAGTAACAACTAACAAACCCATACTAATCATTAAAATCTTTTGTGGTGTTAGCCGTGACAGCATCTTACCGGCAATAAATGACCCAACAATCCAAAAGATTGAACTAGGTGTCGTTGCAAACCCAGCAAAGGTTGCTGGCAATCCTAAAATTCCTTGTGTCCATGATGGCACGTATACTTCATAAGCAATTAAGAAAATTGCCATCATACCAGCTGCAAAATTTTGAATGACAAATGTCTTGTTTTTAAACAAATCTAATAAAATAATTGGATCTGCAGCTCTTTTTTCCTGCTTAACAAATAACAAATAACCAACAACGGCTACCATAAAGACAATTAGCACCATTATCCAATTAATTTGCTCTTTATTAATTAATTCAACACCATATAAGATGCCTGAAATCGTCATCGATAACCAGACAATGCCCCAAATATCCAAACGCCCTTTGGTAGCATGTTTTTCCTCTTTAAGGAATAGCAAAATCAAAATCATTGATAATAAGCCGAATGGCAAATTAATAAAGAACACCCAACGCCAACTAAAATTATCAACAATCAAGCCACCTAACAATGGTGCAACCACGGAAGCTATTCCCCAAGCTGAATTATTGATTCCCATAATTTGGGCACGTCTTTCAGGTGGATAAATATCGGCAATAATCGTATTTGAAATTGGTAAAATAGCCCCTGCGCCAATTCCCTGAATTGCACGCCAAATAATTAATTGTGGCATACTGCCCGAAAAGCCACTTAATACCGAACCTGTTAAAAATATAACTAGTCCAGCAATAAATATTGGTTTACGACCAATATTATCAGCCAATTTCCCATAAATTGGTGTAGTTAGAGTACTTGTCAATAAAAAAATTGAAAACACCCAATTCATTATTGAAATACCCTCTAGGTCACCGACAATGGTAGGCATCGCTGTGGATACGATTGTCCCTTCTACCGCACTTAAAAACGTTGCGATGAATAAGGCCAATGTTACCATACCTTTATTCGTTTTTTCCTTCTCCAAAACTACTGCTCCTATTCCCTATAAATTCCATAACAACCAATCTTATCACACGGTAGACAACGACCACAAGCAACATCGAATCAATCCAATGCTTGCAGATTTTTAATATTAGGTTTATCCTAATATTAAGTTAAAATTAACGCTAGGAGGTCGTACACATGATTGATGTTTACCAGCACGAGCCCAGACGTACTATTTTTGTCATTGACTCCAAAAGTTTCTATGCCAGTGTAGAATGCGTTGCTCGTAATAAACACCCTTTACAGACAATGCTCGTCGTCATGAGCCAGCAAGAAAATACAAATGGTGGTCTTGTTCTTGCTGCTTCGCCATTGGCTAAAAAAGTACTTGGCATCAGCAATGTTACCCGACGAAGAGACGTCCCTTACCATCCAGATTTATTAATTGCTGAACCACGAATGAAATATTACATACAAAAAAATCAAGAAATTAATGATATCTATCGTCAATTTGTCGCTGATGAAGATCTTCATATTTATTCGATTGATGAATCTATTCTAGATATCACTGATAGTTATCAATACATTATTTCAAAGTTTGGCAATGGTCACGATTTAACACTACAACAAATAGCGCGCATCATTCAAAAAAAAGTTAAACAAAAAACTGGTATTTACACCTCTGTCGGCATTGGTGATAATCCTGCAATGGCTAAACTAGCACTTGATTTAACCGCCAAACACGCTCATAGCCTGATTGGTGAGTGGCACTATGAAACAATTCCACAATTTTTATGGCCCATCGAAAACCTATCTGACGTTTGGCACATTGGTTCACGTACAGCCAAAAAACTTAATCGCTTAGGTATATTTTCAATGCGGGATCTAGCTTTACATAATCCGTACCATTTGATTGAAAAATTTGGTGTTATTGGTAGTGAACTCTATGCACTAGCTTGGGGGATCGATCGTAGTTTAGTTAGGAAAAAGTATCACGCCAAAAGTCGCTCTTTAAGCAATAGCCAAGTTTTACCACGTGATTATGACAACCCTAATGAAATCGCCGTAATTATTAGAGAAATTGGTGAACAAATTGCTAGTCGTTTACGCTCCAAAAATTTGGTAGCCAATCAAATTTCGCTTGGCTTAGGAGTTGGTTATCATAATCCAATTAATAGTCAGGGGTTTCATGCGCAAGTGACAATAACCCCAACAAATCTTAATTATCCAATCACGCAGGCACTTCATCAACTTTTCATTGCCCATTACCAAGGTGAAGTCATTCGTCACATTGCTGTAAGTGCTGATGGTCTAGAACCTGCTGGTGATGAGCAACTTGATCTCTTTATTTCACCAGATGACCTGATGCAACAACGTCAATTAGATACAACAATTGATGTGATTCGCAAGAAATTTGGCATTGATGCTATCTTTAAAAGTTCAAGTTTAGCAGGTGGTACAATGCTCGATCGTGTTGGTCTGGTTGGTGGCCATAACGGCGGTAATGCTTATGGATAAAACTGACGATATTGACGAGACAACGCTTAAACAAGCCGCAAATTTTTTTAAATATGATTATCATGATCGTGGCATGGTAAAGTGGCAAGGCTACTACTTATCCGACCATACTGAGCATGTTAACAAGGTAGCTCACCAGGTAACTGATGCGAATAACCGTGCCCGTCAACCAGAAATGACGCCTGAAGCCATTGCTCAAATTTTATTTGAAGCATACACCCATAATGATACTGTTACCGCTCAATTAAACACACAATCAGATACTGGGATTATTCCACCGATGATAACCGGTCCCGTCATGGGCTATACTGACGAGTTTATTATCATCGGCAAACAATTTATCCCCCAACATAATTTATGGTGGGTAAGTAAAAATGAACCTTGAGACATAAACAAAAAGAAAGTGTTCTAAAATCCAATCTTCAAATAAGAGATAATTACTTGACTAATAGTAGGAAAGAGGTTGGGACAAAATGTCCCAACCTCTTTGTGCTAAAAGTGTATTAATTATAAGCTTGTAAATTTAATAGCATAAACGCGTTCCAAAAGTCTGAAGCCTCAATGTAACAACAATTATTTATATATCGATTATTGATTCATTCTTGAATGACGAACACCATATGTCGTGTATAAGATAATACCGATAATAAACCAAATTCCTGCAGCAATCAGTGTCTCAACATGTAATTGTGTAATCAAAAACGCTGATAATAATGCTGAAATTATTGGCATTACGGGATAGCCCGGCATCTTATAACCATCATGATTAACATCTTTACGGTGACGTAATGGCAAGATACCTAATGATACAACAACAAACGCCAACAAAGTCCCAACGTTAACCAAATCAACTAATTTATCTAATGGTACTAACCCACTAAACAACGCAATGACAATCGTTGCAATAGTCAACGCACGATTAGGGTTACCTTGTTTGTTTAATTTACCAACACCACCTGGTAATAAACCATCACGACCAACTGCATAAATCAAACGAGATGCAGCGTAGGTCATTGTGTACATCATCGTTGCCATTCCAATTAAGGCACCGATTGTAATAATTAGTGATGCCCAATTTTGACCGACTTGTTGCAATGCAAAGGCTGCCGGATCTGCAACATTTAACTTTGTATAATGTACCATCCCCGTCAAAACAAGGCCCATAATACCATACAATACTGCTGCAATAATCAACGTGCCAATAATACCAATTGGCATATTACGTTTTGGATTCTTCACCTCAGCCGCTGACGATGACAACGCGTCAAATCCAAGGAATGCAAAGAAGACCATTGACGTTCCCGTAATAATTCCTTGCCAACCAAACGCCCCATTGACACGTTTTGGAATTAGCGGATGGTAGTTACTACTCTTGATAAAGAAAAATCCGATGATGATAAATGCCAAAATAATAATAACTTTGAACAAAACCATCGCATTTTCAACACGCTTTGATTGTCGTAAGCCACCTCGTAGCAATAATCCAATTAACAAAACAATAACAACTGCCACAATATTAATGTAGGTACCACCTGCTGGATTATATGCACCTGATAAGGCTGTCGGAATCTTAACTAACGGTGATATCAGGTTGGCGAAGTAAGCCGACCACCCTGTTGACACAGCCGACACACTTAACATGTATTCCAAAATTAAGGCCCAGCCTAATACCCAACCAACGACCTCGCCAAAAATCACATTACCATATGAGTAAGCTGATCCGGCCACTGGCATTGCTGTTGACATTTCAGAATAGGCCATTGCTACCAAACTAGATACCAAAGCTGCCAAAATAAAACTAAAAATAATTGCTGGCCCTGTTGTAGTAGCTGCAACTGTTCCGGGCAAAACGAAAATTCCTGAACCAATCACTGCACCAATTCCTAAAGCAATTAAATCCTTTGCATTTAATGACTTTTCAAAATGGCCATCGCTACGCATATAGGTGTCCAACGACTCCTTTTTAAACATTCTCTGCCACATTCCCATTTATCTAACTCCTTTTCACGGAAAAATATGCTAAAACCCATTCATCATCAATGCTGAAAAAATTCTAAAACAATAAAAAAACACGCACTGGATAGCATTAGTGTATCCAATACGTGTACATGCAGACAATGCATTACAAGTTACTTACTTGCCTTCACACATTTGGATACTTTACCGTCATCCAAATGTACAGCGCAAACAACTCTACGCAGACTTCGGATGACTAGCCGAAATACGTAAAGTAACTAAACGCTTGTGCTACTGACAAATAATTTTGCATATCTACATTTCCTTTTCTTTTAGCTTACCTTGTAGATATTAAGCTCATTTACATGTAAAGTCAATTGTTTTATGAAAAAAATCTCATAAATATATTAATCTACTAATAATTGGTAACCTAGGCGATCACCAAATTCAAACGGTACCATGCCTCTATATGTGAAATCAGTTTTCGTAATAACATTCTGCATAATGATATTTTCTGGAAATGTATCAATACGAATATCACGATAACCACGAGCTCGAGCTAAATTAACCAAATCTCGTGTCAGCGTCTTGCCAACACCTTTCCCACGAATGTGTGAATTAATCGTTACACGATGAATGGCAACATATTCTGGCTCATCGCCAACCCATTCACCTTGTAGAATTTCGTACTCTGCTTCTGGTCCTGGTACTAATGAGCCATAACCAGCAACTTGACCATCATAAATCAGGACAATTCCCCAGCCATTAGCGATATCTTTTTCAAATAAAGCCTTATCTGGTGCACCCTCGCCCTGCCATTGCGATGCGCCTTGCTCGCCCAAGTATGCAACGCCATCTTGAAACGCAGCCCAAATTGCTGGAAAGTCTTCTGGCTGGGCTGGTCTTGTGTACATCAACATAATCGTATCCTCCGCGTCTACCATTTAATTATCTAATCATAGAACGTTTCTTATTTAATACCTACTAATTATTAAATAGCAGAACATTATATTAACAAATTCAAAACAAAAACCCAACCCTTTTTTGAATAATATATTTATTTTTTGGGATTGGTTACTACGACATTTGATGTACTCGTTACTTTCATTAAACCAGCTAAGAATTTCAAATAATGACCCAGTACATAAATGATCATTAATGTAGCAACAATCCATTCAATTCTTGCTAAAATCACTAAACCACTAGCCAGATTTAATTGATTTGATAATACAGTCAAAGCAGTTGATGAAATGACCAACGGAAATGTAAATGCCGCAAAGCTTGGATAAAATTTCAACATTGAATGTTTAGCAGAAATGTAAATTCTTACGATTAAAAACAACGTCGCAAAATATAAACATTGTGCAAAAATAACCAAGCTAATGGCAAAAATATGATTAATTTGACCAAAGCTATTTAAATATCCAGTCAAACAAAGCGATGCCGGTGCTGCCATGATCGTTAATAATGGTAACGCACCTTCGACCATTTCTTGTACCCGTATTAATCGGAAAATAACAATTGGAAAAATAATGATATATAGTGCTAATGCCAACCAGAAAAAGATTTGACCAATCGTCAGATTAAACATCGGTGCACTCACTGGAATCACACCAATACCGACAAACATCACAAACCAACTGGGATAAACTGCTTGCAACTGTGGCTTAGTTTTAATTAAATTCAGCCAACAAAATGCTGCCATAATGACAAGATGAATGATAATTGCAACGGACCACAAAATAATCGCAAAACGTGTAAATCCCCATCGGTGCCAATACATTGCCATTAACATTAATGCCATTGTAAATGTTGGTAACGTTCCTGCTGCCACTGGATTCAATATTTCACTGTAGGCACTCTCGAAAACAAGTACAAGTTTGGCAAGTACCAGCAGCATCAATAACATTCCTGCTATACCAACAATATTACCTATTATCGAAAAATTATTCATAATAAACAAATTACCCAATGCTTCCATACCTAAAATCAAACCGCATAGTGCCATTGGAATTTTCTTTAATGTCTGTATCATGACTCTCTCCTCCAACTTCTTTTCACCTTTAGTATAACTTTCATGTTAAGATAAATAAAATTAATCATTTATATAATAGTTATAAAAATAATTAATATAAAAGGAGCTAAATATGAATCAATATCTTGAAACATTTATTATCGTTTATGAAACGAGAAGTTTTTCTTTAGCTGCCAAAACCCTCTTTGTGACGCAACCAACCATTTCAATTCAAATACAACGGCTAGAAAAAACAATTGGCCACCCATTATTTATCCGTGATCAACATCGCACAATCGAGCCAACAGCCGAAGGCAATTTACTGTATGAAAAAGCTCTAAAAATCAGAAGTATTTGGCAAGAGACACAAGACCAACTGGAGCATTTAACAACTCCTAATCGTAAGTTAATTCGTATCGGATTCTCCCAAACAGTTTCTCAAATGCTTGCCGCCAACTTTTTGAAACTTGCACAAAAAAAGTTACCTACCATTGACTGGCATGTAACCGTTGGCAATTCAAATTATATTGCGAAACAATTAGAACAAAAAAACTTGGATATCGGTATGGTTGAAAAACCACTTCTGATTGACCCAGAAAAAATGTACCGTAAAAAAATTGCAGATGATCAACTCGTACGTATTGGGAAACATACGGGTACCTGGTTAGTTCGCGAACCAGGATCAGGAATTGCCCACTATACGCAACAATTCTTCCAAGAGTACGGCATTATGCCAGAAAAAACAATCCAAATTAATCGAAATGAACTAATTATCTCTCTTGTACAGCAAGATATCGGCGAAACCATCATGTCTCAAAGTGTTATTCCTAATAATTTACCCAATACAATTATCAATGATCATTTCAAAAGAACCCTATATAGTCTCACAGCTAATGACTTAGAAAAATCATTAGCTGATAAAATCAACACATTATTAAAGCAAAGTGTGCCACTTGAATAATCGCTAACGCCATGCTTTTTTCATTGCCAAAAAGATTGCCAGTGTTTCTTTTGCATCCGGTAAGGCCCGATGTTTTTGCTCCCCTAGATCAACGCCATACATTTCTGCCAGATCCATTAATGAAATATCTTGGGGGTTACCTGCAATAGCGCCATGGATTTGTTGTGTATCATATAATTTACCCCGTGTGTCCCATTTGCCAAGGTTATTATGTTGTAGTCCTTCTTTAATCAGTTGGACATCACCATCAACAATTGCATGGCCAACAATTGCATAATCACCAACAAATCGCATAAACCGACTCAATGCACGCTCTTCAGAAATACCATGGCTAATCATATCCAATGTAATCCAACCATTTTTTCCACCCATTGATTTTGTAATGTACTTAAATGATTTCATGGCACTACCAACTGGTGGATTATTTACAATGACCGAAAACTTTTCAATATTTTGGGATCCAGTTACTTTAATCGCACCAATCTCAATAATCTGATTACTACCATTCATTTCCAAGTCAAATACGACATAATTCTTTAAATTTGTGAACAGCATACTTTAATTCTCACCCCCAAAAATATTTACTGTTAGATAAGTTCATTTTAACAGTAATCATGCTAACTTTGAAAATCAATTCTTTTTATTGAATGGATTAGCTAATTTTATTCAAACAACATAAAAAGAGAGAGAGCGAGACAAAAGTCGTTTTGAAGCCGGTGTGTAACGTGATTTTCGTTATTTTTGGCCGTAGCAAAGCGCAGGACAGGAATGGCGTAAATTGCGTTACATTGAGGCTTCAGACTTTTGGAACGCGTTTATGCTATCAAACTAACATGCTTTTAATTAATAACTTTTAGCACAAAAATTAGAGGCTGAGACAACATCCGTCCCAGCCTCTCTCCTTGAGAAAATTATATTAAACTAAGCATGCATCAATAGGTAAATTAACGCAATTGCAACAACGACTTGGAAAATAATCGTTACCAGTCCATAACCCAAGAATTTAGCACCCGATGATTTGATGGTTGCCCATTTTAAATTCAACCCAATACCAGCTAAATTAACAATACCAAAAAAGCTTGTAATACTTTGCGCTGTATGTGTCACAAGATGTGGTAATGACACAAATGAATTAATTAGCATAAAAATAATAAATGCCGTCACAAACCAAGGAATGCCCATCTTTGTTTTAATAGCTGTATCAGTTCCTGCTGATAATTTTGCAGCATGACGTGCCATAAAAATGACAACTACTGACAACATAATCACACGCAACATTTTAAAGATTGGTGCATAAGTGACAACACTACCACCAACAAGTGATGCAGTTCCCGATACTTGTCCAACTGACTGAACAGTTCCACCAATCAACGCACTAACCATCATGTTATTTGGTAACACTGCTGGTCCTAGGATTGGTAAAACAAATAGTAAAACCACACCTGCTAGTGATACCGTGGCCACAGAAGTTCGCCGCTGGTCATCAGTGGCTCCAACAGCGGGTGCAACTGATGCAATCGCACTAGAACCACAAACCGCATTTCCTGCGCCCATTAACATTGCTGAAGCGGGTGCAACTTTAAAAACACGACCACCAAGCCACATTACGAAAAAGATAGTCAATGCCATTTGCAGTAAAATAAACAACACGCCTTGCCAGCCCAGTGATGCCATATTTTTCAAAGTAACATTTAACCCCAGGCAAGCAATACCAATTTCAATTGGATATTTTTCAGCCCATTTAACACCGGCACCCCAACGCTGATTGATAAAAACAGTGTTTCCTAAAACAATCCCCGCTAACATCGCCAATGCTTCCGCACCTAATGTTGGTAAAAATGGTGATAATAATTTTGCAACTAAAGCTAACAGAAATGTTAAAATGATTCCTGCTACCATATTCTTTTTAATAACCATGTAAACTCCTAAATAATTTTTACAGCAAATCGAAATTATTATACACCTTATTAACCATCACACTGATAAAATCATATTATTTGCCCTAAATATGTCTATTATTTACTTTTAAGAAGTTAATATCTTGAAAATTATGCGAAATGTCGCTAATATGGATAAGGTTTTAAAAAAAATAATTAGCACATCAAAAAATACATATTTCATTGAGAAAGGAACTTGAAATGGTCCAAGTAAAATCTCCTTATTGGCAAAAAGTCGTTGATGACGCACAAAAACATCCTGCTGTTCCAGGCTTAGAAACAATTCCCTTCTTCACGATGGCTCCGATGGAAGCTGTTACGGATTCCGTTTTCCGTCGTGTCGTTGCAGCAGCTGGTGGTCCTGATGTTTATTTCACTGAATTTACAAATGCACGCAGCATCACACACTCCAAGGCCAAGTTTACCGTACAAGGTCGTTTACACGTTGATAAATCAGAAAAAATGCCGGTTGCCCAATTATGGGGTGATCGTGCCATTGATTTTGAAGCTGCGTGCTTTGACTTAAAAGAACGTGGCTATGAAGCCGTTGATATTAATATGGGATGTCCTGCTGCAACTGTTGTTAAAAATGGTGGTGGTTCTGACCTGATTCGCCATTTTGATAAAGCTGAAGAAATTATCGCTGCTGCTAAAAAGGCTGGTTTAGCAGTTTCTGTCAAAACGCGCTTAGGTTTCAATCAAATTGACACTTTCGAAGAGTGGATTCCATTTATCTTAAAACAAGATGTACCACTACTAACTGTTCATATGCGTACTCGTAAGGAAATGTCAAAAGTACCAGCGCACTTTGAATACATTGACCGCTTAATCCAACTCCGCGATGAAATCGCCCCTAATACGCTATTGCAAATTAACGGTGATATTAAAGATCGTACCGAAGGACTAGAACTAGTTCGACAACATCCTGGTGTTAACGGCATTATGATTGGTCGTGGTATCTTTGAGAACCCCTTTGCTTTTGAAATCACACCCAAAGAGCATACATTAGATGAAACCCTTACCTTATTGCGTATGCAATTAGACTTGTACGACCAATTTACCGCTGAATTTGGTCCAATGCACTTCCAAAAGTTAAAGCGTTTCTTTAAGATCTACGTACGCCATTTCTCATATGCTTCTGATTTACGAGTTGCATTAATGGATACCACGAACACCACTCAGGTTCGTGAACTACTTGATCAATTTGATGAACAATGGGCTGCTCAAAAAGCCTCAGACACCATTGCAATTACGACGAAGTAACCAAACCAAAAAGCTGATGACCTTCAAAATTTGAAGACCACCAGCTTTTTTATATTACTTTTTACTTTGTTGGTTCAAAAATCAAATGCTCATTAACGAAAGCATTCAAACCTAACTCACTTAACTCTCGACCATACCCTGAGTTCTTAACACCACCGAATGGCAATTCAGGTAATGAGGCCCATCCTGAGTTGATAAATGACATACCAGTCTCAATCTGTTCAGCAACACGTTGTGCGTGGTCAATATCACTTGAGAAAATGGTATTTCCAAGTCCATAACTTGAGTCATTAGCCAATGCAATGGCTTCTTCTTCAGAATTAACCTTATAAACTGAAGCAACTGGACCAAACATTTCCTGATTATAAATCGGATTGTCCTTCGTAATATCTGTCAAAATGGTTGGCTGGAAGAAGAACCCATCCCCATCGACTGGATCCTGGCTATAAACTAAAGTCGCTCCCCCAGCAACAGCAGTATCCACTTGCTTCTGTAACTTCTCTTGCGCACTCTTAGATGATAATGGTGCCACAACAGTTGTCGGATCCATTGGATCGCCAACCTTAGCTTTTGAGAAGGCATCCTTCAGAATATCAATAAACTCATCATACTTGTCAGCTAACACAATGAACCGCTTTGATGACGTGCAAACCTGACCCGCATTATACAAGCGAGCCCCTGGTGCAACGGCTTTAACTTCGTCCCAATCAGCATCATCTAAAATAATGAATGCATCATTACCACCAAGTTCCAGTGTTGACTTCTTCAACGCTTCACCAGCTTCTTTGGCAACAGCTGCACCACCACGTTCAGAACCTGTCAAACAAACACCCGCAACACGTGGATCGTGAATTGCCTTAGCAACTAAATCATAATCAATAAATAGATTTGTCAAAGCTCCTTCTGGTGCTCCCGCTTCAATCACTAAGTCGGCGAATAACTGCGCTGACTTTGGACAAATTGAAGCATGCTTCAAAATGATTGGGTTACCAACAATAAAGTTTGGCGCAAAGACACGCACAACCTGGTACAATGGGAAGTTCCATGGTTCAACCGCAACAATCACCCCAGTTGACTGCTTCACATAGTGAGCATTTCCTGCGGGTGACTCTAGTGGCGTATCAGCCATGAACTCTTCACCCTTTTGTGCATAATAAGAGACAATATTTGCGCACAAATCAACTTCGCCTTCGGCTTCAGTTAATAACTTTCCCATATCATACGTCATTGCCTTAGCTAATTCTTCTTTGTGTGCCACAATTGTATCAGCAATTTTCTGCAAAATCGCAGCTCGTTCACTAACAGGTGTCCCACGCCATGTTTTGTATAATGCATGTCCAGTTGTCAGTGCTTTCTCTAAATCTTCTGCAGTTGCGTTAGCATATTCCTGTAAAACTTCCCCAGTATATGGATACGTTGTCTTGTATGTCATAATATCCCCCTTAGTGTAAATGACAATTATTAACATTGGTCGCTACGCCATCATTATAACGCTAATTAACAAAAAGTGGGCTTAAATATTTTCACAAAGTTATTCTATTTATGTTTAAATAATCACAATTTTCCCTTTAACGGCGCCTTTTTCTGCGACGATCTCTACTTGTGATTTTTTTAAAATTAAACGCTGGCCGCCGTCTAGCTGCAGGTCGCTTAGCAGCTATTGGTATAGGTTCTTTAGGGTTCAGACTAGTAGCAAAAAGTCCTTCTAACCAGGCAATCAAAATCTGCCCAATTACCATGATTGTCCCAATTAAATTTAAATAGACAATTAGCACAAGCAACGACCCTAACGATTGGTAAAAACCAACATTTTTTACAGTAAACTTGGCATACCACCCAAATGAGTAGTTTAAAATAATCATCAAAATAACTTCAACACCAGATCCAATAATCAAAGGTTTTAAAGCAATGCGTTTCGCTGGTAACGCTGCATTAAATACGCACATCATAACCCAGAGTCCTGCTAAAGTAATGATCCAACGTTGCTTAGTAATAAATTCTAGCCAACCGATACCTGGGATTGCTGCAATAATTGCTGGCAAAATCGCACTAACAAGCATTACTACAACCGCTGATACCAAAATAACCATCAACCACAGAAAACTAAAAACACGAGTCAATAAGCCACTGACCCGTTCAGGCACATCATATACAGCATTAAATGACTTACGAATAATTGCTAATACCGAACTGGCTGCCCAAATTGTTGTCAAAATTGAAAATGATAGAATTCCCACGCCACCTTTTAATACCGATTGAATAATCGGCGCTAAAATTGACATAATATTACTAGGAAGTTGCTCTGAAAGTAATGTAATCAAGTCACTTGCATTCATGCCTGCCAGACTAGCAACAGCCCCAACGCTCATCAAAATAGGGACCATTGACAATAAGGCATAATAAGTGATTGTTGGTCCAACCATTTTCAGATTTCCTCGTTTAAAAAAGGTTTGTAGTTGGTCAATCTGAAATTTTTTTGTCAGGCGGTGAACATCAACAAGAATTTGTCGCATGCGTACTTCCTCCTTCACGAAATCTATATCCAGTATCGCAATGTTTGATGTAGATAGCAAATACTAGGTCATTATATTTTTATGTTATTTACCACAAAATAAAAACTGATAACAAATCCATATAAAGATTTATCATCAGTTTAAAAGTTAATTATTTTTAGTTAATTAATGGAATTGCATACCACCATCGACTTCGATAGTCTGTCCAGTAATGTAATTTGAATCTGGTCCAGCTAGAAAGGCTACTGCCGCAGCAACATCTTCTGGTTCTGATAGACGCTTTAATGCAATGTCCTTTGCGAAGGTCTGCATACCCCACTCATCATCCTTACCAGCATTCTTACCAACCTCATGGGCAATATCAAACATCATTGGTGTCTTAACAATACCAGGTGCATATGCATTAACTGTGATGTTTTGCTCAGCTAAATCACGGGCAGCAACTTGTGTTAAACCACGTACAGCGAACTTTGTACTACTATACAAAGCAAGGTTTGGATTACCAACGACTCCAGCTTGTGAGGTTGCATTGATAATCTTTCCACCGTTACCATTCTTCTTAAATTGTTCAACAGCTGCTTGAATACCCCAAATATCACCAGCAACATTGATATGATAAACCTTATCAAATAATTCAGGAGTAATTGTATCAATTGGTGTCGTAGGACCAAGGCCAGCATTATTAACTAAGACATCAAAGCCACCTAATTTTTCAGCCACTTCTTTAACAGCTGCAAAGAATCCTTCGCGATCAGAAACATCTAGCTTGACCGCAATTGCAGTACCACCATTCTTTTCAATATCAGTTGCGACTTCTTTACTTTTAGCTTCATTCAAATCAGCAACTGCAACTGCAAATCCATCTGCACTTAGGCGACGAACAATTGCTTCACCAATACCTTGTGCCCCACCAGTAACCATTGCAACTTTCTTTGTCATTACTAATTCCTCCAATAGTATTATTCGAAACAACTATAGTCTAGCACAATGTTCCTATTTTGTTAAATTTTTCACAAATTATTTTGTTTTAATTTACGCAAAACAAGCACTTAATTAGTGGTAGTTAAACTAATTAGACGCTCGCTTTGGAACTTTATTCACAAAAAAAATTTACAAAACTAAGCTACCACCCCAATATTGGCTGAATGACACTATTATCATCCTATGTTAATTTTCATGGATAATTCTGTACCTTCACTCTTACTAATTAAATCTAATTACTAAAATGCTAACTGCCAAATCAAAACTTTAACAACTAAATTTAGTAAATTTGAAAAATACAGATCAATCTGTTCTACAAAAAAGTATTGATATCATTTTTTATTTGATAATAAACTCGAACTTCCAAATAAACAACAATAGCAAATGCAATATAAGTTCGTAGGGTTTCTTCCAGCACAAAATTATCGCTTTTTATTAACTCACCTACTTGAACACCTGTAATTACTAACAATAAATGTAAGGGCAACAATCGTCGATATTTTTTTGAAAACAGCATGACAATTTTTAATATATCAAAAAAACGACTGATATATTAGTACTCACCTCCTTTACTAAAAATAATGATACCCACTATTTAAATAATTGGATGAATGACAATTGAACGTAGCCTTTTTTATATTAACCGTTAATTGACGTGATTTATTCGTTGCCAAACCTTCTTGAAATTTTGTTTTTTTCGAACAGATAATGGGCACCATATTTGATTTTCATCATCAAAATAGACACGATTCAAACGAATGTCAAAATAATTAACTGACATTAAATTAATAACAAAGCCTTTGTGCGATCGAAAAAAATTTTGATGGCGTTTTTCAATGCTCGATAATGAATCGTTAATCTCAACAATGATATTTTTTGCGTAGAGTACAACTCGATTCACATGATTAGGCTTGGATGCAATATAAAGCACTTCTGACATCGGAATATCATAATAGCGTGCCCGCAACTTATAAACAAATTTTTCTGGATTACTCTTCATATGACTGACAACCAACTCAAGAGCAACGTTAATATCCTGTCGAATAGCCTCTTCAATGACATAAACAGGCTTAATTTTATAAATACAATCTAAAGGTACCAACCGTTGTTCTAAAATTAATGTTGATAAATTATCTTTTTCAGTTATAAAAACAAGACTAGCTAGTGGTAAACAATGCCTAATATACTTTCCTAATTCAACAATATTGTGATCGTTTTCTATCGATCCAACATCTAAAAAAAGCAAAACATTTTGATCAGTGCATAATTGCACAATTTTTTTGATTTCTTGAACATCATTTGTTACAAGCTTAATGTTGGTATCCAATTCTTCAAATTCTGTATATCGCTTAATAAAATTAGATATCCAAGTTAATTTATGCTGCCAATCCTCTAATATTATTATTTCTAGCACCACAGGACCTCCATCTAATTACTTTGTTTAAAATATAATTTCTAATTAAATTTATTTTTTAGGTATGTATAACGCCTATCTATCCATAGAAAGAGAGAATTTTACTAAATTTCTAGCTACTTAAAAAGACTTCTTTAAGGAAAAAAAGTCCAATACAAATAATTTCAACTCTGAATGAGTTCTTTAGTTTTACGTAGCCGTGCTTTTTTATAAAATAGTCATTATTTCATGACAAACCAACTGACCTCCTTCCTACATATATCCTAAAACGCTTTAATCGCATCGTTTAAAAAAATATTAACCGTTCGTTTTTTATTATTTAACGTTAAAAAAGCAGATCACTCTTAGAAGAGTCATCTGCTTTATTGTGAAATGTTCCACGTGGAACATTATTTATTTTTTTCAGATTTATTATCCTTAACGTAATTCCAAAAACTACCAATTGCTGAAACTAAATCAAATCCTGGCAGGATAAGAATGTACAACCATAATGAAAATGTATCAGTTGGCTTAAAAATTACGTACCACAAAATATCAATCATTAATTGCATAAACAATTGCTGTGGCGTTGCTCGAAAAAAAGTTTTACCAAAAGCGCCTATCATTTTATAACCTCAATTTATAGCCATTTTTTTAAAAAATTAGCCTTAATTTCTGTGTTCTCAGGCGTCATATACGCATCCGGTCCATGACCTGTGCCATCAACAATATGGATTTCTGCTCGATCATCGCTAACGACCTTCCGAGCAGCGGCTATCATATTTACCGTCTGTTGATATGGTACAACAAAATCTGCCGTCCCCGCAAATGCTAGTATCGGTGGCATTGCTGGATTAAAATAAGTGACTGGATTATATTCTTTGACTTTATCCGGCACGTCTTTTGGTGCTTGTTTCTTAAACATTTGGCCTTCAAAAGACTCAGCCGTTCCAGTCTCTGGATATTTAGGTATCACACCACTTTCCTCAAACTGATCTGAAAATTTATCAAATTCATAGGGACCATATAAAGCGATAATTGCGTTTACCTTCTCAGATTGATCAGCAGCATCCCCAAATTCATGGTTTGACATGGCATTTACCGAGGCTGTAACACCCGACAATAATGCTAGATGGGCTCCTGAAGATTCTCCCATTAAAGCAACACGATTCATATCTAATTGATACTCATCAGCATGTGCCCGTAAGAAACGAATAGCAGCTTTAACCTCATAAATCTGCGTTGGAAAATCCGCATTCTGAATCCAGGTATACGAAACACTAGCAACTGCATAACCCTGATCCAACAATCGCAATGCTGGTTCTAATTTATGCGAACTTTTGTCACCAAAAATCAAACCACCACCAAAGACGTCCACAATCACTGGAAATGGTCCCTGACCTTCATTTGGTAAATAAATATCTAAGTCATGACGTGCACCAGCCATGTAAGACACATCTTGCCATTGTTGTTTAATATAATCTGTTTTTGCAACCGTGCGTTGATAATCACGATCGATAAATCTCTCTGCCATATTAACCCCCTTAAAAACTATAGACAAAAAGGATAATTGCCTACACAACTATCCTTTCATCATACACTACTTTTTACTCTTTATTCGCAAACTTATGATAATCATTATGACAAACCATACAAGTGCCAAAACCGTTGTTGGCATTGTTTCTGGCGTGAACAACAAAATCAAGAAGATACCAATTAAGAATGCAATCGTTAAATAATTTGTCACTGGTGCACCAGGCATTTTAAACAATTGCTGGCCATTTTTGAAATCTGCTGTTCTACGATATTTCACATGCGCGAACACTAAAACAGCGTACATGACAACAAAGGCTGCTGATGCAATTGATGTTACCAAATCAAAGGCGTTTTTGGGGAAGAAGAAGTTTAACACCACTGCTAATGCAATTAATGCTGTTGAAATGTTAATGGCATTAAATGGAATATAACGTCTATTTAACTTACCAGCGTAACCTTTACCTTTTGACAATGAGAATAACATGCGACCAGTCGTAAAAATGGCACTATTCAATGACGATGCTGCGGCAGTCAAGACAACGAAATTAATAATTCCGGCTGCTCCAGTCACACCAATCCCAGAAAAGACCTGAACGAATGGTGACTTGCCTGCACTGTAGTTTGTCCATGGTTGAATACACATAATTGCTATCAATGCGCCAACATAGAAAATCAAGATACGAACAATAATGGAATTAATTGCTTTTGGAATATTTTTATAGGGATCTTGAGCTTCTGCAGCTGTCATACCCACAAACTCAATTCCTAAGAAAGCGAAGAATACCATTTGGAATGCTGACAATAGGTGACGACCACCGTGAGCCACAAAACCGTGTTGCCATAAGTTACTGATTGTTGTGACACCTGATGACGTCTTTGTATGCAAGACCATCATAATCACCCCAGTGGCAATCATTGCTAGTATCGCAATGATTTTGATCATCGAGAACCAAAACTCTGTCTCACCAAAAGCAGCAACCGCAATAATATTAACACCATATAAAATAGCTAAGAAACATAATTCCCATATCCAAATAGGTATATTAGGGAACCAAAAACTCATATAATTTCCAACGGCTGTTAATTCTGCCATCGCAATGGTGATCCAGCCAATCCAGTATGTCCAACCGATAATGAATCCTGCTTTAGGTCCAACGTATTTTTCAATAAAACCGACAAAAGTTGCCCGGTTTGGATCAGTTAACAATAATTCACCCAATGCCCGCATCATCCAAAACATGAATAAGCCAACAATAATATACACTAGTAAAATAGCTGGCCCTGCGGCACTGATGGATCGACCTGCTCCTAAGAACAGTCCGGTACCAATTGTTCCTCCTAAGGCAATCATCTCAACATGACGGCCAGTTAAACCTCTTTCAAGTTTCTGTGGGGAACCTTTTTGTTGTGACATTTTCACACTTCCTTTTTTATTAAATAATCCATACTTCTCTGCTGAATCTCACACAGACATATTAACTAGTATATAAGAATTTTCAAATTTTTCAAAACCAGAATTAAATTTATCTTTAATTATTTTGAAAAAAATAAGCGCTCATGACGTAAATAATTACTATACAGTAAAAGAGGTTGAGACAAAAGAAAATGTTCCAACCTCTGTGTGCTAAAAATGTATTGATTAATAATTAGGACCAGGAAAATCATCTGGTATTTGTGATTGTAGTCTCTGTAATAAACGACGCAGAATTCCTTTTTCTAGCATTGCGGCCCATAGACCTTCTAAACGAACCTCACCATGGATCACAACTGATGTTACTGCACGTAATTCACGAAAATCATGGCTGGTCCGAGCAATTAAATCAACATTTTCTTCTAATAATTGATCGTGCGCTTTCTGATGTAAGGTACGATCAAAATTCTGATCGTAAAAGTCGGACCACTCAAAAGCTTGTGCTAAAGCTACCATCCGCTTATCGTAATTTGGATACGTTGTCATATGATCCCCAGCTACCCAATCGACTGATACATCCTCAGCTTCAGCTAGATACTTATCCCATTTTTCAAAATCAAATGGATGTTGTTTTCTCACTATCAAAATCCTCCAAGTTGTTTAATAACTAACTGTCATTGTACCACTTATTTAAAGTTAGTAAATATTCAACTCTGGAAACAATTCATTCAAATTTGTTGGTTCCGTCACGACTTCTGCATGGTTGTCAAACTGCAACAACACCTGGTTTGAATCATACTGTCGTACACGTACCCCAGCTACAATCGCATCACGAATCACCTGAGCAAGCGGTCCCTTACCAAAGTAGATCTCGAACAGTTCTTTTTCATGTGTTTTAAAATAATCCGTTCGTTCGTTACCGAGCTTTGTTGCCCATAATTGCATTTCAGTCGCATCAGATGCTGCCACAATCATTTTAGCAGCTGGTGTTTTAGACGGCGTTAACACACGGTCAGTAATTAATGATAAGCCATCATTAAAACGCATCCCAAAATGATCAGCTAATTGCGAAATATCTTGCATGATTGCTAATGCATCTTGTTTATTGAGCAAAGTTTCTGTCGGTTGCTGTAGTGAGATCTTATTTGATAAATCTTCATTATGTTGTAATGCACTTTCGGTTAATTCGTCATCTTTTACCAAAAAGTAAATCAATAACAAATGAATTAAGTTTAAATCATTCTCGGAAATACCAGCAATATCAAATGGATCAGTGTCCAAAATACGAATTTCTAAATATTTGATCTCATTTTCATCATCAATTTTTCGCTTGAATCGGACTGGTCCGTATATTTCATGCTCAGAAAATAGCTTTCCTTGTGATACCAACTGTTCGATCTGTTGTTGATGATTGGCGTAATTACTATCGTATGTTAGTTCTTCACCCTTATCATTGACAAAGCCGTATTCACTTGTGCGTAATGAACGCACCGGTTTGGTAAATTGTGGTGTTCTGGAATCTGAATCATTTAAATTAAATGGTGTTGCACCAAATAAATAATTGAATAGCCAACGGTGCGCAACGATTTGACGAGCAATATGAAAATAAACATCATTTTTAAACGCTTTAAAATTTGTACGGTCACTAGCATTAAATAAATGCTGCAAAAATTCATCCGGCAATGAATAGTTAAGGTGTAATCCTGTCATAATTTCATGGGTCGAACCATATTTATGCTGTAACCAATCTCGATAATCTTGTACCCAGGTTCTCTCAAAAGTTTCATCTAACCATTGCAGATCATCCTTTTTTAGTTCCGGTGGCATACTTAGTGGCCATACCGCCTCATCATCTCCCATATGACTACGTAAGACCCATTGCAATTGCAATAAACGATCACGAGCTTCTTCAAATGAACCAACGGCTTCTGTAACTAATTCCGCTTGTGTCTCACTGTAATCAGTTTGCAGATAAGGATGAATACGTCTTGATCCCAACTTTGATGAATGACTAGCTCGACTCAATCGTCCTTTACGAGTAACCCGGTGCGTCTCAAGTTCAATGCCGAATTTACCGTTAAGGAGTTCCGCATACAAATTATTTTCTTCTACTAGTTTTCCTAAATTTAAATTAGCTCCCATAAGTAACGCCTCTCAATTATCTGACTACAGATAGATAAAAGGCCCAGTCCATGGTAATCTACCACACACCAGGGCCACATTTCGTTGTTTTCTTAGGAATATGTTCTTAATTAATTTGTTTCTTCCTCTACTTCCACTATAGCTGTTTTTGTCTCTACTTCTGGCATCTGTTGTAACTGCCACAATTGCCAAGCATAAACAATAATGGTACGAATAACTGCATAAAATGGTACTGCCAAAATCATACCCGCAATTCCAGCTATATTACCAGCGGCTAATAACAGAACAATGATTGTCAATGGATGAATATGCAATGATGCTCCCATAACACGTGGATAAATCAAATTACTATCAATTTGTTGAACAATCAGTACAACAGCAATCACCCAAACAACCTGCCAAATTGAATCTGTTATCGCAACAAATAATGCTGGCACCAACCCAATATAAGGACCGACATAAGGAATCATATTGGTTATTCCGGCAAAGACACCTAATAGTAAAGCATATTTTTGACCAATGACAAAATAACCAATAGCTGTAAATACACCAACAAAAATCATTTCCACAACTTGACCACTAATATATTGTGCAAGTGTTTTGTTTAAACGTCCTAATATGTCAGAGATTCTTGATCGTTGCCGTTCAGGAAATACCTTTTGAACGAATGGTGATAGTTTATGACCATCATTTAACATGTAAATCGTCATGACAGGTACCGTTATTGCTGTTACTGTAAACCCTGTTAACTTCGCAATCACTGCACTCAAACTAGTCGCCATACCTGATACAACAGTTTTCCCAATATTTTGTACCTCTTGTTGTAACTTATCCAAGTTAAAATCAATCCCATATTCCTTAGAGAAATTAATTTTACTAAGTTGATTACCCCAATGTTGAATGGTGTCTACTAATACTGGAATATTTTTTATCAAACCAGAAATTTGATCAACCAACGCAGGTAGTAATGTTAATACCAAGGCAACCAGAATACCTAATAATAGCAACATAACAATCGTAATTGCCCAACCCCGACTAACATGCTTCACCTTGCCTAATGGAATTTTTTGTAGCGCCACCACTACTGGATTTAGAATATAATACAAAAAGCCTGAAATAATCAACGGTACAAAAACAGCGCCAATAAATTGACCAATCGGTTCTAGAATAAAGCGCAGTTGTGTCACAATCAAAATTAATAACGCAATGGCCAATAATTCTAGTGTCCAAAATAATGTTTTTGATTGCTTTATGTGTTCTAACACTTCACACCCTCACTTTCATTTTTTTCTAATTATAACAGATATTAAGTAATCATAAATTATCGTTCCTTAATTATACATGCACCACCGGGTTTGTGAAACGCATCACTTTCTAATTCGTTTTAACCTAATTTTTATAAAAAGTTTTGCACAGTTTATCCACAGGATCCCATGCTTTAACCAGACTAAAAAAACGTATTTTGATAGATAGTTACCATCAAAATACGTTTTCATTTTTATGATTAATTAAAAATTAACGCTAAAATCAAACCAATTGCTAAGGTCAACGAAATAATAACTGCGTTTTTTATGGCATATGGAAAGTTAGGTTTAATTGGCTTTGCTTGAAATGCCTTGACGTTTTTCATCACAATTGGCAATGAAACCAATGCTACCAAAGACAACCATGGTAAGATACCAAAAATGACGGCAACGATTAACATAAGATAACCAGCCATGTATACCCAGCCAAATGCTTTTACTGCACGATCTTTGCCTAAGTACCAAGCTAACGTATGTCGCCCTTCAGCAACATCTTCATCATAATCACCGATATTGTTAGCGAACATAATATCACCAATTGCGAACCATGCAATAGCAGAAGCAATAACCGCCTTAAATGCTAGTTCCTCATTAAAAGTTGGCGCGATATTAACATAAGTCGCACTCAAAAAAATAAGGTATCCCATGGTCAATCCTGATGCTAATTCGCCAAATGGGGTCCGTGACAATGGTAAAGGCGTTCCAGCATACCAATAAACGACCCAAAACCCAATTAGACCCATAATTAGTAATGGCCAACCGGTTTGTACTGCTAACCATAATCCACCAATTGCCGCAATCAATGCCAAAATCAATAATGTTGCCCAACCTTGACGTTGTGAAATCCCACCATTACCAATAATATTGTTCACACCATTTTTCCATTCTTCACTGGTTGCTGATTTAAAATCTTGTATATTATTCCAAACATTTGCAACCATTTGCAAAGCGAACACAACAATTGCAAAAACAATTGCAAAACCTGTATGAAATTTTTGATATGTGATTGCCGCATATAAATTACCTAAAATTAACGGTAATACGCTAGCAACCAATGATTGAACCTCCACGAATTTCAACCACGTTTTAATACTCATCTCTCATAACCTCCTAAAAACTCTCAACATCTCAGCTTACACGAAAAAAATCAGTCACGCAATGTAACATTGCTGACTGATCTTCATTGTATGCAACTACAACGTTCTGAAACGATGCAAATGTTCATTTACTGGTATATCTTTACTATTAACTGAATCTACTCGTGCATAAGGCGATGGCGATACACTAATCTTTGCCATAAAATCTGATATGGCATCACTTTCTGCCTGTGCTTCAATATGCACAGAACCATCCGTTTCATTCCAGACTCTGCCTTTAACTCCTAATTTATCAGCAATAATTTTTGTAGAATATCGAAAGCCGACACCCTGCACGCGTCCACGTACAATAATCTTTTTCGCAACTAACATTTATATCCCCCCCAATAGCACAAATTGCGTTACATTGAGGCTTCAGACTTTTGGAACGCTTTTATGCTATAAAACTTACAGACTTATAACTAATATATTTTTGGCTAAAAAAGGTTGGAACATATTCTGTTGTTCCAACCTCCATTATAACGTTAAGTTATGGTTTCTTTGTCAAATCTGAACCAAAGTACTTCTCTGAAAGCTTTGCCATCGTACCATCTTTTGCTAGTTGCTTTTGGGCCTTAGAAATTTTCTTTGCTAAGGCCTTGTTCTTCTTGTTTAGCATTGGCGCTGCTGATGTATCACCCAAAACATTCGTTACTTTCGCTGTTAACTTAGTCTCTGGATGCGCTTTTTTATAGACACCCCAAGAATCTTGTGAGTTCAACGTCACATCCGCCTTACCAGAATTAACTAAATCAATAGCTTCAGCAAATCCTGGGACTGACACAACATTGGTACCAGCCTTCTTGGCTGCTTGGCCGAAGTTAGATGATGCCGATTGTGCAGATTTCTTTCCCTTCAAATCAGCAGCTGATTTGATATCTGAGCCTTTTTTAGTGATCATCACTGTCTTAGTATACAAGTAAGGTGCCGCAAAAGCGTACTTCGCTGCACGTTCCTTTGTTTTTCCCATATTGTTGTATACAACATCATACTTGTTTGATCCTAATCCAGCGACTAACGAATCAAATTTTGTTTGTGAATATTCAACTTTTAAGTCTAATTTCTTGGCAACAGCCTTTGACAAATCAACTTCGAATCCAGTCAATTTACCTGACTTATCACGATATGAATAAGGTGAGTAGGTTCCCTCTAATCCAACTGTCAATGTTCCTTTTTTGTGTAAGTTCTTTTGATAAGCTGGTACAGATTTAGCAGATACACTTGGTACAACTACAGAGACACTACTTGCGGCCATTAACGTAACAGCTGCAACAGCTGCGATTTTTGTATATTTATTCATTTTATATTTTCCTAACTGATGTCCATTTTTTAATATTATTTACTGCCCAAAATATTTATTATTAATACACCTGTTAATTTAACATCGCATCCCCAAACTCATTATCGTTACCCCTTTTCGTTTCTGACGCAAATCATAACCCGCTCATTATCCGTTTGTCAACCACTCTCATTTTTTAAAATTTTACTTGCATTTAATTAGTAACACCCCTAAAATGAAATCAGTTAGTAATTCGAAATTTTCAATTTTAGGGAGTATCACTATGATTCACATCACATCAAATTATATTGTTGCTTGTGAAAGCCTAACGCGTTTTTTGCGGTAGGTTATCTTGGTGTACACCAATTTAATAATCGTCAAAAACGTGTTAGGCATCTTACGACTAAGATTGTTTAACACTTTTTTTGTGCTCTTTTTTGAAAGGAAGGCTCATGTTTGAATTCATTGCAACTTATGCACCACAATTAATTATTGCTGGCATTAAATACACTATTCCGCTAGCATTAATTTCTTTTGTGATTGCTATTGTTATAGCAGCTATTGTTGCTGTCTTACGTTCCTACGTTCCACACGCTACCGGCCTGGGTAAATTTGGTTGGCAAATCCTAAAATTTGTTTTATGGTTCTATGTTTGGATTTTCCGTTCAACACCAATGCTAGTGCAATTATTCGTTGTCTTTTATGGCTTACCAAAATTAGGCATCAGTTGGTTATCACCATCTGGTTGGATAGCTGCTATTTGGGTGCTGTCACTCAATACTGGTGCTTATGCTTCAGAAGCAATTCGAGCCGCTATTTCATCAATTCCAGATACACAACGAGAAGCTGCTGCTGCGCTTGGTATGACCGATCGTCAAATTTTTATGCGCATTATCTTGCCCCAAGCCACACGTATCTCTATCCCAACGCTAGCAAATTCATTCATTTCATTGGTAAAGGATACATCATTGGCCTCAGTGGTGACTATCGTGGAGATGTTCTATCTATCACAACAACTTGCTGCCGTTAACTTTGAGCCACTAAAAATGTATTTATTAGTTGCTGCTATCTACGCCTTGTTTGTAACTATCTTGTCAATTCCTCAACGTTATATCCAACGCTGGGCCGACCGTTTTGTAAAAGATCAGAGGTAAATCATGCTGAAATTAGAACATATTGATAAAAACTATGCTGAACACCACGCATTAAAAGATATTAACGTGACATTTAATCCCCATGAAACAACGGTTATTGTTGGACCATCTGGATCAGGAAAGTCAACGCTTTTACGCTCACTAAATTTATTGGAACGTCCAGATAGTGGCCAATATACGATTGATGATCGTGTCATTGACCTTAACAAGCCAGTAACAACAGATACTTTACTTTGGGTGCGTCGTAAAACTGGCATGGTTTTCCAACAACCGCGTATGTTTGATCATCTAACGATTATGGGAAATATGATTGAAGCCCCTGTGCATGTTCTAAAACAGTCGAAAGCTGTTGCCACAAAACATGCACATGAACTCTTATCAGCTGTTGGCTTAGATGAAACGGCTAATCGTTATCCTTATCAATTATCTGGTGGTCAGACGCAACGTGTTGCGATTGCTCGTGCCATGGCTATGGCGCCAGACTACCTGTTACTTGATGAACCAACTTCAGCACTTGACCCTGAACTTGAAGCCCAAGTATTGCGCGTATTAAATAATTTAGCCAACGAAAACCAATCAATGATTATTGTGACCCATAATATGGACTTCGCTCGTCATGCAGCTGACCGTATGTTGTTTTTGGAAGACGGTGAAATTGATTTTGATGGCACTCCTGATGAGTTCTTTAATAAACCTACCGAACGTATTCATCGTTTCCTAAATGCTTTTAAATTTGATCAAGATGAACACTAAAATAATAAAAGCCGCTTTGGAACGCGTTTAAAGGAGAGCGAGACAAAAGTCGTTTTGAAGCCGGTGTGTAACATGATTTTCGCTATTTTTGGCCGTAGCAAGGCGAAGGACAGGAATGGCGTAAATTGCGTTACATTGAGGCTTCAGACTTTTGGAACGCGTTTATGCTATCAAACTAACATGCTTTTAATTAATAACTTTTAGCACAAAAATTAGAGGCTGAGACAACATCTGTCTCAGCCTCTTTCACGTTACATTGTACCTGATCTTATCGACCAGTAATTAATCCAGCAACAAAATTAATAATTATGGCAATCAACATCGTACTAAAGACAAAAGATATTAATGCATGACCTAAAGCAACTTTTCGGAAATGAGTGGTAGAAAAATTATTATCCGAAACTTGGTATGTCATACCAATCGTATACGCTAAATACAAAAAGTCCCACAAATTAGGTGAGTCATCATTATTAAATGTCACCCCACCACCATTTTTATAATAAATTTCTGCATAATGCACTGTATACAATAATTGGATGCTATTCCATGACAAGAAAATACTGAAGATACAAAATATAATTTCTAATTGATTCCGATTGCTAATGTTTAAAAGAAAAAAGACAATGAAGACACTCATAATACCGGCAAGGATGACCAGTAAATCAATCAACGGATATCGAATACCTTTTAGAACAATTTGCTTAGTCTGTTGTCCGCTGGCTAATGGAAAAAACAGATAGATCATTAAAATAAAGAGCATTAATATTGCCATATCCCATCCCAATAAAATTGGAAACATGCCCTGTATAAAAAAAGTAGACAGCCATGAAAAAATAATACCGCAAATCACTGAGATGCTGAAAATGTTACCATGGTTCTGTAACAAGAGTTGCAATTTTTTTCTCTTCATAATCCTATCCTTTCCTAGTTGCCCAGTACAACGAACTGAGGTAGCGCAAAATCGTCTTCATATTACGCCAATTATATACAAAAAAGTGACTGAACTCACGAATAAATTCAGTCACTTGATGCATTATTATATCCTAAAAATCAGCTTGTGAAGCATCTTGATGCGTGCCTGCAACGCCTTCTAGTTGATCTAGCGCTGCAATTTCTGCATCAGTTAACTCAAAGTCGAAGACATCAGCATTTTGGCTAATACGTTCAGCATGCGTTGATTTAGGCAAAGGTAGGAACCCATGTTGTAGCGACCAACGAATGAGAACTTGTGCAGCTGACTTACCATACTTTTCAGCAATGTCATTGATTTCAGGAACTGCAAGTAGCGATCCTGTTCCAAGTGGTGAATAGGCCTCGGTAAGAATATCATGAGCTTCGTTGAAAGCAACAATATCTTGTTCCAAATCAGATGGATTGATAAATAATTGATTAACCATTGGTCTGATGGTTGCCGTCTTGAGTAATGCTTCAACGTGCTCAATTTGGAAGTTAGAAATACCAATGGCACGAATTTTTCCTTCAGTATAGGCATCTTCCATGTAACGCCAAGCTTCTGCATTAGCTTTATCCCAATTACGTCGATTAATTAATGGATTTGGCCAATGAATAAGGTATAGGTCCAAATAATCTAGACCCAGCAATTTTAATGATTTATCCAACGCTATTTTAGCAGCTTCGTAACTGTGGCTGTCATTCCATAACTTTGATGTGATAAATAGTTCTTCACGTGGAATACCTGAGTCTTTGATGGCACGTCCTACTGATGCTTCATTACCATAAGCAGCAGCCGTATCTATATGACGATAACCAGCTTTCAAGGCATCCAAAACACTTTGGTATGCGACATCCCCATCGGGTGTTTGCCATGTTCCAAACCCGACAACTGGAATTTCTACACCATTTGCCAAGGTAAATGTATCTGTTAATGATGAAATAGTCATATACTTACACCCCATATTCAATAAAATTCAGTCATTTTTGCTGACTATCTACCGTCAAGTATAACAAAGAATATTAATAAACTAAATTAGATAGTTTGTATCCATTGAAGAGTTGGGTATAATAATAAGGACAATAAATTGAGAGAGGAAGCAAGATGTCAAAAGTTACAAAAAAAGCAATTTTTGAGGCAACGCAAGCGGTCTTAACAGAAAAAGGTTATGAAAAAGCACGGCTTGCTGATGTGGCACGCAAATTATCAATTACGCCAGCTGCTTTATACAAACATTTTGCCAACCGCGATGCGCTATTTGAAGAAATGGATAAAGATTGGCTCAAAGAAGTAGACGCACCTATTATTGAAGCTAGTGAACGTGTACCAGCGGAGAATCGTGTACAAGCACTTCATGATTGGCTATGGTTACTCTCAACCCGACGTCAAACAAGTTTTGCAGCGGCACCCGAAATGTTAGCATTTTATAAGTTTGAGTTAGGTCGACATGATAGTTTGATCGAACCACGACTGAAAGAATTTGCGACAGCGGTAGAAAAGATTATGGCCTGGGATACATTCCGCCAACAACGTGGCCAAACAGTGATGCAAACATTTACATATTTTTATCATCCATTTTTTGCAGGTCGTTGGGATGATAATTTATTTAAGACTATTTTCGAAACAACTTGGCAAGAATTACTACCAGTTATCCAACAGGGATTAACTGATACACATGATAATTAAAAAACGTTTTAAGAACTTTCGAAACACACTCAAGGTCATCAAATCGCCGACTTCAAATTGGTGGATTGATGACCTTTTCAGTCGGTTAATAACTACCTATATCCCATTGCTTTTTATGCATAAATTTGCATTTTTTATTTTATATAAGAAAAAACTAAAAAATAAATGTGAACAAAATGTGTTTTAAAGAATAAAAAGCGTTACAATAGATTTGTGAAAGCGCTTTCGTTATTATGTTTCTGTTGGTTTTTATACTTGGGAGGTATGATTATGTCGAAGAAAGTTGCCGTAGTTACTGGATCAGCTGGGGGATTAGGTAAAGGTATCGCTGAACGTCTACTTAAAGATGGCTTTAGTGTCATGATTCATGACATTAACCAAGACGCCTTGACTAAGACTGAGACAGAGTTAAAAGACTTAGGTGACGTAGCTAGCTTTGTTGGGGATGTTTCTAAGAAAGCAGACCAAGAAGCATTAGTTGCTGCAACAGTTGAAAAGTTTGGGCAGTTAAATGTTTTTGTTAATAACGCCGGTGTTGAAGCCGTGACACCATTCTTAAAGATCGATGAAAGTGAACTGGAACGCACATTTAAGATCAATGTTTTTGGAACTGTTTACGGTACACAAGCTGCTGCTGAACAATTTATTAAGCAAGGTACACCTGGTAAGATCATTAATGCTTGTTCAATTGCTGGTCATGAAGCTTATGAAGTCTTGGGTACTTATTCTGCTTCAAAGCATGCTGTTAAGGCCTTTACACATGTTGCAGCTAAGGAACTTGCTTCAAAGCACATCACAGTGAATGCTTACTGCCCTGGTGTTGCTAAGACCAAGATGTGGGACCGTATTGATGCGGAAATGGTCAAGGCAGATCCTTCATTGAAACCAGGAGAGCCATTTGCTAAGTTCTCTGGCGAAATCGCTTTGGGACGTTACGAGACACCAACTGATGTTGCTAACTTGGTACACTTCTTAGCTTCTGAAGATTCTGACTATATTACAGGTCAAACAATCTTGGTTGATGGTGGCTTGGTTTACAACTAATCTTAGTTCACCTTGATATCAAGGTGAAACAATTACAGCTAAAAATAGAGCAGGACAGAATTTTTTCTGACCTGCTCTTTAATTTGCTACTATATTAGATATTTTTCTAATACACAACCTTATAGTTCTTTTGCCGCATAATTGATTTCATACAACATTGAACCATCAATGACCTCTGTTTGACCATTGCGCGTTATCTTTAATTCTGTCGATGCAAGATAACGAGTATACGTTGGTTGCAATCCCATGGCATCAAATTGCTTCTTTTGTTCATCTGAAGCCATACCATAGATATTAATTAAATTAATTTCCTTTGGATCATAAATTTTGTACTCAACTTCAATATCATCTTGTGTAAAGATGTAACGAATAGTTTTTGGCGTGACCTTGTTCGTTTCTTTTTGAATATACGTTTCTAAAATATCCACCTGAGCGTTAGCTGAACTAGTATTTTCAAACACACGGTTACCCTTGCTATCATCAATGGTGAACAGTGGAATTTGTGGTTCACCGAAGCGATCAGCTCCAACCATATCATAAATTAAGACGTTATAATCACCAACATTCTGACGACCCCAAATCCAGTGGTGGAAAGCAACTGATGGATGGATGTTAAACCATTGGTGGTTGTAATAAGCAGTTCCGTTGACTTGCTTCTTTTCACCATTAATCGTTACCTCACCACTAACAGTCAAACTTGTCACACAGATAAAGTTATAATAAAACTCATCATTCTCACCAAAAGCAATGTATCCTGAACCTGGTCGGAATGGCTTTACTTGAGCTTCAAAATGTAAATCAACTGCGGTTTTGTGCTCAACAGACTTCTTACCTTCCATCACAATTTCTTGATCAGCTTCTGGTTCAATATGAATATCATAAGTATGCCAGTTATCTCCAACTAGTGTACTAGGACCCCACTTCAAATCTAGTTGATCTTTGCTAGAATGTGCATCCTTGACATCATAAAGACGATAATCATAGAAAGGTTGTCCATCTGCTGATGTATAGTTGATTGCAACATTAGGATTGTCACCCTTATAAACAACTTGATCTGTTGACTTTGGCCGGAATCCTAAGACCAATGTTGACTTATCATCAAAACTACAATCTAAATACCAAACCTCAGCATGTCCTGCCTCGTCAGTATCACGTCGTCCATCTTCCCAATTTTCAATTTTATTAGGATTAATACCCAACTTTTGATAATCTGCTGGACGATCCATAATTCTTCCTTGTGCCATAAATAAGTCCCCCCTTATATCATATACAATACTATTAGTTACTTTTTAGTTAATCATTTTCGTGTAATTCAACATGCAACTCTGGTATTTCTTGCCAAACCACATGTGCCAAGCCAACTTCTTCACCTGAAAAAGGTTTATCAGGTATAACCATATCAATAAACTGTTGGCGGAAATCCCCAGCTGTTACATCACTCTCAGCAGTCTTCATTGTTTCTGCGTACTTCTCATGATTACTTGATTCATCCATCAACATCCAAATTTCTTGTTCAGGATTATCAGGTGCTTCACGGAACCAAGTTCTTGACAAGGAATAATTAATCAAACTAGGATTAGCTTTCTGGTAATCTAAAGCTTTCACTAATGTCTCAATCATCTTGTCATGATTTTTCTTTAAAACTCGATAATGCATTGTTTCAACTTCTGACATACAAATACACTCCTTTTGTGCAAATAATAAAGTGAATATCTGATTAACTAACTGTAGTATAATAGCCATATATCAAGGGTTCAACCAACAAAAACAGCATAAAAGTTTATTATTAACGACCGAGGTACACGATGACAGCCAAAACAGACTTACGCATTAAAAAAAGTAAATATGCGATCGAACACGCATTTTGGAAACTATTACTTGCTGAAGGTTTTTCGAAAATTACTATTCAACAAATTATCGATGAAGCGCATATCAATCGTGCAACACTGTATAAATACTATGCTAATAAATACGAATTATTAGATAGAGTAGAAACGACATTAATTAACGAATTCAAAGATGTCACTGAAAAAGCACCCGATTTGATTAAGAAAACAAACATCAGTCAAGAAAGTCTCCAAAGTTACTATAAAGATATGGTGCGCTATATCTACAGTAACCGCGATAAATTTTCAGCATTACTAGCTTCCAATGGTGATCCTACTTTTATCAATAAATTAATTACTGCTGATGAGGAAGTTTGGCAAAAAAATAATATTACCCAGCATCTGCCAATTCCTGAACACTACGCATCTGCTTCAATAACGGGGATGGTCATTAGTTTAATAGTGGAATGGATTAAATCGGACTTTAAAGAATCAGCCGATGAATTTATGGTTATTTTACAAAATACAATTATGCCCTTATTCTCACAAGAAACATTCTTTAAAACAAAATAATATTCAACATGATAAACAAAATTAGGCGATAAATTGTCAAAAATTGACAACTTATCGCCTAAAATTTTATAATTTCAACTATTTATCCAATGTTTTCTGTTTTCGTCAGTTCAGAAATAACCTCTTCATAACGCTCACGAATGAAACCAGCTGAGGTGTCTAGCTTTGTTTGCGCATCAGATGATAAATCTAATGATACATGATCAATAACCCCTTCACGACCAACAATGACCGGGTAAGAAACATAAACACCATATTCAGGTCGGAAATTAGATACTGGCAGTTCTTCATGACTATCCGTCAAAATGGCTTTTGTTAGCCGGCTAGCCGCACTTGCAATACCATAACTAGTAAACTTCTTACCATGGTAAACTGTATATCCACCAATTCTAACCTCATCATTTAGTTCTGATAGTGGTAGTTCATATGATGTAATTGGCTTGTCTTTTACTGTAACCGTTGACCATGCTGTAAATTGTGAATCACCGTGCTCACCAACATTATAGCCACTAACTGATTTTGGATGAACACCGAGTGCCTTACCTACAGCACGATGCATACGAGCCGTATCCAATAGTGTTCCTGTCCCAATCACACGTTCCTTTGGGAAACCAGTATAGTGTTGATACATTGTAGTAATGACGTCAACTGGATTCGTAATCACAACCAAAATCCCTTTAAATCCAGATGCAACTAATTTTTTAGAAATATCTGCAATCTGAAGCTTATTATACTGTAACTCGACAAAACGATCGTCTGTCGTAATCGTCTCCTGTAATGAAATTTTACCAACTGAAGAAATAACCACGTCAGCATCTGCTAATGCTGACCAATCATTAACAACATAATTTGCATTAAATTCCAAGTTTGCCATGGCATCTTCAAAATCCAATGCTTCGGCATTCACTTTGTTATCATCAATATCAATAAAAACAAATTCGTCAACTGCACCTTGTGCGGTTAAACTGTGGGCAATTGCTGCGCCAACGTGTCCCAATCCAATAATCCCAACTTTACGAGTCATTGCGTTCCCCCATTATTTCACTTGCTTAATAATTTTCCAAAAAATTGCTAATGCGCTTCACAGCCTCATGAAGACTGTCCAAGGATGCGGCGTAGCTAATACGAATGTAACCTTCACCACCGACGTTGAAAACTGATCCTGGAATCACAGCAACCTTGCCACGCTTTGCTAAATCAACACTAAAAGCATAATCATCTTGTTCATATGCTGCTGGTATCTTGGCAAAAACATAGAATGCCCCATTTGGTTGAGGAATTTCAAAGCCTAATTTGCGTAAAGCTGGTACTAAGTAATCACGACGTTCGCGATAAGCCTCACGCATTGATTTAGAATCCAATTTTCCTTGTGCTGATCCTAACGCTTCGGCGGCTCCTGCCATCGCTGGATTCGAAGCGGCAGTAACTGTAAATTGATGTAACACTGCTGCAGGTTGTACGAGTTGCTTAGGTCCGACAATAAACCCGATACGATAACCAGTCATAGCGTGTGACTTTGACACACCATTCAAAATAACTGTTTGTTCTGGTAAGAACTTAGCAATTGAAGTATGCGGTGCATTGTAAGTTAGTTCAGAATAAATTTCATCAGCAATCACGGTAATATTAGTTCCTTGCAATACATCAGCTAGGGCAGATAATTGCTCTGCAGTATAAGTAACCCCCGTTGGATTTGCTGGATAATTCAACAAAACGGTCGTCAACTTTTCACCATACTCATCAATGGCTGCTTGGAGTTGTTCAGGTGTTAATAAGAAGCCCGTATCAGATGTATCAACAAAGACGATCTCACCACCAGCTAACTCGATAGTTGGATCATACATTGAAAAATTAGGTGCTGGCAGTAACACTTTATCTCCTTCATTAATAAAGGCTGTGAAAGTATCATAGATTCCCTCAGTTGCTCCCAATGTCACAATAATTTCAGAATCAATATCATATGATAATCCATAACGATCTAACATAAAATGGTGAATAGCTTTTCTCAAAGCAACTGAACCAGCAGCAGGTGCATAATGTGATTCATCCGCCTCGATACTAGCAATCGCTGCTTTTTTCACATGTTCTGGTACTGTAAAATCAGGTTCCCCAAGAGTCAACTTTAGAATACCTTCAACACCACTTGTCTCATCATCAAATGCTCGAATAGCATTTGGCTTAATTGCGGCAACACGCTTATTTATTCCCATGTTTGTTCTCCTAATTTTCTAAATCTTACGGCCAGGATTCAAAATTCCTAGTGGATCAAATGCCTGTTTCACTTGCTTTTGCAACACTCTGACATTTGCATCTAATTGCTTTGGTACCCATGCATTCTTTAAGCTACCAATACCATGTTCGGCACTAACCGTACCATTAACCTGAATAACGAAGTTCAGTAACTCATCAATAAATTTTTGCGTACCTTCTGGTAATTCGCCATCTTTATCTTCCAAGATAATGTCGGGATGTAGGTTCCCATCCCCAGCATGTCCTAATAACAATAATCGTTGTTGATATTTATCAGCTAACTCCTCTGCCTTATCAGCCACTTTTGCTAACTGTCCTAACGGTACGGCAATATCCTCGACAATTAATCGACCATATTGTGCACCAGCCGCAAAAATATCTTGGCGGATTTTAATAATTTCTGCTGTACGCGCTGCATCTTCAGTAACATCGATCTTGGTTGCACCGTACTCATGTAATAATTTATCAACCTTTTCCAATACACCAGATACAGCAACGTCAATTTGGAAAATCAATAACGCCTGTTCACCATGGCTACCTAGATGACTATGTTCATATTCATCTAATGCCTCAATGGAAACGCGATTCAAAATTTCTAACATTGAAGGGTTCACACCACTAGCCTGCACAGCTTGAACAGCACGCATCAACTCATGGATTGTTGGGAAGGTTGCCAATCCTGTAATGGCACTACCTAATGGCACAGGTACCAAGCGAACCGTGGCCTCAACGATAATTCCAAGGGTTCCTTCTGAACCAACTAACAAATCGGTTAAATCATAGCCAGCATTATTCTTAAAGGTTTTACCACCTAGTGTTACCAATTCACCACTAGCTAATACAACTTTCAACCCCAATACAGACTGCTTCGTTGTGCCATATTTTAACGATGACATACCACCAGCGTTGGTTGCAATATTCCCCCCAACTGAACTGATTCGCTTTGATCCTGGATCTGGTGAGAAAAAATAACCAACTTTGCGGGCTTCAGCATCTAAATCACCATTTAACACCCCAGGTTCAACAACAGCAACTTGATTTTCTGGTTCGATTGATAAAATATGATTCATTCGAGATAAATTCAAAATTAAACTACCAGTTAAACCAGCAGCACTATTCACAATTGATGTTTTGGCACCTTGTGGTACAACTGCAATTTGATTAGCAGCTGCAAAACGAATCGTCGCTTGTACATCTGCAATGGTTTCTGCAAATACCACGGCATCCGGTAATATCTCAGTTGTTATTTCTTGTGTGTAGTGGTTTGTCCCATACTTTTTTAGCGTTTGCTCATCTAATGCAATTTCACCATTTGGCAATTGCAAGGACGAAAAAATTGTCATTGTCATATTGCTCCTTTAATAAAAAAATCCCGTCGTTCCATAATGGAACGACGGGACGATAAAAATCGTGTTACCACCCGTGTTTCAGACTGCATCACCACAATCTGCTTATCAAGTATGACAAACATACTCACATGCGATATCGGTCATCACCGGAAATTACTAATAGTCAACACTACTCATAACTTCAACCACTCCTAGGCCAAATTCATTTGCTGAATCGGTTGCCTTACACCAACTACAACTCGCTTTGCGTATCCATCACAAACTACTCACCTAATCATCATGTTCACTCATATAATGGTAATTCGGTAATAATGAAAAGTCAATAATAAAATTAAAAAAATCTCATTTAACTCACATTTGAAGGAATTATGAAAATGGATACCAGAAGCGACTACCTGTCAGTTTCATCAACAAAATTTCTAGAATGACTAGCACTGCAACACCAATCAAAAAATACCAATCTTGACGTTTAAATTTTTGTTCATAATACCAACTACGTCGTCTTTCTTTACCAAAACGGCGTAAATCCATGGAACGACTTATTTCGTCAATTTTTGATAGTGAAGAAAAGACAAGTGGCATCATGATACCGAAGGCTCCTTTGATTCGCTGTGTAAATGGCGCATGTTTAGACATATCGAAACCACGTGCCTGTTGTGCATGACTAATCGTCACAAACTCTTGTTGAATCGTTGGAATATAACGTAATGTCAATGCAACAGCATACGAAATCCGGTATGAGACACCAATTTTATTCAATCCTGCCGCAAATTCACTAGGATTAGTCGTAAGTAAAAAAATTAATGCCAACGGCAAGCTAAAGAAATATTTCGCTAACACAATAAATTCGTAGAATAATTGCTCTAAGGTTAACGCATAGAATCCATGGCCCAGTAACAGTGTTTTACTATGAAATAAAGTTGTTCCATACTGTGGGGCAAAAATATAAATTAATAGCAAATTCATGAGCGCAAAAACGGCAACAAATTTAACAATTGTTGACACATTTTTCCAATGAATACCAGCTACTTTTAAACCAATAATGGCGATTAACATTAGCAAAACAAGATAACGTACATCAAAGCTTAACATACCACTAATCGTCAACAATAAAAAAATCAATAATTTGGTACCACCGCTTAATTGATGAACAATGGACCGTCCTGGCTGATAGCCAAATATATTATTCATCGCCATCTATCCTTTCCCAATCAACGCAGTTAATCCTGCTGGATTAGCTAAATCATATTGTTGTGCTAACTCATGAATTGTCGTAATATGCAGGTCTGCTTGATCCACTAAGTTTTGATCATTTAGTAATTTAGCTGGCGTTGTATCAGCAAGCACCTGACCATCCACTAATACTAGTGCACGATCCGCAATTTCTAACATCAATGACATGTCATGCGTAATCACGACCACTGTTGTGTTAAATGTCGCATTTAGGTCTTGCACAAATTGCATAATTGCCTGTGCATTAGCATAATCCTGTCCTGACGTTGGTTCATCTAAAATCAATACCTCAGGTTCGAGCGCTAGCACACTAATAATCGTCAATCTTTTCTTTTGCCCATAGCTCAGTACCGTAACTGGCCACTCACGCATGCCATATAATCCCGCTAGCTTTAACAATTGGTTCACACGCTCCTGAATATCACTTTCTGATTTTCCGCGAAGACGTAGGCCACTTGCGACCTCATCATAAATGATAGACTGCGTAACCATATCATTTGGATTCTGAGAAACATAACCAATATAGTCAGCACGCTCTTTAATTGAAAGTTGCGCAAGATCTCCAACACCATTTAGCAGCATTGAACCACTAGATGGTTGCATAAAGCCAGCAACTAACTTACTTAGCGTTGATTTTCCAGAACCGTTCTTACCAACTAAGGCAACCAACTCACCCTTAAATAACTGCAGTGAAACATCTTTAAATAATTGTTGGTCACTATATTGGAACCCCAAATGATTGACGGTTAAAATAGTTTCTCGTTTATTCTCTTGATGCGCTACTTGCGGCCTAGGTACCAATGCTTGCAGTTTACTTTTAACATCCGGTCCCGTCACATTTTCCGGCTGGGTTATTTGTGTTAATGCGGTTAAATCAACACCCGCCAATTCTAACAGTTGCAAATATCCTGGCATGGCCAAGCCATATTGATGTAACGTATTTGAACGTAAAATAGTTTCAGGTGTGCCATCAAAAGTCACTTCACCCTTATCTAGCACAATGACTCGGTCAAGACGGTGTTGTAAAACATCTTCTAAACGATGTTCAATCATGATAACCGTTAAATGATATTTCTCTTGTAGCTCATCCAATAATGCTAACATGCGATGACCACTAGCTGGATCCAAACTAGCCAGCGGTTCATCAAAAAGTAAAATAGGACTATCGTCTATCAAGACACCCGCCATGGCAACCCGTTGTTTTTGTCCACCAGATAGCTCTTGTGGTGCCGCCTTCAGTAATTCATCAAGGTGTAACGTCTGCGCCCACTGCTTCACTTTGGTTAGTAATTCATCATGTCCCACATGATCATTTTCTAATGCAAATGCGATATCTTCAGCAACTGTCAGACCAACAAATTGTGTATCTGTATCTTGTAATACTGTACCAATATCAAAAGAACGCTCAAAAATTGAAGCGTCCTTAATATCATGACCATTAATTTTAATGTTTCCGGTTACCTCACCTTGATAGGCATGCGGGATGAGACCATTAAGTAATTGACCTAAAGTCGTTTTCCCTGAGCCAGATGGCCCAGATAATAACACCCGTTCACCAGGTGCAATCGTTAAATTAATATGATGCAAAGTCGGCTCAGATTGTGAATCATATTTAAATGACACATCCTGCAATTCAATCGCTGCTACCATGTGTAACTCCTTCAATTTCTTATATGTATGAGGAGGTTGCAATAAAAATGCCGTACCCTCCTCTTTTTTCGTGCGCAGTTATAAACTAATCTTTTTCTTTCAATGATCCTTGTTTAACTTGTGTTTTATTGTAAGCAACCAATAGTAAACTACCTAATATTGCCACAGATAAGAAATTGACACCTGTTGAAACAAATCCCTGCAAAAATACCTTAGTTGCAGGTTCACTATAAATTAAAATATCACCTAGTGGCGCAATAATACTCCAAGCGACAATATTCGCAAGCAATTGCCAAATATTGAATGCAACTAACTTTTTAGTTGTCAAATCACCATTCGTCAATTTCAACTTCTGTACAGCGAGTCCCAAAATAACACCGAATAGTGCATCGGCAATTACCCAGGTCCACCAGACCGAACCATACGAAATAGCATCATTCAAGGCATGGCCAATAAACGCAACTAGTCCACCAACAATTGGACCAAAAATAGCAGTAATTAATGACAACCATGCTTCAGCAACATTGATTTGTGTATTAGGAATACCGGTAGGAATAGCAACAAATTTAAATAAAATTAAAAATACAGCAGCCCCAATACCCGTTGCAACAACTGAACGAGTTGACAGTCCTTTGTGTTGTTTCATCATTCTCTCCTCCTGATGTGTTATAAAAAAGGCAACACTAATCATTGTTAGCATTGCCTTCAAGCGCACTCTGTTCATTATCAATAAAATAATCAACTTTATTTGCCGACAACCAACATACTAACATAATAGCATTATCGTCAACATTTGCTGAATCATTTTATTTCTTCGTAAATTTTACGATACCTTCCCAACGTGCCGTTTGCGGGAACATATCAATAGATTGAATATAATCAACGCGATAAACCTTCGCCAAATCAACTAAATCACGGGCAAGGGTTGATGCATTACAAGAAACATAAACAAACTTTTCTGGCTTTGTTTCTAGAATAGTTTGTCGTAAGGCTATATCTAACCCTGTGCGTGGCGGATCAACAACGACTGCATCTGCAATCCACCCTTCTTGCGCCCACTGTGGTATCAACTCTTCAGCTGCACCAACATAATAAGTAGCATTCGTCACGTGATTATCAATAGCATTTTCATTTGCATCATCAATAGATTCTGCCACCGTATCCATTCCGCGAACCTCACCAGCATGATCAGCCAATGAAATACCAATTGTACCAACACCAGAATAAGCATCAATTAGTTTATCTGCCTTAGTCAAATCCAAGGCTTTAATGGCTTCTTGATACAGACGCTGTGTTTGGCGCGGATTTAATTGTAAAAATGCCCGAGGTGATAACTTAAATGTTTTACCATTAATTTCTTCAGTAATATAATCTTCACCCCAGATTTGACGTGTATCATCGCCCCAAATTAATGAGGATTGGCCACGATTAATATTTTGATGAATAGATACAACCTCAGGCAATGCCTGATGAATTCTGTTAATTAGCTCATCCGCATCCGGTAGTGATCGCCCATTGGTTACAATTGTCAGCTGCACGTCCCCAGTGGATTCTGAGACACGTGCAATTAACGTTTTCACAACACCTTTATT
The DNA here is from genome assembly GCF_036327715.1 of Weissella paramesenteroides. NCBI lineage: Bacteria > Bacillati > Bacillota > Bacilli > Lactobacillales > Lactobacillaceae > Weissella > Weissella paramesenteroides. Next base: position 1,833,112 of record NZ_CP130559.1, read on the forward strand.
TTTCCGCTCATTATAAATTGGTAATTGCATATCTGCCAAGATATCACGTACGCCACGAACAACTTTTAGCGTTGCCGGATGTTGCGTCGTAACAACTGGCAAATCAACCAATTTATGTGAATGACGCTTATACATCCCCACAGCTAACTGACCATCAACCTCACGAACAGGGAACTGGGCTTTATTACGGTATTCCTTTGGATCATCCATACCTATCGTTGGCAATAATTTATAATGTGCATAGCCCGCTGGCTTGTACTTTTCTAATGCCTGCCGGATAACATCTTGTTTGAAGGTTAGTTGACCTTCATACGCCAAATGTTCCAACTCAAAACCACCAACCTCTTGATTATCAACTGGGGTCACACGTTGTTTTGACTTTTGTTTAAATTTATGAATATTTGCTTCGATAAATTTTTCAGTGACGTTCGTTACTTCAACCTCAACAACTTCACCTGGCAAAGCACCTGGAATGAAAGTTATCTTACGCTTATAATAACCAATTCCTTCACCATTAATACCTAACCGTTTAATCGTAATTAATAACTGATCACCAATCGCAACCTGTACTGGTGCATTATTGCGTTTTTTTGTTCCACGTGAAACATGGTCACCCTTCTTAAACCGTTGGTGATTATTATATTTTTTGTGTTGTTTATTGTCCATAATTCGTTCTACAATAGCTCTTTTCTTTATAATTGATGATGTATATCTTGGAAGTTTTGTTCAATTTCAAATAGCGCATTAGCATTGTCTACTAGGTTAGATGCAAATTCTTCCGCACGGTCAACATCTGTCTTATAACGCAATTCATGCTCAAGACTCGCCCACATATCCATACCGATTGTTCGAATTTGAATTTCAACCGGTACTGTTTCAACATCATGAGCTTTAAATACTGGCACCTTTACAACTAAGTGTAAACTGCGATAGCCACTCTCTTTAGGATTTTTAATATAATCCTTACGCTTAATTACCTCAACATCATCTTGTTGTGAGAGTAATTTTTCAACAGTATAGATATCATCTATATAATTCGTGATAACTCGCAATCCTGCAATATCAAAAATATTCTTCTTAATAGAATTAACTGATCGATCAAGACCTTTTTTTTGAATTTTCCCCATTAAACTTTGTGGATCTTTCATACGACCATCAATATGATGAATCGGATTATGATTATAGTTCACTTCAAATTCTGCGTCCAAGTTTTCTAGTTTTGTGGAAATTTCATGTTGTGCAGATTCATAAAGTTGATACATCTGTGCAACGGATGTTAATTGATCTGCTACCCAATCAAGACCAGCTTCTCCACCAATCATTTGACGTATTTTTTTAACACTCATTGTGTTTCGTTTCGTATTCATATTAATAAGTTCCTTCTTTAGTCTGTCACTTTTATCGGACTATCGTAGTCCATTATACTTAATCCTGTCATATTTTTCGCAACACTTGCTCATAAAAGATAGCATATATTGAAAATATACAGTGGCACCAAAGAAGATTCAAAACTACTTCGAACACATTTTTAATACATCTTAGATACACCTGCCGTGACTATTTTGTTGGTATTGTTGGCACTTTAATATCACCATTAATGATTTTACTTTTAGCAAAATCAACCGACTTTTTCTCATCATCGTTTAGATTTTTAGTAACAACACCAACACCACCTTCTTTCAAACCATAATAAACGGTTTTACCACCGGGGAATTTATGATGCTGTGCATCCTCCGTAATGAGTTGTACACCACGTCCGATTCCCGTTAGTGAAGACGTCAATGTCAAATTATCTTGCTTACCATCTTTGGTTTTGTAGTTACCCATGTTTGTTTGATCAAGATCAACACCAATGACCCAAACTTTTTCTTTTGAACCAGAAACCAAAGTCGCACTTTGATCTTTTGCAGCTTGGAATACACCATTACCAACACCACCAGCAGCTTGGAAAATAACATGTTCTCCTTGTGCAATTTTAGCCTTGGCAATCGTTTGGCCCTTCGCAGGATCAGAGAACGTCCCTGCATATGTTGCATCGACCTTAATACTTGGATCAACCGATTTTACACCCGCTTGATAACCCGCTAAAAATGATTCAATTACTGAATTTCGCATACCACCAATAAATCCAACTGTTTTATCACCAACTTCTTGGGCTTTCTTTGCAGCTGCCACACCTACTAAATATGACGATTGTTCCGAATGAAATTTAACTGAAGCAACATTTTTATACTTTTTATCAGCTTGCTCGTCAACCAAAACAAACTTTGTCTTTGGTTGCTTATCAGCAACTGTTTCGACAGAATCCTTGAATGTATTGCCAATGGCCGCTACCAAATCATATTTTGCTGTTGCAGCTTGCGTTAATTGCGTATCATAATCCGCAACTGTCTTAGGCTGGAAATAATCATAGCCATCTTTACCCTTGACTAAGTGATTTTGCTTACCCCATTTTTGCAATCCTTCCCACGCACTTTGATTGAACCCCTTGTCATTCACACCATTTGTGTCAGAAACCATCGCTGCAGTAAAGTGATTTTTACTTTTTGATTGATCACCATTCATTGACGCAATACCGATACCAGCGATAGCAACCACCACGACACCACCAACAATCATCATTCGACGTGAAACCATTTTTATAATACCTCCAAGTATTAAGCCCTCAACCCAACCACTCATTTAAGAGTTCTTTAAGAATATATAATTTTATCTACTATAGCGGTCTAAAAGATGAAATGCAAGCTAATTTTTACATGAATATAAAATATAAATAAACGTTTTACTTAATGAATAAACAATTAATTTACATTAATTTTAGCTATATTAATCATTAGAGATTTTTAATTAAATTGTTACTTTAATAACGAACATTAATTTAAAACCACATTGAAATTTATCACAAATTACGTATAATAGAATTATCAATTTAAATGGGGGATATCATGGCCAACACAGATATACACGATAGTATTCTTGTTTTGGACTTTGGTTCTCAATATAATCAACTCATTTCACGTCGTATTCGTGAATTGGGTGTATATTCTGAATTAAAGCCACACACTATTACCGCAGCTGAAATTAAAGAACTTCAACCCAAAGGCCTAATTTTCTCGGGTGGTCCTAATTCTGTTTATGCTGACGGTGCATTTTCTATCGATCCAGAAATTTTTAACCTTAACATTCCAATTTTGGGTGTCTGCTATGGTATGCAACTAATGGCACACATGTTGCCTGGTGGTAAAGTATTACCTGCAAACAACACATCTGAATACGGTGAAACTGTTTTAAAGGTTACTGATGAGCATTCAACACTATTTGCTGACACACCAGAAACACAAACTGTTTTGATGTCACACGGTGATTACGTTGGATCTGTACCAGATGGATTTACTGCTGTCGCAACTTCAGATAGCACACCAATTGCCGCAATGGAAAACCCTGAGCGTCAACTATACGGTGTCCAATTCCATGCTGAAGTTCGCCACACAGTCTACGGTATGAAGATTCTGGAGAACTTTATTGACCATGCTGTTCATGCAAATCGTGATTGGTCAATGGATGATTTCATTGACGAACAAGTTGCTAAGATTCGTGAAACGGTCGGTGACAAGCGTGTCCTATTAGGCCTTTCAGGTGGTGTTGATTCATCTGTTGTTGGGGTTCTTTTGCACAAAGCTATCGGAGACCAATTAACATCAATTTTCGTTGATCATGGTTTACTACGTAAAAATGAAGCTGATGAAGTAATGGCTGCACTTGGTGGTAAATTTGGTTTGAACATCATTAAAGTTGATGCCCAAGAACGTTTCTTAAACAAGCTAGCTGGTGTTACTGATCCTGAACAAAAGCGTAAAATCATTGGTAACGAATTTATTCGTGTCTTTGATGAAGAGGCTGTTAAACTAGACGGTATTGATTTCTTGGCACAAGGTACGTTGTACACTGATGTCATTGAATCTGGTACTGATACGGCACAAACAATCAAGTCTCACCACAATGTTGGTGGACTGCCAGAAGATATCCAATTCCAGTTGATCGAGCCTTTGAACAAACTATTCAAAGACGAAGTTCGTTCACTTGGTGAAAAGTTAGGTATGCCTCACGAACTTGTTTGGCGCCAACCATTCCCTGGACCTGGTCTTGGTATTCGTGTCCTTGGTGAAGTAACGGAAGATAAGTTAGAAATCGTCCGTGAATCCGATGCTATCTTACGTGATGAAATCGCTAAACAAGGATTGGATAGCGAAGTTTGGCAATACTTCACTGTTTTGCCTGGTGTGCGCTCAGTTGGTGTTATGGGTGATGGTCGTACCTACGACTACACCATTGCTATTCGTGCCATTACCTCAGTTGATGGAATGACCGCTGACTTTGCTAAGTTGCCATGGGACGTTCTAGAAGAAATTTCTCGTCGTATCGTCAATGAAACTGACCACGTTAACCGCGTAGTCTACGATATTACAGCTAAGCCACCTGCAACTGTTGAGTGGGAATAAAAAGTAAACTGAAAAGGGCAAGCTACCGGAAAATTATTCCGTAGCTTGCCTTTTTTCATTTCCTAATTTGTCCTTGACCTAAGATGACATATTTTGTTGTTGTTAACTCTTTCAATCCCATTGGACCACGTGCATGTAACTTTTGCGTTGAAATACCAATTTCCGCACCAAAACCAAATTCAAAACCATCTGTGAAACGCGTTGATGCATTCACATAAACGCAAGCTGCATCAATTTGTTGCGTAAATCGTTGACTATGTTCATAGTTAGTCGTGATGATGGCTTCGGAATGTTTCGTATTATGTTGATTAATATGGCTGATAGCTTCATCCAGTGTATGCACCACTTTAATAGCAATAATATAGTCATTATATTCAGTGTCCCAATCCTCTGACTGAGCTGGACGTGCCTGATCACCCAAGATCTGACAAGTTTGTTCATCACCGCGAATTTCTACATGGCTGTTAGCCAGCGCTGTCGCAATTTGTGGCAAGAAATCAGCAGCAATTTCTGCATTAACTAGCAGTTTTTCAGTTGCATTGCAGACAGATGGTCGCTGTGTTTTCGCATTAATTATAATATTTTCAGCCATTTGCAAATCGGCTGTTTCATCAACATAAATATGACAATTTCCCGCACCAGTTTCAATAACCGGCACAGTCGCATTTTGCACAACCGTCTGGATCAATCGTGCTGAACCACGTGGAATCAATACATCAACATACTGATTCAACTGCATAAATTGTTGTGCTAATTCATGTGACGTCTCTGTAATCACCTGGACTGCATCTTGTGGCAAATTAAATGCTGCTAAAACATCGCGCACGACCGCAGCAATCTTGATATTTGTTTGTAGTGCTTCCTTACCACCACGCAAAATAACCGCATTACCAGATTTAAAACAGAGCGCTGCAGAATCAACTGTCACATTTGGCCGTGCTTCATAAATAATCCCAACGACACCCAGTGGCACCCGCTTCTGACTTATTTCTAATCCTGATTCTGTTGTCCAGCCGCGATCAATATTACCTAGTGGATCAGGCAAGTTAGCCACCTGTCTAACACCATCAGCAATACCAGCAAGTCGATCTGCAGACAACGTTAATCGGTCAATGAACTTATCTTCTAAACCTGTCGTATCTGCTAAATCTTCTTGATTTGCTACTAAAATGTCGGGTGTTTTTTCTTCCAAAGCGTCAGCCATTGCTCGCAACACTTGATTTTTAGTTGTTGTCGACAATTGCGCCAATGCTTGGGCAGCAGCTGTTGCTCGTTGTCCAATGCTATTTAACAACTCTGTCATCATTTGATTCCTCACTATTTTCTTCTGAAATAAAGAGCGTACCAACTTCTTCACCATTCATGATATTAAAAATAATTGATGGGTTAGCCCCATTTGCCAAAACCATCATCTGCTTGTGCTTCAAAATATCGGCAGCTGCTGTTAATTTTGTTGCCATGCCCCCCGTACCAAATACGGTGCCAGCACCACCAGCTCTTTTAAGTGAATCAGCTGTTACTTGATGCAACTCTTTAATTAATTTAGCCTGCGGATCCTTATGGGGATTGCCAGTATAAAATCCGTCAATATCTGACAACATAATCAGCAAGTCTGCATGTGACCGTACCGCGACAATTGCTGATAGTTTATCATTATCACCAAAAGTTGTCCGATGATCCAGCTCATCAACCGCCACGGTATCATTTTCATTAACAACTGGAATAACGCCCCAATCCAGTAACTGTTCCATCGTATTATGAACATACTCTCGGCTCTGCGGATAGTCCAAGACATCATGCGTTAATAGCACCTGGCTAATTCGTTGCCCATAAGCTGCAAAACGTTGTTGATAGACCGTCATCAACTCGCTCTGACCAATTGAAGCTAGGGCTTGTTGTTTTTGAATTTGTTCCGGTCGTTCTGTCAAACCCAATTGACCCATTCCAGCACCAATTGCACCCGAACTAACTAAAATAACTTGTTTCCCTTCGTTAACCAAACCTGTTAATGTGTAACTCAGCTGATCAATTGCCCGCAAATTTAATTTACCATTACCATGCATTAAGGAGCTTGTCCCAATTTTCACAACAATCCGCGAAACGTTTTCCATGTGGCGATTTGACTTCATGGCAATTGCCCTCCATTTCCCAATAAGTTTTATCATAATTTTACAATAGTCGGTAAGAATAACCTAGATATAAATAAATATTATGTATGTTATGTTCCCTAACACAATTACGTGTATTATCATTTCGCCGCGTTATAATAATTTTAAATTTAAAGGTGAAAGGATTGATAGCACATGAACTTAGAAACGTTGGTCACAGAGTATCCCCAAATCAAAGATTTAATCACTGAACAACCAACTTTTTGGCGCAATCCAGACTACGCTTTAAAAGCTGATCTTCCCTTTTCAAAAGCTGATATTTTTGATGCCGTCGCCCGTTTAGACCGCTTTGCACCCTACTTAGCCAAGGTTTTCCCAGAAACAATGGTGACAAATGGCATGATTGAATCGCCATTGATTTCATTGGATAATATGCAGACAGCTTGGGAACAGCAGAATCACCATGAGCTTGCTGGTCATTTATATTTAAAAGCTGACAGTGAATTACCCATCTCAGGATCAATCAAATCTCGTGGTGGTATCTACGAGGTGCTAAAATTTGCTGAGAAAATCGCAATAACTCATGGCAGCTTAGCTTACATGGATGATTATAGTGTTTTAGCCACCGATGAATTCCGTCAGTTATTCGCTGATTACGGCGTCATCGTCGCTTCAACCGGTAATCTTGCCCTCAGTGTCGGTATTGTCGCTGCCACATTTGGATTTAAAACAACCGTCTACATGTCACACGATGCTCGTCAATGGAAAAAAGATAAGTTACGCGAAAATGGTGTCACAGTTAAAGAATTTAACACCAATTTTTCGGCTGTTATTCCAAAAGCACGTGCTGATGCTGCGTTAGATCCTAACATCCATTTCGTAGATGATGAAGGATCGAATGATTTATTCTTAGGTTATGCGGTTGCCGCTGTTCGCCTACAGAAACAATTAAAGGAGCAGCAGATTAAAGTTGATCAGGAGCATCCCGTCATTGTTTACTTGCCAGCTGGCGTTGGTGGCAGTCCAAGTGGCGTTACTTTTGGCTTAAAAACAATCTTAGGTCCACATGTTCATGCCATTTTCTGTGAACCAACCCATGTCCCTTCTGTCACACTTGGGATGATGACAAAATTAAACGACCAGATTTCTGTTTATGATATTGGCTTAGATGGTTTAACTGCTGCTGATGGTTTGGCAGTTGGTCGTCCATCACGTTTAGCTGGTAAAGTCATGCGTACGTTGCTATTTGGCAGTGTCACTTTCCCAGACAATGATATTTATCGATACGTCACTCAGTTACAAGATACCCAGGATATCATCGTTGAACCTTCAGCTGCTGCCGGATTTACCGGTATTGCACCAACCATTAAAAATATGCCAACATTTAACACTCAGAATGCGACCCATATTGTTTGGGCAACTGGTGGTAGCATGATGCCTCAGAGTGAACGTGAGGCAAACTATGCAAAGGGAAAGCAGCTAATTAACCCTATTTTAGCCCATGTATAAACATTCATAATGCTCAAGTGTGTTATTAGCATGCTTAAATCCATTAAAAAACAACAGATAATTACTAGCCATAATAATAAGACTAGAACTATCTGTTGTTTTTATTATTGTACTATTAAATTTGCTATCTTTAATATTGATAAATCAGACTTTAAATAAGAAAACATCATGTGTGTCTATTTCTACTGACTTCGCATCCAACAAATTAATTTGCTTTTCTTGCCAAATATCATATCCTGAGTTAGGCACATTTAACTTATCAATTTCTTCATTACTCAATTCAATTGATACATCAGAAATATTGAAAATAGCATAATACTCATGTTTATCACTTCTACCATACCAAATAATTTTTTCACTATCCCTATAAGTCTGGTATTTTTCAAGTATATTGTTGTCCATATTTAATAACTCAATATTAGTTAGTAATGATTTTGTCCACTCATCTAAGTCGATCAATTCACCACCCATAATTAATGGCGATTGCATCATCGACCAAAGCGACATCATTGTTTTTTGTTCAGCCTTTGTAAATCGCGTTTGTCGATCACCACCAGGACCGTCAACGGACCGAATACCAATATGTCCTAATGGCAACATATCGCAATCTGGCCAATTACCTAATCTTGACAATCCAGACCATCGTTCTGCACGATCAAACATATTTAGTAGTAATGACCAGTCATCCCAAAAATCATCTGTTATACGCCACATGTTAGCATTCTGTTGCAAAAATGATCCATTATCTAGTGGTGCTGGACCTGGTGATAGTGATAAGACCATATCACGCTCACTTTTATCAATTGCTTTTCGTAATGCCTCAACCTCTTTTCTGTGAGTACCGTTATATATAACAGAATTAGCAATATCATCGCATTTTATGAAATCAACACCCCAACTAGCATAAAGTTCAATTAGTGAATCATAATAGGCCTGTCCTTCGGGTAAATCAACATCAACACCATACATATCTGAATTCCATGGGCAAATATTATTTAATGCAATCTCTTTAGCCGTCTTGTCTGTTCCTTTAACCGGCAACCCCTCATACACTGCTTGTCTTGGTATTCCACGCATAATATGAATTCCAAATTTTAATCCCAAACCGTGTATATAATCAGCTAATGGCTTAAAACCCATACCATTTTTCGCTGAAGGAAATCTTTTTTCATCCGGCATTAGCCTTGCGTACTTATCCATGACTAAATGCGCAAAATCATGATATTTAGATGAATTAGCAGTTGGCTCATACCATTGAATATCAACTGTTAAATACTCCCAACCAAATTCTTTTAAATGCTCACTCATGTACTCTGCATTCTGTTTTATTTCTTCTTCACGAACTGAAGCACCATAACTATCCCAACTATTCCATCCCTTTGGCGGTACAGTTGCAAATTTCCTAAAGTCCATCATCAAAATTCCCCCTCTAACGTTCTTAGTTTCCAAGTTCAATTGTGCACAACTTTATAGTAATTTATAAAGAAAGCGGTTACAACGTCGAAAATAATAGATTTAGTGGCAAAATGTACCCTTATTTATACTATTTTATGAGCGCTTTTATAACATATATACAAAAAATGATAGGTTAACATCACCTATCATTTTTTGCTTTTAAGTTTATTTTTTCTTTTAAGTTTAGTTTTGAAGATCAGTTTTACTTTTATTCACGAGACTTTGCTAAATCATCAATAATTGTAGACTCCATCTTTTCATATTTTTTGTACATGATAGCTGGAATAATGGCCAAGCCATAAACAATAATCGTAACCCAATTAAATGAAATTTTAATTCCAGTAAGTGCATTCAATGTCTGTGCATGACCAGCAACATAACCGAAAGCTGACATGATTTTACCATTCAAAGCACCAGCAAGTCCCATTCCCATTGACATACAGAATGCTGAACCAACCGTGGTTAGAATTCCCGCAGCATTAACACCATTCTTCCATTCACCATAATCAACCGATGATCCTAGCATAGCGAATGGCATTGAAACAGCAATTCCTGATCCAACGTTTGCAAGTAACCATCCGATAATGACACCAGCAACATTTAAGCCTGATATAGTAATGACAATTTGACCAGCTACAGCTAACGCTAGCCCCATTGCCCAAATCGTACTCTTTGATAGAATTTTATTCAAGAATGGGATTGAAATAACCCCTAATACTTGAATAATAGCAATTGAATTAAACAACGTCACCATGTCTTTACTATGGAAGTAATACGTGAAGTAGTAAACCATAGACTGTTGTCTTCCTTGTTGCGCAACCCAGAACAAGAAGTTACCTACAACAATAATAAACCAAGGCCAGTTACCCTTCATTGCATGAATACTTTGGGCCAAGTTAACTTTGTGACTATTTGGTACGACAACACGTTCACGAATATGATAGAACGAATATAAAGTACCTATTAAATTCAAAATTGCAAAAATAACAACGAAAATTCTAAATCCTAAAACATCATTTCCTCGACCAAAGAAAGCCACCAAAGGAAGAGTTAGTGAATTAACAACAAAGACACCAAGATTTGATCCGACCATTCGCCAAGAATTCAACACGACACGTTCACGTGGCTTAGATGAGATTAATGGTAATACTGTCGTAACAGGAGCATTAATTCCTAAGTAGAGAATTCCATAAATCATATAAATAATGGCACAGTACCAAATCCTACCGGTCATACTTAGGCTCGGAGCCCAAAATAGTAGAACTCCACTCGCTGCATATGGAATAGATAACCAAAGAAAATAAGGTCGAGCTTTTCCATGCTTACTATGTGTCATATCAATTAACGTTCCCCAAACTGGGGCACCAATTGCATCAACGATACGCGCAACAAGCAAAATTGTTCCTGTTGCTGCGGCTGAAATCATTGCCACATCGGTGAAGAAATACATTAGGTAACTATTTACAATAGTTGCAACTAATTGTCCTGCAAAATCAAGATTTGCATAACTACCGCGTTCCAGAATCCCGACTTTTTCCCTAGTTGATCCCTTGGGATATTTAACAAGATCGGGATTAATAATATTTTTATCTGCCATTTTATTTTCTCTCTTGTTCCTTATAACATCCAGAGTATTAATAAATAGAATCGATTCAATCTATTTGTGCACATTCTTATAATAAGGCGTAAAGAAAGCGGTTACAATGTCGCAAAGTATAGATTTGGTGTCAAAAAGTACACTTATTTTTGATTCTTATTTTGCTTATAATTACGCTTTTCTAAAAAAAATAGTGATGAATTATCCTAAGAAAATTCATCACTAAATATTTTTTAAAACTATTTATTTTAGTGTTACATGATACAATCGAGCAATTTTCGACTGACTAAATGACAACTTTAATGATTCATTGTCATAATTAAATGTACTATGAGGTACATTTACTGGATAAATTTGTTCAATTTTATCTACTTCACCATACTTCTTCAAACCTACCTGATAATCTGTCATGTTAGAATTACCTCGCCATACTGCCAAGTACAACTCATGATCACCTTTTAACCCATAAGTAAACCAACCGTCATCTAATTGGCCTAATCCTTCTGGCCAAATAGGTAACATTTCCGGTATTTTCTCACGATACGTTTTATAAGTTTCAATTCCTTCTTTAACTAGTTCTAAACGATGCCCTTTTACTTCATTCAACAAACCGCTTTGATGAATACGTAACAACATCGTATTAACCATATTAAAAATAACTTCCTCATCATCACCAGATTTCAAAGGATATGACCAGATTGCGCATTGTTCAGGAGCAACAACTGAAGACCCTACAGCAGCAATATTACCATTCCGTACATAATCCGTTTGATCTGTCATTGATTGGATACTGTGTCGTTGTAACATTGCATAATCGTGACGCATACCACCACTACCACAGTTCTCAATAACCAAATCTGGATAACGTTCAAAAACTGAATCAATCCACTGCAAATAAGCCCTATTGTGCTTTAAGAGACCATCCCCATAACTATCAGAATTTTGCTCTGTCCCAATACCGGTTGTAATATTATAGTCCATTTTAATATAGCCAACACCATATTGTTCTACTAATCTATCGATTACATCATTAGCAAAATTTTGAACATCTTGATTTGTAAAATCAAGATGATAGCGGTCAGCATCAATTACTCTTTCACCATGGCGCGTAAAGAACCAATCGTCTGGTAATTTATCAGCTAATGGTGAGTTTATACCAACAACTTCAATCTCTAACCATAGTCCTGGCGTCATACCTTGATCTTTGATGTACTGAATTAATTTTTCAATACCATCTGGAAATCGCTCCTTAGAAGGTTGCCACTCACCAACACTATCCCACCAATATCCTGGCGCATACCAACCACAGTCAATAACAAAATATTCACACCCTACTTTCTTGGCCGCGTTGATCAAAGGTATCTCTTTATCAGTAGTTGGGTCTCCTGACAATCCGTTCATATAATCATTAAAAATCACTGGTAGTGCTTGATTATCATCATTAACCCGTCGAATATTTCGACGATAAGTTGTCATCTCATCAATTGCATCTTCTGCGTCTCCCTGAATTTGCCCAAACGCAACTTTTGCTGTTGTAAAAATATCACCAGGTTGAAGTTTTCTCCACCAATGATTATCTAACTCTTCGGGACCAGATAAACGAATTGCTAATAAGTTTCCCCTACCAATATCAGTTAGTTCATAGTGCCAAGCGCCATTATTTTCAATTTGCCAAATAGCACTTTGTTTCGTTTTCGTATTAACTAATATGCCATTTGGAGAATATTCCGATGCCGACCATGATGAATTATTCGTAATGCTTATCCGCTTTGTAGATGCCTGATTTTTTTCACCATCTACCCAATAGTCCAGCCCTGCCGATTTTAATGTCTCTGACTTCCATTGGGCCTCAGCAGTCCAATTATTATGTGGTAAATAGAATACATTGTCCTCTGAATAATTTCCATCTAAATCATCAGCCTGATTAATGCCTGTTAATGCAAAAGAAGAAACATATTCAACGCCCAATGGCGTCTTACCAACATTCTTAATGTCAACCCATGATTTAATAATGGCTGTGTTTTGATATAGCTGATAATAATTAGTTACTTCAAGTTGCTTGTCGGTATCAATTTGTTGAATAACTAATAACTTTCCCTCAGTGTTTGCATGAATTTCATGATTAATGTATTTTAAATCTTTTCCTGGATTTGTATCAACAAAACTAAGTCCCTTATGATGGAAGTTTTTCCCCGTAATTTGTATCTCAGTTAATGTCATATTTTTCTTTAATTCTAAATCTGATCGCGACAAATCATTAGAATTAACAGTTGTCAGAATAATTTTATTATTTTCTAAAACTTCAAAACCTAATTTAGCAGTCTCAGTTTCAACGATAAAGGTATTCACAATAATTCCACCCTTCTTTTTTTAAAAGCATTGCAATATGTAAATTACACCATTTATTGTAATCGCTTTCACAATTTTGATAAATGGTGTATTCTATACGAAAGGTGTCATTTTATCATCTTTTTTTGGAATATACTTTACACAACGTAACATATGGAGTTAATGCTATGTATACAATATCTTGCCTGCCTGTAAATGAACCCGTTTTACATATATCATCTGGTAAATTTCATACAAAAGCTCATTGGAAACATAAATATATGTATCATGATGGAAACTTTGAAGTTATCATAATTATTAAAGGTACTCTCCATTTAAAAATTGATGATAATTTATATGATATTCATGAAAATGAAATTTTTACTTTACCTCCATACCATCATTTGGAAGGATATAAAGAATCTCCAGCTGATACTGAATATTTCTGGTTCCATTTTTTCGTCAAGGCACCTCAATTCGAAACAATCGAACTAGAGGACAATATAAATTGTTTATCAAGAAACGTATTTAAAACTGATCAAATTGTCCTACCAATTCAATTTAAGGTTGAAGACATGGCACAGATATTTGTTTTATCAAATGAAATACTGGATGTATCTCAGAGTAATTATTTTACTCCAATGTCAACAGATTATATCTTAACAACACTACTTATTGAGCTATCTGAACAGTTTTATCAACAAATACATGATAAATCTACTTCATTTAAATCTGAACGAGTTGAAGAAATAAAAAACTGGATTAAAGCCAATTTAACTAGCAATCTTAGAGTAAGTGACATTGCCAATGCTTTTAATCTAAACACACACTATCTTGTTCGTATTTTTAAAAACGAAACAGATTCAACGGTTATTCAATATATTAACCAACTAAAACTAAAACGTGCTCAGGAACTTCTATTACGAACAAAATTATCTATCAAACAAATTGCTAATTTGTCTTATTATTCTGACGATAAGCGATTTATGAAAAGTTTTAAACAAAGCACCTCATTAACACCTTCAGAGTATCGACAAGCTTATGCTAAAAAATTTTTAGATAGTAGCAATTTTGATCCTGAAATACCTATTACGCGAAATATAGATTCATATAGAAAAAAATTTAACGATTTACAACAAGGGGACTAGCAATGAAAAAACATGCACGACTTATTACATTTATACTTCTAATTATCATCATAGATATTATTTTCATTGCCATATCTTCTTTTATGAAACATTAATTGAAAATAAATTAATAAAAAGAAGATAAATCTTTTTGGCTTAAACAAGAGCCGTTTAGATTTATCTTCTTTTTTATGTGTTGAAATTTATTTTTTTATTTTTAAGTTTTAAAAGGATATCAATAATGTTTATATACTCTATGCTTTTACATTAATTCGAATCATATTCCAAGAAAGTGGTTCTAGTTGTGCATCAATGTGGTTTCCATCAATATGCACGGTTTTTAGAGATTCTAAAGTCATAGATTGATCTTCATTTGTTTGGTGTATGCCATAGCCAGCAAATTGTGTTGCTTCCACGATTTGATTCAACTGTGCACTATCAATACTCATGCTAAACTCAGTTTGTTCTTTTGCCTTATTAACAATAAACACTACTACTTCATCCATATCAGAATTATAAACAGCAATTGAGTCTATATAGGGCACTTCATAGTTTTTTGCTTGATACGTGGGAACTGTTTGAGTTGGTGTTAGCGCAACTCCTTGACCATAATTTGATACTTGCATAAATGGATAGAATATAGTTTGATACCAAACAGACGGTGTACCTTCTGTATTTGTCATGATAGGTGCAATCACATTAACAAGCTGTGCTAGGCATCCAATTTTAACACGATCAGCATGTTTTAACAGAGTAATAGCCAAGCTACCAACTAATAATGCATCCTCAAAATCATAATGATCTTCCAACAAGTGCGGCGCCTGAGTCCAAGGTTCTTGTGCGTCATCTGCTCCCATTGAATGGTACCAAACGTTCCACTCATCAAAAGCTAAGTTAATTTGTTTTTTGCTATGCTTACGTGCTTTCACAGCATCACTAATTGCAACAACTTCGGAAATAAAGTTATCAAAATCAACTGATTTACCTAAAAATTCTGCCAAGTTGTCATCAAAATTGTCATAATACTGGTGTAGAGATAAATAATCAACATCATCATAGGCATTTTCTAGAACTGTTTCTTCCCAACTACCATAAGTTTCATTTTGATGATTAGAACTACCACAAGCGACTAATTCAACAGTAGGATCAACCAATTTCATTGCCTTTGCTGTTTCATGAACCAAACGACCGTACTCATGAGCAGTTTGATGCCCAATTTGCCAATCACCATCCATTTCATTTCCAACTGACCATACTTTAATATTAAAAGGATCTTCTGCCCCATTTTTTCGTCGTAAATCACTCCAGTATGTTCCTTTAGGAAAGTTACAATACTCAACCAAGTTGCGGGCTTCATCAATACCCCGTGTTCCAAGATTTACAGCCATGTCTGGTGTAGCACCAACTTTCTGACACCATTTGATAAACTCGTGAAGACCAAACTGATTAGTTTCTACACTACGCCAAGCTAAATCCAAACGTACTGGTCGTTGATCTTTAGGGCCAATACCATCTTGCCAATTATAGCCTGAAACAAAATTACCACCTGGATACCGAATAAGCGGTACCTTCAGTTTTTTAACTGCTTCAATAACATCTTCTCGAAATCCATCTTCATCAGCAGTTTCGTGATTTGGTTGATAAATTCCTTCATAGATACTTCGACCTAAATGCTCTGTGAATGAACCCCATAATCTGGGATCAATTTCAGAAATTTCATTTGTTAAATCAACTGATAACGTAGCTTTCATACTTATCCCCCTATAATTTTCTAGTAAAATTACTCATCCCAACGATATTTTTTAAATCATTCTTTTGCTATGACAGTATCGATATCATCAGACGTTTCAATTGTTGTTAATTTATGCCCTTTTTCAAGGAATATAGCTGCAATCAATGTTATTGCAAATACAATTCCCCCTAAAATAAGATACGTGTGTTGATATCCAATTGCATCATACATTGACCCAGCTGCTGAAGAAAAAATAAAGACCGAAATTTGCTTTGCAAAATTTGATGCCAGAGCATAAACCGTTGCATACAAACGGATATCAAAAGCTTCTGAGATATACTTCATAATTGAAACAAGCAATAATGGCATCTCAAGTCCGGCTAGTAAACGGAAGAACACAATCCAAATCCATGAAGGTGACAATGCTGACCCAACAATCCGTAGGCAAGTTAAGAATCCATAAATAATCAATCCGTTACGGGCACCAATCTTATTAATAATGTATGGCATTGGAATCATTAGTACTAATTCTAATGCAGTTTGTGCAGAGCTCATGTATGAGTATATTAACGTTCCTTGTGCATCTGTCTCAAAGAAAGTTTTAAAAAATACAATAAACTGTTGATCAAACACATCAAACAGGGCTGAAGCTCCCATATAAAATAGTGCTAAAATCCAAAAGTTACGTAGCTTAAAGATTGAGAAGATATCTTTTTTGGTCATCTTTTCATCTTTATTATCACCCATAACAGCTGCAGCATTATCAAAATTAATTTTAGTCGAGAATAACAATAATAACGTCAATAGCACAGCTGATGCGGATGTTGCCCACCAAATTGCATTAGGTTCCCACAAAAATAGACGTCCAGCAACAATCGCAGCAATAACACCAGCAACAGAACCTCCCATACGGGCATGACCATATTCAAATTTATTTGCTAATGAAGCTCGTTCAACATATTGCTCAATAACTGAAACACCACCATTTAGGATAAATGCCAAGAATACACCTGTCACAACCGATACTAGTATTGGACTAATATTAAAAAGTGGCATGAAGAGCCATTGAAAGTATGGTCCAGTTAGTATGGCAGCAACAGCAATTGTTATTAATAGATTTTTCTTAAATACCAACTTGTCCGAAACCACGCCAAATATGGGTTGGAATATTAATGACATACCTGCCATTAATGAGAAAATAATTCCAGCTTGGGAACCTGTGACGTGGGCAACTTTTTCTAACCACAATGTTAAGAATCCATATGTTATTGCCCAAACAAAGAAATAACTAAATTCTGAAAGTGCAAATCCCCAAAAATGGCGACTTTCTTTTACCATATTGCTCATGTTATTACTCCCCTTTTATTGTTTAATTAAATGAAAACGGTACTGGCTTACCAAATGTTGGAAATCCCTCATCATCCCAAGTAAATGGTTGCACCATCGTGTGGCGATTAGGGTCATATAATGGATCCCCTTTTATATCTAAGTAGTTACGGACGTGATACACTAACAAATCAGTTTCGCCATCTTCCGCAACGGTAAATGAATTATGTCCTGGACCATACAAACCGTTCGCCATATCCGATTGGAAAATTGCATGATCAAGCTTTTGCCATTTGTTTGCGTCTAGTACATCGTCATTTTCATCAATCCACAACATTCCCATGGCATAATTTTCATCGGTCGCCGATCCAGAGAAAGTAATAAATATTTTCCCATTATGTTGCAGAACTGCTGGTCCTTCATTTACTGAAAAAATCTGTGTTTCCCAATCAAACTCTGGTTTTGAAAGCATAACCGGCTTGGTTTTAAGGGTCCACGGATTACTCATTTCAGCAATATATAGATTAGAATTTCCTGCAATGGCTTTATCCTTTTGTGCCCAAACATAATACAATTTATCATTATGAGTAAAAGTTGTTGCATCTAAGCTAAAAGTATCTTTGTCAGTGATAATTTGTCCCTTTTCGTGCCAAACTTCTTCACCAACCATTGGATCAGCACTATCACATGCAATACAGTACATGCGATGTGTAAACATACCTAACTCATCTAATGCTGTTGTATCTGTCGCAGCAAAGTAGATGTACCATTTATCATTGATGTAATGTATTTCTGGTGCCCAAATCAATTGACTCATTTCGCCATGATCGTGTTTACGCCAAACCGTCCTTGGCATCGCATGGGCTAATCCATTAATTGTTTTCGCACGGCGAATTTCAATTAAATTATAAGCAGGGACAGAGGCCGTAAAATAATAATAACCATCCGTATGTTTATAAATATATGGATCAGCTCGCTGAATAATTAACGGGTTGATATAACTGTCAGTCATTTTCATACCACCTTCTTAAATTTGTGATTTATTTCTCAACACGTTTATTTTAAATCATCATGCAAGCGCTTTCAATACATTTTTGTTAATCTTTTCAACTAATTTTATGATATAAATAACTATTATGTTGTTTTAAATATGCTAAATAATGCTGTTTGTTTATCTAAAAACAACAATTATGTTATTATTACATTAATAAGAAACGTTTTTGTTATTTAAGGAGTTTATCAATGCAACTAGATATTTCTGATAATTCATTACCCGTTTATAAAGCCCTTGCCAATCCAATGCGCTTGAAAATTATTCAAATTTTATCTCATGAAAAACTCAACGTTAGGGATATTGCTGCTCATCTTGGTATTAGTACAACCATCACACTTAAACATCTGCAAATTTTAGCCGATGCTGGTATTATTGCTTTTGAAAAAGATGGTCATAACAAAATTTCCATGTTGAAAGTGGATAATATCTCAGTTAGATTCCCCGAACGAATTTATCCATCTTTTGATATTCACGAAACTAACATTCCCGTGGGTCATTATACTGACTTCTCCGTCGAACCATCTTGTGGTTTAGCAGGACCAGATGATTATATTGGCAAAGTAGATAATCCTGCCTATTTTATGGATCCACAACGAATCGATGCTGGCATGATCTGGTTTTCTAACGGTTTTGTCGAATATCAGTCTCCTAACTTTTTAACCAAAAATGAACATCTTGAAATGTTAGATCTAGCTGTCGAGTTAGGATCTGAATTTCCGTTTTCAAATAATGTCTGGCCGTCAGATATTACGTTCTACATTAATGATGTTGAAATTGGTACTTGGACAAGCCCCGGTGATTTTTCTGATACACGTGGTAAATACACACCTGATTGGGTACCTGATAACGTTAATCAATATGGTATCCAAAAAATTCTCCGAATCACTGATCATGGGACATATCTGGATGGCCAACCATTCACCCCAATTTCTTTATCTGATATTGATATTTCTAGGCAAACATTTAAAATTCGTTTCGCAATAAAAACTGATGCTGAAAACCAAGGTGGTTGTACCTTATTTGGTAAAGGATTTGGTAATTATGACCAAGATATTAATTTAAAGCTTTTCTATAGTTAAGTTAATAAGATATACAGCAAAGCGGTCAGGACATGCTATTGCTGTCCCGACCGCTTTGCTGTATATCATATCTATGAATTTGTTGTTGACCCACCTTTATAACGTAACAGGCAAGTATATACCAAGGATGCATACTCGTCTTTTTTCCCATTTATTACTAATGGGTGATTACTTAATTGATAGTGGTATGTCTTAGTCACATCAACCGCTTGATTTTTTTGCGATATATTCTTCATAACAATCCGATAATTGCCGGGTTGAATATTTTTATGCAAGCGATAGACATAACCCGCACGATACATTTGGTATCGTTGCTGTGTTTGCTTATTCTCTAGAGCTACATGAACCCTCGAACCCGCATGGACTTGCACTGAAAAATAATTTGCACGTCCATTTAAATCAACATCTTCTGTCATTTGTTTACCAGGCGCCAACATGAATGGCTTTGCTTGGTATTGCGCCGATAATTGACTTCGCTGTGCCGCAATGACCGTATTTTTTGGATGCTCATGGCTCAATCCGATTGCAAATCCTAAACTAACGAAACACAATGTTATCAATGAAGGTACCGCAACTATCCGCAAATCATTAAATCGTCGTTTCCTATTTGTTTTAGGTGCTGGTGTCGCTGCCAAAGCAAACCAAATTAAGGGTAAGATAACCTGTCCATAACGTGTTTCTGCTTCCCAGAGTAGCGTGTGAAATGCTAGATATCCTAATGACGTAACAATAGCCAGCACAGCGACGACTTGTTGACTATTCTGGAAGTCTGGTCGCCATGATAACAAGCGCAAAATCAGGGTAAACCAAAGTACTATCGTCGCAGCCGTATAACTCAGAATAACAATAACCCTAATCGGTTGTGCTATTTGTTGATACCAATTGGGTGCACTACGATAACCACCGTTATACCAGTCCTGAATGCTCCGAACATTAAGTACAACACCTAGCTTTACCACCCATAATTTAACCATGCCACCAACACCTAATTTTTCAAATCGCTTAGGAATCTCCTTTAGATCATATTGTTGGCGCACCTTTTTATTGGGTTGCTGAATTGCTCGGCGTACATCGTTACCACTATACATCCCCTTATGTTGCGCATTTGCTCCCATCAAAATCCAATGACTGACCGGAAATTCATATTTTGTTTCAGTATGAAAATGACTGACTTGATAAATACCATGGGTTGCCGGCACACTTAATCCAAATCCAAATATAATCAGCAATGTTGGTAGTAATAATTTACTTTGTTTCAGTAACTTCTTATGCCACAAAATAAACATAAGAATCAGCAATGCTGGAACTAGTACAATAATGTTTGACTTGAGAAGCATTCCCAATGTACTAATAAATACTAATCCAATACCTGTGAACAGATGATTTTTTTGAGATTTGCCTGGCCATTGCATCATTATGCGCATGATAAGCAATAATATCAGCATACTTGGTAAATCTGAATAAAATACTTGTAAGTAATAGGTATAAGCAAATGGTGTCAGAACAAAAAAGGCAGTTGCACCAATCAATAAGCTTTTACGATGGCTCAACTGCCAAATCGTCCGCAATGACAAAACGATAAAGACATCAAGAACCAAAATACTTAACGTATGAATAGCTACATTTGTACTCAAATGAAATAACTGTGTTAATTGCAACCAGAGAGATATTAAATATGCTAAGGGGACATTATTTGCATAACGCCAAAAATAAGTAATCCCCCATGTCACATGACCCGCTGCCATTTGATCAGCTTGTGATAGGACACGATAAGGATCATGGTATACTGTGTTCGGCATAACTGATAATATAACGATTTGCCCAATGAACATGGCAATTAATCCAATACCCACAATCCATTTGACACGTTTGACTGATAGTTGATTAATACCACCCGCAAAAAGATGTGCCGTCAAGAACAAAATTAAGGTAACAACTAGTACCGCAATCCCTGAATATCTTATCAAATTCCCAAGTGTGCCAATAATCAAACAAATAACCAACACAACTGAGAAAAACATTGGGTAAATTTTACGTTTCATTATTTCCCCTTTTTATTAGTCCTACTCAATAATCGTTTGAATTGTATAACGTGGTCGACCCTTTACTTCATTGATCACTTTACCAATATATTCGCCAATAACCCCTAAGCTAATCATTTGAATCCCACTCACAAACCATAACGAGACCATCAGGGATGACCATCCATGCTCCGTCAATCCTAAAGTTTTCATCACAATAGCGTATATGACCATCCCAATTGAAAGGAGGCAAGCAAGGACGCCAAGACATAAAATTAAACGGACAGGAGCAATCGTCAAGCTTGTAATCCCTTCCCACGCGAATGACAACATTTTTTTCAATGGATATTTAGACTCACCCGCTAATCGTGGGGTACGTTTATAGTCTACTTCACCCGTTTTAAAGCCTAATTTTGGAATAATACCTCTAATAAAAAAATTACGTTCTGGATAAGACAATAAAGTATTCACAGCCCGCTTAGACATTAATCGGAAATCAGCATGGTTCGGTACTAATTCAACTCCTAATGCGTGCAATGTCCAGTAATATCCCTGCGCGGTCGTCCGCTTGAACCAAGTATCGGACTCACGGTTATTTCTTACGCCATAGACGATTTCGTCGCCGTCCATCGCCATAGAGACCATGTCTAATATTTTTTCAGGATCATCCTGTAAATCAGCATCGATTGTCACCAGAAAGTCAGCTGTTTTAACGGCTTCTTGCAATCCTGCCAACAGCGCTGCTTGATGACCAAAATTACGGGAAAATTGTAATCCACGAATACGTGGGTTTTCCTTATGTAATTTTTCTACCAATGACCAGGTTTGATCCGTTGAGCCATCATCAACGATGACAATATCAGCACGCATTCCCAACATATCGGCATGTTGCTCGGCAACCTGATCTTCAATAGCTAACAATCGATGAACAGAATTTACTAAAATTTCTGATTCATTGAAAGCTGGTATAATGATCGTTAACTTTTGTATTTTCATAATGATTTCATCCTTTCTGGCAGAAAACGCTGAATGAAGGTTTTTATTGGTACTTCATATGCAGCGCACAACAACCAATAGCCTGTCGCTAAAATCACACTGGCCAGCACATCTGATCCAAAATGATCACGCAAGTAAACTCTCGATACAGCCACGAAGCCAATCCAAACAATCCCAATCAATCTAACAACTAATTTATTTTCCTCATCATGAATTTTCGGTAGTAATAAACTTAAAACCGATAAGACCAAAATCGTCGTACAAAATGTATGCCCACTGGGGAAACTAAACCCTGTATCTGGTACTAATTGATTAATTGGTCGTGGACGAGCAACCACTTGCTTAACTATTTCAGTAATGGCAGACCCAGATAGTTGAATGCCACCCAACCAGAGACTTGTTATGACTTGCTTTTTAAAAAACAACCAAACACATAACAAAACCGTTAAAATAATGACTGTTAATGGACTACCTAAAAACGCCACGATGTTAAAAATTGCTGTATTCAAAGGAAGGTAAGCATTTGCCATCAACTGTGTTACTGACGAATCAAATGCATTCACCCAATCTGAATTAAATGCCACGCTAACGGCCAGAATAATAAAAATAACTAATAATCCTGTACCGAAAAGTTTTTCCCGTCTATTCGTCATCAGCTACACCCCTCGATTACGTATTGCCATAATAAGAGCTGGTAACAATGAAATAACGATAATCGCAATCATGATTAATTCAAAATGAGCTTTAACAATGGCAATATTACCAAAGAAATATCCCGCACCAACTGCAACTGCCACCCATGTCACACCACCTAAAATGTTATACTTCGCAAAATCACGATATTTCATGTGGCTAACACCCGCTGTAAACGGGATGATGGTTCTAATAATTGGCATAAATCGTCCTAAAAAGATAGCTGGCTTACCATGGCGAGCAAAAAAGATTTCTGATTGTCTTAAATATTTTGGCTTAATAAACCGACGTAATCTCTCATTACGCATAATATATGCGCCAAAATGTTCACCAATTTCAAAATTCAAGGAATCACCAATTACCGCAGCTATACTAAGTGCTAGTAACAAAATCCAAATATTCAAGGAATGATTGCTCATTGCGGCAAGTGAACCACATAAGAACAATAGCGAATCACCTGGTAAAAAGGGCAATATCACAATACCGGTTTCAATAAAAATCAATGCAAACAGACCAACATAAATCCAACTACCATATTGGCCAATTAAATCCGGCAATAATTGATTTAAATTTGGCACCAGGCTTGTAATTAATAAGACAGACATATATCTTCTCCTTTATGTTTAACTTTCTCAGTTATCGATATTTAAAGGATAAACAACTTTTGCAACCCGTCCCATCTACAGAAAATAAATCAAAAATGAAATTTTTTCAGATTTAATTGGCTAATCATTACTAATACAACATCTATTTCTGAATAAAATTCAGATTAACTAGTCACACAAAAAAAGTTTCTCAAAAAATTTGAGAAACTTTTTTGTCAACGATCATGCGATATGTGCAGATATCGTCAATATAAAAATACTACCTTGCGGATGATTATCTTTCACTTGGATGGTCCCGCCCATCAATTTAATCAATTGATCAGCAATTGCCAACCCTAATCCGGTACCCTTTACCGAACCTCGAACTTCTGCGCTACGATAAAATCGTTCAAAAATATGTGTTTTATCTTCATCACTGATACCTTTACCTTGATCTTTAATCGTAATGACATAATTACCCAGTGAATTTGTTTCAAGCTGAATTTCAATCGTACTATCTTCAGGTGAATATTTTGATGCATTTGTCAGCAAACTATTTAAAATTTGATCAATCGCATTTGCATTCCCAATCATATGTACATCTGGTTTAATGGTCATTATAAATTTCTGTGGGAACGTGTTGTTGAGCTTTTGAACAGCATACGTAACCGTGTCACTTAAATCGATATCATGCACGTCCAATACCAACTGATCTGCTCGTGACAATGCCAATAATTCATCAATCAATTGTTGCATTTGTCGTGATTCATCTGTGATATAACGTACAGATTTCTCAATAATTTCCGGATGATCTTTACCATGTCGCTCAATTAATTGCGCATGGCTTCTGATTGTCGCAATCGGTGTCCGTAACTCATGCGCCGCATTCATCACAAATAACTTTTGTTGTTCCTGCCTTTTATTAAGCATTGCTAATAATTCATTAAAGTTCGCCGCTAATTCAGTAACCTCTGTTGGTTGTTCAGGAACTGGTAATCTCATTGACCCAGGCTCTTTAGCAGACGCAATGACCTTAGTATTCTGCGAAAGATCAGCTATTGGATTTGTGAGACGTTTAGTTAAACGACGAATGTATAACGGCATAACAATTAGTGTTACACCTAAAAGTATCGCTGTTACTAAAATCACACGTAATAATACTTCCAATTGCGAATGCATACTCTGCCAAAGTGTATAGTAAATGCCCTTAGCATGAACGACACGATGATACAAAAAACCAAACGCTGGACGATAATACAGATTTGGAATAAATGGTACTTTTACAGGTTCAATCTGTAAAATATACTGTGCATTTGGCGAAAAATAACGTTCGCGTTTCGCATCTTGTCGTAAATTATGCACATAAACATAACTAGCACTAGTATCCAATGTGTTATTACGACGCCATTCCTGCCAATCATCGTCGCCATCAATATTTGCTTTTTTTAGACTAGTTGTAATGTGATCGGTCGTCTGATGAACTTCTTCCAGCAGTTGGTGGCCAACGGCAATAATAATGCACACACCTAAGGAAATGGTCAATATCGACACCATTGTAATTAAGTTACGTAGCATAATCGTTGCACTCGATTGCTGTTGTTTTCTATGATTCATCATAGGATTCACCTAGCTTGCACATTTTGTGACAGCATATAACCAATGCCACGTACAGTATGAATTAATTTTTGATTACCAGGGTCAGCATCAATTTTTGAACGTAAATTTCTAACGTAAACATCTAAAATATTTGGTTGACCTTCAAAATCAACACCCCAGACTTCATCTAGTAAGCCATCACGAGAACAAGCCTCATCTTCATTAGTAACAAGGACAACTAATAATTCATACTCTCGTTGCGTTAATGGAATAATTTTATCATGACGAGACACCCGTTTTGTGGTCGTATCAACAGTTAAATCCCCAACTGTATAAACTTTAGCTTGATGATCTGTTTTCTGACTATGCCTTAAACTAACTTCAATTCTGGCCAATAATTCTTCTACTTCAAAGGGTTTAGTCATGTAGTCATCAGCACCACCAGTTAACCCCGCAACCTTATCACCGATATAATCACGGGCGGTTAGCATAATAACTGGTATTTGACTATTTTTCCTAATTCTTCGTAGTACACTGAATCCATCTAGTTTTGGTAACATCCAATCTAAAATAATCAAGTTTAATTCTTGTTCGTGCTCATGAAATAAATCCAACGCTTCTTGACCATCTTTTGCCCAAATCACAACCATATCTTCCAATTCGAGTTCTGTCTTTAAAGAATCTGCCAATCCTTCTTCATCTTCAACCAGTAAAATTTTTGTTTTCAAGATTTGCCTCCAATTGAGTTAGTCAAAATAAACGTTATTTTTGTATTATAGTATGCCACATTTTGAAACACATGCCATAACTGCTGATACCAACGCATTTACCTTTTTAATAAGATAAACTAAACGAGTTAAGTATGCCACTAGACAAAAATAAATGAAAACTAAATTTTTTTCAGATTTGTTAGTTCAAATTGACATGCTTCTAATTAAGAAATTTTTAGAAAAAAAGTTGGCACATTTTCTCTTTGTCCCAACTTCGTCAAGTATTAATAGATAATTATGCTGTTATTTCATCAGCTGTCATTGGTCGAACTCTTAACGCTGACCAAGCTTCATTCAATGCAATTTGGGAATTTGGTCGCCAATTATACTCAGCTATTAAAAACCGTATCTTATCTCGGTTTAATTCCACCTGATTTCCCTTTCTATAACAAATCCAAATAATTGCATCATCCTTTAAGTCACTAATTTCTGTTGTCATGATACGAGATAGCTCATCTTTAGTAGATACTGGAATTAATACAACATCTGCATCCACAGCTGATACTATCGTTGTTTCAATTTCTAAATCTTGTGTAACAGAAGGAAAATCCTCATAAGTATCCCCATTTATTAGCCCAAGTGTACTTTTATCTTTAACCCCAAGTTTTTGTGCTGCCGTTCTCATAATAAATTCTTCCTTTTTTTCGGGCAATTATACCATGTAACAGACTGACTGAAGTAAAAATAAACTCAAAATTTTGCCCGCCACCCCATTATAAGGTAATTATTAATTTCATATGTTACTATGTGGCATAGCTTGAAAAGTGCGCATGCTTAGTTCGGCAGAAAGGAGTCAACATTGAAATTTTTAAAAGGTATTATTTTAATCGTTGTCGCTGTTTTTGTCTATAATTGGGCTAAAACGCCAGCTGTTAGTCAACAAATTAATAATCAACTAGTCACTTTAACGACCGATTTAAAAACCTGGTCAGAAAAAATCCCTTTCTTAGTTGATAGTAAAACCGAAACACATTCTGACTCTCAGAATTCAACATCAACTGACAATTCTGGCCTAGAGTCTATCGTTATCAATAAGAAATTATCAAATACGTATACCTACTATTTTGATAATAACGTTCCATCAGAAACTCGCCAAATATTCTTACAGGCAATTGCTGTATACAATCAGACGGGTATCGTTAAACTAACTGCTGAAAAACAAAACGAATCAAAAAACACTTTACGTCTTGGTATTTATAATAAAACAGCCAGTGATGCCAACAATATGCAGGAACTAGGCATCGGTGGGCCAAAAATTTATTCACAATATGGTCTGATTAGATCTGATTACAACCATGGTAAAGCGACACTTAACACTGCTTATCCAGCAAGGCTCTCTGCCGCCATTCATGAAATTGGCCATGCACTTGGGCTAGATCACACCCAAAATAAAGACTCCGTCATGTATCCTGTTGATCAAGGTAAAACAACCTTATCTGCACAAGATGTGGCTAATCTGAAAAAAATTTATCAATAATATAACTAACAGTGAGTTATATTATTGTTTCACATGGAACATACATGATAAAAAAGCTGAGGCGTAAATGCCCCAGCTTTTTTTAAATACTACCCATTTATCCACCAGTCACATAAACGGTTTCACCTGTCACATAAGTCGCATCCGCCGAAGCTAAATACACATAGGCGCCTGCAACTTCTACTGGCTGACCTGGTCGACCCATTGCTGTATTTTTACCAAGCTCAGGAATCTTTTCTTGTGGTTGACCGCCTGCAATCTGTAAAGGTGTCCAAATTGGTCCAGGTGCTACACAGTTTACACGAATATGTCTCGGTGCCAGTTGTTTTGCCAAGCTCTCAGTTATATTACGAATAGCTGCTTTGGTACTGGCATAATCAACCAAATATGGCAGAGGCTTCTTAGCTTGTACTGAGCTTGTTGTAATAATGCTACCATTTTCATTCAGATGTGGTAATGCTGCCTTAATTAACCAAATGATGCTAAAAACATTCGTTGTATAGGTATCAACTAATTGATCTGTTGATAAATCTTCAATATTGAATACAGCATGTTGCTTACCTGCTACGAGTACCAAAATATCAAAATCACCAAAAAAGGATACCGCATGTGCAACCAATTCTTGACTAAAAGATTCCTCTCTAAGATCACCAGGCATAAGTAAAATACGACGACCCAATTTGGTCACACTCTCTTTAACATCTTGCGCATCGGACTCTTCCTCTGGCAAATAATTTAAAACGACATCAGCACCTTCATGAGCATATGCAATCGCCACTGACCGACCAATTCCTGAATCACCACCTGTAATCAATGCCCTTTTGTCCTGTAAGCGATTATGACCAATATAGCTCTTACTACCATCATCTGGAATGGGAATCATCTTGCTTTGTAAACCTGATCCAGATTGTTCTTGTTTAGGCAAGTCATTTTGTCCACTATCAGTTTCATTCATACTTTTTGTCATCGGCAAACCTCCTGACAAACATTCTGAAAAATAAGCAACACTACTTTTTCTTGATCACTAATTATATGCACTTTATCATTTTCAATATCAAACATCAAAATTTCGAATTTTACAAGCTAAAATAGTTAGTTTGCATAATGCTGAATAATATTATTTAAAGCTTCTGCACTGCCAATGTCATTTCTATCGTAATAACTTTTAAATCTGTCATCTCCAACATACATTTCACCAATTCCCTTGTGGATTACTGGTGAATAATTGGGTAGTGTATAACTCAACCAATGTTTGTGCAGATTAAATATTTCTTGTGCTAATTCACTATTAACATCTACCTGTGTAAGATATGTTTTTAACTTATGAAAAAGTAATTCTTCCGTTGATTTCATATCTTCTAATTCAACTTCTGTTAATTGCAAAAACTTTCTGTTAGCTGTTTTAACTTCATCTTCACCATATTTTTCTCGAATTTCTTCGCCATACTGTTGCTCATTTTCTAAAATCTGTTTTTCTTTAAATGCTGTAAATTTCTCAGTATCTGCCATTTTTATTTCTCCCCGATAATATTTCATTGTCTTTTCTATACTCGCTATTAAATTTTCAATCCGCACTTTTTTCATCAGAAGTTTTTGATAATGTTTTTTCAAAGCACGTTCGACACTGAAATTTGGTTGATCTAAAATCAATTTAATATCTTCTAATTTCATGTCTAACTCCCGATAGAATAAGATTTGTTGTAGTCGATTAATTTCTTTTTCACCGTAAAATCGATAACCAGACTCGTTAGTTTGTGCCGGTTTTAATAGCGAAATTTCATCATAATATCGTAAAGATCATAATATCGTAAAGTGCGAGTACTAACGCCCGATATTTCAGCTATTTTTTTAATCGTATATAACATATGTTATTCCCTTCCTTTCATCATAAATAAATGATAAGGGTTAACGTAACGTGAAGGTCAACTAAAAAGGTTGGAACATCTTCTTTTGTCCCAACCTCTAGTTTCAAAATATTTTCAGTTATTCAATCTGAGTACCACGGGTTTCTTTACCCATAGCCAAAATCACAATAATCGCAATAATTAAAGCAACGCTGAAAATACTAAATATATGTGCAAATGTAAAATGTAAACTCAAAAAGAAACCAATTGATAGCGGTCCTAAAATACCACCTAAACGACCAAACCCTTCAGCAGCACCATTGGCTGTTGCTCTAATAGATGTTGGATATAACTCAGGTGAGTAAGCATACATGGCTCCCCAAGCGCCTAGATTGAAAAATGATAGTAGCATCCCCGATATCATAATCATTGTTAAACTAGATGAGAAGCCAAACACTGTTGCAAAAATTGCCGTTCCTGCTAAAAATGAAGCAATCACTGGCTTGCGACCCCACTTTTCAACTAACCAAGCCGAAGTAAAGTATCCTGGCAATTGTGCTAGTGTCATAATCACAACATACCCAAAACTATTGACCATGCTAAATCCCTTACCGACTAACACACTTGGCAGCCA
Organism: Weissella paramesenteroides; assembly: GCF_036327715.1. Taxonomy (NCBI): domain Bacteria; kingdom Bacillati; phylum Bacillota; class Bacilli; order Lactobacillales; family Lactobacillaceae; genus Weissella; species Weissella paramesenteroides. The sequence goes on from NZ_CP130559.1 coordinate 1,863,541, forward strand.
TAGGAAAATACCATAATAAGAAAACATAATCATAAACCAGGCAATCCAAAGCATAATCGTTTGTTGACGATGTTCTTTATGGAACAATTGCGCTAATTTTTCACCAATTGATGCCTTAGAACTTTGTGAAAGAGTGTTTTTCTGACGATCACTAGGTAAATGACGTCGCAGAACTAACACATAAAATGCTGTCAGCGCTGAAATAACTAATGTTATTCGCCAACCAAATTTTGGCATGACAAAGTAAGCTAACAAACTAGCAATTAACCAGCCAATGGCCCAGAAACTTTCCAATAGTACAATAATCCGACCACGTCGCTCTTTAGGTACACTTTCCGATACAAGCGTGGATGCAACTGGTAGTTCACCACCTAATCCAACACCAACAAAAAAACGTAAAATAATAAAACTAACAAATCCCACTGTTAAAGCAGATAAGCCTGTCGCAATTGAAAAAATCAATAATGTTGCCATTAACATCATCTTACGACCCTTTTGATCTGCTAAAGCCCCAAATGTTAAGGCCCCAACTGCAAGGCCAATCGAATTAACTGATCCAATCCAACCAACTTGTACCGAAGATAATTGCCATTCTTGTTGAATCGCAACCAAAATAAATGATAATAAACCAACATCCATGGCATCAAATAACCATGCCAACCCCGTAACTGCTAACAGTTTCCGTATCTTACTCATAACGTTCCACAATACTGATTAATGTACAACCAGTCTACTCCCATCTAGGTGTCTTGACACCTTTCAATGGTTAAATCATAGCAACGTGGGGGTGTCTTGTCAACCTAACTAATTTTCATATAAAATGTGTAATTTTCTCAAAGCTGTTTTTGCTTTTTCTAAATCCGCAACTTCTGCATATTCAATTTTGTGCATATGTAGCCCATTTGTCAGTGTAGATAGTGGTTCACCACTCGTTTGTTTCAAATGATGGATAAATTGCTTCACATCAGCATTAGTTTGAATCGCTAATTCACCCTTTAACAATCCATAAACCGGATGATCTACTTGCACATCTGCCACAATGACCCCTGCATCAACTAAGGCAGTAAGTTCTTGTTCAATTTGATCAGCGGTATGTTGTACAACTAAAATCGTATGATGTGGTTGGTTCATTTGATATCGATATCCTTGTGGCGTTGCAATGATTTGCTCGCCTCTTGCTCGCAACAAAGCAATATCACCCACGATCGTCTGGCGTGATACATTAAATTGTTTGGCAAATTTGTTTGCACTAATAACTGTATCAGGATTACTTAGCGCTGCTTTAATTGCTTCCTGTCGTTGAATACCAGTCATGTATTTACCCCTTTAATTCTTAATCTCTTACGTATAAATATAACCCGAACAATATGATATGCAAATCATTCTGTTATATTTTTTAAATCTTTAAATAACAAGCACTAAAAAATGATAGAATAATTAAAAAAAGTTAATATAAATTCGGAGGATACAATTATGGCGGTTATAAATGGTTATGAATTAAGTGAACGGGAACAGTCTTTAAATGTTATTAATTTACCATCATTGGAAAATTTAGCTAAATAAATTTTACCAAAAGGTGGCTTTGAATTTATCAGAGGTGGTTCAGAAGATGAATGGACTTTGCGCGAAAATACAATCGCTTTCGACCGGGTTCAAATTCTTCCACATGTATTATCAAATATTAGCGAACCAGAAACCAAAACCAGTATCTTCGGTTTGCAGTTGGACACACCACTTGTCATGGCACCAGCGGCAGCACAAGGTATTGCACATATTCGTGGCGAAGCCGCTACGGCAGAAGGTATGGCCGCTACCGGATCACTAATGACACAAAGTACATACTCATCAAAACTAATTGCGGATGCTGCTGCCGCAGGACATGGTGCGCCTCAATTTTTTCAACTATATCTTAGCCAAGATAACGATCTCAATAAATTTTTATTAGATAAAGCCAAAGAAGCCGGCAGCAAAGCCATCGTCATCACGACCGATCTGACTGCTGAGGGCTATCGTGAGGCAGACATAGTCAACGACTTTCACTTTCCACTACCCATGGCCAACTTGGAAGATTATCAAGTCGGATTAGGACAATCAGATGCTGGTGTCGGTCACGGTAAGGATGTGTTCGACAATGAAGCCCATCAAATTGGTGTTTCTGATATAAAACGTATTATTGATTACACTGATTTACCTGTGATTATAAAGGGTATCCAAACTCCTGAGGATGCCCTACTCGCAATCAGCGCTGGTGCCCAAGGTATTTGGGTTTCTAACCACGGTGGTCGTCAATTAAATGGTGGTCCCGCATCATTTGATGTTTTAAAAGGAATTGCCACAGCAGTTAATCATCAAGTGCCAATTATCTTTGACGGTGGTGTCCGTCGAGGATCACACGTTTTTAAGGCATTAGCAGCTGGTGCTGATTTAGTTGCCTTGGCTCGTCCAATTATTTACGGTCTAGCCTTAGGCGGTGCTCAAGGCGTAACGGATGTTGTTAATCATTTAAACCATGAACTAAAAATTACCATGCAATTAGCTGGTACAAAAACAATCGCCGATGTCCAGCATACGCAATTATTTAAATAATTAAAAAATGAAAGAGCCCGCAATCTACCAACTAGAAATCGGTAGCATTGCTGGCTCTTTTTTAAAATCATATGCTTTAGGAAACTATTTTCACCTTGTCATTCATGAATTCGCTTATTCAGCCAATGCCAAATCAGTGTATTGAATGAGTTCATTCTGGTGTTCATCAACAGAATGTTCATCAATAACATAATTAAATTCTGTTAGCATTTGTTCAACATCGGCTGGATCTTTAACAACAATAGTTATCTTTGGACCAATATCTGATGTTGTAAAATAGCCATCTGCTGATTTTTCAAAAAATATCTTCCCTTTTAGTGGCAAAACGGTCATCATAGTTGCGATTGAAATACGAGGTGTTAGTGTCATGACAATTATCCTTTCAAAGGAAGCCTGGTGTTTCCTTTTTAATTTTGCGATTAATTTTAATTACTTATTCTAAGTATAGCAGATTTTTACCAACTATTTAAGCGCTTACATTTTAAGTGTCAATCAATAAAATAAGCGACTACTCATCGAATCGTTCGATAAATAGTCGCTGTTATTTAGATATTACCCAATGCAATAATTAATTAATCGTGCCAAATTTTTTCAGCCGTTTGAATAACGAATTTGAGCTTATCCCACTGCTCTTGCTGAGTCAATTTATTACCTTCTTCAGTTGACGCGAAGCCACATTGCGTTGATAAAGCAAGGTTCTCTAATGGCACAAATTGTGCTGCTTCATGAACTCTATCAATGATGTCATCCTGATTTTCTAATTCTGGTTTTTTTGAAGTAATCAAGCCAAGTACTATTCGCTTATTTTCATCACCGTGCCAAATCTTAGCCAGTGGCCCAAATGATCCTGAACGACTATCATCATATTCCAAAAAGACACCATCATAATTTAGTTGTCCTAAATATTCAGCAACGTCATCATATCCACCTGAGAATAGGTATGTTGATTTAAAGTTTCCACGACAAATATGCGTAGTGACTGTTAAATCCTCTGGCAAGTCTGCCAACAAGTCATTGATGACTTTGACTGAATCTTGTGCAATTTTCAAATATTTCTGATGTTCTGTAGGATTATCTGCCGTTTCATGTAACTTACTAATCAAAAAGGCCCATGTTGTATCATCTAATTGCACATAACGTGCGCCTAATTCATAAAAGCGTAAGATTGTTTGATGATAGGCACTTGCCAAATCTGTTAGATACTCCTCATAAGTATCATAGAATTCTGACCAATTATCACTGCGGTTATCACGGAAAAGCATTGAAGGAGAAGGAATCGTTTGTTTAGGTGTAATCCCATCTGGTGTAATCGATGCGAGATATTTAAAACTATCAAAGAAGGGATGATCAGGATTATAAGCGACCTTGCCAACTAATTTAACATTGTCAGTTCGCGTTTTACTACCATGAAATTTATAACTTTCTTGATAGTCATAGGTTGCCACACCATTTAATCCCCACAAAAAGTCGAGATGCCACCACGAACGATTAAACTCTCCATCAGTGACGTCTTTTAACCCTAGTTCAACTTGTTTGTCCACAATCTTCTTGGTTTCTTCATACTGGATTGCTGTCAGCCGCGCCTGTGTAATTTCACCGGCTTCAAATTTTTCTCGTGCTGCTTTTAATTCATCTGTTCTTAGAAAACTACCAACAATGTCATAGCGATTTGGAAACTTGATTTTACTTGCAGTTGCTTCGGTCATAGTATATACCCCTCAAAAATTCTTTAATTTATTAAAACAACAAAAAAATTCGACCCAAAGATAATTGCTTACCTTTGGGCCGAATTTTCGCGTTACCACCCCAGTTCACATTATTCTATAAAAAATAATGCCTCAATGGAATCATAACGGTTCCACCCGTTCAAATTGCGTTAACAAAGTGAAAATTATCAGAGCTCATCTTCATCGCCGTTCCCCATGCCTTATCTCATCCCCAAGGCTTTCTGTTAAAGCGTCGTAGCAATTACTCTTCTCATCATATTTTTAATGTTGTTTTAATTAACAATGAGTTTACCACTGTAATATATAATTCGCAAGTAAATTAAAATTCACTATTTTTCTCATTTTAAAAGTCAGTAACCTGTTTAGCTTTGCTTCGTCAAAGAACCATCCGTCATTTCGTAAACATGATCAGCCGCGTTAATTAAACGCATATCATGGGTGACAACGATAACAGATTTGTGATGTTTAATCGCTAAATCCTTTAATAACTTAGCGACAACTGTCACTCTTGCACTATCTAAGGCCGCTGTTGGCTCATCCGCAAGAATAATTGATGGGTCTGGGTATAAAGCTCGTGCAATTGCGACACGTTGTTGCTGTCCGCCTGAAAGTTCATTGGGAAATTTATGCATCAGTGACTTAATATCCAAAGTTTCCAGTACATCATCAAGAGCTTGTGCTGATAAATTCCCCTCTGGCTTTACTTTATCAACCAGTTTAAATTGATCTGCTACCGTTAGATATGGCAAGAGATGATACGTTTGTAACACGAAGCCAATCGCATCTAGTCGCATCTGGTCACGTTCTTTTTTGGAACGTTTCGCGTAGTCAACGCCATTAACTTCAACATGCCCACTTGTTGGTGTTAACAGACCACCAATAATGGTTAAAAATGTACTTTTACCTGAACCAGATGGTCCCATAATCAAACTCAACGTTCCGGGTTCTGCCTCAAAATTCACATCATGCAGTACATGTACTTTTGCCGTACCTTCACCATAAATTTGATTAACATTTCTTACAGAAAATGAATTCATTGGTTAACCTCCTATCGCAGAAACTGGATCGACATGCAGCACCGACCTAATTGGAATTAAACTACCAATTAGCGCCATCAACAATAATCCAAGACCTACACCGCTAAGGGCCGGCACATCAAATGCCATCGGTACAGTTGCTGGAATTGCTAATGCTGTCACTGTTGTTAAAGCTGTCGCAATGATCAAACCACTAATTACTAACAATACTGACTGCCAAATTGTAGCCCAAACTAACACCTTGCTTGGTACACCCTGTGCTCGTAGTACTGCATAATTTGGAATTTTTTGCATGGTGAGTATATACAAAAAGACGGCAATAATAATCAAAGAAATAACCATCAAGAACCCAATCATCAACACAAAAGTTGCTGTTTGTGCCTGATAACCTGGCAGTTTATCAATAACTTGCTGTTTCGTGTAGGTTTTAACACCATGATGATCATTTTCATATTTAGCATCTTGAGAAACGATTGCTGATGCAACTGGACCATCCGTCAAACCACGTAAACTTTTCCATGTTTGCATTTGACCATATACGATTGGCGCAATATTTAATTTCGCACCTTCTGTAAATCCAACGATCCTATATTTCTGTTTGTCATCGTTCAACTTAATTTGGTCACCCAACTTATAACCTGATGTCTTGAAAGATGTATCTACGACAATATCATGTGACTTTTTAACATGATGTCCACTTTCAAGTTTGATATTTTTATAAATGAACTGTGATGACTTAAGTCCAATAAACACTGCTGATAATTGCTTATGATTTTTTGCTTTAGCGACGACTGATGTTTGCCCAATTAGAGCTTCTCTCTCACTGAGACTACCAACTTCATCAGCCGTTAGAAATGATTGACGCATATCTACATTAGCATTTGCGTTTAAAGTTATTTGATTAACGTGCCACGAGTTGATACCGTCTGTATTTTGTCGTGCTAATCCCAAAGCCAAACTCGTCAAAATAAAAATCAGATACCCGATTAAAACAATCATCGCAACAATTAAACTTGATCTTAATTTTTCCTTCTTAATCTCTTTCAGAGCTAAGAACATGCCATACCCCCTCTAATGTTTGCCTGTCAAAATTGTACGTAATTGTGTTATTCGTTCAGTCATTGTATCCGGATCTAAAATAATGTCACGAATCGTTTGATGATAAAGAACTGTAATCGCCCATTGCTCTGGACCATTATCTCCCACCATTAATTTGGTTGGTTCGTTACCTAAAAATCCTTCATTATACCGATAATGTTGTGTCATTAGACTTCTGTATCCAGTCTTATCTGTTTCTAAAACGAACGCTTCAATGGTTGAAATATAAGTTTCAACGTTATCAACTGTGGGTGTTTCAGGAATCATACGATGAATTTCATATAGTGCGACACCCAATACATAGTTATAGGCATCCGTTAAATCTTTAAAGTATTTATAAAATGCACCTCGCGCAATACCAGAATCTGCAACTATTCGAGCCACTTGTGCCTCTGCTAATGGATGTGTTGAAAATTCTTTCAATAAAGCATGACGAATACGGTGCTGTTTTTCTTCAGCCAAATTTTCAAATGTTTTTGAAACCATTGTTATCTCTCACTTTCTAAAAATGACACGGTGTCACTTTTCTACATCTTCAGTATAACAAAAAGTGACACTGTGTCAACTTAGAAAAACAAACACTGAATACACATATTGTTGCTTAAAATAAAAATTCTAATAAAATCACTTTTAAGTTTGATTTAACAGTTTTCTAGACTATTTTATGTAACCTTTTTGACACAATAAAGACACTTATTAGTAACATTTAACGTCATTCTTTGTTAGAATTAATAATATACAAAGGAGGAACACAAAATGAGAAACAGATTTATTAGTAAAGCTTCATTAGTGTCAGCCTTAGTAGGAGGTGCCGTTCTAGGTGGATTGGCTATTGCACCGACAGCACCTGTTTCTGCAGATACTACTGCAAGCACCACGCAACAAACAAATACACAACAAGATAATCGAACAGGTTACGTTTATTCACCAGAAGTTTCAACTGCAAACGGTGGATATAATTGGTTAGAAAACGGTAAACCATATACCGGTGTACGTTACTATGCCGGCTCATATTATTGGTTCGACAATGGTGTTCGTCAAAATAATCAGTGGGCACATGCTTACGGATTAACCTATTATCTTGATAGCAATGGACGCGCTGTTCAAGGTTATCAATTTATTAACGGTCGCGCCTACTTCTTCGGTTCAGATGGTACCTACTACCTTCGTGAAGAAGTACCAAGTGGCTACATTAACTTTGAAGGTGTCGGTTGGCGCTGGATTGAAGACGGACAACTTTATACAGGATTCCGCATGTTAAACAGTAGATACAACTACTTCGAGAATGGTATTCGTCAAACAAGTAGATGGGTGAGTGCTTATGGACATAAGTACTTCATCGAAAGTGATGGACAACCAGTACAGGGTTACCACTACATTGATGGTCATATGTATTACTTCGGTAAGGATAACACTTACTACCTTCGATACATGATGCCTGATCAGTAAAATTAACCCCCTATTTTAAACCGATACCAATGAGAAATCGTTGGTATCGGTTTTTTGTACTTATATCAATTTAAATGGAAATTTAAGCATATAAAAAAAGTTGAGACAAAATAGAATGTCCCAACTTTTTGTGATAAAAATATATCAATTAGCCGTAGATACTGAAGCGACTGATTTTTTAGTTGATAATAATAAATTCAAAACAACAGCTGTAATTGCTGCTACCGTAATTGGTGAGCCTAACAGGTATTGCAACATTTGTGGTGCATCGTTGACCACCTTTTCTGGCAAGAATACTAGTGCCAAAGTCATGACAATTGGCACACCGATAATGTAACCCTTATTTCCTGTCATGTTCAAATCACCAATAACATTCAAACCACTTAACATAATGATAACAACGATGACTGCAAACACACCACCGATAACTGCTGCTGGAATTGCAGCCAGCAATGCTGATAACTTTCCGAAAAATCCTAAGATAACAAACCAAGTTCCTGCAGCAACAAATACCCGACGACTAGCAACACCAGTAATTGAAACAACTCCTGCATTTGTTGAGTAACCTGTCATTGGTGTGCTACCTAGTAGTGCAGAAACTAAACAACTTAATCCTTCACCAATCACACCACGATTCCACTGCTTATTTGTGATATTTTCTTTTGTAACAGCACTCATTGCAAACCAAGTACCAGTTGTTTCAGTTGTTAAGACCATAAAGATAATAATAAATGTAATAATAGCTGATAAGTTAAAACTGATACCATAATGTAGCGCTGTGAATTGTGGCAAACTGAACCAGTCAGCTTTTGCAACTGTTGACCAATCCATCAATCCCATAAAACTTGCAACGATTGTTCCAACTGCCAATGCAATGACGATTGAACCAATTTTAAACACTCTTTGTAATTGTGGGAAATGCGTACCAATTGCAATTGAAATTAGCAACGCAATCATTGTAATAGCAGCTAATTCGATATTCTGATAAATATTACCACTCGCTTTGAAAATATTATCATTCAATGCTGATGGCAATAATGACAGTCCCACACAAGTGATAATCGTTCCACCAACGATTGATGGAATCAATGTATTAACTATCTTTTGATAAACACCCGATAATCCTAGCAAAATCAGCAAAATTGCTGCAACAGCACTTGAACCAATAACAGCAGCCATACCGCCATTAGCAGCACCATTAGCCATAAACACACCCACAATAGCACCGATTGGCACATATGAAGGGCCTTGTGACATTGGCATTTTCATAAATATAGACGTCTGTAACAACGTCCCAATACCACACGCCAGAAAGGCAACTTGCAAAAATCCTGACGTTTGTGTGGTACTCATTGAGAGCAATCCAGCAATAATTAGTGGTGGCACATATACATCCATCGCCAGCACGTGTTGCAGACCTAATAATCCTGCTTCCACTACTGGTACCTTGTCATTTGCACCAATTAATAAACCACTTTTTTCTTCAGCCATGAACTTTCTCTTCTCCTTTTAGTTCACTATGTTCCACATGAAACATCCTATTTAACAAAAACACCTTGCGTCATCACATGATCAATCTCTGATACTGTGGTTTGATACATAATTTTTTCAAACGTATCTTCTGGTCCTTGATGACCAAATGTTGGATACTTTTTATGAACAATTTGCAAATCTGCCGCATATCCTTGCTTAATTTGTCCGGTTGTCAAATTCAAACTTTTTGCACCACCAATTGTTGCCATATAAAATGCATTTTTGGCAGTAATTGCTGCCTGATGTTTACCACGTAAATCAGGTGATATCTCACTATCTACCCCTTCATCGAGCATTCGTGACGACATAATCGCTTGGCGAATATTTTGGTAGACACTCGGATCGTAACCACCAGAAATGTCTGTTCCCAAACCTACTTTAACCTCTTCACTAAGTAGTTTCTTAGCTGGGAAGACCGCATTACCAAAATAAACATTTGAAATCGGACAATGGGCAACACCAACGCCTCGGTCCTTGAATCGTTTAATATCTTCATCGTTTAATAAGGTACCATGTGCCATGACCGACTTATCTGTTAATAAACCAAATTCATCCAACACAGCTGCATCTCGTTTACCATGTGTTTCTAATGCATACCCATTTTCCCAATCACTTTCACTACAATGTGATTGGATTGGTAAATTGTATTTGTTTGCCAATTTTCCTAGTCCAGATAGTACCTCATCCGTACAAGATGGTAAAAATCTAGGCGTAATAACTGGTGTTACTGGTATAGGCTGATCTTTATTTAATTTTTCAACTTCATGGATAAAGTTTTCCGTTTCATCTAAAGCCACCGCAGCTGATTCATCACGATAATAGTCCGGCGTTTGCTCTGGATTGTCCATAACGACCTTACCAACAAAACCGCGCTGATGATGTGACAAGCAAGATTTAACAAGCTCTAAATTACCAGTATTATCAACAGAACCGAAATAAAGTGCTGTGGTTGTCCCATTTGCCAATAAAGTTTCGACAAGATTGTCGTAAACCAAATGTGCATACTTAGCATCTTTAAACTTAGCCTCTAATGGAAAAGTATATTCTTCCAACCATTCATATAATGGTCGATCCAATGCTAATCCAGCATTTGGCCACTGCGGTGCATGAACATGTAAATCAATGAATCCAGGTAATATCACCTGGTCATCAGCTAATGACACCAGTGTGCCAGTCTGTTCAGCGGTATGAATAATTGTCGTATAGTCTTCCTCATCTGCCAGAACGACTCGGGCAATCGTCCCACCATTGTCAATACAAACTAGACTATCTGGTTGGTAATCGACTTGATTTTGATCAATTGCCGTATAATAACGACCTTTTAAAACTGTTTTATAAATCATCATCACCTCAAAAATATTGCTACCCTTTAATCAATAAAATTATAACAAACATTAACTTAATTATCACTGTTATTTTCACAAAAATAACTAACTTAACAAATAAAAGTCGTTTAATTGTTCGTATTAATTAGTTAGTAACCTTTATATTGATTTATGGGTTACTAATGTCTATAATGAAACCATTCTCAAATTTATCAGAACGGATATAAAAATTAACATGAAAAATCAACAGACTCGGAAACTGACCCTAGCGGCTATGATGACCGCCATATTAATTATTCTTGGTGTTTTTCCTGGAATTCCCTTGGGATTCATCCCCATTCCAATCATCATTCAAAATATGGGTGTCTTACTAACCACTGAATTATTAGGGGCAAAATACGGCACACTATCCATCTCGCTATTCCTCGCCTTAGCACTTTTTGGACTACCAGTATTATCTGGCGGGCGCGGCGGATTTGCTGTTTTTCTTGGACCAACTGGTGGTTACTTAATTGCCTGGTTACTTGTACCAGCAGTTTTGGGCGCAATTCTTTACCTACTTAAACAGAATAACCAACTTTCTTGGTGGGCTGAATTAATCGTTGTCATTGTTGCTGGTGTCTTTTTTATTGATGTTATTGGTTCAATTTGGCTAGCCATTCAATCACACATGTCATTAACTACTGCACTACTTTCTAACATTGCTTTCTTACCTGGTGATATGATTAAAGCAATACTATCAGTTATATTGGCTAGACGATTAAGAAAACTTCCCGCTCTACAAGGGATTTTCTAGAGGGAGATTATTTTGACAACAACCAAACAAAAAGTATTATTCGAGCTACTGGCTCATCAAGGCGAATGGCTTTCAGGCGATGAGTTAGCAACAGATCTGCAAATCAGTCGGGAAAGTATTTGGAAAGCGATTAATGCTTTAAAAAAGAAGCATCATCAAATTGAAAGTCGAAAAAACTTAGGCTATCAATATATTGAAACACCAATGCTCGATGAAGACGTTGTTCATTATTATTTAGATAATCGTCTCGTCGATGATGTATTTGTTGAACAAGAGGTAACTTCAACCCAGCATCTGGCAAAGCAATATTTGACATCACACCATATCCAAAAACCCGTTATTTTCGCTGCTGAATCTCAATCTAACGGCTATGGTCGCCGTGGTCGTGCCTTCTATTCACCAGCAACCAGTGGGCTATACTTCACGATCATCCTGCCAAATACGACAGATGATTGGTCACAAGTTGGTTTACTAACAACTAGTATGGCTGTTGTGATTGCCCAAACCTTAGAGCAATTCTTCCCTGATGAACAGATTGATTTAAAGTGGGTCAATGATTTATTCATTCATGATAAAAAAGTTGGTGGCATTATTACTGAGGCAAATATTGAGCTAGAATCAAAATCAGCTTCAGCATTTATCATGGGTGTTGGTTTAAATTTAACGACTGATAATTTCCCTGAAGAATTATTAAACATTGCTCAGGGCATCAACAGTCAAGTTAAAGTAGATCGCAATCAATTACTGGTTACTTTGGCTAACCGCATTATTAACACCTATGAACATGGTGACATTCCCACACTTCTAGCAGAGTACCGACGCCGTTCTAACGTCATTGGGAAACGCGTCACTTTAAAACTAGGCAATAAAATGATAACCGGTACGGCAAAACAAATTGCCAATGATGGCGGCTTAATTATTGAGGATGAAAATGGCATTACAAAATCATTTACAAGTGGCGAAGTTATCAAAACAACCGTCTTCAGATAAAAACGACGCAAGCATAGTGATACATGGTATCCAATTGGATTCATACGGACGTTGTCTGCATTACCATACCAACAATGATATTGTCGCCCTAAAATGTGCACAATGTCATCAATATTTCGCTTGCTACCAGTGTCATGATGCAATCATGTCACATGAATTCATGCCTGCCAAACCGGAAGACAAATCCGTCATGTGCGGGGTTTGTCATCATATTATGAATTATCAGGATTATTCACAAAATTCATGTCCAAACTGCCATCATGCATTTAATCCACGGTGTGCGTTACACCATGAAATTTATTTTGAATCATAATTATCTTGGTACAAAAATAGCTAAGCTATCATTTTTTGAAATCTGTTCAGAAAATGACTAGCTTAGCTATTTTTAATTTAAATATTTATTAGAACCGAGAGCGAGACAAAAGTTGGTTTGAAGCCGGTGTGTAACGTGATTTACGTAATTCTTGGCCGTAGCAAAGCGAAGGACAGGGATTGCGTAAATTGCGTTACATTGAGGCTTCAGACTTTTGGAACGCGTTTATGAGGGAGTGTGAAAAAAGTTGGTTTAAAACCGATTGTAACGATAATTAGGTGGTTTTGGTTCGTAGCAAAGCGCAGGGCCGTAATCACTTAATTGTTGTTACAGCAAGGTTTCAGACTTTTGGAACACGTTTATGCTAGACAACTTTCATGACTATAATTAAGACATTTTTAGTAAAAAAAGGTTGGGATATCATCTTTTATTCCAACTTCAAAAAGGTATGATTCCAAATGCCTTCAAAAAATTCCCCAGTCTCTTCAGCAGTCATAAATTCATTATCGTTAGTGGCTACTAACCCACGATGCATGCTCAGCTGATAGTGCCTATCATGGGCAACTTTAATCGTTGTATCAACACAGTATTCCGTCTGTGCACCACAGATTTCAATTTCCTGCACATTTAAATTTTCTAAAATTGATTGTAGTTCCGTATTAAAAAAGGCATTAGGGTGTGTTTTCTGAACGAAAAAATCCGTTGGTAAAACATCTAGCTCAGGAACTAATTCCCACGCTACCGTATTTCTGACAAGTTCTGCATCGTTGTGTTGCACAAATATTATAGGATCTGCTGTCTTTCTGTATGCTTTGATACGCTCATTCACACCTTGAATCAAAGAATCATAATTATAAATACGTCCATCTTCGTTACAAACACCATTCTGTAAATCAATAACTAATAATGCTTTCATCAGTGCCTCCTTTTTGCATACAGTCAACTTAACTTTAATTTAGAATACAATATTCTTATCTGAGTCACTAGTATTAGCAATTATTGTTTAGTGTTGACTTCTAAAAATTTTTATATAAAAAAGCACAAACCCAAATGACTTAGGTTTGTGCTATCTATTGACTAGATTATGATTTTAACTATACCGACGTTCAATCAGCTTCTCTAGTATCTGATTCTTTTTAGCTTCACGAACCGCTTCTAACTGGCTTTCCTCTAACCCATTAAAATCTTGAGCTACTAATAATGCTTCAAGGTATAGTGTTAGCTGTCGCTTAATATAGGTTTTATTTTCTTCGTTCTTTTCTTTTAAATTTCCACCTAAAACAGCCAATGCAAATGCTTCAGGATTTAATGTAAGCTCATCTTTTTTCATAATCAATATCTCCCAATTAATTTACTTCAGCTGAATTATCGCCCAATTTCTGACGTAGCGCTTTGACCACATCAGCATGTTTTTCTTCAGTAAGAGTAACCTTTCGCAAGAAAATAATTGCTGAAATAATTAAGAGTACCATTGGTATGTAGAACATAAATGCCTTAAATTGGAATAATCCTGATGACGTAATATCACTAGGCTTCACATTTCCAGTCATTCCTGCTCCAACTGCAACAAGTCCTACAATTCCATTTGAGAACGCTCCTGCTAATTTATCAATCAATGGACGGACAGAAAGCGTCACCGCTTCATTTCGTTTACCACTTTTCAATTGGCCATATTCAACCAAATCACTAATTGTCATTAATGTTGACAAGAAGATCATTGGGTATGGGAAAAATATAATCGATGCTGCTAACAAGGCTAAGAATAAGTTCTGCCCTGCCAACGTAAAGATAATAAAGCCGATGAACATGACACCAATTCCACCGATATAAACAAACTTACGTGAAATTTTTTCTGCTAACATTGGGAACGCTGCGACAGAAATAACACCTAATACACATGTAATAATTCCAATATATGAATATGCTTCAGCATGTCCAAGGACATAACGGAAGTAGTACAACAATAATGAATTATTAATAACGTAACTAAACGCAAACAAGAAGTAACTTAATGCTAACCACATTAATTGGTCATTTGAGCCAATAACTTTAAACACATCTCTAAACCGAGTATGCTCAACATTCTCACGAATCAAGTTCTTATCTTCTTTCACGTTTCGTGCTAAGAAGATGGCACCAAATGATGCTAACAAACCAATGACAATTGCATAGCCTAACCATCCCATCGCGTTCTGATCACCATGCTTTGCGCCAAACCAACTAGAAAACAATGTAACTAACGGAACAATAACAATGATGACACTTTGTGCACCTAAAGTTGAACCAAAACGTGAGAATGTACCAAACTTAGTACGCTCTTTACTATCCATAGACAAAGCTGGCAACATTGACCATAGCGCAATATCACTAAATGAATAAAAAACATCCAAGGTCAAAAATGCGATACCAAACAAAACCAAGTAAAGTATGGGTTTACTAATCGCAATGCCACCAAAATCAGTGAAAATTAACGCCAACATTAACGACGCCACAATTGTTCCTGCTAATAACCATGGTTTAAATTTACCCCATTTTGTTTTCGTATTATCAACTGCCCCACCAATCATTGGATCAAACATGATTTCTGCAATACGAATAACAGTCATCAACAATGTAACATATCCAATCATGCGGGTATTAAAAGCGGCATCATTAGTCGTAAACAACTGACTAGTAACAAACATAACAAAATATAGGCTCAATGTATTATAAAATGCATCGTGGCCAAATGCGCCAAGCGCAAATGATACATATTTTTTCATTATTTTTCCTCAGTATGTGAATTTTTAGTGCAGGTTCCTAGGCCGCTAAATAAAAAATCTTGACATTACTGTTTAAGTAATCATCCCGATTAATATTTCTAAAAATCCATAAGCACCTGAAGAAAGCGCTTACTCAGTGTATACTAGCAAATCAATTAATAATGTGCAACCATTTTTTCACAAAGTTTATTTGTAACTATTAATCATTTTTATAAATTACATATATTTTTTTGTACTAAATTTCTTCAATAAAACGTTGAACTAATGGTAATGCTGCCCCGAATGCTACTGGATTTGTGTGAACCTCTCCTAATTCCAAATAATTTTTTTCTTCTGGAAATGCACTAATTTGTGAAATTCTTTTTTCCAAATAACCAATAGTTTTTTCTGTTAAATAATTAGTTATTTCTCCAGCTAATATTATTGGTGAATCAGCAAACATGTGTAAATTGACAATGGCTTCAGCGACATTATTTAAATAGTGATGCCACCGACGCAATGCATCACTATCGTCTGAATGAATTAAATCAAAAAAACTAGTTAATGTTTCTTTGGATGCATCTATTAGCGTACTAATAGCCACGTAAGTTTCAATACATCCATGTCGCCCACAATAGCATAAGCGGTTATCATCCATCGCAATTGTGATATGTTCCATCGTGCCAGAACGTCCTCGTGCACCATTATATATTTTACCGTCAACCATCATCGCAGTTCCCAAATGCTCCCCAATTGAAAGATATATCGCATCTTCTGTTCGTTTGGAGGCATGTTGTTCAGCTAATGCAACAGCGTCAGCATCGTGTAGAAATGTCACCGGAAATGGTAAGTATTTTTGAAAAGCCGCTGTTGTTAAATCTGCCATTGGTAAGATTTTACTATATACAACCCGTCTTTGATCATCCGACACTAACCCTTGAATACCAATTCCCAAGCCAACGATTCGATCAATATCAAGCTTCTTAGAGTCCACAAACTTCTTAAGTTCATCAGTAATCTTTTTATAATATGTATCC
The DNA here is from genome assembly GCF_036327715.1 of Weissella paramesenteroides. Lineage (NCBI taxonomy): Bacteria > Bacillati > Bacillota > Bacilli > Lactobacillales > Lactobacillaceae > Weissella > Weissella paramesenteroides. The sequence goes on from NZ_CP130559.1 coordinate 1,880,173, forward strand.
GTGTTCTCAAAAATAATATCTATGCGTTCTTTTGCAGATAATTCTCCCCGTGCATTTAAACTAATTATTGTTATGTAATTACCAAAAAGTTCCATTCCTAAGCTGGTAAAAGCACTCTCATTTAATTTATACGCTTGTGCGGGTCGTCCCGTCTTTTGTGTTAAAAATTCACCATCTTTAACAATCAATTCGCGGTTTAATAATTTTTTTAAATTACTCGTAATCGTAGGCAAACTATGGCCTAGGTTATCTGAAATGACTTGTTTCGAGACTCTGTCATACCGATAAAATAAATGAAATGTCTCAGCAAAATTATTCTTTTGAACACTTTTCATGCCTTGGTCTTTCATAATTTTCCTCCAAAAAAATATCTTTACCAAAGCTTATCACTACTGAATTTTATAAGCAATTCGAGCATTTATGTAAAATGATTTTATATAAATGTGTTGACAAGATGAAAGCGCTGTCATAAACTTATTCGTGTATTAAGCAAAGTGATTTTACATAATTAACGTTTAATTAAAAGTCACATTGTGTTTTACAAATTATTTTATTTTATGTGAGGTTTATTATGACTACGATTAATGATCGCTTACGCCTAGACGGTAAAAAAATTTATGTTACCGGTGGTGCGCAAGGATTAGGTAAGGCAATGGCACAAGGTTTAGCCGAAGCTGGTGCTGATATTGCAATTGTTGATATTCAATTAGAAAAAGCCCAAGAGACGGCTCGAGAGATTGCTGAATCAACTGGACAAAAAGTTATTGCTGTCAAAGCAGACGTTACAGATCCAGATAGTGTTAATGCAATGATCGATACAATTGTATCTGAACTTGGTGGATTAGATGTTGCGTTTAATAATGCTGGTATGGTTATTAATACTCCTGCTACAGAAACAACATTTGAGCAGTGGCAAAAGGTTATCAACTTAAACCTAAATGGTGTATTTCTAACTTCTCAGGCCGCTGGTAAATATATGATCGAACATGGCGGTGGTTCAATTATTAACACTGCCTCAATGTCAGCTCACATCGTCAACCGCCCTCAACCACAAGCATCATACAATTCTTCAAAGGCTGGTGTTATTCAACTTTCAAAGTCACTAGCTATTGAATGGGCAAAGAAAGGTGTGCGCGTAAACACAATTTCTCCTGGTTACATGGCAACAGCTTTAACACAAAACTCAGAAGAGCTAAAGCCACTAATTAAAATTTGGAATGATTGGGCCCCAATGGAGCGTATGGGCAAGCCCGAAGAGCTCCAGGGAATTGCAGTCTACTTAGCTTCAGATACAAGTAGTTTTGCAACTGGAGCTGATTTCCAAATTGATGGTGCCTTTACTGCTTGGTAAGCATCAAATTAAGTTAGAAAATATTTCCTAGGCCGCTTAATATGCTTTCTAAAATTTATTTACAAGGACATTGATATGAACTATCTAATTGGAACTGATGTCGGAACATCTGGTGCAAAAAGTGTGTTAATGAGTACTGAAGGAAAACTTATTGCACAATCTTTAGTTGAATATGATGTTCTCACACCCAAAAATCTATGGGCTGAACAATGGGCCCATGTTTGGCTTGAAGCAGCAAAACAAACTATTAAACAAGTCATTAAAAAAAGTGATGTAAATGCCGCTGATATTAAAGGAATTGGTATTTCTGCCCTTTATGGTGGAGCTGGTGTACCTGTCGATGACAAAGATAATGAAGTCCGTCCAACACTAATCTGGATGGATAGACGAGCGGAAAAACAAGTAGCGTGGGTCAAAGATAATATTGATCTCAATCGATTATCAGAAATCACTGGAAATGATGTGGTCGACCCTTACTATGGATATACAAAAATGCTTTGGATCAAGGATAATGAACCTGAAAACTGGCAACGTATAAAGGAATTTCTGCCTCCAGATACATTTATAGTGAAGAATTTAACTGGTGTAACGGCTGTCAACTACTCAGCTGCTGGTAATATTGGTGGTGTCTATGATATTAACCAAAGCACTTGGTCAACTGAAATGCTTGATGCATTACACATTCCACGTACAATGATGCCTAATAAGCTAGTTGCAGCTAATGAGATTGCCGGTTATATAACCGAAAAAGTTGCTGAGGAATTAGGCTTATTACCAAATACACCAGTGATTGTTGGTGGTGTGGATGTTGGTGCAGCCAATGTTGGTATGGGTGTTTTAGAGCCTGGACGATATGTTGCAGCAATTGGGACATCAATGAACGCAGCCCTAGTAAGCAAAAAACCAATTAAGAATAAGGGACTAATTGTATGGCCATATCCATACAACTCCCAACACCTAACCTATAACTTTAGTGGTTCAGCAACGGCTGGGGGTATCACAAAGTGGTTCAGAGATAATTTTGCACAAGCTGAATTTGCTGAACAAAAAAACGGTGGTCAAAATGCCTACGTTTCATTAGGGGAACAAGCTAAAAATATTCCAGCAGGAAGTAATGGACTTGTTGTCTTACCATATTTCATGGGAGAACGTGCACCTATTTGGAATTCAGATGCTAAAGGATTGATTTTTGGATTATCGTTATCGCATAGCAAAGCTCATATCTACCATGCTTTCCAAGAAGCTGTTGCTTATGCATTACGTCATTCAATTGAATTAACTGGTCAAGATCTAGGTGATTACATTGTCATTGCTGGAGGTGTCACAAATTCTAGTGATTGGGTGCAAATGTTCGCTGATGTTACCGGGTATGCCGTACGTACACCTGTAGAAGATGCTGAAGCCAATCTAGGAGATGTCATATTAGCTGGTCTTGCTACTAAGACACTGACACTGGATCAAGTTAAAAATTGGCAAGTTCTTGGTGAAAAAGTGTTACCAAATCCAGAACGACACGCAACGTATAATAAATATTTTGAACTCTACAAAAAATTGTATACTGATTTAAAGGATGACATGACTCTCCTGACAACAATTGATAACCAATTATAATTTTTAGATAGAACTTTACCTGTATAAAAAAGACCAGAACATTTTTATGTCCCAGTCATTGTTTATTTCCATACCTATTTGTGCAGCTCTCTTACAAAACGTTCCGTAATCTCTTTTGGTCGTGTAATTGCTCCACCAACAACAATCCCTGCAACACCCATTGCTTGAATCTTTTTTGCTTCTTCAGGTGTATGAATTTTGCCTTCTGCAATCACATCAATGCCGTGGTCAACTAATTGTTGAATCAACTTATAATTTGGACCATCAATCTTTTCACTATCTGCAGTATAACCCGCCAGCGTTGTACCAACAAAATCAACACCAGCTTGCCATGCATTCAGCCCATCCGCAAAAGTTGCAATATCAGCCATTAGCAATTGACCAGGATATTTTGCTTTAATTTGTCCAATAAATTCACTGACTGTTAACCCATCATGCCGTGAACGAAGTGTACCATCAAATGCAATCACATCAGGTTTAACTGTCATCAACTCATCAATTTCTTGCATAGTCGCCGTAATATACGGCTCTTCTGGTGGATAATCACGCTTAATGATTCCAATAACAGGTAAATTAACCAAAGCTTTAATTTCTCGTATATCTCTCACTGAGTTTGCACGAATACCGACTGCACCACCTTGTTGTGCTGCTAGTGCCAAAAGTGGCATCACACCACCTTTTTCAGTATACAATGGTTCACCTGGCAACGCCTGACACGAAACAATCAGTCCATTGGCAATTTGACGCATTAATGCTTGTTTATCCATTTCAAGTTACTCCCCCTAATCGTTAAACAATTGATTATTTTTTGTCCCCTAGTTTGGCCAACTCATCAATCTTGTCATAAAAGGCCTCTGCATCAACACTGGTAACAAAAGTAATTTCGCGTCCCTCATCAGTTTGATATGTTCTACCTTCGGAAGCACCAGTTGTGATAACATCAGTCTTTACTTGCACTGATTCAACTAATTCCGGATAACGACTAGCAAGCGTTGTCAGAACATCCCATAAATAATAAATAGAGTTTGCTTCAAATGAATGAACTAACGAATATCCTTGACCAATTAAATCTAGGGCTGGGTGCTGACGTTGTGTTGCCCAACGCATCCGCAATTCAGAAGTTAACGGCACTTGATCAGTACTATCAAGTCCCACCATGATAATCTTCAAATCAGAATCCCAAACTTTTTTTACTGCTTCCGCATCCCAGTAAGCATTCCATTCCATCGTGTCATCAGCTCCTGGTTCAGCAACGTTACCCTTGCTATTCAAAGCACCACCCATCCAATGTACACTTTCAATGTTTTCAGTAATACTTGGATCAACCTCTAACGCACGTGCTAAATCTGAAAGTGGTCCAGTCATCACCACTGTTACTTTATCATCAGATGATTTAATTTTATCAATCATATCTAAATGACCTGGTTTTGCAGCAACTGGCGTCTTTGGTTCACCATGCTCATTTAAAATAGGGAAATCATCAAAGGAGAAGGAACTCAAACGCCACTCCTTTGGAAACTGATGAACAGCTCGCGAGTTTGATTTGGCAATTTCCGCAGGTTGACGACCTTCATGACCAAATAGATCAACAATTTTACGTGATGCTGAGACTGATGGATCAACATACCCATCCGCATCTGTCACGCCGACACCTAATAAGTTAACATCTGGCATTTGCAACAAAAGTAATAACGACACTAAATCATCAACGTTCCCATCATGATTGAAATACACATTCTTCATTACAATTTCCCCACCAATTTGATTATTTTCTTTAAAGATTACGGAATTTCGTTATTATCGTCAAGTTAAAGTTATCTCTATCTGAATAATGATAGTAAATTATCGTATTAAACTTGGATATATTATGACTAAGAATATGCTAACATTAAGCATTAGAGACCTAAATTTTTTCAGGAGGCAAAATTAATGATGTCAGAAGTTACCCTTAATATTAAAGATACTAGTGAATTGACCGCTTCAGAACTAATTACAATTATGCAAGCACGTACCAAAGTTTTTGTGGTCGAACAGAATTGCGCCTATCAAGAAGTTGATGATGCAGATTTTAATGCTCGTCACGTATATTTTACAAATCACCAAGAGCTAATTGCCTATACACGTATTATTTCTGATGACAATCCAAACTACATTCGCTTTGGGCGTGTACTAGTCGCTGCACCTTATCGTAAACAACATTTTGGTCGCCAAATCGTAACCGAGACCATCAAAGAAATCCAACATCTTTACCCAGAAAAAAGCATTAAAATTGGGGCACAGAATTATTTACGTAAATTCTATGAGTCATTTGGCTTTCAGGCTGTTTCCGACGTCTATTTGGAAGATGATATTCCCCATATTGACATGATTTTAAGTGGAGGACATTAATTGTGCAATATCTTGTTTTAATTGGGGCACTATGCTCAATTGTATTTGGATCCGTTTATCTCATTTCAACCATCCAGGGTAAAGTACAACCCAACAAGGTAACGTGGTTATTATGGGCAGTGTCTCCAATGATTTCAGTCATTGCGACTATTTCTGCAACGGGGTTTGACTGGGCTATTTTACCAGTATTTATGGCTGGATTTATGCCTATGTTAGTTTTTATCGCATCATTATTTAACAAATCCGCCTACTGGCAATTAAATCTACTTGATTATCTTTGTGGTATTGTTGCTATCTTCGCAATAATTATTTGGCATCTAACTAATGATCCCATTCTTGCCATTGTTTTTTCAATTCTTAGTGACGCAATTGCCTCCGTACCAACGTTACATAAGGCTTGGTTTTATCCGAACAGTGAAGCACCCATTTATTACATGGGTGGTGTTTTCTCATCCACTACCGGAATTTTAGCTGCTACAACTCATTGGTCATTTAGTACGGCATCCTTCCCCATTTATTTATTAATATTAAACACTTCATTAATGTTAATTGTGATACGTAGAAAATCTGCATTAGCAAACAATAAAATGATGTTCTAATCATGCAACGCATTACTCAACATAATTCTGGTAAAATAGATATGTAGACGTGAAAGCGTTTTAAAAGAAAGGATACATCATGAAAATAGCAATTGCAGGTAGTGGCGCAATGGGGAGTCGTTTTGGTTATATGCTGCATCAAGCAGGCAACCAAGTTACCTTGATTGATTTATGGCCTGAACATATTTCAACTATCAATACAAAAGGACTTTCAGTAGAATCTGCTGGTGAACAAAAATTTGTGAAAATTCCAGCCGCTTTTCCGGAAGACGTTCACGATGATTTTGACCTAGTTTTATTATTCACAAAAGCTATGCAGCTAAGTGATATGTTAAAGAAAATTGCACACTTACTAACTGAGAATACTGCTGTCCTATGTTTATCAAATGGTATTGGAAACTTAGAGAACATCCAAAAGGTTGCACCTCACATAGACTTATTAGTCGGTACAACGCTTTGGACCAGCGAATTAGTTGGACCAGGTTCGGTTATTCTAAACGGTTCTGGCTATATTGAATTCCAAGCAATTGAAAATGTTTCACATGAAACAGTCAATAAAATTAATGATGTTCTAAATGCAGCTGGCTTAAATGCTCGCCCAAGTAACAACGTCTTATTATCAATTTGGAAAAAAGCCTGCCTAAACGGAGTACTGAATACTCTCTGCACGATTCTAGATTGTAAAATTATGGAGCTTAACAAAAGCCAATATACATCAGTATTAACAAAACGCATTGTTGCTGAATTTGAAGCTGTCGCAAAGGCTAAAGATATTCCTTTAACTGCCGAGCTTGCTTTAAAAACTATTGATGCATCACTAGCACCAGATCAAGCGGGCGACCACTATCCATCAATGCATCAAGATATTGCATCTGGACGACGTACTGAGATTGATTATTTAAATGGTGCAATCGCAAGAATGGGAAAAGAACTTAATATCCCCACTCCTACTAACACATTAATTACTGAATTAATTCATGCTCGTGAAGATGTTGCTGTTAAAAATTAAACAAAAACAAGTGGTTGGAACAGATATTTTGTTCCAACCACTTGTTTTTAAATTCATTAATTAATTGCCAATGGCACTTTATGATTTGGTTTTGGATACTCTTGATCTAACCGTTTAAGCTCTGCAGAGGTTAGTTCGAGTTTGGTTGCTTGCATATTTGCTGCAGCATGTTCTGGGTTATTGGTCTGTGGAATGGCAATCGTCTGTCCATTTCGTATGATCCAAGCTAGCAACAACACGTATGGTGTCACATCATGTTGATCAGCAATTTCTCTAACTACTTGGTTAGTCAACATTGAAGTACCTAGCTCATTTTGTTTACCACCAACTGGACTATAAGCAATCAAGGGTACATGATGTTCATTCTGCCAAGGTAGCAAATCATACTCAATTCCCCGTTCCTCAATATTATAAAGATCTTCATTGACAGCTGCGTACTTTCCGGCAGGCAACTCCCAGAGTTCTTCCATATCCGCAACATCAAAATTTGAGACACCCCAAGCTTTAATTTTACCAATTTGCTTCATACGATCTAATTCGGCAATGGTTTCAGCTAAGGGAACACCACCACGCCAATGATAGAGGTAAAGGTCAAGGTAGTCTGTTTGTAACCGATGTAATGTCTCATCTAAATGATGAGACAATTTCGCCTGAGATGCATTACTTGGTAACACCTTTGAAACTAAATAAATCTCATCACGTTGATAGGGTTCCAACGCTTTCCCAACCAACGTTTCTGATTTACCTGAACCATACATCTCGGCTGTATCAATTAACCGAGCACCTGCATCTAATCCGCTACGAATGGCATTGATTTCACGTTGTTCTTGTGATGGATCTTCTCCCATATGCCATGTTCCAATTCCAATTGCTGGTACTTCCACACCTGCTAATGTCACTTTCTTCATCGCATTCTCCAATCTAGCATATTCCATAGTGACTACACTTCGTAGTCTAACTAAAAGCACCATTAAATACAATCAATACCATTTAAAAACTATTAATAATCTAACTTATTCGTCTTATTAGAAATTCTATACTCAACAATTAATACGATAATTAAAAAAAGTACAAATAAACCAATTACGGTCATTAATGATTGGTTAAAATTCAATAAATGGTTCCATTTCAATTGGATTCCTAACTCTTCAGAAAACTCATTTCGTTGTGCCACTTTAGGGAAAAGGTCTATCATATCATCGTTCAAAAGTGTCTGACGATAAAGTGACGCAACGTACGATCCAGGAGTCAATTTAACTAAAAATTGGGCAAATTCAGGTAATATACCAATTGGTATATATGCACCAACTAAAAATCCAGAAACTGTTCCAACAAGGCTAGCAATAGCATTTAAGGTATTTCTGTTATGAACAAATATCATAATAACAGCACTAACAAGTGCATTTACTACTGATCCCAATACCATCAAACTAATCAACACAACAATTTTTGGCAATGCGATGCTCAAATCATCCACAAAATGAAAATAAACATACATCACTACAAAAACGACAATCTGCATGATGTAGCTAATTATCGCTGCACTCAAAACGTAGCCAAATGTTAATTTAAATCGACTAGTTCCTGTTAAAATAAAATCATTTTCTGTATCTTTTTCATGATCTTCAACTTTTTGACTCAAAGCGGACAATGTCGTTGTAATAGCTGTAATTCCCAACGTGCCACCAATCAGCCATAGATCTAAGAATGCGGTATGACCAGGTATTCTACCCCAATCACCGGCAATCGTATCTTTTAAAAACGCAATGTATAAAATAAAAGAGATTATAGCCGTTAGTAATGAAAAGAACACACCCGATTTATTACGGAAGTACAACAGCAAATTTCGGTAGCATAGTATAAACATATCAATGCATCTCCTTTCCTGTTAAGGCAATGAACGCATCATCAATCGTACCCTCTCGATATTCAAAATGCGTTATGCATGGTTCACCCTCACGTAAAATACGCAAGGTTTCTTTCGTATTCTCTGGCATAAGTCGCAATTTATTTTTTGCAATAACGGTGTACTGTACTGAAGATAACTTCTCTTTAATAGCTGCCACATCGTTGGTTTCCAAAATAAGTTGATTTTTAGCATATTGATATTTCAAATCAGTCGCTGAACCATGCGCAATTAATTTTCCTTGATCAATAATAAAAATCATATCTGACTGGTCTGCCTCTTCTAAGTAGTGTGTTGTCAAAACAACTGTTAATTTTTCTTCTTGGCGTAATTTCGTCAAAATTTCCCAAATCGCTTTTCTGGTCTGAATATCTAATCCAGCCGTTGGTTCATCTAAGAACAAAATATCTGGATCACCTATTAACGCCCGTGCAATGTCAGTCCGTCGTCTTTGCCCACCAGAAAGCTGACCATAGCGCTTATTAGCAAATGAACTAACACCTAATTTATGCATCACTTGATCAATTTCTGATTTATCTGCTTTACCTGTCATTTTCTGACGAATATTTAAATTTTCCGACACTGTTAACTCTGCATCTAATACACTTGTTTGGAATACCACACCAATCTTTGGTGTTTTTGTATGATAAATAATTTTGCCACTTGTTGGTGACAATAAACCAAGTAACATCGATATAGTTGTGGATTTCCCCGCACCATTTGGACCAAGAATTGCTGTAAAACTCCCCTGATCAATTGACATATCTAGCTTATCAACAGCAACTTGATCCCCAAAAACTTTCGTAAGCCCTTTTGTTTCTAAATACATCCTACTCCCCTTTCAAATGATAATATTTCCCACTAGCTTGCCTACTATTATACCGGCATTTTTACTACATTCTGTCATTTACAATGATTGGTCTATTTATTTAGAAAATCGGTCATATTTTAGACATAAAAAAGACGATAGGTCATCGATAAACATCGATAAGCTACCGTCTAAAATTTTCATTAATTATCTGACAGAATCACCATGTTCAACTGATGTTTCTTTGATAAACCAAACGCTCAGTCCACCAATAATAAATAGCACTGCTGATATCATAATCATATGTGGCATTTGATTTCCTAATAATGGATAAAGAGCAAATGACATAATTGATGCAACAATTTGTGGCAAGCAGATCCATGTGTTAAATAAGCCCATGTAAGTGCCATCATGCATACCATCTAAAGCATTGGTCAAAATCGTAAATGGAATTGCGTTCATTGTTACCCAAGCAATTCCTAACAAAATAAATGATAGTGCTGAAACTGTCTTTGAACCAGTTGTTGCTAGCATAAAGAACCCAACCGCTCCTAAGAACAAACCAAGTGTATAAGCTGGCTTACGTGTTTTATTGCTCAAACGTGAAATCACTAGTCCCCAAATAATAGCGGCTATTGTCTCAATTGATGATAGCACACCAAACCAATTTCCAGCAGCTTGGAAGGCCCCTGAAGAAGCATCAGTTGTGTGCCAAATGTTATCTGCTACCGCACCTGTACCATATGTCCACAAGTATTGGAATCCTGCCCAGCAGAAGAACTGTACAATCCCCAGTGTCCAGAATACTTTTGGCGCATTTTTAATAATTTCCACAACGTTAGTTTTTTCTGTTGTTTCAGTTAATCCATGATATTCTGCATATTTACTTGGCTCATATTCATCAACCTTCCAGATAGTAAATGCAGCAGAAATGGCAAGAATAATAGCTCCTAAATAGAATGACCACTTCACAGATGATGGTAACTCACCCTGTGCTGCAACGTTTGCAACACCAATTGCAGTAAAGAAATATGGGAATAGGTTAGCAATCACACCACCAATATTTCCCCAAATCGTTTGCCATGACCATGCCATATCCTTCTGACTATCATTAACCATGTCTGAGATCATCATCTTAAATGGTTGCATTGACATATTTGATGACAAGTCCATGAAGAGAATAGCAACAGCACCAAACCAAAGGGCTGTTGATGCTTTGAATCCAAATGATCCCGCATTCGGCAATAATGCCATCACGACAATCGCAACGATTGATCCTAAAATAAGATATGGTAATCGACGACCAATTTTAGGAATCCATGTCCGATCTGAGAAATAACCAACTAACGGTTGAACAACCATACCAGCTAATGGTGGCAAAATAAAGAAGAACCCTAACTTCGTTGGATCAGCTCCTAAGGTTTGAAAGATACGTCCCATATTGGCACTTTGTAGTGAAAAGGCCATTGATGTTCCTAAATTTCCAAAGGTCATTAACATTAATGTTGCGATTGACAACGTTGGCAAATGTTTTTTACCAAAAGTATTTTTTGACTCTGACATGTTTTAACTCCATAATCATAAAATTTTATATTTGCATTCAATATATGAAAGCGCTTTACTTACAAATAAAACTATACGTCTTCAAACACTGTTATGAAAGCGCATTCTTTATGTTACCGGTAACATGTTTTCTGACCCTGCGTAAAATTACGCGCCAAATAACAATCATGGTATGATGTAATAAGGAATTTTAGAAAACGTTTTCAAATAAAGCATCGAGGTCAATATTATGGTTTCAATATCTGACGTGGCTCACGAAGCACATGTTTCAAAAATGACTGTCTCACGAGTCATTAATCATCCTGAACAAGTATCACCCGAAATTAGAGAAGATGTACAACGTGTTATTTCACAATTAGGATATGTTCAAAATCGTGCGGGTAGAGCATTGGCAAATAATCGTCATTACAACATCGCATTTATTTTATTAGACAATGTGAATGAAATTGAACCCTATTATGCTCATCTACTCATGCATTTAACAGATGCCCTCCGTGAAGAAGGCTACACATTAGAAATGCGCCATGACCGTAATTTTGATCTAACAAATGTCGACGGTTTTTTGATTTGTGGGGCACGTCATAGTGATTGTGCTGTCTTACACAATTTACCTATCCCAGTTGTGATATACGGTACGGAATCCGGCATTACCTCAGTAGATATCGATAACAAAGCTGGTACCCTTCTTGCAACAAAGTTATTAATTAGTCAAAAATACCAACGCTTGTTATTTTTGGGTATGGATATTGACGAGCCATTTGCAACTAATCGTGAAATGGGTTATCGCCAAGCAATGCGTGAAGCCGGTCGTGAAGTTGAAATCTATCGTTTACCTAACAACGAACATATTGTGCAACGCTTTTTACAAAATGATGATTTGAGCGCTAACACAGGTATTATCGCTGCAACTGATCGCCTAGGTCTGGGAGCCTTAAGGGCAAGTCGACAGCAAGGATTACAAGTTCCAGATGATATTGGTATTGTTGGCTTTGATGGTATTTATATTCATCAACTAGCAGAGCAACCACTGACTACAGTCCAACAACCACTTAAAGAAATTGCAGGACACATGGTGCAATTATTGCTAGCTGAGTTATCTGGTAAAACTGTCGAATCAGTATATGTTGTACCTAAACTCATCCATGGTGAAACAACAAAGTAAAAAATAAGAAAATAGCAAAAATAGGCCGGGACTGAATCATCCCGGCTATTTTACATCTAACTTTGAATTATTTTAAAAACCACTGCTAAGACTGACCAAATTACTAGTCCAACAATCGCAAAATAGAGAAAAATCAATAGTGCATCCTTTAAATTATTTAGCGGAAACCAACCACTGAATAACAATACAGGATAAACCGTGATAAACATTAGCAAAAAATGAATTAAACTTTGTTTAGCAAAGCTCCACTGATCAATCTCATAAATAACCGTTGTCACTCCCATAAATAATAATATCAATGCTGTAAAAAAGGTTCCTTTTGCCTCCTGGAATTTATTTTGAATATTCAACACAAATGCAATACTACCCAAAATAATAAAAGGTATGCCCCCACGCATAATTCCTGAAAATAATAATTTCATCTTGATTTCCCCCTTATGGATTTTCAAGATTGATGTACTGTATGCTATGTATACCTTAATTATAAGTGAACTCTCTCACATAACATAAAAATACGTTTCAATATTATTGATTACTTGAACAATATAATGTTCCTAATACCGCAAATCGAGAATGATTACTTTCTGCGTATAATTTTTTGTGTGCTATACTGAGAAAAATTGCAAAAGGAAGTAGCTATCATGACAAAAATTGTTCTTTTAGACGGGTATGCATTAAACAACGATTTAGATTGGCCTCAACTCAATCAATTAGGTGACTGTACCTTCTATGATCGAACGAATGTTGATGATAAATCCGAAATTTTGCATCGAATTGATAATGCTGAAATCGTAATCACTCACAAAACACCACTAGATGATGACATCATCAGTCATGCATCCAATCTTAAATATATTGGCATTATGGGGACTGGTTATGATGTTGTTGACATTGATAGTGCACATAAACATCAGATTACTGTAACTAACATCCCCACTTATGCAAGTGAATCAGTCGCGCAATTTACCTTCTCACTGTTACTGGAAGTTACCGGACAGGTTGGACGCCACAATCAACTAGTTCACGAAAATAAATGGTCACAAGTTCCAGATTTTACATTTTGGGACAAACCTTTATTTGAATTACAGGGCAAAACATTGGGATTGATTGGTTACGGACATATTGCACAAAAGGTTGCCAAAATTGCCCACGCATTTGCAATGAACGTCATTTTCTATAATCATCATCCAAAACCCAATGCTGAAGAATGGGCAACACAAGTCTCTTTAGATGAACTATTAGCACAATCAGATGTTATTAGTCTGCATGTGATACAAACACCTGACACAATCAACATAATCAATAAGTCAACAATTTCTAAAATGAAGCGTCATGTCATCATATTAAATACTGCCAGAGGAAAGCTGATCAACGAAGTGGATATGGCAGATGCCTTAAATCATCAGCGTGTTTATGCATTAGCAACCGATGTTGTACAAAGGGAACCGATTAAAGCAGACAACCCCCTATTAACCGCTCAAAATTGTATCATCACACCACACATTGCTTGGGCTCCCTTGGAAACCCGAGCAAGATTGCTGAATATTACAATTAATAACTTAAAAGCATTTCTAGTTGGAAAGCCAGTCAATGTCGTTGACTAGTTATCATTTTTTGGAGGTAACAATATGGCACGCATTTCAGGACTGTTTTCTTTGATTATGGCAATCGCCATCCTTAATAATTTTTTTGTTGATAATCACCCGGATATCGTCAGAATATCTCTCATTATCATCATTATTGTTTCTTTGATTGGTATTTTTTATATTCAAAAAATTTTTCCGAAAGACAACTAACATCTAGCTAAGGAAAATTATCCGTAGGAACAATCAACATATATCAATGAATTATTAAAAGTGTTAGCATGAACCATATCAATATGTCACAATACCATGATGTTTATTATTGAATAAGAACAAGGACAGGCGATCTATGGAAAATAAAAAATTAGGCGTTCAATCTGGCTTATTAGCATATATATTCTGGGGTGTATTAGGTGTTTTTTGGGAACTTATGCATACTGTACCTGCAATGGACATTTTATCCTACCGAATTGTCTGGTCAATGTTAACAATCGCCATTATTCTGACAATTCGGCGAGACTGGCCCCTGCTATTTAACACAATTAAGCAATTAATTCATACTCATAAATTAAAGTGGCTTATTCTAGCTTCATTTCTAATTTCAGCTAACTGGTTTATCTACATTTACATGGTGACTCATCAAGCAGCTACTGAAGCAAGTCTCGGATATTACATCATGCCGCTCATGAATGTAGTTGTTGCCGTCCTATTCCTACATGAACATCTATCAAAAACGAGAATCGTTGCATTGACCTTTGTTGTTATTGGCGTTGCGATTCTAACATTTCAAACAGGTTCATTACCTTTGAACACATTATTAATGGCTGGTACGTTCTGTTTGTATAGTTTAATTAAAAAGAAAGTACCGCTACCAGCCCTTATCTCATTAACTTTAGAAACCCTTTTCGTTTTTCCAATTGCTATCATCTACCTACTACTAACCCCTTATAACATGCTACAAGGTAGCCCACATGTTACAATACTCATTATTCTCAGTGGATTAGTGACAATCATTCCCCTATTACTATTTGCTGTCGCTGCTAAGAACATTGACTTCATTACACTCAGTTTCATTCAATACTTGAATCCAACCATGCAATTACTAATGGCCATATTCGTTCTCAATGAAGCATTTACTTGGCATAAAGCCATTGTTTTCATTTTAATTTGGATTGGTATTGCAGTGTTCATTTATGGCAGTATACAAAGTGCGCGCCAAACACGCCAAATTCAAAATAAATCAAAAGGAAGAAATGTATGATTATCAAGCAACGGCTCTCCTTAGATGAAGTAGTTCCTGGTGAAACTTACGAGGATTGTTTATTTCTATATTCTTCGGAAAGAATCCACGTTGACTCAGTAAAATTTAAAAACTGTGAGTTTCAGCAAACGGACTTTTCAGATAGCGAATGGCTTGACTGTCAGATTGAAAGCTGTCATTTTCTTAACAATGATTTCTCATCTAGCGTTTTTTACCGTACCATTTTTAACAAATGCCAACTAATGGGGACGGATTTTTCAAATAATCACTGGAAAAACACAATCATTATTGATTCAAAGGCAGACTACCTCAATCTATCTGGATCTAAGATAGAAAACAGTCAATTTGAAAAAAGTAGTCTAGTTAGCGCCTACTTTCAAGACATGCAAATAAAAAAAGGATTGAATTTTACCCAATGTGAACTCGATAAAGCTGATTTCTTAGATACTGCTTTAGTTGGCGTAGATATTTCTAAAAGTTTTTTTGAAACATTAAATGTGACAACTGATCAAGTTCGTGGTTGCATAATCAGTCCGGTACAAGCCATTGCATTTATTGGTCTGCTTGGTGTTAAAATTAATGATGAAGATGCTTAGTGATTGTAAGATCATTATGCTAAATTAGAACTAATACTCAATACTGGGGGTTATTATGAAAATTGATGTTGCCTTAGATAACAATTTAATTCCTGATAAGTACGCAAAATTTGCACCAGATCAATATCGTCTTGAAGATACACCAGTTGTAAATTTTCCGATTAGGGTCAGTGATGTTCCTACTGGTACCGAATCATTGTCTGTCGTCTTTATCGATTACGATTCAGTGCCGGTTGCTGGTTTTGTCTGGATTCATTGGTTAGCAGCTAATCTACCAGTTGGTGATATACCTGAAGACCTTTCACATGCTAATATTTCGTATGTGCCTGGTACCAACTCGCAGTATTCACAATATCGTCTGGACAATCCAGCACTAACACAAAGCTATACTGGTCCAATGCCACCGGATAAAACTCATGATTATACACTTAAAGTTTTCGCCTTAGATACGACGTTAGACTTAAAAGCTGGCTACTTCCTCAATGACTTCCGCCGTGCAGTTAAGGGACATGTATTAGATACTGTCTCATTAGACTTACCAGCTCGTAGCAAATAATGTTTCATGTGGAACAATGAATTTTTATAACCATAAAAAGTAGGTCACTTCATTTGAAATGACCTACTTTTTCCTTAGCTAACTGTATGTTCACTTGCCTTACCAGATAAAATAGCTACCGTATCATCTAAACTAATATCCACCATGTTTTGGACAGCAATATTAGTATAGAAACCAACATGTGGTGTGATAATAACATTGTCGTACTGACGTAATTGAATTAAATCTTGGTTAGGGAGCTCTTGACCTCGTAAATCAAAATTGAAGAATGTTTCTTCACCAACCATCGTATCCAATGCTGCACCAGCTAGCCGTTGCTCTGCCAATGCAGCTAACAAAGCACTTGTATCCACCACTGGTCCACGACATTCATTGATTAAATATGCAGTTGGTTTCATTAAAGCTAATGCAGCTTCATCAATCAAACCTCGTGATGTCTCATTTAAATCAACATGCAAACAAATGACATCTGCTTGTTGAAGAACTTCTTCAAACGACAAGAAAGTGAGTACATCATCTAATTCATGATTAGGTTTAATATCATAAGCGATAACCTTTGCATCTAAGGCATGAAATAGTCGCGCTGCTGTACCGCCTATTCTTCCGGCACCAATAATGCCAATTGTTAATGAGTGAATTTCACTTCCCTGTAATCCAGCCCAACGAAAATCTTGTTCACGGACACGTTGGTCAACTAATTCTTGCTTTCTAATTAAACGTAATGTGTGTGTTAGTGCTAATTCGGCTACTGATCGAGGTGAATATGCCGGTACATTGCTGACAATCAAATCATTTTCAGCTGCAGCTTTTAAATCAATCACATCATACCCAGCTGTTCGCGTTGTCAGTTGTTTGATGCCCAATTCGTGCAAGCGTGGGTAGACATCCGATTCAATCTGAGTTCGTTGCTGAATAACTAACCCGTCAAAACCAGCTACCTGATCCACGGTCTCTGAATGTAATTCCCATTCTGCAATGGTTAACGCCACATCTGGATGACGATTACCCCACTTCTCGATTGCCGCACGCTCATCTGGTCGAACACTCAATAATAAAATTTTCATTTTTAAATTCTCTCACTTTCATTCCTTTGATCAGCAACATATTGTCGTAATTGGGTCATCCCCCTTGTAATCTCAGCCATACTAGTTGCATAGCTAAGTCGTAAGTAGTGCGCTCCTCCTGGACCAAAATATGAACCTGGCACAGCAGCTACTAATCCTGTTTTAGCCAAATCATAAGCAAATTTCTCATCATCTTGTTCTAAATCAGGAGCAATTTTCGTATAAATATAGAATGCACCACTTGGTTTGGCCGTTTGAAAACCTAACTCATTTAAAGTTTCTAAAATGACATCTCGCCTTTTCTGATACTCTGTCTTCATTGGTAATGCATCATCTTGACCGTTTCCTAAAGCTTCCGCCGCAGCATCTTGCATAACTGTTGCAGTACTCGTAATTGTAAATTGGTGGATCTTACTTAATTCATCAGTAAGTACTTTTGGTGCACATAGTAACCCAATTCGCCAACCTGTCATCGCATGAGACTTTGAAACTCCAGTAATCAAAATTGTTTGTTCTCGTAATGTTTTCGTCAATGACGCATGTGCCTGGTCATAATTTAATTCACTGTAAATTTCATCACACAATGCAAATATTGGTTTATCCCTTAAAATATCAGCCAATGCATCTAATTCTGCCTGCGAATAAGTGATACCTGTTGGATTACTTGGATAATTCAACACAACCATTTTGACCGCTGGTCCTTCATGAGCAATTGTATCTGCTAATAATTCTGGGGTTAGTTTAAAATCTGTTGCTGAAGTGTCCACCAAAATAGGATGGCCACCAGCCACTGTGACATCGGCAATGTACAATGGGAATGTTGGTGTTGGAATAATCACTTTATCACCAGGATTCAACACAGACACAATTGCTGTATAAATTGCTTCAGTTGCACCTTCAGTAACAATTATTTCTTCAGGTGCATAGTGTTGACCATACTTGGTTGCTAAAAAGCCACTCGCATTTTGACGTAGCTCCTGCGTCCCATTTGATGGCGCATAATGTGAATGATTTGCTTGAATACTACGAATAGCTGCCTGTTGCACATGCTTCGGTGTGTCGAAATCCGGTTCACCTAATGTAAAATTCACAATATTTGGAATATCAGCAGCAAAATTTGCAAAAGCTAAGATATTTGATGGTTGCACATTGACTAACTGTTTATTTAAATATTTTGTCATTTTCATAACTAATTCACTCCTTTAATGCTTAAAAACGAACAATATTATTTCTACGAAAAAAGACCCTCTCGATTGAAAACAATCTAGAGGGTTTTATAATCTTTTATTACCCCTTGCAGATTATTTTCAAACCTGCAGGGTCTTTTAACTCAAGCCAAATAGCTTTCATTTCCCACAGGTACAAACATGTGTGACATGTCTGCACCTGCTAATAACTAGATGCAAACACTATCTAATAGAAACGAAAGTTATAGTTCCAACTATTCAATTGTGATACACGACGTAATTTCATGAATATCAGCTCCTGGCTTTAATGATATTCTAACCATACTCTAATGTTTCGGATTGTGTCAACCCTTGCAAACGATTTTATTTTTTATGATATCCTGATACTAATGACTTGGGGAGAAAAATAAATGAACTTAGATGAAAAATTTGCCTATATGGCTACGGGTCAAACTTATAATGATTTAGATCCAATATTAGTGTCTGCCAGAAAAGAATCAACAAGGTTAACAACCGCCATCAATAATGAGCAAGATATGGCAAAGAAAGAAGTGCTCATTCGCAATCTATTTGGTAGTGCAGGTATTGCACCAGATTTGAATCCAAATTTTCGTTGTGAATTTGGTCGCAATATTCACGTTGGTGATTACTTTTATGCAAATTATGATACCGTCATTCTAGATGGCGCTAAAGTTACCATTGGTGATCGTGTCTTATTCGGTCCTAAAGTTGGACTCTATACCAGCAATCATTCATTTGATGCTCATGAACGCGAACTTGGCGGTTGCATCGCCAAACCAATTACGATTGGTAATCGGTGTTGGTTAGCAGCTAACGTCACTGTGTTACCTGGTGTCACAATTGGGGACGACGTTATCATTGGTGCAGGTAGCGTTGTAACTCATGATATTCCAAGCAACGTTATCGCAGTTGGTAACCCTTGCCATGTATTACGAGAAATTACTGAAGCAGACAAAACTGGCTTCAACGGTCAAGATTTTATATAAAAAAACTGAGAAGTAGATACTGGTTCTTACCAGATTATCAATACTTCTCAGCTTTTTTATTTATACGTGGCGAATAATATGTGCCGGATTTCCAGCAACAACGGTATTACTTGGTATATCGTGGGTAACCACACTGCCAGCGCCAACAACGACATTGTCACCAATTGTAACTCCTGGCAAAACAATCACCGATCCACCAAACCAGCAGTCATCACCAATCGTAATTGGCAAATCATATTGCCAACCTTCACGACGTAATTCCTTGTTATTTGGATGGTGATTTGGTGTGTACAACTGCGTATTAGGTCCTAAGAAGCAGTTTTTACCAATGGTAATTTTACCAGCACTCAAAATAGTGAAATTCAAATTAATAAAAGTTCCTTGGTCAATAAATAAATTGTCAGGGTACTCAATATTAGTAATTGGGAAATAAACTTCCACATCATCAGCCATATGCGGTACTAATTCATGTAATTGTTTTAGCGCCTCATCAAAATCATCTGTCGCAATTTTATTCAATTTTTGAATCGCTTGCGTACTTGATTTAACAATGGCTTGTAATTGGGGTTCCTTCCCATACTGATACCAATCTCCATCCGCAACCTTCTCAAATATAGGTTTCTTTGCTAAAGCTTCAATATCTGGTTCGTCTAGTTTTTTAGGCATATTCTTCTCCGACTCACGATAAAAGCTAAAATCTCCACTTCATTATAAGTGTTTTAACGATTATTTAATACCTTTTTTAGCAAAAAAAGATTGGAACATTTTTTGTTCCAATCTTTTCAACTAAAAATATATTAATCATAATCCAAATGAAACCAACAAGACAGCTGCCATAACGAAGTTTAACACCATGAACAATTTCAAAAAAGTTGATGATGAATCTGGTTCAATTTGGCGATACACACGGAAACCAATCAAATTTGCCATCGAGGCAATCATCGTTCCTAGCCCACCAATATTAGTACCTAAGAATAATTCATGGGCATGATCCGTAAATGTTGAAATTAAAATTGTTGACGGTACGTTGGAGATAATTTGACTTAGAGCAAAACTACCAAACAGCACATGTGCTGGCGTATCAAATAGTGAGCTAACAAGCGTCTGTACCATATGTATATTGGCTAAATTATTTGTTGCAACAAAGAAAAACAAGAATGTTGCTAATAAACCATAATCAACCATTTTAAATATTTTGCGATTATAGATAAAGAAGACGATCAAGATAAGTGGTACCACAACATTAAATGGCAACCAGCCAAAAATTGTTGCAATCAAAACAACACCTGTACAAATCAAGAAAACTAATTGGCGGTTTTCAACGTGCTCAGCTGGTTTTAAATCAATTGCCAGTGGCTCCATTTTAATAAAACGTGTAATGATAATCATCAAAATAAGTGATACCACTGTCAATGATGCAGACCAAGTGAAGAACTCACCAACACTCACCCCGTAATGACCAAATAAGTATAGGTTTTGTGACTTACCAAATGGAAATAAAATAGCGCCAGAATTAGCAGCCATAATAATCAAGGTTGAGCCAATAATTTTTAATTGCGTTGATAGCCCTGATGCTAATCGTAAATAAATCGGCATTAACGTTAAGATAGCAATATCATTGGATAACAACATTGCACCAAAGAATGACAACAAGGTCACACTAGTCATTAACGCCCGCGCATGATGGCTTCGACTAACTAACCAGACTGATACGGCATGTAAAACACCTGCATTCTCTAACAAGCTAACCCAAATCATCATTGTCATTAAACTGAAAATAGTGTGCCAGTTAACAGCACCTAAATCTGGTACCACGAAAAAGGACGTAACGACCGCTAGCACCATGCTAACAGTAAACATTACGTCGCTCTTTAAGTACGTAAAAATACGATTAACCATGTGCTTATTTCTCTTCCTCGATAGCTTTACCACGGGCATTCGCTAGTCGAATAATTTCATACGATTTAGCTGCCATTAAAGAAGTAATTCCTGCCGATATCGTCATTGCCGGAATCAATAAAACAGCAAGCTTAGCAGTTGTCACTTCAGTATTATCATGATGCCTTTTAAAAATCATACCTATCTCCTTAGTTGATTCGCAAAATAATAAAGATGCAAGTATATTATCGAAAAAACTCGGCCAATACGCAACAAAACTCCTGTAACATAATACCTGCTAAAAATGCTTATTTTTTCACTTTTTAATTTAAAAACGGATATGAATTTATAATATCTTTCGTATAATTCGTTATATAACGAACGAATGCCTCATAAATAGACTTTAAGTTAGCGTTTCATCTGTAATAATCTTTACAATAAAATTACTGTTTATCTATAATAATCAACAATTCGTTACAAGTATCACTTACTTGAAATATAAGCGCTTTCAGTTGTTTTAAAATCAAAAAACATACTTATTATATCCAATAAATTCGTTTTACCAAGGGAAAACCGCTTTGATTTGGTATTATCCCATAAGTTTGTTACAATAGTTGCTATTGTCAAAAGGAGGAACTATGAAGTCCGACAAAACAACAAAAATTGGCTTATTCCAGCTCATCATGCTAACACTAGGATCATTAATTGGTTCAGGTTGGTTATTCGGGTCTTGGGAGGCCACCCGTGTAGCGGGGCCCGCTGCAATTATTTCATGGGTAATCGGTGGTCTTGTTATTGCCGCGATTGCCTACAATTACATTGAGTTGGGGGCCATGTTTCCAGAAGCTGGAGGCATGAGTCGTTACGCACAATATTCGCATGGACCTTTATTAGGCTTTATTGCATCTTGGTCCAATTGGGTATCATTAATCACTTTGATTCCGATTGAAGCTGTTGCCGCAGTGCAATACATGAGCTCGTGGCCGTGGGCATGGGCAAATTGGACCCAACAATTTTTTAGCAATGGTACGATTACGACACCAGGGTTACTACTGGTATTTGGATTTATGCTAGTCTTTACCCTCATCAACTTCTGGTCAGTTACC
Source organism: Weissella paramesenteroides (assembly GCF_036327715.1). Taxonomy (NCBI): domain Bacteria; kingdom Bacillati; phylum Bacillota; class Bacilli; order Lactobacillales; family Lactobacillaceae; genus Weissella; species Weissella paramesenteroides. The sequence goes on from NZ_CP130559.1 coordinate 1,902,808, forward strand.
TTGCTAACACGCTTTACGAATTTTATTTCCCTTTTCAAAATTGGTGTGCCAACAATTACCGTTATCATGCTAACATTATCAAGTTTCCATCCTGGTAACTATGGTCATTCATTACATGAATTTATGCCTTATGGCTCTGCACCAATCTTCTCAGCAACGGCAACGGCAGGTATTATCTTCTCATTTAATGCCTTCCAAACAGTAATCAATATGGGAAGCGAAATTAAAAATACCAAGAAAAATATTAGTCGTGGTATTTTCTTATCATTACTAATTAGTGGTATTATCTATATTTTGATTCAAAGTGCCTACATTATGGCAATTGAGCCATCAACCATAGCACAACACGGTTGGCACGGTATCAACTTCAGATCACCATTTGCCGATTTAGCAATATTGCTCGGTATTCATTGGTTATCTGTCTTACTTTACCTTGACGCCTTTATCTCACCTGTTGGAACAGGTGTGTCATTCGCAGCCTCGACTGGACGTGTACTTTTCGCCATGGAAAGTAATAAACATATGCCAAAGTTCTTAGGGAAACTAAGTTCTAAATTCTATATGCCTCGTGCTGCGATGTTAACAAATCTAATCATTAGTATGATTATGGTTTCGGTATTCCGATCATGGTCAACCTTAGCAACCGTTATCTGTGCTTCTACTTTGATTGCCTATTTAACAGGTCCGGTGACTGCAGTCGCTTTCCGGCATACCGCACCTAACTTTAAGCGTCCTGTTAAATTAAAGATGCTATCATTCATGGCACCTGTCGCTTTTGTGCTAGCATCATTAGCAATTTATTGGTCAATGTGGCCAACTACGATTGAAGTTATCTTAGTAATTTTGCTAGGTTTGCCGATATATTTCTACTATGAATACAAGGCTAAAAACAATGATACATGGAAGGCTTTCAAATCAGCTCTTTGGTTGATTGTCTACCTTATCTTCATTTCATTGATTTCATTTGCCGGTAGTCATGAATTTAATGGTGCGGGTTGGATCAGTTATCCATGGGATTTCGTCGTTATTATTGTCATCTCATTAATCTTCTATTACTGGGGTGTCAAAAGTGCTCAGATTTTCCCTGATTACTATCAAGCTAAAAAACTAAATGATTCTGTTAAAGAATAAAAAATATGGCCGATACTGAAAAAATTCAATATCGGCCATATTTTTTTATACAATACCAAAAATCCCCTGAGTTGTAATAATACTAATAACCTCCTCAATATCTTTCCTTGTAAAATGATCCGGTTTACTACTCCACAGACTGATTAAACCAATAATTGCAGAGCTGGTACTCATGGCAAATAATTCGCGTTGTTTATTAGAAATTTTATCAGTACTACCCGCATACTTATTAATGGTTGTTAGTCCTTCCTCTAATAAAAATTCTCTAAATTTCACCGCAAAATGATTATCACCTAAACGGTTCAATAAAACATCCATCATTTCTAAATTATCACCAATCGTTGTGAGCAAGGGTTCAATAAGACTAGGATTTTCCCTTATGTCCTGCACGGAAGATACCGAGTGTAGAATAGTTTCCCGACTTAAATATACTTTATTGAGAATGTCTTCCTCACAGTCTTCAATCAATGCATCCTTACTCTCAAAATAACGATAAAAAGTCCCACGATCAACGTTAGCTTGCCGTGTAATATCTGAAACTTTAACTTGTAATGCTGTCTTATATTTCAAAATATCCATGAATGCTTTAACGATATTTTGTTTAGTTTTCATAGTTCTATCTAATTGTTTCAAAATTTCACCTCTTTTTACAACAAAACATCGTGAAGTGTTGCGTCCTTTTTTCTATCCACATCATATAATACAACATGTTGTTTTATAAATAAATAAGGGAGAGGTTATTTCTATGTGGAAAGTTATTTCAAGTAAAATGTTCTGGCTTTACGCTGTTGCTGTATTTGCTGTTTTAGCAATTTTTTCATTCGCACAAATCGGCGCTCGTAACTCTGTAGAACTTAAACAATTACCAATTGCTGTTGTTAATGCATCTGGTAATCAACAAAGTAAAAAAATTATCAGTCAACTTGAGGACAAGTTCTCTGATTCAGACGCACAGCTTAAGTTAATCGAAGTCAAAAAGGAATCGAGCTTAAAGCAAGGATTCAATGACAAAAAATACTATGGGGCATTTGTCATTGACAAAGATTTTGACAAAAGTTTAACGAGCCAACAAGACTATCTAAAGGGGCTCGTCATCCAAGCAAAGACTAAGGATGTACCTGAACAAGCACTTGCAGCAAATGCGCAATTAAAAACACAAGTTGAAGCTGCAAAAACAATGACGCAAACATTGCCAACTCAAGCAAAAATTCGTGTCATTACTAATCAAGGAATGAGCGCACAAGCATCAAGTGCTGTAACCACAGCACTACCTAAGATTGCCAATGCTTTGAGCCAAGGTATGTCTCAAAAAATGCAGGGCGTATTAAAGGAAAACAATGTCACACTATCATCTAACCAATGGCAAATTATCAATGAGCCAGTTAAGGTGACAACACAAGTTAAAAACAAGATTCCTAACAAGAGTGTCAGCGGTATGGCACCAATGTTGCTCGTTATGCTTTCTTGGATGAGCGCCTTGATTGGCTCAATCTTACTATGGCGTGAGCATAAGAAGCGTGCTGAAAATGGACTCTTCACCTTGAGCACGATCAACAGTCAGATGATTACTGGTATTGTATTAGCAATCGTTGCTAGTTTATCAATCTATTTCTTCGCTCATACAGTGTTTGGTGTCCCAGTACCAGACGCAGGCAACTTTATCCTAATTTTGATGTTTAATGTCTTTGTGTTCTATCTCATTCAGACTTGCATCTTAGACTGGACTGGATTTATTGGTTGGCCACTAGTTGTTCTAATTATGCTATTCTCAATGGGTGTTATTTCTTATCCAAAGGAAATGTTATCACCATTATACTTGAATGGTATCTACAGCTGGACACCACTAAGATTTACGATGGACATGTACACAAACGGTCTTTATATCAACGGTACATCATCTACAATGACAACCGACCTTACTGTATTAGGTTGCGTAGGTCTTGGCGCACTCGTATTGATTTATCTATCAAGTCTACTAAAGCGCAAAGAGAAATAATAACGTCATTCTCTATTGTTACTAAAAAGGCGAAAGTTCCATGTGGAACTTTCGCCTTTTTTTAATGCCCTAGAATTCTTAGTAACCAGTCTGCACCATATAACATCCCCAAACTATAAATGAAAATTGATAATGGTTTACCAGCCAATATAATTATCGTAAATTCACGCCACGTCATCTTTGTCAGACTTGTTAATAGTACCAACGCATCATCTGGTGCAACCGGTGAGAAAATCAGCAAAGCAAAGGTCCAATGCCAACCTTTAGAATCTAAACGATCCATATACTTATTCAGTGTATCCTCGCTGACAAAGATATCAATGACACGTCTACCATAACGACGTCCTAGCCAGAATAGAATCATAGAACCTAATACGATGCCAATGTAATTATACAAAAACCCTAGCCAAGGGCCGAACATAACAACACCTGCTGCTAATGAGACGCCTCCTGGTAGTATTGGAATAACCACCTGCACAATTTGGACAAAAACAAATAAAATTGGTGCCCAAATACCATATTTCTTCAGTAGCTTAATCAATGAATCCGTATCATTAAAGACGCCAATTCGATACAAATGGACGACTAACCAACCGAGTAGTACAAGCATAATAACTGATAATATTTTTATTAATAACCGTATGTAGCGTGTCTTCATGTCATCCCCCAAGACTACCGCCAAACTAATTTGGACTCATAAATTATTCTAAGGTTAAAATTATGATGTTAATTCAACCTTTAACGGATAGTATGGTTGAAAAATAAATAGCCATTCAAACATTTTTTCTCACCCTATCATTTAAGAAAACATTTTACCTAAAAATTTCACAAAAATCTATATCATTTTCTGTGCGTAGTATCCCAACAGTGCAACTAACATTAAAAAACGAAATGTCCTTATTGTGAATGACCTATCAACAGCATGTTATACTAAGGCATATAAAGGCAATCATTCCATATGGAGGTATTATCCTATGCTAGCAGTTTTAAATTTCAAAAATTTAGTTGATTTTGAACAACAAAAACAATTTTTAGCTGATCTCAGTCAGGCAACTGTTGATGTTGACTTAAAGATTGCACCAACACTACCGGTACCAAACACTTATGATAATTTTGAAGTTGTCAGTCAAAACTTAACCATTAAACAACGCACGGTCGGTGAAATTTCGCCCAGTGTTTTACAATCATTAGGTATAACAACGAGCTTTATTGGTCATTTGGAACGTCGTAAATCATTGAATGAAGGTTTGCTGATTGTTCGCAAGCGTCTTGAAAATGCTTTAGAAAATAACATCACACCAATTCTATCAGTTGGTCAGTACAGCAACATTGACATGGTTGTTGAAGAATTAGGAATTTTACTAAAAGATGAGCCAATCACAAAGCCGATCATTATTGCCTATGAATCACTAGCTTCAACTGAAATGGGGCGTGCACTCTACTCTATTGACGAAATCCGTGATATTCATGATGCTATTCGAAAATTTATGAAAACTAACTATCCAGAAATTTCATATCAATTAATTCTAGGTGGTCACATGGATGAAGCCGGTTCTCCAATCGCAAATGCTATTGGCTATGATGGCGTCCTAATTGGTGATCGTTACCATACCCTAGCCGCTTTTCAACCTGTACTAGATGTACTAAACAAGCTTAGTCGCTAAGTTGTTTTGAAGCCTCAATGCAACACGTTTATGCTATCAAACTGACACGCTCATAATTAATATATTTTTAATTGGAAGAGGTTGGGACATTTTCTTTGTCACAACCTCTATTTCTTATGACTTAATTGAAATTTAACGTTATTCGCGAGATAATGAAAGCGTTACCAAAAAAGAAAAGGGGATACATCATGAGTAAGGTATATCTGTCAGCAGAATTACCCGCGTTGGCTACAAAAACATTAATTGATCATGGATTTGACGTTTCTATTTACGATGGTGAAGGTTTAGTTTCACATGAAACATTGCTTGAAAGTGTCCGTGATATTGACTTCTTAATTACACCACTATCAACCAAAGTAGATCGTGAAATTATCGATGCAGCACCTAAATTAAAATTAATCGCTAATTTTGGGGCTGGTTTCAACAACATTGATACTGCTTATGCCAAAGAAAAAGGTATTCCAGTCACAAATACGCCAGCTGTCTCAACTAACGCTGTTGCTGAAGTAACCATCGGACTAATGCTTGCATTGAGTCATCGCATTGTTGAAGGAAACTACAAAATGCATCGTGATGGATTCCTCGGCTGGGCACCATTGTTCTTCTTAGGACATGAGATAGCTGGTAAGACACTAGGAATCGTTGGGCTTGGTGACATTGGTAGTGATGTTGCTCGAAAAGCAAATGCGTTAGGTATGCACGTGCAATATTATAAGCGTACGCCTTTGTCTGATCCGGAAGAACGTTCAATGAAGGTTACTTACCGGCCATTTGATGAATTAATTGCAACAAGTGATTTTATCTCAATCAATGCACCGCAAACTGATGAAAATTATCATCAATTCAACGAAGCGGCTTTTAAAGCAATGAAGTCTACAGCAAACATTATTAACGTTGGGCGTGGTCCAATCATTGACGAAGCTGCTTTATTAAAAGCGCTCAAAGAAGGTGAAATTGCCGGTGCAGCACTAGATGTCTACGAACGAGAACCTGAAGTTGATGATGGCTTTAAAATACTTCAAAACGTTATCCTAACACCACACGTTGGTAATGCCACCGTGGAAGCTCGTGATGCGATGGCTAAAATTGTCGCTGAAAACGTCGTGTTAGTTGATAATGGCCAATCAGCAAAATTTATTGTTAACCATTAAGATTTAACCCATTTAAAAAAGACATTCAGGTTTTCAGAACACATTTAAGGCCCCAAACTACCAATTTGAAATCGGTAGCTTGGGGCCTTTTCAGGCTATCATGACTAACTTATGTCTTAGTACACTAACTGTTCATCTAATTTTCTCAATAGTTCCTAGTATTGGATTGTTTTAATAGTCAACTTGGTAAGTAATTTCCTTTGTCTTAGTTTCACCTGCTTTAAGTGAAACATCCCCAAAACTTGGATGATTGACCGCATCCGGAAGGGTTTGTGGTTCGAGTGCAATTGCGGCATGTTGTCGACCCGGGCCAGATTCAAACTGCAGTTTCTTATCAATTGCATTACCGGAATAAACAACAAGGGCATTACGCTGCGACAAGAAAGTTACTGAACGATCAGTTTTAGGGTCAGATAATTTAGCAATTTGATCATTATCACCCTGACTGACTTTGAACATCGTATCAAATCCCTGCTCCTTGGTCTTCATTAACGGATCAAGATGATCTTTAAGTGGCTTAGCCTTAGAAAAATCATATGCACCAGTATTTGCGAGTAGCTTGCCAGTTGGTACTTTTTCTTTATTTAACTGCAAACGTTGTGTTGAATTCATTGTCAATTCCTGATTTTGAATTGTCTTCTCTTGTCCTAAGTTAAAGTATGCGTGAATTGTCGGATCAAAAACTGTATCCTTCGTACTTTTAGCACTCATTAGAACTTTAACCTGATTATTATCAGTCACGACATATCTAGTTGTGGCTTGAATATCACCAGGGAAACCAGTGTACTTTGAACTAAAGGTGTGGCGCAAAGTAATTGCTGGATTACCTTCATAAGTACCAACTTCACCTTTCCAGCGTACAGAATTAAACCCATGATTACCACTATGTAAGGTATTCCCGTTTTCATTGGTTGGAACCGAGACTGTCTTTCCGTCTAGCTTAAATTTACCATTTCGAATCCGATTACCAACTGGGCCAATCTGCTGACCCACATAAAGCGATGCCGCATTTTTATCATAATACTGCTTCGTATGCTTAAATGACATTAAAATATTACGCTTGTCATTAGCCCCTTTAGGTACGTAGATACCATGCAGTGTCCCACCTTGACTTAAGACCGATACTTTCAATCCAGATTTATTCTGAATTGTATATTCGTACACTTGATGTCCCTTATACTTATCAAACTTCTCAACTTTGTTACTATCTGTATCCGCTGCAAAAGCTGTTTCACTTGAAATAACCTGAGTGACACCTGCACCTAAACATACAGTTAACCCCGCTACTGCCGTTCTTATTAGTCCACTACGTTTCACCATAAACACGTCCTTTCATTAAAATATCCTTAACAACGTCAGGGTAACACTTATAGAAAGCGCTTACAAACAAAATGCATTTGAAAAAAATATGAATGAAATATGAACAATATTTGGTAAGTGAAATAGACACTTCATTTGTCAGTCCTAGCGTACCCTGATAATGAGTCTTGCTAACAAGCCAACAATGCCACCCCAGATAATATTAACAATAATGATTGAGATAAAGGCGAATGGATTAGTGAGTGGACCTTGCAAATGTCCTGTTAAAATTGGCGATAATATGGCACTTAAAATAATTGCACCAAGTGCGTAAACAACACCAGAACTTGCTAATACAATAACGGGATATTTACTTTGTCAATTTGATCCAAACCTTCCCCATATCTTAGGAGTTGAACCATTATTATATGTATTAAAATACATTTTTTTGTATATTTTTCGATTTCCTCTGCACAACCGCTTAAAAAAATGTATAATACTATTAAAATAAAATGAGAATTTATGGGGGATTTCACATGACACGTAGCCTTTCAAACTTATTTCAAAACCCAACACCTAATATTATGTCTGACATTGGTAAGAATGCAGCATTAATGACCAATGTCATCAATCTATCTATTGGTGATCCAGATATGACAACCCCCGAACCAATTTTAAATGCTGCTGAAGAAGCTTTAGCTGCCGGGAAAACACATTATACCGCTAGCGATGGTGATCCAGAATATCTTGAATCAATCATTAATTTTTATCAAAAAAAATTTAACCTAACCTATGCCAAAGAAAATGTTCGTGCAACTGTTGGTGCCGGGCACGCAACATTCTTAGCTTTTGGTGCCATTTTAAATCCAGACGATGAAGTTATTATTTTTGCACCTTACTTCTCACCTTATGAAGTACAAATTGAAGCCCACCATGGGAAAGTAGTCGTTGTAAACTGCACGGCCGAAAATAACTTCCAACCAACTAAGGCTGACATCGCTGCTGCTATTACCGACAAAACAAAAGCAATTTTAGTTAATACACCAAATAATCCAACTGGTGCTGTTTATGATCAAGAGACGCTACAAGCACTTGCCGACTTGGCAAAAGAACATGACATCTACTTACTCGCTGACGAAGTTTATTGGCCATTTGTTTATGGAGACAATGATTTCATCCCCCTAGAAGCACTTGCGCCAGAACATACCTTAGTAACTGGATCTTTGTCAAAAGTATTCGCAATGACTGGCTTTAGAATTGGTTATTTAATTGGTCCTGCGGATGTCGTAGCTGCGGCTGGACTGCTAAATGAGGGCATTGATTTTTCTGCGCCGAGCGTTTCTCAGGCAGCTGGTGCTTATGGACTACAACACATTGACGAAATTACACCAGCACTCAAAGCACAATTTGGTGAACGTTTAGAGTACGTGGCAACTGAGTTGAACAAATTACCTTGGTTAAATATCTTGCCAGTTGCTGGTAGCATCTATCTTTTTGCCGACATTTCTGCAACTGGTATGGATGATATTAAATTCAGTAATTACCTACTTGAACAAGCTGGGGTGCTAGTTATCCCTGGTCAAGCATTCGGGGATGCAGGTAAAGGATACATCCGTATTGCAGTCACAAAAGACATGGCTACTCTTGAAAAGGCAGTTCAGGCTTTTTCAAAACTATCATTTTAAATCAGGGTTTAATAACTAAGGGGGATGTTTAATGAAGAAGGTTTTACTGTACAACATCATGGACGATGAAGCTGCTGTTATCAAAGAATGGATAAAAACACATCCCGATGTTGAAGTTCACTCTAATAAAGTTACTTTAAATCCTGATACCGTTGATTTGGCTAAAGGATATGACGGTATTTCTACTGAACAAGATAATCTAATTGATGACCCAATTGTCTATCAAAAGTTACATGAATTTGGTATTAAACAAATCACCTTACGTATTACTGGTTACGATACGATTGATTTGGACTTAGCCACGCAATATCAATTAAAAGTCACCAATGTACCGGCTTATTCACCCCGTTCTGTATCTGAAATGGTCTTAACACAGGTCATGTGGCTACTGCGTCATTTAAATGTTGCGCAACCGCGAATGCATGCATACAATTTTACATGGGATGGCTTACAGGCGCGTGAAATTCATGATTTAACGGTCGGTATTATTGGTGCCGGAAAAATAGGTAGTGAGGTGGCACGTATTTTCAAAGCGCTGGGTGCAACTGTCATTGCTGCTGATCCAGTCCACCGACCAGAACTCAACAGTGTCTTAAAGTATGTTGATCATGAGACTGTCTATAAAGAAGCTGATATTATTACAACCCATACGCCATTACTAAAAAGTACTTACCACCTATTTAATGAATCAGTGTTTAAACAGATGAAATCTAGCGCCATTTTCATCAATGCTTCACGTGGTGCTGTGGTGGATACACCCTCACTAATTACCGCTTTGCGAAGTCATGAAATTGCTGCTGCAGGTTTGGACACAATTGAAGGTGAAGCAAATATATTTAGTGCTGATTTCTCAGAAACGCCATTTGAAAACGATTATTTGAAAACAATTTTAGAATTACCAAACGCCATTATCACACCACACATTGGTTTCTATACGGATAATGCCATCCGAAATATGGTTGAAATTTCCATGAAGGACATGTTGGCTATTATTGATGGTAATACCAGCGAACACGAATTAAATTAGGAAAAAGAGTGTGACAAAAGACGCTTAAAGGGGCATCAATCTACCAAAATCAAATAGGTAGATTGATGCCCCTTTCAGTTTATAATGATTAATTATGTCGCAACTGTTTTTGTTTCACGTGAAACTATTAACCATTTGTTTGTAAGATGTAAACAAATATAATGAAGATCAATCCTAAAGCATACATGATAGGATGAACTTTCTTACCACGTCCTGTCACTAGCATCAACAATGGATAAACAATAAATCCTAAGGCGATACCATCAGAAATTGAATATGACAATGGCATACCCAAAATAGTTAGGAATGATGCTGCAGCAACTGGGAAATCATTCCAATCAATTGCTGACAAATTGCTAGCCATCAAAATTCCAACAATAATCAATGCTGGTGCCGTCACATTAGATGTCACAACTACTAGCAATGGTGAAAAGAATAGTGACAACAACAAGAAGATTCCTGTAAAGAATGATGTCAATCCTGTACGACCACCAACAGCAATACCTGTTGATGATTCAACATAAGCCGTTGTTGGTGATGTTCCCAAAAGTGAACCACCCAACATACCAATGGCATCGGCCATCAATGCTTTACCGGCACGTGGTAATTCATTATTTACCAAGAATCCACCAGAACGGGCAATTCCAATCAATGAACCAGCTGTATCAAAGAATGCAACTAGCAAGAAGGTTAGAATAACCGGTATCATTTGCCAAGTAAACACATCTTGCAAGCCAAAAATAGCTTGTCCAAAAGTTGGTGCCAAACTTGGTATACCAGAAACAATTGATGAAGGTAATGGAATTAGACCTGTTACCAATCCAATAATTGATGTTGCAACCATACCAATAAAGATTGCACCTGGCACCTTACGTGCATACAATGCAAAAGTAATTAACACACCAGCAATCGTTAGCAAGACTTTAGGGTCACTCCAATCACCCCAACCAATAATCGTTGATTTGTTTGCAGCAATCAAACCACCATCAACCAATCCAATCATGGCAATGAAAAGTCCAATACCACCAGCAATGGCAGCCTTTAAGTCCGCTGGAATTGCATTAATGATCGTTTCACGAATTTTGAAAACGGTCAATAGCCAGAAAATAACACCGGCAACAAAGACACCAGCTAAAGCTGTTTGCCATTTTACGCCCATGCCAATAACAACACTGTAAGCGAAGAAGGCATTGATACCAAGTCCAGGAGCAATTGCAAATGGATACTTTGCAACAACACCCATAAAGATGGTTGCAATAGCAGCAATTAGACCCGTTGCAACAAAGACAGCATTTTTGTCCATACCTGTTGCACCAAGTACTGAAGGGTTAACGAATAAAATATAAGCCATTGATAGGAAAGTTGTTAAACCTGCTAGTAACTCAGTTTTAACAGAAGTTCCTGACTCAGACAGCTTGAAGTAACGCTCAAACATGTAGATCAGACCCCTTAATAAAAAATTCAATTTTAAAACAACCACCCTATTGTATTATATTTAACCGTAAAAAATCAAAGAATATCTTATTTTTTTCGTAAAACAATACATGAATGGGCTTACAAAACGAACTTTAAGTATCATTATCCGAACAATTAGTAAAAGCGTCTACTATCCGATGCTCAGTCAAGCTTATCCAGCGCTTGCTGCAGATCAGCAATCAAATCATCAACATTTTCAACACCAACGGATACACGAATTAAATCAGGTGTTGTCCCTGTTGCCGCCAACTCTTCTTCACTTAATTGCGCATGGGTCGTTGAGGCAGGATGAATGATCAATGATTTTGCATCGGCTACATTAGCTAGCAATGAAAATAGTTTCAAATTCTTGATCAGTTCTTTGCCAGCTGCTTCACCACCCTTAAGTCCAAGTGTAAAAATTGATGTCACCCCATTTGGAAAGTATTTTTCAGCTAGTGCATGGTACTTATTGTCTTGCAATCCTGGATAATTGATCCAAGCAACCTTGTCATGATGACTCAAAAATTCAACAATCTTCTTTGTGTTAGAAACATGTCGTTCAACGCGTAATGACAATGATTCCAATCCTTGAAGCAACAAGAAAGAATTGAATGGCGAAATCGTTGCTCCTAAATCACGCAATGATTCGGCACGTACTTTAGTTGTAAAGGCAGCTGGTGCTAAATCAGCAAAGACCAAGCCATCATATTGAGCGTTCGGTTCGATAAATCCTGGATAGCGACCACTCTTACGATAATCAAATTTACCATCTTCAACAATGACACCACCCATGGTTGTACCATGTCCACCAATAAATTTTGTTGCTGAATGAATCACAATATCAGCACCATGCTCTAATGGACGCACTAAATAAGGTGTGCCGAAAGTATTATCTACTAGTAGTAGCACACCATTTTCATGCGCAACTTCTGCTACCGCTTCAAAATCAATCAGATTGATTCCTGGATTACCAATACTTTCAATATAAACAGCTTTTGTATGCTCATTAATCGCATCCCCAAAGTTTTTTGGATCATCTGGATCAACAAAGTGCGTCTTAATGCCCAACTTTGGCAACGTGACATTAAATAAATCGTATGTTCCACCATACAATGTACTGGCTGCAACGATCTCATCACCTTCACCAGCAATATTAAGAATAGCTGCCGTAATTGCAGCAGCTCCTGTTGCCAAAGTTACGCCCGCCGTGCCATGTTCTAAGGCAGCAACCCGTTTATCAACCACATCAGTTGTCGGATTCGTTAAACGAGTATAAATATTACCTGGTTCAGTCAACCCAAATCGACCTGCTGCTTGTTCAGGATCTTTAAATACATATGATGTTGTTTGGTAAATTGGTACTGCGCGTGCCCCCGTTTCATCAACTGTCTGTCCCGCATGAACTTGTAATGTTTCAAAGTGTAGGTTTTGATTTTCTTCTGTCATAAATTTTTCACGACTTTCTTTTGCATAACTTGCCCTACCCAATTCCGATAAAATTGACGGCTAGTGGTAAGCCAAGAATAGTTGACCTGTTCTTTGGAGTCATTTAAATAGTAATTGTGTGGTGGATCAACTACTAAACCACGCTGATAATCACGCTGATACTCCCGATCTAAAGTATATTGCGTGTACTCCGGATGCCCTGTCACAAACACTGCATTAGTCAATGAGTCTGTCAAAACCATTGGTCCAACTTCTGGTGCTGAAGCTATCACCTCAAGTTCGCTTGGCAGTCCTGATTGTGGCAAAACAAGATCAGTGTGGCGTGACTGCGGCATTCGAAAAAGCCCTCCGACACCAAAGCCATAAATTAAATGTGACTTGCTAAGAATGGTATCCGCTGCAAAAATACCACTAAGTTTGCGTGCCCGTAGTGCTTTTTGAAAACCATACTGTTGATATAATGCTGCCTGAGCTGCCCAACATTCATAGATGACAGGTACTTTTTGTTCACTAAAGCTCGTGATGACTGCCTGTAGCTCGTGCCAGTAATCCACCATCTCAAATGGCAATTTTTCTACTGGCGCTCCGGTAACTATCCACCCATCCATTTTCTGTTTTAATCCATTCGCCAACGTTTCATAATGGCTTTTAACAGCAGCAGCCGAACTATATCTAAATTGGTGTGTTTCAGGATAGAAAAAGGACAGTGCAACATTTTGTTTATCCTGACTGAGTAAACTAATAAATTGTTCTTCTGTCTCTTGCCTGTTTGGCATTAAATTAATAATACCGATCTCCAAAGTTTGTATTGGCACTTCACTATGTATTTTTTTGGATAAACCATTTCTTAAATATACGGTCATAATGACATCACACCTCCTTTATCCAACAAATAAAAAACCTTCACCCTGTACCATTAAAAAGTACAGGGCGAAGGTTTCGTGTTACCACCTGATTTTCCTATTCGTTCACACAAATAGACTCATTAAGTTCACTATGCAAGTAAACTCGGTATTTTTAACGTGTACCACTCCGAAAGTATCAGACCACTGACCAATATTTTGACTCTAAGCTCATCTTCACTACTCACATGTATCGTCCATCTCACCAATTGGACTTCTCTGTCTACTAGCTTATAGCTACTCTTCTTTTCACAGTCTCATTTATTTTTAATTTTTCTCATACTAACATTGCCCTTTTTGATTGTCAAATATTTTTGAAAATGCCCATTTATTTTAATTCGCACGCAAATCATAAAAACTCATCAATCACTTTATCAAAAGTTTGTTAGAATGAACACGAAGGTTATTTATTCTAGAGGTATTTTTATGTATAACGAACATGGGCAACTGCGACGATTGTCTTCACATGAAATCGTCATCTATTTTCTAGCAGGATTACTTTTCAATACATTTGGAAATGGTATTACGGTTGCCGCTAACATGGGATCAGCCCCATGGACAGCATCCGCAGCCAATCTTGCTAATCTCACAGGCACTTCAATCAGTGTATTTTTATTCTTCTACGGTGTTTTTGCTGCAACCTTAGTTTGTATCTTACAACGAAACATCGACTGGCCTCACGTCATTGGTAACATTATTTTCGTTGTTGCCTTTAGTAGCATTATTGGTATTGTGTCAACACGTCTAACCGCACTTGGCGTGGGAGCACTACCGATTGCTTGGCGAACAATTATTGATTTTATTGGCGTCATTTTTATTGGCTTTGGTGTATCAATCACACAACGTCTACAATTTATTCTTCACCCCATTGACGATTTAACTAATTTGACGCGATTTATGTTTTTCAGAGGAAATGCTGCCATTTCACAAATCATTAACTTCTCATTTCCTATGCTGATTTCAATGATTGTTTGGGCATTTTCAGGTGAATTAGTGGCTATTAATATTGGTACGCTATTTTCATTTTTCTTCCAAGGCATGTTCGTTGGTTATGCTGATCACCATGTTTTCGGTCATTTGGCACACAAGCTCAATAATATTAAAGTCAGCCACTAAATATGATAAAAGTACAAATAATGCCGCCAATCGACTAAGATTGGCGGCATTATTCGTGTTTAATTACTATTTAGCCTCATTATGATAACGTAACAAATACCAAATGAGCACCAGCATGACAATATCAACAATAATATCTGATACCCAGTTATCTGGTATCCAAGATATAGCGTACCCCATAACAAAAATCATTGTAATTAGCCCTAACACTTTAACTCGTTGTTGCCATTTATCACTGACGAATCCCATCAACCAATTATTAGTAACTACAGCTAAATTAACAAATAAATACAGTGCTATCGTCGCATCAAACGCAATACCAATTTGAGACAATGGAATGGTGGTTAATACGTCCACAATGGCATCATGATAGGAAGAATTTAAAAACCATTCGAGCCCCAAAAAGGCAATACTGGTAATAAGCATCGCAAATATACCAACCACAAAGCGTGCAATGAGGTTCCAAATGACTAACTGCTCGACCCTTGCTGGTAATAAAACATATTTTGATTTATTCCAAGATTTTGCGGCAGAAACAAACGTTCGCACACCAAGAATTAAATTAATACAAATGACTAGTGCGCCTTCATAAACAACCAATCGATCTTTAAACGTAGTTGGCTCAATCGTGCCAGAGATCTCCGCATGTGACACAAATGGTAATAATTGCCAAATAAAAATGAAAACCCCGACGATTGCACCAATCCCCATGATAAACATCGCACGGTTCAAAGAATCCTTCGCAAAAATTTTAAAGAGTCGTGTGTTTGTTAACATTATTCACGTCCTCCATTATCTTCGATATATAGTTGTGTATAGTACTGTTCCAATGATAGACCTTCTTCCTTACGAATCTTTTCAACTGACTCATAAGCTAATAAACGACCATCCTTCAAAATAATTGCATCATCCACAAGACTTTCAATCTCCTGGATGTAATGAGTTGAAACAAGGACGGTTGCTTCTTCAGGCAACCAATGTAGCAATGACTGCATAATCTTTTTTCGTGCTAAAACATCAACACCACCAAATGGTTCGTCTAATAAATAAACGGATGTATCACGTGAAATAGTCAGTGCAATGAGCAGTTTTTCAATGGTTCCTGTCGATAGTTTTGCAATCCGTTTCGTACGATCGATCCGCATGAACTTAATCAATTCTTCCATTCGATGCTCATTAAAATCAGGATATCCCATCTTAAAATAGTCTACGATATCGCTGACACGGTCATAATTATTTGCCCAGTCTAGTGTTGATACATATGATAAATTGGCTTTAATCTTTGCTCCCATCTTGCCATCAATCATAATATCTGAATGAGGATTGGGCTCAATTAGACCAGAAATTAAGCGCATTAAAGTTGTTTTACCCACACCGTTTTCCCCCAACAAGGCGACTGTGCGATGTGATGGTATCTTAAAGCTCAAACCACGTAGAATGACGTGTCGGCTTTTTGTATAGTGCAAATTATTAACCTGTAACATTACCCCTCCTCGTCTGTTCATCCTCATACTCTTTAATGGCACTTGCAATTAAGCCCGGTATTTCTTGTGCTTGTGCAACATGCATTATCTCATTAATATACTCTTGTGTGACACGCATTTTCTTATTTAATTTAATGATATCAATCTTAGTAGCATCCTCAGTCACAAAATTACCCTGTCCTCGTTTCGTTACAATCAACCCGCGTGTAACTAACTGATTAACGGCATTCTGCACTGTACGCGTGCTAACAATTAAATTAACTGCTAAATCGCGGACACCGGGAATCTTATGACCAATTTGGTATTTTCCTTCAAGAATCTGTTGTTCCAACCAAGTTGCTACTTGTAAATATATGGGCTGATTTGAACTAAATTCCATATTGGCTCCTTTCAGTGTTGCACTGTTATACTACACTGAAACAATAAGCACTGTCAAATTGGAAAACCATTATAAAATACGCTATTATTAGGGCAACAACTTCATGATTAAAGGTGATTTAAAATGAAAACATACGCAATTGTTGGTAATAAATACGAAGGTCTCTATACCAAACCTTGGTCAGAGGTCAAAGCTTATACACAAACAAAACCAGCTCCCAAATTTAAAGGTTTTACAACAAAAGCCGAAGCTCAAACCTGGTTTGATAGCCAAGTATCCGCGAAAAACGACACATCACGCCAATATAGTACTGCCTACAATGGCACATTTCAAGCAAATCCCAACCAATATTATATTTTTACTGATGGCGGTAGCCGTAATACTGGTAATGTCGCTGGTGGTCATGTCAAAACTACCGATAAAGCCGGCTGGGCAATTGCCATTTATCATGGTTCTAACCTCAATGAGCCCGTATATACCGATAGTGGCGCAGACTGGGGTCGCACCAACAATGAAATGGAAATGTTGGCACTGATCAACGCCTTGCTGCAAACTGCTAAAGTATCAACACCCGTTACAATTGTTAGTGATTCTAAATATGTTTTAGATACTGCAACAAATTGGATGTATAACTGGGCAGCAAACGGTTGGCGTAAAAGTTCTGGTGAAATTGCCAATCTAAAAGCTTGGCAACAAATTTACGCACTGATCAAACCACTGGCAGCACGCTTATCATTTATTTGGGTTAAAGGACATGCAACAAGTCATGGTAATATCACCGTCGATCATCTATTAAATGATGCCATGGATCAATTATCATAACAAAAGATAGTTTACATCATATTGTAATGTTTTTCACAAATTAGGGTTAACGTTTTTCACAAGCGTTCTATAATAGGGGAACAAAAGATTAACAAAGTTAATAAGTACACTCTAAACAGAAAGTGTCACACATTTATAAATTGTATATTTATACATAAAAGGGGATCGGAACATTTTCATTTGTTCCGATCTCCTTTTTATGACCTTTTTTATAATAAGGTATCTACAGTTTTTAATACGCCATCATGATTGTTATCATCAACAGCTGCTGGATAAAGTGCTTTTAATGATTCATCACCATTAATCATGGCAAAGGGATAGGCAGCGGCATTTAACATTTCTGCATCATTTAGACCATCACCAAAGGCAACCAAATTTTCATTCAATTTTAAACCATAATGACTCGCAAGAACTTGCAGGCCATTGGCTTTATTGATATTTGGTGCGACGATGTCTACCGAGCCGTAGCCAGACGTTGTAACGTGCGCTCGACTGCCTAACCGAACCCGTGCCAAATCAATGAATTCTTGCGTTTTTTCCGTCTCATAAGTTACGGTTACTTTCAAAATTGGTTCATGAATTTGATCAACAAAGTCAATGAACTGCAAATTATTATGCACTTTTTTCATTCTTGCTTTATGCAAAAGATTTAAACGCGCTTGTGATTGTAACATAAAGGCAGTTTCTGCACCGGTAAAGACTGCACCATGCAAAGGTTTAAATGGCATTTCATTAACCACCGCCATGATATCTGTCACATCTACCACGTCTAAACCGACCATTTGTAGTATTTCACCATCTGCCGTTCTAACAACAGCACCGTTATCAGCAACTAGATCATAACGTCCTGCAAAGGATTTAAAGAATGGATCCACTGAATCAACATCACGACCAGTTGCAACAACAAAATAGCCACCTTGCAACGTTATCTTATCCAAAACATCTGCAAAATGTGTTTTATGATAATGTTTCTGATCATTAAAGAATGTACTATCCAAATCGGATGCAATCATCTTGATTTCTGACATGCTCAAAGCTCCTATCATTTTCTACCTTATAGTTTACGCAATCAACAGATTTTTAGCCAATAATTACTTCCTCAGTTGGATACTGGTAACTACTTGGCTTATCACGAATGTTCATTACTGAAAACATTACCGTATATAGTCCAACACGACCGATAAACATCACAATCATAATAACGATTTCACCAAAATTGGTAAGATGTGGCGTTAAGCCTAATGAAAAACCAGTTGTTGAAAAGGCTGAAATAACTTCAAAAACAATATATTCCATGCCTTGACCTTTAGGAATTGTTTCCGTCACTGTCAACAATAGTGAAACTGCAGCCACAAAAACAATTGAAATAACCGCTAACATCATCGCTTTAATAACAATTTTAGGACTAAAGCGACGACCACCAAAATTAACTTGTTCCTGACCGCGGAGTGCTGCAAGTGATTGCATCCATAAAATACCCAATGTTGTTGTCTTAATACCACCTGAAGTAGATCCTGGCGTTCCACCAACAAACATTAGTAGTGTGATAATCATAATACCTGCTGCAGAAATATTAGATAGTGGTACAACCTCAAGACCCGCCGTACGAGGTACAACTGCTAAAAACAAATTATCAAGAATTCGGTGACCCAGCGATGAAGTATGGGCTAGGGGTGCCAAAACATTTTCAGTAAACAAAAACATGGCAAAACTCAGCCCAATTAACCATCCTGACACATTTAGCGCGACTTTAGTATGTAGACTAACTCGGCGCTGCCTGTGGAAAAGTAATAGATCTCGCCAAACAAGGAATCCTAAGGAACCTGCCGTAATCAGTAACATCCAAATGATTAAAATATAGGGATCATTCTGAAGAAATGACACTGGTTTATCAAAGAAGGTGAAGCCTGCATTTCCAAATGCTGAAATTGAAGAGGCAACACTCAGGTAAATTCCTCTACCAATACCAAAACGGGGAATAAAGTCAGGCAACATCAATACGGCACCGACAATTTGAATAATCGCTGACAGCGAGAAGACGTACGACAATACACTCTTAACATCTGCTAAATTCCGCAAATTCAATGCCTGTTGTGCCATTAACCTTGCTTTTAAATCCAAACGTTGACCAGTTATTGCAAATAACAATACCGCAAACGTCATGAATCCTAATGCACCAATTTCAATCATAACCAGCAGGACAATTTGCCCAAACGTCGACCAAGTTGCTGCTGTATTAACAACTGTTAACCCCGTAATAGCCGTGGCTGATACGGCAGTGAACAGGGCATCAAGAAAATTAACATGCACACCGGTTTGCTGCGAAACAGGCATCCTTAATATAAAAGCCCCAACAAATATAATCGCCAAAAATCCAAACGTTAATACCTGTGGTGGCGTTAATTTGCTAAATATTTTTTTCATAATTAAGTATCTCCCAACTTTCTTATATTATACAGGAGCATGGCAAAAGTTTTTCACAGATTTTTGTGGATAACTTGAGGAAAAGTCCACGTATTCCACCGCTTTCTGTGGAAAACATGTGAATAACTCGTAATTTATTGTTGAGAAACCCTATTAAATCAATGCATATGTCAATGTGGATAACCTGTTAAAACTAATTGTAATGAACAAAAGGTTATTAAATTAGGCTTTTAGCTTTAAATTAGGTTAAACCTTGCACGAAAATTGAAATTTAACCTAATCATCGTTCAATTTATCAAAATTATACGTTTTTAAACCGTTTTATCAGAATTATAAAGCTTAATTATTCCTATAAAAAGCAAAAATATCGAATGTTATCTTGGTTTTAGCTTCATATATTTTGTAAAATGATTTAAAAGCAACTTTTTATATTGTGTATAACTTTTTTCATGCTTATTTATTATGAGTATAATTTCACTAATTTAGCGTTTACAAATGCCGTTATCATCACTTTTCACAAGTTATCCACAACCATTATTCACAACAGTGGATAAATGTCTAAAAATATTCACAAAGATCGCTGTACACTCTGGTATAATAATGCTCGCAGGCATTTTTTAGGTTGTGGTTAACTTGTGGATAACGTATTTTTTACGATTTTTTTTAGTACTTATCCACATCTTATAAAACAGTTTATAAAATTAACGAACTATTTAAGAAAGGCACACAAACAATGAACATAAAAATTATCGGTGTTGGCAAATTAAAGGAAAAATACCTGAAAGATGGTATTGCAGAATACGCAAAACGTTTGCATAAATTCGCAAAAGTAGAAATTATTGAAGTTCCTGACGAAAAAGCACCCGAACAATTATCACAGGCCCAAATGGATCAAGTGATGGCAAAAGAAGGTAACCGTATCCTTAATAAAATTAAAGATAAGGAGTACGTTTTTGCATTAGCAATTAAAGGAACAGAGCGCTCTAGTGAAGAACTTGCTGCTGAAATCGATCATTTAACAACCACAGGTAAATCTGATTTAACTTTTGTGATTGGTGGATCATTAGGGTTAGCACCAGAAGTTCTAAAACGTGCCAACACACAAATAAGTTTTGGTCGTTTCACATTACCACATCAATTAATGCGTCTAGTATTAACTGAACAAATTTACCGTAGTTTTATGATTAATGCACATACGCCTTATCATAAATAGTCCATACGAATCGCAAATTTTTTGACCAAATTTTGTATATATAAACATTATTAAATACATTTTCTAGTTTCCATGAAATGTCCCATATGTGATTAAATAAACAATGATTTTGCATGATAAACGATATTAATTTTAATATTAAATCTTGTATTCAGGAATTAAATAGTGTAAGGTACTCCTTGTAGGTTCGATGTAAACGCTTACACTAATTGAGAGTTTATTTAATTTTAAGGAGATTTATACATATGGCAGAATACATTGCTAGTGAACGTGAAGGAAAAATTGATTTTGTTAATACAAATGATTTAGAAGAAGCTGCTGCAAATGTGATCCCAAAAGGTGGGTATGGGTACATTCAAAGTGGCGCTGGTGATCTAATCACGTACAAGAACAATATCAAAGCATTCGATAAAAAGGTAATTGTACCTGGTGTCTTACGTGATGTTGAAAATCCAGATACATCCGTTGATTTCCAAGATATGCATCTAACAGCACCAATTATTATGGCACCGGTTGCTGCACATGGTTTAGCTCACGTTGAAGGTGAAAAGTATTCAGCTAAAGGTGTTGCAAACTTTGGTTCAATTTTCACGGCTTCATCATTCGCATCAACAACACTAGAAGATATTCGTGAAGCTGGTGGTCAAGATGCTAACCAATGGTTCCAATTCTACATGAGTAAGGACAATGGTATTAACGACCAGATTATTGCAACTGCTGAACGCAACGGTTCAAAGGCAATCGTTTTAACTGCTGATGCAACCCTTGGTGGTAACCGTGAAGCTGACAAGCGTAATCACTTTACTTTCCCATTGGCGATGCCTATTGTGGCTGCTTACCAATCTGGTGTTGGCCAAACAATGGATGCTGTCTACAAGTCCGCTAAGCAAAAGTTAGCACCTCGTGATGTTGAATACATTGCCAGTCATACTGATATCCCTGTTTATGTTAAGGGTGTTCAATCTGCTGAAGATGTTTACCGCTCACTAGATGCTGGGGCGCGTGGAATCTGGGTAACAAACCATGGTGGTCGCCAATTAGATGGTGGACCCGCAGCCTTTGAATCATTAGAAATTGTTGCTGAAGCAGTTAATGGTCGCGCACCCGTTGTCTTTGATAGTGGTGTTCGTCGTGGTCAACACGTCTTCAAGGCCCTTGCTTCTGGTGCTGATCTTGTTGCTATTGGTCGTCCTGTTATTTACGGTCTATCACTTGGTGGTGCAACTGGTGTTGAACAAGTCTTTAACTTCTTTAAGGATGAGTTGGCTCTAGTTATGCAATTAGCTGGTACTCAAACGATCGATGACGTTAGAAAGTTTACTTTACGAGACGCTTGGTAATAAAAAATAAACTCAAATAAAAATATTGACTGATATATTAGGAGAAGACATGGATATACCACAAGATAGAGATTATGCTGCTGAAATTCCCAGTGTAGCAGCAAAAGAAGCACCCGTTGAGAAATCACCGTTATTTAAAAAAATCGATGATGCCTTAATGAATAAAGTTGCATTATTTAACAATAGTTATGCGCGTTATGCAGCTCGTTCAATGTTGGCAACATTATTCTTAACGTTAGGTACTGCGGCAGCCTTTGGTACTGCCATACAAGCCGAAAAGTTTTTACCAGGATCTGGTAAGTTTACCTTTGCCTTTATGTTTAGCTGGTCACTGGTTATGATTATCTTTATGGGAGCCGAACTAGGTACCTCTAATATGCTTTTCATGACGGTTGGTGTTTACCGGAAGAAATTAAAGTTCTCTAAAGCCGCTAAAATTCTTGGCACAACACTATTGTTCAACCTAATTGGTGGTATCATTTTTGCTTATATGGTTTCCTTAACCGGTCCATTCCAAGACTTACCAGCTGGTAATTACTTGTTTACCGGAATCGCTGCCAAATTAAGCAAGTCATCAATTCAAATTTTCGTTGAAGCAATCTTTGCTAACGTCATCGTTAACACAGCATTCTTTATCAACTTACGTATGAAGGATGATGCAGGTAAAGTTATGGCCATTATTTTCGTCATCTTTATCTTCGCATTCTTGGGATACGAACACGTTATCGCTAACTTCCCAGCATTCTCATTAGCATTTTTCGCATCACATGGAACAATTCCTGGCATGACACTTGTTAGTGTTATTCATAATTTGTTCTTTGCTTTGATTGGAAACTATGTTGGTGGTGGCTTGTTGATCGGTATGACCTACGCTTGGTTGAACCGTACAAAGACATCATACGTTGACTAATAAACATTTCATAGAAATGTAAAAAGCATTGCAGCTGGTGGGGCTGCAATGCTTTTTTAGTGTTATCTTTTACATCCTTGAAACCGCATATTTAGCAAGCCTTTTGGCGATATTTTCCTATTTCAAATCTGCAATTTCTCAAAACAAATTCAAATAAAACTCTTTACTTACAAAAAGTAAGTGTTAAACTAGAATTTGTTCGTTAATTGAACACAACTAGGAAAATAAAACTAAGAACGATTTTATACCGCTCTTTCAGATTTGAAAGGAAGTATTTGCCATGTCAAAGATGATAGCAGGACAAGCATTAGCAAAAGTTTTAGAGAAGTGGGACGTTGATCACGTCTACGGTATAACAGCAGATTCAATCAATAATTTAGTTGATGGTTTGTACTTAGAACGCGAAAATATTAAATATGTTCAGGTACGCCATGAAGAAATTGGCGCTTTATCAGCTGCGGCCGATTCAAAACTAACTGGTACAATCGGGGTTGCTTTTGGTTCAGCAGGACCAGGTTCAGTACATATGTTAAACGGTTTGTATGATGCAAAAATGGATCATACACCTGTTTTAGCTTTGGTCGGTCAATCAGCAACTGGAGTAATGAACACCAATTTCTTCCAAGAAATGAATCAAGATCCCATCTTTGCGGATGTTGCAACATTCCATAAGCAAGTTGTTAGTGCTGATCAAATTCCTAAGGTGATTGATGAAGCCATTCGTTCAGCTTATGCTACTCGTTCAGTATCCGTTGTTATCTTGCCAGATGATTTATCTGGACAAGAAATTGATTACACTGAGTTCCAAACTGCTAATTTGAAGCAAACCCAATTGGACTTAGCAATCTCCGCAGATGACGTTGCTCGTGTAGCAAAGGCAATTAAAAACGCCAAGCGACCAATCATGTACGTTGGGCAAGGTGTCCGTGGTGCACGTGAAGCAGCAGTTGCTGTTTCTGAAAAATTTGGGCTGCCCGTCTTATCAACAGCACCCGCAACTGATGTTTTCCCAACGAATCATCCAAATTACATGGGTGTCCGTGGTCGCTTAGGTACGAAATCTGGTTTTGAAGTTAGCCAAGCCAGTGACTTGATCTTATTTATTGGTACTAATTATCCATTTGCACGTTACATGCCACAAGACAAGACAATTATTCAAGTGAATAACAACTTGGCTGATTTAGGTAAACAAATCGACGCCAATATCACTGTATTGGCTGATGCACACCGTTTCTTATCCGCACTAGCAGATACTGATTACCAAGCTGAGCCAACTGCTTTCCTAAAGGCAGCACAAAAAGACCGTGTCTTATGGTTAAACTGGCTAGATAAACTTGCCAACGATGACGAAAAGGGGCTACGTGCTGAAGGCGTATTACAGGCTATTAAAGAGAACGCCACCGCCAATGCTGTCTTTGGTCTTGATGTTGGTAACAACACTGAGTGGTCACTTCGCCAATTACCTTTTGATAAAGATCAAAAGTTTACGATGTCAGCTTGGTACGGGACAATGGGATTTGGGCTACCAGCCGGATTAGCCGGTAAATTAAGCTTCCCAGATCGCCAAGTTTGGTCTATTTCTGGAGATGGTGGTTACGCCATGGTTATGCCTGATCTATTGACTGAAGTAAAGTACAATCTACCAGTTATCAATGTTATCCTAGAAAACCGTTCATTTGGTTTCATTGCTCACGAAAAAATCCAAGCAAACCAAGCACCTTATGGTATTGATCTATTAGGCGCCGATTGGGGAAAGATGGCTGATAACATGGGAGCTATTGGTTTCACTGTGACAAACCTTGCCGAATTGCATGACGCCATGATTAAAATCAATGATCTACAAGCAAACGGCAATACAAAGCCAATTGTACTGGATGCCAAAATTCAAGATATTGACCCAATTGATACAAGTTTTATGCCTCTTGAAACCAGTATCTTTGGTGAAGAAATGGTTCAAAATTACCGTGACACTTATGATCTATCTGCAGATGAACAACCTGCATTTAGTGATATTCTAAAAGAATTTGAAAATTAATATAATTAGTTGAAAATCTCTCACTTCCTACAAAACAACTAATTAAATACACCCACAATTACTAACCGATAAGTAATTGTGGGTGTTTTTCGTCATTTTAGAACCAGCCTTGACATACATCAACTTTTTAAAATCCTAATACTTTCCAGAAAAGTAAATTTCAAAAATTTTTTCCCTTAACGATACGGCGGACAGCACAATAAGAAACTTTTTAGCCCATTCTGTTGGTTGAGTACTCAACCAAGGGGGTTTTATAATGACCATATAGTAAAGTAAAAATAATTGATAATTTACAACGTTAAGAGGGGGATTTTAACATGGCAAAAGCACGTTTAATGGACCAACCCGCAGATTTTGAAAAATTAGGCATTGATCCTAATCAAGTTCAAACTTGGGAAGATGGTCGACGCGACACCGACACACCTGGTACATCTGAAGTTTGGTACTTTGATGCAATTTTAGATGATGGTAGTAAAGCTGTTTTCTACTTCCATCCAAAGTCACCATATAAGTTACAAGAAGCTGGCGATCATCCAGATATTGGTATCCTTGTGACATCACCTGAAGGCGAAACTTACGGACAACAAATCATTGATTATCCTGCCGAAGATTCATACTTTGGTAAGGATAAGTGTGATGTCAAGGTTGGTCCACACAGTGTTGTGGGTGACTTCAAAAACTATGATATTCATATTGATCCTGTTGCTGGTGTTGCGGCTGATTTACATTTCCATGCAGTTGTTAAGCCATTCCGACAAGGAAATACTGGTATCATTGCCTTAGGAGACAATGATGAGTATCACTATACTGATTTAAGTGTTGTCAATAATCAAGTAACTGGAACATTAACTTACAATGGTGAGACACATGAAGTTACCGGTTCTGGTTATCATGATCACCAATGGGTTAATATTTCACCAATTGTTGCTTGGCATCATTGGCTTTGGGGTCATCTGTACACAGAAAACTACACCGTATTGATTTATGATTTTGTGGCTTCTAAGCAATATGATTATAAGCAAATCCCATTCTTTGGCGTCATGGATAATAAAACTGGTGAGGTGATTTTCCAAACAGATGGTCACTTTACCCTTGAAACTGAACTGACATTACAACCAGAAATCAAGAAGCATTTCCCAAAGACTTCAAAGTATACCTTCTCAAATGCAGATGGCGAAACAGTTACCTTTACAACAGAATGGCAACAAGAACTTGAAGTTCGTAACATGTACTGGGGCGCAACTGATGAAGTTCGTGCTAACTACGATAAAATGGGCATTCAACCCGGTTATATGCGTTACTTCGCAAAGGGAACCTTATCGTTTGAAAAGGATGGGGAACAAGTCACTGAATCAGGTGATATGATCTACGAGTACAATTATGGTGGTAAAGAAGATCCTGAAGCACACGTTTAATATCAGCAATTAAAAACTAAAAAAGGACAGCTAGGTAGTCATCTGAAATGCATTCAGTGACTACCTAGCTGTCTTTTTTATTAAATATAATGTACATTGACTTGGCCAAAACTTACCTGACCACGTAAATGAACTGTAATACCTTCTACATCAGAAATAATGCTATCAGGGACATCTACTGTCCCCATTGTATACTCTAGTTCATTCGATACTTGCCAATCTTTTGGTATGAATAGTTCTGCCTGGCCCATCGACACATTCAAATTTACGACCAAATCTGATTGCGCAGGCACAACATCATCAAAGTATGCTTTTAAATCTCCTAAACTTACTTCAAAAGTCACTTGTTCTAACTGCTTATTGTGCAAATATCGCGTACTAGAAGTCACTTTGTCCACAAAATACAAAGCCGTATCAGTATCTTCGTTGGTGTGTGCATTAAAATGTCTGCTATGAATATTTTCCTCGAAGTAGTGTGAGCCATGATGATAACTCATCATTCGCTTACGATGGTGCTTTGCAATCCAGGGATGAAAAATCAGTGACAATCCAATATTCACAAGAATAGCAATTAAGATAATCATCCAAACCGAAATATGAGCAATTCCCAGCGCACTAGCATATACAATACTCAATGCCGCTAACGAAAAAACAACACCACTTATCCAAAGGCTGACCAAACTAGTAATAAAAGTTGCTACTAAAAACAATGTAAAAATTAACGTCCAGGGGCTATACGAGTATGTGAACCAACCGAGTTGGCTACCTAACAAAATTGCTGCACCAATCAGTGCAAAGCTTCCCCAAAACCATCTACCTTTTTTCAAATCAATTAACTCCTCTCATCTAACTGACGTTTAAATTCTTGATAATATGCTCGTGAAACATAGAGCTGTTTGTGACTATTCCGAAACCTAACTAAGTTTCTACGTAATGAATGATCAACTGAAAAAATTTGTTCCAAATTAACAATCGTTGATTTTGAACTACGTATAAAAGTCAGTGGCAAGCTTTCTTCTAACTCATATAACTTTAGCGATACCGAGTAAGTACTGTCAGCTGTATGCGCACAAACTTTTCGGTCAACTGTCTCAAAGAATAAAATATTTTCTAAATCAATAAAATAACGAATACCTTCCTGATAGAAAGCAATTTTAGGCTGTTCTTTAAATTGCTCAGTTATCTCCTTTATTAAACGATTTATCTGTTCATTCACGTCAGGCGTACGAATTGTTATTTCAGTGTCCGTCAGTCGTTCGTCGACTTCAAGATTGATTTTCACTCGTGCCACCTCCTTCTTTAATCAAAGCTTTGATGTTTATTATTTAACACTGAAAATCGCAAAAAGGAAAGGTAATTTGCCTATGTGGTAAGATTCCGTGCGTAACAGGTGCATATATTACGGTAAATTCAACTCAACAATATATAGATTAAAAAAGTCGCCAATCTAATTAAAATTGGCGACTCTCTAAGTATCTTATAACTACTGGTCCGAGCACTATAAAATTCAACTAATTTCTTTCACATAAACTCTAGAATTGCGATCTGGATAAGGATACTGAACAGTTAATTGCTCCTTGGTAATTTGTGTAAAGCCTTGTTTTTCATAAAAATAATGTGAGCGTTCTTCAGCCTCAGGTGTATCTAGTACCAATTGCTTAAAATCTTTATTTTCCGTAAATGTTATGAGTTGGGAAAATAATTTTGCTCCTAATCGTTCTGGATTACCACGATACTTCGGGTACGTAAAAAATTTTTTAAGAACCGCAACTTCATCCGTTATTGGTAGCAATGCAATTGTCCCAACAACCTGATTATCATCCAAGGCTATCCAAAATTGACCACCTTTTTGCTGATAATATTCTTTAATCATAAATAAATCGCTCTGTTCAATCATTTTAATATCTAACTTGGCTTCAATGTTTTGACAATAATTAACAAGATCAACAATACCCGCTAAATGTGTTGCACTCTCATCGTATGGTTGAATAATAACCATTCTTATTCCTCCTCAAATCAGATAGATAGTTGGCCATCAATACAAATTTCTGCAAAGCCACCTAATAAGATTTGACCATCATCAGAAAACTTGACGCTAACATAGCCGTCTCGTCCTAAACAAGATCCCTGACTAGCCACATACTCTGATGACTTTAATAACTGATGGTCTCTAACCATAACCGCGACACAGCCATTGCCACTTCCACAAACCGGATCCTCATCTGCGCCTTCATTGGGAGCAAATGACCGTACTTCAAAATTTGTCTGACTATTTTCTGGATATTGACCAAAGACTGTCACACCAGTCACACCCTCTGCAATCGCTTGTGATAATAGATTCATATCTGGTTGCAGAGCAAGCACTTGTTCGGCACTAGATAATTGCAGCGTATACCAAACTGCTCCCACATCAATTGTTTCCGCTAAATGAATCTCGCTAGCAGATACACCAAGAGCCCTGCTAAAAGCTTTAACTTGTTCTGCCTGCAACGGACTTTTTTTAGATTCAGGTAACGTCAAAAATAGCCCCGCATCAGTTACGTCAATCCGTACCAATCCCTGTTGACATTCCTGAACTAAATACTGCCCGTGTTTTGGTATCAAACCTGACTTTAAAACTGCGTAAGCTGATCCAATTGTTGGATGTCCTGCAAACGGCAATTCATTTTGTGGTGTAAAAATACGTAACCGATAATCTGCTTGTGAATTAGTTGGCGTACAAACAAAAGTTGTTTCAGACAAATGAATCCAGTTTGCAATTTGTTGCATTTCGGCTGTTGAAAGTTTATCACCATCTAATACAACAGCCACTGGATTACCTTTAAATGGTACCTGAGTAAAAACATCGATTTGTTTGAAAGGCGTTGCTCTCTTTAACATACTTTTGCCCACTTTCTTATATAGACTTATTCAAAAATTATTTTTTGTTAATTCACATACCTAATCAATCTAACACCGGATATGCTGCCGTCATTGTTAACTTTTCTGTACTTTTTAATTTTTCAATCATTGTCCGAAACTGTTGCACAGAAATTGATTTGGTCTTATAGCTCAACTCGGTCGCTAAATTATTTTTTTGTTTGCTAGGGGTTTGTTGATGTTTGTGATGATTAGGGGTTAGCGTTACGCGTACTTCATCTTTTGATACCAGGGTTAAAAAATAATGATCCTTTTGTTGTTGCGGTACTAATAAATCAGTTGTTCGCCTAAAGTTGTTAAACTTCGCACCAGTTTGATGCAGCTGCAAATCCTTTACTGTCGCAAGAACGTCACTCAAGACGCTGTTAGCAGTAGGTAGTTCGCCGGCACCGGCACCATAAAACATGACTTCACCAACAGATGAACCTGTCACTAACACCGCATTGTTTTCATTTTTGATTGTTGCAAGTGGGTGATCTTTGCGGACAAACATTGGTTCGACAGAAACCGATAACTTATCATCCACAGGTCTGGCTTGACCAATCAGCTTAATGACATATCCCCATTTTTGTGCCCGTAAAATATCTGCCTTTGTAATTTGCGTAATTCCTGTCACAAAAATATTTTCCAAAGGAACAGTCACACCAAAAGCAAATTGCGTTAAGATGGCCATCTTGTATGCTGCATCTTTGCCGCTGACATCATTCGTTGGATCTGTCTCAGCTAATCCCAACTCCTTCGCCTGTTGAAGCGCCTCATTGTAAATCAGTCCATTTTCACTCATTTGTGTCAAAATATAGTTACTTGTTCCGTTGATGATTCCTGCAACTGACGTTATTTGGTCAGCAGCAAAAGATGTTGCGATGGTTCTTAAAATAGGAATACCACCAGCCACGCTTGCTTCATATAGGAGATTGACATGATTTTCCTGTGCATGTTCAATCAATTCATTACCATAAGTCGCCAGCAAGTCTTTATTAGCCGTAATCACATTTTTACCACTATCAAGTAGCGCTTCAATGTATGATTTAGCCGGCTCAATTGTCCCCATAACCTCAATCACAATCTGAATTTCATCGTCATTAACGATGTCAGCGATATGATTCGTTAGTTTAATACCTGCTAAATCAACATGACGTTGTTTTGCCAAATTTGCAACAACAATCGTTTTAATTTGTAGCTGACACCCACTTGTTGCGAGTATCTTTTGCTGGTTATTTTGGATAATTCGTACGACACCTGTACCGACAGTACCTAGACCAACAATGCCAAGTTTAATTGTTTTCATCAAATCTCCCTCTAACTTACTTCAAAATCTTTTATTAACTAAAAAACGCCCTGGAAACTAATTCCAGGACGCAAAATGCGTGATACCACCCTTGTTCTCAACCAGTTCACACTAGTTGACTCAGTAAGTCCCATCAGACTCAGATACGGTAATGGGTATCAAACACACTAATTTTACCAACTCGACTCAATCAGTGAAGATTTCAAGACCATATTCGTAAATCGTTTGTCACTTACTCTCAGCATAGGTAAGCTCTCTGTAGGAAACGGCTATTACTACTCATCTCTTCATTATCTTTTAATATATTGAGCTAAATTATAGATTTCAATTTTTTATTTGTCAATCGCAATATTCCAATTAAAATAATGATTTCACGTCTAATATTCATAAATCAGAAACTAAATTATCACACATAATTTTGTTTGACAGGAAAAATAACAAGTGATACTATGAGAAAAATTAAAAATAAATTAGACATTGAAAAGAAGAGTAATTGTTTAAACTAGTAGACAGAGAAGCCCGCTCGGTGAAAAGGGTAATTCGTGCGAACAATGAAGATGAGCTTAGAGTCTAGATATTGGTCATCCGGCTGATATTCTCGGTGTGGTGCCCGTTACAATCACCGGGTTTACTGAAAAGTGAACTTATTGAGCCTATTTAGTGTGAACTAATGGGAAACTCAGGTGGTACCACGAAGCTTTCGCCCTGTGCATTTATTGCATAGAGTGAAAGCTTTTTTATTTTGCTACGCAGCTATATTAGAAAGGACGTATAAATAATGGCCAAACAAGAACAACTAGAAACATATTTAGTACAATCTGGTAACAGAACTGATGATCAAAAGACGGGTGCTGTCTCGACACCTGTGTATTTTTCAACTGCCTTCAGACATCCTGGACTGGGGGACTCAACTGGCTATGACTATGCTCGTGAGACAAATCCAACACGTGATGTTCTGCAAAATACGCTCAGCAAACTAGAAAATGGTTATCAGGCTTTTGCGCTAAGTTCTGGTATGGCTGCTATCCAGTTAGCTTTTTCGAAATTTAAAACTGGCGACAAAATCATTATCTCTGATGATTTGTATGGTGGTTCATTTCGATACTTTGATGATTTACATGAAAATTATGCCATCGACTTTATTACTTGGGATGGGCAAGATTTCAGATTTTTGGCTGATGCGGCTGCTGATCCGGCAGTAAAAGCAGTTTGGTTAGAAACCCCATCAAATCCCACAATGAAAGTTATTGATATTCAGAAAACAGCTGCCATTGCTCATCAATATCAAACAGAAGTCTTTGTCGACAATACTTTTTATACACCAATTATCCAACAACCATTAGATGACGGTGCTGATGTTGTTGTGCACAGTGCGACAAAGTATTTGGGTGGTCACAACGATATATTAGGTGGGGCAGTTGTGTGTAAAAGTGCCGAAAATGCTGAGATCTACGAAAAAAATCTCACAACAACTGGTGCGGTCCTAGATCCATTTTCGTGTTGGTTATTAATTCGTAGTCTTAAAACTTTACCCTTACGTATTGAAAAACATGAAAAGAATGCTCAAGCGATTGTGGCCGCTCTCCAAACCAACCCTTTGATTACACAGATTTTATACCCTGGTCGCGGGGGCATGATCAGTTTTTATATTCATGATGAAAGCTTAGTTGATCCATTTCTAAGACATCTAAAAATCATCTCTTTTGCTGAAAGTCTTGGTGGTGTTGAAAGTTTAATCACGGTACCAGCCACACAAACGCATGCTGATTTAAGTGAAGAACAGCGTCAAAAGAAACATATTACGAAGAACTTACTGCGTTTCTCGGTCGGCATCGAGGACAGTGAGGACCTAATTCAAGACATTCAGCAGGCATTGGCACAGGCAGAAATAGCGTTAACCGCTAATGCAACGGAGGTTTAAAATATGAGCGAATACAAATACAATGATGCAACAAAAATTATTCATGACACTGTCCGTCCTGATCCACAAACTGGTGCGGTCAATGCACCGGTTTATTTTTCTTCAACCTTTGCACAAAAAGACCCGTTAGATCTGGGAAAGTATGACTATGCCAGAAGTGGTAATCCAACTCGTGATCAGGTAGAAGAGAGCATCGCTAATTTAGAAGGGGGTTCTCGTGGTTTTGCCTTTGCAACTGGCATGGCGGCAATTACTGCTGCATTTTTGACCCTACATCAAGGCGACCACATTATTATCACTAAAGATGTATACGGTGGCACTTTCCGCTTAGTAACTGAGTTATTACCTAACTATGGTATCAGCCATACGTTTGTTGATCTTAACGATGAAGATGCACTAGAAGCGGCTTACCAAGAAAATACAAAAGTGGTGTATGCCGAAACACCCTCTAATCCAACACTCACCGTTGTCGATTTACAAGCAACTGCCAAATCAGCACATGCCCATGGTGCCTTGTTATTTGCCGATAACACTTTTATGACCCCACTTTATCAAAAGCCATTATCACTTGGTGCTGACTTAGTCATTCACAGTGCAACAAAATTTCTTTCTGGTCATTCGGATATTCTGGCTGGACTTGTCGTTACCAAGGATGCAGCTTTAGGGGATGCTATCTACTTCATTCAAAATGCAATGGGGGCAACGCTCAGTGTTGGTGATTGTTGGTTATTATTACGTGGTCTAAAAACGCTAAAAGTTCGCCTACAAACTGAAACAGAGACCGCAACAAAGCTTGCCCAATGGTTAGAACAACAACCCGCCGTTAAAGCAGTTAATTACCCTGGGTTAAAAAGCTATAAAAACTATGCCATCCAATCTAAGCAAGCATTGTCTGGTGGTGCTGTTTTATCATTTGATATTGCTAGCGAAGATAACGTTCGAACCCTGGTACAACATCTAAAGTTACCTATTTTCTCTGTTTCTTTGGGCGCTGTTGAAACTATTCTTTCATATCCCTGTACAATGTCACACGCAGAACTTAGCCCGGATGAACAACAAGAAAGCGGCGTAACACCTGGCTTACTGCGCCTATCTGCCGGACTTGAAGATTTTGAAGATTTAAAACAAGATTTTGCCCAAGCACTGGCTTATCTACCAGCCTCAGCAACCACAACACCCAAGTCCGTTGTTACCGAAGGCTAGTGATGGCAACCATTAAAATTAAAAATAGTTTAGGAGAAAACACATGTGGGAAATAATTACGACTTCTCTCCCGCAATTAATCGTGGCCGGCATTAAATACACCGTGCCTTTGTCATTGATTTCTTTCGCGTTGGGCTTGATTCTCGCTCTCATTACCGCTCTGGTTCGAATTTCCCAAAAAGGAAAAGAATTTAAAATTATCAAAGGAATTTTCAATTTTTACGTTTGGCTTTTCCGTTCAACGCCACTGTTAGTTCAATTATTTATTGTCTATTTTGGCTTACCTTATTTAGTTATTCCAGGCATCCTTGATGAGGGAATCAAATTAACACCATTTGTTGCGGGTGTTATTACCTTTTCCTTAAACACTGGCGCTTACGCATCCGAAACGATTCGAGCAGCTATTACTTCGGTTCCTCAGGGTCAATGGGAAGCTGCTTCTTCAATTGGCATGACTCGCGGCCAAACATTACGACGTATCATTCTACCCCAAGCAATCTATCTGTCTGTACCGCCATTAGCCAATAGCTTTATTAGCTTGGTTAAAGATACATCACTGGCTGCAACCATTACAATTGTTGAAATGTTTGAAGTTAGTCAGCAAATTGCGGCTGAGAATTACCAGCCACTTATTATGTATTCTTTGGTGGCCTTGATTTATGCTGTCTTTTGTTCGTTACTAACCATTGGCCAGCATTATCTTGAAAAACACTCACACAGGCATTTAACCAAAACAGTGGGAGGTGCATAAGTTGCAATTAGAAGGATTAAATAAAAGTTTCGATGGACAACAAGTTTTAACAGACATTACCCTTGAATTGCCAGAGAAGCAGACAACGGTCATTGTTGGGCCCTCTGGTTCAGGTAAATCTACTCTTTTACGTTCATTGAACCTACTTGAGCGTCCAGAAAGTGGTCATTATAACTTATCAAACCTAGCCATTGATTTTTCACACGATATCCCAACCAAACAAGTATTAAATGTCCGCAAGAAAACAGGGATGGTTTTTCAAGACTATAATTTATTCCCACACAAATCGGTCATTCAAAATATTATTGAAGGACCAATCCAAGTATTAAAGAAAGACAGGAAAGAAGCGCTACAAGAAGGGCAGAACTTACTGGATAAAGTTGGTTTAAGGTCTAAATCTGACGCATATCCTGAACAGTTATCGGGTGGTCAAGCGCAACGTGTTGCCATTGCGAGATCATTAGCCATGCGTCCTGAATACATCCTACTAGATGAACCAACCTCTGCCTTGGATCCTGAACTGGAAGCAGAAGTATTACAGGTTCTGGCTGAATTAGCACACGAAAAGCAATCTCTTGTTATTGTCACCCATAACCTATTCTTTGCCCGTCAGATTGCCAATAAAATTGTCTTTGTGGAGGATGGCCAAATTATTTTTGACGGTAATCCACAGGAATTTTTCAATGAAAATCAAGAAAACACTCGGATTAATCGGTTTATTTCAGCAATGACGTTTTCCGATGTTGAAGCAGAAGCATTAAAATAATTTAGATATAGTGAGAGGAACTACACAGATGAAAAGAACACGGGTCATTTCTTATTCAATTGCCATTGTTATATTACTAATTTTGGCAGTTGTTTATTTCGGTAATCGAAAAAACGCCACACAAAAGGATGCGTTTCAATCAGAATTAAAAACTAAAGGCAAGTTGACCATCGGACTCGAAGGTACATATGCACCCTATTCCTATCGAAAAAATGGCAAATTAACTGGTTTTGAGGTTGAAATGGGGCGTGCCGTTGCTAAAAAGATGGGTGTCAAAGCAGATTTTGTCCCAACAAAGTGGGATTCATTAGTTGCTGGCTTAGGTTCGCAAAAATATGATGTCGTGATCAATAATATTTCCGAAACGCCCGCTCGGAAAAAAGTTTATAAATTCTCTAATCCATACATCTATTCACGATATGCTCTGATTACACCGAAAAATAGTCAAATCAGTCATTTAAAGGATATTAATGGTAAGAAATTTGCAGAGGGAACTGGAACAAACAATGAACAGGTGGCTAAAAAGTATCACGCCAAGCTAGTTTCTTCAGGTGATTTTTCAACTACCTTATCACTATTGCGTACTGGTCGTGCAGATGGAACAATTAATGCTGCTGAAGCTTGGTATGCCTACAAAAAAGACAATGCCACAGACGGTTTAAAGTATAAAGATTTGTCTGGCGAAATTGACCCAGTGAAAGTTTCAGCCATGTTTAATAAGAAGGATCCTAAAACTCGTGCGAAGTTTAATAAAGCGCTCGCCGCAATTAGAAAAGACGGTACATTGAAGAAGCTGTCAATTAAGTACTTTGGCGCAGATATTACTAAAGAAAACAATTAATTCTATACAATATAAATAGCGTGCGGAAACCATCATTGATTTCTGCACGCTATTTATATTAATTTTTAACTGGCAAACTGCCATGAACTAATTTCTTTTCATCAGCAGCAATCATAATGGCTGTCGTCGTATCACCAACCACATTAAGTACGGTTCGGAATATACCCGCAAACCAATCAATACCTGCTAATAGAGCAATACTTTCTAAAGGTAATCCTAGTGTTGGTACAATAATCGCTAGCGCAACTAAACCACCACCTGGTACAGCAACCGTACCTAAACAAGCGACAATGGCTAACATAACGATTTTTAACATCATAATAAATGATAATGATAATCCGTAAAATTGGGTCATTGTGACACAAGCTAACGCCAAATACATGGCCAGACCATTACTATTCAGTGCCATCCCCAAAGGTAATACCAGCTCACTAATTTCCTTCTTAATACCTAATCGTTTTTCAGCATCATGCATTTCAACAGGTAGGGATGCTGCTGAAGATGTTGTTGTCATTGCGATAATTAAGATATTAGCAAACCCATGCATGACGGTTCGTAAAGTCATATGCGCACGTATCATGATCATACCGAACAAGATGGCTAAGAAAAATAATGTACCCACTCCGAATAATATTAAAAACTTCAACAGTGGAATTAAGACTGTCAGCCCATTTTCAGCAATAACCGAAGCAATTAATGCACCAATTCCAACTGGTGCTAAGCACAAAACTAATTGGATCAAATCAATAAATAATTGATTTAATTGTTCTAATCCATTAATGATATGTTGATACTTTTGTTGACTATTTGCTTTGCTTAGAACGATTCCCATGCATAACGCAAATATAATGACTTGAATCGTATTACCTTTTACCAAAGCCTCAAAAATATTAGTCGGAAAAAAGCCTAATATCATGTCTGAAGTTGAAACAGGATGGCTAGTAAATTTTTGGACAAGTTCAGGATTCAGTTTTAAATCAATACCCACACCTGGCATAAACCACCAGCCAAGCAACAACCCAACTAAAGCAGCAATAAGCGTCGTGCCTATAAACCAAGCAGCTGTTTTGATACCTAATTTTCCTAATTGCTTGACTGGTAATTTACCAATCGCTGCAATTACCGTACAAAAAACTAGTGGCATGACAGCCATTTGAACCAGCCTCAAAAAAATATCACCAATAATTTTGATTCCCGCAATTTTAGTGCCAAAAACTGCACCTAAAATGATACCAATCAACATACCAATAATAATTTGAGTCGTTAGATGAATTTTTATCCGCATTTTTACGCCTCGTTTGCTTGAACAGATAGACTAGTAGCCAACAATGCAACGCCATATAATAAATCAGACATTTTTGTATATTCAGTCGGTGCATGACTAATACCAGCTTCACTTGGCACAAAAATCATGGCTGTAGGGGCGACTGTACTCATCATTTGACTGTCATGACCTGCACCTGAAAATAACTCTTGGAAGGGGAAATTCATTCGAGTTGTTATCTCAGCATTTTGTTTCCTTAATGCCTGTGATAAAGGAGTTGCAGGAACATGCAGTGTCTGTTTTACTGTGACATTTTCAAAGTGTTGGATGCCTACTTGCATATCTGTCAAAAATGTAGCTAATCGTTCATCCGATTCTTCACGACAATCTATGCTAAATGTGCACCTTTCAGCAATGACATTACTAACATTAGGTGATACGTGAATTTCACCAATCGTAAATGACAAACTTTTTGAAGATTTATTCGCCAAATCATACAATTCAGCCATCAGATGACTTGCAGTTGCCATCGCATCTTTACGTTGTGCCATCGGCGTTGTACCAGCATGATTTGCTTGTCCATATACAGTCACATCATAGCGATCTTGTGCAACAATTCCTGTCACTAACCCAAGTGACTGATGTGCTTGTGCTAAACGTGGACCCTGTTCAATATGCAATTCCGTAAAACTTGCCGGTAAGGGCGCTCGCTGTCGCCTAACACCAGGAATAGTTTGCAATTGTCTGACCGCATCGCGTCTAGCTTGATCAAATGTGATACCCATTTCATCAACTAATGGCGTGACTTGCTGGTGTCCTGTATAATAGTTCGATCCAGTAAAAGCTGCTGGAAAACGGCTACCTTCTTCTTCGCTAAAAGAAATCAAACGTAACGGTTTTTTAGGCAAATGTCCTTGTTGGTAGAGTTTTTGTATCGCACAAAAGCCACCTAAAACCCCATATAGCCCATCATAACGACCACCTTGACGCACAGTGTCCATATGAGAACCAGTCGCAATCGGTGCTGATATTTCTTGTCCTGGAAAATCTAAAGACACATTACCATAATCATCAACCGTTGCTTGCGCACCATGTTCTTGGCCGAGCAAAATCAGTGCTCGTTGATTCCGTACCCATTGCTGATTATAAACTAACCGATTCTGGCCAACTTCATCCGATGTATTGAATTGATCCAGCAAATCACCCAATTGTATGGTTTCATTCGTCATAATTATTTGCTAATGCCAGCAATTGGTGATGATGCCGCTGCTTTTTTATCTAAAACACGACCGGGGTGGGCAAGATAACCCTTACGTCCAGCTTCTACAGCTAACTTAAATGCCTCTGACATCAACGGAATATCACCTGCTGTTGCCATCGCTGTATTAGCCATTACTGCTGCTGCTCCCATTTCCATGGCTTCAGCAGCTTGACTTGGACGACCAATACCAGCATCAACAATGATTGGCGCATCAATTTCGTTAATTAAAATCTGAATCAATTCTTTAGTTGCCAAACCTTTGTTTGTACCAATTGGTGCACCTAATGGCATCACAGCCGCAGCACCAGCTTCGACCAACTTACGGGCAGCATTTAAATCAGGTAACATATATGGCATCACGATGAATCCTTCATCAGCCAAAACCTTCGTTGCCTTAATTGTTTCTTCGTTATCGGGTAACAAATAAGTCTTATCAGGCACAACCTCAAGCTTAATAAAATCACTGCCACTTAATTCACGAGCAATGCGCGCCATGCGAATAGCTTCTTCAGCATTGGTGCAGCCAGATGTATTTGGCAAGATTGTCACATCATCTGGAATATAATTCAAAATATTTTCTTCATCCGTATTCGTACGACGCAATGCCATAGTAATAATCTGAGCACCTGCGTGATGGATTGCTGAATCAATTAGTTCATACGAATACTTACCTGATCCTAGAATAAAACGTGAAGAAAAATGGTGACCACCAATAATTAAATCATCATTACTTTCGACCATGATTGTTTATATCTCCTATTCTGCTAAAACGGGTTGCTTGGTTAGTAAACGTAAGATAGCATTGGCTTCATGTCCAGCACATACCATTACGCGTGGTGCCATCAGTCCTTCGACACCTTTACTATAGCCATCCCCACAAATATATACATTTGATAACTGTTGTTTTGTTTGCATCTCATTAGTCATATGTAATCCGGCCATACCGTTACCCATAACAAGTGGCTTGTCAGGATAAAAATTCGTTACACCATCCAATAACATTGCTTTGGCCATTGGGTTATCAAAAGCCTCACAGACGATATCACAGTCCGCAAATAGTGTTTCAATATTGTCAGGTGTAATTTTAACCTGATGAATCTCAATATCGATAAATGGATTAAATTCTAATAAATTCTGCTTTAATGCCACGACTTTCGGCATGCCAACCTGACTAACTTTATATTGTTGTCGATTAAGATTGCTCATTTCAATGACATCAAAGTCAATTAAAGTTAGATGACCAACACCGCTGCGAGCTAGTGCAATTGCAATATTTGAACCTAGACCCCCAGCACCTGCAATAGTCACACGCGCATCTTTTAAAGGTTCAGTCGTACCAGCCACATTACGCTCTTTCATGCCCATAAAAAAATCAGTAACTGCTACACCTTGAAATTTTGGTGTCATTTTATTTTTTCCTCTTTTCTAACCACCACCGACAAACGAAATTAGTTCAACGTGATCATTTTCTGACAACGTTCGGTCTGCTAATTCCTCACGATGAATAATCTTACCGTTTAATTCCACGACAACATTTTGCATCATCTCTGTTTTTTCTTGTAATAAATCAGCCAATGTTTTACCAACCATGTTTGCTGTTTGTTCACCATTTAAAATAATCAAAAAAATGCCCTCCTTTCTGATCTTGAAAGAAGGGCATTTGCACACAGTCAAATATCGCACTTCCTTCGATCGTATTACCGACATCAGGTTCATGGGTATATTCTCAGCCTTTCAGCACCCCAGACGATGATTGTTTAGATTTAGTTTTTGCCAATTGCTCTATGCAATCCTCATAAAATATAAAATAGCAGTCTTTTTGCA
The DNA here is from genome assembly GCF_036327715.1 of Weissella paramesenteroides. Classification (NCBI taxonomy): domain Bacteria; kingdom Bacillati; phylum Bacillota; class Bacilli; order Lactobacillales; family Lactobacillaceae; genus Weissella; species Weissella paramesenteroides. The sequence continues at coordinate 1,943,743 of NZ_CP130559.1, forward strand.
TTCACAAAAAGACTGCCCATTAATCTCTATATATGGACTGTATCTTCCTGCGCAGGTATTAACCAAATCAGGTTCAGTGGGTATATTCTCAGCTTTTCAGCACCCCAGATACGTTAATTAACTTAACAAGATAACCATAGCATGTTTAATTATGAAATACAACTCATTATTGAAATCGCTTTCAAAATTAGCAAAAAAAAATAACCGTCTTAGCTTGGCAGAGCTAACGGTTATTTAAACTTTAGATTTGCTACCGTCTAACGGTTCTACAAGGAGTCCTGATTGCACAGGGCTCCTTTTTTTCTATTCACATTATAGCATGACATATTACCAGTGGGAAATGACCTACCCACTTAAAATTTTCCTAATATAAAATTCTAAATTGTTATTTTTATTATACTGTTGTCGGCTTAACTGTCTGCTCTAAACGACCCATCCACCAACCTAGCCACGTTCCTAGCGCTAACAGAATAATTGAGAACGCATAATGCCAAACAGTAAAACCAGTGTAATCTAGCGGGATAATCATGACTGTTGATGCCATCACAATTCCGAAAATCATATGGAATAACTTTGCATAAGCAACTTTAAAAATATAGGCCATGATTTTTGCAAACACTAAAACAATCCCAATTAATCCCAAAATAAGGGGGATCAAAACTGATAAATCACCTGTTTTAATACCATCACTCATCCCTTTGTACAGACCTAAGTAAATTAAAAAGTTAGATGGGCTTAATCCTGGTACAAGAAGACCTAAGCCAATTAATCCACCAGCTAAAAGCCAGGCACTCATACTAGGCTCAATCGTTGAGAATAAAGGTCGGCCAAACCATAAGAATAATAACATTAAGCCTCCCGCAATAACGGAAAGGATAATGTCCCATGTTGAACGTCCCATTTTCCCGGCCTCATGCCATAGTGTGGGAACAGTTCCTAAGATAGCCCCAATAAAGAACCAGCGTGCGACACTTTCAACTTCTCCCAGCATAAAGCTAATTAAAAACGAGAGTAAGAAGATGCCAACAACTGCTCCGATGCCAACGGGCATAAAGAAACGGACATTGGATTTAAAATTTTTCAATGGATTCGCCATGAACAAAATCAATCGTTCATATAATCCAAATACGGCAGCTAATGCACCACCACTAATTCCTGGTAAAATAAATCCTGATCCAATTAATGCACCTTTAACAGCACGGAAGATAATATCTCCTGGTCGTTTTTGCATTGATTATTTCCTCATTTCATTTAGTTCATCGTTTATTAGTCTTTGTGAGTAAAATCCTCTCAAGCTCATTATATCCAACGAACCTTTTAAATTCTTAAACTGACACCATGTTAATACATATATCCAAAAAAGTTGTTCTTACTAGTTCTTTTTTTTATTTTGCTGTAAAATCATATTTGTGAAGGGGGTCACAAATATGACAAATCTTACAAACAAAGTCGCGATTGTAACCGGTGCGGGATCTGGTATGGGAAAAGCAATCGCACTGACTTACTCTCAAGCAGGTGCTAAAGTTGTATTAGCTGATGTTAATCAACAAACATTAGCTGAAGTCGAAAATGAAATCACTAGTCAAGGCAGACAGGCACTTAGTTGTATCACTGATATCTCCAAGGAGTCTGATATTGAGGCATTAATCAAGTCGACTACAGAAAAATTTAATCGTATCGATATCTTAGTTAACAATGCCGGTATCATGGATAGTTTCCAACCTGTCGGGCATGTCAGTAATGAACTCTGGCATAAGGTTATGTCAATTAATCTAGAAGGTCCTTTTATGGCTGCCCGGGCAGCCATTAATGTCATGGAGAAACAAGAACATGGTGGTATCATCATTAATAACGCTTCTGTTGGTGGTCTATTTGGTGGTCGTGGTGGGGCTGTTTACACCGTTTCAAAACACGGTTTAATTGGTTTAACCAAAAATATTGCTGCTACTTACGGTCGCTTTGGTAAAATCCGTGCAAATGCAATTGCACCAGGTGGTGTAAATACTAATATTAGTTCTACAATTTCACAACCTGATAACCTAGGTATCCAAGCATCACAAGCTGCTGGTCAACCACCGATGGGAAACCCAGACCAAATTGCTGCCGTTGCTCTTTTCCTAGCTGATGATGAGGCAAGTTTTGTTAATGGTGACGTTATCAAAGCTGACGGTGGTTGGACAGTCTAACTGTAAAAAGAAACGCCTTACTTTTTAATTTTTTGCTATAATTAAGTACAAAATTTAAACAAGTAGGGGGATAATTCCTATGTCATTAACTTATACTCGTCAAGCAAAGCCCTCAGATGTTGATGCGATCTATCGCATCATTCAACAAGCTGTCGCGTATCTTGGCAGTCAAAATTCACCACAATGGCAAGGATCAGCCGAACCAAACCGCAAAGAATTCGAAGATGATATCAATAAGGGCATCGTTTATGTCCTCATCTATAATCATCAAGTTGCTGGTGTCGGGAAACTAGTTCCTGGTCCGGAACAAGCATATGAAGATATTGATGGGTCTTGGTTAGGTAATGAGTCCCAATATATGAGTTTGCATCGGATTGCGATTGATGCAGATGTTCGTGGTCAAGGTCTTGCTCATCAACTCATTCACGATTTAGTCATGTTATCGTTAGATCATGGTTATCGTGATATTCGTATTGATACGCATGAAATCAATAAAGGCATGCAAAAAACAGTTAAAAAAGCCGATTTTGATTACCGTGGTCATGTTCAAATGCCCGTGCCAAACGGTGATCGATTAGCTTTTCAACTGTTGTTAACGGATTAACAAACACAAAAAACAATCTACTATCAAATCCTGTTAGTAGATTGTTTTTTTTACTATCACTCGAAATTAGAGTCAATCACTGCCCGCTTCCACCCGTCAATAAAACTCATTATAAAATCATTAATCGCTGGGATTAAGAACATAACTACCGTAATCGCAATTAATATAATTACATTTCTCGAAACAATTTGATCAAGTTTATGCCAGTCTAATTTAAACATGACAATTATAAGCAAAATGGCTCCAAAATCCGTAAAATACGAACTAATGTCATAAATATTAATACTAGCTATTTTCATTCCAATAAATACCATGAATGCGATTAAAGCACTCACGGTGATTGCATGTAGTATTTTTGACATCTTCATCTTTGCATCAATTTGTTCTGCTAATTGTGTGTCGGATTTAATAAATTCGTCTAAAGAAATATTAAACAACTCACTCATTGCTACAATATTTGTAAAGCTAGGTAGTGCTGTATTTTGTTCCCACTTAGAAATTGATTGACGCGAAATATGTAACTTATCAGCCAAGATTTGCTGCGACCATTCCTTTACTTCCCGTTGCCTTTTAATTTGTGACCCTAAATCCATACTCTTTGTTCCTCCTATACTAATAAATCTATCGAATTCCTACAAAATTACCAAGCACCAAATAGTTGCATTCCCTATATAATCAGGTTTTTACCAAATAAAAAATTGATTGGAAAATTTTTTACACTTTCCAATCAATTCAATAATTTATATTTTTTGTGAGCGTTTTGCCCATAAACTATAGCCAACTAACATCAATACAAAGAATATAACTGTTAAGAAAACAGATAGTCTTGTTGATGGGTCAAGTGCCAAAATAATGAGAACGGCCACGAAGAACCCAATTGTTAGATAACTAGTTGCTGGAAACCAGGGCATCTTATACGGATTATTTACTGCTGCTGTCGTTTGCTTATATTTAATATGGGCAACCATGATAAGTATCCAAACAAAAATAAAACTCATCGTTGCAACACCGGTAATCATGGTAAAAATCTTTGATGGGAAGAAGTAATTAAGTAATACAACTGCCAAAAAGACAATTGCTGAAGCCAACATTCCCGTTACTGGCACCATATTTTTTGAAACACGCGCCAATGATTTTGGTGCTTGGCTATTTTTTGCCAAGACATATAATGTCCGTGATGTCGAGAAAATTGCCGAGTTAGCAGCAGACAGGGCAGCTGTTAACACAACAAAGTTTACTAACGTTGCAGCAAAATTAATGCCCATACCGGAAAATACTTGTACGAATGGTGATTGTGATGTGTCAATTTGATTCCAAGGATAAACTGACATAATGATTGCAATTGCACCAACATAAAACAAACCAACTCTCACTGGTACAGAGTTAATTGCCTTGGGCAAATCACGCTCTGGATCCTCTGTTTCACCAGCAGTTAACCCAACCATTTCAATACCAGTAAAGGCAAAAATCACCATTGGAAAGGCCATGATAAAGCCCTTAAATCCAGTTGCAAAGAATCCACCATGTGAAACTAGGTTACCAAAACTTGCAGTGTTACCACCTGTATGGAACCCTGAGATAATCAAGCCGATTCCAACAACAATCAATGCCAATATCGCAAAAACTTTAATTGAAGCAAACCATGACTCTAACTCACCAAACCATCGCACATTAATTAGATTAAACGTGACCAATACAATAATAACAATTAATGGCGTTACCCATTGTGGGAGTGAAGGAAACCAATACCGTAAATAAATACCACTCGCAGTTAGATCCGCCATCGCTAAGCTTGCCCAACTTAACCAGTACGCCCAACCAATGGCGAATTCCCATTTGTCACCCAAATAAATACGGACAAAATCAATGAATGATCGTATCTTTGTATTTGAAAGCAACAATTCACCAACTGCTCGCATCATTAGATATGCAAATAAACCAGTTAGTGCATACGCTAGAATGAGTGCTGGACCTGCTGCTTTGATTGCCGATCCCGATCCTAAGAAAAGACCGGTTCCAATCGCTCCACCAATAGCTATCATCTGCACATGGCGTGCTTTAAGACCACGTGATAATTCACGTTCCGACTGATTATTCATAAATATACCTCACTGCATGAGGATATAAAAAATCCCCATGCCAAATTAAATTTGACATAGGGACGTTTAATAACGCGGTTCCACCCTAATTCTTAGTCGCTGACTAAGCCACTTAATTACAGGTAATTTTCGTTTCTCCAAAAGCGCCACTACTAGCCGATAATAATTTGCTTTCACCAAACACAAACTCTCTAAATATTATCAATAACCAATAACTTCTTTTTTCATCAAAACACAAATTAGTATGGTTAACTATATGCTGTTTAAACTTGATAGTCAATAGCTAGTCAACAATAATTACTTAATTTTGGCTACTAGTGATTCAAAATGCTTCACATCCTTTGTTTCACCAGCCACTGTCAGCACATCCCCAACTTGAATGATTTCATCGGGTTCTGGCGTAATCACCACACGATCCTCAGAACGAATGGCAATGATATTAAGGCCATAATTTTTCCTAATATCTATCTCTTCAATGGTCTTGTTGGCAAAACGCAAATTACCAATTTTAATTTCACCTAATGAATGTTTATCACCTAAGTCAATAAAATTAAGTAGGTTAGGTGTCATTAATTGTTCAGCTAAACGATGCGCCATTTCATTTTCTGGTCTTACAACCTGATCAGCCCCAACTTTATCTAGTACACGAGCATGCAAATTATTCTCAGCTTTCGCAATCACATGACGTACACCAATATCTTTCAGTAAGATTGTTGTCAAAATTGATGCCTGCTGATTATGCCCAATTGCTACCACAACATGATCAAAGCTTGCTAAATCTAAGTCTCGCAAAGCATCTTCATCTTGCGCATCTGCAATCACTGCATGAGTTGCAATATCCATATAGTTTTCTACTAACGTTGGGTTTTTATCAATGACTAAAACTTCTTGATCAGCATCTATAAGTGATTCTAGTAATGAGCTACCAAAACGGCCCAAACCAACAATCGCATATGTCTGTTTCATATCGGTAACCTCTCAAATTTTCTATAATTTATTTTATCACTAATCTTATACTGTCTTTAATTTTAAATAACTTGATTAACCTAAAAATAACCTTTAAAATTGTCTATGTTCAATTATGAACTTTTCATGAAAATTATGTGAAGTCTTATAAATGGGACAAATTAAGAATAATAGAAGGAGTTTTAGGACAGGTATGAGTACTTTTTCACGAACTGCAACACTGTTTTCAACAGTTGTTCTTGGAAGTATGCTAACAACAACGACTGTCTCAAGTGTTAACACAATTGTTAATGCTGCTGAGACCACGCAAGCTGTAGCAACTAAAAAGAATTATGATTTGAAAATTTTGCAGGGTAACAGCGATGCAACATCTACTGCATCACAATTTTATTTAAACACGATTTCACTAGAGAAGCAGGCAAACGGAAATTATTATGCTTATTTAACATCTAATACACCCGTTAATCTCGGTGATGAGCCCATTTCAAGTGAGGATACACAACATCAAGTTGTTAAAATGGGCACCACACAAAAAAATGGTTATAACCAAACCATTTATCGTCTAACGTTGACAGCAGATGAATTGGCTAGTGGGCAACCAATCAAGACCAAGATTCATGTCAACATTCCAATGATGAATTATGATCACGACTATGATATTCGTTTAGCTATTCAAGGATTTAAGCCGGAAGCTGCTTCTAGCTCAAGCTCTAATTCTTCTTCAAGTACAGCAAATTCAAGTCATTCAGTAAGTTCTTCTTCAAACAATGCAAGTACTTCAATTGCTGATTCAAGTACAACAACAAGTGTTGTATCATCAAGTTCAAGCCAAACAAGTAGCAGCGCACAATCATCTAACAATGATACAGCTACCTCTAGTGTGGTAAATAACGGGCAAAATAATAGTAGCGATACAGCATCATCTGCTGTTGTTTCAGATGATAAGACTACTTCATCTTCATCAACAGATTCAACAGTGAACATTGCAGCAGACCAGGGGATGTCACGCTTTTTGAAGCCAACCGCTCGCATTAATGTTAAAGGTGAGCAAACAGATATCACATTGAGTTTAAACGATGCATCATTAGCAAAAATGATTCCATCACTAACACTTGATGGTCAGACAAAATCAGTTAGCGGTCAGGATACTACTTTTACTGTTCCAACTAAAGATCTAACCCCTGACAAAGATGGTAAGTTGACTCTTAAGTCGCTAACCCATGTGTCTGCCCAAGGTTATACACATGATTATCCATCAAACATCACTTTTGATGTTAGTCAACTTATTGCCCAAAATAACCTAAAAGCTGGAAGCTACCAAATTGCGGTCAGTCCTGATAGTCATATGGATAGTTTCTTTGCCAAAGAATTTAACGTCAAGGTTGGCGCACTAACAAGTGTCGTTAGTGTTACTTATCAAGTCCCAAGTATGATGGGGATGATTCCATCAGTCACTTTTGATGGTCAGACAAAATCCGTTGTTAATAAGTCAACAACCGTTGATTTCACTATTCCGACGAAGGATCTGGTACCCGGTAAAGATGGTAAAGTAACCTTGAAATCATTTACCAGTGTACCAATGAGTCCATCTAAGGGTTATAACTCAAATATTACTTTTGATATGAACCCTGCACTTGTTAAATCAACAAGTGATAGTAGTAACTCATCTAGTTCATCATCAGAATCAGCATCATCTGACAAAGACATCTTGCAAGACGGCACTTATTCTATTAATTATAATGTCTACAAGTCAGGTACAACTACTGATTCAACGATGAAGACTTATATGAAGTCCCCAGCAAATGTTGCTGTTAAAAATGGTCAAGCAACGATTACATTTGCGACCCAAAATGATGCCATGTCTATGATGAAAGAATTTTCCGTCAATGATGTTGCCGCTAAGGCTGACGGTAACAACTGGGTCGTCACTGTACCCGTTTCTGCCTTGTCAAAGACCATGACATCTAACATGACGATTTCTGTTCCTCAAATGGGCTTCACTGAAAAGCCAAGTGCGGATATTGTCTTTGATATGAGTAGTGTTAAGAAGACCGGTAACAACGGCGGTGGTAGTGCTGCTAGTTCAAGCTCAGCTTCGAGTGCTTCATCTTCTAGCAAGGTAAGCTCTGCTAGTTCATCGCATGCTTCGAGTGCTTCGTCTTCTAGCAAAGCCAGCTCTGCTAGTTCATCGCACGCTTCAAGTGCCTCATCTTCTAGCAAGGCCAGCTCTGCTAGTTCATCGCACGCTTCAAGTGCCTCATCTTCTAGTCAAAGCAACTCTAAGACTGACATTACCAAGGATGGTAAGTATTCTGTAAACTACCATGTTTATAAATCAGGCACTACGACAGCTTCAGCCATGGAAAAGTATATGACTTCTTCAGCATCGGTCGCGGTTAAGAATAGTAAAGCCACAATTACATTTGCGACCCAAAATGATGCCATGTCTATGATGAAAGAATTTTCTGTCAATGGTGTTGCCGCTAAGGCTGATGGCAACAACTGGGTCGTCACTGTACCCGTTTCTGCCTTATCAAAGACGATGACATCTAACATGACGATTTTCGTGGCCGCAATGAACTTCACTGAACATCCAAGTGCCGATATTGTCTTTAATATGAGTAGTGTTAAGAAGATTGGTAACAACGGCGGTGGTAGTGCTGCTAGTTCTAGTTCAGCTTCAAGTGCTTCGTCTTCTAGCAAAGCTAGCTCTGCTAGTTCATCCCATGCTTCGAGTGCCTCATCTTCTAGCAAGGCCAGCTCTGCCAGTTCATCGCACGCTTCGAGTGCCTCATCTTCTAGTCAAAATAACTCTAAGGCTGATATTACCAAGGATGGCAAGTATACTGTAAACTATGGCATTTACAAGACGGGTACTAAAACAGATTCAACGATGAAGACTTATATGAAGTCTCCAGCAAATGTTGCTGTTAAAAATGGTCAAGCAACGATTACTTTCGCTACCCAAAATGATGCTATGTCTATGATGAAAACATTCTCAATCAATGGTGTTGCTGCTAAGGCTAACGGCAATAGTTGGGTCGTAACGGTACCAGTTGCTGCGTTGTCAAAGACCATGACATCTAACATGACAATTTTTGTTTCAGCAATTAACTTCACTGAGCATCCAAGTGCCGATATTGTCTTTGATATGAGTAGCGTTAAGAAGACCAGCAACAACGGTGGTAGTGCTGCTAATTCAAGCTCATCTTCTAGTGCTTCATCTTCTAGCCAATCTAATTCTGGTAGTGCATTATCAACAAGCCGTCAGACACTTGTTCCAAACGCTACCTTGCACCAACTAACAATTTTGCAAGGTAACAGTAACAGCACATCAGTTGCTGCGCAATATTTCTTGCCAACCATTCAATTAGTTAAAAATAGTAATGGCTCATATACTGGTTATGTGACAACGCATACGCCAGCGATGATGGGATCAGCGCCAATTACATTTATGGATGGTACCCACCATGTCACACGTATGAGTAACTTTAAAACTGGTAACTATTACCAGGCAGTTTTCCGATTCTCGTTATCTGCAAACGAAATTAAGGCACCGATTGCGACAACGATTCATGTTCATTTCACAGCGCCATTATCGTATGACCACACTTACACAATTCGTTTCGTTATTGGTCGTACACTAAATAATGCTAGCGAGGCAACTCAACCAACGACTGGCTTGCCAAACATGTCTGATAACACGTTGACCACTGCGTTAAACACTAGTGATGTTTCACGTGGAACATCTGATCCTGTGGCAACCGGAACATTTGAAAATACTAGTGCTAATACTGACTCTGCATTTAGCCAACAATCTGATGAAAAGGCCAATAAGCCTAAACATTCAGACAAAAAAGATACTGTTAAGTCAGATACAAATGTTTCAAAAGATACTAAAGCTGATCAAAAAGACAACACAACTCGCCGTAACATTCTCATTGTTGCTGGTGGTGTAATTGCTGCTGCACTAGGTTATGTTGGTGTGTCATTGTTGACCAACTTCTTTAAGAAGGGGTAAGCAGATGCACAACAAAAAATATTTACGTTATTTGTTGAGTATGCTGGCACTCTTACTTTTCATGATTGGTGTTCAAATACCAGTGCATGCGGCCTCATATAATGTGCCTTTGCAAGTATTAGAAAATGGCTCATCGAATACTTCCTATGCAGCCGCATACTTTGCTAATTCAGCAACAGTAACACCCAATGGTAATGGCAGTTATACTGTCACATCAACAGTTACGACTCAGAAGGATTTAGGTAATTATCCTGTGCAAGTACTAAGTATTGACGGCGCAGGTGCTAATGTATCACGCAGCGATTCCGGCAACTCACAGACAATTACTTACAGCTTCGTGACATCGAACTTAAGTGCTCGTCACAATGCTGCGATTAAAGTTGATGTTAATAGCATTAACTATCATCACAACTATGTTGTTGGTTTATCATTGAACGCATCTTCAGTACCTGCTGCAACATCATCATCGAGTTCATCTGCAACTAGTCAGTTATCAAGTTCAAGCAGCCAAGTAGCTAGTTCACAAACAACTAGTTCGAGTTTTGTTGCAAGTAGCTCAAGCTCATCTGAATCAAGCCAAAGTTCTGCGACAACGACTAGTTCTAGTGCAACTAGTAAACACGCTGCATCTAAGAGCAGCCAAAAGTCAACAAAACAAGTTGCTGAAGAGACTCACAAAGACAAGCAATTACCTGTCGCTGCTATTGTAGGTGGTGGTCTGGCAATTGGCGTTATTCTTGGATTAGTCATTAATCTTAAAAAGAAGTAATTGCCTATGCGAAAACAACAAAAAATCTTAACTGTTTTATTACTCGTGCTATTAATTATTAGTGCTGGTTGGATCTGGTTAATGATGCGCCCAACTCATGAAACAACCGTTTCAAAAAGAATTGTCGTGACGACCAATGCGCAAGCTCAGATATTTAATAAGCTAGATGTCCCTTTAGTTGGCGTACCAACGCCCGGAGAGCAACAATCGCTACCTAAAAAGTACCGTGATTTACCACAAGTTGGTAATCATGTTGCCCCAAACTTAGAGAAAATTGGTCAATTAAAACCTGATCTGGTTTATTTGGATGCTGCCATTGCTTCTGATTATCAACAAAAATTAGATAGTGAGCATATTAAATATCAACAATTGAAATTTAATACATTATCTGATTTACAAACAACGGTCACTTCTCTTGGTAAGACTTACCACCGAGAAGCTGCTGCTAAACAATTAAATCACTCACTTTCATTGCCACAACAACATCCCAAGAAAAGGCAAAATGTCTTATTATTGATGGGGATGCCTGGCGGTTCATTTTTAGTTGGTACTGAGCATAGTTATATTGGTGATTTAATTACCCAAGCTGGTGGTCATGTCGTCGGGTCTGGTTCAAGTCCATTTGTCACAATGAATGCTGAACAGATTGCACAATCACAACCAACAGTTATTATTACAATGGCACATGCAATGCCTGATAGTGTCTTCAAAAACTTTGATGCACTGTTCAAACAATCAACATGGCAAGCAGTGCCTGCTGTTAAGGACGGTCATGTTTACCGTGCTAAAGAACCAACATTCAGTATGACTGCTAATTTAAATGCACCGAAAGCCTATCAACAAATTCGGACTTGGCTTAAAAAATAGGAGGAGATAATGTCTAGATATTATCGATTTATTTTGGTCATCTTAGTGATTGTCAGCATCATGATCGCACTGGTTGTTGGTAGTACACCGATTTCTCTGATAAAAATGATTCACGGAAATCACGACACTTGGCAGCTAATTATCAATTACCGTTTACCAAGAATCCTTGTCGCAGTACTTGGTGGTGCACTCATTGGTATTAGTGGCTTGCTGCTACAAAGTGTTCTACGAAATCAACTCGTTGATACATCTATTCTAGGAATTATGAACGGTAGTCAGTTTTTACTAATTGCACTCTTAGTTCTTTTACCTAGTTTCTTAAACGTCAACGTTTTGCTAGGTAGTTTTGCAGGATTAATACTAACTGCGGTTTGGTTCGTTGTGCTACCTAAACATCAGCCACCATTGCGGTTGATTCTACTAGGAATCGCGACTGCTATGACTTTTCAAGCGCTAACAAATATTGCCAGTGAAGGTTTGGGTGTCCCATTACCCTCACTAAGTACGGTGAGCTGGCCACAAGTTATGCAGTTAATGATGGTCATGATTATTGGTTGTATTTTGATTACGCTGGTCTGGCAAAATCTAAAATATTTTGCTCTCCCTTCTCGCCAAGTAAAATTACTTGGTATTTCGGAAGAGAAAACGATTTGGATCGTCCTACTGGCAATTGGCCTATGGACGGGTGCTCTGACTAGTCTCATTGGTATTGTTTTTTTCCTAGGTGCCATCTTGCCAGAAATTGCTCGCTTTATGAGTCCAAAACAAAAAAGCCAACATTTAATCTGGCCAACTGCTTTGTGGGGCAGTCTATTGCTACTTAATGCTGATACGATTGCACGCACGGTGGTCGCACCCAAGGAATTACCAACCAGTGCCATTCTGCTAGCTATCAGTGGCCCACTATTTGGTCTAATGTTAATCAAAGGAGGTCATCATGCTCGACATTAATCATCTATCTTTTAGTCGTGGTAACCATAAGTTACTAGATAATGTGTCTGCCCGATTACCTACAAATCAGATTACGGCATTAATTGGACCGAATGGCGTTGGTAAATCAACTTTGATCCAGTTATTAACTGCTGAACTATTGCCAGACAGTGGCTCAGTGATTAACCAAGCTAAACATGTTGCAGTATTATCGCAACATAATCAGTTATACGAACCTTTAACTGTTCGTGAATTATTACAGCTTAGTCACGCAACAATGGACGAAGAAGTGATTAACACACTGCAACTGACACCGTTACTAGATCAAGAGATGACTGATTTATCTGGTGGGCAACAACAACTTGCTTGGTTAGGTTTTGTTTTACAGCAACAACCCGATTTGTTGATTTTAGATGAACCAACCACATTTCTTGATTTACATTTTCAAGAATTGTTTCTCAAAACGTTACAACAGTTACAAGAAAAACGACAAATGACGGTCTTAATGGTACTCCATGATTTAAATCAGGCATTCCGTTACAGTCAGCATATTTGGCTTTTACGACGTACAGCCGATTTAGTCAGTGAAGCTGCTGTATTAATGCAAAATCAAATCGATTTACTTTCTGAAGCTTTTGAGACACCGTTACAATTAATAAAGACACCTAATCAGACGATTATTCAACCAAAATAACTTGATCATCTGTGTGGTAAAGTAAAAAAACACTAATGGATACTATTTCATCCATTAGTGTTTTTTACTTTATGAGAGTAGCAATGCTTTTCATTAATCAATCATTGTAGAAGTGATACAATACACCATAAAGGGGGAGCTTGATGGTTGATTGGAAATATGGCGCATATATATCTATTTCGTGGCTTATAATATTATCTATTTTTGCCATTGCAAAAGGACTTACCAATAATTTTGGCTGGTATTTCCTAGCGTCTTGCCTAGCAATACTGATAGTGCTAGTCGCTAGTTATTTTTATGAGCATAAACATCCACAATTTAAAGATAAAAACAGACTAGCCACTATTCGATACTTTAGAGTATTTTGGGTACTACTCATTTTTATTATTTATCTCATTGTCGCTCTAACAGCCTCGCATTTCAGTGACCTATTTTTCCTGATTTGTCTCTCGCTTGGACAAACTATACCGTCATTTTTCACCAAATATAAACGTAATTAATGTGTTCAAAAAAAAATAGACCAAATCGGTCTATTTTTTTTGTATTTTTTTAGGAAAGTGTTATTCTTATGTCAAGAAGTGAATACTCACTCACTATGATATAAAGCACATTATTAAAATTAACAGGAGGGATCAAAATGGGAGAAATCATTCAAGTAAAAGATCTTGTCCAGGGGTACGGAAAAAACATTGTTATCAGTGACATTAATTTGTCTATTGCGTCTGGTGAGATTTTAGGTTTAATTGGACCAAGTGGTGCCGGTAAAACAACGCTCATTAATGCCATTATGGGCATGCTACGGCCCAAGAAGGGATCTGTCACTGTCCTTGGTACAGCAATGCCTAATCGTAAAATATTAGCCAAAATTGGCTTTATGGCTCAAGCTGACGCCCTATACGAAACACTAACTGCGCGAGAAAATTTAACTTTCTTTGGTCAAATGCAAGGCATGGACAAAAAGGACTTACCTGCTCAAATTGATTATGCAACAAAAGTAGTCAATCTGGATGAAGATTTAGATAAACATGTTAGTGACTATTCTGGTGGTATGAAGCGACGCCTGTCATTAGCCATTGCTTTAGTCGCCAACCCAGATATCCTAATTCTAGACGAGCCAACTGTTGGTATTGATCCTGAGTTAAGAAAACAAATTTGGCAGGAATTACATCGCTTAAGTCATGAAGGTAAAACAATTCTATTAACGACTCATGTCATGGATGATGCCGAAGAATCGGATAGCCTACTAATGATTCGCAATGGTGTTGCCATTGCTCAAGGGCAACCAGACCAATTAATAAAAGAATTTAAAGTTAATAGTGTTGAAGAAGTATTTTTAAAGGCAGGGAGGGAACAAGATGCGCACACTGGCAATGATTAAACGAGTTTTACAAGAAATGTTGCGAGATAAACGAACTTTAGCGATGATGTTTATTGCGCCATTGCTAATTCTCACCTTAATGTACTTTCTTTTCCAATCAAATAACAATCAAACTGCAGATTTAGCTGTTCGAAATGTTGATTCAACATTAATTAAAGCGATTGATAATGATAATTTGAAAATACATCATATCTCTTCCGATGATTCCGCAAAACAATTGATTCATGATCATGATTATGCAGCGGTCATGACCCAAAAAGGCAATAAGTTAACCTTAACACTCCAAAATAGTAATCAAACAAAAAGTTCAATCATCAAAAAGAGTTTACAATCCGGACAAATTAAGCTGAAGACACAAGCATCAGTAACTGCACTAAAAACCCAAAAGGAAGCTATTCAAAAGTTACAACAACAACTAGCGGTACTTGCAAAGCAAACGGGCACGCAAGCAAACGTTCAAGCATCCTTACCTAAACAACAAAATACAACAACGAAAAATTACTCAGTTAGTACACATTATATCTATGGCGATAAGGATACTAATTTCTTTGACACCTTCTTGCCAGTTATGATGGGATTTGTTGTTTTCTTCTTCGTCTTTCTAATTTCAGGAATTGCCCTACTACGTGAGAGAACAACAGGTACCTTAAAGCGTCTACTAGCCACACCAGTTAAACGAGGCGAGATTATCACGGGCTATTTGAGTGGTTACGGTATTTTTGCCCTCATTCAAACACTGCTAATTGTTTTTTACAGTACGTATGTTTTCGATATTCAAATTTTAGGTAGTATTTGGAATGTCTTACTCATAAATGTTCTCATGGCCATGGTTGCCCTAACCATGGGACTATTTATTTCAACATTTGCAGCGTCGGAATTCCAAATGATGCAATTCATCCCAATAGTTGTCATTCCACAAGTGTTCTTCTCAGGAATCATCCCCGTCGATCAGATGGCTGGGTGGTTACAAGTAATTGGTCATATTATGCCCCTCTACTATGGCGCTAATGCCATGAGTGATGTGGTTGCAAAAGGGTTTAATATCACCCAAATTTGGCCAAATCTATTAGCCTTACTACTATTCGCTACCTTATTCTTGGCCTTGAATCTAAATGCAATGCGCCGATATCGTGAAGTTTAAGGAGGCACAATTTAGATGGCTAATAATATTTCAACGCTATTTAGTAAAAGCCTCGATGAAATGAATATTTCTGATAAGCAAAAAGCCGTTTTGCAAGCAAGTTTAACTCTTTTTTCCGAAAAGGGGTTTGAAAACACAAGTACTGGTGACATTGCAAGCATGGCTGGCGTAGCAGAAGGTACCGTTTATAAACAATTCAAAACCAAAAAACAATTATTACAAGTTGTGATTGATTCTGTAATTGATGAAGTCATTCCAAAAGTTGCTAATGAATTCATTAATGAATTAACCACACCAAAAGGACCTCATTTTCAAGAATTTTTACAAAATCTGATTCAAAATCGGATGCAGTTTTTTATAAATAATTTGCCACAAATTCGTATTTTGATTCGTGAATCAATGACTAATATGAAAATTCGTCAGCAACTTATTGAGAAGTTTGCCAGCTTAGACTTGAACAAATTAGTCACTATTTTTAAATACTATCAACAACAGGGGCAGCTAGTTGATTGGGATTTCATAAAAATTCTTCAATATATTTTAGGCATAAGTGGTAGCTATGTTGCACCTTTACTTTTTTTTGGAAGTACCACTTTTGATGTAACTCATTCTAGCCAAGAGGCTACTGAATTCTTGATTAAAGGGCTACAGCCTAAATAAAAAAACAATCTCCCGCTAAATTAGTCAAAGCTAATTTTAGTGAGAGATTGTTTTTTAATCAATATCATACAAGTTAACTATCAACAATTATGCCAAATGTTTTTCTAACGTTGTTTGGGCAATCGTCATTAACCAACAGAAGAACCAATACAGAATCGCAATCATAATATAAATTGTCATATAATCCTGGTCTGCACCAGCAATAATCTGCGCTTTCATAAACATTTCACTAACCGTGATCATTGCTGCTAATGACGTTCCTTTAAACAAGTCGAGTAAAATATTACCAAGTGCTGGTATAGAAATACGAAATACTTGCGGAAAAATCACTTTTCTCACAACCTTGCGATAGGGTAACCCCAGTGAATAAGCCGCATCCCATTGTCCTTGTCCAACGGCCAAAAATGATGAACGATAAACTTCTGAAACGAACGCACTGCTACTAATCGTAAAAGCAATCACTGCAGCCGGAAAAGCTGCCGTTTGAAACCCAAAATATATCACAAACAAAATGACCAACATTGGCACACCACGCATGAACGAAATAAATCCTCGTGCTGCCCAGTGTAAAATTTTAAAATGACTAAGTTGAGCCAAGGTTAGTAATAACCCCAGGATGAGTGACAATGCAAAACTTACAGCAGTTAATCCAAATGAAATCGGAAAACCAGACAAAATTGATGGTATCGATGAGATAGCTAGCGGGGCATCAAAAAAGTTAGGAATTGAAAGATAGTGTAAAAATGCCATTCACAATCACATTCCTTATTCCTTAATCGTAAAAGTCTTTGAAATATGAACGTTTGGTTTCTTAGTCACATCTGCACCATAGAATTTCTCAGACAATTTCTTCAATGTACCATCTTTTTTGAGCGAGGCTAAAGCCTTATTTACTTGCTTAGCTAACTTTTTATTGTCCTTTTTCATCAAAATACCAACGCCAGCACCATCATCTTTGGTCTTAAAATACATATCCTTCTTAATCTTTAGACCATTATTAGGAACGGCTTTTAATGCTAGCTTTTGCAAATAATAATCATTCATAATGAAATCTGTCCGGCCATTTTTAACATCGCGTAGATAGACATCATTTGAAACGTTATTGTAGTTGATTGTCTCTGCGCCAAGTTGCTTAGCTAAACGTTGATAACTCGTACCTGCTTCACCAGCAGCTTTTTTACCTTTGATATCATGCCACGAATTAATGCCTGAGTTGTCACTCTTACGAACAACAATACTGTTAAACGAATGTTTATACGGCGTTGATAACGTAAACTCCTTCTTACGCTGTGGTGAAATACCAATATCATTAGCTGCCATATCAACTTTACCAGTTTTAACCGCGGTTAATTGACCATCAACATTTAATTGCTTAAATTCTACTTTGCGTCCCATTTTCTTGGCCACAGCACGAACAATTTCGATATCATATCCTGTTAACTTTTTAGTCTTTGGATCATGATATGACGTCGGATAAAGGGTACCCGAAGTGGCAACTTCTAGTGTTGATTTATCCGTTGTATTACTACTAACTTTCTGACCATAACCTGCCACCAACAGACCAGCAGCAACTACAGTTATCCCACCCATGATCAAACCAGTTTTTTTCTTAACCATTTTCCGACTCCTTTTTGAAAACGTTTTCATTCCTCAGTATAGAGTGCGAAACACCCTTTTTCAAGGGAAAGTCCCGGTTATCTTTGATAATTTTATTTTTCGTCAAAAACACCAACATTTTATATTTAAAATAAATCATAATACCATCAAATTATTTATCTTCATCATTTTATAAAATTTTCTTCTATTATTTTTTATTGTTGTGCCCCAAAAGCTACGTTAAAATGCTTAGCGGGTACTTTTATAAAGTAATTAAACATTTTGAATCATACATACATTTGGAAAGAGAGCATAAATGGGGTGGATTGAAACAAATAGGTCGCGTTATATTACCGGATTTGATGGACTGAGAGCAATCGCTGTCATTGGTGTCATAATATTTCACTTATGGCCAACATATTTACCAGGTGGCTGGATGGGTGTGCCGCTTTTTTTTTTCTTATCTGGTTATCTGATTACTGACCAATTAGTGCAAGAATACGACCGTGATGGTCATATAAAGTTATTCAGTTTTTATTTACGTCGTATAAAACGACTATATCCAGCTTTATTAATGATGCTATTAGCGACGTCCACATATATCGCCTTGTTTGCTCGGGATTTACTGTATAATTTACGTGCCATTCTAGCCAGTAATATGCTATATGTTTACAATATCTGGGCCACGAAACATGGTGAATCCTACTTTGATTCATGGGGTGGGGCATCCCCATTTACGCATTTGTGGTCATTATCATTAGAAGGTCAATTCTACCTCATTTGGCCCATTATCGTTATGATTCTATTAAAACAACCTATTCGACGCAGACACCTTGGCGTGGCTTTAATTAGTTTGGCAGGTACTTCTGCTATCTTACTTGGTGTTATGTATGATCCAATCAATATCAATCGTGCATATTATGGTTCTGACACGCGGGTATTTGCAATCCTGCTTGGTTCAGCGCTGGCATTTTTTTGGCCATCAAATCGCATGCGATATAACTTACCAAAATCTGCTAAATGGCATTTAAACATCTGGGGGATATTATCATTTGCACTAACATTGCTCATTTTATTCCGACTAAATGGGCAATGGGCAATAACTTACAAAGGATTAATGTTTGCTGCAACAATTGCACTAACGATGCTAGTTGCAATTACAGCGCATCCCGCCTCATTTCTAAGTCATGCATTAGACAACTCTTTTTTAAATTATCTCGGTGCCCGGTCATACAGTATTTACTTGTATCAGTTACCGGTATTTATCTTTTTTGATCGCATTGTACCTAAACATGCAACCTTAGATGCAAACATTCTAAAGTTAGCAATTGTTCTGATATTGGCAGAACTAAGTTATCGCTACATTGAAAATGTTTTCCGAAAAACAAAAAAGCCCATCGTAGCAGCTCATCCACGACAAAGATTCTTCGAAATTCGTTCGGTTCAGCTCACAATGGTTGTCGCCATGATGTTAATGGTTGGCACGGATTATGCGATATCAGCTAATGCAACCGGGCACGCAAAACCAACAAACAATCTTGAAAAACGCTTAAATAATAATAAAAGCCGTATTGATCAAGCTAACAAAAAAGCCGTTGCCACGGCTAAACAGACAAAACAAAAAACGGCTAGCCAGTCTTCGAATGCACAATCTGCAAGTCACCCCAATCAGTTAGCCTTGTCACAACAAGATCATGATTTAATGACAAAATATCAACTTGATGCGAATCAGTTTTCTGCAATTCATAATCAACCAGTCACCGCCGTTGGTGATTCTGTCATGCTTGATATTGCACCAAGTTTGCAGAATTTAATGCCTAAAACTGTTACAAACGCTCAGGTTGGTCGGCAAGCTTATGCTGTCCCAGATATTTTGCAGTCTTATAAAGATCAAAACATATTATCACAAAATATTGTCATCTCTATTGGTACAAATGGGCAAATCAATCCCAATGATTTGAACCAAATTATGAATATTGCTGGTAATGGTCGGCAAGTTTATTGGATCAACGGTTTTGCTGATCGTGATTGGATAACACCAAATAATACGCTTTTAGCCAATCAAGCAAAAAAGTATTCTAATCTACATATTGTTGACTGGGCGTCACTTGTTCAAAATCATTCAGATTGGTTAAGTGACGATCAAGTTCACCCAAATCCAACCGGCTCTTCACAATATGCCAGTCTAATCGCTAAAACAATCGCTGCTCAGAATTAATAAACGTAAAAAAGGACGAAAAAATCATATGATTTTATCGTCCTTTTCTCTATGAGATTAAACTAAGGTTTGATTATTTTCCTTAGCAGCAACCTGCGTTAAGTAGTGATGGCTTGCCATCATTTCTTGACAATGTCGTTGATCCGCTAAATTAATTTCATAGATGCGACTTGCTGTCGGATTTAATTCATTTACCACTCGCTGCCAATCAACCAATCCTTTACCCAATGGCAAACTATCATGGTCTTGTCCCATAGAATCAACCAAATGATAGTGTTTCACTTGTGGCTTAAGGTGGCGCAAACTCGCTATTAACACATCATTATCAGCATGCACTGCAATGAACGCATGGCTGATATCAAATGCTAAGGGGAGGTTGGCTTGAATGATTCGATTCTCAAGTTCAGGATCCCCATATCCGTAAACTGGTGAGATACCATTCTCAAAAACAACATGTTCGGGAGCAATTTCTCTTAACCGATCCATCTCATTAAAAACCGCATCCTGCGCTGCTGCAATCGTTGGCCACTGCGTTGTAATATTGCTAATGGCTGACTTATAGGCACCATGGACTAACGCATAACTATTCGTTTGCGCTGCCAACTTGATCAAACGCGCCGCACTTTGGATAACAAATTCATACAATTCCGGATTGACCTTTGGATTCGTATATAGCTCGCAACGTTGATCATGCCACTTCATGGGGTGATGAAAAACGATGTGAGGTACTTGATCACTGACATATGACACCATTTTTAGGAAGTGCTCCCAACCATCAGTTGTAAAGTCTTGATCCGTTAAATGAAATTCAAAGACATCAGGATGATATTGTAGTCGATCATCAATTTGGTCTTTATTAATACTAGCCTTTAATCCTAATTGCATAACAGTACCTCCATTCATTTCCTAGTATACACTGTTTAAAACTGCACGATTATTAATCGACACCCTGTTGTTTTCATATACATGTTAAGATTTAAAAAATTAACATGTATAGAGGTACTTTATATGCAAAGCATCCCCAAGATATTTTACAAAAAACAACTTTGGTTACTTCTTTTATTTTTAATCTCTATGGCTGAATACATATGGACATTATATATTAATTTGTATGGTCCTGGCATCAACATAGCTTGGGGGATAGTTAATTTAGAATTACTAATATACCTAATTTTTAAAGATGATATTACTCAGTTCAAAACAAAGAAAACACTCCAATTATCTATAAATCTTCTATTCATATTAATATTCGGCATAATAATTTTTATTAATTACAATCGGCAACAAGCAGAATGTAAAATAACAACGATACAACAAAATGAATATCGAATAAACTTGATGCAAACATATCACGTTAACTATACGCAATTAAAGACGGTCTTGAAAGGGCAAGTATCCCATGATTACTACATTTTTATTGGTTGTTCAACAAATCCCTATTGCAGAAAATTATCACCAGTAGTTAAAAGACTATCTTTGCAACAAACCGTCTATTATTTCAATACGGATAAATATTCATTCAATTCAGAGTTAAAAAGAATTAGCCGTGATAAAAGTCAATCAAAAAAAGACTGTTACCTCATTAAAATCCATCATGACATTTCTAAAAATAAACATGAGATAAATGCTGTTTTCACAAAATAACCCTCACGATATGGATGCATGTCGTGAGGGTTATTTATCTAATCTCAATTTTATTTATTCAAAATATGACTTCCAAGCTGTATTAATGTTTTGCTTCTTAGTGGCATTGCCCCAGAATGGTACTTTAACAACCCCAAGGACTTTATCATTATCTACGAATCCCCAATAACGAGAATCATTAGAAACTGTTCGATGATCACCTAACACAAAGTACTTACCAGCTGGTACTTTAACTGTCTTTTGACGAGTCCAACCTTGACGATCACCCAATTGCTTAAGTGATGTCCAATTACCAACTTGGTTAACCGTATTGGTTGCTGATTGCTCAGATTCCGAAATATACTTCTGATCAACCACTTTGCCATTAACTTTAAGAACACCATTAACCGCACTAACTGTATCACCAGGTAATCCGATGACACGCTTCACGTAATCCTTACTTTCAGTTGCTGTTGGATCTTCACCGTGGGCATCAAATACGATAACGCTACCACGATGAATCGTCTCTGTTTTTAGTTTATCTGTCCTAAAAACAAAGACTCGTTCGTTATTGGTTAGATTTGGCTCCATTGATGCACCATCGACACGAACCATGGTAAACCAAAAAGACCTTACCCCAAAAGCGATAAGTAATCCTACCAAAATTGGAATAACCCAAGACATTATTTCACGAAATGTTTTCATGGGTACGCTCCTTATACATAATATTATCAATGCTTAATTTTACCATAACTGACACTATAAGAGTTCTAAATTAAAAATAGATTAAGTGAAATGCAGAGCGTGACAAAAGTTGGTTTGAAACCGATTGTAACGATAATTAGGTGGTTTTGGTTCGTAGCAAAGCGAAGAGACAGAATCACCTAATTGTTGTTACAGCAAGGTTTCAGACTTTTGGAACGCATTTATGCTAGAAAGCTTTCACGCTTATAATTAATACATTTTTAGCAAAAAAAGATTGGAACATTTTTTTCTGTCCCAATCTCCTCTTTAGTATCTATTATTAACGCTTATGACGGCGCACTGCTTTACGCATTGCTCGTTGTTTAGCACGTTCAGCTTCTTTCTTTGCTTCACGTTCACGTCGAATTTCAAATGGATTTTGAATCGTCCATGTTTGTGCAACCTGGAACGCATTTGAAATCACCCAGTAAAGTGATAGGGCAGACGGAACAGAAATGGCAAAGATGAAAATCATGATTGGCATGATATACGTCATTGATGTTGTCATACCATTCTTTTCTGGTTGTCCCATCATAACCAAATATGATGAAGCAAACGTAAACAATGCTGCCAAGATTGGCAAAATAAAGTAAGGATCACGATCTCCAAGTTGAACCCAGAAGAAAGTACCCGTTTCTAGTAACTTTGTTGTACGAATAGCTGTATACAAAGCAATCAAGATTGGCATTTGAACAATTAGCGGAATAAAGCTAGCAAAGGGGTTAACACCTGCATCCTTATACAATTGCTTCTGTTCTGCTTGCATTGCCTGCATTGTTTCAGGATCACGGCTTGAGTACTTTTCTTGTAACTTCTTTAACGCTGGTCCAATTTCTTGCATTTTACGCATTGATCCCGTTTGATAAACCATTAGCGGTAAAATCAATAGACGAATCAATAGGGTGAAAACAATGATACCGAAACCATAGTTATCACCAAACCAAGCTGATACACCCAAAATTGAACGTGAGAAGTTAGCAATAATAATACCACGCCAGAAACCATTTCCTGCTACGTGCCCATCATACATGACAGCCGCAATGATCATGATCAATAATGCAACAAGCGCTGTAATTGCCGAACGCATTGTAAACATTTTTTTAAGAGTCTGCATTCGTTCTCTCCATTATATAGTAGTTTTTTATTTCGTTTCCTCATCAACAAAAACATTTGCCAACTTGAAAACGTGTTCTAAATTCTTTTTGATGATCGCCATGTCTTGATCATGTGCTGATGGGCGCGCAATAACTAAAATATCAAGATCCGAACGCATTTTTGGCTTAAATTCCAAAACACTTTGTCGAATACGCCGCTTTACCCACACACGCTCATGACCACGCAAACCCACCTTTTTAGAAATAGAAATTCCTAGACGAAAGTGGGTTGGTTGTTCACGCGTCATTGTGTAAACAATAAACATTTTATTTGCGACCGAGTGATGCTGTTCAAAAACTAATTGAAAATCAGCTTCTTTTTTTACACGGTAACTCTTACGCATTTGTTTTTGCTCCAAACTTTTTCACGACAAAAGAAAACGCATGAATCAGCCAAAATAGCCGACTCATGCGCGATCATTATCAGTAATCCTAATAGAAGGCCGGACCTAATTAGGCTGACAATACCTTGCGGCCCTTTTGGCGGCGACGTGCTAGCACCTTGCGACCGTTACTAGTGCTCATGCGCTTGCGGAAACCATGTACGCGTTCACGGTGACGCTTCTTAGGTTGGTATGTACGCTTCATATGAATACACCTCCCATTCGTAGTTAGATTTGGCCTGCGGTTGGCGAGGCCAAACCACAATTCGTATTCAATTGTACCATTCCCAATACATCAAATCAAGAATATTAAGCATTTTAAGAATTCTTAAACTCTTTTAAATGTCAAAAATGGCCAACATCCTTTTGCCTTAAAAAAAACTTTATATTTCAATAATTATCTTTTTTCAAAAAGTTTTCCAAAACCTAACGGAGCGTTATGTTAATAAAACTAGTCAATGTAACAGAGCGTTAGGTGAGTTTTCCCCATAATCCACAGTTTTTCCACATGTTCCACATATCGGGAAAACCAATGTTAAATTACCCTGTGGATATGTGCATAACTATTTGCAGAACTATTATATCAAGCTTTGGTTGTTAACAACTACTTGTATATTTCTCACTTTTCCCCCGAGTTATCCACATTTTCCAGAATTTAGCCTAAAATTTGTTTCACATCCAGTTGATAACTCATATTAAGATTTCCACAGCCTGTGAATCTATCAAATTGTTACCTAAAATAGCCTAAACCGTTGATACATCAACTATATTCCTTGTGGAAAACTTATCCACATGCTGATAAAATGTAATTTGTCGAATTGTGCTACTTATGAAAGTAAGTTCAGCAAACGTCCTGTGGAAAACCCACAAAAAAGATAAAAATTCTTAAGGAGGTTACCAA